>CAURSM010000017.1:0-146212 GCA_963528005.1 uncultured Eubacteriales bacterium
GACCTACTGGCGATACTGGACCTACCGGACCTACTGGTGCTACTGGACCTACTGGCGATACTGGACCGACTGGCGATACCGGACCTACCGGTGATACCGGACCTACCGGTGCTACTGGGCCGACTGGCGATACCGGACCTACTGGTGATACTGGACCTACTGGTGATACTGGACCGACTGGACCGACCGGCGATACCGGTGCTACCGGACCTACTGGACCGACTGGCGATACTGGACCTACTGGTGATACTGGGCCTACCGGGCCGACTGGCGATACCGGACCGACTGGACCTACCGGTGATACTGGACCTACCGGACCGACTGGCGATACCGGACTGACTGGACCTACCGGTGATACTGGACCTACTGGCGATACCGGACCTACTGGCGATACCGGACCGACTGGCGCTACTGGACCGACTGGCGATACCGGACCTACCGGTGATACTGGACCGACTGGTGATACTGGACCGACCGGTGATACTGGACCTACCGGACCTACCGGTGCTACTGGGCCTACCGGACCTACCGGTGATACTGGACCTACTGGACCTACTGGCGATACTGGACCTACCGGACCTACCGGTGCTACTGGGCCTACCGGACCTACCGGCGATACCGGACCTACTGGACCTACTGGCGATACTGGACCTACCGGACCTACTGGCGATACTGGACTGACTGGACCTACTGGCGCTACTGGGCCTACTGGACCTACCGGTGACACTGGACCTACTGGTGCTACTGGGCCGACTGGACCGACTGGCGATACCGGAGCTACTGGACCTACTGGACCTACTGGACCTACTGGACCTACTGGTGCTACCGGACCTACTGGACCGACTGGCGATACCGGACCTACCGGACCGACTGGCGCTACTGGGCCTACTGGACCTACCGGCGATACCGGACCGACTGGACCTACCGGTGCTACTGGACCGACCGGACCGACCGGTGACACTGGGCCTACCGGACCTACTGGTGATACAGGACCTACTGGAGCTGGAGTAACGACATTTGGATTCGCTTATCAGCTGGCAACGCTTGCTGATGCTACCGTTGTTGGAGGCGCAGACGTTCCTTTAAGTAATAATGGTCCTCTGGCTGGTGTAACTCACACCGCAGGAGCAACTACGGTTACGGTTCCAACGGCAGGTGTCTACCAGATTGATTATAATGTCAACATTACAGCTGGCATAGGCTCGGCAATCGCTATTGCTGTAAATGGTACCGTAGATACTTCAACCACAATTTCAGCTCTTGTTGCTGTTGGAGAGATTTCAGGAACTGCAATGCTTACTTTGGCTGCAGGTGATGTACTGACTTTGAGAAATAACTCCGCTATACCATTAACATTAACTCTCGCACCAAGTGTAGGAGCACAGCTTAATGTTATTGAATTAGGTTAATTATAAACAAAGCTGCCAATTAACAGTATCACTTATGTTAATTGGCAGCTTATTTATATATTTTATTTCAATCACAAAATTCATACCCATTGAATTATTTTAGTTCTCAACTAAAATTTGATTTGATTTGATTGCTTCTTAAATTATGACATTACTCATTACAAATAACACGTAGCCCAACAAATTTAACGACACAGATACCAATGCCCCAATTCCAGCAGCCTTTGCAGACTTTGGATTTGTAGTTTTCCAAACCAAGAATAGAATCAGACCTAACAAAGGAATAAAGAAGCCCAAAACAGACCACCAGTTACTCCCCTGCTGTACATTTTCTACATCTACTCTTTGCTCAATTGTACTCTCCATACTCAATTTCACCCCTTAATCATATAGACAATAAAGTTTCACCCATATTATAAAGCAGAAATTGACAAAATTTTCTATTATGTAATCATTTGCGGCTTTCATGTAAAAATTAACAGGATTTTACAAAAAATCGACCCGCTGCAAATATCGGAGCCGACTTTTTATTTACTAGTCCATTTTTTTCTCACACCATGCTTCCAGAGCACAGTCTTCACACTTTACCTTCCTTGCAGTACAGATAGCCCTCCCATGATAAATCAATTGAAAGTTAATTCTGTTCCAGTGCTCTTCGGGCAAAACCTCTTGTAATTCCAACTCTACCTGTACCGGATTCTTTCCAGTTGCCCAGCCTAGACGTTTGGATATTCGAAATACATGGGTATCCACCGTAACACCTGGAATCCCATAAGCATCGGATAGATATAAGGTTGCCGTTTTCCTTCCCACGCCAGCCAGGCATAAGAGCCCTTCTATATTCCCTGGAACATCTCCACCAAATTCCTCTATAATCTGTTTACAGCATCTCTTTAAGTTCTTCGCCTTATTTTTATAAAGACCAATAGAACGGATGGCATCTTCTATCTCATCCAGAGACGCTTCCGCCATATCCTTTGCATCAGGAAATCGATCAAATAACTGAGGTAACGTTTCTTCCACCTGTTTGTCCGTACTTTGCGCGCTTAGCATAATCGCTGCTAAGAGCTGCCAAGGCTGTTGGTGATAGAAAGTATCCTTTGTCACACCGTAAATTTCATCCAATTTGGCCAGAGACTTCCTTATATGTTCCAGTTTTATCTCTTCCGATATCATATGTATGTTCCTCCCGCCTTTCAGTTACAGATTTATTTTTTAATTTCTCCAGGTTCAAACAAACGAATGGTTCCATATTCTCCATCATATCCAGGGTTGCATATTACCTTTTTGGCCCTAAGCCTTTTGATTCCTTCGGCAATCCATTCACCGGAGACCGCTCTAATTTCCTCCACCGGTACGGTTCTTAAAATAGAAAATTCTGATCCCAGGGATCTTAACAGTTCCTCGTACTGGTTCTGAACCCGTTTACTAGCAGTGGTATAACCTGTGGAGGCCGCTATGACCTCCAAAAGTGGCACCAAACTCTCAAATGGCTTTTCTCCTGGAAGGACAATTTCATCCCTCCTGTCAGCTAGTTGATCAATCCTATGTGATACTCCCGTGGTCAATTTTCTTCCACAAACCGGGCATTTACCATCGTATTGCTTTGCCTGAGCTGGAGAAAGGCAAAGATTACATTTTCTATGACCATCATAATAATACTTTCCCTCTTCCGGGAAAAATTCGATGGTTCCTTCCAGGCCTTTTCCTGTTTGAATCCCATCTGATAATCCTTGATAGGATAAATCAATATTCATAAGATTGGCTTCCCTTCCCAACTTTGAGGGGGAGTGGGCATCCGAATTGGAAATAAGCTGGAATCTGTCCAAAGCTGATAGCCTCCTGATCATGGTGGGATCAGAAGAAAGTCCGGTCTCTAATGCATGAATGTGTGGCATTAGATCTTCAAAACATTCCTCAATGGTATCAAACCCAGAAAATGCCCCAAATAAAGAGAAATGAGGCGTCCAGATATGAGCCGGAAAAAATATGGCATCAGGACATGACTCTAACGTCATTTTTAAAAGATCCCTACAATCCAATCCCAAAATGGGTCTGCCATCGGAGTGAAGATTTCCTACTGCTTCCAGCTTGGTAGAAAGGCGTTCTGCTGCTTCCAATCCAGGAAGCAAGATGACGCTGTGGACCTTCCTCACCTTTCCATTCTTCTTATATATCGTACTAATTTCTCCAGAAGCCACGAACCTGGGTGTTTTTAATTCTGAGCGACAGCCGGAATCCAGGCAGTATTCCTCTTTTAATCGATATAGGCCTTCTTCCGCGGGAATCAGCTTATCCTTTAATTCTTCCCGCCACCCCCTGTGTGTAAAGTCACCAGTTCCTAATATATCAATTCCCTTTCGCCTTGCCCATAGGTCAAGATACTCCGGTGTGCAATCCTTGCTGGTTGCCCTGGAATAATGGGAATGTATGTGTAAATCGGCTATGTACATGTTATCTCCTGCTTTTCTATAGAGAAAAGGGGCATTATCTGCCCCTGTTTGTTTTTATCTTTGTAAGCATATTATAACACGACTGTATTTTTGAGGGAAGACCCATCTTCTTCCTTGACTTTTATCAAATTTGACTGGATAATTTATTTATGCTAGGATATGCCTATGAATTAGGAGAAAGGATTTTTCAGATGAATATTATGAATTTAATGCAATTAAAGGAAGCCTGGGGCGTGTTTAAGGAAAATCATCCTAAATTTCCATTGTTTTTAGACGCCGCTTCCAGAAGCGGCCTTAAAGAAGGAAGTGTAATCGAGATCAACATCACAACACCAGAAGGAAAAACTCTCGCCACCAATTTAAAGATAAAAGACTCCGACCTTAAGCTTTTTGAGCAGTTAAAAGCCTCTTTTAAATAAGGACTCCTCTGTAAAAAACATTGTTGTATTTACCAAAATATGGTACAATGAACCAACCATAATGGTAAAAAGCTTCGCAGGCCATTGATCTGTGCCTGCGAACTACAACAGGAGGATTAAAACGGAATGAAACATTCTATAAAAATATTTACCGTTGCATTACTTCTGTCCCTCTTTATAACATCTCAAGCCTTTGCCGGAACCTGGAAAGAGGATTCTAACGGGTGGCGATGGCAGGAAAAGGATCAGCTATCCCCGGTTTCTACATGGGAATGGATTGATTCAAATAAAGATGGAATGGCAGAACGTTATTATTTCGATGAAAACGGTTATCTTCTTACGAATACCACCACTCCCGATGGCTATACAGTCAACGAAGCTGGCGCTTGGGTGGCTGATGGTATTGTAAGACAAAAGGCAGCGAATCCTGCCGCCGCTTCTACTACTAAAAATGAAGGAAGAAAGCTATATTTTTATGCCATTCAAAAAAGTTCTGAATTAGCTGGACTGGATATTAGCGGTGACGTACATATGAGCCTTACTTATTCTGATATGGAGATTCCTATTTCCATGAAGCTGGGGTTAAAATACCATGACATCAATACTCCAAACATGGAATTTCTTTCTGAAACAGCCATGCAGATGTTAGGGTCAAAGGACTCTCACCAATCTTTTTATACAAACGGCACCTATTATTCCAACGGAGGCGCCAATAAAAAGTATATGATGAAGATTGGTCATGAGGATATGACAAAGAACTTGACGATTGGGGGACTGACTGGCCAGTTTTGGGCATTCGTAGACAATGTTCAGATTGCAGAAGACGCATCCGGTGATAAGACCCTTTTGTATGCCAGTAGCGGAAATGGATTGGAACCATACCTAGATAAAATTAACAACCGAATATGGCCACTGTTAAATGAACTAGATTATAAGATAGACGGAATAAGCGGTAAGGCCATCTTTACACCAGAAGGATATTTTTCAAAGGAAGACATCACCGTGTACATGACAGTGGATGAAGATGATGACACTGCTGGATTTACCATGAACATTAAACTGGACTATAACAATCCAGGTCAAACGGTTGCCATCTCATTTCCTTCTACGGAAGGATATGAGGTAGTGGTTTATTAATAGAAAAAGGAGGAAACTATAACTGGTTACCTCCTTTTTCTATGTATTTACACCTTAGACCGTTGCTGATAACGTATGCAGATCACAAAAAGTATAGGGAATATGACTGCTGCCAAAATTCCCATCTTCAAATTATTTTCAAACAATCCGGAAACCTGTCCAACTAACGTAGGTCCGCTAGAGCAGCCCAGATCTCCAGCCAGAGCAAGAAACGCAAACATAGCGGTTCCACCTCCCCGCATAGAAGCCGATGCCATGCTAAAGGTTCCTGGCCACATGATACCTACTGACAGACCGCATATACCACATCCCAGCAACCCCAGCACTGGATTGGGAGACAGGGAGATCAGGAAATAAGAGACAATGCACAAGATTCCACTGTATGTCATCATCTTTTGCAAATCTATTTTTTCTCCATACTTTCCGTATAATGCTCTTGAAGTACCCATCATGGCGGCAAAAAACATAGGGCCAGCAAGGTCACCTACGGCCTTTTTCACTTTAAGACCTTCTTCCGCAAAGGCCGATGCCCATTGGCTGACCGCCTGCTCTCCAGCTCCTGCACAGACCATTAGTATCATAAAGATCCAGAAAATCTTTTTTCCTATCAAAGTCCGAAAAGGAATTCCTTCATTTTCTTTCACCAAGGGTGCTATAGGCACTTTAAAAAAGGCAATCATGTTAACAAGTGGAACCACTGCCCATAGCAGAGCAAGCATTTTCCAGTTTTCCACTCCTAGTAAGACGAAAAATATGGTGGAAATCAAAACAACGCCAACATGCCCCCAACAATAGAAGGAATGCAGCATGCTCATGGCTTTTTCTTTATTATCGGTTGGACATGCCTCTACCACTGGACTTACTAATACCTCTAAAAGTCCTCCCCCCGCTCCATAAATCAGGACTGCTAAAAGAAGACCAATCCAGGGATTTAGAAATAGACCTGGAAGCAAAGCCAGGGAGACGAGGCCCATTGCACATAGTGCCAGTGCTGTGATCATGGAAATCCGGTACCCTACTAGGTCAATGACTCCTGCGGATAAAAGATCCACCAATAGCTGTATACCAAAATTAAAGGTGACAAGGAGAGCAATCTTTGATAATGAGATACCATACTCTTTTTCAAACGTAAGAAACAAAAGCGGTACAAAATTGTTAATGATTGCCTGGACAATGTAACTGGTAAAGCAGGCACGAATGGTTTTATTATAATCCTGACTCATTTCCTTTCCTCCCAAATCTCATTTGTTGTATTATATCGCATTACAAAATATGATTCTTGCAAATTATGGCCAATTTATGATATAATCGAGCCATTCTTTAAAAGGAGAACCATTTATGCAAAGCACAAAAATACGGACAGATGAATCCATGATGGAGCTAGTCTCCCATGGGACAAAGGGTTTTCCTTTACAGTATTATTACGAAGACGTTGGGAAATTTGATAACAAGTGCATTGATTGGCACTGGCACCGAGAGTTTGAACTAGTATCTGTTACTAAGGGCATTGTACAGTGCTCTATTGGTAACATCAGCCACATTTTAGAAGACGGGGATGGACTTTTTGTTAATTCAGGGGTCATCCACCGATATGCCTCCGCTGGAAGCGCTGTGATTCCCAACCTGGTATTTTCACCAGAATTTATGGCACCAGAGGGCAGTCTGATCCACGAGAAATATATCTCTCCCTTTCTTTCTTCGGGAGTATCTCATGTTGTTTTAAAAGCATTTATTCCCTGGCAGAAGAAGGTTCTTGATCATCTTCTTTTGTTAAACCGTATCTGTGAAGAAAAAGGGCCGTCTTGGGAAATAAAAACTTTTACCTTAATTAGTCAGGTTTGGGAGGAACTATATGAGCACCGGAACGAGCTGGTTACCATGGATAATACCGGGACCAATCGTATATCCCAATCCCGTTTCCGGCGTATGACCTTGTTTATTGAGGAGAATTACAGGAGACGGCTGACTTTAGATGACATTGCGGCATCCGTTGGAGTCAGTAAGCGGGAGGCGCTGCGCTGCTTTCAATGCTCTGTTCCCTTATCACCCATAGAATACCTGAACAAATACCGGTTGAAGCAGGCGTCTAATCTTCTTCTTTCTACCAGCCAGTCCATTACTGAGATAGCAGAAATCACAGGTTTTGAGAGTACCAGCTATTTTGACCGGCTATTTAAAAGAGAATTTCGTACAACTCCAAGAAAGCATAGAAATGCTTCAAAAAGCCAGGCAAAGAATATAACTAATACCTAAAATTGATTGGTCATAAAAATAAGCTCCCCTTATCTCTGGCAGTTTTAAGATGTAAACTGTCTGGGATAAGGGGAGCATTCTTATAGCAAATTGGGTCGTAAAATAGATCCTATTAAAAAGAATAGAAAAAAGTAAATAAGGACCAAAAGGAAACAAATTTCTCCCGCCAAACGGAATTTAAATACGGTGATCCCTTTGGTCCATTTATAAAAATAATAGGATATAAATACAATTCCAAATGTACCCAACAAGATTGGCAGCCAGGCCATTATAAGAAAAATAAGATTCATGGTTTTACTCCCAAAATACATATTCTTCTTATCTTCTCCCTTTTTCCTTCACTTATGAGTAAAGCTTTTTTAGAATTGTTTTTTCTCCATAATTTTTACAGAAATACCATAAGAAATCCCATAAGCTACGATACATATACATGCTATGATTCCAAAAAAGGTAATAGGATTGATGGCTTCTAACCAATCTAATACTTCAATGATGTTCATTCCAAATAATTTAGTTATTTTTGATAAAATAACCACTGCGGCAAAAGCTGCTGCCGTCACACCAAATAATGCAATCCTTCCCTTCTCGGCTCCAAATTTAAACTGGATGGGAAGATTAACTGCGCAAAACAGTTGTATCATAAAAAGATACATAAGAGCGGTCGCAAAGATTGATCCCATATCCAAATCCTTTGTAATTTCTGACTTTAAGAGTACTGCCAGGAAAAACAGAGTCCAAACCGTAAGGCTTATAAGGATGCCAAAACTATACTTCTCTTTTACATAATCTTTTCTCGTAAAGGGAAGGGTGAATAAAAATGAATGACCATTTTCAAACTCATCATAGCTCATCGTAGTAAAGGTAAACATCATAGATAGCAACGTCATATAACCAATCAAATATCCCGGATTAAAATTCACGAACATCATAAGCCCGCAAATCAAAGCAAATAAGATGTAAAACTTTGCTTGGTTTTTCATTAAAATCAAATCCTTTATCAACAATCCTTTCATATTTGTTCACCTCGAATCATTAATGTGAGAACTTCATCAATCGTCCCTTTTTCCATCACCAAATCAGGATATTTGTGTACATAATACTCCTTATTATCCGTCAGGCACCGATAACCATAAGCTTCCTTATAGCGCCTTATGATATGCTGATGATCCAATGTTTCATATTGTTCATTTGTTGTCTTTAACTGTCCATAGCGGTCAAGAAGTACATCTGTCTCCTCATGGAGAATCATCTTTCCTTGATCAATTAAGTAAACGTCATCACAAAGTGTTTCCAGATCCTTTGATATATGGGAGCTGATTAGGATAGAACGATCTCCCTCCTGCATATAGGATCTGATATAATCGAGAAGCTCATCTCTGGCAATTACATCAAGTCCTGCGGTTGGCTCATCTAAAATAAGTACTTTTGCATGATGGGACATGGCTACCAGTAGTTTTAACTTAGCTTTCATACCAGTAGAAAACTCTTTAATCTTCTTGTTAAAAGGAAGATTCCCTTCCCTGCATTTTTTTTCGAATTCTACTCTATCAAATTTTTTATATAAATTTTTTAAAATAACAGTAATATCTGAAATGGTAAGATAACCACTAAATCCAGAATCATAATGAACCACTCCAATCTGTTCCCTGTCTTCTGTGGTCAGATCTTTTAGTTCTTTGTTGAAAATTCGAATTTCTCCTCCATCCACAGAGATTAGTCCTAAAGCAGATTTAAATATAGTCGTCTTTCCTGCCCCATTAAGTCCCACTAATCCTGTAATGTATCCAGTACGAAGCTCCAAAGAACAGTTCAGACTGTATCCGTCATATCGTTTCTGTACGTTATCTAATTTAAGCATCATAGTCAATCCTCCAAAATGATACGAAACATCTCTGTTATATCTTCATCACTCATACCACAGCTACGCCCTTTGCGGATCGCTGTCTCTAAATCTGATTCCACTTCTTTTCGCTTCTCTTCCAGTAATAAACCCTGGTTGGTACAGGCAACAAAACTTCCTTTCCCATGTACCGTAATGATAAAGCCCTCCTGCTCCAATACGTCATAAGACTTTTTTACGGTTAAAGCGCTGACTCTCAGCTCCTTAGCCAGGCTGCGCACCGATGGCAGGGGCTCACCTTCTTTTAGTTGGCCGTCTATAATCAAGCCTTTAATTTGTACCACCGCCTGCTCATAGATTGGCTGCATGGATGAATTATTTATAATGATCTTCACAACATCCCTCCTATGCAAACAGCATATAACAGTCGACGTAAAATGTCAACTGTTATATGCTGTTTATTTCAAACTCTATGAATTGATTGATTCTATTTTACTTTTTAAGATGAAACTGGAAAATCAGATTTCTAAGGGACTGGGCCTGACCAGTAAGCTCTTCACTGGAAGCAGAATTCTCTTCTGCTGTGGCTGCATTTACTTCTACTACCTGAGATATCTGTCCAATTCCGTTATCGATCTGTCTGGCTGACATTGCCTGATCCTTTGACGCAGAAGCTATGCTTTCTACTTTCTTCATGATGACTTCTGTTCTCTCAACTATAATTCCTAATCCCTTTGCCGTTGTATCTGCAATCACAGTTCCCATTTCTACTGCCTCAAGGGAGTTTTCAATAAGCTGTGTGGAAGTCTTAGCTGCGTTGGTACTCTGGCTTGCAAGTAAGCTAACCTGATTTGCTACCACAGAGAATCCTTTTCCTGCTTCACCGGCTCTAGCCGCCTCAATGGAGGCATTTAAGGCAAGCAGGTTTGTCTGAGAAGCAATGTCATTGATGGTATTAATAATCTTATTAATCTCCTGGGAGGTGGTTCTAATTACCTCCATGGCACGTACCATCTCTTGCATATTCTCATTTTCCATAATAATATTCTTCGTAACATTGGTCATCTCATCGCTGATTTCAACTGCATTTTGTGCATTCTCTGAAATTCTTCCTGACATGTCTGTAATGGTATCTGACAGATCCTTAACAATAGCTGCCTGATTGGCTGCACCTTCTGCCAAGGTCTGAGCAGAGCCTGAAATCTGTACAGAACCCATGGAAACCTCATCGGAAACCTGGCTGATATCTCCCAAGCTTTTAGAAATCTTGCTGGTAAATAATTTAAGGGATTTCTCTATGTTTCTGAAATCTCCTAAGAACTCATTTTTAAAGTTCACATTGAAATTACCAGTAGCCATGCTGTCCATGACAGAGTCAATATCTTCAATATAAGAAGCAATCTTTTGCATGGAAACTCTTAAGCTCTCAGCCACTCGCCCAATCTCATCTCCAGACTCATATGTGATTTGCGTATGAAGATTTCCTTCTGCAATGTCTTTTGATGCTGTCTCCAACTCTCTTAAAGGCACAACAATGCTTGCCGTGAGACGTCTCCCCAAAACAATGGCAGTTACCAGTGAAATGATAGAGAAAACTGCAAGAAAGATAGAAGCAATGTTTTCAACGGTTTGACTTGTCTCATATTTTAGTAAAGCATCTTTATCAGATTTGGTTCCTGTACTATCCAGTGCATCTGCAAGGGCTTCCGAGGAAATATTAAAGTTTGAATTGTAATAACTAATCGCCTCTTTGATCTGACCAGCTTCTACAAATTCTACCAGACGATACGTATCTTCCTTAAATTTGTTTAATGCGTCTGCTAAATTCTGTCCTGTTTGTCCATCATGTAAGTTAGTTGTAATTACGTTTATGTAGCCATCAATCTTGCCAAATCTCTTGTCAAAATCTTCTTTTTCCTCTGCTGTAACCGCAGGATCGTTTGAAATAACTGCCCACAAAATTCGTTTATTAATGGTCTGGACATCTTTTCGGATTTCCATCTGTTTTTTTGTTGTCTCATATTGTACGTTATAGAAGGTAGTAAAATTATTTCCTATAATACGAAAACTCACGAGTGAAAATACAGAAGAAAGAAAAATAATAAAAACCAGAACTGCAAATACCAGAATTAAGCGACGGGAAATCTTAAGTCTACTGTTTTTTTTCATAGGTGCTCCCCCTTTTATCCTAGGATAATGAATTTGTAAATATAGTTTAATTATATCAATTATCTGCCATATTTCAACATATTTTGCATAATATAACAATTCTTTAAGGTAGCACTGTTTTTACAACGAAACATATAGGAAAAACACGCATTTGCATTAATAATTTGTAAGATTTTTACAAATAACATATAAGATTTCAGCTGCTTTCTTATGGATGAAATAAAATAAAAAGTCCGGAGCTAATCCATATTGGATTTCGTGCTCCGGCCTCTCATTTATCATGATCCCGACTCATATTCGAAACTTACATTGTCACTAGTCAAATCAAAAATCAGGTTGTTCCCTTTATAAAGAAGAAACCTTCCGCGTAGCAAATGCCCTTCCTTTATAAAGCGTGTCATTCCTCCCTTATCCGGCGCCAGCAGCTTATGGCGAAAGGTAGACTCTTCCCTGTTACCTTGGTTGCTCAAATATACCTTCAGACAATACTTTCCCTGTTTTAAAACTACTGATGTTCGCCTTTTGCAAATTACCTTAACACCAAGATAGGTGGCAAAACGATATTCTCTTCCTTTGTAATGAATGACACAGATACACCCCTGAAAGCTTCCACCCATAAACGGAATACTGGCGACAGATACCATAACGGAAGCTGGCTCCTTAAACTGATTGCACTGAATCCATAGATAATTGTCTGGGAAGGATCTTCCTCGATCTCCTTCCATATATCCTCTTTCCCCTTCAAAGTCCAGCACTGTTCCATTTATATTTACGTTCCCATGAAGCGTATGGGCCATGCTAATCACTTCATGCCTGCATTCCATAAAAGGGACTAACTCAAAGGGCCCCATAATGGAATACCTCAGAGGACTAATGGGGCCGTAATGGATAATACCATGAATGGAAATGTCCTGAGATTGTATATTCAAGCGTACTCCCCGATGAGAAAATACATTTCGTCCAAGCATGATCTTGCTTTGCCTTCTGTCAACCAAATAATCATCTTCCGGAAATTCCAGATAATAGGAAGTCTCATTCCAAATAACCTGGAGAAAAGGGTGCCTAGTCCCATCTTTCTCCACACTAACTCCGGGAATCAGTGCCAATACGTGTTTCTTATTCTGATGTTTAAAATACCAGCCTTCAAAAAAGGCAAAGTTAGCAGTTTTGTAAAAGGAGGTCACACAAGAATCTCTTAAACTGTCTCTGAGCAAAACGGTTCTTGTTTTTATCTGTTTATTTAACCGTTTCATTTCACCCATGCTTTCCGGTCTTTTTTGCATAGAACACTTTTTATCATACGGCATTTGTCCTCAGTCTCCCATCTGTTGAATTTCTATATCATTTTAAGCATAGGGTTACCAGAATTTATGATCTGTAGTCAGCTTCTAAGCTGAAAATCCATTTCGGATATCTATTTTTAAGAAATTATATAAAAAGAAGCCTCACTGGCATATGTTTCATAAACCAATGAGACTTTATACTTAAATCTCTTTTAAAATCTTATCTGTGTATTCTTTTATAATTTCTGCAGAGTTTTTGAACTTTTCCAGTTCTCCCTCTGTCATGTGTATCTCAAGTATGTCTGCTGCTCCGGTCCGGTTAAGGATGGTAGGCACACCCGCAAACACGCCATTCTGACCATATTCGCCTTCTAACAATGTGGAAACAGGTATGATTCTGTTCTCATCATAAAGAATTGCTTTAATAATTCCAGCGCAGGTGGTGGCAATACCATAATAGGTAGTTCCTTTTCTTTGGTATATCTCCCAACCTTCTCTTACAGTCTTCTTTACAATCTCATCAAGATCTACGTCACCCAGCATGTCCTTATTGTCATGAATAATGTCTTGAAATGACTTTCCAGCTACGGTTACCGTAGACCATGGCACCATCTGTGAATCACCATGCTCTCCCATAGAGTAGGCGTAAATACTTCTAGGATCAACGTTCACCAGCTCAGCAATGAAATTCTGCAGTCTGGAGGTATCCAAAGCACTTCCTGTACCAATTACTTGATTCTTTGGAAGACCTGATAAATGATGGACGTAATGAGCCATAATATCAACTGGATTGGAAACAACGATAAAAATTCCATCAAATCCACTTGCCATAATCGGGTCTACGATGGTCTTTACAATCTTTGCACTAACTTCCAATGTATCAAGTCTTGTTTGCCCCTTCTGAGGTGGTGCTCCCGCAGTAATTACGATAATGTCCGCATCACCACAATCTTTGTAACTTGCAGTCCTTACCTTTACGTTACGGTCTAAATACTTGATGGTGTCACGGAGATCCATTACTTCTCCAAGCGCTCTCTCTTCATTGATGTCTATCATCAGGATCTCATCACAGATCCCCTGGGTCACTAGGCTAAATGCAGTGGAAGAACCTACTAAACCGCAGCCAACAATGGCTATTTTTGATGTCTTTATCTTCATCTGTCAATTCCTTCTTTATGTTTAGAGTCATGATTATCATAACTCAAAAACAGATTTTTATCAAAGAATTTTTTATAGATGTTCTAACATTCCTTCTAGCTTCTTTGCGGTAGTATTTAACTCGCTGATAGAATTGACGATTGTTTTAAATTCTCTGGTTTCTTCCGTGAAAATATGGTTTGATTCTGTGATTCTGCTGTTTATGGCAGTAATGGAAGCATTGATGCTCTTTAATACTGTATCAATCTGACCGATGGAATCGTTGGTTGATGCGGACATCTTTCTAATCTCTCCTGCTACCACGGTAAATCCTCTGCCAGCTTCTCCTGCTCTAGCCGCTTCTATCGCTGCATTGAGGCCAAGAAGATTGGTCTGAGTGGAGATATCCTTTACAAAGTCTAAAATACCATCGGTATTTCTTGTACTTTCATTTGCTTCATTTACCTTTACGGATATCTCTGTATTCATATTTTTTAACTGTTCGATGCCAGTGGATACGCTTTTTGTTGATCCTTCGATTTGAGTAATTCCGGAAGATAAGCTATTAATCATGCTGACCAGATTATTTCTTCTCTCCAAACTTTTTCCAAGAGTCAAAACACCGATTACTCTTCTTCCCTTATCAAAAATTGGAACAGCATAAGATTTAAATGGGATACCATAAACCGTTGCAGGAACATCCATCACTGTCACTTTCCCACTGTTAAGGGTCTCTCTGATTGCACCCCCTACAGGTATTAAATCTCCTGCTTGTATATTAAATCTTAACTGATTTCCATTCTCAACTAATATAAACTTCTGTGTGTCTGTTAACGCAAAAGCCACATCATCTTCAAATAAATTGGATAAAAATGGGATTACCTCATAAAATGAGTCTAATAACTGGTGTGTTGAATTCTGATCGTACATAATAACTTCCCCCTTCATTTGTCAAACCGTCTTATGTAATTATCTAGACAGAAGCTCAAATTTTATCATCTGTAAAATAATTCTATTTTATTATATCCTTTGTGGTATGTCAATGCGAAGGGCTACATGGTATGGATTATTTATCTATAAAATCCGCAAAATGTAACATAAATTTAAGGCAAATCCAAATCTTCCTATGAAAAGGACCATTTACTTGGCAGACTTCTGTCCATAATACGCATTGGTTCCATGCTTTCTCATATAATGCTTATCAAGAAGTTCCCTTGGCGCTGGCTTTACATCAGGGTTAATCTGTTCACACCTTGCTGCCATCTTGGCCACTTCCTCCAAGACCACACTATGATGTACTGCCTCTTTTGCATCCCTTCCCCAGGCAAATGGCCCGTGATTTTTACAGAGACAGGCCGGAACAGCCATATAATCTTTTTCCTTATAATACTCTGTGATCAGTCGCCCCGTATTTATTTCATACGCATCGTTTATCTCCTCTTCACTGAGACAGCGAAGACACGGAATTTCCCCGTACATATAATCTGCGTGAGTAGTGCCATAACAGGGAATCCCTCTCCCTGCCTGTGCCCAACTAGTCGCCCAGGAAGAATGAGTATGTACCACGGCTCCAATTTTGGGAAATGCTTTATAAAGTTCCAGATGAGTAGGGGTATCAGAGGATGGGTTTAAGCTTCCCTCTACCACATTTCCGTTGAGGTCCACTACAACCAGATCCTCAGGACGAAGATTTTCATATTCCACCCCACTTGGTTTTATTACAAAGTATCCACTCTCTCTATCAATCCCACTTACATTCCCCCAGGTAAAGGTCACGAGTCCATATTTAGGTAAGTCCATATTTGCTTCGTATACCTGACGCTTTAATTCTTCCAGCATTTGAATTCCTCCTCTATGGTGCAATTCCGTACATGGCAATTTCATCAGTCTCACGGTTGGCGCTAATGAATAGATCTTTTTCATCTTTTATAAAATGGCATACATTAGCTGGTCCGCAGTCCTTGTCAATCACTTCCCATTGATACTGTCTATTCTCTTTCTTCCAGGTAAATAAAAGCAGATTCCGTTCTCCTTGTCTATGCCCCACCACCAGCACTGGTTTCCCACATAATTCTCCACCGTAAATGGCATGAGAGAACTCCGCAGGTTGTTCGTATTCGTATACCTTATGAAAGCTGCCATCTTGCTTTTTATAAATGGAAATCTGATCTCCGTGAAAGGGTGATAAGACGGCAAGTTCCCTTTCTCCATCCTCATCAAGATCCACAAGAACAGCATCGCTTGCAGGAGTATCTAAAAGTTCTTTTATTTGCCAAGGCCCCTCTTCAAATGCAGGGGGGATCACCTGACAGATTCCACCCTCAAAAGAAATAAGTGCGGTTTCCACTCCGTCTTCTTCTACTGGGTAGTAACCATGATTCCGATACATTCCCTCTTTTATCACCTGAAGTTTCAAAGGGTTATCCTTATGAAATTCATTTAAATCTTTAGGAAGAACTGCAGCGTAAATCTTACCTGGACTGGACCAATCTTCCTTAAATTCATGTCCGGATTTTAATGTACAGGCCAGCAGATAGTGGATTCCATTTCTCTTAAGAATATCAAATCGATGGATATGGGGCAGCTTGACAAGCGTCCTGATCTGCCAGCCCCCGGTTGCTTTGGGGGTCACAATTACAATTTCTGATTCCTTGGAATCATTGGGGGAATAGAATCTTTGAGTGGCCAGAAACTGCCCATCAGTACCAGGAACCTGTACCATGGACATAGTCCCTCCTGGTCCTTCCCATATCGTATCCACTAAAGTCCCATCCATGTCAAATAACAGGCAACGATCCTCTTTCTCAGCCGCCACCAGGAAATGTTGTTCCTTCCTATATTCTAATGGAGCGATGGAATAACACTTTGTCAAATGCTCCAATACCTTTTTCTCAACTTTCATCCCAAGCTCCCCTTTCAGCACTGTTGATCCAATATTTCGGTCATCCTACGATTGGCATCCTTAAGATCCTTCATCCACTCAGCATTTCCAGTAAACCAAAATTCCGTTACATATTTACGAATCCCAAGCTCCCAGGCAGTCTGTATGGCTCGCTCAAAGTCCACATGCCCGGAACCAAATGGGATCTCCCTAAATTTCCCTGGTACTGTCTCTTTTAAATGCATAGCGACCAGATGCCCTTTTCCTGCACGGAGATCTTCTAGGGCATCCGTTCCATATGTTTTTGCTGCATTGGTGATATTTCCGATATCTGGATAGACGTTGAGATACATAGAAGATACTAGTTTTACATACTCCATGGACTTCTCCACCGTATTCATAAACTCGGTTTCCATGGTTTCAAATCCCAGCACGACTCCAGCCCGTGCCGCAATTTCAGTTGCCTTTTTTAGATTATCCAGAAAATATTCCTTTGTATCTGGGCTAGAATCTTCGTAATAGACATCATAACCTGCTAGCTGAATGATTCTTATGCCTAAATCATCTGCCAACTCAATGGCTTTTTTCATAATGTCCATTCCCATTTCACGAATCTTAGGGTCCTGACTTCCAAGGGGATATTTCCGATGTCCGCTAAGGCACATGGTGCGTATGGGAAGTCCCACAATCTTCATCATACTAATGAGTTCCAGACGCTCTGCCTGGGACATGGACAGACGGCTTAGCTTTTCTTCTGTTTCGTCGATGCTGATTTCTACGAAATCATACCCGGCTGCTTTTGCCGCCTCCAGCTTTTCTTTCCATCCAAGCCACGTGGGCATGGATTTTTCATATAATCCAAGGGTATATGCCTTTTCCATAAATTTGCCTCCATACAGATGCAATCAAAAATGGAAGCCCGGGCATTGTTCCACTATGATTGGTTTATATATCTTTCCGTGAGACCACGTACACTGTTACTCCTTTTTCTCTTATGAGATCAAGGGCTTCCGTGGATGCTTTTTCATCGGTAATGAGATATTTTATTTTGTCAATGGGACAGCTAACAAAGCTGCTGTTCTTTCCAATTTTCGTGTGATCTGCCAGGACGTATACTTCCTGGGTCGCATGATTGACCATCATTTCATTGATGCTGACTTCATTAAATATTTCTGTTGTCATTCCATTTTCCGCACTAATGCCAGAGCATCCGATAAATGCTTTTTTTGCATAAATCGTCTGGAGGTTTCGCAGGGCAAAGTCTCCTACCATGGCTTCCTTTGGATAGCGCAGTTCGCCACCCGTCAGCACCACATTGACTTCCAAAGAGTGCTCACAGTGAATGGCTTTTCCGTTATTGGTTATTACCGTTACATTGGAACAGGATATATGCTCCAGAAGCTTTAGCGCATTGCTGCTGGTGTTGATAAACAGTGTGTCATTATCCGTTACAAGTCCTGCTGCAAACTCAGCAATCAGCTTCCGGTACAAGGTAACTTCATCCACTGGATTCCTGGAAGCAATGGCTCCTCCATGGGTTCGAACCAGCATTTTCCTATCTTCTAAGTACTGCAAATCTCTTCGGATGGTAATCAAAGATACCTCTAAGATCTTTGCCAGTTCATCCACCCGCACCCTGGGGTTTTTCTGCATCAATTCCAGGATGCGGTTTCTTCTATTATCTACACAAGCTCTGTCCTTTTTCATTTTCCTACCTCTCAACTCATAAAGATATGATTTATCATCCTCATTATAGCCTTTTAAGGAGCTTGTGTCACTTATTTTATGTTCGTTTTGATTGAATTAAAGAATTCCATTGTCCTTCATTTTTTGCTCCATCTCCTGAGGAGACATGATGTTACGCAATCCGATCACCAGCGTTCCTTTTTCCTCAGCACCTTTAAACATGCTTACAAAATTTTGAGCACAGAATACAACATCGTATTGGGCTGCTGCGGTCTTTCCTTCTGAAAGGGCACAGTGATGAACCTTTGAGGGTTTTAAGCCCACCTTATCAAGAACCTTTTGCATGGTCATCTTCATCATAAGACTGGAGCCTGCACCATTGGCACAGCAAACCATAAAACTCATATGTTCTTTTATCATAATCCTTCTCCTTATTCCTGTTTCATTCCTTTAAGTTCCTTGTAAGCTTCGTAGTTTTCTGTAATAAGGAAATATCCCTTTTTATCTTTCCGGTATTGGATCTGAGGAATTGCAATCAAAGCTGCCACAACGATAGCGACTCCACCATAGCTTAGATACTTCATAACTCCGGTCATAACAGGCCACACAACCGCCCAATCCCACATTCCAAGATATCCGCCGTAAGCTGCCATTCCGACCCAACCAGCGATGAGAGCTGACCCAAATACCTGACAGATTCCAGAGAAAAAAGGAAGAATAAGAGCTGCTTTGATCCCTCCCTTTTCATTTGCAAACACTGCAATGGTTGCATTGTCAAAGAATACAGGAACGAAACCACAGATAACAAGCACTGGACTCTTTAAGACAATAAGAGCTATGATAGCCAAAATCTGGCCTACAAATCCGGCAAGAAAACCAAGAGGAACCGCATTGGCAGAACCGAATCCAAATACAACGGCACAATCCACTCCTGGAAGAGAACCTGGAAGGAGTTTATCTGCAATTCCCTGGAAGGAAGCAGTCAGCTCTGTAACGAAGGTTCTAACCCCAAGCTGCAAGATAGCCAGGTAGACAGAAAAGTACAAGCAGGTCTGTATAACATAGAAGAACATGCTGGCTCCTTCTTTCAGGAACTTCTGCTCCACTAGATAATCCCTGCCCAGAACACAGAGAATGGTGCCAAAGAACATTACCATAAGAATGGAAGTACAAACCATGTTTTCATTAAATATGGACATAAATCCTGGTAATTCAATATCATCAATCTTTTTAATGCTCTTACCGTCTTTTTTTCTACCAAACAGCTTTTCTGCCAGCCAGGTATTTAAAGCGATCCCAAACATCTGCTGATGAGCCAGGCAGAATCCTGCACCATCGGTGAGTTCCTGACAAGGCTTAATGGTAAGATTGGAACCAACGGCCCAGTATGCGCCCAGGATCAATGCCATTACGATTAAAAGAGCCACATTGTTATTTAACAGAAATGGACAGGCAAACAGGATCAGCCAGTAAGCGGTTGCGGCCTGCTGCACCTGAACGTGGCCAGTGGTAAATAATGCTCTCATCTTTGTGATTTTACGAAAACGTACCAAAAGGATGTTTACGATAAAAGCTATTAGAAGAAGAATCATGGCATTGCCAAATGTCTTTCCAAAAACTTCTTCCACTCCGGCAGTTACTGCGTTCTGGCCAAAGTAAGGATCTATTACCATGGCATTCATATTAAAACGATCTTTCAATCCCACCAGCACAGGCCGGAAATTACTAACCAATCCACCAGAGCCTACCGTCAGAATCAAATACCCCACAATTGCCTTAATCACTCCGGCAAGAACATCATACCATGGTTTTCCCAACAGCACATATCCGATCATAACAATCAATCCAATCATAAATGCTGGCTGCTGTAATACATTGACTGCAAAGAACGACCAAACCTTCAATAATATATCCATAAGAACCCCTCCCATGATTAATCCAGATAATCTTCCTGAATCTTTAGTAAATCTTCCGGTGTCTCCGCTAACATTAGCGCTTCCACCGCCCCTTCATTCATTAAAAGCTCCGACAGCTTTGTCATGTTCTCTAAATGTTGCTCTGAGTTGCAGGAAGCAAGGGTGAAAAATAGTTTTGCCTCCTTATCTTCTTCCCCGGGCGAAAAACTTACCGGTTTGTTCAACCTCATGAAGCCGATTGCAGTTTTGTGCACCCCCCTGGCACATTCCTGGGAATGCGGCATTGCAACATTTGGCATGATAATTATGTATGGACCGTATTTTTTGATACAACTAATAATATCTTCTTTGTAGTTTGCTTCCACGGTTCCATCGGCTTCCAAAGTCTCACAGCTCATGCGGACTGCCTCTTCCCAGTCAGCTGCTTCTTTGGCAAATTTATAATGCCCCAGTTTTACAAATTCTCTTAACATCTTACCCCTCCCCGGATTTTATTTTCTACAAACAGGAACGGAACGGTATGTTCTGAGGAGCTTCAAAGCAATCCTCAAATCCTCTTGGATGGTGGTACGCTTTTTTCTCCTTATCCACGGGGTATACGTATTTGCCGCCTACTTCCCAGAAGAATGGATGGAATTGATAGTCAAGTCGGTCCTTTTTCATGTCATAGAGAACCCGAATCTCATTCACATCTGCCATGAAATTCGTCCAGACATCGTAGTGAATGGGAATGACTACCTCGCACCGTAATGATTCCGCCATTCGAAGCACGTCGCAGGAAGTCATTTTATCCGCCATTCCGACGGGATTTTCTCCGTAGGAGCCAAACGCCACGTCTACTTTATAATCTTTTCCGTGTTTTGCAAAATATATGGAATAGTGGGAATCTCCGCTGTGATAAATGTTACCTCCCGGAGTTTTTATTAAGTAATTTACTGCTTTGTCATCCATGTCTACGGGACATACTCCCGTCAGTTCTTCTCTGTCCGGGCCTGTGGAATCTGTGGTCACCAGACAGGTTCTGTCAAAGGAATCGAGAACTACAATTTCAATATCTTTGATTCGTATGGTATCCCCGGGACGTACGATCTTACACTGTTCTTTTGGAACTCCCCATTTGATCCAGGTTTCTACTGATTTTAATGGGCCGATAAATGGGACTGGGATTTGCTTTCCATCTTGGTCTGTGGTTGTCATATCACTTTGGATTACGTGGGCCGCGTATTCTGCGCTCATGTGATCCTGGTGGTAGTGAGTTGCCAGAACTGCATCCACTTGACGGATTGCAAATGGGTCGATGACGAATGGGACTGCTCTTAGGTTTGGCTGCATGTCTCTGGCACCACACATATTTGCCATTTGATGACCGACTGCCATCTTACCGTCTCCATGAGTCCGCTTCCCGTTTCCACACCATAGGTCGATGGACAGGTTACAGCCTCCTGGGGTTTTGAACCAGATTCCGGTACAGCCTAGCCACCACATGGCTACAGTGCCGGGTTTTACTTCTTCTCTTTCGATTTCTTCGTTCAGCCAGGTTCCCCACTCTGGGAAGGTGCTCATGATCCATGATTCTCTGGATATTTCGTTTATCTTGCTCACGTCTTCTCCTCCTTTGATCTTAATGTCTGTTTTTTATGTTCTTTTTATTTCTTAAGGTCATATTATCATGGTTTATGATAGTTATCAATAGAGTTATATGATTGTTTATGCTTTATATGTTCGTTAGTGAAATTTTGTAAGATTATACAGATTTTTGGAGTTTTTTTGTGCAGTTTTATGAGGTTGTCTTTTTGTTTGATATTCGGATTTATTGTTAGATTCTTTGGTTTATCATTATTCTTAAGTTCTTAAGAGATAATCATAAAAATAGAAACCTGTGAGGTCATGTATTTTTGACCGGATAGGTTTCTACTTTAGTTTATGCTATTCTATTCTTATGGCTTTAATTTCTTGTTGGTTTTTGATTTCTCGTTGGTCTTAATTTCTTGTTGGTCTATAATATTATGTGGGTATTAATTTGGGGGCAAGCAACCTATCATTTATTCAAATTCTACACTTTTTACAATGCCTTGCTCACCTGTTACCTCTACTTCAACAGATTGATCCTTTAGAAGTCGATTTATCACACTTGCAGCCTCATCCGTTGTTGCAAACTTAATTTTTGAGATTCTGCGGTAGCCGTTGGGGTGAATTAAATTTTTAGGTTTTGGATCAATATTAAAATAGCTCATAAGGAAGGGTAAACTGATCTCTGCTGGAAAGAAACATTTGTATTTTAATTTTCTGTCCTTTAAATCTGTTCGTTTCGCATTCTTTAAATAGAACCCCTTTCGTTTATAAATACCTAATTGTTTAATTTCCTCATTAAGGCTTCCCGCATCTTTTTCCATGCAGAATCCACACCAATGATTTTCACCAGAATCCCAGCGGTCAAAACGATTGACCACTCCTTTAAGTCCTAGTAATCGTAGTAGCTTTTTAAATATAGATGGCATACCAGTGGAAGCCAGCAACTCAATATATGGTCCTTCACTGAAATAGATAATAGCGTTATATGGGTCTTTTTTAGATCCATACTCAACAACAAAGCCTTTCTCTCTCCATTCCTCTACTCCCTGTTTAAGGTCGCTGACCTTATAAATCACGTGTCCAGCTCTCATGCTATGACCTCCTGTTGTAAGACTGATTTTTTACCCATATGTTTTTTCAGATTTTTTTTTAAAGACTATATACTCGTCAATTTAGTCTTTTTCGTTAGTCTTTGCTAACCCACAAATAAAAATGGGGGGTTACACCCCCAACACATCCTTAAAACCAGGATAAAAGCATCTTCTAAGCGTCTCAAAATAATGTTTGGCTTCCTCTCTGGTAAAGTCATGAATGATTACCTCAAAAACTGCTGTATAATATGCACTCAATAACAAATGCAGCTCTTTTGGTAAAATATCATTCACTGGAATTCCTTTTCGTCTTGCTTCATTTAGATAATCTATAGTTTCTTTATCCTTCATTGTCACAAAATCATGAATGAAATTTTCATGCCTGGTTCCTTGGGCGTGGCAAAGCAAAAGCTTGAACTCTTCGTAGTAAGTATAAAGAAGATCTAGAAATAGATTACTATCTCCTTGCTCAAGCCACATTCGATCCAATTCATTCGCCTCTAACAAGTCATAATCCATACGCTTATGTTTTTCAGATTCAATGGTTAAATGATCAAATAGTGGTTGCAACAATGCATCAAACATAGCTTCCTTATTGGAAAAATGACGGTATAGACCGGCAGCACTAATTCCTGACTCAGAGGCAATTCTTCGCATGGAAGCTTTCTCAAAACCATTTTCCATGAACTCTTTTTTTGCAGCCGGAATTATTCTTTTATAAGTTCCACTTTTGTCTTTCGGCATAAGATCCTACTTTCGGCTTTATAGTGAACAGTGTTAACTAATTCTGTTGACAGAATAGCATTTTTAAGTTCTGATGTCAATATGATGATTAATAAATTGTTTTTCGCCTAATTATGAGCCTTATGTACAACCAGTTAATTTTTTATTTTGCGGAAATATACACAGGTGTCTATTGGGCACTATTTGACGATGGTCATCTAACAGTTGGGTACTACTTCATGGAAACTTACACTTTATTGTAACGTTAGACCATTTTGTAGCTTTACATAATCACAATATAATATCTTAAACAGATAAGTAGAATTACTGTTCTTCTTTTCTCAAAAACATGGCTATGTTGTTATATGTTATTTCATCATCTTTATTAAAACATTTTTTTATTAGAGATTCTATTTCGCTTTTTACCTGTTCCTCATCAAAATATTTTGTAATCATCCAACCACGATTTAACATTATTCCAAAGTCAGAAAAATCTCTTGCTAAGCGCTTAATGCTAATTAGATTAAAATCATAAACTTCATAAGAGCCATCAATTTCCTTTGGACCAATAAAAACCTGATACGAAAAAAAGAAATCATCTATATCTTGCCCAAATTCTTCTTGCAATGAATTCAATGCCTTTATTATCATATTCTACTCCTAAAATTATCAATCTAATATATCTGTTTAAAAATCTGATTGCAACCTAACAAATTTAGGATTATAAAATTACACCTCTATTCAACTACTTTTTTCCCATATAAGTGTTCCATCACCTAATTCAATACTCATAGGTGATTTTTCTATAGATACTTCAACTAAGTCATCAGTATTAACGATTTTATCTATTGAGTTATTAATTACTTTTTTTACAGTTACTGTACAAGCATAAAACTCTTGATATTTATCATCATCCTCTTCTAAGCCATTATCTGTTTCATATACTGTATCAATTTCTCCTTCAATAATCAAATTTCCATCTTCCCAACTTATTCTTAAAAATGTTCCGTTAGGATATCTGCTGATTTTTTCAAGCATTTCATCCATAAATTTCTCCTTCTATTATTATGGTCTAGCAGGTACAATATGTGCTCACTTTTTACCATAATGTATTATTCCCGTTGTTGTATATCTTCTGCACTTCCGTTAAGTATACTTTTAACATCTCCATTTGCTGTCGCTGTTTTATATTCATTAGTTTCTGGTATATGCTTATTTTGTTGTCCAGTCTTAACTTTAGCCTCATGTCCATTAACTGTTTTGTATGTCTTCCCCGAACCCTCAGGTGGAGTACTGAGATATACGGAAAGGGGTGAAAATTCGTATTCGTTTAAAAAAAGTATAGCACATCTTCGTGCTATTTTTAAGAAAGAAATTACTGTTCTTCTAGTATTGGTTCCCGGTATTCTGTCTTATTTTTCATCATTCCGTACACTATGTTCACCAAACGGCGCATAATGCAGACCAGTGCCTGAGACTTTGTCTTTCCTTCACCGATTTTCCTCATGTAATAGTCATAAAATACCGGATGATTGGGTATTCCGTTCTTTGGCTTGGACACCATAGTTACCGCCAGGAAATAAAATAATCCATGCAACTGACGGTTTCCCTGTCTGGAGCTTTGCTCCTTACCTTTTCCGGCAGAACTAAACTTTACAGGAGCCACTCCAGCGAACCTTGCCAACTTATTAGCATTGGAAAATCTTCGGATATCTCCGATTTCTGCGATCAGCTTACTGGCTATAGAAGTTCCGATTCCCGGCATACTGGTCAGTTTATAATCAAAACTAAGCAGGATTTTCTCGATTTCTTTATCAAGCCCTGCCAATTCTTCTTTCTGATGTTCCAAGTCTCTTACCAGACTTGTTGTAATAAAATCTCTGGATTCCTGGTATTCCCGAAAGGTATTTCCATCATTCTTGACACAATCCAGAATCAATTCCGCTTTATTCTTCTTGACAATACGAGATATTTCCTTAAATTCAATGGTTAGATCTTCTGCCGTCTTTTCCTGCAAATGAACAGGGGACGGGTAGGTTTTCCAGAAGTACATGGCACATTTCCTGTCTATCTCGCTGAAGAACTTGCTGTAACTGGGATATGCTATGGATATCTGCTCATGGAGTCCATTCTTAAACCGGATACCGCATTTCACCAGTAGATCTCTGCGATTCACCAGCTGTGCCAGCGTCCATTCGTTATCTTTTGGCTTTGCATCAGGCAGGGTATGTAACTGGTTAATCAGAACTGTTGCCACACAATACGCATCATGCTCATCATTTTTTCGAAGCATGGGTGCGCTTTTTCTCTGGTCATAAGCCAAAGCAGGATTGATATCCTTCACGATATAACCATTTTCGATCAGCCAGACAGCTAAGCTTCTGCCATAGCCGTATGCATTTTCCAATCCGTAAATGGGTTCAAGTCCAAGATGATTGGATTTTCTGTTTACCTTTTCTGCCAGCTTTGTAAATTCATTGGGCTTGTTTTCTATAACGACTACCTCTAACTTTTCATTCCAGCAGTTTACCATAACTGCGGTATTTGTTTCCTTATGCAGATCAATTCCTACATAAAGCAGATTTTCTCTTCTCTGTAATTCTCTCCCTCCTGATCTTGTTTCCAACCAATCAGTTCCCGTACCGGCAACCTCAGATGACAGCGTTAACTCTCAATGAGTTCGCAAGGGTTCGACAGCCTATCTACAACAAACCAATGGGTGAAAGGACAAGTTATTTCTTTTATTGGTTGTTGATGTTAACTCTCTATCGATTGGATTGCAAGTCATTTCTGGATTTATTTTCAGGAGAAGAAACGGCAGAAAAAAGAACGGAAAAGGGAGCTACAGAAATGGTATTTTTACCCCCTGTAACCCCCGGCAGCCCCATTTTACCATAGAACCAATTTCCTGTAAATCCTATGGTTCACCATGAACCATAGGGTAGGCAGCTATCTATAACCAATGACACTGAAAGCCGACACCCTATTTTCATTTTGCCCTGTGTCGCAAAATATAGCCCCTGTGTGACCTTTAAAACCGATGGTGGAACATGTATGCCATTCAATCAATACTAAGCCTTGTTGGGCATATTTGAAAACGATTGCTTTTTATCTGATAAATGTTTGGATTACTGCTTCCTACTGTTCATCTTCCAGTTACTTTATCAGATAAATGTCGCATATAGGCCAGTTTTCGCAATGTTCTAGGTCGCACATCTGCAACTAGGTTTAAAATCCAGTAACGAATAATCTCCGCTCATTTCTAGCTCTAAAACAAAGGTGAACCATGGGGTCGAAAATGATGCAGGTTAAAGAGCCGGGGTCAAAACTCCCCGTCTCTGATTACCTCAGCCTGCGATGCAGGCTGAGAGGACTTTTTCAGCGGGGTTGGATTCCTGGCATTGGGGTCGTAACCGGAGTCATATTTACAAGAAAAGCCCTTTTACACAAATGAGTTACGGGGTTATGAACGACTCCATCAAAACATTACCAATGAATCAAAGAATAGACAGCCCGTAAATTCGAATTAATATCCTTTTTATTTTCTAATTACTCAATATTGTATTTTTGCTTATATATATTTAATAACTTATTTAAAGTTTCCTGTTTATCTGGATAATCCTCTATAAAAGATGATGAAATTATTTGTAGATATTTATATAAAGTTACATAATCAATAACTACCTCTTCGCCACTATGTAGACCAAACTCAACACCTTCAAATATGCCTTCTGTTGCAATATCATATTCATCTAAATCGTCTGGAAAAACACAAGCACCAAAGTTTTCTCCAAATCCTCTCCCCTCACTTATTCCTTCTACAATCTGAATAAATCTCTCATCACTGACCATATTAAAAACTGCTTGTACTGGAAAATGTTCTTTGTCCAGCATATTTTGATCAATAAGCCTAAAATCTCTTTTCATGATTAATCTCCTAATCGTTTTTTATTGTTCTGGAAAGAACGATGTAATGTTCCCATTTCCATCACTATATCCTCTCCATTTTACTCCAGCACCATCATTGCCGACCCATTCCCTTGGTAGCAAACCATCAGGACTCTTAGAAAGGGCATCGTTAGCCGCTTGAACTCCTTTTTCCATGTAGACTTCATCGCTTATAATATTAGGATCATATACTGTTTTAACTTTGGGTACTCCACTTTGATATTCTCCTGGTATTGGAGTTCCTGTCTTATCTAATTTGGGCATTTGATATTCAATCGTTTCAACGCCTTCTAGTGTTGGATGCGGAGTGGACTTTACAATTTCAATATCATTAGTTAATAACTGTTCTTTATTATGTGCTCCTCCTATGCCCTTTTTTCTAGGCACTGTTGGATCAGTATATTTTATATGTGATTCCAACTCTGGCGTTGGCTTAATCTTCCCCGAACCCTCAATAGCCTTTCCTGCATTCCCTGGGACCTTTTTTACCCCTTCCTCTACTACCGTCGCAGCACTCTTACCACCAACTACCGCTTCTTCTTCCACAGTTCTAATCGTGACTCCACCACTTTTAGTTATTATGGAGGTTTCTTTTCCTGTTTGCGCTAGCGCTTTCATTTTCTCAAGCTCTTGAGCAGTTTTTGCTCCCTCACCAGCTTTACCCAATGCTGATAGAGCTACGAAAGAATACAATTCGAATGCAATTCTCCCCTCAAGTCTTGCCTTCTCCTGAGGTTTTGCCTCATAAACAAAATGGTCCGAATATTCATATATTTTATTCAATAAATCTGGGACAATTACTGGACTGTTCTTTACTAAAGTGTAAACATTTTTCATAAACTCATTAGGATTTAAAACCATTTCAATTAAAGAGTCGGCCATTCCAACCCCACCGTCAATTAACGCTCCACCAGCATTTGCCCCAATTACAGATGACATGTTTGTATTATTCATCATATTATTAATAGTAGTCAACTTATCGGCGTGATTAAGGTAACCTCCTGCGGCATTGGAATACATGGCCCAATTTATGATAGCAAGATAATGGTTCGTCTTAACGGATTCCAATTGTAAAGGTCCGTTCTCCTTATAGTCACTGCTGTTTACAAATGATCCAATTAAGTTCGATACGATAGGGATTTGAGCGTTATATACATCATTTCCCATTTGATTAAATTTGTCTTTGGCTAAAACTTTTAATATCTCATACCCTAATATTGATTTGTCATTTTTTCTGTATTTTTGTGGCAACAATTCCCTTAACAATTTAACATATCCGGGCATCATTGGGCTATTCATACTCATGTCGATACCAAAATTAATCGCATCACTCTTTAAATCTCCACGTATGATATCCTCTTGTTGAATTATTTCAGTTTTATTATATTCCTCTATAAGCTTAACAATTTCTTCCTGAGTACTCGAGCTTGTAATGGCCACTTTGGGTTGATTCACTTGTGTTTTATTGCTGGTTTGTGTTGCAGAGGCATTTTCTTTTTTAACAGGTGTAACCGCCTTAGGAACCGCCAGTGCTTTTTGTATCCGGCTAACAGTTGATGTAACAGCTGGAGAGTTAACCACAGGCAACAATTTAGCAGCCACCTTGCCTAAACTGGAGTTTTTAATATTATTTATTTGTGGCTGAAATGCTTTTTTGGCTAATTCTACAGCTGGTTTAACACATTTTGATATTAAGGTCTTGGATACTTTTAACAGGTTATTAAACACGCATACTTACCCCCTATATTTTACACCTCCAGAAGAATCTGTTCAAGTTGATCTCTGCTAAGATTTGCTTCTGCTATCTGTCTTTTTGTAAAACGGCTTTCACATAAAACCGCCTCTTTGAAATTACAGCCCTCCAGTATGGCATCTCTAAAATCAGTTCCCATAAAAACTCCTCTAAAAAAATTAGCTCCACGTAAATCACAATTTCTAAAACTATTACCAACGTACCCTTCTTGCTTCCAAGGTTCTATTTCACTTTTTCCATGATAACTTAATCCGTAAGAGAAATCTGAATTCATCAATTTAGCTCCTGTAAAATCCGTATTATGTAACAAACAGCCAGTGAGAGTCGCTCCTTCCATATTGCAAAATCGAAAGCGAGACCCCAGGAGACGGCTCATACTAAAATTAGTATTTTTAAGCGTACTCCGTCGAAAATCCGAATAGTGAAAATCATGACAAAGAAGTGATAAATCATTTAGTTCCAAGCCTTTATAGTCTTCAAACAGATATATCTCTTCCTGATGATCGGAGAGTCGTTTTCTTATTTCATCTAGATCTTTTTGGGGCTGTTCCTGATAAACCACTTCTCCAGGCTCCATATATTCACTGGTTCTTATCTGCAAATCTTCTTCCTTATGCATGGTTAAATATATCTCTGTTTCTGTGGCTTCCCCAATTGAGTAAAGGACTAATTCCTTTAGATACCCATAAAAGAAACCAACCATTTCCTGCATGACCCAATCCACCTCTGGCATTGTTACTTTTCCTACGTAGCGTTTTGCCCTTTGGCATAGGGTATCCCATAACTTTCCGTAGAGATGTAACATTCCACCTAGTTGAAGTTCACCAGCCCGTACCCCTTTATGAAAATACCACCCACGATCATAAAAAACCATGGGACAACGATATATGCCCTGAGCCAAATCCGTCCTTAAGAGATGAAACATGATATAGCCAGGAATAATCTCTGGTACCGCCTTTATGTACGTTTCACATGCCTTTGTAAATTCCTTGACAAAATGAATACGGAACTCATCCTTTATATCTTGAAAAACAGCTTCTGCCTCCATCTTTATCCCAGCGAAAATGGGAGTAATATCTTTGTCCCGAAAATTACAGAACGCGTTCTTCTCCATTGCCACCTCCGCCATATTCGTGAGAGAGATTATAGCCAAGGTTTTTCCTTTCCTTTATTTCATCTCTTATGAGCACAAATTTTTCTTTTGAGATCTCTATGTAGCTTCCACACCTGGGACATTCAATACAGTAGGTCACGCGATATGGAATAATTGGAATAAAATATAGAGTAAACCAGGTAATATTTCTACTTAGCCTCCACATAGATGTCGTGTTACAATATTGGCAGTCCTTTTCCATTACTTCGCCTTTTATACTTTTTGTTACTTTACCAAATCCCCAGATAATCATATGAATCTCTCTTTCTATTTGTAATAATAATTATGTTATATTTTAAACATCTGTTTCCCTTAAAGTTTCCAATAGCTGCAACATAATCTGCTGCCATTGCTTCTTTTCATCAATACTGCAATCAAAGGATCCTATTAGCAATCCTTCCCTAACTTCCCGTAAAAACATCAAATGGTAGCAAGCTCCATCAATTAATGGAATATCCAAAGAGAAGAGACTGATACTATTTTCTTTATCACCTATTGTTTTCTTATCTTCAATTGCAGAGGAAGGGTATAGACGCTTTAATTCCTTTGCTAATATGTCTCTAACTTCTGGAACCTCTTCTGGTTTTATCTCTCCATTTTCCAAAGTGAAGGTAATGGAAACATCTCCGCTTTCATTGCTATAAACCCAATCTGGACTTTCCGGTCCGGGATATTTGACAGCTTTTAAATCAGGATCCATTTCTCCAAAATAAGAGGGAAGAAGCATGGTAAGACGTCCATCAATAATTACTTTTTCCTCCAGTTTAAGAGTTTCGTATTTTACAACCACATAACCCTTGATAATATCATTTTCTATTTGATAGAAATCTTCTTGCTTTTCTGCCTGTTCTAGCTTTCTTTTATTTCTGATAATCTCTTCTGCAAAGATCTCACTCATGTCTTTCTCCTCACCGAATTTTATCCTTTGATCTGAAGCAAATCGTCAATTACAATGCTGGTTCTATCTGTAAATAATGCAATTCGTTCTTTGCTGCTTATATTCAAGCTGCCTCCCTGGCATATAAAAGTTTCGCCTGCATGAATCTTGATTCCCCGTGAACTTTTAACTTTTATTCCCTGACGATCAGACATCTGAATGGATATTTTCTTTCCTGATGCACGAAATGTAATGGATTTGGGAGTTATTTCAAATCCTTTTCCCCTTTTTGAGGCAAAGCATTTATTATCAGGTTTACGCGTCTTAGAATTCTTCTTTCCATCTGTACGGTAGATATCCGCTACATAAGCTTTGCTTTCATCGCTTACAGGAAAACATAACCTTGCTTTGCTTCCCACCTCCGGCATACAAAACCAATCGTTCCTGTGCCATGGATACCAATAAAGCTTTTCTCCTTGGGCCTTTTTATCCACATCTAGTTTAATTCTTACACGGTCCGCTTCTACTGCTTTTATGGTACCCGCTAAGGAAGCACCTTTTATTTTTTCCTGAAACAACCTTCTCCTTTTAAGTCCCCCTCTAGGTTCCAGTTGACACCTTCGTTTTAAAATTCCACCACGGTAAAAATCATGAATCTCAGTTACCAAAAGATTTTTACCTTCAAATACAATACCGCTGCCAAGACACATATCCCACTCTCCATCAATAGTAATGGATATGAAATCACTTTCCACCAAGGAGGAAGCGCTATAACGAAATCCCAGATATTCAGTAATTCTTTTCTTCAACACACGATCTGATCCACCTGATAATGTATTTTTATGACCTCCAGTGCCAATATAAATCTGGAGATTCTCTCCTGTTATGCCAGGATATATGGGCGCTTCAAGATAAGAAGAAGCACGTTTTAAGAACTCCCAATCCGTTTCTTCATATTGAATCAGAGGTGTATTAAAGTCAGAAGTATTAGAAGCATAATCGAGTATATCTCCCCCATGATCTTTTACCAAATCCCGAAACAAAGCTTTATAGGTTTTATCTTTTTTCTGAAAGCTTCTTGTCTTTTTTTCATAGTCCATTAAGATTGATCTGCTGGAAAGCATAAGTGAAACATGAGCTTGGCCTTCATATTTTATCTTTATGTCAATTGGTATACCTGAAAAAAGTAGTTTGCTCGTTCGTCCGTCTTCATAAATGATTGAAAAGTTATCGTTCCAACTTATATTGCTGAACGCTTCCACATCCTCGTCCTTTAAAATGCCTTCAATCCTGGCAGTGGAGTGATTATTCACCTGTTGATTAATTTCGAGCATTGTAACTACCACTAGTGAGACAGGCATCTCCAGGCTTATTGATTCATGAATGATTGTTCTCAAGGTCTTTGCCCTCCCTCCATACGATTGAAACAGGTGTAAAACGGATGCCATATAGCTGCCGCCTTAATATATTTTCTGCCAACTCCAGTGAGACAATTAAGTACTGGGCCTTTTCTTTTCTAATACAAAATATGTACTGATTTTTCTCCACTCCTTCACAGTGAAATATTGGAGACTCATTATTACGCCCTTCCTCTAAGAGACATTCTTCTACTGGGCAATTCATATTCCAGCACACTATTTGAGAACGATAATCCTCATCTGTTAGAAAAAAAGGTACCATGGATATCTCAGTGGAATAGGCTTCCAATATTTCTTTTAGCTGATCTGTAACACAAAAGTAAGTATCAAAGAGAAACCTTCCGTGGAAAAAATCTGGACATCTGTCATCCTCATCAAATCTACTAAAGGTGACAAAAGGCTCCTTATTCCCAAATCCCGGATGGGCGTAATTTATCTCCTTGTGAAATGAAATCCTCTCATCAGCCTGCATGATAAAATAATCCATGGTTATCTCCTATTTAATTAATCCTTACATCTGGTCCGGCGATATCTATCTTGGTATCCATCTTTATATGGCTCTTTTTACAGTGTAATCTGATATGGTCTGATGCATAAAATTCTATGGCTTCATTCGCATCAATACGAATCCCCTTGCCACTACTTAAGGTTACGCTCTCTTCACTTTCAATGGAGATACCATCTCCCTCATTCAAGCTGATGGACGTTCCGTCATTGCAGGTGATAATAACTGCTTTCTTAGTAAATCGAATTTCTTTTCCGTGGATAGTACGAAAGTATTTAATTGTAGGATCACTTGTGGAAGCATCTCTATTTTCTCCGCTTCTTGAGGAATTCTCTGCAATCCCATTTTCTTCTTTTTTATCTGGAAAATAGATAAAAACCTTATCTCCTGGCTCTGGCATACAGTACCAGCCGCCTTCAGATCCTGCTGTATACATGGTCTGGTAAGGAAATTCCCATACAGATTTCTTCTCACCTGCACTTTCATCAATTACCATGTTAACAAGCACTTTATCCTTTACAGATTCCACTACTGTGGCCTCAAGAGACACCCCTATTAAATTTTCTGGGTAGAGAAATGGTTTTTCTAGTCCATTTGGGGTATTCAGCCAATAGTCAAACAAGATTTCTCCCTGGATCTTTTTTGCTTCCAATTTACTGATATAAAGACTTTTTCCATGGAACTTTATACTTAAGCCAGTCTTATAAAATCGACCTGAACGAACCTGGAAACTGACAGCATCGTTTTCTGTTTGAGAACCATTATTTGTAGCTTGTAATCTTTTATAATCACTTAGATTCTTTTCTATTTTATAAGAGTAGCTTTGAATTTCCTCAACAGCAGTTTCCTTTTTTAGCCCGAAATAAATCTTTGGTTCCCCAAATTTTGTATCCGGTAGTATTCCTGCATGAAAATGGGAGGCAAGCCGTTTCATAAATTCCCAATCTGTTTCTTCATATTGTACCAACAGGCTTCCTATGGATTTTCCTCCTGAAATAAAATCCATAATATCTCCGCCGCTGTATTCTTTTGCAATTTTATTTAGAATTGTCTGGTAAGTCTGCTGCTTCTCCTGATAGGAGGAGGACTTTTTCTCAATGTCCATGAGATAGGATGCTGAAATAAGATTTATCTCAGCTTTATATAAATCACCATCGAGATATACCGATATTTCTTCTGCTATTCCTATAAATAGTGTGGTTCCGTCATCTAAAAAGACTCTGATTCTATCTTCATTCCTATTTTCAAGAACCAGCTTGTCCTGACTTCCATCTGCTATGATTCCTTTGATCATGCAATGGCCGTGCTCATTTATCTCTTCTGACAAGGAAAACTCCGTAATTTCCTGAATCATGTCTAAATCTATCTTAATTTGCCTATATGTATCATCTTTCAAATATTTATCCTCCCCTACATTTATGCCTTTCCCTTAATCCGAATAATGCCGCCACAAGCACATGATAAGATGCTGGTGGTAAAAAGGACTGGTTCCCCATTAATGGTATAATTCTTATCATCAATCAGCCATGGCGTCAGTATTACTGGCGAACAGGGTTTTTGAGGGTCTTCTTTGCTGCATGTACCAAAGGCAGGAATATTGGTACCGGACTTGCAATCCATAACAGTGGCCTGATTTTTTCCACTGATACTTACACCGTGGCTGACAGGTACGCAAATGCAACTCTGACTGCTCCCCATTGTGCAGGTTAAACAAAACCCGTCAAAAACCTGAATTTTTTCAGACATGTTTCTGTACCTCTCTATTCGTTGATTGCTGTAAAATGTTTTTTGTTATATGATGTCGAAATATGGTGCTTATCTAGTATAAAGTAAAATTGTTTGAAAAGTTTTGTCGTGTAAAAAATAGCTTTGTTTGTGTATAAATTGGTATGCATATTGGTGTTTTCTTTCTTTTTCATTTTATTTGATAAAAAATAATTCCTGGCTAGATACTTTTGTAATGAAATAAACAACATTATATTTAGCCAATTATTTATTGCTTTAAAGGTTATAAACATAAAAAATAAGCCCATATACCTATATTTCTATCAGTATAAGAACTTATTATTATGTTTTTATCGTAGATCTACTATTAATTATGTTAAAATAGAGTATAAGATGTTTCATTTTATTTCTATTTATTCTTATATAGATGTTTGATATTCATATTGTTAAAGCTCAGTAGAATCTATTCGTTTTAATGTTTGACTAAATGGATAAGCTAACCCTGCATTTGGAACATAAAAAAATGAAATAAGTAGATACTAAGAGAGTTTTATATACTGTTTCTTAAGGAGGATGAAAAAATGGAACAGGGAAAATGGAATTTTAATAACAGCTATACTAAGTTGCCAGAGATTTTCTACACGAATCAATCCCCAACCACTGTACGTGCCCCTAAGCTTATCATTTTTAATCGTTCATTAGCGTCTTCTTTGGGAGTACCATTACAATTGGAGGTCTTTGCAGGAAATGAAATTCCAAAAGGTGCCGAACCTTTGGCGCAGGCTTATGCAGGGCATCAGTTTGGGTATTTTACCATGTTAGGAGACGGACGTGCCATTCTGCTTGGTGAACAAATAACAGATTCAGGGGAACGTTTTGATATTCAACTAAAAGGATCTGGACGAACCCCATACTCTAGGGGTGGTGACGGGCGAGCTGCTTTAGGCCCCATGCTGCGGGAATATATCATTAGTGAAGCAATGCATGCATTAGGTATTCCCACTACAAGGAGCTTAGCGGTCGTAACAACGGGAGAAACTATAAAGCGCGAAGAAACTCTACCTGGAGCGGTCTTAACACGTGTTTCAGCCAGCCATATTCGAGTAGGAACATTTGAATATGCTTCACGTTTTGGAACATCGGAGGATGTTCGTAGTTTAGCCGATTATACCATCTCACGTCATTACCCAGACATTGCTACATTTGAAAACAAATATCTGCAACTGTTAAGGGAAGTGATCAAACGGCAGGCATCTCTGATTTCTAAATGGCAATTGGTTGGATTTATTCACGGCGTAATGAATACAGATAATATGGCCATTAGCGGTGAAACCATTGATTATGGGCCTTGCGCATTTATGGACGTTTATGATCCAACTACTGTTTTTAGTTCTATTGATACTCACGGCCGCTATTCCTATGAAAATCAACCGAAGATGGCGGTTTGGAATTTAGCACGTTTTGCTGAAACCTTACTACCCTTTTTACATGATGATAAAAATAAGGCTGTTAGTCTTGCACAAGAAGAGCTTGGGAAATTTGAGAGCTTATATCAAGATTATTGGCTATCTGGAATGCGTGCCAAGCTGGGTTTGTATAATAACGAAGTAGATGATCTATTGTTGATCGAAGACCTTCTACTACTAATGCAACAACACAAAGCGGATTATACAAAGACATTCCAGTCTTTAACATTTAATAAGAATGATGGTCAGACTTTGTTTTCAAACCCTGATTATCATCATTGGCATGAACGATGGCAAGCACGTCTTGGCCAACAATCAAATTCAAAGGATGAAAGCAGAGAGCTTATGAAAAATCATAACCCTGCTATTATTCCAAGGAACCATCGGGTTGAAGAAGCTCTGGATGCTGCTAATGAGGGGGATTTAGGCAAAATGCATCAGCTACTAAATGCCTTGAATAATCCTTATGGATATACGCCTGAACAAGACGAGTATTCATCGTTGCCCGCACCTGAGTTTTGTCATTATAAAACATTTTGTGGGACTTGAGCGAACTATTAGCCCTAATGTGAATCACCAGTTATAAACATATACGTAACTTATAAGGTTTTATACTGAAAGTTGGGGTGTGCTTAAAAAGCACACTTCTAACTTTCAGTGTAAAACCATTTTTTTTAGTTGATTTATAATCTCTTAAATGTGAGATAAGTGCTTATTTACAACTGATTGGTATTAAATGCAATTTCCGCAACATAAAATGATACGATCCCAGTGCATAGTAAAGATAAGGGTGAGTTGTTATGAATTATGAAAATATGAGCGCTTGTGAAAAGCGGGAGGCCATAGAACTCCTGGGAATCATAGTGGCGGCAGTGTTGTTATTGTATTTACTCATCTCTCTTTACTTTACCAGTCATTTCTTTTTTTCTACGACCATAAACGGAGCAGATGTATCTTTAAAAAATGAACGACAGGCGGATCAGAATATAATAAGATACATGGAAAATTATAAACTCCTTTTGATTGAACGAGAAGGTAAATCGGATGAGATTACTGGACTGGAAGCAGGACTGGAATACAAGAATAAAGCATATGTAAAAGAGGCGCTTAATGAGCAGAATGCACTTCAATGGATCGGATCATTATTTAAAAAACAGAAATTTCTTTCAGAAGATTTATTTTTCTTTAATGAGAACAAGCTAAATTTAACTTTGAATCAGTTAAACTGCTTTAAACAGGCGAAAATAGAACCCGAAAATGTGTCTTACCAATTTACGGACGGACATTTTCAAATGGTAAAGGAAATTTACGGTAATCGGGTCGATAGAGAAAAACTGAAAACTGCTGTAGCAAACAGCCTTATTAAAGGAGAAACAAAACTTGATCTAGAAGCAAACTCTTGTTACATAAATCCCGTATATACCACGAAATCTTCCAAAGCTTTTAAAACCCTTAGACATTTAAATAAATACGCTTCTACTCATGTCACCTATCTTTTTGGCAGTAAAAAAGAAGTGGTTGATGGGAATGTGATACAATACTGGATTTCAGTAGATGAAAATCTGGATATTATACTGGATAACGATAAAGTCAGGGCCTATGTGAAGGCTATGAGTAAGAAATATGATACAGTAGGCGTGAAAAGAAGTTTTAAAACCTCTCTCGGGACAATGGTGGATATAGAGGGTGGAATCTATGGCTGGAAGATCGATCAGGAAGCTGAGACATCGTCACTGGCGGAAAATATCAACTCAGGATTGATTGTTATAAGAGAACCTGTATATGTTCAAAGAGCAATATCAAGAGACGGTAATGAAATCGGAGAAACATATGTGGAGCTAAATATAACCAGACAGCATATGTGGTTTTATAAGGATGGCAAACTCATTGCCCAGGGTCCGGTGGTTACCGGAAATCCAAACAGAGGTAATGCCACAGTAACCGGAGCTTACATGCTTAATTATAAACAGGAAGGTGTGTCTTTGACTGGACCTGGCTACGAAGCCGGCGTCCAGTACTGGATGCCCTTTTATGGAAATATTGGAATTCACGACGCGAAATGGAGGCGGGCTTTTGGGGGAGAGATTTATAAAAAGAATGGATCTCATGGCTGTGTGAATGCCCCCTATTATCTTGCTAAAGCAATATACGAATATATAGAATCCGGTATTCCTATTATTTGTTATCAGGAGGAAAAATGAGTTTATAAAATAACTATTATTAACAAAGAGCCCTAAAAGAAAAGAGCCAGATTCCCTTGAATTTACAGGGTTTTCTGGCTCTAAATATTTTATTCAAACTCACATAGTTTGAATGCGCTCTAAACGTTTTTGTTTCGAATATATGGTTTTTTTTCTCCATTTGATACTAGCTATCCATTACATATGGTCTTCCTGAATTGCGAATATCAAAATATTATTAGGGTTTTGTTATCAATTTCAGTATAACAAATTTGCATATGTGAAATCATTTTAATTCATTTCACTTAAAATACTATCAATAATAGGCTTAATTTTTGTCTCGAGTTCTGACGAATCATTTATTTTTTCATATCGAAAACCATTTAAATCGAAAGGTGGATATTGATGCTCTTCTGTTTCTGCAAAATAGAAAAGCATTCGCCCTTTGTCAGGATTTAGTTGGTCAAAATTAAGTTTATCAGAATTAAGGGCATATCCAACCTCAACCATTACATTATGCCGACATCCCGTTAAATCTGCAATAAATATATCAGAATCTGTAATCTCATTGTACATCGCGGAACGGATATCATAAGTAGCCCCCTCCTGTGTCCCCAAATCAATTAATTCAAGGTTGAGGTCTTTAACCACTTTTCCAATTGCAGTACGCCGCTGTACTGCTTTTTCGTAATTATTATCAGTTGAGGCCGGATACCAACGGGCTAAAAAGACCTTTTTAGGAATGCTGTCATAAACTTTATCAAAAATACTTATGATATCATCTATGCCGACAGTTTTTGCGTCTGCAATATGATTTTTAGCCATCCACTTAATAAACCGTTCGTATTTGTTGAGGTCAGTAAGCCTGTAATATGCCAAGGCTCCAACAATCGCACTGTTTTCAGAAGTAGTAATGATATTGGCTTCTCTCAATGCATTTTCAACATTTACTAGTTCCTTTTTTACATCGCTCACAGCCTTAGTCTCGTTGATTAACGCCTCTTTAAGTAAATGTCGAAATAGATCTGTGAAAAAAGAGTATTTACTATCGTACACAAAATCTTTTATACGTGGAAAACAGTCAAAATCCATTTTATCATCCCCGCATAACAGGTCTCGAGTGAATTTGTAGTGCAACCCGAACGGCTGAGGACTCTCAAGAATGCCATTAGGATAAACACTGCTGCTTTCAATAATTATTTTAAGATTTTGTTCCAATCTAAGTGGGATCTGTTTAGAATTGATATTGTGGAATATGGCTCTGGAATTGTTCTTTGCGTCTTCTTCATCAGAAAAAATAATAAGACAAAAAGGAATTAAAATATCATTCGTCAAATACTCAGCTGCACTCAAACGATGGTTGCCATCAATCCGACTTAGTTTTATGACACTCTCATCAAATGCTATTTGGGCAACTTTCAGTTGTCTGCGATCATCAATGAGTTTATTATCGTCGGGTTTAAAATTGACCTTAACTTCCCCAACAACCTTGTTAAATCCTTTGTCAGCTGAATCAACTTCAGCTACAAAATCTTCAAAAACCTTATTTTCATCAGCCTTATCAGATAACCCCATATTCATCGATAATACCACTTCTGGAAAAAAGGCATACTCGCCCCTTTCTAAAAAGTCCTTCATTTCGTCCTTATGCTCTTCCAGCAAATCTCTTTGAATATCGGGATTAACTTGAGATATACTCGCCAATACCTTTATGCTTGCGATTCCACGCAAGCATAGATAATTATCCATAACCTTTGAAAGCATTCCGCTTAATTTCATATTCAGTTCTCCCTCATACCAGTCCTACATACTTTTCAAAAAAATTAAACAACTGTTCTATGACCCCTTGCTTTTTTGCTGCTCTACCGCCACCGCTACCAAATCGCGATACCGGCGGAAGGATTCTATCAACATCCATACCCGTTGTTTTCAAAACGCCATCCCTAAAAGCATTTTCAACAAGCCTCCGAGTTTCCTCTGACTTAAGCTTCTCTGTGTCTATCATAGTTACCAAGTCAGCTTCTTTCTGCTCTAAAACAAATTGCTGCCAATCATCATCTACTCTGGTAGAGGTATTCACATTGTAAATGAACCCTTCTATAAGCTCCTTCTTGCTTCGAAGCTCAATGCTGGAACCAACAGCTTTATCAATAGCCGCAAGGATACTCTTGTCAGTGCAGTTCGACTCATGATATTTTGCAACCAACATGAGGATATAGTCAATATTGACCTCAATTTGCTTGACAAGTTCAATCTCGAACACTATATCGTCATTGATATTTTCTTTATCAGCGTCCCTTACTTTTATAAACAACTGGTAGAAGTCTAAGTAAAGGCTCTGATAATCCTGAAAGTCACGTTGGCTTAGAATTTCATTGCCTGCAAACTCATCAAAGGTAGTAAGAATGTTTTTTAATCGTAATACTGCACTGAAAAGGCGGATAAAATTCTTTTGTGATAATTCTCCAACAATGGCACTTCCAAGCGGATAGGTGGTCGTAAGCATTTCTATGAGTTCTTTATATCCAGCCTTATGCCTATTGTCATCCTCATAGCCATTATAATAATCATCATAGATTTTTAATAGGACAATACCTCCTGCTTTGCTGTCACCAAAAAGTGAGATAGCATCGTCAGTAGCTTTTTTTAAATCTCGAAAGCAGATAATATTTCCAAAAGTTTTAACGCTGTTTAGGATGCGGTTGGTGCGGCTAAACGCCTGAATTAGTGCGTGCTGTTTCAGATTTTTGTCTACCCACAAAGTATTGAGTGTAGTGGCATCAAACCCTGTTAGAAACATATTAACAACAATCAAAAGGTCAACTTCTCGATTTTTAACACGCAGAGAAAGGTCTTTGTAATAGTTCTGAAATTTATCCGTTGATGTGTCAAAGTTTACATTGAACATGGAGTTATAGTCAGCAATTGCACTATCAAGAAAATCACGAAAAGTCTTGTCCAACTTGTCATTTTCAAAGCCCTCATCGGGAAGCGCATCTTCTGAATCATCTTCATTTGCGCTGAAACTGAAAATAGTAGCAATACGCAGATTGCATTCATGTTCAGCAAGCTGCCGCTTAAACTCCACATAATATTTCATTGCCATCGGAATTGAGGCCACTGCAAAAATAGAATTAAAGCCTGCCATCCTCTGACCTTTCAGAGCATAAGAACTATTTCGCTTTGTTTTTTGGTCAAAGTGGTCTAGGGTATAAGTCACGATTCTCCGCACTCTCTCCGGTGCAGACATAGCTTTTTCAACATCAATAGCTCGCACTTGCGTATCCTGTATTTCAGGTGCCATCTTCACCGTATTAACATAATCAATGCGGAATGGAAGAACATTCCCATCATTAATTGCATCTACAATGGTATAGGTATGTAATTTATCCCCAAACGCCTGTGGCGTAGTGCGGAGGAAGGGGCCACCACCACGTCCGGCATTTATCGCAAAAATAGGTGTACCTGTAAATCCAAAAATATAATATTTTTTGAATGCATCTGTAATCGCCTTGTGCATTTCCCCAAACTGAGAACGGTGGCATTCGTCGAAAATTAAAACCACATGCTTACCAAAAATTTCGTTTTTCTTATTTTTCCCGACAAAAATACCCAACTTTTGGATGGTAGTAATGATAATATGGGCGTTTGGGTCTTCTAATTGCCTTTTCAATACTGCTGTGGAAGTATTGCTGTTAGCAGCGCCTTTTTCAAAGCGATCATATTCTTTCATCGTCTGATAATCAAGGTCTTTGCGGTCAACCACAAACAGAACTTTATCTATATACGGCAGTGCACTTGCAAGCTGGGCTGCTTTGAAACTGGTCAACGTTTTACCGCTGCCTGTAGTATGCCAGATATACCCGCCTCCATCAACGCTACCATATTTTTTATAGTTTGTAGCGACCTCTATGCGATTTAGAATCCGTTCAGTAGCTGCAATTTGATATGGACGCATGACAAGCAGTAGTTCTTCAGAGGTAAATACACAGTAGCGCATTATAATGTTGAGAATTGAATGCTTTGCAAAAAATGTCTTGGTGAAGTCAATAAGATCACCAATAACTCTGTTTTTTGCATCAGCCCAATAGCTTGTAAACTCAAAGCTGTTAGAGGTCTTTTGGCTGTTTCGCTTACTGCCATCACCTGATTCTTTAATATGCTGATTTCGGGTAGTATTACTGTAATACTTTGTGTGTGTTCCATTACTGATGACGAAAAGTTGCACATATTCAAAGAGTCCTGATGCCGCCCAAAAACTCTCTCGTTGATAACGCTTAATCTGGTTAAAAGCCTCGCGGATAACGACACCACGGCGCTTAAGCTCAATATGCACCAGAGGAAGGCCATTTACAAGCACAGTAACATCGTAGCGAGTGGAATGAGTGCCACCTGATTCTTCATATTGGTTCAGAACTTGAAGACAGTTGTTATGGATATTTTTCTTATCAATTACTGCAATGTTTTTTGTTAAGCCATTATCGAGTCTAAAACTATGGCGCTCGTCTATCTGAATTTTTCGTGTTTTCTCAACGATGCCTTCGTTCTTGTGAATAAGGTATTCATTGCAAAAACGCACCCACTCACTGTCGTAAAATTTATAATTGTTCAACCGTTCCATTTGGACACGTAAGTTGGTTAGTAATCCCTCTTCATCAGTAATGCTAATGTATTCATACCCTTGCTCTTGCAGAAGCTTAATAAACTCTCTCTCCAAAGCAACCTCAGACTGATAAGAGTCGTCTCTCCTCCTAGATGGTGTATATTCTGCAACAACGGTAGACTGATTGTCGGCAGCTACAATATTGTATTCACTCATGCCCCCACCTCCTTGAACGCGAGCAGCTTGTCGCGGTAGTATTCATATTGCTTGTGCCGCGCCTCAATTTCTGCAGCTAGGCCGATTGAAATGTCTGTGGTTAGCGCGTCGAATTTATCAAGGATGGCAACAATGAAAGCCTGGTCTTTAAAAGAAGGAATCGGGATGGATGTTGCCTTTACAATATCTGAATTTAAATTCTGTATACTTCCTCCTGCTGCTGCCCTCTGCTTCCAATAATCCTGAACAAAATGTGAACTCAATAAATGATAGAGGAAATCGGACGAAACAGAGTTTTCAAATTCACTGACTATTATCCATCCGTCATGTACACAACCATCAATCTTTAAAATGTAAGGTCTTCCGAAGCTCATAGAGTTCGAAAGTATAAAATCTCCTTTTTTCACCTGTCTCGACTTATTGGCCCCTTCTGGCGTGATTTTTTCAGCTGATTTTGTCACATATTTTGAGCCAACTTCTACATCACCAATTTTAATCCAGTTGATTCCGCTTAGATCGTTCGTTACATATCGGCTAATGGGGCGCGGTGATGCTCCCCGACATATTGCTGCAATGTCACCAAGTTGAACCATCTCCGCATTGTCGCCAAAGGTTAGTAACTCGTTGCGATAATACTCATATTGCTTTTTTCTCGCTATAAGCTCCGCTGTAAGCTCCGCTGTAAGCTCCGCTGTAAGCTCCGTAAAGCTGTCCAGTATACGAACAATTTCACGTTGGACAGGTAGCGGTGGGAGAGGAAACTGAAATCGTTTCACATCCCTGTCGCTTATGGCCGGATAAGCGGAACCTCTTTGATTTATTTCAACATAATCATAAAAATCAGAAGTACCAATTATATGATAGAGGTATCTTGGCAATACTATAGTTTTATCTGCCCGTAGCACGCAATAACCTGTACTACAAATCTGACTATCATACTCAAGAGGCACAAAACAGTAACGCTTTAAAGTTGGTCTCGTAGTCCCGAAAATAATGTCTTCAGCGTAAACAATTTTTTGAGCACGACTAGGTGCATCTTCTGCCATAATTAATTCAGTTTCAATTATTCTGTGAGTGTCTCTATTAACCGATGTTAAATCAATATATCTATAACTTCCATTGTTATTTTTCCACGTAATATTTTTTGTTGGTATACAAACTTCTTCCAAAGCTATATATTCTACTCCATTCGGACAAAGTTCTTTTATCAATTGTCTAAGTTTGCTCATTAGGAATCACCACCTTTTAACACGGTTTTCAGTCGTGCTGTGAGCTTTTTCTTTAAATTATTTTCGTCACCATATAGTAAAATATTGTCACCGCGGACATCAATATGAACTCCTTCCGAACAAAAAAAGTCTTTGTGGCAAATAAATATCAACTTAATCGGATGATTGCAAAGCTGCAACCCCCGTGCTACTCCCGCTTTGTAGTAAATACCACCACGGTTTCCAGTCAAATCGGCTATTAAAGCTACTGAATCCGCAATTTCTGTTATAATTTCTCCAATGATGGGACTGTTAAATTGTTTTTCATCAATCCGCATAGCAGAAAAGTTAAGCGATTGAATGACTGGTTTCAGGGAGTTTTCGTAAGTGTGGTCTGTGTCAGTCGAAAACATCATTGCTACAAACACTTGATCGCGTTTAGTAATAAGCGGCAGTGTTATGCCACCATATTTGCGTTTGTAGAGTTGCCGCAGAAAAGTAACTAAATTCTCACGACGTCTAAAAGCATCACCTTGTTTTTTTATGCCATCTATCAAAAACCATACTTCTTCGTTAGGTTCATTTGCGGTTTCTAAAAAAGATTCTACCTCATAACCACACTCGCTCACGTCAGGCTTTTTAGGCTCGTTGATTACCTTATTAAGAAGTTCCTTTTTATTCATACATCTGCCCCCTCAATCTCTGCAATAATCGCATGAATTTCACGGCGCAACTCATCTTCCCGCGCGACAAGCCTTTCAATCTCAGTATTTAGTGTAGTTATGTTAACCGCCTCGCGGGTATCCTCCTGCTCCACATAGGTTGAAACTGAAAGATTATAATCCTGTTCAGCAATTTTGTCATTAGGGACAAGCTGAGCAAAATAATCCACATCCATGCGTGACATATACGCATCAAAGATGGTTTTTACATTCTTTGGTGCTAGCTTATTAGAATTAGTTACCTTAACAGACTCACAGGAAGCATCAATAAACAATGTGCTATTTTCCCTTTTGGATTTTTTAAGCACCATAATACAAGTAGCAATGCTCGTTCCATAAAAAAGGTTATCGGGCAACTGGATTATACAATCCACAAAATTGTTATCAATAAGATATTTTCGAATTTTTTGTTCGGCTCCTCCTCGGTACAAGATACCGGGAAAACAAACAATTGCAGCGGTTCCGGTGTTGGCCAGCCATGAAAGGCTGTGCATGATGAATGCTAAATCCGCTTTGCTTTTTGGCGCAAGTACACCAGCAGGTGCAAAGCGCGGATCGTTGATCAAGAGGGGGTTTGTATCACCATCCCACTTGATTGAGTAGGGAGGATTAGAAACAATGATTTCAAAAGGTTCATCATCCCAATGCAGCGGCTCGGTCAACGTATCACCATGACCGATGCTAAATTTATCATATCCGATATCATGCAAGAACATATTAATACGGCATAGATTATATGTAGTAATGTTGATTTCTTGACCAAAGTATCCTTGTCGAACATTTTGTTTTCCAAGAATTTTTGCAGATTGGAGCAGTAAGGAACCGGAACCACAGGCTGGATCGTAAACCTTATTGACCTCAGTTCTTTTGCCCAGCGCTATCCGTGTAAGAAGTTCTGAAACCTCTTGCGGCGTAAAATATTCGCCACCGCTCTTGCCTGCATTACCTGCGTACATGCCCATGAGAAACTCGTATGCATCACCAAACGCATCAATCTCATTTTCCTTATAGCTAAGATTCATGAGTGCAACACCGTTCATAAGTTTAACCAATCGCTCGTTGCGCTTTGCAACGGTTGCCCCTAACTTATTGCTGTTGACATCAATATCATCAAACAGCCCTCTAAAATCCACCTCGCTGACTGCGCCCTGAGCAGAGGCTTCAATATTATTAAAAACATTCTCCAATGTTTCGTTTAGATTTTCATCATCTGTCGCATTCTTACGGACATTCTCAAACAGCTCAGATGGAAGGATAAAAAAGCCCTTAGTCTCAACAAGATCGGATCGGGCCTGTTCTGCCAATCCATCCGATAATTGTACATAGTTGAAAGAAGGGTCCCCGGCTTCATGTTCTCCAGCATTTATATAAGCCGTAATATTTTCAGATATATATCTGTAAAACAACATTCCAAGGACATATTGTTTAAAATCCCACCCATCGACACTACCACGTAAGTCATTTGCAATATTCCAAATTGTACGGTGTAGTTCAGAGCGTTCCTGCTCTTTTCTATTATCAGCCATTATTATTTTCCCCGTTTCGATTCTGAGGCTTCACATAGGTAACTATGTCGGCCAATTCGCAATCAAGCGCATAACACATCCGAGCAAGAACATCGAAATCTGGACGCTTAATGTTGTTTTTACAGTAGTTATTAAGTTGTGTTCTTTGAAGGGCCGCATTTTCGGCAAGATAATTTTTGCTTATCTTATTTGCCTTCAAATATTTGTCAATAGTTATTTGAATATGCCCATAATCAACATTCTCTAGCACGACACCCACCCCCTAGTTTAAATAAGTATATCACTCTTTTTCAAATAAGTACAGGTGTAATATTATACATCTGTACTTATTCGAAAAATGAAGAGATATATCATCTTAATTGTGCAACATTGGCAACCCACAATCCTCTTTGTCGTACATAGTTAGCTGTTTGATCCGTCGCACTGAATGGATGCAAACGCGCACATATACAGTATGTGGAACTGTCAATCATAAAATAATTACTTTTTTTTATACAGCCATTAGAATATTCTTCAGACACATAGATAATTTTATCGGCTTTCGCCAACAAATTGTGATATAGCTACTTTTGGTCAGCACTCCAACGCTCATCTTTCTTCCTGTATGGCAAAACAAAAAACAACCGTATATTTCTCCCTATTTATCTGCGACAATCAATGAAGCCGCTATCTGATCAAATCCAAGCTCACCACCTGAAATAAAATTTGTTACGCCTTGGCTAATGAGGTTATCTACCTCTTGATTAAGGCGTATTACTATTTGCTCACTTTTTTCTTTTGGTAATCTGCAATGCCCTGTAAAACAGCATGTTTTTAATTTTATTATAAAGCTCATTCCTTTCTCAAAATATAATGCACTAATTATTAGTGCATTATATTAATAAAGCATTGTACTATTGAGCTGCTCAAAAATTAAGTATGTGTCTTCGACACTTCGGATCCCCTTCCCCTCAATCTTGAAGGGATTAGGGGTTTCTTTTTTATCACTTTGCTCTATAATAGACTTATAACTATATTATAAAGAGTCTTTTTAGACCATTATAAAGAAATGTTATATATCCTTAACGCTACCCAAGTCGTTATTGATAACGTAGACCGGATGTTTAACTGTGGCGGCCCTTCCCTTGGCGGTGCCATGTATATCTGTCCTCATTGCGAAAATATGAAGTTTGTTCCCTTCCGCTACAAGAGCCGCTTCTGCCCCTCTTGCGGCGTCAAGTATTCCCAGCAGGCTCTATTTCTATGACCTGTAAACTCGTTCACTGCGTACACAGATACTGTGTCTTTACCATTGATAATGAAATCCGACATTTCTTTTTAGACGACCTTTCTCTCCTTGGCTGTCTTTTTCAGGCTGTCCGCAGTGTTGTTCTACGAATGTTTCAAAACATAAACAAATCCAAAAACGTTGTACCCGGCTTCATTGGTGTTCTTCACACCTTCGGACGCCCTCTGGAATGGAATCCTCATATTCATTGCCTGATTTTCGAAGGCGGCTTTTCTGATGACGGCTTCTGGCGGACTGGAAAGCACTTCAACTACACCCTTTTAAGAAGATACTTCCAAACTGCTCTTTTGAACCAGCTGAAATCACGCCTCGGTCCTTCTTTTAAGAAAATTAAGGTCCTCATTTATCGTAAAGATAAAAATGGTTTCTACGTTTATGCCAAACCCAATCTCTCAGATACCGATAACGTAATCAAATATATCAGCCAATATCTTGGCCGTCCTGTCATCGCATTAAAGTGTATTGTTTCCTATGATGGGGAACATGTCACTTTCCATTACAACCGCCATGAAGATAATGCCTATGTGCAGAAAACACTTCCTGTTCTTGATTTCATGCGCTTATTATTCCAGCATATCCCAGAGAAAAACTTCAAAATGACTCAATATTATGGACATTATGCAAGGCACCGGGAAAAGGAGAAATCTTTGTACAAAGCTATCCCTAAGTCCAAACACCAGCTTCTGCAGAATTTTACAAAGTAGCATAGCAACATTATTCTGTCTTTTGGTTATGATCCTTTGAACTGCCCCAAATGCAAGCATGAAATGCTGCTTATGGAACTTTATCATGATCACCATAGATTTTTTCTGGAAAAACTTTACGAATGGACAATGGCAAAAGCCAAATGTCGTTCTGCTTAATTTTTTACCTGCCTGTATCATACTTAATTTATTAACAGACAGGAGGTCTTAAAATAAATGGATCCAAAACTTATAGAGGAGCTCAGACAAAAATATATTCTAAATTCTCCGGAAGGAATGACTGCAAAACTCGTCAAAAATATGACTAACTCTGATTTGCTGGATGTGCATTATTTCCTTATCGAGGATGAAGATCTTGATGACGATGAATTTGAAGAAGTTTTTTTATTAACCTGTTTTAGCCACCATCTATTTGTTGTGCCCTCCTCTTAGCGAGCTGTTTTATTTAGGAGTTCAACTAAAGTCGAACTTCCCTATTATATAAAAAATTCGGGAATCCCTGTAAATACAAGGGATTCCCGAATCTGTCTGTCACTCAAACTCAATAGTAGCCGGTGGCTTCCCAGTGCAATCATACAGCACTCGGTTAACACCTTTCACTTCATTTACAATTCTTCTAGTCACCGTGCCAAGAACCTCCCAAGGAAGTTCAGCAGATTCAGCGGTCATAAAATCAGAAGTCAATACTGCCCTTAGTGCAATCGCATAATCATAGGTCCTCTCATCTCCCATACATCCAACAGAACGCATGTTAGTAAGAGCTGCAAAGTACTGTCCTAATCCTTTATCAACCCCAGCCTTAGCAATCTCTTCTCTATAAATCGCATCCGCTTCCTGAACAATCTTCACCTTTTCCGGTGTAACTTCTCCAATAATACGAACACCAAGTCCTGGACCTGGGAATGGCTGACGGTATACCAAATACTCTGGGATACCAAGCTCCAGACCTGCTTTTCTAACTTCATCTTTAAAAAGAAGTCTTAAAGGCTCAATAATCTCCTTAAAATCTACGTGCTCAGGAAGACCGCCCACGTTGTGGTGAGATTTAATCACGGCTGAATTTCCAAGACCAGATTCAATCACATCAGGATAAATCGTCCCCTGTACAAAGAAATCCACGGATCCTATCTTCTTAGCCTCATCCTCAAACACACGAATGAATTCTTCGCCAATAATCTTACGCTTTTTCTCTGGATCCTCTACGCCCTTTAACTTGTCATAGAAACGATCCTGAGCATTGACACGGATAAAGTTTAAGTCGTAGTGACCTTCTGGGCCAAATACTGCTTCCACCTCATCGCCTTCGCTCTTACGTAGAAGACCGTGATCAACGAATACACAAGTGAGCTGCTTTCCTACTGCCTTTGAAAGCATAACAGCAGCTACAGAAGAGTCTACACCGCCGGATAAGGCACAAAGTACTTTACCGTCGCCAACCTTTTCACGAATTGCCTGAATAGAGGTTTCCACGAAAGAATCCATCTTCCAGTCACCAGAACATTTGCAGACATTATATACAAAATTAGAAAGCATGGTTGTGCCTTCCTGTGTATGCATAACTTCTGGATGGAACTGTACTGCATAAAGGCCACGCTCTTCACATTCCATACCTGCCACTGGGCATACTGGAGTATGAGCAGTGATCTTAAAGCCTTCTGGTGCTTGTTCTATATAATCGGTATGACTCATCCAGCAGATGGTCTTAGAGCTGACATTTTCTAAAATTTTGCTTCCGGCTTCTACCGTAACCTCAGTCTTGCCATACTCGCTGACAGGAGCTGTGGATACCTTGCCGCCCAGCATATGTGAAATCAACTGAGAACCATAACAAATTCCCAGGATAGGGATCCCCAATTCAAAGATTTCCTTTTCACAGCGAGGTGACTCTTCCTTATAAGCACTGTTTGGACCACCAGTAAAAATAATTCCTTTGGGATTTATTTCCTTAATCTTTTCCATTGACAGTGTGTGGGGATGAACCTCACAGTAAACATTGCATTCTCTGACCCTTCTGGCAATCAGCTGATTGTACTGTCCGCCGAAATCCAGAACGATAATCATTTCTCTTTTCACGGGTATTCCTCCTAATTTTATCTTTGACAAATAGCGCTTTGGGTTACATTATATTCTACTTCCCTGGGCTTGACAAGCATTTTCATGATATGAAAAAAAATCATGTGGAAAGTTACCAAATTAAAAGACGGACACTTCCAAACACCCATCAATTAGCCAGTATTTGTACTTGTCCTATTTTCACGTTTCTTTCACAAAATGATCAAAGTTTCATCACAAGAAAGATTTAAGATATATCTTGTAAGCAATTGATACATTTATTCTCATAATACTTTTTCATATCGCGCTGGCAGAATCCCCCCTTCTGCCGGCGCCTTCCTTTTACTCTAAACTTTACCCAATAGATTTAATGATACTTTATAGGTGCCCCACTTTGGCTATAACATACTTGCTGTGATACAGGAAAATCCCGCCTGATGTTCAACGCTTCTATCCTTCCAGACAGACATGTTGCAAAAGACGGAATTTCATGTATTAGTAAAGTTACATAGCACGAATTACTCTAAATACTTCTTTATATAATGGCCAGTGTAAGAGGTAGGACAAAGAGCTACTTCCTCAGGTGTTCCCTGGACAAGAACAGTACCGCCCTTGTCTCCTCCTTCTGGGCCAATGTCTACGATATAATCTGCAGTCTTAATGACCTCCAGGTTATGTTCAATAACAATAACTGTATTACCACCTTCCGAAAGCTTCCTTAAAATCTCAATCAGCTTGTGGACATCTGCAAAATGGAGTCCAGTGGTAGGTTCGTCCAGAATGTAGATGGTCTTACCGGTTCCACGCTTGCTTAACTCCGTAGCCAGCTTGATTCTCTGGGCTTCACCACCAGAAAGCTCTGTAGATGGCTGTCCAAGACGCACATAAGAAAGTCCTACGTCATTAAGGGTTGATATCTTTCTTGATATGGTTGGTACATTTTCAAAAAACTTAACCGCTTCTTCCACGGTCATGTTGAGAATGTCATAGATATTCTTTCCTTTGTACCTTACATCCAAGGTCTCACGGTTATAACGTTTTCCATCGCATACCTCACAAGGAACATATACGTCTGGAAGAAAGTGCATCTCTATCTTAATGATACCGTCACCATTACATGCCTCGCAGCGTCCGCCTTTGACATTAAAGCTAAAACGTCCTTTGGAATATCCTTTTGCCTTGGCATCGGGTGTGGAAGCAAACAGGTCACGAATCAAATCAAACACACCAGTATAGGTAGCTGGGTTGGATCTAGGTGTTCTTCCAATTGGAGACTGGTCAATGGCTATGATTTTATCTAGCTGGTCCACGCCTTCCAGAGACTTATGCTTACCTGGAACCGTTCTTGCACGGTTTAGCTTCTTTGCCAGAGCCTTGTATAGAATCTCATTGACAAGAGAACTTTTACCGGAACCAGATACTCCGGTTACACAAGTCATCACTCCAAGAGGGAATGAAACATCAATGTTCTTTAAGTTGTTCTCTTGGGCACCTTTTACGGTGAGATAGCCAGTTGGCTCTCGTCGCACTTTTGGTACAGGAATACTGATGCGTCCGCTTAAATAAGCTCCTGTAACGGAATTCTTATTCTTCATGATCTGCTTTGCAGTTCCTACCGCAACAACATTACCACCGTGTTCCCCGGCTCCTGGACCGATATCTACAATATAATCGGCTGCCATCATGGTGTCTTCATCATGTTCTACCACAATCACACTATTTCCAAGGTCACGAAGATGGATTAGAGTCTTTAACAGCTTATCATTATCTCTTTGGTGAAGGCCGATACTTGGCTCATCTAGGATGTAGGCAACGCCTACCAGTCCTGAACCAATCTGAGTCGCCAGACGAATTCTCTGAGCCTCTCCACCAGATAATGTTCCGGTAGCTCGGCTTAAGGTGAGGTAATCCAGTCCAACATCAATAAGGAAAGATACTCTTGCTCTTATTTCTTTTAGAATCTGGTCACCAATGGCAAGCTGCATGGTTGAGAGATTCATCTGGTCAAAGAATTCTCTAAAACGAACGATGGACATGTTAGTAGCTTCGTAGATATTCTTATCTCCAACCGTAACAGCCAGCGATTCTTTTTTCAGTCTCATACCGCCGCAGGCAGGACATGGAGTAATCCGCATAAATGTCTCATACTCTGCTTTAGAGGATTCGGAATAAGTCTCCCGGTATCTTCTGGCAACATTCTGAATCAGTCCTTCAAAGGCCACATCATAGATGCCTTCTCCACGCTGTCCCTTATAATAAACCTTGACTTCTTTTCCATTGGTTCCATGAATCAAGATGTCATGAGCTTCCTTGGAATAATCTTCAAAGGGAATATCCAGACGGAAACCATATTCCTTGGACAATGCGTCCAGAACCGCACGGGTATAGCTGCCCTTATCGGTACAGGACTGCCAGCCTAATACTGTAATGGCTCCTTCATCAATGCTCAAGCTTTTATCTGGAATCATCAGATCTTCGTCAAACTCCATCTTGTATCCTAGACCAAAGCAATCTGGGCAGGCTCCAAAGGGATTATTAAAAGAAAAACTTCTAGGCTCTACCTCGTCAATGCTGATGCCGCAATCCGGGCATGAGAAGCTTTGACTGAAATTAATGGGTTTTCCATCGATAACGTCAACGATCATAAGCCCATCTGCCAGAGCCATAACCGTCTCTATGGAATCCGTAAGACGCTTTTCAATGCCTTCCCGGATAGCCAGACGATCTACAACTACTTCTATGTTATGTTTAATGTTCTTCTCCAGCTTTATTTCTTCGGACAACTCATAGAGGTTGCCGTCAATTCGAACTCTGACGTAACCACTTTTTCTTGCATTCTCCAAAACCTTGGTATGTTCGCCTTTTCTTCCCCTTACTACAGGAGCCAAAAGCTGAATCTTCGTTCTCTCGGGAAGCTCCATAATCTGGTCTACCATCTGATCTACGGTCTGCTTACGAATCTCCCGTCCGCACTTTGGACAATGAGGAATTCCTATTCTAGCATAGAGAAGTCGTAAATAATCATAGATCTCAGTAACAGTACCCACGGTAGAACGAGGGTTACGGTTTGTAGACTTCTGGTCAATGGAAATCGCTGGTGAAAGGCCTTCAATGTTCTCCACATCTGGTTTTTCCATCTGTCCTAAGAACTGTCTGGCATAGGAAGAGAGAGACTCCATATAGCGCCTCTGTCCTTCTGCATAAATGGTATCAAAAGCGAGGGAAGATTTTCCCGAACCGCTTAAACCCGTTAAAACTACCAACTCATTCCTTGGAATATCCACGGAAACGTTTTTTAAATTGTGCTCATTGGCACCTCTTATCTTAATATACTGTTTTGCCATAATGTACTCCTGTTTTCAACTAACATCCCAAGAAACACGGTCTTAGGATGGGGGCCTCCCCGGCCCATTCCCTTATAACATCACAACTGATTTTTCCAATTATATCACATTTATTTGCATTTTGCAAACATTTGTTCGATAACAAATTTAAGTCTATGCCTTTTTTGCAATGGACCAACAGACTCCATTATATATCATATGGAGGTTAAATATAACTATGAAAACGCATCCATTCCTGGGGACATCGTGGGTTTATTTGTATAATGAAAAAGAAAATACAGGGTGGGGGTAACCACCAGTTATTTGATTTATTGAGGGATTTCAAAATAATGTAATTTATTTTCCAATGCATTTTACATTAATAACAGGAAACATACTTAGATAAAAAAGAGATTTTGCTACTTCTTGACAATCGTATTTAATTTACCTATAATTTTTCTTATTTGATACACATGAGGAGGTAATGGATTGAGATTTGAATATGCAGATACTGTCAGTCCGGATTTTATATTACTTTGCGGAGAGCTAGATCTTTCTCTGAATGCGCAGGCTGGGGGACAAAAGAACCGCTCCGAATATATCCAACACAATCAGTTAAAGGATATTAAGGATGTGATTGTGGTCTATGACAACGATACTCCCGTTGGCTGTGCCAGCTTCAAGCGATTTGATGAAGAATGCGCGGAGGTAAAGCGGGTCTTTCTACGAGAAGATTACCGAGGCATGGGAATATCGAAAAAACTAATGGAATTGATTGAAACTTACGCTAAGGAAAAAGGATTTCAATACCTGATTGTTGAGACAGGAAAGCATATGACCACAGCCATTAGCTTGTACCAGGGTATTGGGTTTCAGACGATTCCTAATTACGGTCCTTATAAAGATATGGCTGGATCTGTATGTATGAAAAAGCAAATATCATCTGCTTCTAAATAAATCAATAAATCAATATATAGATAAATAGACAAATAGTCAATTAATTAAAACAGAACTCACATGACACACACGAACATGAAAAAGCCTCCAATCAGTTAGACCTAAAATGATATGCTCCTCTTTAAGTAGATAATGGTAATAACCATATTCCACTTAAGGGGGAGCATATCATATATAGCCTCTTGGGATAAATCGCATTTCTTAGCGCTTTAAAAGCTCTGTTTTTCTTACCAACCGCTTCATAAAAATAACAGTTATCTTACCCCTTCTCAGCCTTCCTCTGCTTCATCAAGCTCCCGCATCAGCTCAGGGAAACTTTCCCGCTCAAACTCCTGAATGGAGATAGACTTCTTGTTTGGATTGGCAAATACAAAGGTTTTGTCCACATTTTCTACGTAATTTTGAATCTTATCATTGGTTGCACTGATAATCGCCTGGAATCCAAGACCACGAATCAACTCAATACAGCTTGCCACTTTTTCCGCATCCATTTTTGAAAATGCCTCATCAAGAACCACCAAACGTATGGTAGGATTTCTCTGTACATTAGGGGACTGGCTAATTCGATAAGCTTGTGCAAAACTTGCCAACAGTGCCACGTAAAGGGGATTTTGCCCCTCTCCGCCGGAGTTTTTCTTAAGCATCTTGCTTAACCGGATTTTTATAACTTCATCTTCATTTTGCACCAGCTGCTGCATATCAAAGGATAAATAGGTACGGTAATCCGCATACCGGTCCATATTTCTCTTGGCTTCCTCCATCTGCTCTGGCGTGGCATTGTCTGGTGGGATAAAAATGTTAATCAGATCATTTATGATCTCCCCATACTGATTTTCATGCTCCATAGTAAACAGATTTATCTGGTCATCCACAGAATCTGTTAGCTGGGACGGATTTACCTCCAGGGAATCATCCATAAACATATCGTAATACCGTCCGTCAGGCCCTTTATTCTTCCCAATAACAAACTGGTATTTATCCTTACCAAAATCCAAACGGCTGATAATCCGGTTCAATTCTTCCTTTCGCTGAATGGCATCTCTTATGGCACTTCGGATCTTAAACATGAAATCATCTTTAAAATGAAGCACGGCTGATTTCGCCTGTTCTGCTGCCATCTTTCGATACTCTTCCAGGTTTCCGCATTCCATAAGTTCAAGGAGTCTGTCATACTCTCCATTGTCTTTTGCTGTCAGAGAGCAGTTCCTGTTGGGATATTTCCTTCCATACTCGCCTCTAGAGGATACAAGAATGTTAAATGCCCCATCTCGCGCTTCTTCTGCCTTCTTTGATAAAGCATAGAATCTGTCCTTTAGCCGGTCATACCTTGGTATCTCTTCCGTATCAAAGAATTGTCTGCTTTCCTCTTCCAGCTCTTCCTCTACTTCCAGACCATTCGTCTTGTCCATGAGTTCCGCTTGAAGCTGTACCATATCTTTTTGATAAGTCTCGATCTTTCCGCTGCATTCAAAAATCAGCTTGTCCACAGCTCTTTGCTCTGCCCGCTTTACATCGCAAAGGGTTAAGATGGCTTCCCGTTCCTTTTCCCACTCACTGACATTTTGGGCCTTTATCTTTTCAAGCTTTTGTTCCAGCTTTTTCTTTTCTTTTTCCTTCTCTTTTAAAGAGGCCATATCCTGCTGCCATTCCAGATAAACACTGGTTTCTTCTGATAAGGCTTCCAAGGAAAGTATTCTCTGGCACTCGTTTAACACGGCTTCCTGAGGTTTTTTCTCCTCCTCCATGGAAATGAGGTTCTTCTCCAGAAGTCGGATTCTTCTGCGTACACTATCTTTTCCAATGTAGGCAAATTTCGTGTAGTTATCCGGATTCATGTGCTGCAAACGGAAGGTATGATACAACATGCAGTCAGGAGTTACCCCCACCTTACAACGGCGCAGTTCCTGAACGTCAAGGCATTTCATGACCTTGCCCAACAAAAGGTCGATATAAGGCTGTAAATAAGATTCTCCAGCTGCTACCTCTTCTGACAGAGCACCTTCTATTACTTCGCTTTTATTGGTGGAAGCTTCCTCCGTATCTAAAACGGCTACATTATAGTATTCGTTCCGGTCCAGCTCTCCATAGATTCCCATAGCAGCCTTAGCATAAGCCGGAGGCACCACCAGTGACAGCTTGTGGTTGCCCATATAGCCTTCCACAGCATTTCTCCATGTCTCGTCCCGGATGTCCAAAAGATCAGCCAGAACGCTTACCTGGACGGCCTTACCGGTCTCTTCTAGAAGACGTTTCTGGATAAAGGCTCTGGCCTGTTCCAGATATTTGGGATAAGCTTTGTTACCAGCTTTTAACTGAGTCAGCTCTTCGCTTATCTGACGCTCTTTTCTTCGAATATCCCTTAAGGTTCCTTCTGCTTCCTTTTTGGTTTCTTCCGTTTCCTTATGCATCTCCAAAATGGAACGTTTTAACCGGGAGAAAGTCTCTTCATCCGCCTCGTTCTTACAAAAGGTCTCAATATCCCAAATCGTCTGGTTGGAAGTAGTATCTTCCTCCACCCATTCTTTCAACTTCTCTGAGGTTTGAGACCACTTCAAAGAACTTTTATTTAGATGGCCAATCAGCTCCTCTGTGGCATTCCACTGGTTTTTCAAATCCTCATATCCGGTGGAGGAGATTCTTCGTAGGAGTTCCTCTCCCTGTACGGTCAGATCATGTACTTGCCCTTCCAGGCTTGTCTTTTGCTCCTCTTGGCGTAAAAGATCTTCTTTGGCAAGCCTTGTTTTATCTGTAATAACTTGAATTTTGGTCTGGTAGTCCTTAATTTCTGCCTTTTTAAAGAAGTACATATTTTTATGAATATTGGCTTCCAGTTCCTGAACTTTCTTGTATTTCTCTGATAAGTCCTTTAAAATGCCAATCTCAACCGACGTATCCTCAATCTTTTTTCGCATACGACCATACTGCATGACACTTTCCTGCATATCCTCGATGTGGATATCCTGGTCCATACAGATGTATTCCTTTACGAAGTCCTCAAGCTTTATATTCATTCGAAAAGGAATTGCCCGCTTAAATAAAAGGGGGAATTTCTCTGAATCAAGACCGCCCAGGTAAACATCGTAAAGCTGTCTTCGAAATCGCTCATTATGAGACGTAGCAAAATAATCCTCTTTGGAATAAGAGGAACGGAAGGTTGCTGTGATCTCTTCCATGGTCATAGCCCGATCCGCCGTCCGGTATCCATTGTCCCATAAAGGCCCTTTATGCCAAAAGAATTTCCTGGAAATATCATTGGTGGAGGTCTCTACATCAAATACTGCCCCAACGCACTGAAACTCTTTGGTATCCGTTCGTTCCAGCTCAAGCACAATGGTGGTGGAAAAATTCTGGTTCCTTAAATAAGCGAACTCATTGTTCTCTCCAATGTTTACCATGCCGCGCAGATACTCGATTAAATTCCGGTCAGAATCATCGGCCGCCGCTTTATTAAAGAATCCTCGTCCATCAGTATTGGCATAGAGTAGAATCTGCATGGCATCAATAACCGTAGATTTTCCACTGCCTGAGTGCCCGGTAAAGAAGTTAATTTCCTTATGAAAGGATAAGGTTTTCCGGTTGATATAATGCCAGTTGTTTAAATGGATTCTGGAAAGAGCCTCAAATTTCTGGTTCGTCATCGCTGTCCTCTCCTTCTTCAAATGATTCTAACAGGCCTCGCACATCATCACCAAAAAGCACTACATTGATGCAAGGATAAATGATCATTCGGCTGTCCCCTTCCAAATCTTCTAAAAGATCCAAAGGCTCTAATATCTGATATTTCTTTAACAATGCTATGGTACGTCTGATCTCCGTAGGGGCGGGCTGTTTCTTAAAAAGCCGGTAGCTTCCAAGCTTTTCGTGAATATCGCTTAAGGTCGTATACACATTGACACTGGTGGATACTTCCGCCATCTGTTCGTCATAGATCAATTTTAATACAAGAAGATAAAGGGTGGTAAGCTTTGGAAGCTTATCTCCCATGGTTGTTTCACCCTGTATGTAAATAATGCCAAGCTGACTGTTCTCCATGACAGATACCCCAATCACAGAAAGATAGGCTCGGATAAATTCCAAATGTTTGTTGCAACTTCTAAATTCCTGATTATATGTAAAACGTTCCGTACGCTTATCGTATTTATGCTCCAATACAAAAGTCTGACGCAGGAGTGTTTTCAAGCCTTCTGTGACCTCTTTTTTCTCCTCTTGGCTTAAACCATCAAAGTATGGAATTTGGCCAATGGAGCCTGTGGTCTCTTCGTATGTCATCGTTCTTTCCTCCTTACAAACACCAGTCTGGGGTAGCGGTATCTGCCATTATCAATTAACTCTGGTTCCGAATCTTCCACTTCGTAAATGCTTTTGCGTCTGGTGGAATAATCATAAGCCAAAATCAGCATTTCAAAATCCTCTGCCGTAGTTACCGTACCTTCCGTAACTTCCATACGTCCATGTTCTGAATGAGCGTCCAGATAACTCTCAATCTCTTTTCTGCTATAACGGCTTTTTAACCGGTTTAAGCTTAAGATTTCTTCGGCTGACAGTTCCACGGATTCCTCATCCGCCACTAAGGTCTCCTTAAAGACAGTCCTTGGCTTTCTTTTCTTATAAAGAGCATGTTCCGACAAAATGGACACCTGAGATAAGTTCATAAAATTCCCCGTTTCCTGGATCGCAGTTTCCTGATCCTCTGCATCGGAAAGGTGATTTAAAAGCCGGATAACAAGGCCCTTCATGTTATCTTCTTGGTTTAACAGATAATTAAGCCTTGTTACTGTAGCCCTGATATACCTGGAATGTTCCTTGTCCATATTGGCGATGCGATGCTCAATGCCATCAAATCCTCGCTCAATCTGATCCAGTTTTTCTGAGATATCTGCGGCAGTGACTTTGTTACGGCTGCGGACACTCATTTCCTCCATCCAGGAGACATCTTCCCGCATGGAACTAATCCAGCGCTTGATGTCATTTTTATAGAGATAGAAGTTATCTGAAGTTTTTAATATGTGATATTTCTTTTTTACGATTTCTTCCACATATCCTTCCAGATGATCTTTTAAAAGCTCACCGTAGGCCCTTTTCTCCAACAGACTGGCAAAAAACTTATCCATATTGTGAAGCATATCCTGGAGTGTCTTATTAAGCCGCTTTGTATTGACAAAGGCGGTGTTTAATAGACTGATGCTGGCTCTCGGATCATTCTTTAGGGAAAATAAAATAGCATAGATATTCTGGATATAGATTTGTGTTTCATCCTCTTCATCTGTAGTAAGCTTAAAAAATGCCTCAATCATAACAGCCGCATAATCAGGGATTACGATGTGGACTGTCATGGAGGCATAATCATCTACTTTTCGAAGCCATCCGGCTCTTAAAAGCCAGTTTAACACCCTGGAGGCCGGAGGCTCTGTCTCATCCGCCTCGTCTTCCAGTTCATCCTGCCAGATTACAAACCTCTTCTGATTGAAATATTCATCAAGCACCTGGAGGCAGACCTCTCTGCTTAGAAAATAGTTGCTGTATTCGTATTCCTCATTGATTCGGAGCAAAGCTTCTATGTAAGTGGACCGGTTAATGGAACGGAACAATCCCCAGAAACGGTCTGGTATTTCATTCATCAGTATCATAATTCATTCTCTTCCTCTCTCAGCCATTTCCTTACAGAAATGGACAAAAAGAAACGGCTATCATAGATTCATGACAGCCGTTATGTTTTTTTAAGGCCTCTCTTACTATTATAGCAAAAATCTCCATTTCCTACAATAAAAATATACATACATGGACTTCTTGGTTCGAATACTAAAACAGCTATCTGCAAAGAAGAATCTCTGCAGATAGCATGTAATTTAATATTTAGAGGAATGATATGCTGGCATGTTTTCTGAAATGTAAGAATCCTCTAGAGAATCGTTGCTGGCTGTGTAACCACTATCGTAAGTGTTTGATTCTTTTACAATAGAAGCTGCATTCTCCTGAAGTTTAAATCGTTCCACTTCTTCTTTTAATACCTGAGCCTGAGCATCTAACTCTGAGCTGGATGCAGAGCTTTCTTCTGCTGTCGCTGCATTGGTCTGTACTACGGTGGATACTTGAGTCAATCCCTCGTTAATCTGATCAATTGCTTCCACCTGCTCATAAGAGGCAGCCGCAATCTGCTGAATGGTCTGTTCCACTAAGATAGATTGTTCCGAAACTTCTTTTAAAATCCGAGTTGTCTCTTGTGCAATCTTTTCCCCCTCAGATACGGTTTGTACGGAATGACTGATTAAATCAGCCGTCTGTTTTGCAGCTTCTGCCGATTTGCCAGCCAGATTACGCACTTCATCTGCTACAACTGCAAAACCTTTCCCTGCTTCTCCCGCTCTTGCTGATTCTACGGCTGCATTTAAAGCAAGAATATTGGTCTGGAAAGCAATGTCTTCAATTACCTTTGTAATGCTTGAAATTTTATCAGACGCCTGTCCGATTTCCTGCATGGAACGATCCAGCTTTTCCATATAGGCATTGCCTTCGTTCATGCCATCTGCGGCCTGTTTTACATAATCGGTTGCCTTTTTTACATTCGCTGCATTCTCCTGAGCACGGCTTGATACGCTGGTTATGGAATAGCTCAGTTCTTCCACAGTGGCTGCCTGCTCCGTAGCTCCTGCTGCAAGAGCCTGAGATGCATCCGAGATCTGCTTTGATCCATCCGCAACCCGTTCCGAAGATTCTTTAATCTTTGTAAATACTGAATTTAAGTTTAAAGTAATCCGGTTTAGCGATTCCTTAATCTGTACGAAATCACCTTTATAATCCTGGGATGTTGTAACGGTACAATCCCCCTTCTCTAAACCACTTAGAATGAGGGATATTTCATTGATATAATTATTGAGCGTATTCACAGTACCTGTAAATGACTGAGAAAGAATTTCAAGTTCATCTCCAGAATTCACCTGTGGTACTTCCGTATGTAAATCCCCCTCTGACAGTGCCTCAATTCTTTTTACCAAATTTATAATAGGTGTTACAATCGGTGTCGCAATACGGAATGCGAAAAGCAAGGATACTCCGATCAGCAGAACAGTCAAAATAGCTGTTATAGCACTGGACTGGTAAAATGCTGTCATCATCTCTGACTTATCGGATACAATTGCAATCGACCAGCCATCGGTGTTTTTAATGGGTGTATATCCCATAATCAGGACCTTTCCATTAAATTTTGATTCCCGAATGCCTTTGTTTCCTGCTATCATTTCTTTAATGTTACTGGAGAGAACAGAATACATTTTATTGGTTTTCGCCATCTCAATGTAATTGGTTTCCTTGGCTACTGTCTCTCTGTTCTTATGAGCAATTACCTTACCAGTTTTATCGACAATAAATCCGTAACCTGATTTTCCAATGGCAACTCCGTCAATCATGTTACTGAAGGTATCTGCATCTAATGCACCAGATACAATTCCATTAAACTTCCCATTATTAACTTTAGTTGCAATCACCAAAATTGTTTTATTCAGTTTTTCACTTTGGAAGGTAGAAGAAACAAAAGTTTCTCCATTCATCGCCTGAATAAAATAATCCTTATCGCTGGCATCAATCCCATTACTGGCTTTGCCATTGGCATCAACTGCAATTAAATCAATAAAGCCGTATTGCTTTGCCAACGCATCCAGAGTATCTTTGTTCTGACTGGTAATGGAGGTATCTCGGGCCACAGACTCAATCTTTGTCTTATAGACCTGTATGGCATTTTCTACACTCTGGCTGTAGCTCTCACTGGATTCCAAAAGTCTTTTGTTTGTGTTGTCTAATGTATTACCATAAAATAAAAAACCGTTAACAACTCCAAAAAGAACGGATATTGAGACCGAGAGACTGATTATGCCAATTAGTAAAGTCTTTTTAATCGATCTTTTACGCTTTGTTAAGACCGATCCATTTTCTGAACTGCCCTTTGTTTCCTGAATCACTTCAAACTTTCCTTTCATAAACAAATTCCTCCACTTATCTTTAGGCACTTTATAAAATCAATATCTGATTTAAAGGAATTATATAACACATAGTAGATAATTGTCAAATATTGTAAATTCTTGTTGTTGCTGCAAATGATCACGTAAAAAGACCGCTGCAGCTTTCGCTGACAACGGTCTATTAATTAATCTTTCATCGTCCCAAGTGGAGAATCCGATTCTTTCATTTCTTTTGTATCTTCTTTTTCCACGGTCCAGTCCTTCAGGTCGTCGAAAATCTCAGAGTTATCTTCGTCCTCAGAATCCTTCTTTGGTTCCTCTGGTTCTGGAATTCCTTTGGCCTCCCGGAATATCTTCATAAATTCCTTGCCGGTAATTGTCTCACGTTCAATGAGGAATTCTGCAATCTTATCCATGATATCACGGTTATCTACAAGCAGGGATTTAGCTTCTTCATAAGCTTCCTTTAGCATTCTCATAACTTCGTCGTCAATCTGGGAAGAAGTTGCTTCTGCACAGTTCATCACCATACGTCCGCTTAAGTACTGATCTTCCTTAGAAGCAAGGCCCATAAGACCAAATCGATCCGACATACCGTACTGGGTTACCATCGCACGGGCAACCTTTGTCGCCTGTTCAATGTCATTGGCAGCTCCGGTGGTGATGGAATCAAATACAATTTCTTCTGCTGCACGACCTGCAAGATAACCTACCAGCATGGCGTGAAGCTCTTTCTTGGAATTCAAGAATTTTTCTTCTTCTGGTACGTGCATAACATATCCAAGTGCTCCCATAGTTCTTGGAACAATGGTAATCTTCTGAACTGGCTCTGAATCCTTTTGAAGGGCACTAACCAGAGCATGACCTACTTCGTGGTAGGAAACAATGCGTCGTTCTTCTTTGTTCAGAACACGGTCCTTTTTCTCTTTTCCTACAAGTACTACTTCTACAGCTTCAAACAGATCCTTTTGGGATACCGCATGACGTCCGTGTTTCACTGCTAAAATAGCACCTTCATTGATCATGTTCGCAAGGTCAGATCCAACGGCACCAGAAGTTGCAAGTGCAATTGCATCAAGATCAACGGACTCATCAAGAAGAACATCTTTTGCGTGAACCTTCAATATGTCCACACGGCCTTTTAAATCTGGCTTATCTACGATAATACGGCGGTCAAAACGACCAGGTCTTAATAATGCCGGGTCTAAGATCTCAGGACGGTTTGTCGCAGCAAGAACCAAAAGACCCTTAGAAGAGTCAAATCCATCCATCTCTGAAAGAAGCTGGTTCAAGGTCTGCTCTCTCTCATCGTTACCACCGCCAAATTTGGAATCACGGCTTTTACCTATGGCATCTACTTCATCAATAAATATGATACAAGGAGCAGATTCCTGAGCCTGTTTAAACAAATCACGTACACGGGATGCACCCACACCTACGAACATCTCTACAAAATCCGAACCTGATAGAGAATAAAATGGAACATGAGCTTCTCCGGCAACTGCCTTGGCAAGTAATGTCTTTCCTGTTCCAGGAGGTCCAACTAACAACGCTCCCTTTGGAAGCTTGGCACCAATCTTTGTATACTTTCCTGGATTATGAAGGAAGTCCACGATTTCGGTTAGAGATTCCTTCGCCTCATCTTCTCCAGCTACGTCCTTAAACGTAATACCGGTTTCTTTTTGTACATAGACTTTCGCGTTGCTCTTTCCAACGCCCATAAGTCCGCCACCGCCAACCCGTCGCATCATGAAGTTTAATAAGAACCCCATAGCTGCAAATAAAAGCAGATAACTGACAATGGTCTGAAGAAAGAAGTTACCATCTTTTCTTGTCCTGACAGTATCGACTCCCGCATCATGAAGACGCTCTACGAGCTTTAAATCATTATCCATCCGAACCGTATAATAAGAAACTCCAGGCTTGTACCCCTCCCAAGTCTTCTTCGGATTAATGGAAATCTTTGAATCGTCCACATTAACCGACTCTACCTGTTTCGCATCAACCATATTCATAAAGGTGTCGTAACTCAGCTCTTTATTGGTCCTTGCTGTAATCGCATTATGAAGATAAGAAATCCCCGCTACTGCAATCAGAAACGTAATGACCCATATAACGATGGCCTGGGTATTTTTCGGCATCTTATTTTGATTCTGATTCTTGTTATCCATCTGTGTAAAGTCTCCAATCCGGATAGTTTCTACCCATTCTATATCTCTATCATTATAGTGTCAGTTTCCCCATAAATCAAGAAAAGAATTATAAAATCCTTATAAACAAGGGGACTGGATTTATTTTTCAAAAATGTATATTACCGTTCTTCACGGAAATAAGCCTGGCCAAGACTTTCTGGTGGCTGGTGTTCTCTTTTTTTCCTTAAACTGGAAATAATTAAAACAATTATGGTTACAACATAAGGCAGTGCTTTGAATATTTCCTGTGACCCACGGCTTAAGCCTGGTATATATAAATAAAGAATATAAAGTCCTCCAAACAACAGAGAACCCCAGATGGCTCCTACCGGTTTCCATAATGCGAAGATAACAAGAGCGATGGCAAGCCAGCCTCTGTCACCAAACCCATTATTGGTCCAGGTTCCACCGGAATACTCCATAACAAAATAGAGTCCTCCAAGACCACTTAATCCGCCACCAATGCAGGTAGCCAGATATTTGTATGCGGTTACGTGAATTCCTGCTGCATCTGCGGTTGCAGGGCTTTCTCCTACGGCTCTTAGATTTAATCCTTTTCTCGTTTTATTTAGGAAAAGAGCAAGTGCGATGGAAAGTGCTACGCCAAGATAAGTCATAAATCCATAAGAAAACAGGGCCTGTCCCAAAAGACCAAGCTTTGAAAGTCCTGGAATTGGGGTTTTAAATGCTTGTCCTGTTACAGCTACGGAAATCTGGCCAACACCACCTGCAAGCTTTGATAAAGAACCTCCAAAGAAGTTACCAAATCCAACACCAAACGTGGTTAAGGCAAGACCGGTCACATTTTGATTTGCCTTTAAGGTTATGGTCAAAATACTGTATATGAGTCCACCAAACGCTGCGCAGAGGAATGCACAGAGAAAGGAGATTAACATGCCAACTAATCCATTGGGTGCCGAAACAGAATTTTCATATAAAAATGCACCGATTAATCCTGCAATGCCTCCCATATACATCATGCCCGGAATTCCCAGATTTAAGTTTCCTGATTTTTCTGTCAATATCTCGCCAAGTGCTCCGTAGAGAATTCCAATTCCCTGACCGATCACCTTTTGAATAAAAATTACCAAAAGTCCCATGAACGATTACTCCTTCCTATTCTGCCGTGGAACGTTTGCCGCCCCGGAATCTTACTTCATAGTCAATAAAGAATTCACAGCCCAGAATAAAGAAAAGAATGATACCTGTAATGACATCGGAGGCATTTTCATTTAATTTGAACTGGGACGCAATCTGTCCAGCTCCCTTTTGCATAAATACAAGGAAGAAAGAAACCAGAATCATGGCAAAGGTATTAAATTTACTGAGCCAGGATACGATGATGGCAGTAAATCCTCTGCCACCTGCTGTACTGGTGGAGATCGTATGACTGGCACCGCTTACGATGATAAATCCTGCGATTCCGCATAACGCACCAGAAAGTGCTACGGTTCTCATAATTACCTTTTTCACATTGATACCAGCATACCTGGCTGTATTGCCGCTCTCTCCTACCACGGAGATTTCATATCCCTGTTTGCTGTGCTTTAAGTAAAAATACATGGCGATGGTAAGTCCTAATACAATGATCAGATTCCAGCCATACTCCAGACCAAATAGCTTTGGCAGCCAACCGCCTTTTGTGGCAGAATTAATGGTACCAACAGAGTTAGAGCCTTTTGGATTTTCCCAAAAAATAATACAAAAGGTGATAACCTGCATAGCCACATAGTTCATCATCAAAGTGAACAATGTCTCATTGGTATCCCAGTACGCTTTAAAAAATGCAGGAATGCAAGCCCAAATCATAGCTGCAATGGCACTTCCTAAAAGCATCAAAGGGAATAAGATGAAAGGAGGAAGGGTATTTCCAAAATAGATCATCATGGCTGCGGAAGTTACACCTCCAATTAAGATCTGACCTTCTGCACCAATGTTCCAGAATCTCATTTTAAATGCCGGTGTAATACCAACTGCAATGCAAAGAAGTACCAGAGTATCTCTTATGGTCATCCAGACTCTTCTCTTGGTTCCTACCGCACCTTCTACGATTCCTTTATAAACTTCAATGGGGTTAAGTCCTGTCAGAGCAATAATGATTCCTGAACAGACAACCAATGACAGAAAAACCGCAATCAAACGAATCATCCATGCCTTCCATGGTTCAATGGATTCCCGCTTCGCTGTTTGAAACAGCGGTTCTTTTCCCTTCATCATTCCTGATTTCCTCCTGTTTTCATCATCAGCTTTCCGATTTCCTCTTTTGTTGCAGTTCTGCCGTCTACGATTCCACTTATGGTGCCACCACACATAACCAGAATGCTGTCGCATAATTCCATCAGCACATCAAGATCCTCACCAACGCAGATAACTGCCGTTCCTTTCTTTTTCTGCTTATTCAGCAGATTGTAGATGGTGTGGGAAGAATGAATGTCAAGTCCCCGGACTGGATAAGCCACTAAAAGCACGGCTGGAGCAGACGCGATTTCACGGCCTACCAATACCTTTTGGACATTTCCTCCTGACAGCTTTCTAACTGGTATGGAAGTTCCTGGTGTGGCAATACCAAGCTCATGAATCAGCTTTTCAGCCAGAGCTTTTGGTGATCTTCTGTCTGCAAAAAAGGAACGTCCCTTTTTATAGCTTCGAAGCATTACGTTATCGGTTAAGTCCATGGTGCCAACAAGTCCCATACCAAGACGGTCTTCTGGAACAAAGGAAAGACGGACACCCGCCTTAGCAATATCAGCAGCACTCATTACAGTCAATTCCTTTTCTCCACCCTCTGGAGGATAATAAAGGGCAGAACCTCTGGCAGATGGAATCAGTCCTGCAATCGCCTCTAAAAGCTCCCTCTGTCCGCTTCCTGCAACTCCTGCGATTCCAAGGATTTCCCCACTGTTAGCAACAAAGCTTGCATTTTCCAGGGCAGTAACTCCTTCCTTACTAATACAGGTAAGGCCCTGAACCTCCAGTCTCTTCTTCGGTGATACCGGATCCGGGCGTTCTATGTTTAAGCTGACTTTCTTTCCTACCATCATTTCGGTTAAGGATTCTTCTGTCGCTTCTTTTGTCTCTATGGTTCCAATGTACTGGCCCTTTCTAAGAACCGATACCCGATCAGACAAGGTAAGTACCTCATTGAGTTTATGAGTGATAATAATTATGGAATGTCCTGCTTTTCTCATATTACGAAGAACTGCAAACAGACGGTCCGCTTCCTGCGGCGTTAACACAGCAGTAGGTTCATCTAGAATAAGAAGATCCACACCTCTATATAGAAGCTTTACGATTTCAACGGTCTGTTTTTGAGACACGGACATGGTATAGATCTTCTGTTCTGGATCCAGATCAAAACCGTATTTGGCTGTCAGAGTATTGATTTTTTCTGTTACTGCTTTCCGGTCAAGAAGCTCCTGTCCAGGAAGTCCTAAAATGATGTTCTCCGCTGCTGTAAACACCTCTACAAGTTTAAAGTGCTGGTGAATCATACCAATTCCTAAATCAAAAGAATCCTTGGGAGACCGTATGGAAACTTCTTTTCCATTCACCGCAATCTGACCCTCATCAGGGTAATAGATTCCGGAAATCATATTCATAAGTGTTGTTTTGCCGCTTCCGTTTTCCCCCAGAATCGAAAGAATTTCTCCTCTCTTTACAGACAGGCAGACTTTGTCGTTGGCAGTTACCTTGCCAAACCGTTTGGTGATATTTTTAAGTTCAATGGCATAATTTTCGTTCACCGGGACAACCTCCATTTCGTTTTTTCCTGCTTTTTCCATTCCGTTCTTTAATAGCAAAAAGCGGGGCCAGTGTATCTGGCGCCGCTTTTAAGCCTGACTCATTCCCGTCTGAGCATTTATTTATCAATGGTTGTAATGCCATCAATTAAAAGGTCAAATGCTGGTGCTGAACCGAATTCAGACTCATGGAAATATCCTTTGGAGACGTATTCCACGTCACTTCCATCCTTTTTATAGGTCTCAAGCTTTTTGCCGCCTACCGTAAAGGTAGAAGTATCAAATACGTGAAGCGTTCCTGCTTTGATCGCATCTTCTGTTTCTTTTACTTTTTCTTCTGTTCCTGGTGCAATTACATCTTTGTTAAGCTCTGTAATGGAAACTGCTCCGTCTTTATATCCCTGACACCAATCTGTGTCAATTGCTTTTCCGTCAATAACGCTCTGTACCGCGTAGGTCACATAAGGAGCCCAGTTGATGGAAGCGGAAGTAAGTGCAGTTTTTGGAGCGGTTGCAAGCATGGAGATGTTATAACCTACATCTGGAACACCAGCCGCCTCACATGCAACAGGAGCGCCTGTTGTATCTGCATGCTGGCTGATTAATACACAACCATTGGAGATTAAAGCATCTGCTGCTTCTTTTTCAAGATCAAAGCTTCCCCAGCTATTGGTATACTTAACTTCCATAGTAGCCTGTGGACATACGGAACGTACGCCAAGGAAGAAAGAAGTATATCCACTGATAACTTCTGCGTAAGGATAAGCTCCTACGTAACCGATTTTAACAGCATCTTCTTTTACTTTTCCGTCCTGAATCATCTGGTTTAACTTAAGTCCAGCTACCACACCAGATACGTAACGTGATTCATATACGTTGGTAAAATAATTGTGCATGTTGCTTAAGCCGCTTAACTTAGCCTGATATCCGGTTGCATGACAGAACTGTACATCAGGATATTCCTTAGCAGCTTCTATAATATAGGATTCAAAACCAAAACTGTTGGCAAAAATAATGTTGCAACCCTGATCTGCAAGATCCATTGCTGCATCTTTCGCGGTCTCATCTTCTGGAACGTTCCATTTTACAATGATCTGGTCATCAGATAAACCAAGTGCTTTCTTCATGTCCAGGGCACCATTGTAATGAGCAGCCGTGTAGCTCTCGTTCTCATCGCCGATGTAAATAAAACCAACTTTTAAATCTTCTTTGGCGACTCCGCCTTTGGGATCAGTAGATTCTGCTTTTGCGGATTCTGTAGCCTGACCTTCTGTCTTTTCTGTAGATGTAGCGGATGGGGAACCGGAGTTACCGCAGGCGGTTAATGACAGAGCCATAAGACCTGCCAGAGCCAGACCAACCAACTTCTTTGATTTCATAACTAATCCTCCTCAAACGTGTGCACTTTGGTTGATTTTTGCTTGTCTTAGGCATTGTCAACCTTCATGAATTGTAAAAATTACATTTCCCAGTATAACATTCTTTTAAGGCTTGTCAATACGAATTAAGTCTTTTTTTGCACTATTTATTCTTGCCATAAGCGGGCTTAATTATCATTGATAAGCCTCGATTATATGAGGTTTTTTTTAAGGTGAAAGTTAGGTGATTAAGCATGAAAAAGCGTCCGGAGTTGCCAATTGGCACACCGGACGCTTTTGTCAATTATTCCATAGTAAGTTGCACATTGCTAAAGGTAACATCGGCATTTCGGCTGGCAAACATGCCTGCGTAGACAAATTCGGGATCAATGGCTGTCAGCTTAAAATCAAATCCCGCAGAAATTGGGGCATTTTCCCCATAGGTACAGGTATAGCCATCCCCACTCTTTTGGATTTTGATGGTCATGGTATCTCCTACACCGTAAACCTTAGTGCAGGTGCCGCCTTTTTTCAGTACTCCGCTTTTTCTTGCAAAGGAGTTTGTCTGCTGAGTTGAGGCAAGATCTAAGGGACCTGCTGCCACATAATCGCCCAGTGTCTCATTGGCTGCCAGATCAAGGTATATATCATCCCTTACCATCAGTCCAAAGGAAACCTGGTTGTTTGCCACCAGCTTATTAATTTTCACATCAGCGGTGAGAGTAAAGTTCCTCTCTGCAGGAATTGCCTGGTAATACATAGCAAGACCTTCATTAGGGGTTGATATTTTACCTACTCCTTTTCCAGCATCCTTTGATGTGAATTCACCGGCTCTAATATGTATATTCCCGTTTTCATCGGTATCCAACGCGAAGTTGTTATTATTGATACTTCCAGCTTCGCCTACATTGCCAAAGACAGTCCCATTCCAGGGCCCCACGGACGACCATAGAGCACTGACTCCTGTAGGTCTTACATAGACGCGTTCCTTATAATCTGGATTAACTGTAAGCATTTGACTGGTTGGCACCCCATAGCCAGGTCTTATGTAGTTTTTAAGTGGGCTGCTGCTCTTCATCAGTTCATCTGCCAGCAGCCAGGCATTGCATGCCGCACCATAACTATTGGTATGAGTATCGTCTATACTTATTTCCTTGGAAGATGTCCATGCATGACGATTCTTTACGCCCTCCGCACCCAGCTGTTCATAAACGGCCCGGGTTCTGGCTGTAAGATCTGCTACCGTTACTCCAGTACTTGCTCCCAGACTGCGAATGGCCTGAGCATAATCGCCTCCCGGGAAATTCCCCTTATCCGTCACCTGGTCAGTAGTAATATGTCCACTGGCACCGTTATAATTGTTGTCCTTATTTCTTCTGACAATTGGCGTACATAATATGGGCGTAGCTCCTGCTTCCTGTGCCTTCTTAATATATCTGGTATATAGAGAATTCTTGAAAGATCCACTGTCTTCGATTTCACCCACAGGATTGGTATACCGTTGTGTCTCTGTCTTTTCATCGTTATGACCAAATCCGATCAAAAGAAAATCTCCCTGCTTCATCTCCCTTAAAAGAGTTTTATATTCCTCTGAACTAGCAAAGCTTAAAGAGCTGGTTCCTGAAATTGCCAAATTCTTTATTTTCACATTTTGCAGATATAGGTCCAGCTTAGTTCCCCAACCATATCTTGGATAGTAGTAATCATCCTGAAATGCGCTCACGGTTGAATCACCTACCACCCAAACGACTGGACGTTCCTCGGTTCCTCCCTTTCTTGCTCCTGCATAGTGAGGTGCAAGTGCTGTCAGAGTAAGAAGACCTTTCATATCAATCGATCCGTCAATAAGCCGTTCTGGCACTATTTTTGTATCCAGGCTTTCAAACATGTCAGGGCGGATTATTTCTCCCTGGTTGTTAACCGATTTCCCGCCTTGATACAGATAGTTGTTATCAGTATAGATTTCTCCTGCCTCTTGACCGCTTAAATCAATTTTTTCTTCCACGTCAAGGAATTTATCACGGTAGGAGATCAGACCGTCGGCCTTAAATGCAGTTGTTATTCCTTTGTTGCTGTATAAGGCTACATTTGCGCCTTCATTATTATAAGAAATAGAACGGTAAACTTCGATATCTGGACAGGAATTAGAATCAATTCCTTTTGCCTTGTTTTCGTAAGAAATGCTGTTTTTCAGTACATGGTGACCAGATAATCCGGAGCCGCCCATCTTAAAGCCGTTTCCGTTTCCAGCATCAATTACCTGTCCGTCTTTCCTAATATAGCCGTTTTTGTAAGCCACACAATTCTCAATGGTAACAGAACCAATGGTACCACTTCCTACCTTTGCAAACAAATCCCAGCCATCATCAGCATTATAGCTGGCAATGCACCCATTAAATACGTTTCCTTCCCCACAGGTAAGCTTTGCCGCAAATCCATCGGCATCTTCCATGGCGGCGTCCGCATTATTATAAGAATTGCAGTTTAAAATCAGGTTATTGGATGGCCACTTTTCAAACGATTCATTGGATGTACCGCTAATCTGTATTCCAGTGTTTCCGGTGTTATTAAAATTGCCTTCTACCTGAAGACCACACTTTAAATCCTTAGTCCCTGTGATATCAATATTCTTCAGATGCCACCAGCTTCCCCACAACTGGAAACCAGAACCTTGTTTCTGAAAGTCAAACACAGCCCGACCGTTCTCAGATGGATCTGTCTCCAACCCGATCAACTGGTCTGATGTACCGTCAATTCCTCTTTCAATCTTAAGATCTGTAAGCAGGTAGCTGCCTGGCGCAAGATAAATACTTTGACCCGGCTTTGCATATTTTACCGCCTCCTCTAAGGAAAGGGGGGAGTTTTTATTCCCATCTCCGTCAGCAGTCCCCTGTGGGGATACGTAGATTACGGAATCCGGGTATGACTTATAAATCACAGTCTTTGATATGACCTGCGTACTATAAGACTTAAGCTTTGTATAGGCCGCAGGCTCATAAGCGTTATCCGGGGTAAATATCATGGAGACCTGATTCTCACCTTTAGAAAGATAAAGAGGCTGTATTACTTCTTGTCCGGCCTTTACTGATAAAGACTGCATAGACATTCCGTTTAACTTTGGAGTTACCCGACCATCTGCATTGGCACGGAATACTGTGGTATAGTAGCCTGTTGCAGAAGTGGAAGCTGAGGTAATCTGATAATCCGGTTCCACATACGTAATGGGGTGAGGCTGAGCCGGCAGATCTGTTTTTCTGTCAGTCACCGAAAATTCAATATTAGAAAATGTAGCATTGCAGCCTCTTGCCACAGAAAGTCCCACATAAATCTTATCTTTTACAATCCGGCATAGCGGATCCGGCTTACCATCTAAGTAGTATACCTTTTCCACTGTCTCCCCTTTATTATTAATATAGGAAGAATGATATCCCGTATTGGTACGTTTTAATATCATGGTATAGGTTTCGCCCGCCTTAATGAAACGGGATTTGTCAAGAACTCCATCCTCTACCGTAAAGCTGTTTTTAGCTGGTGCACTTTCCGTAGAGCTGATTCCCGTAAAGAAACGGTATCCAAGTCCATCTTTTAAGCTTTTAACTTCTCCCTCATCTGTCACATAGCTTAATTTAGTTCCTATGGCAGCCATGGAATTGGTGTAAAATGGTTTGTCACTGACTTTGTCTTCCCCTATGGAGTCTCTTGCCAGCAAAGCAAACCCTTCCTGTCCATCAGGCGAGGGATTAATATAGTCAATGGTTACATCTGCTTTTAAGGTAAAGTTTTCATTTTCAGGATCAATGGTTGTATAATAATAGGAAATTCCATCATAACCATCGGTTGATACAAACTTGCCGCCTTTTTTATCAATGCTTCCGTCTTGTTTTATGGAACAAGATGTCAAACTGACACTGGATTCTATGGAACCGCCTTCCTTCATGGTATTGACACTGCCTGTGGATGTTCCAAAATATGTAAATGTCCACGGTTTTTTCGTAGTCCCATCTGCCGTCTTTTGAACAGATGCCCATGAAGCACTGCTTGCGGTTATCATGGATAAACTGCAAAGGCAGCAAAAGGTTAGAATCTTTGTTAAGCTTTTTCTTCTCATCATATCCTCCTCACACTAAAATAGCACAACAAATAAACCCCGATACCTTGAAATTGTCCGGACATTTCAATTCTTTGCTCAGGTGATGTTCTAGATATTTCCATGTAAGCGCTTACACTGTATAACATATACAATATTATCATACATTCTTTTGATTTTCAATCCAATATGCACTATAACTTTCACTCATTACAATTTAGGGTATGTAATTTAGTATTATATCGCATTATTTTTCTATGAATACAAACATTAAAAATACCAACACTTTACAATATTAGTTTTTTTCAAAAAAGCTGGATTTTTCCTTTAATAAGATGTATAATTCTTTTTTTGAAAACATCCCCATACCATCACAACAGAAGGAGGTTACACTGTTATGTCAGTGAAATACGTATTTGTCACCGGAGGAGTCGTGTCCGGACTTGGCAAAGGTATTACCGCAGCATCGCTTGGTCGACTGTTAAAAGCTAGAGGCTATAATGTCACCATGCAGAAATTTGATCCTTATATTAATATTGATCCTGGTACTATGAACCCCGTACAGCATGGAGAAGTTTTCGTCACAGAAGATGGAGTTGAAACAGACTTAGATCTTGGCCACTACGAACGTTTTATCGATGAAAATCTAACAAAGAATTCCAATGTTACAACTGGAAAAGTTTATTGGACCGTTTTGACCCGCGAACGACGCGGAGACTTCGGGGGAGGCACCGTACAGGTAATCCCTCATATTACCGACGAAATAAAGAGCCGCTTTCACCAAAACCACAATTCCACGGAAACAGATATCGCTATTATAGAAGTCGGTGGAACCGTAGGCGACATTGAAAGCCAACCCTTTTTAGAGGCAATCCGTCAATTCCAACATGAAGTAGGCCACGAGAACGCAATCTTAATCCACGTGACCCTGGTTCCATATCTGAAAGTTTCCGAAGAACTTAAAACCAAACCGACCCAGGCCAGTGTAAAAGACTTACAGGGAATGGGTATCCAGCCCGACATCATCGTATGTCGTTCCGAACAGCCCCTTGATGATGGAATTCGAAGCAAAATCGCACAATTCTGTAATGTTCCCAAGACTCACGTAATCCAAAACCTTGATGTTGAGGTATTATATGAACTTCCCCTTGTTATGGAAGAAGAAAATCTGGCTCAGGTCGCATGCGAAAGCTTAAAGCTTCCTTGTCCTACTCCCGATCTTACGGAATGGACTGCTATGATTGATAATTGGAAACATCCAGAAAAGGAAGTGACCATTGCTTTAGTCGGCAAATACATTCAGCTTCATGACGCATATATTTCCGTTGTGGAAAGCTTAAAACACGGCGGCGTTTATAACCGCGCAGATGTTACCATTAAATGGGTAGATTCTGAACTCGTTACAAACGAGAATGCAGAAGAATATTTCAGTGATGTCAATGGAATTCTTGTTCCAGGTGGCTTTGGAAGCCGCGGAATCGAAGGTAAAATTTCTTCCATTCAATATGCCCGCGAACATAACATTCCATTCCTAGGTATTTGCCTTGGCATGCAGATGGCCATCGTGGAATTTGCCCGTAATGTAATTGGATTTACTGATGCACATACTGCAGAACTTGATATGGATACCACTCATCCTGTGATTAGCTTAATGCCAGATCAAAATGATGTTGAGGATATCGGCGGAACACTCCGTCTTGGTTCCTATCCTTGTGTTCTGGACAAGTCTTCCAAATCATATCAGGTATATGGGGAAGAGCTGATTCACGAACGTCACAGACACCGCTATGAAGTGAACAATGATTACCGTGAGGATTTAACCAATGCTGGAATGAAGCTTTCTGGTATCTCTCCTGACGGAAGAATTGTGGAGATGGTAGAAATCCCAGCTCACCCATGGTTCGTTGCCACCCAGGCTCACCCAGAGTTCAAATCAAGACCAAACAGACCACATCCACTGTTCCGTGATTTTATCCGTGCAGCGGTTGAAAATAAATAGAATGTTTCAATTTTCTCCAAAATCATCGAGTCCGCACTCTATAACATAGAGGCGGACTCCTTTTTTATTTTTTTCGTAAGCGCTACATAGGACATCTGCTCACATATTTGTGACTGTCTGGATTACTTCATAATAGTATGCTATAATATGATAAGCCGTAATTTGGAATTTGTATAAATAATATATGACGAAGAAAGAGTCAGGAGATATTGTATGCTTAAATATTATTATATATTTGATTTTATTTGTTTAATACTAACATATTTTATTAGTCTTTTACCAAGGTGGAAAATCAATAAAAAATATTTGTTTTTAAAAACTATTTCATATACTTATATTTGTTTTGTTTTATACTTCACCTTGATGCCATTTATCATACCAATTCCTTTTATAAATTTTAATATATCATCAGTAAAAATAAATTTAACACCTTTTAATGATTTTATGCAGGGGCATGGTGGAGCTGTAAGGGAGCTTTTTCTGAATATTATTATGATGGTTCCTTTCGGAATATTGGTTCCATTTATATACAAGAAAAACTTTCTTTTGACCATCAAATACACATTGGAGTTTAGCTTGATAATTGAAGTATTTCAGATGTTTTCATATGGTGGTTTGAGAAGCTTTGATACTACAGATTTGATTTCTAATACTATTGGAGGCATTGTTGGATATTTTCTATATTTATTGTTTTTTCCATTAGCCACTTTCCTGATAAATAAAATGTTTAAAAACATTGAAAATAAAAACAAAAAGTCGCAGAGAGTAACAAAAAGGGAAATAATTTTATTTGGAATCATAATAATGCAATTATTGACGAGATCAGTATTGGTAGCCTATATATAACTATAGGCGCGCAGATTATTAGTATAGCACAAAATTTATAAATTCCAATCTTAGTCGAGTATGGAACTTCCATGCCCGCAGTCAATAATTTATAGCTTATATTTTTCAAATTAATTTGTCTTTACTAGAACCATTAGTTTAATTGCTTCTGCATTTTTTTCTATTTTACAGCCTGTTTTCTTATGTGATTTTGACGATTAACCTTTATCCAGAATAACTTTTATTGATTATTCACTTGCTAAATCAATAAAAGTTACTCTCGTTCCACCGTTTCTGTACTTAATAAAAACTCTTTTAAATGTATATTTCCGCAACTCAAACTTTGTAATTGGAAGTTTTTCCCCATCTTTGTCTTTACAATACACGAATCTATTGACACCGTACTAATTTCAACGTGGTAAACATAAGGGGAAACTTTTCTCAAATAATCATGATGAATTATACCTTGATAAAGCATCTGTAATGTCAAAAAGATTGCCAGGAGTGCACTATTAGCAAAAATAATTATCTTTCAAAGTTATACCTATCACACGTTAGAAGAAGGTATTGATAAAACTTATATTTAGATACTGCTTAGACATATTTGACCAATGTACTACGTAAGTATATCTTCATATGACCAATAAATTATCTATGGGAATAAGAAGCACTTTTTTATGTTTTCAGAATTGATGCTAATGAGTAACGTTATAGTGCATAGAATGCCTTTAATACTTTTAATGAAGATTACCGGAAAGCGCACAAAGTAGCTAGTATCCAAGCAAAAGGATCATAGTGTATCACGGAAACTATAAACGGGAGGGAGGGCACTTGGAGCAAATATTTGTTTCTGCAATGACTTCGGCAAATATTTACATTAACTTTAATTTGCATATCAACAGATGCTGTCCTAAGTGTAAGGAACTTCCAAAATGAATATGGAGGGATGCCAAGAAAAGAAGATTTACTTAAATCACCTAATTATCAACAGTATCTGTACTGTATCGTACTTGAAGGTGAGCTCAATTCAAAGAATAAGAGGCATAAATGACGGCAAGGTTTTTGCATCATCATCTGGCTCCTACCCTCTCATATTAGAAGTAAAATTACAAACTTATAACATTCTATACTCTTCATTCCATTACAATTCAAAATTTATCATTCAGATCATAATGGTTTTACAGTTGATTCATTAAACTGATATTTAACATCTGACATTTCTTCAATATCGCCTTCAATATGACTAGTTAATAGAATGAGTTTGCCTTCATTTTTTAAATTAAAAATTATTTTTTTAATTTGATTAGTTCCATCTTTATCCAATCCATTAAATGGTTCATCTAAAATTATAATTTTTTGATTTTCCATTATTGCTTGCGCTATTCCTAAACGTTGTCTCATTCCTAAGGAATAATTTTTAACTTTATCTGTATTTTTTATGTCCAAACCTACTAATTTTAAATATTCTTTAATTTGACCATCATCTATTATGTTATTTATACTTGCCAAATATTTTAAATTCTGAAGGTGATTGTAATTTTCAATAAATCCAGGCTTTTCTATAAGTACGCCTAAGTTAGGCAAAAAGTCTAAATCTTTTCCTATTACTTTATCGTCTATAGATATTTCTCCAGAATCTGCTTTCAAAAATCCAGAAACTATTTTAAAAAAAACAGATTTGCCACAACCGTTAGGTCCTACAAAACCATAAACTTTACCATAATCACATTCTATATTAATATTTTTAAGGATAACATGATTTTTGAATTTTTTAGATAAACCATTTATTTTCAGCATAACTTAACCTCCCTTTTATCAATCAAACATTTAAATATGAAAGCAATTACTATGGTACTAATGAAAATATAAAATCCAAATTGTATTATCTTACCATTGCAATACATATCTCCTAATTTGCTAGTGAAAATTGCTATTGGAATATTATATGGAACAATAGAATTAACTAGATATAATGCTATAATAATCAAAATAGCATTATTAACCGCAAATACGAGCTCCATTATCAAATAAATTAATATAACTCCAGCCATACTTATACACTCAATAATAATATAAGAGATAAAGCCATAAGTAATATTAATTAGTGCTTTGCAATCATGTATGTTTATAACTAAAGCTATTAAAAATGCAACTTCAAAAATTATAACTAATAAGATTCCGTGTAATAGTACCGGCAAAATAAAACTAATAATCACATTCTTGACATTACCAAGTCTAGGCGCCAAAAAATATAAGAGATTACTTCTCAATTCGTCAATAATACGACCTAAATATATAAATATAATAGAAATAAAGGACATTTTTAATACCAGAATACTAAAACTATAACTTTGTTCTGCTGAGCCTCCCATCCAATCTATTAATATTTCTTTGCTATCTGTTGATATATTACTAAATCTAAAGTACAACAAGCTCAATAATAAGACCATACATATAGAACTCAAAAAATACATTTTATTTTCTTCCAATAATATTTTATTAAGGTTCAGAATTTTCGCCATTTTCTATTAACTCCATATGATTTATTAATAGTTCTACACTTAACAATATTAAACAAATAATATAACCAATCAGATGAATATTCTTAAAAAAAATATCAAGCAATAAATTTTCCTTTGTAATTAATATGCTTCCACCACTCCCAAAATCTAGCGCAGGTACATATATTTGAAAATTTGAGGACAAAAACTCTTTAGGCAATGTAAGAGCGAAAAATAATAATATAGGCAAAAGATAAATAGCGTTATTATTTTTTTGTATTTTTGGAAGCATTAACATCATCAAATATATTGCATATTGAGCAAAAAAAGATATTAATATATATCTGAATAAGTAAAAAATAATTTTTTCTACACATACAATTTTATGACTTGGATTAAAAAACAGAAATATAATACAAGGAATACTGTAGATAAGGAAGCAAAAGGTAATCGTCGAAAGCAATAATATTAGACAATTAGATATTATATATTTCCTTTTGCTAGTCATTCTTACTAATGTACTATATGATATAGAATATATAATCCTTCTGTGAATTGTAATACTTGCCAAAATCACTACAATCCATAAAAAAATATCATTTTGATAAATTAAGTAGTAGTTATTTACATCTTTAAAAGCAAAACATATGATGACAGCAATCACTACAGTCAAGATTAAATATGTTGTCTTCGACTTATAAACCATTTTCATATTATTTATTATCAGTGTCATATCAAACTCCTTGTTTTTTAATCCTTTTTTCATTAAGTACATAGCATATTATACCAACTAATATATATGACAAAATTAATATTATATAATTATTCAACTTAAAATCCAAAGATTTATTTGGTTGCATAACAACATTAGGTTGTATATGTATTGGTAAAATTAAATCCAGTATAGCAACCAACAAAAAGGGAGTAATTATTACTGCACTTTTTCTTTTTAATATAGATGTTATTCCCACTGCAAATATAGTAAACGAAAAATAGTAAATAATATGTAAAAATAGCAAAAATGCAAAATAAATAAATGGCTTTGCAATAAATAAGGTCTCGTTATACTTTATCAAATCTTTAACATATTCTAAATCAGTACTTGGTGACGTAAAAAAATATGTAATAAAATAGAAAATAAATTCTGAAGAGCCAATTACTAATGTTCCAGAAATTGCAATTGCAATTATCTTGTTAAGTAAATATCTCTTTGAGCCTTCTCTGGCTATCATAAAATTTCTAAATTTATTGTTTTTTTCATTAAAATAAGAAAGAATATAAGGTACAATTAATACAATGGGAACTAATACTTGTATCATATAATAAGAGGCAGACCATACTCTATACGTATTTCCAAAATATTTTTCATAAAATATTACATCTTCATAATTAATAATATCTTTTGCTTTCCTAACATGTAAAGCTGTATGCCATCCATCATAATAAGTATTAATAAACATTAAACCTAGCAAAAACAAAATCAAAACGATATTCCATTTACTAAATATAGCTCTTTTTAATTCCTGCCTCATGTAGTCCTCCCTGTTTATTACCTTATTTATATCAAATTTACAAAAGTTATATAAGCGATTATTAACAGCTTTGTAATTTAATTATATTTTTTATTAGTCCAATCTTAATTAATAGGAATCAATGTTCCAAAGTCCTTCTACACTAGCAGAACTATTCCAAGCACCAGTCTCTCTTTTAACTCCTAGACGATATTTATAATTCTGTTGAGTTGTATTTCTAGAAAACTTAGTAACGCTAAATGTACCCGTCTTTGTAATTGGGGTTACTCTTGATTCAGAATCACTATTTACTACATCATATTTAAATGTATTCTTTTTATCATTGGTATACGTTGCAGACACTACTGGATTTTCATCAGTAGTTACTTTATATACTGCGCTTGAATAATCCCATGGACTAAGCCAGCCTGAACTTAAACTAAATGAAAATTTTGTATTATACGCACTTGCAGTAGTAACACTCCCTAGCATAATCAACATACAAAGACCTAATGCGAAAAAGTTTCTCGTTCTTATCATTTCTTTTCCTCCAATACATTTTTTTATTTTTAAAGCTTATTAATAAACGCTTATACAACTACAAATTAAAAGTCTTCTTTTTTATACAATATTACTCCGCAACCTCGTTTCATGGTATTTCAATATGCACTTTGCAAATCACTTCCTAAAACTATAGTTTTTTCAAGGGATGGGGTTCTTTATTTCAGTGCTGTGTTGAAAATGGTTTACAAATGTTTCTGCAAAGGACGTTCTAGCCAACTGTGACAACATAGAATAATATCAACTTTATGTTCCCTGTTCAGAACGAATTAACAAACGGGTACTCTGTGATTATCATTTTCTAATTGTTAAACCCAATATTTTTTTAAGCCTGCATGTAGTTTTATTACTACTTTTCCAAGAGTTCTCTTTATTTCAAAAATCAAATTGATTTTTAAAATGTGAAATTATTTTATCAACAACTCATTAAATATATATTAATTCTTTCTATTATAAAAGTAAAGCTTTTTTTAAATATTATATAAATAAAGAATTACTATCTGAAATATTTTGTTTCTTTATAAAATATAGTCATTTTTTGTCGTTTTTACAGAACTTATTATTTTTTATTCGTTCCATTTATTTTGACGTGTAACAATGCAAAAAGTACTACATATATTTTACTCCCTCTAGACAAAAAAAGAATAATAGGTCCCCTCTGAATTAACAGTTAGAATTGGAACCATGCCAAACGGGGCAATAATTTATATTTTCAATATATCTGTAATAGAAAAACCTGCCCAAGAGGACAGGTTTTCTAAAGTTTTTTAATATACAAGTTTATTTTCTACTTTTGCGCCTTAGATTCTGGGCTTTTTAATTTTGTCATTCGGCAAGCTTCCCATTTGACCAAATTCTATTCTATCTTCAAAATTTTAATATGATTTTAGCAATCGCATCTCTACAATCTGTTTATTGTCATATCCAAGCACTTTCATTTCATTTAGATAGTGATGTATTGTAAGTTGAGTCAATTCATGACGTTTACAAATAATCGTTTGTTGATCTTTTATGGCGAAATTGATATGGCTACAATCAAAAGTACAGATAACTTAGCTACTACAAGTTTGAATTTGGAAACAGGTACAGTCATTAAGTTTTTTAGCATATCACTGTCTCTTTCCATGAAAAACAGGATACTTGCCACAACACTTAGTACACATGGTAAAAGAAGAAAATCTCCAAACGTAACAACTAGTTTGAAAAGTTGCTCAAAATGCATTTTGTCTTTTGCAACGAATGCAGTCAAGGAAATCGGAAAGAGAAATGCAGCTAACATGCAAAATAAGATAAATTTTTGTCGTCTGATTTTAGCAAATTCACAAATAATTAAATCAAGCAATTCCCTCACCTCCGGTGACATGTTTAAAATAATCCTCTAGAGTATCATTTAGGGTATGCGCTTCTAATATATCGATGCCGCTTTCAATCCATTTACGTGTTATAACGGCTACTTCTATTTTCGTATCGTAAATTCGTAAGTTATTATTATCATCAATATGAAAATTAGTTGTATGAAAGTCAGCTTCTAAAATACGGGCCGCCTGCGACGTATCAGTAACAATAAAATGAACATATCGACTGTTTTTTTTCTCTAAATTTTCCAAACTATCTTCTACTAACAAGACACCGTGATCAATGATGCCGATATCGTCCACCAGCAGAGCCATTTCAGATAAAATATGACTTGAGATTAATATGGTTTTTTCTTGTTCTGTACTAAGCCGTTTTATGAAATTGCGAACTTCAACTATACCTATAGGATCAAGTTTGTTATTTGGCTCATCTAAAATCAACAGCTCTGGATCATGTAGAATAGCATTTGCAATACCAAGTCGCTGCTTCATTCCAAGTGAATACTGTCAAAAAAGTTTTTTATCTTTATAAGGCAATCTTACAACATCTAACGCATTTCTTATAGCATTGCTTCCCGGCACTCCACGAAGCCTTGCCATGATATTAAGATTTTCGTTTCCGGTGAGGTTCGGATAAAAGCCAGGCGATTCAATTAGGTTACCAATTCTAGAAAGAATTTTCTTTTCATTCATACGCAAATTTTCACCAAAAATACGGACTTCGCCAGATGTTGGACTTGTTAGCCCCAACAACATTTTCATTGTCGTGGTCTTTCCTGCACCGTTGCGACCTAATAATCCATAAATCCTACCTTTTTTAACATTGATACTTACATTTGCTACACTTTTTTGTTCACCATACTGCTTTGTCAAATTATTTGTTTCAATTACAATATCACTCAAAATGTAATCTCCCCCTTTGTTTTATAAAAATTATTTTAGCGCCTCAACCTTACACCAACCTTGAATTAACCTTGAATGTTAATGGAAATGAATAAAAACTGCCTATTATAAGGTTTTCTCGTCAACCAATGGAAAACTTACAATAAATTCTGTTTGTAGAAATGGTCTGCTTTGGACTGAAATTGATCCACTCATTTTTTTACAAGCTGTTGCACAATGGACAGCCCTAATCAACTTCCTTTATCAGTACGTGCCGTATCACATTTATAAAGTCGTTCAAATACATATGGAATATAGAGTTTAGTTTAAACCATTCAAACAGCACATCAACATAGTCTTTCATATCATGCGCCCTCAATCGGGCTGTTTCTATGTATTCTTCCTGCTCCGTACCAACCACAATTCCTTTTTGTACCGCATCTAGATATCCAATTAAAGTTGTCAAGGGAGTACGCACATCATGGGATAGGCTTGTCATCAATTGACCGTTGTTTTTTTCTGCTCTTTTTAAATCAATGATCTGTTCCCGAAATTCATATACAATATCATTCATTTTATAACAAATCATAGAAGTTATATCATTGGGTTTTGCCAAAATTTTACGATTACTGTTGCCCTGAGCAATGCCGTCCAGTGTTTCCGAAATTTAATTTTTTCAATTTCACATTTCGCATTTTCTGAGACATCAGCAAGGCAGAAACTACAATGATAAAGACAATGCCACCTATAGCCGCGAGTAGTGGTATTTCCACATAAATCCCATTCATTTTACACCTCCCTATTAAAGCGATAACCCACACCTTTTACTCTTTGAATGTAGATCGGATTGTTTGGGTCAGGCTCAATTTGTTTTCGTAATTTACTAATATACCCCATAATATTATCATCATCATAGGCATAAGTCTCCTGCCAAATTTCTTCATATATTTGTTGTTTAGTTAAAATTTTGCCCTGGTTTCTGGCAAGGTAGTAAAGAATATCAAACTCCTTTGGATGAAGCTCAACTTGTTTTTCTTTTATCTGAACAATTCGAGTATCTAAGTTGATTGTAAGTTTTTGAAAAGAGAGTTGACAAGTTTCTTTATTTACACTGTTATTTAAGGTCGTATATCTCCGAATTAATGATAGAACGCGGGCAATAAATTCTTCCACATCAAAAGGCTTTGTCAGATAGTCATCAGCGCCTGAACGAAGACCATTTACTTTGTCGGTGCTTGCTGTTTTTGCCGTAAGCATAAGTACTGGGATTACATTAACTCTTCTAATTCTTTCAAGGATTTGAAAACCATCCATTTCAGGGAGCATGACATCTAAGACAATTAGTTGATAATTGCCCTGTAATGCTAGCTTTAAACCATCTATTCCGTTATGCGCAAGTACAGCAGCTATATTCTCTTTCTCTACGCATTTTTTTAGTAATTGACATAATCCCATATCATCATCAATAATCAAAACTCTATTTTGCACCACATTCCCTCCTACTTCTCTTATCTTTTAGCTTAAAGGCATCTTTAGAATTTAGTTGCATATTTCCCATATTTAAATCCATTAATTCCTCCGGAGATATAATGTAAAAACATTCTTCTATTAAAATTCCATTATGATTGCAACTTTTTTTACCTTAATATAATACATATTTATACTGTTACAACTATTATATTTCTTTTATCCAAAAGATACAAGATTCTTCATTTCCCTATATTTTCAAACAATAATGTTATCACAGCAGCAAGATACACAAAATTTATAGCTAAAAAATATCTCTAAATTCAAGCTAAAATATAATATATAAACTTGAACCAATTTATTCATTTCAATTGTTTGTATTAACTGTAAATACACAACTAAATCAATACAGAAGCCGTGTTCCACTAGTATGATGGGCAGTTCTTTGAAGCAAACAAAGTTTTTAAATCTTTGCAAATTATCATTGTTTACAAGACGCCCCAGTGGTAATTACATACAAAGGATTATTTTAGAATTCTCTTCCTACGTAACAGGATTCTGAAAATAAGAATTCACTTTATATTATTATTATCTTTCATTTTTTTCTTGCACTTTTTTCATCTTCTGTTATAATATAATGCAACGTGTGTCTACAGGGAAGACAGTTGTATTCACAGGGGATACACATAAAGGAGGATATGTATTATGAAATTAAAAAAGGTTTTCGCACTTACTCTTGCTGCCTGCTTAAGCGCATCTCTCGTTGCCGGCTGCAGTAACTCAGGTTCCTCAGGATCTTCAAACAACGGTGAAAAAGTAATTAAAATTGGTGTTTTTGAGCCAACTACCGGAGAAAACGGCGGCGGCGGCTTCCAGGAAGTTTTAGGCATTCGTTATGCCAACCAGGTACACCCGACTGTAAAAATCGGCGGAGAGGAATATAAAGTTCAATTAGTTGAAGTAGATAATAAATCCGATAAGACAGAAGCTGTCAATGCAGCTCAGAAGCTTGTAAGCCAGAAAGTATCAGCAGTAATCGGAAGCTATGGTTCAGGTGTTTCTATCGCTGCTGGACAGATCTTTGCTGACGCCAAGATTCCTGCTATCGGCGCTTCCTGTACCAATCCTCAGGTAACCCAGGGTAATGATTACTACTTCCGTGTATGCTTCTTAGATCCTTTCCAGGGAACAGTTATGGCAAACTATGCAAATGACAATGGCGCAAAGAAAGCTGCCATCGTCACACAGCTTGGTGATGACTACTCTTCCGGACTTGGTTCTTTCTTTAAGACCTCCTTTACAAAGCTTGGCGGAACCGTTGTAAGTGAAGAACAGTTCCAGACCAACCAGACAGACTTTAAAGCAATCCTTACAAATATTAAGGCACAAAACCCAGACATCATTTTTGCACCTTCCTCTATCACCACTGCTCCACTAATTATCAAACAGGCTCGTGAGCTTGGAATCACAGCTACCATTGCTGCTGGAGATACTTGGGAGAATTCAACTGTTATTGAAAATGCTGGAGCTTCTGCAGATGGCATCGTTCTTTCCACGTTCTTTGATGAAGCGGAGCCAGCTAACGATGAGGCTGCTTCCTTTATCTCTGGTTTCAAAACCTACTTAAAGGAACAGAAGCAGGATGAAATCATTCCAGCCGTATCCGCTCTTGGCTATGATGCTTACTTAAGTGCATGTAAGGCAATCGAAACTGCCGGTTCTGCTGATGGGGAAAAAATCAAAGATGCCTTAAAGGGAGTATCCATTGAAGGCGTTACCGGAAATATCTCCTTTGATGAAAACGGAGATGCAAAAAAGGATATGGCATTTATCAAAACAGTAGAAAATGGCAAATTCAAATTTTTAACAACAACTTCTGTAAAATAAAAGCATACATTGCAATGATATAAACATTACAAGATGAGTGGGGACGTATTTCCTTCCCCACTCGTTCCATTTGTAACAGGTACTTTATTACATACTTCTCAGATAGGAGGCTTTTCGCCACATGAGTCTTTCAACCTTTTTTCAGCAGTGCCTTACGGGCATTTCCTTAGGCGGTGCATATGCACTCATAGCCATTGGATATACACTGGTTTACGGAATCCTTCGCCTCATTAACTTCGCCCATGGCGATATTTTCATGATGGCTGGATATTTTATGATTTTTGCAATGGCCAGTTTTCCATGGTTCATCTCCATACCTTTGGTGCTGTTTATCACAGTCGTATTAGGAGTCTCCATCGAACGGATTGCTTACCGCCCTCTTCGCAGTGCCCCAAGAATGTCAGTTATGATTTCTGCCATCGGTGTTTCTTACCTGCTGCAAAATCTTGCTACCTATCTTTTCACGGCACTTCCAAAGGGATATCCTGAACTTCCGGTCTTAAAGAAAATCTATCAGATCGGTGGTCTTTCTGCTTCTTTCGTTACCTTTCTTACTCCGGTTTTGACTCTAATCATTGTATATGCCCTTATGATACTGATCAACAAAACAAAGATCGGTATGGCAATGCGTGCCGTATCAAAAGATTACGATACTGCCTCCCTCATGGGAATCAAGATTAACCGAATCATTACATTTACCTTTGCGATTGGATCTCTTTTAGCTGCGGTTGGATCAGTCCTTTATTTTACAGATCGTATGACTGTGTTTCCATTCTCTGGCTCTTTGCCTGGTTTAAAGTGCTTCGTAGCCGCAGTATTTGGCGGAATCGGCAGCATTCCTGGTGCAGTCATCGGCGGATTTATTCTGGGACTTGGTGAGACTGCTCTGGTTGCAACCGGGTATTCCACCTTCAGCGATGCATTTACCTTTGTTCTGCTCATTGCCATTCTCCTGATCAAACCTACTGGCTTGTTCGGTGAGAAGACAACCGATAAAGTGTGAGGTGCCTCTTATGAAAAAGAAAGCAATATCAAAAAACAAACTCTATACCTTGATTGCCCTTTTATTCGTCATCGGTATTCTTGGTATCTTACAAGCAAATAGTGCTCAGTACAGCTATCAGATTTCAATTTTGGAACGAAGCGCTATCTATGCGGTGGTTGCTGTTTCCATGAACCTGCTCACTGGATTTACTGGACTGTTTTCCTTAGGTCAGGCTGGATTTATGGCAATTGGAGCTTATACTGTAGCCATTCTTACGATTCCAGTAGATACCAGAGCAAGTGTATATTATGTAGATGGAATCGCACCAGCAATCGCAAATCTGCAGTGCCCTTTCTGGCTTGCCCTTATTTTAGCGGGACTTTTTTCCGCAGCTATTGCAGCCATCATTGGTATTCCAGTACTTCGATTAAAAAGTGATTACCTGGCTATTGCCACCCTGGGCTTTTCTGAGATTATCCGTGCCGTTATCTCCGCACCTCAGTTAAATAAAATTACCAACGGGTCCTATGGACTGAAAAATATCCCTGCTTTTCCAAACCTCTATGTGGCTTTTGGATTATGTGGCTTATGTATTCTTCTTATGGTACTTTTGATTAATTCCTCATATGGCCGTGCATTTAAAGCACTTCGGGAGGATGAAGTGGCTGCCCAGGCTATGGGAATTAACTTATTCCGTTATAAGGAGCTGGCCTTTGTAATATCCTCCTTCTTTACAGGAGTAGGTGGAGGTCTTCTTGCCATCTACATGCGCTCCATTGATTCCAAGACCTTTTCCATCAACTTAACCTATGACATACTGCTCATCGTAGTCCTGGGAGGCATTGGAAGCATTACTGGAAGCGTAATCGGTGCCTTTTTGGTTACTGCTGGCAGAGAATGGCTTCGATTCTTTGATAATCCACTTACCATTGGCGGAATCGACATTCCTCTGTTCCGTTCCGGTTTTCGTATGGTTATTTTCTCCATTCTTCTTATGGCAGTGGTACTCTTCTACCGCCGCGGAATTATGGGAAGCAATGAGTTTTCATGGGAAGGCCTTGGAAGGCTGATCCGCAGCATTCCAAATAAGCTAAAGAGAAAAAGCAAAACACAGAAGGGAGATAATGCATAATGTCAGCAGAAGCAAAAACTCCAATCAATGTGCTCCACATGGAGGACGTTACCATGCAGTTTGGTGGCGTGGTAGCGGTTAACGGCTTAAGCCTTGATGTAAATGAAGGAGAAATCGTTGCGCTTATTGGCCCCAATGGTGCTGGAAAGACAACTGCCTTTAACTGTGTTACCGGTATCTACGAGCCTACCTTTGGCAAAGTGGATTTTATGGGAGAAACCATTCTCTCCAATACACCAAAGGGCAAAGCAGAGAAAACCTATCTGGGAGAAGTAACACCCAGACCGATTCCGGTGATTCGAAATACTCCGGATAAGATCACTCAAAAAGGGGTTGCCAGAACCTTTCAGAACATCCGCCTTTTCGGACAGCTTACGGTTTTTGACAATGTCCTTATCGCAAAACATATGCGTGCGAAGCAGAATGTATTTTCTGCCACTCTCCGCTTGAATCACAAAGAGGAAGAACGGATGCGATCAGAGGCTATGGCTCTTTTAGAAGAGCAAAACCTTGTTCATCTTAAGGATGAGATTGCGGCTTCTCTCCCTTACGGCTTACAAAGGCGTCTGGAAATAGCCAGAGCCCTTGCCACAGAACCTAAATTCCTTTTACTTGATGAGCCTGCTGCGGGTATGAATCCTCAGGAAACTCAGGAACTTACGGATTTCATCATGCAGATTCGGGATACTTATCATTTAACTGTATTTATGATTGAACACCATATGGATCTGGTCATGCAGATCTCAGACCGTATCTATGTACTGGATTTTGGAAAATTAATAGCTCAGGGTACACCAGAAGAAATCCAGAACAACGAGCGGGTAATTGAAGCATATCTGGGGGTGAGTGACGATGCTGAAGATTGAGAATTTAAAAGTGAACTACGGCGGAATTGAAGCTGTGAAAGGAATTTCCTTTGAAGTGCCGGATAAAACCATTGTAACCTTAATTGGTGCCAATGGAGCCGGTAAGAGCACCACACTCCGCTCCATCGTGGGACTTGTAAAACCTTCTGCCGGAAGCAGCATTACCCTGGACGGGGAAGAGCTAATCGGACTTGATACCACTCAGATCGTATCAAAGGGCATCGCACTGGTACCAGAAGGCCGTCATGTCTTTCCAGATATGACCGTGCTTGAGAACATTAAAATCGGGGCTTACTTAAGAAATGACAGCCTGGAAGATGATATTAATTGGGTTTATTTTCTGTTTCCAAGATTAAAGGAACGAAGCTGGCAGCTTTCTGGAACTCTTTCCGGTGGCGAACAGCAGATGCTTGCGGTAGCCAGAGCTTTGATGAGCCACCCAAGGATTTTAATGATGGATGAACCTTCCCTGGGATTGGCTCCTCTTATCGTAAAGGATTTGTTCTCGATTATTCGGGAAATAAATAAAAAGGGCGTTACAGTGCTTTTAATCGAGCAAAATGCAAATATGGCGCTTCATACAGCTGATATGGGATATGTGCTGGAAACAGGCCGGATTACACTGTCAGGGGCAGGAAAAGAGCTTCTGGCTGATGAGTCAGTAAAAGCGGCTTATCTTGGGAAGAAAAAGAATTAAATTGATAAAAGGGGCTGTTGCTAAAATAACTCACGTTATTTGAGCAACAGCCCCGCCTTATTCTTCTTAAATCACTTAATCAGAACTATCCTTTGATGTAAGTTCTTGATTTGTCATATGAAAGATAGGGGTTGTGGGACTACATTAATAAGGGTCAAGAAATGCTCCCTGTGCCTTTAGAGTTTCTCTGAGCTGTTCCACATCAATTGCCGCCACACTGCTTTCCCATCTTGCTGCAAGAGCCGCTGCTGTGCCGGCGCCCTGGCTGATGGCCATTAGTATGGGAGTCACACGGACGGCCCCGCAGGCTTCATGGGTCGCGCTCATACACCTGCCGGTCACCAGCAGATTATCCAACTCATTCGTATAAAGACAGCGGTATGGAATGGAATACCAGCTTCCCTTCTTTAAATAATAATGCTTTGTCTCCTCCCCATCAGGAGAATGGATGTCAATTGGATAACCGCCCATGGCAATGGCATCTTCAAACATTTTATTTTGAAGCAAATCCGAAGCAGTCAGCTTGTAAGTCCCATTGATCTTCCGGCTTTCCCGCACGCCGATATGGGGTCCTGTAGCCACAATAACCACATGTTCAAATCCTGGCACATATTTTCTCATGAGCCTTACAATAATATAAGCCTGCTTTCTTCCTTCTATCTCTGCCTCCGTTAAATCAAAGGAATTGAGCGGACTTTTTTTCGTGATCCGAGACATGTTAAGGATATATTCTCCCAGATTGTTGGTTTCAAAACACAGCACCATATCCCTGTCAATGGGGAATTCTCCTGATTCCCTGGCCTTTCTGATTACAGAATATGCTCCCTGTATCCCACTTCTTGGAATTAGCTCGAGATGGTCAAACGGAACGGTTGAGAGCATGTCAGCCGAATGCTTCTTCACGTATTCAATCACTCTGCCCCTATCCACATTCTGCACCTTGACGTTCATTGTCATGGGCTGTGTAAGCTGATCCTCTTCTCTGCCGTATACACTTTCAATTCCTGCATGTGTGGCAAGATCCGCATCTGCCGATGCGTCTATAAAAACCGTCCCGGTCACATCAAAAAAGCCCTGTTTTCCATACAAATGCACCTTACTAATTCTACGGTCCTCTCGCTCACACCCTGTGTAAACCGTATGATACAGCAGATCCGCTCCAGCTTCCCTGACCATGGTTTCTAATATCAACTTCATTCCTTCTGCGTCGAAAGGAGTTACAGAACTGGCATAACCCACAAAATCCTCCAAATGGCCCGGAGAAAAGCCCTCTTTTACCATACGTTCCACGATCTCCGCCGCTATCCCCCGAACAACCTGTGTGCTTCCGGCATGAAAGGTCATCTGAGGACCTGTACCTGCCATAGTCAGCATTCCACCCAGACAGCCGTATTGCTCCACCAAAAGCGTCTTGGCCCCGTTTCTGGCACTGGCAATAGCCGCCGTAGTTCCAGCCGGACCACCACCGATGATTACTACATCATAATTTAAATCCCGTTTTGTGTCCGATTTCATAAACTTCTTCAATTCCTCCCCATTTTCTTACAGTTAAGTTTACATTTTATGCTCTTTGCTCCATGTCCTTCCGTTCTCATTGTCTTTTCCTTCCACCATAACCAACATTGTGCCTGAGTGCCAGGAAAAGTTCACATGGTCAATTCTGCCCGGACCATCGCTGCTGGTTATCACATGGGCAAACACAGCTTCCTGGCCATAAGCCCGCTCAATTAGGTAATTAATGTCGGAAACCGAAGGATTATCAGGCCCTTTCCCGTAATAAAGTTCCTTGCCCTGATTCCAGGCAAACACATCCGTTCGAATTTCCCCATCCATATAAGAAAACACAGAATTTCCTTCCCCTTCATTTGAACTATCTGCATGTTTCATAGAATGTAGATGGCGGTATGGCTTTCGGTCAGAAAAACACTCTATTTCCTTTCCAACCGGAGCCGAAATAGTTTCTCCCGAAACATGAATCACCCAGTCGATCGGCAAGTCTTTCCTAGTGCCTTTTACCACAAATACCTCTACAAAGTAATCTTCCGCCCAGGCGATCTTTCTCTCCAGCCTTACTCCCCGGTAATTTTCTTCCTTCCACTGCTCAATGGTAAATGTGTCAGGCATTTCAAATGGATCCGTCCAGTCTGCTTCCGCCTCCACATACACAATACCCTCCCGTTCTTCATACCTTGAGAGTCTGGCATTGACTGGAGACTGGTTTTCTTCTCCGATGTTTACCGTATTATGGGAGCCTGTATTCTTATAATAATCATAATGCATCACAGCTCCATATCCCGTTGTTCCAAGATCCGGGGAAATCCGTTTTCCAAACCCCAGATAGCTGATTGCCAGGCGGTCATAATGATCATGCTCCCCGCCATACCGGTCATATTTCAACAGTAAGTATCGGCCATTACCTCCCCTTAATACTGTGCTGCCGGACTCCCCCGTCTTTCCATGATAATTATCAAGGATTGTTTCCTGTGTGGGCAGTTGGTCAACGCCATAGATAAATGCCTCTAAATTGTCCCTTTTCTCCTCTTTATAAAGCTGATTCAGCACATACAAAAGCTTATCTCCTCCAATTTCCCTGTAGGCAAATTCATAGAGGTACAAGCTTGCAGATGTATGCCCATAATTCGTGTCATTTAACATGGGAATCCGAAATCCTGGCTCTAAATAAGACACCAAAAGCTCCATCATAGCCTTATAGTTTGGATGACTGATATGGCTGTGCTCTGTATGAAGAGCGAACTTCTCATAAGCAAAGAAACTGGTCAGCGCATAAAAATGATAACCAAAAGCCCCTTCAAACCACATATGATCCGTTAGCATCCCCTTTTCCAGCTGATATAAAAGCCCATATGGCTCATAAACAGCAAATCTGATATAAGAATCAATATGGAACATCAGTCCGATAATGGCAATGGCGGAATTTATGATCACCTCATGATTATGAAGCTGTTTATGACGGTGTTCTATGAGAAACTCCGCTCCCGGAATCAGCATCTCTTTCTTTATATTCTCTCTTTCCTCTACCGTCATAAAATCCCATAGCAGATCATAAACCATGGCAAAGCTACGGAGAAAATTTGCTTCATCAAGGGTCTGAGCCCCTACCTTTCCAGGGCCGTTATATGGAATATTTCCATGAACCTCATAGCTGTTATAGTACTTGGCATACTCTGCCATGATATCAATTGCTTTTCTGGCATACTTTATCTCCCCGGTAATCCTGCTGATCAGACCCATCTGAAAGGCTGCCGTATAATTTCTGCTGTTAGTTATCCCCCACCACGCACTGTCATAAGGCTCACCCGAAAACACCTGACCACAGGACGGACATTTGTGATGTAATCCGTCGTTTTGGTTATAGCTTAAAGATACAGAGCAAACGGGACAGTAATAATAAAGAGTCCAGTTGGCAATTCCAGTCTTGGGGACCTGTATAGTATTAGCCATAATCTCTTCTGTTTCTTTCTTTAAATTCAAGATGGCCTGGGGCTGCTTTTTCCTTTTTTCCTGCAAATGCAGGATTTCCTGTTCCGTAAATTGAATCATATCCCGTCCCCTCCTAATATAAATGCTCTTCTTCCACCGCCTTTTTAAATTCCGTAGGGGTGCACCCGTAAAATTTTTTAAAACTGCTGGCAAAATATCTCTGATTCTCATAACCGCACTCTTCTGCAATTTCCTGAATCTTTAATCCGGTTTTCTGTAAAAGCTTACCTGCCCTCTCCATCCGTTTCCGGATCAGGTATTCTCCCAGACTTTCCCCCACATACTGCTTAAAAATCTGTCTTACATAGCTGGAACTGAAATGTACCTTTGCAGCCACCCATTCCAAGTCCAGATCCAAGTTTTGCAAATCATTTTCAATCAGCAGCTTTATCAGTTTGACCACAGCATCAGCCTTTGTTTCCTCAGAATTATCTCTGACCACCAGACAGCATTTTTTAATATAGGAATCCAGTAAATCTTTCATATCCATAAGACTGCCGTATGTAATTCGGTCCTGAATGGAGGACAAAGGCTCTGTATCTGCCCGGTCATAGCCTTCCTGTTCCATGTCATTTTGAATGGCATAGACCAGTTCACCCACGGATACACTTACATAATCATTTTTCTTATTGGATAAGGAGGCATAGCACTTCATCAACCCGGTTAAGTTCTTAAGGGCATCTTCTTTTTGCCCTCGCCTTACAGACATCCGAATCTGATTTTTCCATTCTCGGATCTGGCCACTGGTGATTTCCTCTTTCTTTCCACAATCGGCTCCATAAAACAGAATTTGCCGGCCTCCATCTAAATTCCCTCGCCACATGGCCATGGCTTCCCGATAAGAATGCTCTAGATTAAGCTGGCTGGTGTAAGCATTCCCCACCGCACAGCTTAACTGTATATGATAATATTTTTCCAGACTGACACTGATTTTTTCTAGGCTAAGGCGAATATTCTTCATAAAATCCTCCTCATCGTCTCCGCCTCCGCACCAGATCACTGCCAGCTGTATGCCGTCAAAGCTCAACGCGAACATAAGAATATCCGGAAGAAGATAGCCGTTTCTCACCAGCATCAAGAACTCCTCCACCTGCTCCTGTCTGCTGAAATCCCACGCACTTCCTTCCAGCTTCATGACACCTGCTGTATAATATTTTCCTTCCAGAGAGATGTCTGTTTCCGCCTGACACTCCTTCCCCTTAAGCAACGCTCTTAAGGTCTTTTCCCGTACAAGTCCTTCCCGGCTTATGGCCTGTTCCTTTAAAAGGCTCATATTCTGCTGCAGTGCTTTCTGACTGTCCAGTTCTTTAATCAGCTTCATCAGTACATCCGTCAGCTCTTTTGGAAGAAAGGGTTTTAATAAATAGTCCTTTACCCCAAGAGTAATAGCCTGTTTTGCATAATCAAATTCATCGTAACCGCTTATGACCACATTTTTGCTGTGAAGGCCAGCCTTCTGCATCTCCTTAATCAATTCCAGACCGTTCATAAAGGGCATGGCAATGTCTGTAATGACAATATCCGGTTTCTTTAAAAGAGCTTCTTTCAGCCCTTCCCTTCCATCGCCTGCGACAGCCACCACCTCTGCATCAAGGTCAGAGCTATGGATGTTTCTAACCAGTAAGTCTCTCACATAGTCTTCATCATCAATAATCAGCACACGGTACATCATTCCACCTCGCCTGTTTTTGTTGGAATTGTTAATATGGCTCTTGTCCAATAACCAAAACTGCTTTCATAGCGCAATCCGTAGCCATCTCCATAAAATAACCGGATTCTTTCGTTGACATTATAAATACCATAACCTGTCTTGCTGTCTGTCCCGCCCATTTCCAGCATTTCATTCATCTGAATCAATTTTTCCTCCGGGATGCCGGCTCCATCGTCCCAAACGGAAAGTTCTAAAACCTCTTGCTGAGACATAATATACGTTTTTCCGTAGATCCTGATGTTTCCTGCTCCCTTTGATTCCTTTATTCCATGATAGATAGAGTTTTCCGCCAGCGGTTGTAAAATCAGTTTGATCAGCCGGATCTCCAGCCAATTTTCATCCATATCTATCTCATAGGACAAACGGGAATGGTACCGAATGCTTTGAATTTTAAGGTAGCTTGCCACATGCTCCAGTTCTTCTCCCAGAGTGATTACTTCGGCTCCTTTACTTAAGCTGATCCGAAAGAATTTTCCCAAAGAGTTGGAAAGGATGCTGATCTCCTCTGCCCCCTGGTCCGCAGCCTGCCAGGTAATGGCGTTAAGGGTGTTATAAAGAAAATGAGGATTGATCTGGGCCTGGAGCGCCTTTAATTCCGCTTTCCGCTTCTGCTTCTGCACCTCTGAAACATAATCCCGCTCCCGTTTCAGTTCCTCTATGGTCTCCTCCTGCTTCTGCACCAGACTCTGGATTTCTCCAATCATGTAGTTAAAAGTCTTTGCCAGACTTCCGATCTCATCCTTATAAGGATAGAAAAACCGGACGCTCAAATCTCCTTTTTCCACACAGCTCATCCGTTTTTCCAGCCGTCGCAGAGAATTGGTTAACTGATGGGATAAAAGAAGAATGGCAGCAACCGTGAACAGGAACGCAATTCCCATGATCTCGTAAATCACATTCTGCAGATTCTTTAAGCTGCCAAGCAAAGTCTGCCTGGATTTCAGCCCATATATCTGCCAGCCATTTTCTTTCAGACTTTCGTAAGTGACCAGGTATGTGTCACCATCATACTGGTAATCGCTTGTGATAACGTTGCTGCCTGCTTTTCTTGCCTCGGACAGCTTCATCAGCTCCTTTGGATCAATGCCTATGGAGCCGATCAGGACGTTTCCCGTTTCATCCAATATAAGAATCTTGTCAAAGAACTCATATTTTCCTTCCAAAAGCCGTTCCAGTTCCGTTTTCTTCAGCTGAATCACCAGATATTCCACTCCTACATAGCCCTGAACGCTGAATTGCCATACGATGGGGATCACCTGGTCATTATCCTGAAATATTTTATCTGTCCACACCGGAAACCAGCGAATGGATTTACCGGGACTTCCCTCATAGCTTTTGTAGAAAACAGATTCCTTAAAATCAAAATCCCAGTTCCTCATGCGGACAAAATTATCAAAGCTGCCTTTATCGGTGTAAATGAAGGTAGAGTGAATGAGACTTTCTCCTGTTTCAAAATCCTTCATAAAGTCGGCAACCGTCCCCAGAGCCTTTACCTGATTGATATCATTGGGGTTGTTTAAATAATCGGAAAGAGTCACCATAAACGTATAATTGGCCAGCATTCCCTTGGCCCTCTGGTTGATGACCCCAAGGCGCATTCCCAGAGTGTCCGCGATCTGAACCAGAACATCTTCCGCTCCTACCCGGAAATTTTCTTCTATGTCATTGGAAGTATAACGGTAATAAGATAAACCGCTGATAACCGTGGTAAAGAAAAACATGACCCCAAACAGCCATATGATCTTACTGCGAAACCGAAGATTGTTCCAGACTCTTTTCATGATATCCCCGCCCCCTGTTCAAATCCATTTTTTTCAGTATATCACAGCGTCGGGTTTTTTTCCTTATCCTTTTACTGCACCTGCCGTCAGCCCGGCTATGAACTGTTTATTGGCAAATAAATAGACAATCAGAATGGGAATGATGGCGATGGAGGCCCCCGCCAGCATAATATGCCACTCGGCCGCTGCATTGACGGAATACTTTAACTGCACCACAGCCACCGTAAGAGTCTGAAGCTTTGGCATGGAAATCGTCATAATCAGGCTAGTGATATAATCGTTCCAGGCATTTCGGAACGAAAACAGAGCCACAACAGCCAAAATCGGTTTACTCAAAGGAAGAATGATTCGGGAGTACACCCCATACAGGCTGCATCCATCAATAATGGCCGCTTCATCTAGTTCTCTTGGAATTCCCTTTGTAAATCCCATGACCAAAAATACATTGGCCGCCTGACCTCCGGTAAGGGCAATGATAAGGGCATATATGGTCTTATTCAGCTTCAATGCCCGCAGCAGCTCATAAATCGGGTATAAGGTAACAGAGCCCAGAGACACAAACATCATGGACAAATAAAGGGCCATCAGCACCTTTTTGCCTGCAAAATCCTTTCTCGCCAGTATAAATCCGGCCAGGGAACAGGTAGCTGCCGCCAATAAGGTTACAGAAGCGCTGACGATTACGCTGTTAATGGTGTATTTGGTGAAATCTGCCTGAACAAAGGCCTGATAATAATTTTCAAAATGCCACGCCGCAGGAAAAAATCCGCCTCCCTGAGTCAGTTCTGCATTTGTTTTTAAGGATCCAAGCACCGTATACACCACCGGATAGAGGGTAAATATGATCATGGTCCCAAGAAAAATCCATTTTCCAACGAGTGCGGCCCACGCGGTTTTTGATAAGTGTTTTATATTCATTTCTGTCATGCTGCCGCCTCCTTAATAAATGCTGTCCAGCTTCTTTGATGTTTTTAAATAACCCAGAGTTACTGCACCTGCAATAACTGCGGAAATCACGCTGACTGCAGCACCGTAGCCATATTGGGGAACTGTCGCTTCCGCCGCTGATATGGGAAAGAAATAGCGGTAACCATATAGAGACATAACCATGGTTGCATTGTTTGGACCGCCTTCCGTTAGGACCATAACATTAGTGATGTCATGAAATGCCGAGGTGATTGCCAGCATGAGAATGATTTTCAAGATAGGCCCCAGCATAGGAATGATGATGTACCAGATGGTCTGCAGCCGTCCGGCTCCGTCGATCCTGGCACTTTCAATGGCGTCCTCCGAAACCTGCTGGATCCCAGCGATAAAATAAACCATATAATTTCCCACGCCTCCCCAGACTGCGGTGAGGATCAGGGTCTTCATAGCATGATCCTTTCCAAGCCAGTTGACCGGCCGGGTTACCAGCCCAGCTTCCATCAAATATTTATTGACTTCTCCATTATAAGCATTGAATAACAGATAAAAGACAAGCCCCATAACTGCGGAGCTCATGATGGTTGGCAAAAATACAATACTTTGTGCCACCCCATTGCCCCGTATCTGCCCGTTTAAGAGAAACGCTAAAAAGAAGGCAAGAGGAATAATAATAAGCACCTTTCCGAAGCCGTATGTAAACGTGTGCATCACGCTTTCCCAGTAAACCTTATCCCGGAACACCCTCGCCAGATTGTCAAGTCCTACAAAGCGGGGCACTCCTGTTCCATATCCACCGTACTGATAAAACACATATTTTAAGGTCCATACTACCGGATATAAGGAACAGACCGTAAATAAGATCAGGTTGGGCAGCATGAATGAATATGCCTGCAGATTCCGCCACATACACTTTTTTCTTTGCAGAATCCTTCTGTTTCTCTGATCTTTCATCTGCGTACTCCTTTCTTTTCAAAGAAAGAGAGGACCTTTAAAGCTGTCCCCTCTTTAAGATATTGCTTAAGCCATTATTTCAAAGTAGGATTCATCGGATCGTAATTTTCAATTTTAATCTCACGTCCGGTTCCGTTTTTAATCGCATCTTTATATGCCTTGTTGTAACGCTCTGTTAAATCTTTTAATGTGGGTTCAATATCTGCGTTCCCATAATAAATGGATTCACAGGTTTTATACATATCCTCCCCTTCCACCACCATACCTGAAGCAAACGCGCTGTGAGGTGGTTTTGGAAGAAGTGCGTCCATATCACTAATCAGAAGCCACTCTTTTTTCTGAAAATCCTCTCCGGGCTTTGCCTTATCAATAACACTCTGAAGGATGCTTACACCAAATCCGCCTTCATAGTAGCCCACCAGATAGTCCTCGTTTGCAAAAACATCCTTATACACCTTAAACGCCTTTTCTACGTTTGGACTCTTGGCATTGATCACATAACTTCCCGTACCTGTAAAATACTGTTTTCCTGTAGCCTTTCCTCCAACCGTGGGAATGGGGACACAGTCCCATTTGGAAGAATCCATGGGAAACTGGTTTTGATATACTCCTGGCTCCGCATGGCTGTAGGACATGTACATGCCAATCTTTCCAGCTGCAAACTGGGTTCTTAAAGGATCGATATCCAGAGATTCACAACCTGGAAATGCACATTCATCTGACAGCAGTTCCTTCCACAGCTTTAAGGTATCTGCCCACTGGGTAAAATCATATTCCCCTTTTTTAAAATCATAGCCCCGCACCAATCCGGTCTCCCGTTCCAGCCCGATGCACATGGAACGCTGCAGACCAGAGCTTGCGCTCTTCATGTTTTCTGCAAACCCATAGATACCTTCTTTGGATAATTGTGAATTAATAAGTCTGGCATCTTCCACCACTTCTTCTAATGTTTTCGGCGGCTCTTTAATTCCTACCCGTTCAAATATTTCTTTATTATAAAAGAGACGGCATGTGGTTCCGGTAGTCGGTATGAAATACAGTTTTCCATCAAACTCATTATATCCCGGAAAAATCACAGATTTAAAATACGATTTCATATCCTCATCCATGTAATCATAGAGGTTTGCCCATTGTCCTTCATTGACATATTTATCAAACATCTGCTCCTGCTGCACCAGAATATCCGGAAGTTCCCCGCTTTGTACCGCCATGTCTATGGCCTGCACATAATTATCCGTATAAAGCTGGTAATTGATCTGAATGTTATCCGTGTTATTTGCATTGTATTCATCCACTTTAGCCTGTGCATAAGTGGCATCGTGGCGGTCCTTGGACCAAACGTTTATAACGGTTTTCTCTCCAGAATTCGCCTCGGACTGTTTTGTGTCTGTCTGCGCCGACGTCTCTCCCCCTTGAGATGCCGCAGTTGTGTTTGTTGCTCCCCCACCGGAGCAGCCTGCCAAAGATCCTGTCATCATCAATAATGCCAGAGTGATACCCATAATTTTCTTTAATCTCATTGCTCTACCTCCCAATTCACTTTATAAACACATTTTATAAAAAAGCAGTACCTTTGTAAATGCAATATCTGATGGTGGAATGTTCAAAATAGGATGATATCCCAATAATAAAAGATCATCTGCACCAATTTTACACAGCAAAAAGGGCTATTGCACCACAACTGATTACTCAGTCATTTTACAACAGCCCTTTTTCGTCTATTTTATAGTTTCACGGTACTCTAGATATCCCAATAGTGGGAACAAAGACTTAATAAAATGCATCCTGCTCCATAACACATAATATCTTTTAAATCAAAGGTGGAGCCAATTACGATCCTCCAAAATGTATACTCCTGTAATCCTAATAGCTGCACCAGATGAAAGTACTGCAGACATTCTATTCCAGCTGCAAATAAAAATATATAGAATGGCAGCCATTTATAACCCATAGGTATTATGATTCTAACAAGGCAATAAATCAGGATAACAACCAGCATGTCACCAATATAAGGCCTGATTATGGCGTCATGTACAAATAGAGCTATTAATGTCTCAATTATAAATAAGACTAAAAAAGCAATTGCATATCCAATACGTTTTTTCTTATGTATGCGTAAATTCATATTTTCCCTCGTTCTATATTCATGATTATCATTCTTAAGACTTAGCAATTCATAACTCATAGGTTTTCATATATCATCCATATTTCCTTCCATTGCATCTAACAAGAGAAATTATAGCATTAAACGTTAAGATGGACAAGAATTCTTCTTATTCACTCTATAATTAAGTCCTAGACACCGGGCAATAAGTTGGACAGAAAAAACCTATGAGACTTTCCTCTCATATCTCTGCAATAAAAAGCAACCAAGCCCATATCCCTTTATCAGAATATAGATCAAAGATCCTCCATGAAAGAAAATATTACTTCTATATGCAGAAATATAAAACCACTATATGTATTACATTCGGCAAGTCCATGTATTTATCTAACTATTAATATGTATTTTAACGTTTTTTTCGCAAACATAAACATTTTATGAATTATTCTTAACATTCCTTATTTTATATTAATTTTTCTTTTATATATACGATATTATCTTCAAGTAGTAAATAAATTTGAGGGAGGTGATTCCATTGCACAAGTCAATATAAGTAACAAAACAAATGCACCAAACAAGTAACAAGGGGTAGAAAAAGCAAAAGATGAAAACGAAAGGAACTTACTATGCGTAAAATGATTCAATGTTTTGCTACTGCTATGACAGTAGCAACGATGTTCACAGTTACCAACACTCAAGCTTTCGCAGCACCATATACCAATAAAGCCTTTGAGTTAGTTCAGCCAGATGGAAGTAAAGTTCAAGTTGAGATTACAGGAGATGAATATTATCAGCACATTGAAAGTCCAGATGGATTTACACTGATACGTGATGAAAATGGTTGGATATGTTTTGCCAAGTTAAACGAAGACCAAACAGAGTACGTATCTACCGGAATTACTTACGGCACAAATAATACTCAAAGATCTGGGGAACCGCAGCGAGGCGGCGGTGGTCTTGAAAAGCATTTAAAAATCAAGAATGATGCCGTAAAAGAAAAAGCGGAGGAAGTAAGAAAAAGACTTTATGGAACCGATTTTAAAAACACTCCGAATTTTGATGACGGAATCAGCAATGGCTTATTGGATTCCAAATTAGCAGCTTCTGGTGACGTAAAGGGCCTGACCATTTTAATTGATTTCCCGGGCACCAAAAGCGATATCTCTCAATCTGATATCAATGATTTCTTTAACAAAACCGGTTACCGAGGTTTCAATAATAACGGATCTGTCAGAGACTATTATTATGATGTATCTGGCGGTAGAGTCACATATACCAATACATTAATCGGGTATTATACCGCAAAACATCCGAAGTCTTATTACGATGACATCTACGAGCAGACAGGTTCCTATGCTAAGTCTGATGAGCTTGCGGAAGAAGCATTTCAATGGCTAAAGACCTCAGGTTATAATCTTTCATCTTTAACAACAGATTCCAGAGGATACTTAAAAGCAGTGAATATTCTTTATGCAGGAACTCCTGATGCTGGCTGGGCAAAAGGGCTATGGCCTCATCAATCCTGGTATCCAAAATCCGATAATTTCAATGGTGTAAAAATCCAGAAATATGAAATGTCAAATATCGGAAGGGATTTATCACTCTATACCATATGCCATGAAAGTGGACATATGATTTATGGATATCCAGACCTTTACGATTACGATGGAGATTCTCAAGGTACCGGTATGTATAGCCTAATGAGCACTGTGGCCAATGAGAAAAACCCAACACCACCGGATCCTTATTGCAGAAATATCATATCCCGGTGGAACCTACCTATGAATTTAAATGAATACAACGCAGGAACTACATTCAAAGCAGTTGCAGATAAAAATGGAAATTCCTATTCCTATAAATGGTCAGGGAATCAATCAAAAGAATACTTTCTAATTGAAAACATACAAAAAAGCGGCAGATATGCCGATGTACCAGATGCCGGACTTGCTATTTGGCATATTGACGAAAATGGAAATAATTCTAAAAATGAGATGACACCAAGCAGTCATTATTTGGTTTCTCTGGAACAAGCAGATGGCAATTACGATCTGGAAAGAAATAGAAACGGAGGAAACCGAGGAGATTTATTTCGTGGAGGTTACAGGGATTCATTCACCAGCAATACCACTCCAGATTCAAAATGGTGGAATAAATCTGTTTCTGGGTTAGAAATATCCCAGATCAGTAATTTGGGGAATGAGATGACATTTAAACAATCAGCCTCCAATCAAAATCCAGACCCTGATCCAGATCCCAATACAAACCCTCAAGTAACAAATATTGCCGGACAAGCCACTGCATCAACTTCTTTTGTATCTGAATGGGAAAGTATCAGTGCATTAAATGACGGAATTGATCCTTCCAGCTCAAACGATAGAAGTGGCGCAGTTTACGGTAATTGGCCTCAGACTGGAGCTCAATGGGTACAATACGTCTTTAATGAGAATCATACCATATCAAGTTGTGATGTTTATTGGTTTAAGGATGGTCAGGGCATTGATGTCCCAGCTTCCTACCGTTTTATGTACTGGGATGGAGCCGCTTGGCAGGACGTAGCAAATGCCAAAGGTCTGGGCACAAAAACCAATCAATATAATACTACAACCTTTACTCCCATTACAACAAATGGTATCTCAATCATTATGGATTCAAAAGGAAGCAGCTCAACTGGAATCCTAGAATGGAAAGTAAATGGAAAATAAATGGTAACTAAGAGATAGAAATATCTAGTTAAGTCAAAAAAAGAACTGTAACCTCAATGCTGATATTGATAAACATTGTGTTTGCAGTTCTTTTTTGTGAAATGTAAGGGAATGAAAACATTTACTAATTCTCATCACGGGATCACCCGGCGTATGGTAACCGGATTTCTGTAATTCCACGTAGAAATTTTGATCCCACTCTTTCGGTTTGCTGCATGAACAATCTGACCCTCGCCGATATACATGGCCACATGGTCAATTTGACTGCCACTGGAATAAAATAGCAAGTCTCCTGGCTCCATATTAGAAGCTGGTATTGCCTCACCCTCTGACGCCTGCTGTCTTGAAGTCCTATCAAGCTGTACTCCCGCCGCGTGCTCCATTACATACTGCACAAAGCCCGAACAGTCCGCACCCGTATTGGGATTGGTACCACCCCAACGGTATGGCTTTCCTACGAAATTTACCGCATAATTTACAACCTGAGAGCGTACATCACTGTTTTTTGACGCTTCCGGTATGGTGTAAGCTATGGTAGCATATTCCGGGACATAGGCATAAGCTGGCTTACCATTGTATTCTATCTGGGCCCAGCCATCAGATCCAGATAAGAACCGATAGGTTTCCCCCTCATGGATTCTTCCAAGAATCTGGGCATCCGTATTTGGTTGACTGCGGACACGAAGGGTCTGGGTGTCTACACGAAGCATCAGCTTCATTTCATAGTAGGCAATGGCTCTGGCTTCTTTTCCAGTTGCTAAATACTGTCCATACACATAACCGGTTATTTGACCCGATTTTATTTTATACCAGCCGTTTTCCTCCGAAAGCACACTGGCTCCGGAATGACTTTTTAACTTTCCTACTATTTCCGCATCATTCTTTGGTTCTTTTCTGATATTTAGGGAATCCTCGACTACCGCCACCCCTAGATTACTAAAGATGGTACGAAAGGTCCCAATTCTCATTTTTTCCTGCGTAAGACCGGCCGTCTCTTCTCCTGACTTCTGCTTCGAACTTTCCTGGTACTTGTCCATATAGACATCGATACCAGCTACCGGAGTACCGGTAGTCACAGTCGTCTTGGTTCCTGCGGCCTGCACATCTGCTGCTGCTATCCATACGGCACTGCCGCATGCAATTGCAAAGCCCAGCAATTTCCATGCTTTGTCAGTCATATGCACGTTCCTTCGCAAGTTTTAAATTGGTTTACTCAGACAGGGTTTTTAAATACTCCAAACCATAGTCCCTATCCTTTTCTATCTGCACTTTTAACTGCTCCAATCCATCAAATTTCCATTCAGGGCGGACGAAGTGCAATAGTTGTACTTCTATAGTCTTTCCATAAATATCCTTATTTATACCAAAAATATAAGTTTCTACTCCTACGGGGAATTCGCCTTCTATGGTGGGCTTTTTTCCGATGCTGGTAATCCCTCCATAATACTTGCCATCGATATAAACCTTGGATACATAAACGCCAAATACGGGGAGATGTTTTTCCGATTCCGGAACAATATTGGCAGTTGGAAACCCTAATACCGGACCTCCTAAATGATTGCCATGAACCACAGTTCCATGAATTGCGTAAGGTTCTCCTAACAGCTCATTTGCCTTTTCCATATTTCCCGCATCCAACAACTCTCTGATATAAGTACTGCTGATATCACGCAAATCATCTTTTTCTTTCTCGACCACAATCAATTCGTATCCATAACGGTCTTTCCACTGATATAAGCTGTCCGCATTTCCTGCACCCTGGTAACCAAAGGTACAATCCGTACCTACAACAATGGTTTTCGCATTCATTTGATCCACCAAAATCTGCTTTACAAACTCCTCAGGCTCCATGTGAGCGGTCTCTTTGGTAAAAGGGTATTCTACCAGATAATCAACGCCCATTCGCTCCAGATTGTTCTTTCTCTCCAGATTTGTGGTGATAACCCTCTGAGTGCTCTCCATGTCCAAAGCACTAGGGGACATATCAAAAGTAAAGACAGCGATTCCATATCCCTTTTTCCTTTTTACTTCTGCCATTTCCCATAGAAGCTTCTGGTGACCCCTGTGACGTCCATCAAACTTTCCAAGAGTCACTACGGAAGGCTCTTCGATATGAAATTCCCTGGTTCCGGTTATATACTCCATCATTAATTTCCTCCCAGAAATACCTTTTGGGGCTTAAGAATGTTCCTTTCTCTGTCAGGCTCATAAACTCCAATAAATTTATTATCACTGTCATAAACTCTGACCGGACCTTCCTCTGGTGCAGAACTTTCCTGGGCCTGATCTCTTAGAAATGGATTACCATTATGAACCAGTTTATCAAACTCCGGCTTCATGACAATTGCGGGATAATCAGCAAATACCTTGTCCACAGCAAGGATGTGCTCTCCCAATGTTCCTTCATCTCTTAGTTCCTCGATTTGAGACAGAGTAAGACTGTCTTTTAAAAGAAACCTTGATACCTGGGTACGGACTAATGAATCCATACAGCCTCCGCAGCCAAGTTTTTTTCCTATATCATAGCAAAGGGTACGGATATAAGTTCCCTTAGAACAGGTTACAGTCATTGTAACTTTAGGAAGTTCTATGTGGTCCACCCGTATTTCCAAAATTTCTACTGGTCTTGCTTTACGCTCCACTTCTTTTCCTTCTCTGGCAAGCTCATAAAGCTTCTTGCCATCAATTTTAAGAGCAGAATACATGGGCGGAATTTGATTATAAGGACCAAGAAAGCTTAAAACTGCCTCTCTCACCTCATCTTCCTTTGCATTAACCGGATATTCAGCCAGAATCGTACCTGTCATATCCTGAGTATCTGTTTCCTTGCCCAGAAGCATAACCGCTTCGTAGGTTTTTGTCTTATCCGTCAGCAAATCGCAAAGCTTTGTTGCCTTCCCCAGACAGACTGGAAGTACTCCCTCTGCCATTGGATCTAAGGTACCGGTATGTCCTATTTTTTTCTGCTTTAAAATACCTCTCATTTTCGCTACGACGTCATGAGAGGTAAATCCTTTTTCTTTATACACATTGATGATGCCGTCTGCCATCGTCCGTTTCTCCTAATTAAGCTGTTTTACAATCTGATCGGACAGATTGTTAATCACATCGTGAACGCTCCCTGCCATTGTGCAGCCAGCCGCCTTTTTATGACCGCCCCCGCCAAAGTAAACAGCGATTTTGCTCACATCAAGATCAGCCGTAGAACGAAGGCTCACTTTATATTCTCTACAGCCAGTCTCGTACATGAAAATGGCACACTCCACACCTTCTGTAATCCGAAGCTGGTCAATGATTCCATCCATGTCGCTTCCTGTGACACCGTAGAACTCCATATCTTTTTTGTTAATTACACTAAAAATGCACTGGCTGTCATGAAATGTAATACTTTCCAGCAATGCTCTACCAAGTATCTGGTTTTGTATATATGTTTTCCGGTAAAAGCTGTCATCGATAATTCTGGAAAAATTAATCCCTTTTTCCATCAGCTTTCCGGCTATTTCCATGGTCTTTCTGGATGTAGAGTCGTATTTGAATACTCCCGTATCATGTATGATACCAGTATAAATACATTCTGCCACTTCCTTACTGATTTTCTTCTCATCAAGAAGGCCATAAAGCACTTCACAAGTGGAACTGGCATGGCCCTCCACAATATTCTCACCTGCATATCCTATGTTGGTGATGTGGTGGTCCACACAAATACTCTTTTTTGACGTATTCAGATATTTAACTGCTTCTCCAAGACGAAGAGTATCGCTGCAATCAAGACATAAACACAGGTCATATTCTTTGTCTTCGGAAAAATCACTGACAATATGGTCAAAAGATTTTAGATAATTAAATTTCTCAGACGGTTTTTCAAGATATACCACCGCCTCTACCTGAGGATAGTTTTCTTTCAGGTAGTTAAATGCCGCCAGACAGGAACCTACGCAGTCCCCGTCCGGACGGACATGGCCCATAATGGCCGCATTCTTTACATGTTCAAGGATTGTATCAAGGTAACTCAACGGTGCACCTCCTTAATCTTTGATATCTTTTGTAACCTCATCAATCAGTCTGGACATATTCACGCCATATTCAATCGACTGATCTAAAATGAACTTAATTTGTGGTGTATTACGAAGATTGACTCTTCTAGCTAACTCTCTGCGGATATAACCTTCCGCACTCTTTAAGCCTTCTATGGTCGCTTTTCCAGCTTCTTCATCTCCAAGGATACTGATATATGCCTTGCAGAATTTCAAGTCAGGAGTCACCTCCACAGAAACTACGGTTGTCATAGGATGGATCCTTGGATCTTTAATCCCCAGACGGATGATCTCACTTAACTCCCTCTGGACTTCCATATTGATTCTTGTATTTTTTATACTGTTTTTACGCATGTTATTCCTTTCGCTTTTCATCCAAATGTTCAAAAAGACCAGCCCGCAATCACGGGCTCATCTTTCTAAATCCAGGTGAAATGGTTCCTAGCGGGGAACCTCCACCATGGCATATGCTTCAATCATATCATCTTCCTGGATATCATTAAACTTCTCAAATACAAGACCACATTCATAACCTGTTGCTACTTCTTTTACATCATCTTTAAATCTCTTTAAGGATGCTAATGGTCCATCGTAAATCTTCTCTCCAGCTCTTGTAATACGTACGCTGCAGCCTCTTACGAATTTTCCATCCATGATATAGGAACCAGCAATGGTACCAACACCAGATGCTTTAAAGGTCTGACGAACAATGGCGTGACCAGTAATCTGCTCTTCAAAGATCGGATCAAGCATACCCTTTAAGGCTGATTCTACATCTGCAATAGCCTGATAGATTATCTTGTAAAGTCTTAAATCTACTTTTTCCCGGTCCGCAATGGATTTTGCTGTTACATCAGGTCTTACGTTAAAACCAATGATAATAGCGTTTGATGCGGAAGCCAGGGAAACGTCTGACTCATTGATGGCACCAACGCCTCCATGAATCACTTTTACCATAACTTCTTCATTAGACAGCTTCAAAAGACTCTGTTTTACCGCCTCTACAGATCCCTGAACATCAGCCTTTACAATGATTGGCAGTTCTTTGATATTTCCTGCCTTAATCTGGCTGAATAGACCATCTAATGATAACTTAGCTTTTGTATCTTCCAGTAATTTATTCTTACCTTCGGAAATAAATGTTTCCGCAAAGCTTCTTGCGTCCTTCTCAGTGTCAGTTCCAACAAGAACTTCTCCAGCATTTGGAACGTCGTTAAGACCTAAAATCTCTACTGGTGTGGATGGTCCAGCTTCTTTTACTCTACGGCCTTTGTCATCCATCATAGCGCGGACTTTTCCATAACAGGAACCTGCTGCAACGGTATCGCCAACACGTAACGTACCTTTTTGTACTAATACGGTAGCAACTGGACCTTTGCCCTTGTCAAGCTCTGCCTCAATAATAAGACCTCTTGCATGGCGATTTGGATTCGCCTTTAATTCTTTTACTTCTGAAGTAAGAAGAATCATCTCAAGAAGTTCCTTGATACCTTCTTTTGTATGTGCGGAAACTGGTACAAATACAGTGCTGCCGCCCCAATCTTCAGAGATCAGTTCATGCTCGGATAATTCCTGCTTTGCACGGTCGATATTTGCACTTGGTTTATCAATTTTATTGATGGCTACGATGATCTCTACTCCTGCAGCTTTTGCATGGTTAATCGCCTCAACGGTCTGAGGCATAACACCGTCGTCTGCTGCAACAACAAGGATAGCGATATCTGTGGACTGGGCACCTCTCATACGCATGGCAGTAAAGGCCTCATGTCCTGGTGTGTCTAAAAATGTGATCTTCTGTCCGTTGATTTCAACAGTATAAGCACCAATATGCTGGGTAATACCACCTGCTTCTCTAGTGGTTACACTGGTCTGACGGATTGCATCAAGAAGAGAAGTTTTACCGTGATCAACATGGCCCATAACGCATACTACTGGCGGTCTGGTTACCATAGTAGCCTCATCTTCTTCTTCCTCTTTTAACAACTCTTCGATTACATCAATCTTAATTTCTTTTTCGCAGAGCACTTCGTATTCCATAGCAATCTCTTCTGCCTGCTCAAAGTCAATGTCTGTATTTAAAGTAACGATTTTGCCCTGTAAAAACAGTTTTTTAACAATGGCTGATGGCTGAAGCTTCATCTTTTCTGCAAGCTCTTTGATGGTAAGGATCTCTGGAATTATGATAGTCTTTACTTCCTGAACCTTAGCTTCTCTATGAGTTGGTGGCTGAATAGCGCCCTTAAAGCCTTTGCCGCCTTTTGCCTGACCCTTGTTTACGCTGTCATCGTCTTTATCTCTTTTATCAAATCTGTCATTCTTATAGGTATTCTTAACCGCACGGTTGCTGGTTGGCTTTGCCTGGATTGGAGTATCAAAGGATTTTGTTCCAGCATCTCTGCCAGTACGACCGCCTGGTCCCTGTGGTCTTCCATCACGATTACCCTGATAGCCGCCACCTTGTGGTCTTCCATCACGATTTCCCTGATAGCCGCCACCCTGTGGTCTTCCATCACGGTTTCCTTGATAACCGCCCTGGCCCTGTGGTCTGTTACCCTGGTAACCGCCAGAACCCTGTGGTCTATTACCCTGGTAACCGCCAGAACCCTGTGGTCTGTTACCCTGGTATCCACCAGAACCCTGTGGTCTGTTACCCTGGTAGCCGCCAGAACCTTCTGGTCTGTTACCCTGATAGCCGCCAGACCCCTGTGGTCTGTTACCCTGATAGCCGCCCTGACCCTGTGGTCTGTTACCCTGATAGCCGCCCTGACCCTGTGGTCTGTTACCCTGGTAACCGCCAGAACCTTCTGGTCTATTACCCTGGTAGCCGCCCTGGCCCTGTGGTCTGTTACCCTGGTAGCCGCCCTGACCCTGTGGTCTGTTACCCTGGTAGCCGCCAGAACCTTCTGGTCTATTCCCCTGGTAACCGCCAGAACCCTGTGGTCTATTCCCCTGGTATCCACCCTGACCCTGTGGTCTGTTACCCTGGTATCCACCCTGACCCTGTGGTCTGTTACCCTGATAACCGCCCTGACCTTCTGGTCTGTTACCCTGGTAGCCGCCCTGGCCCTGTGGTCTGTTGCCCTGGTATCCACCCTGGCCCTGTGGTCTGTTGCCCTGGTATCCACCCTGACCCTGTGGTCTGCTGCCCTGATAGCCAGTGGTATGTTCTTTATTCACTTCAGTGGTTGGTGTCGCAGACTGCTCACTTACCTGCTGACTTCTTGCAGGATATTCTCTTTGTGCACCAGACTGACTTGGTCTTTGATTACTTCCGCTCTGTCCCTGAGGTTTATTCTGTGCGTTCTGGGGACGAAATACTGCTGCGATTTTCTTCTTTGGTGCATCAGAATCATCTCCACCTGAAGCTTCTGAATGTCCCTGGGTGCTGGTTTTACTGTGGCCGCCCACTTCTTTTTTCACGATTGATGCCTGTTCTTCTGAAATGTTAGATGAACTTTTTAAATTTATATTATGCTTTTCCAAGATATCCAGTATCTCCTTACTGCTGTCTTTTCCGAGTTCCTTTGCCAGATCATATACTCTCATGCTTTCCTCCATTCTGTGCGCATTCTACAGCACATGCGGGTAGATGTGAAGGCTCATTCTCACACTCACTACCGACCATTGTATTCATTAGTTTCACGACTGCCTTAGCAAACCCATTATCTACGATGACAAGAGACGCCCTCATCTCTTTGCCCATAGCGTGGCCCAGTTCATCTTTACTTGCAAAGAAGTAGATTGGAACTTTATAGTAAGTACACATGTTTGTAAACATCTTTTTTGTATTATCCGAGGCTTCTTCTGAAACGATTACTAATGATGCCTTTCCTGATTTTACAGATTTTTCTGTCATGAACTCACCGCTGCCAATCTTTCCTGCTTTAGTGGCCAAACCAATCAGATTCAGGATCTTCTGTTTGTTATCCAATCTGTTCCATCTCCTTTTCCAATGTTTCGTATACTTCTTTTGGAATCGCCATCTTAAAGGAACGTTCCAGACCTTTATTCTTTACTGCCTTACGGAAACACTCCATAGATGCGCAGAGATATGCACCACGGCCGTTTTTACGCCCGGTTGCGTCAAGAACAATATCATCCTCCGAGGTCTTTAACACACGAATCATCTCTTTTTTACTTTTCATCTCACCACAGCCAATACACTGTCTGAGAGGTATTTTTTTTGTACTCACGTTTCCATCACTTCCTGTTTTCTTTATTCCTGGTTATTACCGTCCTGGCCGTCTTCTGGGTAGCCGCTCTGATACTCTTCCTGGTAGTCTGATACTTCTTTATCGCCGCCTTCCTGAAATTCATTTCTAAAATCTTCAAAGGATGTACTCGCATCCTGGTATTCCAGACCAAGTTCTTCAAATAAACCAAGTTCTCTTGCCTGTGTTTCACTTTTAATATCAATCTTATATCCAGTCAGTCTTGCAGCAAGTCTCGCATTCTGCCCTTCCTTACCAATGGCAAGAGATAGCTGATAATCTGGAACGATTACCTGGGCTTCTTTTGATTCTTCATCTGCTACAACACAGATAACTTTTGCAGGGCTTAATGCATTCTCGATTAAATAAGCTGGATTATCATCCCAACTAATGATATCGATCTTCTCGCCTCTTAATTCGTTGACAATAGAATTAACTCTGGCACCGTTTAAGCCTACACATGCGCCAACTGGATCAACATTAACTTCATTGGATTTTACTGCAATCTTTGTTCTAGAGCCAGCCTCTCTTGCAATGGCTTTGATCTCTACGGTTCCGTCTTTTACTTCCGTAACCTCAGATTCAAATAATCGCTTCACCAGGTCTGGGTGTGTTCTTGAAACAGAAATTCTTGGTCCTTTTGGAGTATCTTTTACTTCCAAAACAAGAACCTTAATTCTTTCGGTTGCTTTAAATACTTCACTTCTTACCATCTCTGTTTCGTTTAAGATAGCGTCTACCTTACCAAGATTAATGCTCACGTTTTTGCCCAGATATCTCTGTACAATTCCTGTTACAACTTCTCGTTCCTGGCAGGACCAATCGTTAAACAGGGATTTTCTACCTTCTTCACGGATCTTCTGTAAGATTACGTTCTTGGCATTCTGAGTCGCAATTCTTCCGAACTTTTTAGAATCTATCTGGCAATGGATTACATCTCCAACCTCGTATTTGGGGTTTGCCATCTTAGCGTCTGCGAGGCTGATCTGAAGCAGAGGATCTTCAACTGTTTCAACCACTTCTTTTTCTGCAAATACATTAAAATCACAGGTATCACGATTAATGCTGACTTTAACATTATCTGCCTTCCCAAAATGGTTCTTGCACGCTGTCAAGAGAGAATTTTCAATCGCTTCCAAGAGGGTTTCCTTGCTTATGTTATTCTCTTTTTCCAGAATATTCAATGCTTCTAACAGTTCCTTATTCATTTTTTTATCCTCCTAATATTTCTTACTGTTTAGAAATCAAATGCCAGCCGGATTAGTGCAATTTCCGGGCGATTCATCACAAGCTCGGTACCATCTTCCAGTGCTATTGTTACAGTTTCTTTATTATAAGACTGTAATGTTCCATTAAATTCTTTTTGTTTGTTCAATGCTTTATATAGCCGGATATCCACTTCTTTGCCAATGCTTCTTTCAAAGTCCTTATCCTTTTTCAGCGGCCTTCCAAGTCCTGGGGAGCTGACTTCTAAAATGTAGCTGTCTGCGATAAAATCGTTTACATCCAGCCACTCTCCCAGCTTGCGGCTAATGATCTCACAGTCATCAACTGTAATTCCGCCTTCTTTATCTATATAGGCCCGTAAATACCAGTTTCCTGCTTCTTTTATATATTCCACATCAACTAGTTCATAATTGTATTCTTCCATAAGTGGCATCAAAAAGCTCTCTGTCTTTGCTTCATAATCTTCCCTTTTTGCCATCTTCCTCCCACCTTTCCAAACAAATGGAAAGAGTGGACTTGCGCCCACTCTTTATCCGTCAAACATTCATGTTATCCACAATAGTATATCACTGATTACAAGCTAATGCAAGGGCTTTTTCTTATTTTTCAGGTTATTCCTGGAAACTTACAGGAATCTTTCGCATTCGACAAATAGGAAGGAAATAGTAGACATATCTTCACACTCCTTTTTAATGTACATATTATAACACTATATCAGATCAGATCAAATCATCGAAAAGGAGGGCCCATGAAACCTAAACTGGAAGTTCACGGGGTCAGTTACTCCTATCATTCCCTTGAGGGTGAGACGCTGGCCCTTTCTGATATATCTTTTACGGCAGATAACGGGGAATTCCTTGCAATCGTCGGACCTTCCGGCTGTGGGAAATCCACTCTTTTATCTCTTCTTAGCGGATTGCTGAAGCCTGATACGGGAGAAATCCTAATTGACGGTGTTCCTCAGACCGATTCTAGATCTAACATTGGCTATATGCTGCAAAGAGATCACCTTTTTGAATGGCGGACCATCATGGGAAATGCTGAGCTTGGCCTGGAAATCCAGAAAAAGCTTGACAGCAGCTCCAAAGAAAAACTGCATCAAATGCTTCATACCTATGGACTTGGAAGCTTTGAGCAGGCCAAACCGTCTGAATTATCCGGAGGCATGAGACAACGTGCCGCTCTGGTCCGTACTCTGGCCCTGGAACCAGATCTTCTTTTATTAGATGAACCGTTTTCCGCACTTGACTATCAGACCAGACTCTCCGTCTGTGATGACATTAGTTCTATTATAAAAAGCACCCACAAAACCGCAATATTAATTACACACGATCTTTCCGAGGCAATTAGCGTAGCGGACAGGGTCATCGTACTGACAAGTAGACCAGGACGGCTCAAAGCCATTGTACCGGTTTCCTTTGGAGATGAAAATCTAGGACCATTGAAGAGACGAAATATGCCGGAATTTTCCGTCTACTTCAACCAGGTGTGGAAGGAGTTGCAAAACCATGATTGAGACTCATCCATCATTAGCACAGCAGGAATTCATACAAAAGGAAAAGATGCACCGTCGTAATGTGCGTATGTTTCGATTTTTGCTGTTGGTCCTTTTGTTATCCGTCTGGGAGCTATGCGCAAGACTGGGATTCATTAATGACTTTATTTTCAGCTCCCCCAGTCGTGTGATTATATGCTTTTTAGATATGGTAAAAGACAATTCCATTTTTGTTCATACCGGAGTGACCGTAATGGAAACCCTAATAAGTTTTGCCCTGGTTGTGGTGTTTGGACTTTTGATTTCCATACTGCTTTGGTCCAGCCGGAGCATATCAGAGGTCTTAGAGCCTTACCTGGTTATGCTCAACAGTCTTCCTAAATCTGCCCTTGCCCCCATCTTAATCGTATGGCTTGGCAATAACATTAAGACCATTATTGTTGCATCAATATCAGTTGCTGTCTTTGGTTGTATCATGACTCTCCATACCGGCTTTTACCAAACGGATCCGGATAAGATCAAGCTGATCTATTCTCTTGGAGGAACAAAGAAGGATGTGTTATTAAAGGTATTGCTTCCCGGCTCTATCCCTTTAATTATCAGCAATATGAAGGTCAACATCGGTCTCTGCCTAGTGGGCGTTATTATTGGAGAATTCCTGGCTGCAAATAAGGGGCTTGGATATTTGATTATTTATGGAAGCCAGGTGTTTAAGATGGACCTGGTTGTTACGAGTATTGTGATTCTCTGTATCGTTTCTGCATTCTTATATCAGGGGATTACTTTGTTGGAGAAGAAGATTAAGTTTTAGTTGTTTCACTTAATGAAAGGAGTTTTCCGTATGTTAATGTATCATACGGAAAACTCCTTTCATTAATTCTTCTATTTTATAAAGATTCTGCTTTCACAAACTCATTCTACCGGATCTCTATTACTTCTTTACCACACTTCCATCTGGATAACGGGCGAATCTTCCCATCTCCCTTTCATGAACAGGCTCATCATCAGGCCATGGCCAACCTCCAAACTGAGTTTTTTGATAATCCTCATATGCCTTTCGTATTTCCTGATCGGAGTTCATAACAAATGGTCCATATTGCACCACTGGCTCATTGATTGGTTCTCCTTCTAAGAGTAAAACGAAACTGGTTTTGTCTCCATTTACCACTGTGATTTGATCATCTCCTGAAAGTTTGATTCGAGAGGACGGATCAATATTTTTACCATCTATTGTGATGAAACTGGTTCCCTCATAATAATACAGGTTACGGTTTAAGGTCTTTGAACCTGCAGCAATATGAAACTCTGCCCCTGGTTCCAGTTCCACAAGCTGGATACCTACGTGATTTTCTTCTTTTGCGGCCCAGGAATCTTTTGTTGGTTCCAAGCTTTTTTTGTCTTCATATTTTCCGGCAATTAATCGGATGGTTGCTGTTTTTCCTTTTTCATTGGTATGCTTTATCACTGGAATTTCTTCTGCCCATAACATCTTGTAATCCGGGTCTGTGAATTTACTCTTTGCCGGTAAATTCAACCAGATTTGAAATAATTCAAGGGGATTTTCCTTATCTTGATGAACCAGCGGGAACATCTCTACATGCTGACATCCTTCTCCGGTAGTCAGCCACTGGACATCACCATTTCCATAACGTCCTTCCGCTCCCTTGGAATCAAAGTGGTCAACAATTCCTTCCAGTACAACGGTAACAGTCTCAAAACCACGGTGAGGATGAACTGGAAATCCCGGAACTGTTTCTCCATGATACATACTAAAGCCGTCTTTCCCGGAAAAATCATTGCCCATTCTTCTTCCTTCTAAGGAAACCGCTGGTCCTTGTACCTCATTCCCTGCCGGAAATTGATCCCGGTGATGCATACATGCTAAAAATGGGCTGTCCATCCCCCATTGAAATCCTATTTTTTCAATTGTCTTTATCTTTTTACTCATTTGATTCACTCCTTGTGTTTATTTTTTTCAATAGATGCACTAACATTTCTTTTTCCTCTTCCTGAAGTCCGGTAAAACTCTCTCCTAAATCTTCCACATGTAGGGGAAATATCTCTTCGATTTTTTCTCTCCCTTTTTGCGTAATTGCAATAATATAGGACCTTTTATCATTTGGATTTGGATGTCTTTCTATCATTACATCTTTTTCTAAGTTGTTAATTACCACCGTCATATTACCGGAGGTAGAGAGAATGCTATCAATGATCTCGTTAATTGTTAAATCGCCCTTGTGGTACAACGCCTCCAGCACAGCAAATTGCGCTGATGTAAGACCTCCTTGGTTGAAGATTGCGCCTGCTCTTCGATGCAATGCCTGAGTTGTTCGGCTAAGTCCGATAAATGCTTTTAAATTAAGATCATTTTGTTTTCCATAAGAGATTGTGTTTTTTTTCATGACTTTAATATATCGCTAATTAGTGATAATGTCAAATGCGTTTTGAAGCAAGTGGTTTATTAGAGTTTTGGGTTTAATTTTTCGTGCAATGTATTGTTATTTTCGTGCAAATAGCATATACTATAAATACCAAAGGAAAAGGAGATGATGAAATGGCCAACAACACAACAAATATCAGTATCCGTATGGATGCTGAGTTAAAAGCGCAAGCGGATGATTTATTTTCCCAATTGGGATTGAATATTTCAACAGCATTTAATATTTTTGTGCGTCAATCTCTTCGAGAAGGTAGAATTCCATTCGATATTTCTCTCAATCAGCCTAATAAAGAAACCATTGCGGCAATGCTTGAGGCTGAAAGGATTGCAAAAGATCCTTCTGTAAAGGGATATACTGATATGAATCAGCTTTTTGCAGACTTAAAAGAATGATGAAATACACGGTAAAGACAACTCATTACTTTATTGTAGAAAGAGATTTAGCTTTCATATTTCACTTGAAAAAGGAGCTTTCACAGTATATATTTTTTACTGCGAAAGCTCCTCTTATCTTTTATCCACCTATCACCATGATTTCCTCACCAATAACATGGTGATTATATAATAGTAATATTTACTCACTAATTTATTGAGTATCGATTTGCTTTAATCGATTTAACCATTTTGTAAAACTACCACTTTGAAAAAAGTCCAGTAATGCTCCATCACAAAACCGCTCAGCACGAACAGCCCCTGTAATAAGAGCCATAACACCTTGAGCGTCCAATGATGACACTTCTGCATCTTTCATAGATTCGATTTCCCACTGAATACCATTGTTTTCTAAAATTTCTCCATAGCGATTTAATTCCATATCTTCATTGTCATCGATACATTTATATACATCTTGAAGGAACACATTTATAAAATCTGAATAGTTTACAAATGGCATTTGTATCGGGTTTTCTGGGGTTCCTTTATTTTCCCTATCAATGATCCAGTTGCCGTATTCATCTTCTGCAAGTTGTGGTATATATTTTGTTAATATTTCAAATCTATTTGCCATAAACGATACCTCCTGATACTATAAGTAAATCTTTTCTATTATTTATATCCTATACCAAAACGTATCATTTTTCCATCTTAAAATAAATAATATCCCTCTTGCTATAAAAATTTTATCTTCTATCTTTATTGATATATATTTATAATATAGATAAAAAGTACCAATATAACTCAAACTCCATCTGTTTTCTGTCTGGACCATATTAGAGCTTTCATTTTTATAATTAATATTGCTACTTTCTTAATCTATAACGATAAATAAAATTCGACACCAACGTAATAACACCTACTATCAACAAACCAATTGCCCAAAATTGTCTTACCGTAAACATAGCAATGAAACCCGAAAGCAATAATCCCGCCCCGATACAACTACCAACTGTTGTTCCGATTTTATCAACCTTAGGTGAAGGTGTACGAAATTTTTTTGATTTCTCTATCATGGAATTTGTATAATTCAAAGATCTATTAGTAGCATTTTTAGTAGTTTCAAATAATTTGTTCTGATTCATTTATTTAACCTCCATTTGTTTGAATATGCTTATTAACGTAGTAATTACAGAAAATCCATTTTAAACCGACCGTCGGTTTCTATATCTTGTAAAAAGCGGACTGTTATATTAACAGCCCTATGGTTTTGATTAAACACCTTCTTCAAAAGCTCCCATCTTTTTATACCCACTCATTACATTGTCAATAAAAGCTTTGTCGACAATGTCTAATCCAAGAGAGCACATAATGGATTGTAAGTAATCCAATCGTTTTTTAGTCTCCTCATAATTACGTCCGAACAATGCTGGATTGATCCAAAAATCCAGAAGGAGCAAGAATATTTCTGCACATAAAACTGGTTGATCTGTTTGTAATGATCCTTCTTTTACGCCCTCCTCAATCAGCCTTCCAATTATCCGGGCATCCATGTTTACAACCGTTTGTAACCCACTCACTACAAAGTAGGGGTTGCTTACCTGAGAGGTCAATACAGAATCAAGCATATGAGTTTTTGCGTCTGTACTAAGGTGATAAAGAATCATTTTTAGTTTTTCTTTTGCATTAGCTGCCTTAACGCTCTTTATCAATTCTTCCAGCATATCAGCAATATATTGTGCTCTTCTTTGCATAACGGCTTCCAAAATTTCTTCTTTGGACTTGAAATGATGATACAATCCACCTTTTGAGAGACCAAGTGAGTTTAAAATATCTTGTATACTTGTTTGCTCATAACCTTTTTCAATAAATAACTTCGTTGAAATATCAAGTATTTTTTCCAGTGTTTGCTCTGGATATTTGTTTCTGCTCATTTTTTCCTCCATATAAACCGACGGTTGGTCTGTAAGCTGATTATAAGTAATAAATAAGTCTTTGTCAATATTCATTTGTAATGATCTTGGGATTTAGAATTAGAGGATTAATTTGTCGAACAAAAAATAACTCAACGAAAAAGGCCTATCCCAGTTGTTTCTCCAGGATAAACCTCTCATATAGAAATTACATCGATCAATCATTTTTTACTATCATTTTCCAATCGATTATTTTCAATAAAACGATCAATTGTTTCTTGTTCTGAATTCGCAATGTGCTGTTCTACTGCCTGTGATAATAGGTCCGAATTGTGATTGCGAAGATGTTCTATAATGCTTGTGTGCTCGTATATCGCACGAAGCCGCCGATCCTTACTATAGAAAGAATAAGAACGAAAGTTTTTTAGATACTCAGAAAGCTGTTCTAACAAAACAGTTAACCGGGGCATATTAGAAACTTTCATTGCGTAGGTGTTGTATTCACTAAAGAGGAGAAATACCTCTTCAATTTTATCTTTCTCTTCTGCTTGCATCATCTGAGAACACAGAGACTCAAAGTGAAGGATATCTTGATCTGTCACGTTCTCCAAGCAGGCATCAAACAAGATAATCTCCAGTGCTTTTCGTATACGAAATATTTCCTTTATGCTGCTCAGGGAAATGTTATTAATAATCACACCATAATTGGGGATAGCCTGGACCAAACCTTCCTTACTCAAACGTGCAATAGCCTGTCGCAATGGTGTTCTGGAAATGCTTAACTGAATTGCTAGAGACTTTTCGTTAATCCTTTCTCCCAGCGGAAAGGTTCCATTAATAATCGCATTTCTTAACGCAACATAAAGTATTTCCTGAATGGGACGCCCTTGAGAGAAATCAATAGAGGAAAGAATCTTTTGCTCATAATCATATTTCATCTTTCTTTACCTTCCATCACGAAAAATTTGGAACGGGTTCCCCGTTGCCAGTTAATTTGAGGGATTCTTCCTTCCGACAAATAATATTAATTCGTTATAATTTTTAAGAAAACTAGAATAATATCATATTACTATACATGAAAAACATTGTCAATATATAGGGATTCTTGTCGTTTATAGTGACAGATTCAAAGAACACTTTAAAACCACACAAAACAGTTTATAAACATTTTTATTATAGACTTTTTTTCATTTATCTATAAAATAGAGCTATGAATAGTACATATTCACAAACATCTATCTTGAGGAGGATTTCTTATGGTTACTTTTATGGTGTATTTTCTAATCTTGGTCTTCATGATCTTGATTATGACAAAGAAAATGACCCCCTTTACTGCGTTGCTCGTAATTCCAGTTGTTTTTGCGATCGTGGGCTCTTTATTGGGGCTTTGGAGCGGTGATATTGGCACGTTTGCGTTAACTGGCTTAAAAACCACTTCTACGACAGCAATTATGTTGCTGTTCGCAGTACTGTTTTTCACATTAATGATTGATACAGGTTTGTTTAATCCTTTATCTAACGCAATGATTCGTTTTGCGAAAGGTGATCCTTTAAAAGTAATGGTAGCGACCGTGCTATTATCTGCCAGTGTTTCATTAAATGGCGACGGTACCACCACTATGATCATCGTATGTTCAGCATTTGTTCCTATCTATAAAAAACTGAAGATGAAAACCCTTGACCTTGCAGTATTAACCATCCTTTCCCATTCTATTTTAAATCTGCTACCATGGGGCGGACCAACTGCACGAGTGATTACGGTGCTTAAACTGAATGAATCCACCGTACTTCAAGGCCTGGTACCAATGATGATCTTTGGAACAATCTATGTGATTGGTGTTTCTGTTTTTATGGGATTACGGGAGCGGAAACGTTTAGGTATCATTCATTTTTCAGAGGAACAACTAAAAGAGATGACTACCATCGTCGATCCAGAACTTCTGGAGATTCGTCGTCCTAAAAATCTATGGATTAATTTGATTTTAACAACTGCTGTGGTTGTTATGCTTATCCTAGGTACTCTGCCTTCCGTAATTATTTTTATGGGAGCTACCGCCATTGGTCTATTGATTAACTATCCAAAACTTGCAGATCAGCGTGCACGTATTGAAGCAAATGCACCAGATGCAATTCAGGTTAGTATGGTTGTTATGTCTGCCGGAGTATTCATGGGTATCCTTGATGGAACCGGTATGGGAACCGCAATAGCAACAAGTATGACATCAGTAATTCCAGCAAGCTGGGGCAAGTTCTGGGGCCTTATTGTAGCCTTCTTATCTGCACCTGGAACCGTTTTTCTATCCAACGATGCATTTTATTTTGGAGTACTTCCTGTTCTGGCAGAAGCTGGAAAAGTGTATGGATACACTCCTCTGCAGCTTGGCTTCGCATCACTTATGGGACAGGCATTCCACTTGCTCAGCCCTCTGGTACCATTTATCTATGTTCTGCTTCGTATGACAAATGTTGATATGGGACAGTGGCAACGGAAAAGTGCTCTGTATGCAATTGGTATCTTTTTAATTTATATCGTAGTAGGAATCGCTTTTGGGCTTATGCCATTGGTGGTATAACCTGCAAATATTATGACATTCTCACCTACCCTTGTGCAAAAATGTTTCATTACCCCCTTTTATCCATCTACTCGAGATGGAGGTATTGCACATGGGTAGGCTTTTATTATAATTAACCTTGTCATCCTACCACTTATGTAACCACCAGCCTTTCTGAGACATCCACTGGTCCTCATATTAAGTACAATATTATGTTTCAGTGGCCGGCCGGAATTCTGGCATTGGTTATTTTGACCTTACTTGGAATTGTACGATTTTGATCGTATCCCATATAAAAAGCAGACCAGTTCTCTCAGGTCTGCTTTTTTACATCGTTTCTCTTTATTTGCTGCGGGGAAACAGGCGGATGGGCTCATATAATTTCTTCATCCTCTTCACCATCATGTTATGGTCAGAATCCTCAATCAGTACATCATATTTTCCTGGAATGCTGCCAAAGGTTACGCTCTTATCAAAATCAAGCATAGCTTTAAGATTTCGCTGCATGTTTTCTCTTGTGGCTTCTTTATTGTATATTTTGATATAAGCATAACCGGGATATTCATCGGAATCATAGGTTAACACCTTATATTCAGAGATCCATTCCTCTTTCATAAGTTCCTGGTATGTGTTTGCAATTTTTTCCTTTTTATGAATCAGCATGAAATAAACCACATTTTCATTTTCAGGAAGCCTTCGATTCACATAATTTCGATAAGGTGATTTTTTAAGCCTTTTGAAAATATCAAGCTCTGCTTCATTGCTTAGCTTATCATAGTAGATCACCAGCAAATCATCAATTACCACGTTGATAAATAAATTAAGATTCCTCTTTTCTAAAAAATCTATGATTCCTTCTGAACTTTTATAAGAAATCATATACGTCAGCAAATAAGACTTTTCATTGATATTATACAATGCTGCCCCATCCATAACGATAACAGGAAGCATCAAATGCAGTTCGCTTACGGATTCTATGAGAGAGGCTGGTGTCCGCAAGGTGGAAAGAGTAAACTTAGCACCATCATCAATCATCCGGTTAAGTTCTACCCGGCTATAAGAAGAAAGTTCTTCATCTTTTGTAAGCAATGTATCATCGATACCGGAAATAAAAAGAATATCTCTATTTTTAGCTCTGGGAAGGTATAAGAAACTGCAAATCATAGCCATTAAGATTCCGACTACGATTTCTAAAACTCGTCCGGCGGTAAAAAGAAAGGCATTTTTTTCTGCTGCCAGGGTCACAACAATGCTTAAATATACCATGCAGGAATAGTATGACATGTTTTTTAAATTAACCACTACAGTGCTATATAAAACAACACCCAGAAAGCCTACAATAATTATAATTCCCCAGATGGTCCAACCATGGCTATAGGGCTGAAAAAACAACTTCCCCTTTCCCAGACAAAAGATCTGGACCACCAAAAATCCCCATATGGCTCCGATTGCGGTACCTTCAAACCTTTCTCTTATGAGCTTCCAACGGTTCTCTGTATAGGGCCCCACGCATTGCAGGGCAACTAAGGACGATATAAACGCCCCCTCCTGGCTTCCTATAAAAGAAAATATAACAAAGCATAAAAAGACGGCGAAGAGCGAACGTATGATTCTAAGCCCTATTCCGGGTAAATGAAAAAAGTATTTATGATTCTCCTTTAAACTTCTTAAATTTCCCTCACCAGATTCCCAATGAATCATTGCTTTTCACCTGCCCTTTCTTCTATCATAAAACAAAAAAACTGCCGCTCAATAAGCTTTTTCATAAGTAATCCCTTTGGATTAATTAGAAAAAGCTTATTGTGAGGCAGCCTATTCTCTGATATAAAACCAGGCATGTCCTTACCATAACGCCGAATCTTTATGCCTGCTCTACGTAGTCGTCAATCATCTCGAACAGTGCTTCTTCATTCTGCTTATCTACTTCACTTTCACGCCCTGGTATATATTTAGTATTGAGTATATAACTACCAAAAAATTTATTTGAATTGTTATCATTTTGAACCTGTGCCATAAGAATGACCTCCTGTCTGATGTTGTACCCTAGCTTCCATATCCTTATTATATGTGTCTACAAGGAAATAATCCAATTCACTTTTACTATGGGGCCATTCAGAAAAAGCATAGCTAACATTCTCTAGGAATAGTCATTTATATTATTGGCAAGGCAGTTATTACGGAATTCATTTTAAATTGAAATTAATGGGTTTTCTATTTATGTTATCGGAAGACTTTCAATATATTTAATGAACTCCTGTACTTCTTTGGAGTTTTTTTCTTCCTTGTATACAAACCACGTATTACGCAAAACGGGGTCACCATTTGGATAATAAATGGGTGTAAGAGTTAATTGATAGCTGTTCACAAAACCTTCCGGTAAGAAACAGCAGACATAGCCAAGTCCCTTAGAAGCAAGCTGCCAGGAAACATCAATATATCCGGCACTCATGCCTCCTGGAACCGGCACATGGAAGGTCTGGTTCCACCAATCATCAAGGATCTCTCTGGTTCTGTCATTTGTCTTATAAGCGATTCTTGGAAGCTTTAATAAATCAGAAATCTCTAAGGGATCTTTTGACAGAATATAGGCCTGGCATTCACTGACCTTTTTCTGAATCACTCCTCCTTCATAGTCACCATGGACGAAAGCGATGTCTACCTCTCCGTCACAGGCTTTTTGAAAAACCAGATTGCTTTGGTCGTTTTGAAGCTCAAATTGCACATCAGGATGCGCTTTTGTATATTCATAAAGGAGTTCTGTCAAAATAAATTTACTGTACGTATAGGAGGCGCCCAGGACTATGATTTTCATATTCTCTTCTTGAAATTCCAGCAGTTCTTTTTTTAACTGCTGTAGGAAAATCATATATTCCTGGGCCTTTTTTGCCAGCAATTCCCCTTGTCTGGTGAATTCCAATCCCTTTGCTGTACGCTTGACTATCTCCACATGAAACTCTTCTTCCATGGACTGCAGCCTCTTTGACAGAGACGGTTGGGATATATATAAGAGATTCGCCACCTTGGTCATATTTGGTGTCTTATATAATTCATATAAAATCTGCCAATCCGAATCCTTCATGATTTCCTTCCGCCTCCTGATACTCTATTTACATGATTCCTTTTCTGCCCTTATTGTAATTAATCAAACAGCCTGCTTTCACTATTTCACGTTCTTCGGACGTCATGTCTGCAATGTATAGATCCAATGTTTTAAGTTCATTATCTTTTATCAGATAGGCGCTGATATTCTTTAAATCTCCATCAAGGGCTTCTCTGATTCCAGGAACAAAGATATAATCTCCTACTTCAAAATCTGGCTCTGCCTCCATCTGGAATGGAATCATACCCCAGTTCATTACATTGGAACGATAACGCTTTGTGGCATATTCCTTTGAAATATTGGCAAGTCCACCTATGACTCTTTGGCAACTAGCTGCCTGTTCTCTGGCTGATCCATCTCCTGGTTTTACAGCATAAATGATACTTCCTATTTCAATATCTTCTGTTTTAATATTCTCCATGTTTTCAATGGTACGAACCGCTGCAAAAACACGCTCTAATTCTGGCTCTAATTGATTGACATCCTCGCCATTTACCCTGCCTTTTTCAAGACGGTCTACGGCTTTACTTCTATTTACATACTCAGGATCTCTTCTTGATAATGTAAATTCTGCCAAGCCCAGTGGATTGGAACGGAAGGAGGAGGTTTCTCCAGAAGGAATCAATTCATCTGTAGTTGTTACCTCATCCATGATTTTAGAACAAACCTTTAATAATATGTTGTCTGTAAGCGTGCTCATTTCTGGCCAGTCTTTGATGTTTGGTCCGTAAATTAAGTCTTTTTCTGCCTCACCTTTTTCAAATCCCTGGTAAACACGTTTGTCATAAACGGTACGATCAAATGTGTACTCAGGAACATCACCCCAGCAGGAAAGCTCTGTTGCTGAAGTCAAAATACCTCCATTAGCAGCCGTAGCCGCGATGGATCTGGCATCCATTAAAGCAACCGCTGACATTTGACCTTGTCCCGGCTTTGAGCCTTCACGGTTCGGGAAGTTTCTGGTTGTATGACGAATGCTTAGGCCATTATGGCTAGGGGTATCTCCAGCACCAAAACATGGACCGCAGAAAGCAGTACGAATGATAGCTCCTGCTTCCATTAATTCAGCAACAACACCCTTTTTCACCAGATCAATAAATACCGGCTGAGAGGATGGATAAACAGCCAAAGAGAACTCATCGCAACCACAGTCTTTGCTTCTTAAGGCATTGGCGGCTTCTATTACGTTGGTGTAGTTACCTCCGGCGCAGCCTGCTATGATTCCCTGCTGAACCTTAAGTTTTCCATTTACAATCTTATCAGTCAGTGTGAAGGAAGCACGTCCACCTCCGATTTTCTCAGCTTCTATTTCAACACTTCTTAAAATATCACTAAGATTATTATTTAATTCATCGATTTCATACACATTGCTTGGATGGAACGGAAGGGCTATCATTGGCTTTACTGTGTCAAGATCTACATACACACAGCCATCATAATATGCAATGTCTGCCGGTTTTAATTCTTTATACTCTTCTGGACGTCCATGAAGGGTCAGAAACTCTTTGGTGTCCTCATCTGTTTTCCAAATGGAGGAAAGACAGGTGGTTTCTGTTGTCATAACATCGATGCCATTTCTATAATCCGTTGTCATGGAAGCGACTCCTGGACCAACAAATTCCATCACTTTATTCTTCACGTATCCAGATTTAAATACGGCTCCTATAATAGCCAGTGCAATATCCTGAGGTCCTACTCCTGGCTGTGGCTTGCCAGTTAAGTAAACAGCAACCACTCCTGGATATGCCACATCATAGGTATCGCATAAAAGCTGCTTTACAAGCTCCCCGCCGCCTTCTCCAATTGCCATGGTTCCCAATGCTCCATAACGGGTGTGGGAATCGGAACCTAGGATCATTCGACCGCAACCTGCGTGCATTTCTCTCATGTACTGGTGAATTACTGCAATATGAGGAGGAACATAGATGCCGCCATATTTCTTTGCTGCTGAAAGTCCAAACATATGATCATCTTCATTAATTGTACCACCTACCGCACATAAAGTGTTGTGACAATTTGTTAAGACATAAGGAACCGGGAATTTCTCCATACCAGAAGCCTTGGCTGTCTGGATAATGCCAACAAATGTAATATCGTGAGAAGTCATTGAATCAAATTTCAACTTCAGTTGAGACATATCGTCTGTTGTGTTATGTGCCTCCATAATCGAATAGGCTATGGTACCTTTTTCAGCTTCCTTTTGAACCACTGTTTTACCTGTCATCGCTTCGACTTTTGCTAACTCAGTTTCCGGAACAATCTCCATGCCATGAACCAGATAGACACCACCATCGTATAACTTAACCATCTTAAACTCCTCCTAGAAATTACTTTTAATACATCCACTATACAACGCTTGAGTAATATAGTAAAATATTATATTATTGATAACATCCATAGGTTTTTCCTATACAGATAGAAACAACCATAGAGGAGGGATTTTTATGACAAGCAGGGAACTTCTATACGTCAAAACCGTAACAGAAGAAAAGAGTATTTCGCGTGCAGCCAAAAAGCTTTTTATCACTCAACCGTCTTTAAGCCAGTCCATTCAAAAAATTGAAAACTCACTGGGAACCAAGTTATTTAATCGAACAACCGAGGGACTGGTGGCAACGTACGCAGGGGAACGATATTATCAGGTTGCCTGCAAGATTTTAAAAATGTACGATGATTTTGAATCGGATATTAAGGATATTAATAGCATGAAAAAAGGGCAGATATCAATAGGAATCACCAACCACCTAGGAAACATCATTCTTCCTAGGATACTGCCAGAGTTTAAAAAACAATGCCCTTATGTGACCTTGACCGTATATGAGGGGTCTACGGATAGCCAGGAAGTTAAGCTCCTTTCTGGAGAACTGGATTTTGCTATTATGCACGCACCCAAAAAAGAGACCAGTCCTTTATTAAATTACGAAATACTGGCAAATGACCCTTTTATCATTGCTATCGACCAGAATAATCCACTGGTTAAGTCAGCAAAAATCATAGAGGGCTATACGTATCCAGTTCTTGATCTAAAACTGCTTAAAAACGAAAAATTTGTTATGCTCCATGAGGATCAGCGCATCCGTCATATCGCTGATTCTATACTGGCGAAAGCGAAAATAATTCCTGAAATTATACTGACTCTGAAAAATTATGAAACCGCTCAGTCCATGGCTGGAAAAGGAATTGGAGTTACCCTGCTGCCAGAAGATTACGCCCGTTTAACCTCTTTGGAATCTGAACCTGTTTTTTTATCCATTGAAAAGAAATATTCTCCTGGGTGGGATTTGTGTATTACTACAACAAATACAAGCTTTCTTTCTCATACAGACCAATATTTTCTCTCTCTTGTGCGTAAGTATTTTTCTGATGCAAAGTAGTTTGTTTGTCTATTGAACTTATTAAATTAATGATGACAACAAAAGGAAAAAGGGATGCCATTTGTTATAAACTGTATCCCCTCTCAATTCTTTATTAAGTTTCTCCCCTTTTATTAATGATTGCCTCCAATCTGGCAATCTTTACTGACGCTCATAGGAAAGTGCTTTACTTTCTATGGTCACTATACCTTCTGCTACACACTGTAAAGAATGTATACAATTCATAATTACAATAATCATAGGAATTGTAAGCTCTATGGTATGATTGGTTTCAAATACGGTTGAAACAGTTCCGTTACAAGGTGAAACAACCTCGCCTGAACAGAGAGAAATGCAACACCATCGCCCATCATTTTCTTTGCAAACATCTCATCTTTTACTTTTTCTATACTGATAAGCGTTCCGTTAGTAATTGAATATAAGTCACCTGGAATATTAGGCCACTGCATCTGACCTTTGATTCTAAATTTGTTAAGGCTATATTCCTGTCTCTCGCTGTCAACCTTTGACTCATATGCGTTATTACTTCTATAACAGCTCACTGATATAAAGTCAATTTTTGCTTTCATCATAAATTAATGTCTTCCGGAAGAATTTCAGGATGAATATCAGGAATCTCCCAGTATTTTGGGGCAAAATATACATTATGAATTCCATGATTGACATGCTTAAAGATATTGATGATACCATTCACCTGCAAAATATGGGACGGCATGTAGACTTAATCAAGCCGTAACGTTGTCATTTTGATTGCTGATATATCAAGCTCCTCTGCCAAGAAGTTTCAACTGGAAACGTCTTGGCAGACTCATTAAGCTAGTCACCAATATTTCAATCAATACAGGGATTCTGGCTTCCTTTACGAAAGATGACTTACTTATCACTTGTTCCGCTTCTGGAAATTATGCCATAGCATCCAAAAATATAGCGAGAGTGTTAAGGCTCAGAAGTTTTTAATTACTTTAAACCACGCAAAGCAATTTGAGGAATATTATGAAACTATGATTTACTTAAGCGACAAGTCCCAGTCCTCTGATTACATTCCTAACGGAATACAAAACATGTATACCCGATATGGCATAAACTATTTCTTCGACTTGCTATAACCCAGCCTGCAATTGGGCACATTTGAATAAGTATTAAAACACTGACCGCCATATATAGAAAAGTATTATTAAAGTTAGATCCAATATCTAGTAAATCATTATTAATAACAATTTCGTAAACATTTCGTTATTGTACTGAAATTTATAAAGTATTTATTTGCTCTTTCTTTTATTCTTATTTTCATTAATTTTATTCTTTAGGTTGTAATTTAGCGGTGGCTGATAAAGCCAGCCCGTGGTTGCACTACCCAAACTAGTTTCTGCAAAATATTCACTCATTTTTTTCAATGCATCTAAAGCAATTTCTTTTAACATCTCTTTCACCTTCTTTATATCTTGTTCCAGGATACTCTGCTATCTTATCCATTAATTCCTTTTTTCGATTTTTACTGATTGGAATTTTGATATCTATACCGAGAAAAACCGAATTTTCATTTACTTGCTTAATCATATCTAAATTAACTATGAAACTATTATGACATCTATAAAACCTTTCTTTAGATAAATTAGTAAATATTTTATTTAAGCGTTGGTAACATTCGATTTTATCAAATACTGTGTGAATTATAATTTTTTTACCAGAAGTTTCTATATATTGTATATCTGATTCATAGATTCTCATTGTACCATTTCCATACTTTATAAATACTGATTTGTTATATTTTGTTAGCTTCTTGTTTACAACATCATTCATAATTGAGCATATCGTTTTATAGCTAATTGGCCGTCTTAGAATAGACATTGCATCAAGAGAGTATCCTCGTACAGCAACACTTTTATTGCAATCATTGTTAATTAAAATAATATTTACATCATCATACAAACGTCTAATAGAATATCCGATTTCAAACCCAGTATCAATTTGATTGGAGGCACTGACATCAATAAAAAACACATCAAAATCATTCATTTTATAAAGTTCATTAGACACATTATATTGAAAGGCATTAGTAATTATAAATTCTCTATTTTTAACAGAATAGATGTCTAAATTTTTTATTATACTCTTTATTTGTGCTAAATTATTATCGATAATTGCCACTTTTATCATATCTATTCTTACACTCCATAAAGCTATTATTTATAATACCTGCAATCATTAATACAGTAATTAAATTCAATGCTATCACACCAAATATTGAATATTCGGATATATTACATTTGGTGTAATATCTTATTATAATATTCAAAATACTATATACAACATAAAGCAAAATAGATTTTTTTTTCAATCTTTTTTTCATAGAATAATTTAAAGGTTTTTTACGGTCTTCAATTGGAGCAAACAATAATATTAGAAAAAATCCAGTAATCCAGCCTATGATAAGTATGTTATTAATAGTTAATATATAGATTTTATTTATAATCAATATCAAAGTATATATTATCGAGAAAGTAATTATACATTTACGATATGTTTTACAATGATATCCTCCACAATTTTTTTTCAATGGATAATATTGAATTATAAAAAATATAGTTAATTTAAAATTTTTAAAAAATATACTTAATATCAATATTACTACTAAGTTAATTAAACTTGATATAAATAATTCAAATCCATAATTATAAACTTCTATTTGATCCTCAGAAATTTTCTTATTTATTAATAAAAATTTTGTTAAGTATGATGCCACTTTTTCAATCACACTATCACCATTTTCTATCATATTCTTATGTATCTATTACTACTTTCCATTAGAAAATTTTCTCATAATATTCTATTATGTGAATAAAAATAGTTATACAAAACTTTGTTATAATTGTCAAAATTTAAGTTTGCTAAAAAAACTCGAATGTCATTTTTTATATTAAAACTGTGTAATGACTCTCAATAACTGATTTTTATACTGTTTTTCTAATTTTATTTATAGTATAATGAGATTATTGTGAGGAGAAGAAAAAAATGGGTAATAATACATATAATATTATATCTTCATTATATAATTATTTCAATAAGTAATATTGAATGGACTAAGTGGAAGAATTATGTGCATAAGTAAATTAAGATTATAACTTTTGTAGATACAAGGAGAATACATATGCTTTATTTATATAATATGGATATAACTCAAGCACGATTTAATAATATTGATATGTTTCTAACAAGATTCTTACCTAATTCAAAAAAACTTATTATAGAAAACCAATACTATGATATTGATAAATTGTTAACACTTTATAGTGGATTATTGCTAAGATTGAAAATTAGTACAATATCAGGTATATCTATTGAATCACTTGAATTTATTAACGGATGTTTTGGAAAACCGGAATTTAAACATGATAAAAAAATATATTTTAATATATCTCATACAAGATCGCATATTCTATGCTCTATTTCACTGACCTCTGAATTAGGTGCCGATGTTGAAAAAGTCGCAAATCCACCTTATGAGGTAATGGAAATTGCATTTCATCAATCAGAAAGAGATTACATTAATTCAATAGATGCCTATGCAAAAGAAAGATTTTATGAAGTTTGGACAAAAAAGGAGTCTTATCTAAAAAAAATCGGTACTGGACTTAAAGATTCTATGGCTGAAATTAATATCTTAGAATTAGAAAACAATTTTTACTCTTATAAATATAGTGATTATATGTGCTCTGTTTGTTATGACCATAAACCTAATAAAATTATTAGAGAGAATGTTAGTTTAGGCTCATTGCGCCAGTACTTTTTAAACTTATGATACTACACCATCTCTAACATTGATAATTCGATTACTATATTTTGCTGAATCCTCTGAATGTGTCACCATAACAATTGTTTTATTTCCGTCCAAATTTATCTCTTTTAATAATTCCATAATTTCTTTGCCAGTTGTAGTATCAAGGTTACCGATCGGTTCATCAGCAAAGATGATATCTGGATCATTAATTAAGGCTCTTGCTATTGCTACTCTTTGTTGCTGACCACCAGATAATTCTCTTGGTGTATGTGTTCTGCGATCACTTAATCCTACTACATCTAATATATTATTTAACTGAACTCTATAATCCCTTAATTTTTTCCCATCTAGTAATACTGGAAGCATTATATTTTCTTCAACACTAAGATTAGGTATCAAATTATAAAACTGAAATACAAAGCCTATATTCCTTCTTCGTAAAATACTTTTAGAATTATCATCTAATTTCGACACCTGTTCTCCATTAATGTATACGGTACCTCCAGTAGGTTCATCTAATCCGCTCAAAATATAAAGTAATGTACTTTTACCTGATCCAGATGGCCCCATAATAGAAACAAAATCCCCTCTATCAATTTGAAGTGAAATGTTTTTTAAAACACTTGTTGTGGTTTCGCCTGTATTATATTCTTTAGAAATATTCTTCCCTTCCAAGGCAACTCTAAAATTTGTACGATTCATTATCAAACCTCTTTCTTTATTCACACTTTATTATATCTACAATTATCATACTTTTGGTTTTTATTATTGGAACTATAGAACCTATTATTGTAATTATAATTCCCATAAATGAAGCAGTTAAAAATACTGTTCCTTCAATCTCTGGCACCATTGATATTTTAGGTCCAGCAACTATAAAAACTGTAGTTATTTCAAGATAGGAGATAATTATAGCAATTACTGCTCCTATCATCCCCATGGATAAACCTTCTATAAGTGTCAATTTCATACTTTGTTCATTACTCAGACCAAGAGAACGATACATTGCTATCGAACGTCTCTTTTGAATAAAATTAATGATTAAATTATTTATAATACCAACTGCTGCTAAGAGAATTATAAAATATGTTAATTTATTCAATGGAGATAAGAAGGCACCTACTGTTTGCTTCGCATCAGCTGTGAATTCTCTTACAGATCTACTCCAGTTATTTGTACCTTTATACATATCACGAATCTGTATTATCACTGCATCTGGGTTATCTGCTTGAAATCCGAAAAATCCATAAGTTGTTAATCCAAAGTCTTCCTTTGCTAAGTTAGATGGAATTACAATACTAGTATTATTTGCTCTAGAATTAAAACTACCTGCAATTCTATATTCAGAACTACCAGAATTGGTATTTAATTTTACGTTTTCACCAATATTTAATCCTAACTTTTTTAAAGCATCAGCACTAAGTATTGCTGTCCTCCCGGTATTAAACTCTGAAAAAATTTTATGAGAATCATTATAACTTATTGCAAAATAATCACTGTAAACAGAAATGTCATCAGTTGCTTCCACTCTTACTGTGATTCCATTAACAGTTGCACTATTATCTAATACATATATTGGTAAAATATTTTTAATCCCATCAATATTTTCAACCTCTTGGAGAAATGACGGGTCAATATCTGCCTGTGAAAAACCGTCCATCGTAGATCCTTTAAAAACATCAGAAATATAGGTATTAACAAAATTACCTACATTACTTATAACTATTACTGACGATATGCTGATAGTCAACAAAATTACATTCTGGCTTGTATTTCTATTTCCTCGCAGATTCCTTCCTGCTAAGCCCCCAATATTACCAAAGACAATAAAATATAATTTTTCCAAAACAACTGAGAAAATGAATAAGAATATAGGCGTCACTATTATAGTAGCAATGATAAGTGTTAAAAGAGAGATACCTCCTGAAATTGTTAAGAGATTACCAGTAAACACTCTAGGCAGTATGATTGATAGAACAAATAAAATCAAGCCAAAAAACATCTTTTTAGGATTTGAAGTCTTTTTCTCTTCAATATTATCCAAAATAATATCTTTCACTGATAATTGACTTGCTTTCTTTGCAGGAATATATGCTCCTAGAACTGATACTAAAACTGCTAAAATGACCGGTATTATAACGCTAACTGTCGATACTACAATTGGAATTTTTATACCCTGTGAAAGCGATTGTCCTAGTCCTCTTAATATTAATTTAAGTGTAAATATTCCTATAGGTATTCCAATTATCCCACCTGAAATACCATATATGAGGCTCTCTAGAATTAATAAGTTTACAACTGTTTTTTCTGTTGCACCAATACTACGAAATGTACCTATTACTGGTATTCTCTCCGCCGTAATAATTTTATAACTGCTATAAATAATAAATATACTCATGACAAGTGTAAAAAAACTGATTAAATAAAACGGCATTGATTTTTGTCTTACCTCTGCATTTACGCTTGCATCATTATAAACATCTGAAACATTATATTTATCATTTCCAAGTCTGTTGACAAGTTCGGTCTTTAAACTTTCTATACTAACATTTTCATTCTGTTGAATATAGATTTTATCATAAAGACCATTTTCATTCTTTATATCTGAAATAAAGCTATTGGGTACTAATGCATTAAAACCACGGGTACTTCTCAGGAAAATTGTATCATAAGAGGCTATTGCTACAACTTTAAATTTGTATGCCACACCTTCAATTTTCAATTCCATAGAATCTCCCACTTTAGTACCGTATTTGTCTGTAAATCTATCTGGTAATATTATTTGGTTTTTACTAATTTCTTTAGAACTACCCTCTTTAATATTTGGAGGGCTAATTTCATTTATCTTATCAATACTACCCCCTATTAAATCAAAGTTTTCATAGGATCCATTCTCAGAAAATAATCCACTTATTTCTGTCATCCCGACTTTAGATTTAATTTGGTTAATTTCAGGGATTTCATCTATATCTATTGCTTCTCCGCTCCTTTTTGATACAACCACTGTAGCTGAGCCAGCTTTTCCTATCGCCATTTTTCTCTGAGCACTTCCATAGGACTCACCAATAGCCAGAGATACGAAGAGTAATGTAGTTGATAGAACTATTGATAACAACATTACAATAGTTCGCGTCTTCCTTTCTTTCACATTTGTTAAAATGTACTTTAATATTATTTTCAATTAAATCTTTCCTTTCCATTTTATTAGATAAAAAAATAAGATCAATGTATGAATAACTATAACACATTAATCTTATCTCTCCTTGTAGCTAACCTTAATTTAACCTTAATTTGCTAAAACCTAAATCCGTTCATCTGATAGATAAAGAATAAGTACACAAACCCTGAAATACTCAATAAAATTTGTACAACATTTTTCTTTATCACTATATCTCCTTTCAAAAAGTGTAGTATAACATCAAACAGTATCAATAATTCAAAAATCAGGCATACAATAGATACTGGAAAGAAAAATTTCAAAATTACATTTACGACAGTATAAGTTTTCCCCATAATATAAAGTAGAGACATAAGACCTTGGAGCCCAAAATAGCAACATATGCTAGATGTAAGACCTAAGCTTAACCCTTCTCTGAATGTAAACAACCCTCTGGTCTTTTTCTTTAAGAGTATTAACACCCTTTTTATAAATATAATAAGAATAAGAGGGTATAATGCCATACAAATATAAAATAAAACAATATTTTGTAAATCAACTTTAACATAGTCTGTTCCAAACATACTAATTACCTTACTTTTATGATAAAACTTACAATAGACTCCATCCTCCAAATTATAAAAGGTTCCATTTCCTATATAGTAGAATTCAATAGTTCCTTTTGGTGATATAAAGGTTAAGTTACCATATTCATCACATTTTATTGTTGTATTCAATAAGAGCTTTTTAATTATTGTACTGTTATTGATAGAATAATTTGCATTACTATATTTACCATTTAGATCTCTATAATTAAAATCTAGCTTAACCATTTGAGGTACATCTTCTGGAATTCGATTTAAATAATATTTGTAGAATTTTTCAATATAATCATTGCATATATTATCATTAACACCAGTTTTTGTATTAAATGTAATAAAAACACCTAACTTTTCTTTTGGACTTAAAGAAAGCTTTGATGTAAATGATGGTAAGTAACCCCCATGCTCATAAACTTTATAACCATTTCGCGTTACTTCCATATATCCCAAACCAGATCCCCATAATCTGGAATCATGTGGATATTGATGAGAAAATATCTGATTTCGGGAATCAGATGATACTAAATTCAAATCGTCTGTTTTTATATTATCTACAATGAATTTCCCCATATCTTCGGCCGTTGATATAATTGATCCACTTGGATGATCATTTATTAAAGTATATTGTCCTTCAATCACCCTACCAAAGCCATAATAATATGGCTTTGATAAGTTTGAGAATACCTCTTTCTTTAATCCATAATATGAATTTTGCATATCAGTCTTAGAAAAAATATTGTTTTCAATATATTTATCAAATTTCATACCACTTTGTCGCTCTACAACATAGGCAGCAAGACTCATGCCAAAAACACTGTATTGATAAAATGTTCCTGGTTCTCTCACTATGGGCGGTAAATATTTTCTTAATGTGTATCCCAAATCTTCAACTTTATCATACAAGATATCACCATTAGTGGAATAATAAATTGGTAATTGATCATCTAAACCTGATGTATGAGTTAGCAGCATACGGAGTGTAACCGGAGTATCATAAGGGTTATTCACAACAATTCCGTTCAAATATTGGTTTACATCTTCGTCCAAATTTAGTTTCCCTTTATCAACTAATTGCATTACCGCAGTAGATACAAATACTTTTGATACAGATGCAATTTGTATCTTAGTCTTTTCATTAAACAGCTGTTTGCTTTTGTAATCTGAGTAGCCGTACCCTTTATTGAACAATATTCTCCCATCAACAACAACAGAAACTCCAAGCCCAACAATATTCTTTTCATTCATTAGATTTAAAAAATATCTATCAGATATTTGTTCAAATGTTTTATTCTGATCATTTGCGAGGCTTGATATAGGATACAGTTTTAGGGTCATTACTATAACGAAAAAAAAGCAAAACTTATATTTCATAGCCCTCCCTCTCAGTCATTTTCTAAAAAAGATATAATAAACTTTGTTCCAATATTCAATTCACTCTTCACCTCGAGTATACCCTGATTTAATTCAATTATTTGTTTTGCTATGGCAAGGCCTAATCCAGTACCTGCAGAGTGCATTTCTGTATTTGTACCTCTATAATACCTTGAAAACAAATTATTTAAGTCATCTTCACTTATACCCGAGCCATCATCAGTTATATCTATAAATATCTTATCACCCACAAAAATTTCGACCCTTATTTTCACATATTTCTTATTATGAATTAGTGAATTAATTATCAGATTGGAGATTGCTCTTTTAAGTAAATAAGGGTCTACCATAATTAATATACTTTTCCTATCACTATAAAAGTTTATGTCTCGATCTTCATATTCCGGATCATTTAGTATATCAATTATTATTTCTCTGATAAAACGTACTATATCCGTCTCAACTCTATTCAACGGTACCATCTCATTCTTCAACTGATATGTTAATTTCATTTCTTCAATCAAATTCTCTATATATAATGAATTTTTATATATAATTTCTCCATATCGTTGTATTTGCTCATTTTTATAATCTTTTGTTTCTTTTAATAGTTCAGAATATCCCTTAATTGGTGATAAAGGCGTCTTTAAATCGTGAGTAACGTTAGCTATCCATTCTTCCTTTTGCTGTTCCATTTTTTTTCTAATATCATCACGTTCAATAATCTGAGACTGCAGTATATTTAGACTATGATTTATTTCTGCAAAAGTACCAGTAGGATTTAGCTTTTTATAAGACCTGTGTAAAATACTTTCTATGGCAAAAATTATAGTTTGATTTTTCTTAGCCAACCATAAATTGTATATGCTAGAGATTATAAATGATAATATCAAACCAATAATTAATACGGTTATAATCATACTTTTTCCTTTAGAAAAACGTTCTTGATTAAAATACATTTTAACTTGTGATATTTTTATAGGGTATCCTATTATGCATATTATATCTTTATCCCCTATTGATATATTTTTAATCTCAATGTATTGATCATCATTTTTTTCATTAGAAAGCTGCATGATATCATACACATTGTACTTTTTTATAAGCTCATAAGGTGCATTTTTATTATATAAATGGTTACCTTGAACGTCTAATATTTCCAGCCATACGCCATCGTCATTAATTATCCTTTTTCCTGCATCTGATATATATACTTGTCCATGAGGATCTACTTGAATTTGCTGTAAAACTTTAGCTGTAGTATTTTGTGGCCAATTACTAAGTCCGACTTTTCCATTGGGTAATTTGACTGTAATTATATAGATTCCTATCACTCCACTTACGATTACTAATATAAGTAAAAAAAGCAAAAGTAGCACATTAAATTTAATTAAGTTGTATGGTCGCTTATTTTTCATAATTTACATCCTTATCGACCAATTTATACCCTAAGCCTTTTACAGTAACAATGAGATTGGGTTTTGATGGATCGTCTTCTAACTTTTCTCTAAGATGACGTATGTGAACCATTACAGTGTTATCACATATAGAACTTGTCTCTCCCCAAACTCTCTCATATATCTTATCCTTACTGATTATTTTATTGGGATTTTGTATGAAGTAGAAAATAATATCCAATTCTTTTGCAGTGAATTCTATTAACCTGTTATTTTTCTTTACTTCATAGTTTTCCAAATCAAATTTTATATCACCGATATCTTTAGTGTTATTTATATTTAAATGTTCTTTTGCCGCATAGTTTTGCCTTCTTAGTTGTGCTTTTATACGATAACACAGTTCCTTGGTGCTAAAAGGTTTCGTTACGTAGTCATCACCACCACTGCTTAATCCTATAATTTTATCAATATTATCATCTTTTGCAGATAAAAATAATATTGAGCAGTATGAGAACTCTCTTATTTTTTTACATACCTCTATACCATCAATATCTGGCAGCATAATATCAAGAACAACCACATCTATATCCCTGTTTCTACAAAGATTTATAGCATCTTTCCCATTCATAGCTGTCGTAATGTTAGTAAATCCTTCTTTTAATAATACTTCTTTCATTAAATTCAGAATTTCAATTTCATCATCCACTAAAAGTACTGATGAGTTATTTAAACTTAAATAATCAAATGATTCCATCAATGTCACCCGCTCCTTTGTGTAATCCAACTCATGGAAATGAAACCAGTTTCTGAATCTCTGTTTTATTTATAAAAATTAATTAATCAGCTTTCTTATATCTACTTTTTTGGTTGCAGATATTTTTTTAAACGCTATAATAGCAAAGAATAGAAATATTACACCTACAGCTAACATTATTATAATAGATAATACAGTATCGACTTTATAACCATAAATATACATAACGAGTCCAGCATCATCTAATACTGATTGGGGGATATTCCTCCCCTCTAAAGTTGCAATTCTACATGCATTAACTGCATATGATATTGGATTTATCTTTGAAAACCATTGAATCCACCAGGGAAATAGTTTAATAGGAATATAAGCTCCGGATAAAAATACCATAGGCGTCATTATTGCCTGAGCAACTATTTGATATCCTATCTGAGAATTTACCTTACTTGCTACTAATAATCCTATGGCTGAACACGTAAAAGCTATGGATATCATAGAAATATATAAAGATAAAAGCATATTTAAATTATATCGCATACCGAATATAAAAGAAATAAAAAACAACATTGTGCCCTGAATTAATGCCGTAAATGCCGTACCTAATATTTTACCTAAGGCTATACTTGTTCTACTTATTGGTGCAACTAAAAATTCTTTCATAAAACCCTCAGATTTATCAATGATTAATGATAAAGAGTTAGACATAGCTGTCATAGAAATCGTAGCTGCAATTATGCCTGGTAATAAATATTGTATTTTGGTGATCCCTAACTCACTAGTATTAAAGTCTCCCATTGCAACACTAAAGACCAAAAGCATTACAGTTGTCATTAATGCTGAGCTTATAACTCTAATTTTATCCCTAAAACAATTTATTGCTTCTCTATAAAATATAGTACCGATTGCTCTCATAATTAGTAATTATCCTCCTAATCTCTAATCTCTCTGCCTGTAATATTCATAAATACATCATCCAAGGTTGGATAGCATATTCTTAAATTTGAAATATTAATATCAGTATTTTTAAATAAATTGGATAAAAATGTTGTAACGGAATTTTGTAATTCAATTACTACATCTTCATTCTGCTGTATAGTAAATGAACAACCATCTATTGTAGCTATATAATCTGTCAGCTCCTTTATCTCTAAAGTTCTACATATTACCTTTTTTGAGCAGACCCGTTCTTTTAATTCAGCAGGTGTTCCATATTCCACAATTTTTCCCTTATCTATAATTGCAATATTATCACAAATTTCAGCCTCATCCATATAGTGTGTAGTTAGAAATATGGTCATGTTATATGTATCTCTTAAATAAGTAAGATAGTCCCAAATATGCGCCCTTGTTTGAGGATCTAAACCAGTTGTAGGTTCATCTAAAAAAAGTACATCTGGTTGATGCATAAAGGCTCTTGCTATCTCCACTCTTCTTTTCATACCACCTGAGAAAGAACTTATAATACAATTTTTTTTATCTTCTAACTCAACAATTTTTAAGACTTCGTCAATCCTTGCTTCTATGTTTTTTTTGTCAATTCCATAAATTTTACCATGAATTAATAAGTTCTCACGTAGTGTTAATCTTATATCTAATGTCTGCTCTTGAAAAACAACACCTATTTTTTTTCTTACTGCATCTTGATACTTATGCACATCCAGATTATCTAACAATACCTCTCCACTACTTCTACCAATGATAGTACACAATATATTAATAGTCGTTGATTTTCCTGCACCATTGGGGCCTAGAAAACCGAATATTTCCCCCTTATTAACATTAAAATTCACTCCATTTACCGCTTGATATTTTCCGTATGTTTTATATAAATCTTTAACACTTATAATATTCATAGGTCTTCCCCCCCTCCTTAGAATTTAAAGTCTTCGTCATTATCATCTATAACTTTTGCAAATTTAGCATTATTCTGATTTTTTATTTTATCATATTCTCTAAATATATTAATCAAGTCAGTTGTCATTTCAGCTGTACCAATAGAAATTCGTAAATGATTTTTTAGATTATATCCCCGGCCACATTCTCGTATAGCATACCCATTCTTGTAAAAAAACTTAACAATATCATCTGTATCATAATCATGAACCTTTATCAAAACAAAATTAGAGTGACTTTGATATACAGAGTAGTTCTCCATGCTATTTAGCTGATTCGTAAGTCTCTCTTTCTCGTAAATTGTTTTTTGAGCAACCTCTTGATAATACTCTACATCCTCTAAAGCTAATTTTGCTAATAACTGGGAAGTAAGGGATATTCCAAACAGCGGTGAAAGCTTCTTAGCTAATTCTATTAATCTTATATTTGATACTGCATAACCAATTCTTTCACTAGCTAGTCCGTATAGTTTTGAAAAAGTCCTTACAAATATAACATTACTGTATTGTGATATTAATCTTTTGATATCCAAAGAAGTACTAGAATAACCGTAATAGGCTTCATCAATAACAAAAAGAGTTTCCGGACTATCCATTAGTACTTTCTCTAGAATATCCTCACTGATCAAATTGCCTGTCGGCATATTAGGTGATGTAATTACGACTATTTTAGGATTAACTACACTGATACATGACTGTATCTTGGCCAAATCATATTCATACCTATCATGATGATCAGCAACATCAAATTGTTGGCATTTAATCCCCATAATATTGGATATGCTTCGATAATAATCCCAGCCAGGATTAGGATAGACAAGAATATCTCCTTCTTCTAATACAATACGAAAAATCAATTCAAGAATACTTGCTGCGCCATTATCTGCTATTATATTTTTTTCATCCACTCCAATAGTAGCTGCAATAGACTGTGAGATTATAAGATTCCCCCCACGTGGATATTCTTTAAAGTCATCTAAATTGATGTTTTCAAGAACACTCTTACATTTGGGAGAAGGCGCATACATACTGTAATTCATATACAGACCACATATTCCTTCATCAAAAACTGGTGGGACATAATTCTTAGCCTCTTTAATTCTAGTTAGTATAAAATTTAGTTCATTTAAATTATCCATATTATTACCCCTTTCCTATTAAAAGTTATATTTACTATATATCTTATCTAAATCCTCTTGGGATAGTCCTCTTGCTGCTTTATAATCATTTGGCACTATAATACGGGTATTATGGCTTACATCAATCATGCTTCTTATGTTCTTCATAAACAAGTTACTAAAATCAGTAATATGTGATTCTAACTTAATATAATCATAAAGAACATCAATATATAAAATTTCGTCAATAAGATAAGCATTAATATTTAATGCATATGGTTCACGCAGACTCATGCTTTGTTCTTCAGCTGTTCCAAACACTGCAGTGAATCCTTCCTTTAGAAAGGTTTCATTGACACCCAGGTAATTAAAACTAATTTCAGGGACACTCCTTTTTAAAACATCAGTAGCAATATCCTCCTTCAGATATTTTAATATGCCAAAGCCTGCCCCCTTATCAGGAATACTTCTTAGTATATTTTTAATTGATTTTACATGTGTATTCATATCCTTCATTATTGTAGGAACAACTACTGGAAAAGCAGATGTAAACCATCCGACAGTACGATTCAGGTTTATCTCCTCTTCCATCATATCTCTGCCATGACTCTCTAAATTAAGAAGAATATTTTCATTATTTTCTGACAAAATATTCTGGCAAGAGATTGCCAATGCAGAAATAAGTAATTCAGTTACATTAAGCTTGTTGGTATCTTTTGTACATGTTAATAATTTTTTGCTGTATTCCAGATCCAATTGTAATTTACGCCTATTAATATCAGTATACTTACGAGTTCTCATGTTTCCAGTTTTCTTAACTTCACTATATTCTTTCTTTAACATATTGATCCAAAAATCAGTCTGCATATCTAACTTATCTAAAACAGAGCTAGAGGATAAATATGAAATCCATGTCTTATATGATGTGGTTTTATCCGGTATCTTCATTGCCTTATTTTGTTCATATGCAGTATACATTTCAATAAAATCATCTAAAAGAGTTCCCCATGAAACGCTGTCTACTATAAGATGAGAAATTATCCATAATAAAGAATCTTTTGTTTTAGTTTTAATTCTGCTAATCCGTACTAATTTGGATTCTTCTATGTTTACTTGAGACTGTTCATAGGATACAATACGTTTAATTTCCCTCTCAACCTCATCACTTGATTGATTTAATATTATATACTCTTCGTAATTGAAACACTGAGTACTTTCGGGCAGGATTTCTTGAACAACTCTTTGATCCATAATATTAAATTTAGTTCTTAAAATATCATGCAAGCTATTAAGCTGTTTTAATGCTTTAATGACTGTTTCAGACATAAAGCCATTATTATTAAATAAGAATAAGGATTGATTAAAATAACAACATGGAACGTATCTGTCTTCAAAAAATTTTCTTTGTATTGGTGATAAGTTATATTCACCCTCAGCCACCTCATCGTTCCGTAGACGTTTTTTATAACGAACTTTTTCCGACAGCGAAGAAATAGAGGGTGACTGTAGTATATCTTTTATTGTAACAGATATACCTTGCTTATTCATCTTTGATGCTACTTTTATCGCTTTAAGCGAATCTCCACCCAATAAGAAAAAACTATCAGATATCTTAATATTTGATGTATTAAGAACTTCTTCCCATATCTTTACTATCGCTTTCTCCAAATCATTCATGGATTCATCATCTGAATTCTCATCATTTATGTATTCAATATTAAGCAATTCATGTTCATTTGTTTTTCCACTTATTGTTAAAGGTATCTTATCAATAATAAAAAACTGTGATGGTATCATATAATGCGGAACTTTTTCAGCCATATACATTCTTAGTTTTTGCTTATTAATTGGTTTACTAGCAACAATATAAGCACATAATATTTTATCAGAGATGACATCCTCTTTTGTCAACACAATAGCCTGATTTACACCTTCATAACCGGATATTATATTTTCTATTTCTTCTAATTCTATTCTAAACCCCCTTATTTTAATTTGTCTGTCTATTCTTCCTAAGAAACTAATACTTCCGGTTTTATTCCACTTACCTAAATCTCCGGTTTTATAAATGATTTCTCCCTCTATAAAAGGGTTAGGTATAAATTTCAGGTCATTTTCATTTTGTAAATTCACATATCCCAAGCTCACTCCCTCACCC
>CAURSM010000018.1:0-140688 GCA_963528005.1 uncultured Eubacteriales bacterium
TAGGTCCAGTAGGACCGGTGCTTCCAGTAGGTCCAATAGGGCCGGTATCTCCGGTTGGCCCAATGGGACCGGTGCTTCCAGTAGGTCCAATAGGACCAGTGCTTCCAGTAGGTCCAGTAGGACCGGTGCTTCCAGTAGGTCCAATAGGGCCGGTATCTCCGGTAGGTCCAATAGGGCCGGTACTTCCAGCGGGTCCAGTCGGACCGGTGTCTCCAGTTGGTCCAATAGGACCGGTGCTTCCAGTAGGTCCAGTAGGACCGGTGCTTCCAGTAGGTCCAATAGGGCCGGTATCTCCGGTTGGCCCAATGGGACCGGTGCTTCCAGTAGGTCCAATAGGACCAGTGCTTCCAGCGGGTCCAGTCGGGCCAGTGTCTCCAGTAGGTCCAATAGGCCCGGTATCTCCAGTAGATCCAGTAGGACCAGTGCTTCCAGCGGGTCCAATAGGGCCAGTGTCTCCAGTAGGTCCAACGGGGCCAGTGCTTCCAACGGGTCCAGTAGGACCCGTATCTCCGGTAGGTCCAATGGGACCAGTTAAGCCAGTAGCGCCAGTAGGTCCAGTGGCCCCCTGAGCGCCAGTGGCGCCAGTAGCACCAGTAGGGCCAGTAGCGCCGGTAGGCCCAGTGGCCCCCTGAGCGCCAGTAGCGCCAGTAGCGCCAGTGGCTCCAGTAGCACCAGTGGCTCCAGTAGGACCAGTAGCGCCAGTAGCCCCGGTAGCGCCAGTAGCGCCAGTGGCTCCAGTAGCGCCAGTAGCCCCAGTAGCGCCAGTGGCTCCAGTAGCGCCAGTAGGACCAGTAGCGCCAGTAGCCCCGGTAGCGCCAGTGGCTCCAGTAGCGCCAGTAGCGCCAGTAGCCCCAGTAGGACCAGTAGGCCCAGCAGGTCCATTGGGACCCTGAGCTCCGGTAGCGCCAGTAGGTCCAGTCGGGCCAGTCGGGCCAGTTGGCCCTACACACCGAAAGCATTTGCAGCCACAAGGTTCACAATTCATACATTCATGATTGCAGCATCTATTGCAAGAGCATCTTTTTGTGCAGCCACAATTGCATATATTTATTTCCTCAAATTCATTAGGCTTCATAAAACTCCCTCCTAAAATTATTTAACAGCGTAATTTGACGCCTAATATATAATATTCAAAAATAATCGTACTGGGTTTTTCTTCTTTTTAAGTATAATTTCATGGGATTTATCTCTTTTTGTTATAATTACATTAATGGCAATTTTATAATTAAATTTTTACAAAAGGGTAGGACATGGTATTAATAGAATTTAGAAAATTAGATGGTAAATCTAGAAATATGCTGTTATATTTAAATAACAATTCCAACTAGTCCAGCTTCACATTTGCAGAAGCATTTAATCAACATTATAAATTAGATCTTGATGAGGCAATTGAACCCCTTTTTCTTTTAGAAAGTAAATCTCTTGTTAAAGCAAACCCAAAATGATGAGATTATTATAATGATACAAGTAATTCATTCCGGTCGTACGTACGAACAAGTTTTATTTGAAATAAAAAGGGAACCTATCCTTTTTACAGTAACTAACACTGCCACTAAGTAGTAGTTTCACTCTCACTGCATTTTTCATCACTTAAAAAAGAGCTGATACTTAATAGACCATATAATCTACTTTCGCATCAACTTCTTATGAAGAATAACTATCCAAACACTTAAAAATTATCCTAAAAGATTCGTTTATCTACGTTTTACTTATAGTACAGTTCTTTAATGTAGTGAACTTAATGTACTTAAATTTCGCACGTAGAATACGTGCGCTAGCTACGCACTTTATAATATAAGTGCCTCTTGGCTCTTGCTTCCGGCATTAGATCCATTACTTCTGAATACAAAATTACCCTTGAATCTTCTGGTATTTCCTTCTGTAAGATTACTAAATTGTTATTAACAGTGATTGCATTTTCTACTTTACTTTTTGCTTGATTGTAAGCATTCTTGTATAAACTATCAACATCATTAATATTTGTTGTTTCTGCTGCCAATGCAGTAGTAGTTAATGTAAATGACATTATTGCCATTAACGCCAAACCCAATACTTTCTTCATGGTATCTCAATTAGGTATTAATATCTACAGGAATCATAAAAATACCGTAAAGAAGTCCAAAGATGGGAGTAGCCGGCAAGATGGGGGAATCTTGCCGGCTGAGTATGAAAAAAAAATATTAAAATGCTGTCTCTCTACATGTATTAATATATCGCATATTTGTGATGGGAGTTTGATCAATTTGTGAAGATATTGTGAAAGTGATCATATCATTATATAACCAAATATTGAGAATTCGTAATGGGGATGGTATTCTACTAATAATTTTAACAGATAAGGGGGGATGAATTATGAAAGTAGTATTTATAATTGGAAATGCGGCTGTTGGAAAAATGTCAGTTGGTCAGGAGTTGATGAAAATCACAGATTTACGATTATTTCATAATCATATGACAATTGAGCCAGTCCTTGAAATCTTTGGTTCTTTCAAAGGGGGAGTGATTAATCGCTTAAGAGAAGTGATTTTTGAAGAATTTGCCGCATCCGATCAATACGGACTTATTTTCACTTATATGTGGGCATTCGACCTGGAATCAGATTGGGATTATATAGAACACGTGAAAGATATATTCAAGCCATATAATACTGAATTTTACTATGTTGAATTAGTTGCATCAAAAGAAATTCGTATGGAAAGAAATATAACCGAAAATAGATTGCAAAACAAAGCGTCAAAACGAGATATTAACAGTTCGAATCAACGATTAATTAACGATGATGCCCGGTACCGTATGGTAAGCAACGAAGGAGAAATACCGTTTGATCATTATATTAAGATCGATAATTCATACATTTCCCCTGACGTGGTTGCCGAAAAAATAAAGACATTATTTGATTTATAACATAGTAATACCGAATTTCAAATCATAAAACTACTAACTGTACAAAGTTGGTAGTTTTTTATTTGTTAACTCCAAATCCTTAAGTCTTAGTGTATCAATAAAGGGTGTTTCTTATCCAAATGAGGGATGAAAAATGCAAATAGGACAGTAATCCTTGGGCATAGATTCAGTGCATTTATGTACCATTAAGAACACAATTAATCCGCCTATTATAAGCATTTGAACATGATTTTATGGTATCTGATATCGTATGATTAAGGCATTAACAGTGGAAATGGAAGGAGGAAAACAACCCTGTTTTTCACTGATTGAATTCTTATTGCATAAAATATAGTATGTCTTATAAAGAAAGGAGTGGGATTTATGTGTTGCTTTAATAATGGTTGTTGCAGGCGTAATTGTAGGTGTAATAATTGGTGTAATCGTAACCATAATCGCTGGCCATGCGATCGAGAAATAAGAGAATCTTACGAGAACAGTTACAATCAAGGTTATTACAGATGTGGTCAAAATGGATTTGATCCAGACAATAACTTTAACGATAATTTTAGCGATAACTTCAGCGATAACTTCAGAGATAACTTTAATGATAACTTTAATGATAACTTTAATGATAACTTCAGCAATAACTTAAACGATAACTTTAGTAATAACTTTAGTGAAAACTTTAGTAATAACTTTAGCAATAATGAAATCTTTATCATTAATATTAATGTTGATGATAACATAGAAGTATAATTAGCATGAAAAGGCAGCGATCTGACTTCTAGATCCTGCCTTTACATAAAAGAGTATTTTCCAATACAAATGAGAAAAAAAGGCTGTTTCTGGAATCTTGCAATATTATCTGTTAAATCGTAATAGATTGTGATACTATATAAATTAAGAAACAACCAAAGGAGAATTCTTATGGTCGAGAAAGCGGCTACATTTGCTGCCAGGTCTCATGAGGGAGCCTATCGCAAAGGGACGAAAATTCCCTATATCGTCCATCCCTTAGAAACAGCAGTCATCGTCTCCGTGATGGCGTCAGATGAGGAACTCATCTGCGCTGCCCTTTTACATGACGTGGTGGAAGATGCAGGAGTTACAGAAGAAGAGCTTAGAGAACAATTTGGCCAAAGAGTGGCTGAGCTGGTTATGGAAGAGACAGAAGATAAGACGAAGAGCTGGAAAGAAAGAAAAAGCTCCACCATTTCCCATCTAGAACATGCTTCCATGGATTGTAAGATCCTTGTTCTTGCGGACAAGCTGAGCAATCTTCGTTCTACAGCAAGGGACTATTTTCTTATGGGTGACGAAATTTGGGAACGTTTTAATGAAAAGAACAAATCAGAACACGCCTGGTATTACAAAGGGATTGAAAAACGGCTTTCTGGCCTTGAAGAGTATCCTGCTTACCAGGAATATAAGCAGTTGTGTAAGATGGTTTTTGGATGAGATATATAACATACGGCAGGATTTCCATAGATTGGAAGTCCTGCCGTTTTGCTTTTTAGATATAAAATTCCTGGTCTTACAATGATTGTGCTCGTTCCTGGATATTTTTATTGAAATTAATGACTTCATGCTCATAAACACTCTCCATGAGAGGGGAGGTGATGATGAAATCAGCAGTTGCCTTTGTATTTGCAATGGGAATATCATAAACCTGTGCAATACGTAAAAGTGCCTTAACATCAGGATCATGGGGCTGAGCGGTCAAAGGATCGGAGAAAAAGATTACCATATCGATTCTTCCTTCCACAATCTTTGCACCGATTTGCTGGTCACCGCCTAAAGGACCACTGTTGTATCCTTTTACGGAAAGTCCTGTCTGATCTGTGATCATACGAGCTGTGGTTCCTGTGCCGCAGAGGGTGTGATGCTTCAGCGTTTCATAATGCTCCTTACACCAATCCATAAGTTCATGCTTTTTGTTGTCGTGAGCAATCAGTGCAATATTCTTTGTTTTTTCTAAAGTGAGTGTGATAAAATCATCCTGTAACATCCGCTTCCTCCTGTAATTAAAAAATAATTTTATATCGAATGAAAATTATGTCTGATTCGGTGTAACACTCTGTAGCGAATATGTAATGGATAAATCTTTTCTGGAATATTCTTTTTTGAAATTATGAATGATTCGTTTTAATACATTCTCCCCGTTCTCATAGGTAGCAGTCGGTAAAAGCATTAAAAACTGACTCACACTGTATCGGCTGAAGATATCTCCTCTACGAAGAGAGTTCCTTATGGACTCTCCAAGCTCGTCCATTGCCCTCGTCTGGACAGCGGGTTTTAATAGCTCTCCCTTTAGATTGCTTATGGTCAAAAGACATAAAAAGATAGAATCTCCGGTTCGTTCAATGGCCCTTGTTTCTAACTGATAGATGTCTCTGAATACAGAAGGCTCGCAACAAAAGGCACCTTTTTTTGTACTGCCTTCTAACAGTATTTCCCGAATGTTGCTTAAATCCATGGTGATACCGTGTTTTTTGTCGCTAATCAGCTTATAAAGCTCCTTAAATCTTATGGAAGGAGTAATGGCAAATTCATTATAGAACATATCGTTGACTCTTTGATAATGTTCCATTGCCATAAGCTGGTTTCCGCTTTGATAAAGGGCACAGATTAAGTAATAATGGCCGTCCTCTCCATAAGGATCTATGGCAATGGCCTGCTGGCATACCTCGATCATGGTAGGATAGTTTTTTTCCTCATCAAGCATATTCAGTATTCGATTGACTAGCTTTTGATAAAGGGTATGATAATAGGTATGAATGGGGACTACCCAGGATTCCCATTCCGATTTCGGAAGGAAATTACCCTTATACAGGTCAAACGCCTCCATGCAGAGGGTAAGACGCTGGTCAAAGGTAAGTTGTGAGGCCTCTGATTGAACGCACAAATCTTCAAAACGATCCGTATCGCAGACCGTAGTAAGGTGCTTGGTCCAGCCATATGCCTTCCGGTTTTGGAAAATCAGCTCTTGCGTCGGGTATCCAAGAGGTTCCAATAGTTTACGTACGCGAAACATGAGAGTCTTTAATGCACCTGCAGGATTGTTACTTCCTTCATCCTTCCAAAACAGATCGATTAGTTCCTCCACTGGAATATCCCGCCCCCGAAAGGTAATAAGGTATTCCAAAAGACTCCACGGTTTTTTTGCCTGGTTATTCTGATCCACAATAGCCTTGTCCCCGATGGATATGGAGAATCCTCCCAGCATATTAACATAGATGACAGATTCCTGATTTTTCATTAGCTTCTCCAAATGGTGTTTTATAACTTAAAGTATATAGAAAAATAAGGAAAAAGTCTAGCTAAGCTTATAAAAGATTGTGATTTTTTTGGTCATACGATATAATTAAGGTAAAAATTGGAGGACGAAAGGGGGAATTTGTATGAAGAATCGAAAATTAGCCACAGTTGTTCTTATGATAGGCCTGGTTCTCCTGGTGGCAGGCGCAAGTATGCTTCTTTCGGATTACAAAAAAAAAGACAAAACAGATCGTCAAAATGAAAGTTTAAAAGAGCTGGCAACAGAGGATGGCAGTAAGGAGACAAAAGACGTACAAGACGACAAAGAAACCAATACAGAGTCTAGTGGTCCATACGTATCCCCGATTCAATTTGATGCGTTAAAAGCCATAAACCCGGATATTGTAGGTTGGCTTAAGATAGAAGGTACTTCCATTGATTATCCCATTGTACAGACCGATAACAATGAAACTTATCTGGATACTGATTTTGAAGGCAAAAAGAATGCTTCAGGAGCCATATTTCTTGACTATGAAAGTGAACCTGACTTTTCTGGAAGGCATAACATATTATACGGTCATCATATGAAAAATGGATCCATGTTTAAGGACATCATTAAATATAAGGAAGAATCATTTTTTAAAGAGCACCAGACGATCACCATCTACACTCCAGAACGTGAGTATCATCTTCGGCCGTTCACAGTTCTTTATACAGATGCCGATGGCGAGCGGAGGAGAACAAAGTTTGATACAGAGGAAGACTTTCATGGATATGTAGAGAAGATGACTAAGAAAGGACTTTTTTATCAGAAGCCTGACGAACCAATCAACACACTTTGGTCTTTTGTAACCTGTAGTTATGAACTGGCAGATGCCAGGACAATTCTATATGCCTACGAGGTATCCCAGGTTGAAAAATAGGGAACAGTATGGTATATTACATATAATTCTGCATAAACTGCAGATTTGTAAAAGGAGATATATATGGGAAAATATTTTGGAACCGACGGCTTTCGAGGGGAAGCAAACGTCATATTGACAGTAGAGCATGCTTATAAGGTAGGACGCTTTTTAGGCTGGTACTATGGACATAAAAATCCAGATGAAGTTTGCAGAATCGTAATCGGAAAAGATACAAGACGCAGCAGCTACATGTTTGAATATTCATTGGTAGCAGGACTTACAGCTTCAGGTGCGGATGCCTATCTGCTTCATGTTACGACGACTCCAAGTGTATCTTACGTAGTAAGAACCGAAGGTTTATCCTGTGGAATTATGATTTCTGCCAGTCACAATCCTTTTTATGACAACGGCATCAAAGTCATGAACGAAAAAGGTGAAAAGCTGGATGAGAGTGTTACGGATGAAATTGAGAAGTATTTAGACGGTGAGATGGGAGAACTTCCACTGGCAACCCAGGATAAGATCGGGCGTACGGTGGATTTTGCAGCAGGAAGAAACAGATACATTGGCTATCTGATCTCCACTGCCACTCGTTCCTTTAAAAATAAAAAGGTAGCACTGGACTGTGCAAACGGCAGTGCCTCAGCCATAGCAAAGAACGTATTTGATGCTCTTGGAGCCGAGACACATGTCATCAGCAACGAACCAAACGGATTAAATATCAACACTGGTTGTGGTTCCACCCACATTGGCCAGCTTCAGAAGTTTGTAAAAGAAGTAGGCGCTGACGTAGGTTTTGCCTATGATGGAGATGCGGACCGTTGTCTCGCGGTGGATGAAAACGGCAACGTAGTTGACGGCGACGGCATCCTGTATATCTGCGGAAAGTACATGAAGGAGCAGGGAACCTTAAAGAACAACAAGGTAGTGACGACCATCATGTCAAACTTCGGCCTTTATAAAGCGTTTGAGCGGGAAGGCATTGAGTTTGAAAAGACCGCAGTAGGAGATAAATACGTTTATGAGAATATGGTAGCCAACGGCAATTGTCTTGGCGGTGAGCAGTCCGGCCATATTATTTTCAGCAAGCATGCAACCACTGGAGACGGGATTCTTACCTCCTTAAAGGTAATGGAAGTAATCCTTGAGAAAAAGGAAAGCCTTGCAAAGCTGGTTTCTGAATTTGAGGTATTCCCTCAGATCCTTAAAAATGTCCGTGTCCACGATAAGACAGCAGCTCAAGATGATGAAGCAGTAAGAGCAGAAGTGGATAAGGTGGCTGAACTCTTAGGAGACAGTGGAAGAATTTTACTCCGACAGTCCGGAACAGAACCTGTGGTCCGCGTTATGGTGGAGGCTGCAGATCTTAATACTTGTGAAACATATGTAGACCAGGTGATAGAAGTGATGAGACAGAAAGGTCATTTGATTCCATAATTTCATACGCAATAAAAGGCAAGCCAGTATTTTCATGCAAATCCGGCTTGCCTTTTTTTAAAACACCTATCCTTCCTGCATGTTTTTTCCTTTTCACTTTCGTTGTAAAATGGTATGTTTCGTGATATGATATTTTTTAACTATGAAATATTTTGGGAGATCATAAAATTATGGATAAGAGAGATTTATCAAATTTAGGAGATCAGATCCTGGATTCGGTAGAAAGTGCAATCCGTTCCATGGATTTTAAAGAATTAAATAAAACCATATCTGATTCCGTAAACGATGCTCTGGATGAAGCTAGAAACCAGATGCAAAAGCACGGTGATATGGGGCGGTTTTCGTCATCAAAATCCTATCGAAGCCAATCCAGTGAAGGAGCAGAGCCATACGCCAAAACGAAAAAGAGGCAGGAGTCAGAACCGGGATATCAGGCATTTCAGACCAGCCACCCAACAGGTAAGAAAACGGGTGGACAAGTTCCTGTGACTCGTGAAGAAGGGATTAAGATCAACAACAATGGCCGTATCGCAGGAATTCTTTTTACTGTCTTTGGAAGTATTGGTCTTGGACTTATGACTGTATTGCTTCTTGTGATGTGGATGATTGCCATGATTGCAAAACCTGATCTATGGGTGATTGGAGGCGCTTCCTTTCTTGTGGCAGCCTTTGGAGCTGTGTTTGGCTTTATGTTAAAGGGTGGAATTGATATGGGAAACCGGTTAAAGAGAGGAAAACTCTACGCCAAGCAGGCTGGGAGAAAGATGTATTGTACCATTGAAGAGTTGGCTGCACTGGTTGGAAAATCAAAGGAATTTGTCCGTAAGGACGTGCAGAAGATGATGGAACTTCGTATATTTTCAAAAGCCTATTTAGACGAGCAGAAAACTTGTCTTATGCTGAGTGAGGATACTTATAAACAGTACTTAGAGTGCCAAAAAGCATTAAAAGAAAGAGATAAGATCAAAATAGAAGAGGAAAAACAAACGTTTTCCAAAGAGTTTGAGGATATGATGGCGGCAGGCCGGAATTATTTGAACATATTAAAGGAAGCCAACGATGCCATTCCAGGAGAGGTCATTTCTCAGAAGATATCAGATCTTGAAGACGTGATTCGGCGTATTTTTGATACCGTATCAAAGCACCCGGAACAGGGAAAAGAGATGGAACGCTTTATGGATTATTACCTGCCTACTACGGTAAAGCTTGTGAATGCTTATCGGGATTTTGACAGCGCAGGTTCAAGAGGTGAAAATGTAAATGCTGCAAAGGCTGAGATTGAGAAAACTCTGGACACCATTCAAAAAGCATTTGAACGGCTCCTGGATGACTTATACGAAGATGCAGTTCTTGATGTTACCACAGATGCTTCGGTGATACAGACCATGTTAAAAAAAGATGGATTTGCAGAAAGTGATTTCCAAGGAGGTAAGAGAAATGAGTAAAGATATTGAAGAGATGTTAAAAGAAACACCGGAATTGACCCTGACTCCATTTTCAGATGCTGTAGTGGAAAGCACTGGGACAAAAGAAGAATTAATGAATGTGGAAGGTAAGATTGAGGCAGTTCCTGAGACGAATCTGACTCCAGAAGAAGAGAGACAAGTAGCTGATTTTGCAGAGAAGATTGATTTGCAAAACTCAAACCTTGTGCTTCAGTATGGTGCAAGCGCTCAAAAGAAGATTGCTGCATTTTCAGAGACTGCTCTTGAAAATGTGAAATCAAAGGATCTTGGAGAAGTAGGCCAGATGCTTACGGATGTGGTGATAGAGCTAAGAGGATTTGAAAACGGAGAAGAGGAAAAAGGCTTTTTCGGTTTCTTTAAAAAGAATGCCAACCGTTTGGAAAACATGAAGGTAAAGTATGCAAAAGCAGAGGTGAATATAAATCAGATCTGCAAGGTCTTAGAAAACCATCAGATCCAGCTTTTAAAAGACATTGCTTTGCTTGATAAGATGTATGAACTGAATACCACATATTTTAAGGAACTGTCCATGTATGTCATGGCAGGAAAGAGAAAGCTTAACAAGGTACAGCAGACGGAACTTCCCGCTCTTTTAGACAAGGCATCAAAAAGCGGTCTTCCAGAAGATGCTCAGGCAGCCAATGACCTTGCAGCGATGCTTAACCGCTTTGAAAAGAAGATCCATGATTTAGAGCTGACCCGTATGATCTCCATTCAGATGGCTCCTCAGATCAGACTGGTTCAAAACAATGATACACTTATGACGGAGAAAATTCAATCCACTCTGGTGAACACCATTCCATTATGGAAGAGTCAGATGGTGCTTGCCATTGGAATCAATCATTCTGAGCAGGCAGCCAAAGCTCAGAGAGAGGTCACTGACATGACCAACGAGCTCCTTCGAAAGAATGCGGAAGTGTTAAAGACAGCAACCATTGAGACGGCGAAGGAATCAGAACGTGGAATCGTTGACGTAGAAACCCTTAAGAAAACCAATGAATCTCTTATTTCAACTCTTGATGAGGTGGTTCGCATTCAGGCAGAAGGAAGACAAAAGCGTAAAGATGCAGAAGCTGAACTTGCCCGTATGGAAGGGGAACTAAAAAACAAACTGTTACAATTAAGCAATAAATAAAAGTCAAAGGCTTACAGCAGAAAATTTATTTTTCGGTTGTAAGCCTTCTTTTGTCGTGCTATAATAACATAACACTTTACCGTGACGCATTATCAGAGCATGGCATGTGATTTTAATGTAAAGGAATGATGAAGATGGGGCTAGACCTATAAAAGCCACCTTGTTTATTGTCAAAAAGTACAGCGTAATTTATCGACTCCAAAGCCTGTCATAGTTTTTAAAGGTATGAGAAAAGCAGAAGACTGCTTTATGGCAGAATCCGGCTAGAACCGGAACAGACTGACACGTGAATGATAATGGAGGAGATAAGAGATGTTAAATTATGAAAGATATAAACAAACACCGGTAATGAATTATCCGGAGAGACAATGGCCTGGTAAAAAGATTCAAAAAGCACCAATTTGGTGTAGCGTGGATTTAAGAGATGGAAATCAGGCTTTGACAGAGCCAATGGTAGTGGAAGAAAAGGTTGAGATGTTCCAGCTTCTTGTAAAGCTTGGCTTTAAGGAAATCGAGGTTGGTTTTCCAGCAGCATCCCAGATTGAGTTTGACTTTTTAAGACAGCTTGTAGAACGGAAGTTGATTCCTGATGATGTGGTGGTTCAGGTCCTTGTTCAGTGTAGGGAGCATTTGGTGAAGAGAACCTTTGAAGCCTTAAAAGGCGTGAAAAAGGCCATCGTTCATATTTATAATTCTACCTCTACCCTGCAGCGTGATGTGGTCTTCCATAAAGATATGGATGAGATTAAGGCCATAGCAGTTCAGGGTGCGGAGTGGGTGAAGCAGTCCGTGCTGGACTTTGAAGGAGAAGTAATGCTTGAGTATTCTCCTGAGAGTTTTACAGGAACGGAACTGGAATATGCTCTTGATATCTGCAATGAAGTCCAGGAGGTCTGGGGAGCGACTCCAGATAAAAAGATTATCTTTAACCTTCCATCGACGGTAGAAATGACCACTCCCAATGTCTATGCAGATCAGATTGAATGGATGAATGAGCGTTTTAAGAACCGTGAAAGCATTATCTTAAGCGTTCATCCTCATAACGACCGGGGAACCGGAGTTGCGGCTGCAGAGCTTGCTATCCTCGCTGGTGCAGACCGGGTGGAGGGAACTCTGTTTGGAAATGGAGAGAGAACCGGTAATCTTGATATATTAACGGTAGCTTACAATTTATTTTCCCAGGGAATTAATCCTGAACTTCATCTTGAGAATATTCGTGAAATATCTGATGTTTATGAGCGTTGTACTAAGATGGAAGTTGCACCAAGACACCCTTATGCTGGAAAACTTGTATTCACTGCTTTTTCCGGTTCCCATCAAGATGCCATCAACAAAGGCATGCAGGCAATGCGGGAAAGAAAAAATGCATTTTGGGAGGTTCCTTACCTGCCTATCGATCCGGCGGATATTGGAAGACAGTATGAACCAGTGGTCCGTATCAACAGCCAGTCTGGCAAAGGCGGCGTAGCATTTGTTATGGATACCTTCTATGGCTTCAAGCTTCCAAAAGGCATGCATAAGGAATTTGCAGATGTAATTCAAGCTATTTCAGAGAAGCAGGGTGAAGTGGCTCCAGAGCAGATTCTTAATGAGTTCAATAGCAATTACACCGACAGAAAAGAACCCATTCACTTCCTTAAGGCTCAGATTACTGAGGCAGAAGACGATGTGGAATTCTCCACCTTTGCAAAGGTCCGCTATATGGATCACGGCGTGGAAAAAGTCTTCGAGGGAGTTGGAAACGGTCCTATCGATGCGGTACAAAAAGGTCTTGAGAAAGAACTTGATATTGAAATCCGAGTTCTGGACTATAACGAGCACGCTCTTGCCTCTGGTTCAGGCGCAAAGGCTGCATCCTATATTCATTTGCTGGATGTACGCACCGGAAAGACAACTTACGGCGTAGGAATCAGTTCCAATATTACCAGAGCCTCAATTCGAGGTATATTCAGTGCGTTAAACCGGTTATTGTATTAAAATAGCAAGACGGGGTCAGCCTATGATGGCGGCCCCGTCTTTTTTGTGTAATTGAAAAATCATTGTTCTACCCTTCTAGTGGGAAGAAGAATTTACTTTTTCAAAGGACTTTAGTATAATAAGAACAGTTTATAAATGACAGGAGAATGGAATTATGAAAAAATATGATTATGTATTGGTAGGATGCGGACTGTATTCCGGTGTGTTTGCTTATCTAGCCCGTAAAAAGGGAAAGAAGTGTCTTGTTGTGGAGAAGAGAAACCACATGGGTGGAAATATCTATTGTGAAGAGACAGAAGGCATCAACGTTCACACCTATGGTGCCCATATTTTCCACACAAGCAACAAGGAGATCTGGAAATTCGTCAATGAACTAGCAGAGTTCAACCGCTATACCAACAGCCCAGTGGCTAATTTTAAAGGGGAGATCTACAACATGCCCTTTAACATGAATACCTTTAGTAAGATGTGGAACGTGGCCACTCCGGCAGAAGCAAAGGCAAAGATCGAGGAACAGAAGGCTGCCGTAAAAGGAGAACCACAGAATTTAGAAGAACAAGCCATAAGTTTGGTAGGAACCGATATTTATGAGAAGCTGGTAAAGGGCTATACAGAAAAGCAGTGGGGAAGAGACTGCAAAGAACTGCCTGCCTTTATTATTAAACGGCTTCCGGTCCGTTTTACGTATGATAACAATTATTTTAATGACTTATATCAGGGAATTCCAATTGGCGGATACAATGTAATCATAGAAAAGCTGTTTGAGGGCTGTGACATAGAATTTGAAACCGATTATCTGGAAAACAGAGAGTATTATGACAGTCTTGGAGAAAAGACCGTGTATACTGGTATGATTGACGCTTTTTATGATTACCAGTTGGGTAAACTGGAATACAGAAGTCTTAAGTTTGATACAGAGACTTTGGATATGGACAACTATCAGGGGGTAGCTGTGGTGAACTATACAGACAGAGAGACTCCTTATACAAGAATCATTGAGCACAAGCATTTTGAATTTGGAACCCAGCCAAAGACTGTAATTACAAGAGAATATTCCGTAGCATGGGAAGAAGGAATGGAACCTTATTATCCAGTGAACGATGAAAAAAATCAGGACCTTTATCAGCAGTATGCTTCCATGGCAGAAAAGGAAGCAAATGTAATCTTTGGCGGTCGGTTAGGGGAGTACAAATATTATGATATGGACAAGGTCATTGAATCAGCCATGAAAGTAGCCAAAGAGGAACTGAAATAGCCCTAAAGTCCCAGGTTGTTTACTTTTTCTATGAGATATAGTACAATACTACGGAACTAAAGGTACCAAATAGGTACAGGACGGGGGATTTTCATGAATGTTGTATACGCTTCCAATGACGGCTATGCCAGGCATCTCGGGGTATCCCTTTATTCTCTTTTGGAGCATAACAAAGAGGCAGATAAGATTCACGTCTATATTTTGTCCATGGGTTTATCCGAAGAGAATAAAAACCGTCTGATTGGGATTGGAGCTCAATTAGAACGTGAAGTCATAGTGATTGAGCTTGGAGATCTGAAAGAACGTTTTAGCTATAAAGTTGATACAGGCGGCTTTGATCTAAGCATCATGGCTCGCTTGTTTGTGGGAGAGGTACTGCCGGAAACAGAGGAACGGGTGCTTTATTTAGACTGTGACACTGTAGTAAACGCTTCCTTAAAGCGGTTGTGGGAAATGGACCTTGAGTCTAATATGGTGGGGGCTGTGATGGAACCTACCATATACCCGGCTGTAAAAGAATCCATTGGACTTTTGCCACAAGAACCTTACTTTAATTCCGGTGTTCTTTTGATTGATTTAAATCGGTGGCGGAAGGAAGAGGCCCAGAAGCTGTTATTGGATTTTTACTCTTCCAGGGGAGGAAAGCTCTTTGCGGGAGATCAGGATACCATAAACGGAGCGTTAAAAGGAAGAATCAAACCTCTGCCCCCCCGGTATAATTTTTTTACCAACTACCGGTATTTCCGCTACAGTCATCTAATAAAGCTTTCTCCGGTATATCAAACCATTACAAAAAAGTCCTTTTTAGAGGCGAAAAAGCACCCTGTAATCCTTCATTATATGGGAGATGAAAGACCATGGAAGCAAGGGAATTTAAATCATTACCGTAAGGTATATGATCATTACCTTTCCCTGACGCCTTGGGCTGGCACGAAAAAGGAAGAGGGGAGTTACCTCTATATGATCCTATATCATCTCATGGATTACGCCACCTTTTTATGTCCTCCCATCCGGGATATGGTCAGCCGCCATTTTGGCATGAAGGTGATCAATTCCAGGAAAGGTTCTTAAGGAGCGGATATGAATATAAGCTGTATCATCCTAAACTATAACGATGCCAAGACTACTATAAGTCTGGTGTCTGCCATAAAGGATTATAAATGTCTGAATTCCATTGTAGTGGTGGACAACCATTCCAGTGATAATTCCGTATCTGACCTTCAAGAACTAAAGGATGAAAAGGTTCACCTTCTCATTTCTCCTGAAAATGGGGGGTATGGAAGTGGTAATAATCTTGGAATTCGTTATGCTTATGATACCCTACATGCCAGTCATGTATTAATTGCCAATCCAGATGTTATGGTTACGGAAGATTGTATTCTTGCCATGAAAGAGGCGTTTCAAAAGACAGATCGTCTGGCAGTGGCGGCAGCCGTTACCAAAGACAGGACTGGTGCTGTGGCTTTATCAAGCTGGAAACTTCATGGTGTTTTCTTAGACCTGTTAGATACAGGATTGATCACAAGACGCTTGTTCCGGCGTTGGATCAATGACAGACCAGAGCTGAAGGATAAAAAGGGACATGCCTTTGTGGATGCGGTCCTTGGTTCCTTATTTCTAGCGGATGCAAAAGCATTGATGGAATGCGGTCTTTACGATGAGAAGGTCTTTCTTTATTATGAAGAAAAGATCCTTGGTTATAAGTTAAAGGAAAAAGGATATCGGACCTTACTTCTTCTTGGGCAATCCTATGTCCATCTCCATTCCGTATCCATTGATAAAAGTGTGAAATCCATCTTAAGGAAGCAGGCCATACTTCATGAAAGCAAACTTCATTATTATAAAACGTATTTAAAAATCAATCCGTTACAGGAATTACTGGCCAGGGGCTTCCTTGGCTTTTTAATGGTTGAGATTTGGTTCTTAACAAAAATCGTGGGACTGTCCTGGTAGCCAGTCCCTTCTTTAAGGGAAAGGAGGCCTAGATCATGGTGACCATTCTTTTGGCAACCTACAATGGGGAGGCTTATATTCGGCAGCAGTTGGATTCTTTACTAAACCAGACCCATAAAGAACTTGGAATTTTAATCTCTGATGATCAATCCACGGATCGTACCCCTGAGATTATAAATGAATATAAAAAGAAGTATCCAAAGCAGATTCAAAGCCTCATTCATATCAAACCTTCCGGCAGTCCTCAAAATAATTTTTTTCGCCTGTTAAGTGCCGCAGATGATGATTATGTCATGCTTTGCGACCAGGATGATATCTGGCTTCCAGATAAGGTAGAGGTCACTTTAAAGGAGATGAAGCGTTTGGAAAGTAAGTGGGGGAAGGATCTGCCTCTTTTGGTTCACGGAGATCTGTCTGTGACAGATGAGGAGGGGACCATTCGTCATCCGTCTATGGCAAAGTTTCAAAAAATTGCGGTCTATGACAACCGCTTTACCCACTATCTGGTTGAGAACAACATAACGGGAAATACGATTATGATCAATCGCAGCTTTCTCCCTTTCTTTTCTTATCTACCAAAACAATGTATGATGCACGACTGGTGGCTTGGACTTTTGGCTAGTTGCTTTGGGAAAATATCCTATATTAACAGGCCATTGCTGCTTTACCGGCAGCATGGAAGCAATCAGGTAGGTTCTAAGGGCGGTTTGGAACAGTATGTAACCCGGCTGACCAAAAAAGAACGGAGTAAGGAACAGTACCGTAACATGTTTCTACAAGCAAGATCATTCTTAAATCAGTACGGCAAGGATATGGATGAAGAAGAGAAAGAAGCTCTGGAACAATTTGTTCAGCTTCCAAATAGGAGCCGTTTGAATAAAGTGAGAATCATCTTAAAATACAAATTTTATAAAAGCACCGTTATAAGAACGTTCGGTCAGATGCTTTCCATCTGAATGCTTTTGTAGCAATGGAATACGGAGGAAATGAATAATTATGATACCGGAAGAAAAAGAAATATTAGTGACGAAAGCATCGATGCCTTCCTATGAGGAATTTATTGAAGAGATAAAACCCATCTGGGACACTGCCTGGATGACCAATATGGGTGAATTTCATGACCGCTTAAAAGAGCAGCTGAAAACCTACTTAAAGACATCCAACCTTCTTTTGTTTGTCAATGGACATATGGCATTGGAGATGACACTTCAGGCCATGAATCTTTCCGGAGAGGTGATTACCACTCCATTTTCCTTTGCTTCCACCACCCACGCCATTATGAGAAATAATTTAACCCCTGTTTTCTGTGATATCAGGAAAGAGGATTATACCATGGATCCAGACCGTATCGAGGAACTCATTACCCCTAAGACTACGGCTATTCTTCCCGTTCACGTATACGGGAATATTTGCGACGTAGAAAAGATCGAAAAAATAGCAAAAAAGCATAAGCTAAAAGTCATCTACGATGCGGCTCATGCCTTTGGAGTAGAGGTAAATGGGAGAGGAATCGGAACCTTTGGAGATGCTTCCATGTTTAGTTTTCATGCTACTAAGGTATTTAATACCATTGAAGGCGGAGCTGTGACATTTTCAGATCCTTCCCTAGAAGTCCTCTTAAATTACTTGAAAAACTTTGGAATTACAGGAAAAGAATCCGTGGAATATGTGGGTGGAAATGCCAAGATGAATGAATTTCAGGCAGCCATGGGAATCTGCAACTTAAGGCATGTAGAAGAAAACATAGAAAAGCGCAGGCTTGTGGTAGAACGTTATAAAGAGCGTCTTACTGGAATTCCTGGAATTCGCTTGAACCAGGAAAAGGAAGGCATACGGTTAAACTATGCTTATTTTCCTGTTATCTTTGACGGATTTACAAAGTCACGCAATGAGGTGTATGAGTGTTTAGCGGCTCATCATATTTTTGCAAGAAAGTATTTCTACCCTTTAATTACTGACTTTGATTGCTACCAGGAACAGTTTCAGGGAGTTTGCCTTCCCCATGCAAAATGGGCGGCAGATAACGTACTGACGCTCCCCTTGTATGCAGATATCTCCATAGAAGAAGTAGATCGTATTTGTGATGTTATTTTGGAACTAAGATAAAGAAAGGCTCTTTTTCATAAGAACCAATTAGGAGGAACGGATGAAGACAGCACTGGTAACCGCAATCGGATCATTTTCTGCGGATATAGTAATTAAAAATCTAAAAAACAATGGGATTCGGGTCATAGGCTGTGATATTTATCCCGCTGAATGGATTGTAGATGCAAAAAGTACAGACTCTTTCTATCAGGTTCCTTATGCAACACAAGAGCTTGCCTATGTAAGCCAAATACTTTCCATTTGCGACAAAGAAACAGTAGAAGCCATGATCGTGTTAACTGATGCGGAAGCAGATGTATGGAACCGTCACAGAGAGGAATTAAAAGCTCATTTTATAACTCTTTGCCTTTCTGGTGAGGAGACCATGCTCTTATGCAGGGACAAACGGAAAATGAGTTCTTTTCTCTTAGAAAAAGGATTAGGAAATCCCATTGAAACGGTAAATCTTTTAGACGCCAATATAGAAACAATTCCTTATCCTGCCGTGGTAAAACCTTATAATGGAAGAAGCAGCCAGGGACTTCACTATGTTTCTTCGATTGAAGAGATGAAGAGTCTTCTCGCCTTTTGTGAAGCGAAAGAATTTGTGGTACAACCTTTTTATAAAGGAAGTATTATCACAGTAGATGTAGTTCGCCAGGAAACAACAGGTGAATGCGGGGTGATCTGCAGGAGAGAACTTTTGCGGACAGGCAATGGTGCAGGAACTTCAGTACTGGTATTTTCTAATAGTGATCTTGAGGCCATGTGCAAGGAGATTGCAGAGGCATTAAACATAAATGGCTGTGTGAATTTTGAATTCATTGAAGGAGAAGATGGGATTTATCGTATGCTGGAGTGCAATCCCCGTTTTTCCGGAGGTGTGGAGTTTTCCTGTCTGGCTGGTTATGATTGTGTAACCAACCACATCAGGTGCTTTACCGGAGAGAAGATCGAACCATTTCAAGGAATTACAAGCATGTATATAGCAAGGAAATATGAGGAGTACATTACAAAGATCGTGGAGAAAGAAGGCGAATGAGAATGAACGGAACGACTAATTCCAATATTATGGTAAGTGTGAACTGTGTCACATTTAATCACAAGGATTATATCCGTCAGGCTCTGGATAGCTTTTTGATGCAAAAAACAGACTTTGAATTTGAAATTTTAGTACACGATGATGCATCTACGGATGGGACTGGTGAAATCTTAAAGGAATACGAAAAAAAGTATCCTGGTAAGGTATTGCCTCTGATCCAAACGGAAAATCAATATTCTCAAGGGATAGACAACATCAGTGGTGCTTTTAATTTTCCAAGAGCAAGAGGCAAATATATCTTCATGTGTGACGGAGATGATTACTGGGTCTCACCAGACAAGATGCAAAAACAGGTGGATTACATGGAAGCCCATCCAGAGTGCACTCTTTGTATCCACAGTGCCAAGATTCATCTGGTTGGAAAAGCGGTAACTGAGGGAAAGATGCGTCCATATTGTGGAAACAAGGTCATATCTCCGGAGGAGATTGTGGATAAGTCTTCTGGATACGCCATGTCCGCTATGGCATTTCCATCACGTCTTGTAAAGGAGCTTCCTGATTATTATGTGGATTGTCCCGTAGGAGACACCCCCATTCAGATGATTGCAGCAAGCGTAGGATATGGATATTACTTTGATGAGCCGATGAGTGCATACCGGGTAGGCGTTGCTGGTTCCTGGACTGTGGAAGGGAAAAGCGGTGACTATGAGGCTAAACAGAAGATTTATTATGAGCGCATGAAAAAGGTTCATGAGGAGTATGACATTGCAACCGGAGGGCGGCTTCGGGAAGCCATTAAAAGTGCGGATAGAAGAACTTATTACCATACTATGGTCAATACCAGGCAGTTTAAAGAGATTCTGAATCCAGAGTATAGGAGATATTATAAGGAATTGACGAAAAGAACCCGGTTCTTTATCCAGTTAGAACATCGGTTTCCAGGACTCTATGAATTCTTAAGAAGAAAATATCATAGCTAACCGTTGTAAGTCGGGAATAAAAATCATATACAAGGGCTTGCGCATAATGAATCTGCAATTGCATCTTGTCCTAAAATATATTGATAACAAGAAAATACGCCTTGGCATAGGTTTTATAACCCGTACCAAGACGTATTTTTTGCATTACGATATAATAAAGTTTTTACTATGTATTAGTGTACGATATTAGGATCAGTAGGATCCCAGTTCTGAGCATCTGGTATGATCTGCTCAATGGCTGGACGCTCATAAGGTCCTGGAACCACTGAATTGTAAATGGTAACTGTGGTACCTAGTGCGCAATTGTCATACACCCATTTTGCATCTCCAGATAAGAGACGTATGCATCCGGCTGACTCAGCAATGCTTAAATAATTATAAGTACTGGAGTCAAGTGTCATGCCGTTTGGTCTGCTGTAGAGAATGGAATGAATTAGGAATCCTTTCCAGATGCGGGTTGCATACTGGGTGTAAATTCCGTGATTCATATCTCTCCAGCGATATTTGGCAGGAGTCTGATAGGTTCCAAGTGGAGTATCTGGTCCTGTTGATGTGAGGAAGGATTTTACTGGAATGATAAATCCTTTGTCCCCGTCCTTAGCAAAAACAGTCATGGTGTTCATCTGCTTATTAATGCTGATTAAATATGGTCCTTTTGCACCCATGACTGGCTCTAAATCCTTTAACATTCTGCCAGTCTCATCAAAATAGTACTTGAAACCGTCTATGTACTGCCAACCGGTGACTGGATTGGAATCAACGAAGTAATATCTCTCGTTGCCTGACCATGCCCAGCCGGTAAATGCGGATCCGTCGCCATTCACATAACGAAGTCCACCTTCTGTCTGGGTAATTCCATCTGGTACAGCGGAAATCAGTGGCTTCTCTGTAGAATATGGGAATGCAGAGTTCTTTGCATAAAAGGCCATTCGAAAGCCTGTAATGTAGTGGCCTGTCCCCATGGTTCCAGTGGTGGTGCCGTTCTTTGCCCAGCCCATTGTGGATCCATCGTCTAATTTAGCCGTATAATAAATATCAAACTGGTTGTTTACGTAACCGGAGAAACGCATCTGTATTGCTTCGACATTAACATCGTTAGGGTAGTTGGTGGTCTGTTGTCCGTTTAAAACCCATGGTGACCAGCCTGTACTTGATGTATAAGTCCGGTAGAGTACATTGCCCACGATATTGGTGAGAAATGTAGACATTCCATGGAAGCCTTCCCCATTGTTAGTAATCCACGCGTCGTTTACAAAAGGCTGTGACCAGTTGCTGTCACCTATCATAACGGTGGTCTGAAGCCTGGGGAAGTTGGCCTTTAAGGCTTCCTGAGCGGCTTTGGCGGCTTCGTTTTCTACGCCATCCTCACCGTTTCCTTCTGCTTCTGTTCCGATGTCTATACCGGCATTTGCCAAAGCGGTTTCTGCTTCTTCTGTCACTTTACTGCCTTGATCTTTGGTCTCAGTCTGACGGTCATTCTGACTTATTGGGACGCCGTTTTTTAATCCGGGTCCACGTTCTTCGTCTGCCCAGGCATAAGAAGTATGTCCCGAAACTAGAACAGCCGTTAGGCAAAATGCAGCCAGACCGTATGTCAGTTTTCGTATCATGAAAAACCTCCTAAATTCTAGAAAATTAAGTATAATCCTAAATAGTTTAACATGATTAGGGCCAAAATACTAGAGACGATTTACAATTAATCCCTAATATAGTACAATAAGGCGGAATTGTTAATTGGTAAAACGAGGAGAAAAACCAGTATGTATGAGGAGAATTTAAAGAATAAAGTCCTTTCCGGTTTGTTCTGGAAAGTGATGGAAAATGGAGGAACACAGGGCATCCAGTTCCTTGTTTCCATACTGCTGGCCAGACTTTTGACACCGGCAGAATCCGGGGAAGTCATGCTCATCATGATATTTATCACCATAGGAAATGTGTTTGTTCAAAGCGGTTTCAATACCTCTTTAATCCAGAAGCAGAAGGTAGATGAGGAGGATTATTCCTCAGCTTTCTATATTAGCTTTGGAATAGCAGCCATTTTGTTTTTGATACTGTTTTTTACGGCACCTGCCATTGCCGCATTTTATGGACAACCATTATTTCGTCCAATCCTTCGAACTCTCTCTGTCACCTTGTTTTTCGGTGCGGTGACTTCGGTACAGTCTGCGGCCATTGCAAGAACCATGGAATTTAGAAAGCTTTGCATTGCCAGTATTTTTGCTGCCCTTGGCTCCGGAGTCATTGGAGTTGCCATGGCCTTTCGGGGTTACGGGGTATGGGCACTTGCCATGCAACAGTTTTTTTATAGTTTCTTTTTAATGGCATCTCTTTCTTTTTTAGTATCATGGCGCCCCAGACTTTTGTTTTCCGTTCAAAAGGCCAGGGAGCTGTTTTCCTATGGGTGGAAGATTCTTTGTTCTGGTCTCATTGATACCATATTTACCAATGTTTATGGACTTGTAATCGGGAAGATATATAATCCCGCTATGATGGGGCAATACTCAAGAGGAAACCAGTTTCCGGCTTTGATTGCCAATAACTTAGGGGCTGCCATTCAATCAGTCATGCTGCCTGCTTTTTCCGCCTGTCAAGATGATAGGGAAAAGGTGAAGAATATGGTCCGCAGATCCATTGTCACTAGTTCTTATCTTGTATTTCCTATGATGGCCGGGTTAATGGCTGTGGCAGAACCTATGGTTAAGCTGCTTTTAACAGATCGGTATCTTCCTTGTGTTCCTATGTTGCGATTGCTTTGCATTGCTTATGCCACCTGGCCTCTTCATGTGGCTAACTTACAGGCAATTAATGCACTTGGCAGAAGCGAGATATTTTTAAAGCTTGAAATCATTAAAAAGGCAGTCAGCGTGACCGCTTTAATTATTAGTATTCCCTTTGGGATTTACACCATGGTAGCTCTTCGCGCGGTAACGGATTTTATCTGCACCTTTATCAATGCACACCCTAATAAGAAGCTTCTAAATTATAGCTTTTATGAGCAGTGGAGGGACGTAATGCCATCTCTTTTAATCTCCGCAGCCATGGGGATCGCGGTGTATGGGGTACAGTATATAATAGAAGGAACGTTACTAACTTTGATTGTTCAAATTCTGGTAGGAATTCTGGTTTACGCAGGCCTTTCCTGGCTGTTTCGACTGGAGGCATTTGTGTATCTATTAAATACGGCAGGAATCGGTAAAAAATAGGAATATGGGGTTACGGTTTACTTTTAAAGTCTGATATTGTAAAATAAAGGAGAACTTATAAAGGAAATACCCAATAAGCATTGGAGATAGAGGAAATAATGGAACGAAAAAATGTGGCCTGGAATATGATTGGAAGCTTGATTTATGCGGGTTCCAGTATGCTCCTTACGGCCCTGGTCAATCACATAGTAGGCACAAACCAGGGTGGAATCTTTGGTTTTGCCTTTAGCACCTTTGGGCAGCAGATGTTTCTGGTGGCCTATTTTGGTTTGAGGCCTATTCAGAGCACGGATGTTTCCGGGAATTATACTTTTGGTGAGTATCGCAGTGCCAGGTATCTGACCTGTGTGGCAGCAATCATTATGGGAATTGGGTATATCGCATGGAAGCTGGCAGTTTCCGCGCCCGATTATACCCTTGAAAAGTGTCTTGTTGTATTTTTAATGGTGCTTTATAAAGTATTAGACGGTTTTGCAGATGTATATGAATCAGAATTTCAAAGAAATGGGCGGCTCTATCTTACAGGGCAGGCCATGGCTTTTCGTACCATCCTTTCTGTGTTCTGTTTTCTGACCTCCCTGGTCATAACAAAAAATCTGGTTTTTGCCAGTGGCGTAGCAGTCGTATCACAGGGAGCTGGAATCTTGATTTTTGATAGAGGTATGTCAAAAAATATGCCTGCAATCAGCGTTCAGAAAAGAAAGGGAAAAGAATGGGACATACTAAAGGAGGGAGGTTTACTCTTCCTTTCTGTGTTCCTGGACGGGCTTATTTTTGCTATGGCAAAGTATGCTGTCGATTCACAGATGACCTCCACGGATAATGCCATTTTCGTGGCTATTTTTATGCCGACCTCAGTCATTAATCTTGCGGCGAATTTCGTGGTTCGGCCATTCCTTACAAAGATGTCTTATCTTTGGGAAGATAAAAACCTATCAGGACTTGTAAAGGAGATTAGAAAGCTCTCTGGAGTGATTCTAATCCTTACGATTATTGCTTTAGCAGGTGCCTGGGCCATTGGAGTGCCAGTACTTGGGGCAATCTACAATGTAGATCTAAAGCCATATCTGTCAGGTCTTCTTGCTATTGTTTTTGGTGGCGGTTTATTTGCAGTCATGAACTTGTTTTATTACGTTTTAGTCATTATGAAGCAGCAAAAGAGGATCTTTTTTGGCTATATTCCGGTCTGTATTTTATCCTACTTCCTTTCCTTTTTCCTGGTAAAAGTGGGAGGAATTAATGGAGGCGCGTTCTCCTATCTATTTGCCATGCTGTTACTTACGCTCTGTTTTATGGGACAGGCAGCTTACGTACTGATAAAGGAAAAGAAAGGGTTAATAAGATGACGGATAAAGTTTTGGTAGTAATACCTGCTTATAATGAAGCTTTGAATATCGAGCGCGTCGTAGGAGGCGTTATTAAAAATTATCCCATGTTTGATTACGTGATTATCAATGATGGTTCCACAGACAATACCGCAGAGATTTGCAGGAAACATAAATGGAGAATCATTGACCTTCCTGTAAACTTGGGACTGGCGGGAGCGTTTCAGACGGGGCTTAAGTATGCCCATTGTCACGGTTATCGCTATGCCATACAATTTGACGGAGATGGACAACATCGTGCGGAGTACATCTTACCTATGAAGGAAAAAATGGATGAGGGATACGATATTGTGATTGGATCACGATTTGTTACGGAAGAGAAACCTCACTCCATTCGTATGTTTGGAAGCCGCCTCTTAAGTGGTGCCATTTGGTTCACCACTGGTGTTATGGTCAATGACCCAACCTCTGGAATGCGAATGTTCAGCCATAAGATGATCAAGGAATTTGCAGACGGTTTAAATTACGGACCGGAGCCGGATACCATTTCTTATTTAATCCGCCACGGTGCCAATGTGGCAGAAATCCCTGTGGTGATGGATGAAAGAATTCTTGGTGAGAGCTATTTAAATCCACTGAATGCGGCCAGATATATGGGGAAAATGCTTTTTTCTATATTACTGGTTCAAAGCTTCCGCATCCGGTCCAGAAGATAAAAGGGGGAGTCACCTATGACATTTTTGCTTCGATGCGTACTCATATGCGTTTCCACTTTGCTGACCTTGTATTTACTCAGAAGGATACGCCATTCTAAAATGAAGATAGAAGATTCTATTTTCTGGGTGATGTTTGCCCTTTTGCTTGTGTTATTTAGTCTGTTTCCTAAGCTGGCGGATTTCATCTCCAGTATGGTCGGGACTTATTCCACGGCTAATTTTATCTTTACCTTTATGATCTTTATTTTGCTGCTTAAGGTGTTTTTCCAGTCAGTCAAGATCTCACAGTTGGAACGGAGAGTGACTGAACTGATTCAGACCTTTGCCCTGGATAAGGAAGAAGATAAGGAAAAGGAGGAGCTAAGCCATGAATCTAACCGGGAATAAAAAGGGCCTGGCACTGACTGCAGGAAGTATCCTGGTTCTTGCTTTTCTTTTTCTGCTTCCTTATCATAAGATGATCATCGGTATCCCATCTCCTGAATTTGAGTCGGTACGGCGTTTTTACTGGTGGCTTATCTTAGCAGGTTGTGGATTTCTTTTCTGTCTGGGTGCTGTTTTGTGGATAAGTAAAAAACTTTATAGCTGGATATATCCGGTGGTTCTAGTCATATTAGGAGTGTTTTACTTAGTGGCACTTCCTCCCTTTACGGCACCGGATGAAGCGGTTCATTTTGTCAGTGCTTACCGTCTTTCCAGTACACTCATAGGGAAACCTGCAGTTGCAGATCAGGATTTTTTTGAAAATGCGACGAAAGAAGAGAAGGAACGAATCAATCAAGGAGCCAATGTACTGGTTCGTAGTGGGGATGATGTCAATGGGTTTGAATCAGAACCAGGGCAGTTTGCTTATAACAAAGTGTTTACCCAGTTCTTTTCAAAAGATAGCAGCCAGGGACTTACCGTTCGTAGTGAGGTTCCGGTCAATACATTCCCTGTAGTCTATCTGCCCCAGGCCATTGGAATCGCTCTGGCAAGAGTGTTTCATATGGGGTATGTACCTATGGTCATGATTGGTCGGCTTTTTAATTTACTTGCATTCACTGCAATGTCTTATTTGGCATATCGAATCATGCCATTTAAAAAAGAAGTGATTATGGCGGTATCTGCCTTGCCTATGACTCTTCATCTGGCGGCTTCTTATTCTTACGATAGCAGCTTTATTGGACTTTCAATGATGTTTGTAGCCTGGTGTTTTTACCTGGCGTTTGAAAAAGATAAGATTACCATCAAAGATGTCGTTATATTGGCCCTGCTTTTGATCCTGTTAGAACCTGGTAAGATCGTGTATCTGCCTTTGGCTGGCATCTGCCTTTTTATACCATCTGCAAAATTTCAGTCAAAGAAACAATACTGGATTTCCTTTGCCTGTGTCTTAGGTGGTATGCTGTTAGCTGTATTTTTAGTGAACAAGCTGGTTCTTTCTATTTGGTCTACCCGGACAGAAAGCTACGTGGGCTGGAGTGAGGCAGCGGGTTATACCTTGTCCGATGTATTAAACCGTCCTTATGATATTGTGATGGTGTATTATAAAACCTTTGTGACTCAGCTTGATTATTATTTGGTCACCATGCTTGGCGGTTTTTTAGGAAACTTGGATCCCAATTTAACGGTTCCTCCATTCTGTCTCCTTGTTTTGTGTTACGGGCTTTTTGTTAGTGTGGTTCGTAGAGAAGGAGAGGAAGTTCCGTTTAAGAGCTGGCAAAAGTGGTTTACCTTATTACTGGTATTTTTAAGTGCCTGTCTTGTTTTAGCTTCCATGCTGCTTGGATATACCCCAAGGGAGATGGATTATATTGTTGGTATACAGGGACGTTACTTTATCCCGCTATTGCCTCTAGTGCTGTTGCCTATATTTGACAAACGGCTGGTTTTAAAGGTGGATTTACGAAAAAGTGCCTGGTTTTTACAATGCTTTGTCAGCATTTATGCCTTGATACGTATATGTTCCACAGCATGTCTGCACTACTAACAGGAAGGTAGGAAATAGGAATGGAAGAAACACGAACAGAGAAAAAAACGGTGGACGTAATCATTCCAGTATACAAGCCGGATGACACCTTAAAACACCTTCTGGAGCGGCTCACAAAGCAGACCTATCCCATTCGCCGCATCATTGCAATGAATACGGAAAAGTCTTATTGGAAGGATGACGCTTACGACCATATTGAAAACCTTGAGGTACACCATGTGACAAAGGAAGAATTTGACCATGGCGACACCAGAAATCAGGGTGCTGGTTATTCCGAAGCTGACATTATGGTCTTTATGACGGATGACGCAGTTCCCGCAGATAAAAATCTGATTGGTGCTCTGGTAAAGGCTCTTGATCAGACGGGTAAGAATGGCGAAAAGGTAGTTATGGCTTACGCAAGACAGCTTCCCAACGGAGATTGTGGACTTGCAGAGCAGTACACTCGGTCCTTTAATTACTCAGAAAACAGCATGGTGAAGACAAAGGAAGACTTGTCCCAGCTTGGAATCAAGACATTTTTCGCTTCTAATGTGTGCTGTGCTTATGACAGAGAAGCTTATTTGCAGTCTGGTGGGTTTACGAAGCGAACTATCTTTAATGAAGATATGATTTATGCTGGAAATGCCATCAGGTATCGGGGACAGGCTGTTGCTTATGCGGCAGATGCAAGAGTGTACCATTCCCATAACTACGGATGCATGGAGCAGTTTCGAAGAAACTTCGATTTAGCTGTATCTCAGGTGGATCACCCGGAAGTATTTGAGGGGATTCGTTCGGAAAGCGAAGGGATCCGTTTGGTGAAAAAGACCATCGCTTGGCTGGTAAGACAAAAAAAGTTTTTTCTGATACCGGGTGTAATTGTAAAGAGCGGATATAAATATCTAGGATACCTGATGGGTAAACGGTATCAGTATCTTCCGGATTCTATTATTTTAATATGTACCATGAATCAGGCGTATTGGAAAAAACAGCCTGGATTTGGCGGGAAATAACGAGAAAAAGGCAATTTGGATTTGAATGAAGATGATGTAACTCCACAAAGTTAGACTTTGTCGCATAGTAGTTTTTTCTACTATGCGTTTTCTTTTGTGCCACTAGCTGGGTAATCCTATATTCAATAGCACTGCCTTACAAAAGAGCTAATTCTTGATATGAAACTTCTGTACTTAAGTACAGCTCTACTACATGAAGTTTGTATTCATAATAATAACTTACATTTTTCCTGAAATGTAATTATCCTCTATTGCCAAATTTTTTATACGCATAAACACTTTTGCGTATTTGTAAGTTTGAAGAAAATTCATATTTCTTAGCTGAAAAATCAACTCCTCCCAGTTGATCAAAATTCTTTGTAAAGCTTCTATGATAACTACAGCTTACTATTAACAGAGAGTTAATCGTTAGTTTGACTATTAAAAGTAGTTGAGAAGGACGATTGGACTAATAGTAAGATAAATAAGGAGAAGAGAATAAACGAGTTAACAAGTGGTTGCACAAATAAAATGAATAATAATCTATGAGGTTAAATTAAGGAGTTTTGATTAAATTAAAGAGATTATTATAATTCGTTTCTTGAGAAAATTAATTAATAGTTTAGCTATAAAAATTATTTTTTCTATTCGAAATACAAAAAGAAAGTCTAAATTAAAAATGTTTAATATGCCGCTTAATGAGGCAAACTTTTATAATATTATATTCTTGAAAAATAACATGTTTTATTATATAATAAAATTATTATAATAACAAGTTAGTTATATAATTAAAATCTTATTGAAAGCAGGGGGAAAGTTATGTTTAAGAAACTATTATCAGTTATGATAACAGGTGTTTTGGTATTTTCAATGAGTAGCATGGTTTTAGCATCAGAAATAACAAATTTGGAACAAACCGTGGAAAAAGAGGTAAAAGTAAAAGGAGAGTCAAATCTTCAGAATGAAATTAATAAGGAAATAACTATTAGAACTTCTGAGCTGAGAGAAACTGGAGAAATAATTAATGTCTCGAAAAGAGTTAGTCTAAGTTCAGGACAAGTAATAGACAATAAAAAGGGATCTTTTACTGGAACTCTTACTGATTCAAATACTTGGGATTTTTATTTATTCTCATCTGAAACACCATTTTCATCTATTTCAAAAATTGCTACAAAAAACTCAGGATATACCATGACATTAGGTGTTTATGATTATTCAAATAGTCAGATAAAACTTACAAATTATGTTACTTTACCAAATCAGTTATTCCGTGTTAATTTTGAACAGCCCGGAATTTATGCATGGGTTATCCAATCTTCTAATGCTACTTATGGCGATAATTATCAGCTCAGTTACAATATGCTATTATCTCCGTCGACTAATTTAATTTATACATCTGATAATCTTCAGAAATTATATGCAATAACAGACCAGAAACTTACAATTAATGGTGATATTAAAAATATTGATTATAAATATGACTCTGAGTATGAGCTTTATCCTATAGGAGGAGGTGAAAAACATTGGAACAAAACGCATGTTTGGATGGAAAATGCAAATGTAAAGGCTATTCATGTAGGAGGCTGTAAATATTACGAGAGTAAAGTACTTCGTAACTATCCTAATTCCATTGTCCTTAGCATACAACCGGGTGGATTATTTACTCACAATTTTTCTCAAAATCCACCCTACTATAATTGGTATGATAATGATGCAGCAGGTATTAAAACTCCAAGAGCAATTACTTCTGAAGATGGCCCACAATATTTAATATATGATCTGAGTACAGATAAAGTAGTAGAATTTGCAAGTGGATTAACTCAACCATGGAGTCGGTTAGGCGACAAACATGACTTGAGCATATATTAATTAATGAATTGTATAGTCTTTAATATGTAGTCACAGCAGTTTAATTGAGGTGGATATAATGAAGACAAGTATGAGAGTTACAGTTTTTACATATGTAAATAAATCTATTTTATAAAGATTTCAGAGAAAAAAGATATATCTGTAAATAAAATGGTGATTTAAATTTATCTTCTGGCTCATATCAAAAGAATAATTTCTACGAACTGATTCTAAGAATTACAAATGGCTCATTACTTGATAACTTAAAACAATCTAGGTGGTGAATATAAGTATATCCCAAAAGACGTACTAGCCAAACGAAACAGTTCAAGCTAAAAGCAGATTATAATCAAAGCAATAATCGGAATCTCAAAAAGACTCTTAAAGCCTTGGAATTGTACTTTAAGAGTCTTTTGGTATATAAAAATGTAGGCTCATAGACCTGGGTACATGATTAATAGCAAACTCGACATTTGCCTATGTTCAGATGTAAAATATATTAATAGTATAGATACTGTTAGGTTTAAAAGTGGACTTGTGTCAATAACGTAGACACAAAAAGTTTAACTTTTACTTCTTAATATTAAATAGCTTCATGAGTTGCCTGGGGCGTCATATAACTAATTGAAATATGAATCCTTTTTCTGTTGTACCATGTTTCAATATATTCAAAAACCGCTTTGCGGGCCGTATTGAAATCGGGATATTTTTGGTGGTTTTCCTCTTCTTTTTTAAATAATCAATGGAAAGATTCTATACAGGCATTATCATATGGATTTCCTTTCCGACTGAAAGAGTGAATCATCTGGTTGGCTTCCACACAACCTTTAAATTTTTGACTAGTATATTGTATTCTTAAGTCACTATGAAGAATGATTCCTTTTGTTGATTTTACATTTAAACAGGCATTTTCCACAGCCTTTCAGCAGCTATTTGTCGTTTTGATGGCACAACAAGGAGAGCCTTATAATAGGTACTTCTGGGGAAGTGTAAAGCTTTGCATATAAGTTTTACGGTATGAATTGATTTATATCTGTTGATGAAGGTAACGATTTCTTCTATCGTTTTCTTGCGAATATGGCGGTAGCTTTTTTTATATATCATTTTCCATTTCAAGTTCAGCAAAACGTTTTCTCATTTTTTCGTATTCCTTAGAAGTGACTTCTTCCTCTGCAGATACTTTAATTGGAGAAAACTTCTTAATCCATTTATAAATCGTTACATTTGATACACCATACTCGCGGCTTAGGTAGCTAGCTGAACTACCAGCTTGATATAAATTTACTAATTGCTTCTTGAATTCATCCGTATATCGGATACCGTTTTTGGAAATTGATTAACACGCACCTTTCATATCGATATTTTATCGTGTTAAACTTTTCGTGTCCACACTTATATACTAACATCATTGTCCTAGTATATATCAAATTAAACTTTAAAGAGGTTATTATATGGATAAACAAAAAAGTAGTATAAAAAACACAGAATGGCTGTTTTTTTTACCGTTTTTTATTATTTCAATATTGGCAGGAAAGCTTTTAGCATTTAATGATATTAAAAAGTCAAATTTTGTGTATAAATCTATTTTAGGATTGGAATGGATTTTTTGCTTTATGCTTATTATCAGTGCTGTTTATGGAATTTATAAACTGATAAATAAGCATTATACCTTAGAAAAAATATGGCTGTTTTCAGGTATATTTATATTGATACAATTTGCAGGAGTATATCAGTTTGAGTTATTAATGAAATATTATAATATTGGACAGAATAATGTGATTTTTCATGATATAATGGCAAGCAAAGTATTTTGGATACCTTATATAGTTTTTTTGTTTTATTATATAATAAAAGATAAGAATAGAAAATCTGAAAACGGCTTGACCAGATTCAATATCATAATATTAATTCTATTGTTATTACTACCTTTATTTAGAAGCATAAATCTATTTATTTACAGATATGTTGTTAAAGGTTTGCAGAACAATAAAATAAGTATAATTTCACGAATTATTTTCGAGGAAGGCATGCGTTATTCCGAGAAGGCCCAAATAGCTGAAGATATTATGAATAACTTAATGTTGATTAATACTTATATTGATGTACTTTATAATAGTATGATATTTTTAATCATCTGTGTGATGGGAGTTAGTTTAATTAAAGGGAAGATTACCTATCAAAAATATCTTGCCCTAGCAGGTAGTTTTATTATTATACAATATTTAAGTATAATATATTTTGATAAGATATTAAATTTTTTCGACGACTCGTTTTATACAGCAAATATAAACCTATTATATAAAATAGTATTAAATCATCTTCAACCGTTAATTTTTATAATACCTTTACTATTATATTTAATAAAAAAATATCATAAAATACAGCGTGAAATTAATTAAATCAAGCATAGAAATATTAATCATCTAAAAATGTTTATAAAATGATGTAGTGCGTTTTCATTATAATGATGGGCTGGATTCTTCTAAAAAGGATTCAGTCCATCATTTAATTATATTAACACATGTCTCGCTAAACAATTCACCCATAACAAAAAAATGCTACCCCTCCACAAGATTCTCCTGCTTTTGTTTTTCTCTCCCATTTAGTATAATAAAAACAGCATAAATTGAGACAAGAGGATAACCATGAATAATAGAAAAAAAAGTCTGCTTCTGCTAGTTTTAGCTGGATTGCTTGTAATTGTATTTCTTACGGGCCTAACATCGTCCTTCTACGGATATGTTCTAAAGAAAACAGGGCTTGAACATTCAGAAAAGAATTCCATTTATAAATATCATTACGTTATGATCATTGATAATCTGGATTCCCAGTTTTGGAACGATGTATATAAAAGCGTGAGGGAGGAAGCTGCACTTCACGATGCCTATGTAGAATTAAAAGGAAAAGATCAGTCCTCTGAATACACCACAGTAGATTTTATGGATATGAGCATTGCTGCAAAGGTAGATGGGATTTTACTTGAATTTACCGGGGAAACTCGTCTCGAGGAACGAATCAATGAAGCGACAGACAAAGGAATCCCCGTAGTAACCATATTAAACGATGCCCCTACATCTGGAAGGAAAAGCTACGTTGGTATCAATTCCTATCAGCTCGGTCAGGAGTATGGAAACCAGATCTTAAAAATACTTCCGAAGGAAACAAGGAAGATAAGAGTCCTAATGTTCCTTCATGATAATTCCTCAGACAGCAGTCAGTCTCAGATCTTCAACCAGATCAATAACCGAATGGTGACTTCCAGTGAAACCTCAAACCGCATTGAAGTGGAAGAGATAAAGGTGCCATCAGGACGAGCCTTTGAATCCGAGGAAATCGTACGAAACCTATTTCAGAATGATCTCGGTCCACCAGATATTATTATCTGCATGGACGAAGTGGACACGGAAGCAGTGTATCAGGCAGTTATTGATTACAACTGTGTAGGAAGAACCCAGGTAATTGGTTATTATAAGTCAAAAGCAACTCTTGACGCAGTCTTAAAGGGAACAATGGCTATGTCACTTTACATAGACACCAGACAGATGGGGAAATACAGTGTACAAGCCCTTACAGAGTCCATACGGGATGGAAGAACCAACTCATTTAACAGCGTGGACTTAGAGTTTGTAACAAAGGAAAATGCCCTGGGTTTCGTAAACAATCAGTGGAGCGGCCATGAAAAATAAATTGATATATCTGTGGGAGAATCTTCCCATCACCCGAAAGTTGTTTTTAGAGATAGTCGCAACGGCGGTAGTTCTCTTTGCCAGCAATCTGTTTATCTATACCCAGATCAACCAGATGGTGGAGCGGATGAATTCTGTTTACATGAGCAATGTAAATCTAAATGAGCTTTCAGACAGCTTATCCGAGGTGCAAAATTATATGTACCGATACCTACAGGTAAAGGATTCCGAATCCCTGACCAACTATTACCGTTCGGAGCAGGACTATAGAAAGCTGTTAGAGGGACTCAACGTTTCCATCACGGATAATAAGATTCAGATACTGGAAAAGAATATCAGAAACATGTCAGACAGCTATTTGGCCATCACCGATGAAACCGTACAGGCAAAGCGAGGCCAGAATGTGGAGAAATACAAGGTCTCCTACGAAGCAGCCTTAAAGCAATATCGTTTCATTAACAAAGATGTTTCCGTATTAAACAGCCTTCAGTTTAAAAACAATTCAGCCAGTTACCAGACCTTACAGGCTGCCCTTCAGTATTTAGAGGTCATAAGCTCCGTGATTCTTATTATCGTTATGATTATCAGTATCACAGTAATGATGATGATTACAAAGGATATGGTAACGCCTCTTATCAACCTGGCTCATACCGCTAAGTTAGTAGGACAAGGGAATTTTAACGTTAAGGTGCCAGCTGTCCAGGCAGGAGATGAGCTTGGAATTGTAACTGGAACCTTTAATCAGATGGTGGAAAGTCTGGACGAATATGTCCAGAAGATCAAGGAAAGTGCAGAAAAGGAACAGGAGATGAAAGAGCGGGAGCTATTGATGGAAAACCATTTAAAAGAAGCTCAGCTGAAATATCTCCAGTCACAGATCAATCCTCATTTTCTTTTTAATTCCTTAAACGCTGGCGTTCAATTAGCCATGATGGAGGACGCAGAAAAAACTTCTGTATTCATGGAGAAGATGGCGGATTTTTTCCGTTATAATGTAAAAAAGGGTTCTGAGGATGCCACCATTGCAGAAGAAATCGAGACAATAGAAAACTATATCTATATATTAAATGTACGTTTTGCAGGAGACATTCACTACAGCTCCTGTATAGAGGAAGGAGCGTTAAACTATTCCATTCCAAGCATGTCTTTGCAGCCATTGGTTGAAAATGCGGTGACTCATGGCATACGAAACATCGAATGGCCTGGGAAAATCCATCTATCCGTAAAAGACAGAGAGGATGAGATTGAGATTCGCATTGAAGACAATGGAAAAGGAATGGACGAAGAAACGTTAAAAAGAGTACAAACCGGAAAGCCATCCGGCGAAAGAAAAGAATCCACTGGAATCGGTATTTACAATGTCGTTTCCAGGTTAAGGCTATATTACAACTATGACGACATTTTCCACATCTTGAGTGAAGGAGAAGATAAGGGCACCACCATAGTCCTTAGGATTCCCAAAAGAGGAGGGGGTTCATATGTTTCGGATATTGGTAGCGGATGACGAAGGAATCATGCTAGAAGCCATAAAAAACATTATACAGTCGAGTTTCGGAAGCGATTGCGAGATCGTATGCGTCAAGACTGGAAGGGCGGTCATTGAGCAGGCAGGCTCCTTTCGACCAGATATTGCCTTTGTAGATATTCAGATGCCGGGGTTAAGCGGGATACAGGCGATTAAAGAAGTGAGGAAATTTAACCCTTCCATTGTCTTTATTATTATGACAGCCTTTGATAAATTTTCTTATGCCCAGGAGGCGGTAAATCTGGGAGTTATGGAATTTATCATGAAGCCGGTGAACAAAAAGAAGATCTTAGATACCTGCGTTAAGGCCATGCATCAGGTAGAAGAGGCAAGACAAAAGCTAAGTGATGATCTTAAAATCCGGGAAAAGCTTGAAATCGTAATTCCCATGATTGAGAGCGGCTTCATCTACAATGTGCTACAGGAAGATTCTGATGTTTTAAAGAACGGATATGTAGAAATGCTGGATATTCAGAAGCCTTACGGATTTATGATGGCTTTGGAATTCGGAGACAGTATAGAAAGCGGAACCATGACAAACGCCATCGGGGTGGGCGTTCGTGTCAGCAAGTATTATGCCATGATTCGGGAGATTGTGAAGGATTACTTTGATTGTGTCATAGGGCCTGTTATGGGAAATCGGCTGGTGTTATTTTTATCCTTTGAAGAAGAAAAGATGCGCTATGAGGAGCGAGTGGAGATTATCACCAGAACCAGGAACATGATTCATAAACTGGAAAACAGTGCAGATTTCAAATGCAGAGGCGGAATTGGTTCTGTTAAGTCTTTAGCAGGAATCCGGGATTCCTATAAGGAAGCTTTAAAGTCCTTGAGAGAAAACGACAGCCACGTGGTCCATATCACAGACATTCCGGCAGTGGCAGATTATGACGGAGAGTATCCCCTGGAGCTGGAGCACATGTATCTGCAGCGAGGGGCAAAAGGGGATAGAGAAGGAGCTCTATCTTGTGCCAATGAGTTTTTTGACTGGATGCTGGTACATAACAACAATCACCGTTCCAACATTGAGGTTAAGATCTTAGAACTTATTATGAGGCTTGAAAAAATGGCCTTTGAAGGCGGGAATCTCAGGTACGGCTTTCGTTACCGGGAAAACTACTTAAGCGAATTAAGAGAAGCATCCGATACAGAAAACCTAAGACTCTGGTTTCAGGCAAAGACGAGAGAAATCTGTGACAGCATCAGTACCTCCAGAGAGAGAGAATACGAAAATTTGGTTTCTAGAGTGAAGGCATACATCAATGAAAATTACGCTAAGAATATTTCACTAGATGATGTATCTAGAATGGTAGATATCAGTCCTTATTATTTTAGTAAATTATTCAAACAGGAGGTGGGAGAGAATTTTATAGAATACGTAACAGGAGTTAGGATGAAGCATGCGAGACATCTTTTGGAAGATCCCAAGTACAGCATCAAGGAGGTGTGTGTAATGTCCGGCTATGGCGACCCAAATTATTTCAGCCGTATTTTCAAGAAATACGAAGGGATGACGCCAAGTGAATACAGGGAGAGGTAAAGGTTATGAAAATGTGGAGAGGGAAATGGTTACTGATGGTGATACTCTGCTGCGTTTTTATGGTTGGCTGCAGAGAGTCGGTTGCGCAGGTAGACAAGGAAGCAGGGCAGGAAGAAGGGGATAGGCCCTTGCAAATTGGTCTTAGCATTGACTCCTTCGTAATCGAACGGTGGATTCGAGACCGGGATGTGTTTGTTTCAACAGCAAAAGAACTAGGGGCGGAAGTAAATGTTCAGAATGCAAATGGGGATGTAAATGAACAGATTGAACAGATTAAATATTTTATAAAAAAAAGAATGGACGTCATTGTTGTTGTAGCAGGGGATAGCGAGGCTTTATCTGATGTGTTAAAAAAGGCAAAAGAGGCAGGAATTAAGACCGTGAGCTATGACCGCCTGATAAAAAATGCAGGTGCAGACATCTACATATCCTTTGATAATGAAGAAGTGGGACGGCTGATGGCAAAAAGCCTGAATCAAAAAATACCTGAGGGAGGAAAGGTATTTATGATACAGGGGCCTCAGACAGACAATAACGTGCGCTTAATCCGCAATGGATTTGATCTTGAGATTAACAAAAACCTGGAAGTGGTATATGAAAACAATTGTGATGGCTGGATTGCAGAAAATGCTTATAACTATGCAAAGGAAGCCCTGGAGGAACATCCGGACGTGAAGGGGATCATGTGCGGAAATGACGACTTAGCCACTCAGGTATTTCGAGCCCTTTCGGAAGACCGTCTGGCAGGCAAAGTGTATTTGGTAGGCCAGGATGGGGATTTGATGGCATGTCAGAGAATTGTGGAAGGGACCCAGACCATGACCGCCTTTAAGTATGTAGAAGAGGAAGCCAGACTGGGAGCAGAATATGCCGTAAAACTTGGAAGAGGGGAACCCCTTGAAGGAGTGAAAAAGACCATATATGACGGCACCTATGAGGTTCCTTACCTGGAACTGAACCCGGTAGCTGTGAACAAAGAAAATATGGACTCTGTCATTATAAAGGGCGGGTTCCATTCCAAGGAAGATGTATACTTAAATGTAAAACAGCAATAGCATTTTTTAGAAGCAAAAAAGTCCTGGGGTGTCAGGGCTTTTTTTATGTGGATGAATGAGTGCTAATGGTTCACAAACATCTCCAGATTGGTTGGTGATAAGATGGGATTACAAATAAAGTATTGGAGGAGGAACTAAAAACCATGAAAAGAAAATTTTTAGCGGTTGCAATGACTCTTGCACTGGCTGCATCAGCATTAGCAGGTTGTGGGAGCAAAACAAGTTCTGTTTCAGAGAGCAAAGAGACTCAGGCAACAACGGTGGCGGCTGAGACCACTAAAGCTCCAGAGAGCAAAGCAGCAGATTCAAAGGCTGATAAAGGCGATGGTGTTTTAGTTGGTGTGGCTATGCCAACCAAGGATTTACAGCGTTGGAATCAGGACGGAACCAACATGAAAAAGGAATTGGAATCTGCTGGTTATAAAGTTGACCTTCAGTTTGCCAGCAATGATGTGCAGACCCAGGTTTCCCAGATTGAAAACATGATCTCAAACGGCTGCCAGTTATTAGTTGTCGCATCCATTGATGGAAGTTCATTAGGAGAGCCTCTGGCTCAGGCAAAATCAATGGGAATTCCAGTTATCGCATATGATCGTCTGATCATGAACTCCGATGCTGTATCCTATTATGCAACCTTTGATAACTATAAAGTAGGCCAGAAACAGGGTGAGTACCTGGTAGAAGCATTAGGCCTTGAAAAAGCTGCCAACCCTCAAAATATTGAGTTATTTACCGGTGACCCAGCAGATAACAACTGTAAGTTCTTCTTCGGAGGAGCCATGGATGTCCTTAAGAAATACATAGACAACGGCAAGCTGGTTGTTAAATCTGGTCAGACTGCATTTGAGCAGGTTGCTACCGCTAACTGGGATTCCGAAAAAGCTCAGAACCGTATGGATACCATCATTGCAGGTAATTACTCCGACGGAACCGTTCTTGATGCTGTTCTTTGCTCCAATGACTCTACCGCTCTTGGTGTAGAAAATGCACTTGCATCTTCCTATACCGGTAAGTACCCAATTATCACCGGACAGGATTGCGACATTGCAAATGTTAAGAACATGGTACAGGGAAAACAGGCAATGAGCGTATTCAAAGACACCCGTACACTTGCTACCCAGGTTGTTAAAATGGTAGATTCCATCATTAAGGGTGGAGAAGCTGAAATCAACGATACCAAGACTTACGACAATGGTACTGGAATTATCCCAACCTATCTTTGTGATCCAGTGGTTGTAACTGTGGATAACTATAAAGATATGATCATTAAATCCGGATACTATACAGAAGATCAGCTTAAATAAAACATGATTTCCTTAAGGGGCGGCTTCTGCCATGCGGGAGGCGCCCCATAAAAATGACAGAAAGGGAGGAGTAACCTTGGCTAAAATACTGTTGGAAATGAAAAATATCACAAAGACATTTCCGGGCGTTAAGGTGCTAAGTGATGTAAACCTCCAGGTGGAGGTAGGTGAAAATGGAGCAGGAAAGTCAACTCTTATGAACGTGTTAAGCGGGATCTATCCATATGGATCTTATGAGGGAGACATCATCTACGACGGGCAGATTTGTGAATTTCATCACATCAATGACAGCGAAAATAAAGGAATCGTCATCATCCATCAGGAACTTGCAATGGTTCCATACATGACGATAGCCGAAAACATGTATCTGGGAAATGAAAAAGGAAAAAAATATGCCATCGACTGGAATGAAACTTATGGAGAGGCAGACAGATACTTAAAAACTGTGGGTCTTACAGAATCCTCCCATACATTAATCAAGGATATCAGCGTAGGAAAACAGCAGTTAGTAGAAATTGCAAAAGCACTGGCAAAGAAGGCAAGGCTTTTGATTTTAGATGAGCCTACAGCATCATTAAACGAAGACGATTCAAAAGCTCTGTTAGAGCTTTTATTAAAATTTAAAAAAGAGGGAATGACCTCTATCATCATCTCCCATAAGCTGAATGAAATTGCGTATGTGGCAGATAAGATAACCATTTTAAGAGATGGCCAGACCATAGAAACATTGGATCGAAACGTGGATGCCATTTCAGAAGACCGTATCATCAAGGGAATGGTAGGCCGTGAGTTAGTAGACCGCTTCCCCAAACGACATGATGTAGAAATCGGCGAAATGGCTATGGAGGTAGAAAACTGGAATGCTTACCACCCTCTGTATTCTGACCGGAAAGTAGTAAGTGACGTATCCTTTCATGTAAAAAAAGGAGAAGTTCTTGGAATCTGCGGCCTTATGGGAGCAGGAAGAACAGAGCTTGCTATGAGTATCTTTGGCAAAAGCTATGGGGCTGATATTTCAGGTACCGTTCGCATTCATGGGGAAGAGGTGAACTTGAACTCTGTTAAGGAAGCCATAGCACATAAGCTTGCCTATGTAACAGAAGACCGAAAAGGCAATGGGCTTATTCTTGGAAATCCCATTAAAATTAATACCACACTGGCTAATTTAAAGGCAATCAGCCACAAAACCATTATTGATAAAGACAAAGAATTTGGTGTGGCCCAGGAATACCGGGATAAATTAAAGACAAAATGTTCGTCCGTAGAACAAAATGTAGGAAATTTAAGCGGAGGCAACCAGCAAAAGGTGCTTCTTTCCAAATGGATGTTTGCAGAACCTGATATTCTCATTTTAGATGAACCTACCAGAGGAATTGACGTAGGTGCAAAATATGAGATCTACTGCATCATCAACCGCCTTGCAGCAGAAGGAAAATCAGTGATTATGATCTCCTCCGAGCTTCCCGAGGTCCTTGGAATGTCTGACCGCATTTATATTATGAATGAAGGCAAGATGGTAGGAGAAATCAGTGCAGAAGAGGCGACTCAGGAAAAGATTATGGCCTGTATTTTAAAATCAGATAAGACTGGGCTAAGCAGCAGGAGGGAGAGTAAGCAATGAAGAACAAATTTAAATTCTCTGAGGGATTAAAAAAATACACCATGGTAATCGTTCTTTTGGTTGTGGTCATTCTTTTTACAGTCAACACAGGCGGAAAGATGCTTCTGCCTCAGAATGTAAATAACTTAATTGCACAGAATGCCTATGTATTTATTCTTGCAACCGGTATGTTATTTTGTATTTTAACCGGCGGTAACATTGATTTATCCGTAGGTTCTTTGGTTTGCTTTATTGGAGCAATCGGGGGAACCATGATGATTACCTTTGGCATCAACCCCTACCTGTCTCTTCTTGCAATGGCTATTATTGGAGTGTTAGCTGGTGCATGGCAGGGCTTTTGGATTGCTTACGTAAGGATTCCTCCTTTTATCGTAACCCTGGCTGGAATGCTGATGTTCCGGGGATTGTCCAATGTGGTACTCCAGGGAATGACATTGTCACCAATCCCAGATCCATTTTTATCCCTGTTTAATTCCTATGTCCCAGATATCTTTGGTATGGAAGGCTTTAACTTAACCTGCTTTTTAATCGGAATTATCGCTTGCCTTTTCTTTATTGTTCTGGAGCTTTTAGGACGCAGAAGAAGACAGCAAAAAGGCTACCATGTTGATCCACTCCTTGGAACCATTATAAAACTAGCATTGATTAGTATTGTAATCCTTGCCTTTATGTATAAGCTGGCAATGTATAAGGGAATTCCAAACGCTCTGATCTGGGTAACGGTCATCATTGGAATCTACAGCTATATAACATCAAAAACAACCACTGGACGATATTTTTATGCAGTGGGAGGAAATGAGAAAGCCACAAGACTATCAGGAATTGATACCAATAAAGTATATTTCCTTGCTTATTTAAACATGGGCTTCTTAGCAGCCGTGGCTGGTATGATAACCGTAGCCCGTCTTAATTCAGCAAACCCAACAGCCGGTAACAACTATGAGATGGACGCCATTGGTGCCTGCTTCATTGGTGGAGCCTCTGCATACGGTGGAACGGGAACGGTTCCAGGCGTTATCGTAGGTGCGACTCTCATGGGTGTTTTAAACCTTGGTATGAGTATCATGGGCGTAGACCAGAATCTACAGAAGGTAGTAAAAGGTGCGGTTTTAATGGCAGCAGTTATCTTCGACGTTGTGAGTAAGAGAAAATCATTTATTGCAAAACAGTAAATTGAGTCAGGATAAAATATGGCGCTGCTATATTTTATCCTGTTTCTTTTTGTTCATTTTTATGGTGGTAATTCTTACGTATTTCTTGTTATCTCAAAAAAAAATCCCTATATATAGAAATCTTAGCTAAACTGTGGTAGAATGCTACAAGTAAAAGAATGTTTTAAATGATAAAGGAGCTTAAAATATGGGAAAGATAAAAGTAACAGAATGTGGAATAGATGGACTTTATGTAATCGAGCCGACCGTATTTCCTGATTCAAGAGGCTATTTTGTTGAGACTTATAACCAGAACGATTTTAAAGAAGCCGGACTTAACATGGTTTTCGTACAGGATAATCAGTCCATGTCTGTAAAGGGCGTACTTCGTGGCCTTCACTTCCAGAAAGAGTTTCCACAGGGGAAACTGGTGCGTGTCATTAAAGGTCATGTCTTTGACGTAGCAGTAGATCTTCGTTCCAACTCTGAGACTTATGGAAAATGGTTTGGCGTAGAGCTTACAGCAGAGAACAAAAAGCAGTTTTACATTCCAGAAGGATTTGCCCATGGATTCTTAGTTCTCAGTGACGAAGCAGAATTCGCTTATAAATGCACAGACTTTTATCACCCTGGCGATGAAGGCGGTCTTCTTTGGAGCGATCCAGAGATCGGTATTGATTGGCCAATCGAGGAAGGTATGGAGCTTATCATCTCTGAGAAGGATCAGAAGTGGAGCGGCATCAAGGATACCTTTAAATTTTAGTGAGAGGAGAAAACCATGAATTATCTGGTTTCCTTATTAAAAGAAATTATAACAAAACGTAAGCTGATCCTGGAGCTGTCCAAAGCCGATTTTAAAAAACGATTTGTAGGCTCTTATTTTGGAATTGCCTGGATGTTTTTACAGCCGATAGCCACGGTGCTTGTATACTTTTTTGTATTTCAGATGGGATTTAAAAGCGTGCCTCCGATACCGGATTATCCATATGTCTTGTGGCTTATTCCAGGTATTGTGCCTTGGTTCTTTTTCAGTGAGGTACTTAATCTAGGAACCGGTTGTCTCCAGGAATATAATTATCTTGTGAAAAAGGTGGTTTTCCGTGTAGAAATTCTTCCGGTGATCAAGCTTATCTCCTGTCTGATGGTACATGGAATTTTTGCTCTTATCATGATAGTCGTTTTTATGTGTTATGGTAAGTTTCCAAAAGCAAGCTGGATTCAAATTGCCTATTATTCATTTGCTAGCTCTATGTTTTCCCTTGCGATTGCTTACTTTACAAGTGCCATTCAGGTTTTCTTCAAAGATATGGCGCAAATCATCGGCATCTGCCTTCAGTTTGGCATGTGGATGGTTCCCATTATGTGGGCACCGGAAATGTTTAAGAACGCTCCTGCCTGGCTACCGACTTTGCTGAAAATAAATCCTTTCTATTATATTGTGGCAGGATACCGTGACAGCATGCTGTACGGGAGCTGGCTGGTAGAAAGACCCACCCTTGGGCTGTATTTCTGGTCTGTGACAGTCGTAATGATGCTCATTGGGCTAAAAGTATTTAAAAAGCTGCGTCCGCATTTCTCTGATGTGCTATGACAAGCTTAGTATGGAGGATTCAATGTCCGTAGAATCGAACAACAATGCAATTTCAGTCGACAACGTAACAAAAATATATCGTTTATATGAAAAGCCCATTGACCGCTTAAAAGAAGTCATGAGCCCGACTCATAAAAATTATCACCGGGATTTCTATGCCTTAAATGGCATTTCTTTTGATGTCCCCAAAGGACAAACTGTAGGAATCATTGGAACCAATGGATCAGGAAAGTCCACCATCTTAAAGATCATTACAGGAGTACTAACCCCTACCGAAGGAACTCTTAAAGTAAATGGCGTTATCTCTGCCTTACTGGAGTTAGGCGCTGGTTTTAACATGGATTATACCGGAATTGAAAACATCTATATGAACGGAACCATGATGGGATTTTCCAGAAAAGAGATGGATGATAAGTTAAAAGATATCCTTGATTTTGCTGATATCGGAGACTTTGTATACCAGCCAGTGAAAACTTATTCCAGCGGTATGTTCGTCCGTCTTGCTTTTGCTCTTGCTATCAATGTAGAGCCAGAGATCTTAATCGTAGACGAAGCACTTTCCGTCGGTGACGTATTTTTCCAGGCAAAGTGTTACCGCCGTATGGAAGAGATCCGCCAAAAGGGTACCACAATCCTAATGGTTACCCATGATATGGGCGCTATCATCAAATACTGTGACCAGGTGGTTGTCTTAAATAAAGGTAATTTCATCGCCCAGGGAGAACCTGGAAAGATGGTGGATTTGTATAAGAAAATCCTCGCCAATCAGATGGAAGATTTATCTCTTGATTTACAGGAAATCAAAAGCGGTGAGTTAAATGATTTCTCTGGAGAACAGGTCAAATCAAGAAGTGATGGAAATGCTAAAACAGAAGGTTTTATGAAGGATAAACTTACGGTGAATCCAAACCGTACCGAATACGGAGATAAAAAGGCGGAAATCGTGGATTTTGGTCTTCTTGACGAGCGTGGGAATCTCTCCAACCTGTTATTAAAAGGGGAGTATTTCACCATTAAAGAGAAAATTCAATTTCATGGTAACATTGAATCTCCTATTTTTACTTACACCATCAAAGACAAACGTGGAGCTGATTTAACCGGCACCAATACCATGTATGAAGCTTCTGACGTTGAGTCAGTGAAACAAGGTGATGTTTATGAGGTGGAATTCAAACAGAAAATGACCCTTCAGGGAGGGGAGTATCTGCTATCCATGAGTTGTACCGGATTTGAAAACGGAGAACATGTCGTTTACCACCGCCTGTATGATATTGTGAACATAACGGTTATATCCAACAAAAATACAGTAGGTATTTATGATATGGAACCAAAAGTAAGTCTTACGCTGCACCGGGACAGAGGATGAGGAGGAAGCATTGATGAATGATTTAAGCCCTGAAATCAGGAATTTGTATATCAAATACCAGGGGGATATTAAGACTCTTTTAAAAGAGAATCCAAACCTTGATTATATGTATGCGCTTTCTGACATCAGAGAAAACCTGCTGGAATGGTTTGAGTTTGACGAAAGCGCCTCCCTATTGCAGATTGGCTCCGATTACGGAGCCCTTACCGGTTTATACAGCCGCAAGGTAAAACAGGTAACCGTCCTTGATTCCAATCATAATAATTTATCCTTTAACCGTCTTCGCCACCAGAAACGAGACAATATCAATTATGTCACAGGAAGCCTTGATACGTATACAGGAGAACGCTTTGATTACGTCGTTATGATAGTATCTTTGGAAGAGCCATATGAAGATCAGATTCGTAAAGCAAAGGCGTTGTTAAAACCAGAAGGAACCTTGATTCTTTCTCTGAGTAACCGACTAGGTTTAAAATATCAGGCAGGAGCAATTGCCAATCAATCCAAATGTTCCAGACAAGAGCTGCTAGAGCTGTTATGCGGGAACGAAGGGCAGGATGGCAATGCAGAGTTTTACTACCCCATGCCAGATTACAAGCTACCTGTTACCATATATTCTGATTCTTATCTCCCCTCGAAAGGAGATTTGACCCACGCGATCTTAGCCTACGATTATCCCAAATACTTACGGTTTGATTTAGGGAAAATGTTTGATGAGGTATGCGAAGGAAAAGAATTTCAGACATTTGCTAATTCATTTTTAACCATTTGGAGCCGCCATGAAGAAGATTAATTTTGTAAAATATAATAAAACCCGCAGGGAGGCCTTTCAGATCCGTACCAGTCTGGTGGAGGAAGGCGGGATTCCCTATGTGGAAAAATCAGCTCTCACCCCGGAAGGTACCGCTCATATCAGGTCCCTGGGAGAGAAATATAAGAGTCTTATGGAGCAGAACCAGAGGTTAAAGGTAGCAGAGGTTTCCGTCAGTCTTGATGGCAGAACCGCCCGATTTGAATTCTTAAAGGGGGAGACCTTAGCTGAGATCTTAGGACGTGAGATCATAGACGGGAAAGTACCTGTAGCTAAGATGGAAGATGCCATTTCCATGATCTTAAGCGTGAAGGAAGACTGTATGGTTCCGTTTCACGTGACTCCTGAATTTAAAGAGGTATTCGGAGATTTATCTCAGGCCGATGAAACCATAAAAAAAGATTGGACCTTTCAGTCCTCCAATATAGACTGTCTCTTTGAGAATATTATGTTAACTGAAGATGGTCCATACTGTTTGGATTATGAATGGGTATTTTCCTTCCCCGTTCCTGTGAACTTTATAAAGTTTCGGGTACTTTATTATTTCTATGAACAATATAAAAGTATCTTAACTTATGATTCCTGCGAAGCCTTTTTAGAAGAGTTCGGAGTGGATTTAGAGCGCCTTTTCCTCTATCAGGAGATGGAACGAAGCTTCCAGGAATATGTCCACGGAGAAAACCAGCAGATCTATCTGGTGAACTATATGCATGAGACCCATGCCCTTCCAGATGATATGTTCCAGGTATCCCAGATCATTGATGATACCAAAGAACAGATTTCTCAGATGGAGATGGAGCTTCATGAAAAAGACGTGACCATCACAAAGCAGCAGGAAATCAAACGCCTGACAGACAATCACGTGACAAACCAGGATATGATCATCACCGCCCTTCGGAAAGACTGCGAAAACATGCAGGAGATCATTGACCGTTTAAGACGTCATGAAGCCTTATTCTACCGAGTAGGAAGAAGACTAAAACGAATCTTTAACGAGAAATTCCCAGAAGGAACGAGAAAACGTAAACTTCTTTATTATGCGAAAAACACCCTTCTTCATCCTATTAATTCCTTCCGTCTCTATACCACAGAGGAAGGCAGGAATGTAATGGAAGGAGATATGAAGATCGGAGAGGTATACCGCCAACATGGAAAGCTTCGTTTTGTAAAAGAAGGCCATCCTATGGTTTCCATCGTTATTCCGGTATACAACCAGATCCATTATACCTACGCATGTCTTGCCTCTATTTTAGAGCACACAAAAGATGTGGTTTATGAAGTAATCATTGCTGACGATGTTTCCACCGATGCCACTGCAGAACTAACCAAGTTCACCGAAAATGTAGTGATTTGCAGAAATGAAACAAACCAAGGCTTTTTAAAGAACTGTAACCAAGCAGCAAAGGCAGCCAAAGGAAAGTATGTCATGTTCTTAAACAATGACACCCAGGTCACGGAAGGGTGGCTTTCCAGTCTTGTAAACTTAATAGAAGCTGACCCAACCATTGGTATGGTAGGTTCTAAGCTTGTTTATCCCGACGGACGTCTTCAGGAAGCTGGAGGCATTCTTTGGAGCGACGGCTCTGGCTGGAATTACGGACGTTTGGACGACCCGGAAAAGCCAGAATACAACTATGTGAAAGATGTGGACTATATTTCCGGAGCCGCTATTTTATTATCCAATGATCTATGGAAACGGATTGGTGGTTTTGACGAAAGGTTTGCTCCTGCCTACTGTGAGGATTCTGACCTTGCGTTTGAAGTTAGAAATGCCGGACTTCGTGTGGTTTATCAGCCTCTTTCTAAGGTCATTCACTTTGAAGGTATTTCAAACGGCACTGATGTAAATGGAACCGGCTTAAAGCGGTATCAGGTAGAGAACAGCCGTAAGCTTCAGGAAAAATGGGCAGAGGAATTTAGCAGACAAAGCGAAAATGACGGAAACCCAGACCCCTTCCGGGCAAGAGAGAGAAGTCAGAATAAGGACATTATTCTTGTGGTGGATCACTATGTTCCCACCTATGACCGGGATGCTGGCTCTAAGACCACCTTCCAGTATCTTCAGATGTTTGTGGAAAAAGGCTACGTAATAAAATTTCTTGGGGATAACTTCCTTCATGAAGAGCCTTATTCTACTGTGTTACAGCAGATGGGGATCGAGATTCTCTATGGCACCGAATATCAGGCAAAAATCTGGGACTGGTTAAAAGAACACGGAGATGACATCAAAGTTGCGTATCTAAACCGACCTCATATTGCAGCCAAATATATCGACTTTATCAAAAACAAAACAAACATAAAGGTAATCTATTACGGCCATGACCTTCATTTCTTACGAGAAGGAAGAGAGTACGAGCTGACCGGAGATCCAGAAAAGAGGGAATCCTCTGAGTACTGGAAATCCATGGAACTGCGCCTCATGAGAAAGGCATCAGTGTCTTATTATCCATCTTATGTGGAACGAGAGGCCATTCATGAGATAGAGCCTTCCATTCGTGTAAAAGCCATCGTCGCTTACGTATTTGAAAAGTTCTTAAGCCGCATTCCAGATAATTTCTCAGAGCGGGAAGGATTGCTGTTTGTAGGAGGATTTGCTCATCCCCCAAATATAGATGCTGTTTTGTGGTTTGCCAATGATATATTCCCTCTGATCCGTCAGGTACTTCCTGTTAATTTCTACATTGTAGGATCTAAGGTAACGGATGAAATCAAGGCATTGGAACAGCCAGGTAACGGAATTATTGTAAAAGGCTTTGTATCAGATGAAGAGCTTTCCAGACTGTATGCTTCCTGTCGTGTGGTTGTGGTTCCCCTTCGCTATGGCGCTGGTGTAAAAGGAAAAGTGATAGAAGCACTTTATCACGGATCCCCAATTGTCACTACCTCCATCGGTGCAGAAGGAATTCCAGATGCCCAGGATGTTATGGCTGTTTCCGATGATCCTCAGGGCTTTGCTCAGGAAGTGGTTTCCCTATATGAGGATACGGAACGTTGCAAACAAATCTGTGAAGAAACCCAGAACTACATCCGGAAGTATCACAGCATTGATGCAGCCTGGAGTGTCGTTGGAGAAGATTTCTAAGGTTGATTGAAATAGGGAAAAGACTGGACCGCAAAGTAGGTGGGTGAGCCTATCTGCGGACAGTCTTTTCCACCTTAATGGGAATTATAGTGGATTGTTCCAACGCAATTATGATATAATAAGAATGTTTCGACGATAAAACCAATGATAAGTATAACAGGAGGAATCCGGTATGCAGGCAGTTTTGCTGGCAGGCGGTCTTGGAACACGGCTGCGTTCCGTGGTAAATGACAGGCCAAAGCCAATGGCACTGATAGAAGGCAAGCCCTTTATGGAATATGTGGTATTGGAACTGATTAAACATGGAGTCAATGAGATTATATTTGCCGTAGGCTATAAAGGCTCTATGGTTGAGGAATATTTTGAAGATGGATCCCGGTGGGACATTAAGGTTTCCTATGCATACGAAGAGGAGCTTTTAGGCACAGCCGGAGCCATTAAGAATGCAGGACGTCTGGTGACAGATGACCGGTTTTTGGCACTTAACGCAGATACCTTTTATCAGATTGATTATGAAAGGCTGACCGCATTAAGTGAGGAACGCGATCTTCATATGGCTCTTGTTTTAAGAGAAGTATCTGATGTATCCCGTTACGGACAGGCTGTGTTAGAAGATGGCTGGTTAAAGACCTTTGATGAGAAAATAGATGAACAATCAAGAGGAACCATTAACGGAGGCGTGTACTACCTTCGCCGTTCTCTTCTTGATGAGATTCCAGAAGGAAAAGTGTCTTTAGAGCATGACATGATCCCCAAGTGGTTATTAGAGGAAAAAAGGCTTGGTGGTTTTGTCAATGACGGCTATTTTATTGATATCGGAGTTCCAGAGGACTACTACCGATTTGATGAGGACGTAAGGAAAGGAACGGTGATTATATGATAATCAGAGGACGCGCCCCCCTTCGGGTGAGCTTTGGTGGAGGTGGAACCGATGTTGCCCCCTTCTGCGTAGAACAGGGAGGAGCCATTATTGGAAGTACCATTAATAAGTACGCTTATTGTTCCATTGTTCCAAGAGATGACGATCAGATCATTGTCCATTCCCTTGATTTTGATATGACTGTAAAATATAACACCAAGGAAAACTACGTCTACGATGGACGTCTGGATCTGGTAACGGCTGCCCTAAAGTCCATGAACATTAAGCAGGGCTGTGAGGTTTACTTACAGTGTGATGCCCCTCCAGGATCGGGCCTTGGCACTTCTTCCACCGTTATGGTCGCTCTTTTAACTGCCATGGCAAAGTGGAAAGGCATAGAGCTTGACAGCTATGCAATGGCTGATTTAGCCTATCAGGTGGAGAGAGAAGATCTAAAGATCGACGGAGGGTATCAGGATCAGTATGCCGCTACCTTCGGAGGTTTTAACTTCATCGAGTTTCATGGCAGAAATAACGTAGTAGTGAATCCCTTAAGAATTAAAAAGGAGATTATCCACGAGCTTCAATATAACCTGCTTTTATGTTACACCGGAAACATCCACGTATCTGCCAATATCATAAAAGACCAGGTATCAAACTATGAAAAGAAAGATCCCTTTGATGCCATGTGTGAAGTAAAGGCCCTTTCCTATGCAATGAAGGATGAGTTACTAAAGGGAAATTTATATAGCTTTGGAAAGCTGTTAGATTATGGCTGGAAGAGCAAAAAACGTATGAGCAGTAAGATCACCACACCTCATATTGATGAGCTTTACGAAGAGGCTTTAAAGGCAGGTGCTCTTGGAGGAAAGCTTTTAGGCGCTGGCGGAGGTGGTTTCCTTTTGGTTTACTGCCCTTATAATGTGCGTCATAAAGTAGCAGCCCGCATGGAAGCAGCAGGCGGACAGCTTACGGATTGGAACTTTGAGTTAAGAGGAGCCCAGGCATGGATTACAGATGAAAAGCGCTGGGATTATTCTGATATCAAGGTAAAGATACCAGGCGGAGAATATCAGTTTAACCTGTAAGTACACGGCACCAGGAGAATCAGAACATTATGGATAAAATTATATATTTAGACCGGGACGGAACCATCAACAAGGAAGTGGACTACTTATACCGCCCCGAAGACCTTGTTATACTTCCGGGAGTCCCAGAAGCCTTAAGACGCTTAAAGGAACATGGCTTTCGTCTTGTAGTGGTAACCAATCAGGCCGGAGTCGCAAGAGGATATTATAAAGAAGAGGATGTCGTTGCTCTCCATGAAGCATTAAATGAACGGCTTTCCAAGGAAGGCGCTGCAATTGACCACTTTTTCTACTGTCCTCATCACCCGGTACACGGGATTATGGAGTATAAAAAGGATTGCCACTGCAGGAAACCAGAAACTGGAATGTTTGAGATGGCAGAAGCCTTTTACACCCCGGACAAGGCTCATTCCTACATGATCGGAGATAAACTTCTGGATACGGAAGCTGGAAACCAATATGGGGTTCGTTCTATATTGGTTGGAACTGGTTACGGAAAAGACATATATGATTCCATGAGTGAGGCAGAGAAGTCAGTGAAATTTGCTCATTATGCCCCATCTATGGATGAAGCGGTTGATTTTATACTCGCCAAAGAGGGAGGGAAATAACATGGAACCTATGAAATACTTAGAAGAGCTGATAGAACGGTATCCTGCACTTGTCTGTGTAAAGGAAGAAATCAAAAAATCCTATGATCTTTTAGAAGCCTGTTATGAAGATGGCGGCAAGCTGCTTATCGCTGGAAATGGTGGTAGCTGCGCCGATGCAGAACACATCGTTGGAGAGCTGATGAAGGGCTTTGTAAAGCGCCGCAGCGTTTCAGATGATTTTAAGGAGACTTTAAAAGAAATCGATCCTGAGCTTGGAAGTGCTCTTGCACAAAAGCTTCAGGGTGGACTTCCTGCCATAGCCCTGACTGGTCACCCAGGTTTGTCTACCGCCTTTTTAAATGATGTAGATGGAGAGATGATATTTGCTCAGCAGACCTTTGGATACGGAAAAAAGGGAGATGTACTCCTTGGTATTTCCACCTCAGGAAACTCTAAAAATGTAATGTATGCCATGACTGCCGCAAAGGCTCTTGGCATGAAAACCATAGGACTGACTGGTAAAGACGGAGGTCAGCTAAAGCATGCAGCCGACGTAACCATAGTGGTACCAGAGACAGAGACCTTTAAGATCCAGGAACTCCACCTCCCGGTTTATCACGCACTTTGTCTGATGCTGGAAGAACGGTTCTTTTAAAATGTAAGGGGTAGGGGGGAGATTCCCTCATACCCCGGATTTTTGCTTAAGTGAAGCAAATCACAGGAGGATAAGATGAAAGACAGACAATGGATAGGCAAGGAAGCCGCATGGAAAGATGAAGTCATCGCTGCCGTACTTTTGCTGGCCTTTGCTTTCTTCATTAACAGAGGAATTGAAATAAAAGGGCTCTATATGGATGACCTTTACCTATGGTCCTGCTACGGCGAACAATCATTTCGGGAATTTGTCTTCCCATTAGGAAGCACCCGGTTTCGTTTTGTATTTAATCTGGTATCTTGGCTTCAACTGATGATTGTAGGCAATCATATCGGTTGGTTTGTACCATGTAATATACTGATTAACGTCTGTATTGCCTTTACCGTATACCGGTTTGGCAAGCGTTTGTCAGGAAGATGGTCTATGGGATTTTTGACCGGAATTTTGTATCTATTATCCCGCATGTCCTACTACCAGATCAGCCAGGTATATGGCCTTATGGAGAGTCTTGCTCTTTGGGCCGCAATTGGTATTCTTTACTGCCTGTACCGGTATATCACGGAGGAAAATGAAGGAAAGGGTCTCATTCCTTTTGCGGTTGGCCTGTATTTTGCCATCTGCTTTATTCACGAGCGGTATATGGTACTTCTGCCTCTTTTCTACGTAGCTTACCTGATGAAAAAGGAGAGAAAGAAATCCTCATGGATTTTAATCACGCTCTCCTTTGTGGCTGTTCAGGCCATTCGATTTTTCACCATCGGCAGCATTTCACCGGCAGGAACCGGAGGAACTACTGTGGCAGAGACCTTTAAAATTACTGGTGTTTTAAAGTACGCCGTAAGTCAGGTCCTCTATATCTTCGGTGTCAATGCAGGCCCTGATCATTTAAGCGGTTTAAGCTGGGAAGCATCTCCGGCCTGGGTTCGAGTTCTGGTACTTGCCTCTGCCCTTATGCTTTTGGTCATGACCTTGATATTTATTGGTGTTGTAATCAAAGAAAAAAAGGAACGAAAGCTTCGATTCAAGGTCATAGGCTTATTCTTATTATTTATTGCCCTGTGCATTGGTTCCTCCAGCGTTACCATACGAGTGGAGACCCGGTGGATCTATGTTTCAATGACCGCAGCCTGGCTGTTCGCAGCTTACATGTGTGGAGTAACCGTACCAAGAATAGAAGCAGGAGCTAACTTATCAAAACCTCTTTTATACTGCGGACTGTTTCTCCTTTATACCATGCTCATATTCCCTGTGGAAAGTTTCTACCGTGGCAAATACGACAACCTGTATTACTGGTCCAATCAGCTTCGATACAATTCTCTGGCAGAAGAAACCTACGGAAATTATAAGGAAAAGCTTTTTAGTAAGAAAGTATACATCATTGGCAATACTTATAAGATGAGTGATTTTACAGCCGACACCTTTTTCAAGACCTTTGATAAGAAAAGGACTGCTGAAGGAATCACAGTCACCTTCATAGATTCCATGACTTCCATTGGACTCATTACGCCTAATATGCTGGTGTTGAGAGAAGACCCCTCACACGATGCCTTCCAGGACATCACAGATTTCCTGAGAAATCTAAAGTTTGAGAGAGTTTATGGCTGCTATGAAGACGGCTGGCTTGATGAGAGTGCAAAAGCACGGATCATGGCAGGAAAAGAAGGAAAGATAACCTTTAAGTTTTATTACCCCGGAGTAATCACTGGATTAGAACACATTATCGTTACGGTCAATGGAAGCGAGCAAAGAGTCATACCAATTGACGCCAGCACAGTGACCGCAGAATTTGATGTAACCCCGACTCAAATCTCCGAGTTCTCCCTTGAAAGTAACTTTTTCTATGACGCAGCTACGGAACAAAGAGGAGAAAACCGCCTTTCCGTCGTAGCCGATATCACATCAAATTAAGAGGCAAGGTGAAATATGAAGCGTAAATATCTGTATTATATCCTTCCTCTATTAGGAACTATATTTAGCCTTTGGTACATTTTCTCAGCCACTTGCGATGGAATTTATTCCGATTATATCCGCCTGGTTAATAGCTACTTGCCTGATGTATGGAGTCCGTCTAAGTTTTTTGTTCCCGATATCTTAACCCGGATACCGGTCAACTATCTGGGGAGAATTATTAATATATATCTGTTTGGATATAACACTATGTTTGACCGGGTACTAGGTGTCCTTGCCCTGGGATTATCCGGTGGAGTCATAGGCGCCTACTGCCTGAGAAAACGGATCCCGTTCCTTTGGTACTCCCTTCTCTTAGTAGTTCTTTTCAGCCTAAACAAATGGGAGATGCTGACCAATGGAAGCGGCTGGACTCATTTCTTATCCTTTGTGTGTTTTTATTACCACTATGAGATTTTAGACCGGGTTTGGAGCGGAGAGGAAAAGCCATATGATAAACTAAGACTTGTGATTCTCCCTTTTGCCACCACACTTTTGGTGGCTGGTCCCTACTGTGCGATCTATTCCGTCACAGTGATCCTGGCTTGCGGATTCTTGTTTCTATTAAAAAAGGGAAGAGGAAAAGGGAACTACTGTCTGTATGGCATAAGTGCCTTAATTTCCCTATGCCTGTACCTTTGGAGCAATTCCTATGCCATAGAAGACCATGCGACCCCGGTCACAGGATCCTTGTTTGATCAATTAAAAGAAACCCCTGGATTTTTCGTACGTTTCTTTGTAAAATCATTCTCTTCCATGGTCATAGGAGGAGAGAGCGCAGAGAAGTTATTTCATACAAATCTGCCTTACATGATCCTTGGTTTCCTTGTGATACTCCTGTATCTGATTGCTATATGGTACAATTTTAAGTTTCGTCTCTATGAGAAGACCATATTTCCTCTTATCCTCATAGTATCCGGTGGACTAAACCATATCCTGATTGTTATGTCCAGGTGGATATTCCTTATGGAAAATTACGGAATCAGTTCCAGATACGCCTTGCAGTTTCAGACTGGTATTTTAGGAATTCTACTTACCTTTGCCCTGATTTTAAGTGGCAGGAAAAGAAGAACGACTTCCCGTGTACGGTCCATCGCAGTTGTGGCATCTGTGGTATTTTTAGTTGGAAATAGTTACACCACATACAATGAGATCAAAAAAGCTCCCAACCGCCTGAATAATTATGAAAGGAGAGTGGAGCTGGCCCGTAATTTTGAGAATCTATCAGATGATGAACTTCGGGCAAAATTTGAATATAGAACCAGTCGGGAAGACAGTGGTGCCAAAGTACGCAGTGCACTTACCATACTAAAAGAGAATGAGTACAGTATCTTTGGGTCCAATGGAAAAGAGAAAAATTAACAAGGCAGCTTCCCCATAGAAGTAAGAAGATATCTGCCTGAGGAGCATAAATTATGGAAAAAACACTATCTGTCGTAGTCTCATGTTATAATGAAGAACTGGCTCTCAGTCAGTTTTATGAGGAAACGTCTAAGATTCTAAAACAACTTGACTGGGACTATGAACTTATTTTTGTCAATGACGGAAGCCAGGACGACACGATGAACGTCCTATCCAGAATATCAGATCAGGACAAAAAAGTAAAAGTCATCAGCTTCTCCAGAAACTTTGGCCATGAAGCGGCTATGGTTGCAGGGCTTGATTACAGTAAGGGTGATGGAATTGTCTGCATGGATGCAGATTTACAGCACCCTCCGGAATATCTGCCTGAAATCGTATCAAAGTTCATGGAAGGATACGATGTCATTAACATGGTCAGAACCAAGAATGAATCCGCAGGTTGGTTTAAGAATCTTGCATCATCTGCCTTTTATCATCTGATCAATGTCCTCTCCGATGTAAAATTCGAGCCAAATGCCTCCGACTTCTTTGCTATATCAAAGAAAGCCGGAAAGGTATTAAAAGACAATTACAGAGAAAAGGTGCGTTTCCTCAGGGGGTATGTTCAAAACATCGGCTTTCGCCGAACCACCATTGAGTATGAAGCCAGAGTGAGAGTGGCAGGGGAGAGTAAGTACAGCATTAAAAAGCTGATTGCGTTCTCCTTAAACACCATCATGTGTTTTTCCAATCTTCCCCTTAAGCTTGGCATCTATGCTGGCTGTGGTGCCGGAATCCTGGGACTTGCGATGATGATCTATACCATATGGAGCTGGGCTAGAGTGGGGACACCCAATGGCTATGCTACCACCATTGTACTGATTTGTTTCATGTTCGCAGTGCTTTTCCTGATTGTAGGTGTGATTGGAAATTATATTGCAATCCTATTTGCAGAGTTAAAAGACAGGCCTATTTATATTGTAGGTGAGACGAAGAATGTGGAAGAGTAATTCGTTATTGCTGTAACGCAAACCCCAAAAATCGTACCAACTATAAAAAAAGAAACTCCTGAAGATCCATATAAATCTTCAGGAGTTTCTTTTCTATGTAATTAAAACATTTGTTAAACAAACATACCAATATGCTTTCTTCAGGATGTATTCTTCAGAAATTCATCTCTAACTCTATCAATTATTTGGATAACCCAACACCCGGTCCAACTGCCTTTGATGAATTCTGAGCTGGTGCAGTGGTTTCTGCCTGTGAAGCTTGATTGTTACCACTTCCATTGGTAGGCTGGTCAGTGGAAGCCTGAGATTCTGGAGTCTGAGCTCCTTGAGTTTCCTGAGGTGTAACGGTACAAACACCGTTTGCATCTGCAGTATAAGAAACCCCATTAAGATCAAAGGTAGTGGAAACTGCCATCTTTCCATCAGAAGGATTCAGGTAATACTGTGCTCCATTGATCTGAGACATGCCTGTTGCCATACTGCCGCCCTCTTTGAAGTAATACCATGAGCCATCAATCTGTCTCCAGCCAACGGTCATCTTACCAGAAGAGGTGCTTAAATAGTATTTGGTTCCTCTATCGTCAAGCCAGCCAGTCTGCATCTTTCCTTCGTTTGACAAGAAATACCAGGTATTATCCACATTGGTCCAACCAGAAGCCATACCACCATTTTGGTTAAAGTAATACCAAGTATCATTCATCTTTGACCAACCGGTCGTAACAGCACCACTGTCACCTAAGAAATACTTTGTATTTCCTTCCGTAAACCAGCCGGTAGCCATAACTCCCTCATTATTTAAATAATACCGTCTGCCATTAAGATCTCTCCAGCCAGTAGACATAACACCGTCGTCCTGAAGATGATACCATTTGTTGTCTAAGTTCTTCCAGCCAGTGACCATCTGACCTGAGGTCTCGTTTAAGTAATAGCGTTTTCCATCAATGGTAGACCAGCCAGAAACCATGGAACCATCGGAGTTTAAGTAGTAACGGGCATTATTGTCTGTCAGCCAGCCAGTATTCATGGCTCCATTTCCATTAAAGAAATACCATCTGTCAGAAAGCTGTTTCCAGCCAGTGGACATACGTCCTGAGGTCTCATCAAGATGATACCGCTGTCCATCTTTATCCAGCCAGCCCTTTGCCGCCAGCCCTTCGCCATTCATATAAAACATTCCCGTACCATCGTTAATCCAGTTGTCCTTTTGAATGGAATAATTCTGATAGTAATAAGTATTTCCCCCAATGGTTCTCCAGAGATTTGAAGGAAGTTTTGGAGTCAAATCCTTATAAAGGAAATCAATGTCCACGTTTCCGTTGATGCCCTGTATGGATCCGGTACTGGTAACCTGCCACATAATAGGATCCTGAAATTTATGTACTGCCTCATAACGAGCAACCCAAACATCTCGCTTCATCTTAGACAAATCAATCTTATTGGCCAGCCAGTTATCATTGGCATAAACAATTGGATAATATCCAGCTTCTTGAATCCGGTCGCAGAATGCATTGATGATTTCACTCACCTGAGTAGGCGGTAGGCTCCCAAGAGTCGCGCTGTCCTCCGCATCAAATGCGATCGGGAAGGAAATCGGATAATCCTTAACAAGATTCAAGACAAAATCAGCCTCTTCCCTTGCCATGTCAGGAGTGGTAGCCAGAGAATAGATATAAGCACCTACTTTAATCCCTGCTCCAGAAGCTCCCTTAATATTGGTGTGAAAATTAGGATCCACCACACCTTTTGATCTGGTGCCCAGCATTACAAAATTTACATCATTGGCAGCCACGGCTGACCAGTCTATATTCCCTTGCCATCTGGAAACATCAATGCCTCTTGCAATAACACGATCCAGAACAGTGCCATCCTTCATTTGATAATAACCATTAACCCGCTCGTAACTAGCTGCCCAGGAATTCATAGCAGGATAAAATCCAGCCGATATTCCCATAAATGCGCAAAGTGTAGCTGTGGCAAATCTCATGACTAATTTATTGTGTCTCAAAACAAAACCTCCTTATCGTTGGTGTTTCTAATCATTGAGTGACGTTTGTTCCATAAAAGCAAAAAAGTGGGTATCCGCGCCGAGGTGCAGATACCCACACAGATACTAAATAAGAACCAATCAGCCAGGACCAGTTGTTAGCCCGGGAGACAGTTGATATACGCCGCCGTTGTTAGAAGAATTCGAGGAACCTCCAGGTGTGTCGTTAGAGGAACTGCCCGGTGTTCCGCTTAATGTATTATTTCCCGTTGAACCACTTCCAGAAGAAGAACCTCCCGGACCCCCACTTCCAGACCCAGAGTTGTTACTGCCACCAGGTGTGGTGCTTGAATTACCTCCTGTTGTTGAACCGGAAGGAGTTCCGTTATTGTTCTGATACGCTCCGTTAGAACCAAAGGTATAGCTTTTTCCATCAATAGTAAGGGTGGTATTGGTAGCCATCTTACCGGTAGAAGGATCAAGATAGTAATAAACATTAGAAAGCTGAATCCACCCAGTCATCATATGTCCAGAATCATTGAAATAGTACCAGGAACCTTCCACCTGTTTCCAACCATGAGCCATCTTACCATTGCTTGCATCCATATAATATTTGTTGGTGCCGTCACTAAGCCATCCGGTCATCATCTTACCTAAGGTAGACTTTGAATCCCCGTTGAGGTAATAATAAGAATTATCAATCTGCTTCCATCCGGTAACCATCTTGCCGTCAGAACCGAAATAGAACCAGTCATTCTTTATCTGACCCCATCCAATGACACACTTTCCATCATCTTTAAAATAATACCAAGCGCCGTCCATCTCCCGCCATCCGGTTGCCATGGCTCCGTCGCCCTTCATGTAATAATAATCATTGCCTATTTTAAGCCATCCCTTTACAAGGACACCTGTGTCGTCCATGAGATAATAATATTTTCCGCCATTTTGAATCCACTTCGTTGCCATAGATCCATTGGAGTGAAAATAGTACCAGCTTCCGTTAATCTGCTTCCAACCACTAGCCATGAAGCCGGTAGAAAGATCAAGAAAATAAAATTTGCCGTCAGATGTTTTGACCCATCCTTTATGAACAGACCCATCTTGGTCGATGTATTTCCATTGGGACCCTTCTGAAACCCATCCGGTGGCAGCCCATGCTGTACCAGCAGGTATCAGCGAAGCGGTTCCTACAAGTCCAGCCAATAAAAGAGCTGTAACTCTTTTTCCATATCGCATACCCTTCTCTTCCTCCTGTTCTAACATAACTATTTACACATATTGCCATTATAGCATAGGAGCAGATGGAAAACCTAAACATTTTATTACGATTTGCAGACAAATTTCCAAAAATGTCATTCTAATACAATTTCACAGCACTTTTTATAGTAGTTCTTAGCATACCGGTACATGATTATGGTATATTCGCCAAATTCCTCGCCAAGAGAGGCCTTGTAAACAGCCCAAAGACTCCATAAAAAGCCTCCAAGAGCCATATATGCATACACCGTAAACCGTTCTTCCATAGAAGGTTTACGTTCAAAATAAGTCTCAATCAGCCCATCCGTCTGATCTTCATTATAATAGGAATAAATCGCGCACATGGCAATGTCCACCAAAGGATCGCACATACCAGCATACTCCCAGTCAATCAACCTGATCTCTCCATTAGGCAGGATAAGGAAATTATCCACCACCGTATCCAGATGGGAGAGCACTTTCTCATGTCCCAGTCCATCAAGTCGGTCTAAAAGCTCATTCATAAACCCACGTACCTGGTTGTAATCATCAAACAATATATCCCCATGAGCCTTACAAAGCTTCTCATAGAACTCAATTCTCTCTTTAAAATCAAAGGTATGTGGAACCCTTAAGCCAGATTGGTGAAACTTACGAACAAGCTTCATGCAGCCACGGATTTCATCTTCATTTTCAGGGTTCGCATTCTGTGCCCCTTCGTAAAATTCCGCAATCTTATATCCTGTCTCCCCACTAAAATAAACGATTTTTTCCGTAATCCCTAAATCATGGGTAGCATCATAAACATCCTTTTCCTGTTGCCTGTTGATTAAAAGCTCAGTCCCAGGCCCTGGAATCCGACAGATATAATGACGGTCCTTTATTTTAAATAGAAAAGATTTATTTGTCATTCCAGCCTTCAGACAACGAATCTCTGTGATTTCAGATTCAGGGACTTTAAATATCTTAGAAACCAGTTCCATAGCCTCATTATCAGAATGCCGCTGGTATTTTACATCAAACTGGCGAAGCTCCTCCAGATTTTCAAACTCATAGACCTCATCCGCCTGCCTCCGGTTAATATACAGATCAATTTCCTGCTTAGCTTCTGGAACATCAGGCAACCTTTTTGCTGCCTCCCCAGATAACATTTCCATATAAACATTCTCCCAATAAAACTGCTCAGTTCCTGGAAGATGGTAATATTCTTCTAATACTGGAAGAAATTTACTGGAAAATGACTTAGAGAAAAAGGCGGGCCCATACATTACCCATTGGTCTTTGCCTCCCACAAAAACATTAAGAATGCGTCCCTTCTTATTATAGTCAAGACACCATTCTGAAGTTTCCCCTTCCATATAAGAGGAGGAGTACCATGCCCCGCCTTCATAAGTGTGGTACATGTTATGCCTCATCCAGTTGTCGGAAGAAAGAACATACATGTTCTTCCCATAGAAAAGCTCTCTGGCTTGATAAATGGTGGTAAGTGTATTTTTCTTAGAATACTCCGGATTATATAAGAGCTTGACTTGATATTTATCAATAAGGTATTCAAACTTCTCTTTCAAATATCCAACTACAATGGTGATATCAGTGATTCCAACCTCATGAAGCTGGCGGATTTGACGCTCGATCATTCGCTCTCCAAAAACCTCTAACAGTCCTTTAGGTGTTTCAAAGGTAAGAGGAACAAACCGGGAACCGAATCCGGCAGCGATAATGACGGCCCCGTCTACCTTATTTGCTTCTAATAGAAATTCACCTTCCGGTAATAGTTTATAGGTATCATTTCCTTTGTTAATCGAAATAAGCTGTTTGTCCAAGCACTCCTTTACCAGACTATTGGCAGTTCCAAGGGAAATATGAAGCTCCTTAGCCAGCTCTCTCTGTGTGACAGCCGGGTTTTCATAAATTGAGCGGCAGATAATAACGTTACGATCCATAGCAGTATAACCTCCGTGTATAAAGTATATGATTTAAGATGATGTTCAATATTAGTGTGAAAATGTAATTATGTGAACATTATACCATCGAATTGGTAAAAATCAATATTAGATTCATAATAAAATATTAATAGAAAAAAGCGCTATTCAACCATGTTTCCATCAAAAACCAGAGCTGTGTACACATAAAAATACAATCTTTACAAAATAATCCAATTTCGTAAAGATTATGTAAGAAAATGAACAGAGAAAAGTTATAGTAATTTCCCAGTAATTGTATTATAATGTACCATGTGATGGAGGAATTGATAGCTTCTGCCGGAAATGTTAATATTTTTCGTTTTTTGTAAAATATGCAAAAAATGTAAAAAAAGTATTGATAATTTCCATATGACGAAGTATAATTACCTCGTAATGCTATTAGGAATTTCAGAAAAGTATTTCAAGAAGAAAAAAGGAGAGTGCATTTATTATGAGAAAGCAGACTAAATTAGTTGCTGTATTATCTACAGCAGCACTTCTTGCTTTAGGTGCTTCCATGTCTTCTTTCGCAGCTACTGGCTGGCAGGAAGAAAATGGTACATGGGTATACTATGACAAGAGCGGAGACAAGGAAACAGACAAGTGGGAGAAATCCGGCGACAACTGGTTCTATTTAAATGATGATGGCGAGATGGCTACTGATGCTTTAATTGAGACCAACAACAGCTACTACTATGTAGATGAGAATGGTTCAATGGCTGCAAACAAGTGGGTTGCTATCGAAAATGAAGATTATGATGGTGATGATGATCAGCCTAGCACTTGGTGGTACTATTTCCAGGCTAACGGCAAAGCTATCAAAGGCTCTGACAATAGTTCTGTAAGTCTTAAAACAATCAATGGCAAAAAGTATACCTTCGACGATGATGCTAAAATGCTTTATGGTTGGGTTGATACTAATGGCGAGAGATTAACTGGAGATGATGCTTGGCAGACTGGTCAGTATTACTTTGGTGATCAGAACGATGGTTCTTTAACAATTGGTTGGAAGCAGCTTGATATCGTTGATGATAATGCTAGCGATACAGATGGAGATACTGCTTTTGATGATAAGGATCAGACACGTTGGTTCTACTTCAAAACTAACGGCAAGAAGATGGTGAATGAAACAGGAAAAGGCATCAACGGCAAAAAGTATGCTTTTGATTCTACAGGTAGAATGACTGCAGAGTGGAGCCAGAATGCTGATTATGCTACACCATCTACAACAACTGCTACACCTACTACACTTGAAAGAGGTGCAACTTCTTCTCAGTGGAGATATTATGGTACAGCAGAAGATGGCGCTAGAGTAACTAAGGGCTGGTTTAAAGTAGTACCTGCTAAGGGATTAAACTCTAGCAAGTATGAAAATGATGAAGATAAATGGTACTACAGTGATAAAGATGGTAAGTTAGTAGCTAACCAGTTAAAGACTATCAATGGTAAAAAGTATGCTTTTGATGAAAAAGGCGGAATGATTGATGGACTTAAATTTATTTCAGTTCTTAAGAGAGATAAAAATCAGATTATAACCATTCATAATGATGATTATTATGATACAGAGTCAGAGTTTGATGCTTTTGCTAATGCTGAAGCTAATTCTTATGACAGCAAGGAAATTGCACCTAACTTTGATTTATCTTCAGGCAACACTGATGACTATGTAACATATAGCTATTACTTTGGAGATGGTTCTGATGGTTCTATGAAGACAGGAAAGCAGACTGTTGATATCGATGGTGATAACTATGCATTTACCTTCAATAAATCTGGCGGTGCTAAAGGCGCAGGAAAGATTGGCGAAGAAGATGACAAGTATTATCTGAATGGTAAGTTATTAAAGGCTGATAAGGATGATAAGTACTCTGTAATTAAAGTGACTAAAGATGGTTCAACAATTACAAACTTAAAACTCCTTACAACTGATGAGTTTGTTGGTGATTTAGGCTCAGTATTAACTGTAGATAACAAGACTACTATAAATGGTAAGTCTGTTACACAGAAAAAGGATAACGCATATTATGCATTCCCAGAAAATACTACTACAGAGACTTACTTCTTAGTAAACACTTCTGGAAAAGTTGAAACAAAAGATAAATCCAAAGCTAAAGATGGTGATTCAATTTGCTACCAGGTTGATGGTGGAAAAATTGTAGCTGTTTACGAAGAGAAATAATTAAATCATTTATTGTGTTTTAACTAAAAAAGGGGACGTCATTATGGCGTTCTCTTTTTTTAAAAAAATCAAGGAGGTTATTATGAGACGCAGAATATTAGTTACAGGATTGTCCGTGTTAATTAGTTGCAGCTTTAATCTTACATCATTAGCTGATTGGAATCAGCAAGGAAATAATTGGAGCTATACACAGGAAGATTCTACACTCGCTACTAAAAAGTGGTTAAAGATTAATGATCTATGGTATTATTTTTCTGATGTTGGAGTTATGGAAAAAGGTTGGGTAGAATTAAAGGATAAGTGGTATTATCTTGACAAAGAAATCGGCTATATGAAAACAGGTTGGATTCAGGACGAGAGTGGAACTTGGTATTATCTAGATGATATTAATGGTGACATGTTAGTTAATAAAAGAACACCTGACGGATATTATGTTAATAAATCAGGGGCTTATGATGCTACTAAGGGCAATACGAAAAAACAAAAAAATGTCGGTCCATCAACACAAATTGCTAAACAAATTACAAACTCTTTGCTAAAAGGAATCGAATTTCCTGCATTAGGTGCTTTTGCTGTGAATAATTTATCTAATAATAGTTGGGGTGTCACGGGTAGTATTGAAGCATTGAATAATCTGAATAATACTATGGGGAATAATATAAAAATTACAGATGATTCCATTGTATATGCACCAAATGGAGTCATAAAATTGAAAGTATCCAAAGCGGTAGATCATTATGAGATTTTCGATTATGGCGCTATTGATTCTGATATGGAAACAATATTATTAGCCATGTGCAATCTGATTAGTAGCACGCCTCAACAAATCTATAATGCTATTTATCAAGCTGCAGAATATGACCAAACTATAATGAGAAGTAATACTTATACTGCATTTGGTGATGGACAGATTTTGTATACTGTATATGATGATTATGTAAAGTTTAGTGTCATTAATAAATAGAAAAGATTATAATCTCTATTAGAATTAAACTTAAATAATAATTCTGAAATGCGAAATAGACCACAAGTTGCGGCTAGAACGACCGTAAATTGCATGTACATACGCATGTGTATAACGCATGCGCGCGTACATCTTAACTGTATTGGGGGAAATGCTATAGTAATTAGCTATACTTTCTGTACGTATGGCTTCAGTAAGTCTAAAATTGAATCCTTTTTGGTTTCATGTGAGTATACATGCTTTTTATAATTGATTTGCTTGTAATTCGTAAATTGAGGTCGTTCATTAGATCTGATGCCGCTAAAAGTTCTGCAATTGGTTTGGACTGCGTCATTTATGAGGTGAGTAATCAACTTTAAAGTAAATGATTTAAAAATGTAGATTACATAAATAGTAAGTCAATAGGTATAGCGTTTGAATAAAAGTAGTTAAAGAATAATATTCGTTAAACCATATTCACGGGTATTTGCTAAGATAATATTGTTTATATAGAGAAAGTGATGTCGTTAATTTCAGTGTATAATTATAAAAATCAATTGGTCTTGCTATCAAAATAAGGATTGGATTATTTTGAATGGAGGCACTAATGAAAATATCTAGGGCTAAGTCCTAGCTAATGATTTTTACAAAGAATATTACAAGCGTAGAAGTTTTTTTATAAATATTAATATGTAATCATATTTGTAGATATTGAGCTTCAGCAAGAATAAAATATAGTTAGTCTTTTTCAATCTGTATTCTTAATTAAAAAAAGGATTGTTGGCATGTATTCTAAGTATACGTTAACATCTAATATGGAGCCTTTTAAGCGCTCCCTCAAAGTATTACTTACTACATAGTATATTATTTCATAGATAAAAAGCATTTGATAGCTATATTAAAAGCATTTCATGTTGTGATAATTACGCTTTACGATTCAACAAATGTGTTTATTGTAAATAGAGATTTAGACGGAGAATTATGCCTAAAGAATAATATTGATGCCTAGTATAGATAATATACTTTTACATAAACTGCAAAGATGTTTTTATTTAATAAGTAGCTAGTTTGGTTATAGAGTGTTATACTAATATAAAGTATAACCGAATGAAAGGGACTAAAAAATGTCTTCTAATAACTATAAAGGTACTGAACAAAAAAGTATATTTATTTCTGTCATAGTTGGTGCTTATGTATTGCTAGTAGGGATTGGACTTCCTTTAGTGATAAGAGACTTTTATTACGATATTTTAATATTTAAATATTACTATTATTGTTTTTGTACCATAACAATGATTATCTTATTATTTATATTTAGTGTTGTTAATGCGATTAAAGCAAAGCGAGTATTTAAGCTAAGAGCAGGAATAAAGTCATTAATTTGTAGATGTACTAAGTTGGATTTAGTCATTTTTTCTTATTGGATAATTGCGCTTATATCGACACTGACATCAAATTATAAATATGAATCTTTTTGGGGCAATGAAGGTAGATATACGGGTTTTTTTCTAATAACATGGTATGTATTGGCATATTTTTGTGTTAGTCGCTTTTGGAAATATAAATCCTTTTATATTGATCTTATTTTATTGTCAGGAATTATTGTATGCATTTTTGGAATTACTGACTATTTTAATCTAGATGTTTTTCATTTCAAAGCTTTGTTGTTGCCGAATCAAAGAGCAATTTTTACATCGACAATTGGAAATATTAATACTTATACAGCATATGTTGGAATTATAGTTGGGATATCGAGTATTCTATTCGTAACCGAAAGAAGACTTTTTAAAAAGAGTTGGTATTATATTTGCTTTGTAATTAGCCTTTTTGCAATTATTATGGGAGTGAGCGATAATGCTTATCTTTCATTAGCAGCACTATTTGGTTTTTCTCCACTATATCTTTTTAAAGTTAAATCTGGTGTTAAAAAGTATCTTATAATTATAGCGACTTTTTTTTCTGTTGCACAATGCATTGATTGGATTAATACGTCTTTGAGTAATAAAGTTATTGGTGTCGATGGAATTTTTAATTTAGTAATCAATTCTAATATATTATCTTACTTAGTTATTTCATTATGGTTGATAATAGTTGTATGGTATTTATATGATAGATTTTTGGCAATAGAGCAGAAAAACTATGGTAAAAAGTTAGTTTATATTTGGTTGTCATTTGTTGCTATAATTTTTATGGGAATTCTTTTTGTTTTATATGATTGTAATTTTGCTGGTAATACTGACAAATATGGTTTTGCAAGAAATTACATTTTTTTTACTGATGATTGGGGTACTCATAGAGGTTATATTTGGCGTAATGCCTTAGAATGTTTTATGGATCTCTCTTTCATGAAAAAGATAATAGGGTATGGACCTGAGACGTTTGGCATTCTTCTAATAAGAAAAACAGCTGATAATCCTTATAAGGAAATATTTGATAGCGCACATAATGAATATTTGCAAATTTTGATTACAATGGGAATAGCAGGTTTAACTACTTATATTGCTGCTCTAATAATATTTTTGAAGAATTGTTTAAAAAACAATCAAGAGAATACCTATGTTGTGGCAATTGCTTTTGGTGTAATCTGTTATAGCACTCAAGCTTTTGTTAACTTAAATATACCAATTGTAGCTCCCATTATTTGGTTGCTATTAGGAATGGGATCTGCAAAATCATTGAATAATATGAAAAATTAGATATTTAAAACTCTCTATATTATGATATTTTAATAGGTTCGAGTTATTCATACTTTATTTGAAATTTGTGTTAATTTACAAACTAATGTTTAGTAAAAAGCTATCTAAAAATAGTTGGGGCGGGATTCGCAGGAATCCTGCCCTACACTTATATATAGAGTCATATAGGGAGATTTAATGTAGAACCCGGTCAAATGTTCATTAGTGCTTGTATTTGTCAGTCTGCCGCACTTAACTGGAACTTATGTGGTATAATCCGCTACTATTAATATAGGACATCTGAAAAAATCAGAGTCAATCTTATATCATATCTGACTGAATACTGTCTACTAGTGAGTTATATTATATTTAAAAAAATATTATCACTATCGATTTCTCCATAAAAGAGGGTGTTTATAATTCTCAAACATACTATTATTGGGATTTTATAGTTATAAAGGCAAGAACTTCATAAAATATTAAAAACTAACAGCTCTTTTTATGGTATAGTAGAATGTACGAAACGTAATTAGTGTGGTATACTAAAAAAGCTTTAGATAAATTTTGCGATATTATTAAAACGATAAAGGTGTTATATAATGAGGATAAATGAAAAGTACAAACGACTTATTAAATTGTTTTTTACATTAGGACTTACATCAATGTTAATAGGAATATATGGTTGGTTGTGGACTAATCATTATAACAAAATTCTTGAATACCCTTTTTACCGTAGGGGAAACTGGATGATGATTTTTCTTTATGGAGTAATTCTTGTTTTGTTTATTAGTATATATGGAGGATTTAAAGTTGGATATTTAAAGAAAGCGAATTTAATTTATTCTCAAATTTTAGCGGTTGTTTTTACTAATGTATTTACATATTTACAGATAGTTGCAATAGATAAACATTTCCTAAATCCTATTCAACTTTTTAAAATGACATGTTGGGATTTTTTAGTAGTTGTATGTTGGACAATGATCTATCAATATGTTTACAGCAAAATGTTTCCTCCTAGGAAAATGTTGTTAATTTCTGGAAGTAGGTCCGATTATCATCTTATTGAAAAAATAAATTCAAGGGAGGATAAGTATGAAATATGTAATATAATAAATATTGATTCTGGACTATCTTTTTTGCAACAGGAAATATTAAAATATGACGGAATTATTATTGGAGATATTGCCTCTCATGAAAGGAATATGTTACTAAAATATTGCTTTGCCAATTCAATTCGTGCATATTGCGTTCCTAAAATATCAGACGTTTTATTAAAGAGTTCGGTTGAATTAAATCTATTTGACTCACCACTCTTTTTATCAAGAAATGATGGATTAACTATTGAACAATTGTTTTTGAAACGTATGTTGGATATTATAGGTGCATTGTTGGGAATAGTGATATCAGCGCCTCTGTTCATTGTTATAGTTTTTCTTATTAAGATTACAGATAAAGGCCCTGCTTTTTTTAAACAGGCAAGATTAACTAGGAATGATAAGATTTTTTATATTTATAAATTCCGTACTATGATTCAGGAGGCGGAACAAGACGGAATTGCCCGATTGGCAGAAGAAGGAGATTCCAGAATTTTACCTATTGGACGTTTTTTAAGGAGATTAAGATTGGATGAACTTCCCCAGTTACTAAATATTTTAAAGGGGGATATGTCATTAGTAGGGCCCAGGCCAGAACGACCAGAGCTTGTGAAAGAAATACTTGAAGAAATACCGGAATTTGCATATAGAACGAAGGTGAAGGCAGGTCTTACTGGCTATGCACAAATTTATGGGAAGTATAATACAACATCATATGATAAGTTAAAATTAGACTTAACATATATTCGTAATTATTCCATGCTATTAGATATAAAGCTCATTTTCATGACTCCAAAGATTATGTTTATGAAAGAGGCAACGGAAGGAATTCAATCAAGGAAATAGATTATAATAGTTCTAGATTAGGGGCACATATCAAGAAATCAGAAAAGTATCTTAATATACTGATTTAGTATTTTTTCTTTGAATTGAATCATTATTCATTGAACTTTGTAACTTCTATGGTAGTGACCCTCATTACACCTCTATCGAAAAGAACATTATTTAACATAATAGGTTTTAATGCAGCTATGAATTTGCCATGTATCATATTCTCTATAAACAGAGGATGCTGAAGGTGTAGTAGAATGAAAAACTACAGTAATTAAAAGGGAGCTTAAAAGTGATCGAGAAAAGTAGTAAAACAATTAAGTCGATAGAGGATATGCCTACAGTATCGGTGATTATACCTGCATATAATGCCAGTAATTATATAGATACAGCAATTAAATCTGTATTCTTGCAAAATGTTCCAGTTGAAATAATTGTGATTGATGATTGTTCAAGCGATAATTTGGATATTGTTATGAATAAATACCTAGAGTTGAACAATGTAGTATACATAAGAAATGAAAAGAATTTGGGGGTGGCGAAATCTCGTAATTTAGGTGTAAGTAAATCTAAAGGAGATTATATTGCTTATTTGGATGCTGATGATTGGTGGCTTGAGGGAAAGTTAAAGAAACAATTATCAATTATGAAAAAAACAGGTGTAGTTTTATGTGCTACAGGAAGGGAACTAGTTTATTCTAATGGCGAGTCAACAGGAAAATATATTTCGGTAAAAAATCATATTACATACAAGTCACTATTGCATCATAATAGCATTAATTGTTCGTCGGTTCTTATTTCATCACAAGTAGCTAGAGAGTTTCCTATGGGAAATGATGAGATTCATGAGGACTATACTACATGGCTGAAAATGCTAAAAAAATATAAAAGAGCTTATGGAATTAATGAACCTTATTTGAAATATCGACTTACAAATAATAGTAAGTCGAGAAATAAGATAAAATCTGCACGTATGACCTTTCTAGTATATCGACATATGGGGTTTGGATATCTAAAATCTATATTCTATTTTATGTGTTATGCGACGCATGGAATAAGAAAGTATTTATAAATTCATATTTTTGTAATTTGTATGTTATCATACTAAATGTGAAAGTGAGTAGAAGAATGAAAGTTTGTATTGTTACATATGATGAATATATTAATATTCCCTATATATTAAAATATGAACGTTTATTAAAACAATATAAAATTGAGTATGATGTTATATTGTGGGATAGAAGAAATGCCCTAGCAAATGATGCGATGCCTAAAAATTACTATGTTTTTAAAAGTGAAATTAAAAAGTCTAAAGTTTCAAAAATAATTCCTTTTTATCAATGGAAAAAATTTACCTTGAATATACTAAAAACAATTAATTACGATAAAATTATTGTGCTAACCACTTTGCCAGCCATAATTATATCTGGATTTTTACTAAATAAATATCCTAATATGTTTCTGCTAGATATAAGAGACTTCACATATGAAAATATTAAACTTTATAAGATAATGGTTGATAAATTAATATCGAAGTCAGCCTTGACATTTATTTCATCAGAGGGTTTTAAAAGTTGGCTGAGCGATAGCCAAAAGGTATACTTAACTCATAACATATCTAATATAGAAAAAGAAGTAGAAATTTCACAATTAAAGTTAAGTAAATCAAAATCAAAATTAGTAATTGGTTTTGTCGGTGGTATTAGATACTATACAGAGAATTGCAAAATCATAAATAATTTGAAAAACAAATCTAACATACAATTACTATATGTAGGTAAGACACATACAGGTATCGAATTAGAGAAGTTTTGCAAAAAAAATCTTATAGTTAATGTTAGTTTTAAGCCAGCATATCAAAATGAAGAAAAACCTTCTATATACAAAAATATTGATTTTATAAATTCAATATATGGATCAAAAAGTCAAGTTGTTAAGACGGCTCTTCCTAATAAGCTATATGATTGTATCCTGTTTAAAAAACCAATTATAGTATCGAGTGGAACTTATTTGGCTAAGGTAGTAAATGAATACAATCTGGGTTTTGATGTAGATATTAATAAAGATGATTTATATGTGAAATTATTAAGCTATATAGAAGCATTTGATGATCAGTTGTTTTTGGAGGGCTGTAATACTTTTAAAAGTAAAGTATTACAGGAAGACAAACATGCAGAAGATAAATTTTTAGAATTTATAGAATAGGATATAAAAATGAGTCTAATTAAAAAAAGTATCATGTATTTCAAATCAGAAGGATTAGTATATACACTGAAGAAAACTATTCATAAGATTTATAAAGAAATAAAAAAAGTGCCATCTATTGTCATTGAAAAACTGTATGCTGAGAAAGTTATTCTACAGTTAGTTGATAAATTTAAAGATAAAGACGTCTATATTATTATTCCATGTATTGATTGGAATATTCCGCTTTATCAAAGACCCCATCAGGTGGCTTCAGAATTAGCTAAACGACATAACACCATGGTTCTTTTTGTACCGGATCAATATGAGTATGATAATTTTCCTATATATAAGGTTATGAATGATGGTCTGTGGCTGTTTTCCAATAGAATTATTAATAAGTTAGATAAGCTGTTACAGCATGCTAATAGTAAAGTCGTGTTTATGTCTTGGACACGACATGCAGATTTATTATGCAAATTTCAATACGATAAATTAGTTTATGAATATATAGATGATATGTCGTTGTTTTACTATTATAATGAGCAAATGGAAGAAACTCATAGAAGCTTAATGAGGCAATCTGATATTACTATTTGTACGGCAACAAAGCTATATCAGACTGCCTTAAAATATACTGATAAAGCAATATTAAGTGAAAATGCAGGAGATTACGAATTTTTTAAAAACAATAGGAATACACCTATAGCTAAAGAATTGGTAGATATTATAGATAAATATGATTGCGTTATAGGCTATTATGGTTGCTTAGCATATTGGTTTGATTATTCTACGATATGTGAAGTGGCAAAGAGGCGAGAGGATTGGTTGTTTGTATTGGTCGGTTATGAGTTTGATCACTCTTCTGAAGCGATTAAGAATGCAAAACTTGCTAATATAATTCATATACCCGCACAGCCATATCATAGACTTCCGAGTTTTGTAGCTGGATTTGATATACAAACAATACCATTTGTTATTAATGAAGTTACGAAATCCACCTCGCCTGTTAAATTGTTTGAGTATATGGCTAGTGGAAAGCCTATTGTCACTTCGAAAATGCCAGAGTGCCTAAGGTACGAGTCAGCATTGACTTATGAAGATGCAGATGAATTTATTGAGTGTGTAGAATATTTGACTAAATTAGATAAAACAGATATGTATTATAAAAAATTAGAGCAAGAAGCATTAGAAAATGCGTGGGAAGCAAGGGTAGATAAGATTCTTGAATTTCTAAAAATGGAGGATTAAAAATGATAAAAGTAATGAGTGTATTTGGAACCAGACCAGAAGCTATAAAAATGTGTCCTTTGGTACTGGAGCTGTGTAGACACCCCGAGATTGATAGTAGAGTGTGCTTGACGGGACAACATCGAGAGATGTTAGACCAGGTTATTAATATTTTTGATATTAAGGTTGATCTTGATTTGGATATTATGAAACCAAAACAAACATTGACTACAATTACAACAAGTGTATTAGAGAAAATGGAAAAGGTATTGTTAGATGAAAAGCCTGATATAGTTTTGGTACATGGGGATACTTCTACATCGTTTGTAGTTGCCCTTGCGGCATTTTATCAGCAAATCCCCGTCGGACATATTGAAGCCGGCTTAAGAACATTTAATAAATATTCTCCATTTCCTGAAGAAATGAATCGAAATTTAACTGGAAAAATTGCCGAATTTCATTTTGCCCCTACAATTAGTAATAAAAGAAATTTGGAAAAAGAAAACATTGTCGACAATGTTTTTGTTACTGGAAATACAGTAATTGATGCGTTTAAAACAACGGTAAAGAAAGATTATATCTACAAAGATGAGATGTTGAAGACACTTAATATCAAGGATAAAAGAGTCGTGTTAATGACGGCTCATAGAAGAGAAAATCTGGGAGAACCATTGCAGAATATCTTTAGGGCAGTAAAAAGAATTGCAGAAGAATATAAGGATGTTTTAGTTGTTTACCCTGTACATTTAAATCCGGCTGTAAGAGAAACTGCTGCAAGTATACTGGGGGAGACAAAGAATGTATTTCTAATTCCTCCGATAGATGTTGAAGATATGCATAATCTAATGAGCAGAAGTTATTTAGTAATGACTGATTCTGGAGGATTACAGGAGGAAGCGCCCTCTTGCGGTGTTCCAGTACTTGTGATGCGCACTGAAACAGAGAGACCAGAGGCTGTTGAGGCAGGTACAGTTAAAGTAGTAGGGGTAGATGAAAACGATATTTATTTAAGTGCAAAAGAATTACTCGATAACAATGAAGCATATGAGAAGATGGCAAAGGCAGTTAACCCTTATGGAGATGGTCATGCTAGCGAACGAATTGCTAAAATTATATTAGATTGGAAAAAGAGGTAACTAAATGCTTCGTATTATAAGAAAGCTATTTGGCTTGGTTAAGGATATATACAGTGATAGACAACTATTAATGTCATTTTCCATTAACGATTTTAAACGAAAATTTGCAGGATCATTTTTTGGAATGGCGTGGGGATTTATTCAACCGCTTTTAACAATGATTGTGTATTGGGTGGTATTTCAGTTTGGATTTAAAAGTGGTGACATAGGTGAAATTCCTTTTGTGCTTTGGTTTATGTGCGGAATAATACCTTGGCTGTTTTTTTCGGAAGCATTTTCTATGGCAAGTAATAGCTTTATTGAGTATAGTTATTTGGTAAAAAAGGTTGTTTTTAATATTAATATATTACCATTGGTTAAAGTTTTATCTTCTGCCATTGTCCATTTGTTTTTTATAGCTTTATTGACTATAGTATGTATGCTTTTGGGATATTATCCATCAGTTTATATTCTTCAGGTCATATATTATTTGTTTTGTACTATAGTACTATTATTTGCTCTAACTTTAATAACCTCTTCTATTATGGTTTTCTTTCGAGATATAAATCAAATTATAGGAGTATTATTACTAATGGGGATGTGGGGAACGCCAATAGCTTGGTCTCCTAATACATTTCCTCAAAAAATCCAATTTTTCTTTAAGCTGAATCCGATATATTACTTGGTTGATGGATATAGAGATGCATTTATAAATCATATTTGGTTTTGGCAGAAATATAATCAAACTATATATTTTTGGTTACTAACATTAGGAATTATGGTTTTAGGTGTTTTTATATATAATAGACTGTATCCATTTTTCGCAGATACTTTATGATGGAGTTAAATGATGAAAAACTTAGAATATAAAATTATAGTTAATAATGTTTCTAAATCCTATAAAATGTATAATAATCCGATAGACAAAATGAAAGAGGGGTTAAGTCTAACTGGAAAGTGCTTGCATACGGATTTTTGGGCACTTAGAAATGTGAGTTTTAAGGTTAAGCATGGTGAAATTCTAGGTATTATGGGGAGAAATGGTGCAGGAAAATCCACCCTTTTAAAGATAATAACAGGAGTATTGAGACCGACTTATGGCGATGTTTTAGTTGAAGGAAGAATATCATCACTACTTGAACTCGGTGCGGGTTTTAATATGGAATATAGTGGGATTGAAAATATCTACTTCTATGGTATGCTAATGAAATTAACAAGAGAGCAAATAGATGATAGGCTGCAAGAAATTATTGACTTTGCAGAGATAGGCGATTATGTAAATCAGCCGGTGAAGACCTATTCCAGTGGTATGTTTGCACGGCTTGCATTCTCTTGCGCAATTAATGTTGAACCTGATATCTTAATAGTAGATGAAATTTTAAGTGTAGGAGATATGAGGTTTCAATCAAAATGTTTTAATAAATTTAAAGAATTTAAGAAAAAAGGGGTTACTATCTTATATGTAGGCCACGATGTAGGATTGATGAAAACATTTTGTGATTCAACAGTCTGGCTGAATAATGGTGAGATTGTAATGACTGGAGATCCTGCATATGTAGTATCAAAATATACAGAATTCATGTATTTGGATGACATTTCTGAGTTTACAACGTATAAAATGTTTCAAAAAGATGAGAAGAAAACCGGGGCTAATGGTCAAGAATTTGACATTAGAGGAGATGTAATTACTAGTGAAAAATTTGTTTTAGAAAAAGAATCTGAAGAAAAGAAAAAAGAAAAAATAGGACTTAATTCAATTACACACTGGGGAACTCATTCTGGAATGGTAAAGAGTGTTATGTTGACCGATGGAAACGATATTGAAAAGACTTATTTTTCACCTGAGGATATGGTTAAAATACAAATTTTGTTTGATAGTACAGCCATAGAAAATTTAAAAAAATTCTCGGTAGCATTTTCTATTAAAAATAAAGAAGGTACTGATTTAATCGTTAAATCAACATATGACGAAGAGATATTTTTTGATTTACCTAAAGAAAATCAATTTGTGACTTTTTCGTTAGTTACTCATTTGGCTGTTGGTGAATATTATCTAGTAGTTGCCTTGGAAGACAGAAAAAACCCTGCAATTTTGTATTATGAATATATAGAAGGTGTCAAATATTTTAAGATTTATTCTGAAAAAAAAATCTTTGGATTAGTTGATTTGAAAACTGATATAAAAATTGGAAATATGGAGTGAGAAAATGGAACAAATAAATTCAAAAGAATATTGGGACCGAAGATTTGAAATTGATTGGACCAAATATAATGGAGATAGTCAAAGTAAATACTTTGCAAAATTAGCTTGTGAATTAATACCAACTTGGTTAGTAGAGGAAATCAATATAAATAAATATGAAGTTTGCGATTTAGGTTGTGCAGAAGGAGATTCATTGCCGATTTTAAAAGAACTATTTGTAGATTCTCATATAATTGGAGAAGATTTTTCAGAAAAAGCAATAGAAAAGGCAAAGGAAAAATATAATGATTTTGACTTTAGAGTATCAAATATATTAAAACCAGCTGAAGAAAAAAAGTATTCAGTAGTATTTTCTTCTAATACTGTTGAGCATTTTAAAGATACAATAGAAGTTTTGAAAAAAATTTTTATGAGATCAAGCCTTTATACTATAATTATGGTTCCTTTTAGAGAAGATAAATATATTTCAGAAGAGCATGAGGTCATTATAAATACAGATAGCGTTCCTCTTGAAATTGAAGGTAATAAATTGGTTTTTGGAAAATCAATTCAGTGTAACTCTGAATATTATGTATGTGAGCAATTATTGTTAGTTTATAGCAAAAAAGAAGAGAATATACATTATCTAAGTGATATTGTTGAAAATGTTGTCAGTAATGGAATGAAATTTGAAAGATTTAAGTATGAAGAATTAATTGCTAGATTTAAGAATGAAATACAGAAATATGAAGAAACGTTTACAAGAGTAAATGAAGAAAGAGTATTGTTAGATGTAGAACTTCAGAATTTAAAAAGTAAAAATGAAGAACTAGAAAACAAATATTTAACTTTGGGTGATTCTGTAAATGAATATAAAGATAAATATGAGAACTTATATCAGTATTCTTGTTGCAGAGATGAAGAGCTTCTAAGTATAAAAAATTCAAGGAGTTATACAGTATTTAGGAAGTATTTTGTGAAACCTATGAAATTTACATATAAAATTGTTTCTAAAGTTTATAGAATATTTAAGTATCTGTTAAAGCTTCAGTTTAAATTACTTCTTTTGGAGTTGGCAAGTCCTTTTATTAAAGTAAAAAATAAGCTAACACAAATTACCTTAAAGAAAAAAATACTTAAACAATTAAATAAAGATGTTCAAGGGAAACGCGTATTAATATTGCCACCCACTCTTGACTGGCATATGCCTCTATTTCAGCGTCCACAACAGTTAGCCCAATCATATTCCCAAAAAGACAATATGGTTGTTATTTATATAACTAAGAATATTCAATATGATCGTGTAGCGGTAGCTGATAAAGTTTCAGATACTCTATGGATTGTGAATGAAAGCCTGTTGGACAACTTAGATTTAGAAGGAAGTAAAGAAAAAATATTATCATTAAGCTGGACTCCTAATAAATTCTATTGTGATAAGATAAAGCCAGAAAAATTGATATATGAATATATTGATGAATTAGAAATATTCCATATGTATGGACCAGAAATGGAAAAGGATCATCAAGAACTATTGCAGAAAGCTGATACTACTGTTTGTACAGCTACTAAGCTGTTTGAACAAGTGAAAGGTAAAGCAAAGAATCCCATTATTTCAACTAATGCGGGGGATTATGACTTCTTCGCTAAAACAGAGCAATTTGAAATAAATGATTTAATAAAGGATAAGATAAAAAATTATGACTGTATTCTTGGATATTATGGGGCAGTAGCCAAATGGTATGATTATGAGTTGGTCAAAAAAGTGGCAAATATGAAGAAGAACTGGTTATGGGTTATTGTAGGTATTAATTATGATGGTACTCTTGATAAGAGCGGTATATTAGATATTGAGAATGTGCTGTATATACCACCACAACCATATAAGTTACTCCCTTCATTCTTAAAAGCATTTGATATTGCTACAATACCTTTTATAATAAACGAGATAACTTTATCAACATCACCTGTAAAGTTGTTTGAGTATATGGCTTCAGGGAAGCCAATTATAGCTTCTAAAATGCCAGAATGCTTGAAATATGAGAGTGTAAAGACATATTCTGATGCAGACGAATTTGTTAAGTATGCTGAAGAACTATTAAAATTAAAAGCAGATGACAAATATTGGAAAATTTTAGATCAAGATGCTAGAAATAACACTTGGGATGCTAAAACAGACGAAATTCTGGAAAGTATTAAGGAAGAAAGAGTTTTTTAAATAGGAAATATTTTGGATAGTAAAGAGTAGGATTAATAATAAAACTATAAAACTATAAAACTTTGCAGAATTATAAAAATTGTAGATAAATTAAACAAAGATATATCTATAGTATATAAAAAATAATTAGGTCCTTTTGGTTTATAATATTACTGAAAAAAAGTATAGTATATAGTTGAGGAGTTAAGATGAACGAAGATAAAAATATATTCAAAGTAATTTCAATGCAATTATTGTCATTATGTATTGTCATTCCTTTTATATCTACAATTGGATTTTTAATAAATATTAATATTAGTAAATATCATTTCATTGTAGGATTTTTAATAAGTGTGCTGATGGTTTTCTTAATATTTAGAGATTATGGATTATTAATTAAGTCAACAGTAATTTCAATAGTTGTTATTGCTTTTAGTATAGCATTAGCAAATGGTTTTTATGATGTATCTTATGATGGAATGCATTATCATTTATCAGGGGTATTAGAGTTGGTAAATGGTTGGAATCCAATATACAATCTGTTAGAGGATACTTGGACAAACAATTTGGTGAATTCTTTTGCAGCAAAATCAGTTTGGTATACTTCAGCAAGTATAGTAAAAATGACTGGAAGTATGGCTACGGGAAAAGCGTATCAAACAATTGCTTTTTTCATGGTTTTTTTGGGGGCTCTAAACTTTTTGTATGAGAAAAATCTAAACAGGTATTTTAAATTTATATTAAGTTTATTAATAGCATGTAACCCGGTGTATTTATATCAACTAAGTTCTAACTATGCAGATTATTATACCTATGCTATGTTGGTCATGTTAGTATTTTCGCTTGTTATTGTGGATGAAAATAGAGAGTTTATTTTTTATAAACCAATAGTTTTAGTAATTGCCTCTACAATTGCTATACTATGCAATATAAAATTCACGGGGATTTTTTTTGCAGGCATTTTTTATGGATTGTTTTGGATAAAGTGGGGAATACAGCTATTCAAAAGTACTTCAAATACTAAATTGGTTGTTCTACAATGGCTAAAATTATCTGTTGATGGACTTCTAGGTTTAATACTTGCATTTGTAATTGGAATAAACCCTTACATAACAAATTTAATAAACGGAAAGAACATGTTTCATCCAATGTTGGGGAGTAATAGCATAGAACTTATGGGAAATAATATTCCTAGTGAACTACAAGGAAAAAATACTATATATAAATTTATACATAATTTATTATCGGGTAATGATGGAATTTTAAAAAATCCATTCAAATTTACTCAAGCAGACTTTAATAATCCAGGTGTAGATATTAGACATGAAGGATTTGGAATTTTATTTCCAGCCATTCTTATTTTGGTAATCCTATTATTTGGTTTTTACCTTTGGAAAATTGGAATAAAAGAAGACTATAAAAGTCTACTTTTCCTCCAATTTACATTGTTATTAATAGCTGTTGTTTTTCCAGAGTCATGGTGGGCACGATATTATGCTATTTTTTGGATTTTTCCAATAATATTATTAGTTATCTTATTAAATGAAAATAAGAGAATTTTAAATTTAGCAGCAACGTGCATTGTTATATGTCTTATAGTAAATTGTATAATTGTATCATATATAGCTCTAAAATATACTATGCCAATACAGAAATCGTGGACCAATGCGCTTCAGGAAATAAAAAATGAAAATGTAATTGTATATACAGATAGTAGAGATTTATGGGAAAGGTCCTCAATAAGATTATTGAATGAAAATAAAGTGATTATTGTTGACATTATAGAGGGAACGCCATCTAGGGTAGATTTTGATTTTTATTTTTTTAAAGTCAATAAAGTAGATACCATTGAAAGATAAGTATAATAAACTTAGAAGCTACCTTTAGGCAAGTATTGAGATATACAGTGTCTCGGTAGTTATACAAGTTTATTGGTAGCTATTATTATTGACTGCATCGTATTCATAAAGTTATGTGATTGATATTACAAACATTGACTCTAGGAGAGATATCTCAATCAATGCGCTATATGGTTTAGACAAGACCTTTAGGAGTAAATTTACAAAAGACGTTCGATCTTTTACTGTCAGGTGTTTTCCCTCCCTGGAATTGTAATTTCACCGCATAGGAATATTTTGTTCCGGCTTTGGAGAGTAAAATAAATAAATAAATACGGAGGATTTTTGTGTATTTGATAGATGTTTTGAATGGAAAAATTTCAAGGTTAGTTACTGCCCTATACTATGCGTTCTGGCGTTCTTTTAAACTACTTTCTGCTTATGTTTTTGTATGTTTACCTTTTCAATTTCTCGTGGTAGTTTATGGAGCTTCGACTGGATTTATAGAAGTAATGTTCCTTCCTTTTTTGTTTTTATGTATACTTATTGGTATTGCATATATAGAAAGAAAAAGAAAAAGAAAAAATTGTTCAGAAAAATGGATATGGTTACCAATCCTTCTTTTCTTTTTAGCACTTTTTTTGAGATTGGGCATTATATATTTGGTGGGTCTTGGTACAACTCAGTTATCTGATTTTATGGCGGCTTTTCAAACGGCACAAAAGGCAATTCCCATTAATATTGATCACTATGCCATATTCTCTAGCTGGGGAATGTACGTCTTTTATCTTAAAGTATTATTTAAGTTGTTTGGTGCCTCAGAGCTTGCAGGGATTATAGCTAATGCATTTCTGGAAGCGGGTTCGGTGGTGCTTATATACTTTTTAGTAATGCTTACTTTGCGAGATAAATATGCACATATAGTTGCCGTGACATCAGCGATAATGTATGCGGTGTGGCCATCGCAGCTCGTATACCTAGTGTTACTTTCACCTGAATTTGTACATATTTTTTTGTTACTATTAGGGCTTGTTTTTTTTGCATTAACAGAGAGGGAAATAAATAATGTGTCATCAGTGTGGGGAGTATCAGGATATGTGCTTTCTGCATTTTGTATAAGTCTTTCTGGATTTTTTAAGAATACTGATAAGATTATGATTATTGCATTGATTATTTCAATCTTTTTTGTCTATTTAGAATCTCAATCTATTACTTGGAAAAAGTGTGTGAATAAGATAACTATAATGCCTTTTCGAATGGTGGGTATTACTGTATTTTTAACTTCATATTTATTTGCTAATGTCCTTGGGTTTATGTTTCTTGATTATTTTGTGGGAAGAGCGGTTAATAGGGACGTAACTCCTCACTATATAAATATTGGTCTTTCGTCTGATTCACGTGGAGTGTGGAATCCAGAGGTTAGTGCAGAATATGGAGAAGCTGTATTGGAATCCGGATTTGACTATGACAAAGCTGGGAAAACTGTTATGGATTCTCTTAAGAAAGATATTGAACAAAATAAACACATAACTATTCAATTTTTTATGAAAAAGTTAACAGATTCATGGCAAGGGATGGATTATTTGTACTTTTCCCAAGAAACAATTAAGCCTGAAAAACGCATTTACATACAACGACCAGAAAGTGCTATTATTTTTCAGAGTTATTATTTTATGATCGGAATTTTGGTTTTTCTTGGTTGCCGATTCTCCCTAAAAGAAAAAACAAATCAAATTTTTTTTTTAAGTGCTTTATTTATTGTAGGATTTATGCTGCTGATGCTTTTTTTAGAAAATCAGCCAAGATATAAGGTTGTAACTTACCCTTATATTTGTATCCTAGCCGGTTCTGGAATTCGTTATTTAATATTGCGATTTGAAGGAAGAGGGATTTAATTCGAAGAAAAACTGGCAAGTAAAGACATCCCCTAAGTGTGGTTGTGCTGCGAGTGACAAGAGGAGTCATCACTTTGATAGTAATTATAGTATGGGCGGTTTCATCTGGTTTGGGTGGGCTTTGTAAAAAGTCAGGTAATGGACTTAAACGTAATGCGATATCGCGTGATCTAATATTATAAAAATGGCCTATTTATTATGAGGTTGATGGAGATAAGGCTTTAGATTCATACTATATATTATTTTATTTATTTCCTGCATTATTTTTATTGTAGAAATTGCATTATTATTTAAAAGTGGTTTCGAACTTTTATTTTATATCTGCACCTTTTCATTAGGTTGGGGTCAGTAATGCGTTTACGGTAAATCACAGTTGATTATGTAATTGCTGTGTTTGAAAAATTATGATAAAATAAGTATAGTTTTTTTGACATAAGGCTGTAAGTGGTAGGCAAAGAGTTTCTGCTTCAAAAAAATATATATGTGGAATCTGGGTGCGATTGGTATTTTGAAAATTGCTACATACTAATAAATTAAAGGAAGGCACGTTTGATGAGTGATTTAGCTGAATTCTATAAAGGAAAGAAAGTTTTTATAACAGGACATACGGGGTTTAAGGGGACCTGGATATGTAAGATGTTGTCTAAATTTGATGCACAGGTTATGGGATATGCATTGGAGCCGCCGACAAAGCCTAACTTGTTTGATATAAGCGGACTATCCGGGCATATTGACTCTATTATCGGAGATATCCAGAATTATGATGAATTATATAAATCATTCAAGAGTTTTAAACCGGAAATAGTAATTCATATGGCTGCACAGCCAATAGTAAGAGAGTCCTATAAAAATCCACTATACACGTATTCTGTAAATGTTATGGGAACGGCAAACATTCTTGAATGTATTCGTAATACAGACTCCGTGAAGTCTTTTGTAAATGTCACCACAGACAAGGTATATCTGAATAGAGAATGGAACTGGGGGTATAGAGAAAATGAAGAATTAAATGGATATGATCCATATTCAAATAGTAAATCCTGCTCTGAACTTGTAACCAGCAGTTATCTCAAATCATTCTTTCAAGAGAAAGATGCCCCGGCAGTATCTACATGTAGAGCGGGAAATGTTATTGGAGGAGGAGATTTTGCAGCCGACAGAATAATTCCAGATTGTATTAGAGCTGTTGAAAGAGGAACTCATATTATTGTGAGGAACCCATATTCTACCAGACCTTATCAACATGTTTTAGAACCTGTTGTTGCGTATCTTTTGCTTGCAATGAAGCAATATGAAGATAATACATATGCTGGAAATTATAATATTGGACCCAGTGAATCAGATTGCTGGAAAACAGGTGATATTGTTACTTTGTTTTGCAATAAGTGGAATATTGCTACAGACAAAGTTAAAGCTGAATGGGTAGATGAATATGATGGCGGGCCACATGAAGCTAACTTTTTAAAACTTGATTGTTCTAAAATAAAGAGCACACTTCAGTGGGAACCGGTATGGAATGTAGAAATGGCAATTGAGAAAATAATTGATTGGTCGATTGCTTATCTTTATAAAGACGATTGTAATATTATTATGGAACAGCAAATAGATGAATATTTGAAAGGATTACTGAAGATATGAAAGTTGTATTATTAGCAGGTGGTATGGGAACGCGTATTTCGGAGGAAAGTCTATATCGTCCAAAACCCATGGTTGAAATTAGTGGGATGCCAATTTTGTGGCATATTATGAAGGAATATTCCTATTATGGATATAATGAGTTCATTATTTGTGCTGGCTATAAGCAAGAATATATAAAAGAATGGTTTGACAACTTCTTTCTCCATTCAAGTGATATTGAATATGATTTTACAGATGGTAAGAAAGAGGTATTTGTTAGACACACACATGTAGAACCATGGAAAGTAACTATAGTAGACACTGGCTTGAATACTATGACTGGAGGGCGTGTAAAACGAGTTCAAAAATATATTGGCAACGAACCATTTATGTTGACATATGGTGATGGAGTTTGTGATGTAAATATTGCTGAACTTGTAAAATTTCATAAACAGCATGGAAAGATTGCGACGTTAACTTCGGTTATACAAAAGCAGGAAAAGGGTGTTCTTGATATCAGTGAGTTTGGAGAGGTCAGATCTTTCAGAGAAAAGCGTTCTGGTGATGGTGTTCCTATTAATGCAGGTTATATGGTTCTGCAACCAGAGGTATTTGATTATCTTAAAGATGACAATACTATTTTTGAGAGAGTGGCGTTGGAACAACTTTCTGATGAAAATAAATTGATGAGTTATGTACATACTGGCTTTTGGCAGTGTATGGATTCAGTGAGAGAGAAAAAAATACTTGAACAGCTTTGGGAGAAAGGAAATGCTGCCTGGGCAGTATGGAATGAGGGTAATAAGAATGGATAAGCTATATATTGTTATGCCAGCGTATAATGAGGAGGATAACATAAATAATGTTGTTTCACAGTGGTATCCAGTTCTTGAGGGAAAAGATGAAGAATCAAGACTTATCATTGCTGATGGTGGGAGTAAAGATAATACTCTCCGGATATTATACGATCTTTGTGAACAGTATCCTAAGCTTATAGTTGAAAGTAAGCCTGGTACAGATCATGGAACTAAAGTCTGGTATTTATATGATTATGCGATTAAACATGGAGCAGATTATGTTTTCCAAACGGATTCAGATGGTCAGACTAATCCATCTGAATTTGAAAAGTTTTGGAAATTGCGAAATAAGTATGATGCAGTTTTGGGAAACCGTTCTGATCGAGAAGATGGTTCAGATCGTGTTTTTGTAGAAAATGTACTTCGATTTTTTCTTAGAGTCTTTTTCGGAGCAAATGTACCTGATGCAAATGCTCCGTTTAGATTAATGAAAACAGACCTTGTTAAGAAATATATGTATAAGCTTCCATCGGATTTTAATCTTCCTAATGCTATGTTATGTGCATATTTTGCTCATTTCAAAGAAAATGTGACATATGTGCATGTGACCTTCAGACCAAGACAAGGGGGAAAGAATTTTATGAATCCTAAACGTATCCTGAAGATAGGCTGGCAGTCAATTAGTAATTTTTCAAAACTCAGGAAGGAATTGTATAGATAATGGAACGAGTGGTCATTACAGGTGCTGATGGTTTTATCGGATCTCATTTCACAAGAAAATGCATTGAAGAAGGTGTAGAGGTATGGGCCGTTGTACATCCTAAATATGGAAGGAAAGAAAAAATAGAGAACATACCAGGTGTTCATATTGTTGATTCAGATATTCAAGGCTTGTTTTCTAAAATTGATAAATTTCCTAGATCTGTAGATGCGTTTTATCACTTTTCATGGAAAGGAATAAACGCGAATGACAGAGATGACTTCGATTGTCAGATGGAAAATATGGAAATTAATTTGGATGCGGTTCGATTTGCAGCATATCTCAGACCACGTGTATTTATTGTGCCTGGATCAACCAATGAGTATTTATATTATGGAAAACCGATAAATGAAAATGCAATTCCTTCTCCGCCTAATGCTTATGGTTCTGTTAAGATCGCAATTCGTTATTTATCTCAGCTTTATACTCGAAAGTTTGGTATGGGGTTTGTTTATGTTGTTATAGCAGGAATATATGCGTCTGATAGAAAAGACAACAATGTAATTTATTATACAATTGAGAGATTGCTTAGAGGAGAAAAACCTGCTTTAACAAAGCTTGAGCAGCTATGGGATTATGTACATATAGATGATGTTGTAGAGGCTCTATATTTGCTGGGAATTAAGGGCAAGAATGATGTTTTTTATACAGTGGGACGTGGTGATAATCAACCATTGTACAAATATATAGAAACGATAAGAAATCTAATCAACCCTGATTTACCATTAGGTATAGGTGATGTACCGTATATGTCAGATGAATTACCATGTTCTTGCGTAGATTTGACAGCAATAAATCGAGATACGGGATTTGTACCTAAAGTAGACTTTGAGGATGGAATTAAAGGTGTAATTGAGATGCTACGTGAAGAGATGAAGAACGAATAACAAAGATTATAATGGTGGAGAATGAATTATGAAAAAAATTTTAATTGTGGGAAGTGGTATTGTAGGGTGCGTGATTGCACGTGAACTGGCTGATATGGGGCTCAATGTAGAAATATGGGACAGGAGAAATCACATTGGCGGTAATATATATGACTACAAAGACGAATATGGTATTCTCGTACATAAATATGGACCGCATATTTTTCACACCAATAATGAGCGAGTTAATGAATACATGATGAAGTATGCAAAATGGGAAAAGTTTCACCTTATCTGCGGGGCCATGATTGATGACATATGTACGCCTACGGCATTTAATTTAAAAACCATTGATTTATTTTATTCAAAAAAGCAAGCTGATGAATTAAAAAGACATATAAAAAATGTTTTTGGAGATAGAGAGTCTGCTACGGTGGTGGAACTACTGGAATCAGAAGATGATTTAATTAGGGAGTATGCTCAGTTCCTTTTTGATAAAGATTATAGTTTATATACTGCAAAACAGTGGGGAATGGATCCTAAAGATGTGGATAAGAGCATACTTAAGCGTGTACCTATACGTTTCACGTATGATGAAAGTTATTTTAAAGATAAGTATGAGATGATGCCTGTGGAAGGTTATCATGCGCTTATAGAAGCTTTGATAGACCAACCGAAAATTAGTGTAAAATTAGGTGTTGAAGCACTTGATCATATAAAGATTAGTGATGGAAGGATACTGATAGATAATAATATTGTAGATTATCCAGTGGTATATACTGGGCCAGTAGATGAATTATTTGAATATTCAGATGGAAAATTGCCATATAGGTCATTACGGTTTGAGTGGAAGCACGAAGCGATTAATAGCTTTCAAGAGTACCCAGTGGTTGCTTATCCTCAGGCAGAAGATTATACAAGGATAACTGAGTATAAAAAGCTTCCGGTGCAGGAGGTTAATGGAACATCATATGCTGTTGAGTACCCACTTCCATATGTGCCAGGGCAGCTTGTAGAACCTTATTATCCGGTATTTACGGATGGAAGCGCAGTTATTCATGCAGAATATGAAAAAAAAGCTAATGAAGTAAAAGGACTTTATCTTTGTGGACGATTAGCTGATTTTAAATATTACAATATGGATCAGGCGGTAGAAAGAGCTTTTGAAATAGTTGATAAATTGAGTGCTATAATGTAATGATGTATTCAATCACATGCTCTATGAAAAGCAGTGAAATACTATTGTTTAATATTAAAGTATTAGTAGATGACAGTTACTAGCGCAAACTGTAATGCGTCGAAGTATAGTGATTATCAATAGATTATAATCTTTTGGCATCTAGAGGGATTATATTAGCTTGATTGACACTATTCATCTAGAGGTTTGAAAACACCGGTCATTCTTTACGAGAGAGAGGGTTGATGTTCTAAAGGGATATAAAGGGCTCTTGTGACATATGGTTATCACGTATATTACACTCTGGTAAGAGAAAGGTCTGATGATCTGAAGTTTGCCGGATGCTAGAAGATAGTTTGTTGTGATTATAAAGGCCTAAGTAAAAAACGGTCTTTCCGCACTGGGGTAGAAAATAGCTGTTGAAGCAGTAATAAGAATCGATGCGATCTATCATTTGGTTATTACGAAAAAATCTTGACCTTATTTGACTGGCTAAATAGAGGAGGAAGTTGGTTACTTCAAGTACGACTTTCGCGGCAAATAAATAGATAATAGCAGAAATGGTTATAATTTATAAATATTACATACTAGCTATGGAGATATGGAGCTGGATGTTCCTCGCGATCGTGATGTGGAGTATGAACCTAAAATCATCAAGAAGTATCAAAATACATTCACTCAGGATATGGAAGAAAAAATCATATTCATGTATGCCAAAGGGATAACCACCGTTGATAATGAAAGTCATATGTATGAGCCCTATGGAGTAGAAATCTCGGATAGTACAATAAGTCGCATCGCTGACAAAATACTGCCTATCCTAAAAGGGTTTTCAAGGGACACACCCTGACAAGAACCCCCTCTGGAAGAGATATATATGCCGTGTTATTTATAAATGCTATCCACTTTTATGTCAGAAGTGAAGGCCGAATGGTAAGAAAAGCTGTCTATATAGCCATTGGCATAGATATGACTGGACATAAAGATGTACTTGAAATGTATGTCGGTGAAAATGAAAGTGCCAAGTTCTGGCTGTACATTATGAACGGTTTATAAAATCGTGGAGTTCGGGATTGCATGTGTGGATGGCCTAACCGGATTTCCCCTAGCAATTGATACCGCTTTTCCAAAAACTGAAATCCAGCAGTGCATTATTCACAGATACGTAACGCAACGAATTTTTTATCCTACAAAGATATCAAACTGCTCATGGTGGACTTGAAACGTGTGGATGTTGCGCCTGCAGAAGATATCGCACTAAGTGAATTAGGTCTATTTGATGACAAATGGGGAGGAAAATGCCTCCAAATAGCAAAGTAATGACGGGGTAACTGGGTAATCTTACTACTTATTGTAAATATCCTAAGGCTGTACGTAGAATTATCTACACCACAAATGCTATAGAAGGATTTAATCGGCAGCTCCGAAAGGTCACTAGAAGTAAGACGGTATATCCAATAGATGATAGTCTGCTAAAAATGCTATACCTGGCAACTATGTGTATCACAAAAAAATGGACGGGTCAACGACAGGATTGGGGCCAAATCCATTCCCAGTTAGAGATCTTTTTGAAGAAAGGTTATCTTAAAAATTAAAGAGCTAGGTATTAAGACTGCCTATGGGAGTTTTGTTTTACAGCCTCAAATACAGTTATATAAAACAAGAATGGGCAAGAACCAATGAAAAATGGCCTTGCCCATAAATAACAATCAATATTTTTTTCATTTTTTTGAGTTTACAAGGACTTTGAAACGATCTCATAATCCCGAAAAATTAATTGTTGAAAGCTATTTTAAGGATAGTTCTATAGTAGAATATTCTACAGTACATGCCTATAATATTATATAAGATCTTTCGATAGACGCACATTTGTTATATTAATGCGGCCCGCTATAATTATGGCAAGACTGATTAAAACGTCCGCTAGAGGATTCATAAAGATCAAGATAACCTATTTCCTCTATTTGCTGCCAACTATTACCAATTACAACTTTAATATGACCAGGCCTACCAATAGTATCAACTCTATAATAATATTTACTAGAATCTTCACCTGTAAAAGTCAATTCAGTAAGTTCAACTGTTGAATCCTTTGAAACGTTGTTATAAGTGATTTTCACATTTCCTGTAACATATGCTTTTACTTTTTCTGGCTCCGCATGACTCACTAAATAATCATGGTGTCCATTATTAAGTATTTTATAGCGCAGTGTCCTATTATATACTTTTGTAGATGCAAATGCGGTTGAAGCTGTCATCGCAAGCATTAAACATACAACGATGAAAGTACGTATTACTTTTTTATTCATCTTATTTCTCCTTTTGTTATAGATATTTAGATGAATACCTCCCCCCTATTGAAGATATTCTTAGTAATTATTATAGGGATAAATTACTATAAATATCATCTCATTAATTAAACACATAGTCAATTGTTATTCCTGTTTTTATTGTTTTTTGATCGCATTATTCGATTTTTAATCGCATTTAGTGTTATTTCAATTATTTAATTAAGATTATTTATTAAGATAGTTATGTGTAAAGTATTTTACAGCTTTTCTTCAGGCTCACCGTAGATAAAAGAGTGGGTTCTAGTAAGTTACTTTCTGACAGTTAAATGTTTAACTTAAATAGCATAGAAATTCATAAACTCTAATCTGTGTAATAAATCTACTATATGTTTTTGACGCAAATCAAGATATACAATCTCCCCCCCCCTATATATAATAAATTACAAATAATATATAAATATCACATATAAAACCCGTATTCTGAATCACCTCTCTGAAAACCTGTAATAATTAATCATACAATCCCCACCTATTAATAATTAATTACATGTAAACTCCCCTAATATACTGATAAAATAATACAATACACAATCAGAAAGGAGGCAATGAAAGAATAGTTATAAAATTGCAGGATAAAGAATTAAGTAACCTAGAAATCTAAATAATTTACCTGTAATCAGTCACTCAACAAGCTCATTTTTACTATAGCACACCAAACAAGCACAATCTAAATTGTACTAAAGCTCCATATGTACTACAATCACACCAAACAAAAAAATGAGCCCAAATCCAATCGATCAATTCACTATTAGGGGGAACAAACATTGGGAATTAAAAAATTTACCCGGAAGTCCATCTGCCTTCTACTCAGCGCAGGAATGGTAGCAACCAGCTTCCCGGGAATCGGTTTACTAGAAGCACATGCCGCCCAGTACACAATCCAGGCAGGAGAGATACCCACCAAGGCATCGTCCATACAAAATCTGCCCTCCATCGTAAACTGCGTAGCAGAAGGTGCCTCCATCCAAACACCCAAAGAAATCACCTGGGAGATCAACGAAGGTGAATCATTTAACAACGCAGGAAGCATGGTCAGCGTAACCGGCACCATAAAAGAGAATGGACAACAGGAGAAGGTTTCCATTCTTGCAGTACCCGACCAGGTAGTATATCTGGTGGATTCCAATGCACCATCCCCAGAATCCTCCGCCGATTACAAACGCTTCCTATCAAATGCAAACACATCAGCCCTAAAAAACACAGTCCCCGACCAGCCCTACACCTCCGGTTCATGGGGATACACCAGCATACTTAACACAGACATATCCGCCAAGAGTACATACGCCCCACTAAAAGACACCAAAGGAAGTACCGGCTACTATGCAAAAGCTGGGAAGTCAATCACCTACAAACTTCCTCTCACCTCCGGAACATACTTAATATCCAGCGAATTTGCAGAATGGTGGGGCAAGCAAAGAGCAGTAGATATGAAAGTCACCTATAAAGATGAAGACGGCAAAATGAAAACCGATCTCCTAGACACTGCCACATTAGGAAACGGCAAAAACACAGACACTGCCCAAGGCAGCCTTACCATTTCAACCAGTCAGGAGATCACCTTATCCTTCGAAAAAAGCAAAAGCACCACAAGCAACGAGGATGCCGTCCTATCCGGTTTCACCGTCATCAAAACAGACAAGGACCTGCCAACAGACAGCCATATAGCAGTAACCCTTGACGGAACCAAGATTGACAAAGCAAACACCTTTGGCGGCTTCGGTTCTGTAACCTGCAACAACACCTCCAGACTCTTAATGGATTACAAAGCACTCCATGAAGACAAATACTGGGAGATGATGAACCTCCTCTTTGGCAAAGAAAAAGGAGCCGGATTAAACCATGTTAAAATAGAAATGGGAGCCGATGTAAATTCATCTTCAGGAACCGAACCAGCCACCATGCGTTCCCCCGATGAGACTCCCAATGTAAAACGAGGAGCCGGATTCATCTTCGCAGCAGATGCCAAATCAATAAACCCAGACATCTCAGTAGAAATTCTTAGATGGGGAGAACCACGATGGACCCAAGAGGGCATAGGGTACCAAGAATACGACAAACCAAAGTTCGAAGCCAGATACCAATGGTACCGAAAAACTATAGATGCGGTATACGATACCTACAACTATAAAATCACAGAAGTAAGCCCTGGTCAGAATGAAAGAAGAAAAGATTACCCCGACGATTTCGCCTGGATCAAATATTGCGCCAAGCGATTCAAAGAAGATGGAGCCAATGGAATAGGAGCCTTCGACTACAGGGAAATAAAAATCGTAGCAGCCGATTTATACCGTGGAATGAATACAACCGTAGACTATCTCATGAAGGACGCAGAATTAAGAGACCTGGTAGATGTCATATCCGATCACTATCAGATCTGGATGGGAAGCCCAGACCTAACAAAATTAAATCAGGAATATGGAAAAGAGATATGGTACGGAGAATCCACGGCTCCCATGATCAATGCTTATTACAGAGCAAATGTCGACCCGGCACGTGGAGGCGTTGGTGGATCAGCAAGCATTGCCGGAATGGCAGAACGTTTCATTTCCGCCTATGCTTATAAAAATAGCAATGGCTACACCAGCCATATGACAGAACTTCTATTCCAACCAGCCATTGGAGCCTTCTACGAAGGCAGTGCCTATAGCCCCAAACAGCTAATAGGAGCCTTTGATCCATGGTCTGGCCATTACGAAGCAGATGGGGGTATCCAGATGGTTCAGCACTTCATGCAATTTGCTGACAGTGATTGGAACTATCTGCCGGAAGCCTGCTACAGTGACGGAACCACCGGAGATGGAGACATTACCGTGGATACATCAACAGACACCCGTCTGGCAGTTAAGGACCCGGAAACAGATGACTATTCCGTCATGTTCGCAAACAATACTTCCAATGAAAGAAACTACCGAATAAAGCTAAAAAATCTAAAATCATCGACTCAGCACTACAACGTATGGGAAACCAAAGGTCCCGATGCAGGAGAAACCTTTGATTCCAACTGGTTTCAAAAGATAGTAGCAAAAGGCCTTCCAGTCGATAACGGAGACGGTACTTCCACCATTGAGCTAACCATAAAGCCTTACTCCGTATTAACTTTAACAAGCCTCTTAGACCGTGGAAGTGTTTACACAAGCGGTCAGAATGATTCTGGAGTGGATCGAACCGTGTTAAATCTCCCATACCGGGATAACTTTGACTACGAGGACTCTTTTGTAGAGGAGCGCGGAGGAACCCCCTTATTTACCACGGATATTGAAGGAGCCTTTGAAGTAACAAAATCAGAGGATACAGGATATGTCTTAATGCAGCAAATCAATGGAGACAACCGTCCATACAACTGGAATCCATGGGGAACCGGAAGCGATGAAAGCAGTCAGACCACCAATGTTCCCTGGACGGTTATGGGAGACCATCGTTGGGCCAACTATACAGCGGGGATAGACGTAAAACTGGATACCAAAGGAAATGGCTACGGGGATAATTTTGCCGTGCTGGGTGTTCGTGAGGTGGTTCATTCAAGCGGCGCTCCCTACCGGGCAAAAATTTATGACAACGGCAAGTGGGAGCTGTTAAAATACAACACAGTAAAAAAATCAGGAAAGATTGAAAGCTTCGATGCATCTAACTGGCATAAACTGCAGCTCAAAGCAGACGAAAACGTACTTACCATGTATCTGGATGGGGCGGAAACCGGAAGCTTTACCGACACATCAAGTCCAGTTATGACCGGAAGAATCACATTAATGAGCGGCTTCTGGAATACCAGCTTTGATCAGCTAGAAGTAATACCCATAAAAGAAAAAACAGCCTTTGCATCAACCAAGCTTGATGACACCTCCTCCCATATCACCTGGAATGGAAATGTGACTCATAACATTGGTCAGGGATTTGCCTATTATAATAGAAGCTTCACCTCGGTTCCGGCAGGCGGCAGTCTGGAATTTGAGATACCAAAAGGCGTAGGATTTGATATTTTTGGCAACTCCGGTGCTTCCTCCTTAGAAGTGACCATTGATGGGAAAACACCTGTTGCTGCAACTACAAATGCTGTGGGGGACAGAGAAACTTCCTACTGGAGAGAAGACCTTGAAAACAAATCTCATACGGTTAAAATCAAAGTAACTCAGGGAACCTTAAAGGTGGACGGAATAAATCTCTTAACAGAAGGCTTCGACGAAGAAATCCCGATTCGTACTGACGAACTAGCAGAGCTTTCAGCTTATATAAAAAACTTCACCTTTGATCCAGGAAAATATCCAGAGATTTTGCTGGAACAGCTTGAAAAGGCCAATCAAACTGCAGAGGAGGTATTAAGACTCCCTCAGGATCAGAAAAAGGTAGATGCATGCAGAATAAACCTTAGAAATGCATTTTTAAGTGTGGTTCCATCTGACACCGTTGTAACAGTAAAGGATCTGCCCGAATCTGTGGCAGTGATTCAAAACAGTACCCCCGAATTGCCTGAAACGGTAACGGTTGTCAATGCAGCGGGAGAAGAAATAGTAAAAGAGGTAGAATGGCTTCTCAATGAGAAGGAATTTGAAACCTTATGGAACACAGTAGTCATAACAGGTAAAATAAAAAATACCTCTTTAAAAACAAGCATCAAGGCGGTTGTGGTTCCTTATGGCTTAGACTGGTTCATTGACAGCGGAGTGGAACATGTAACAGGCAACAGTGGAGATGCAGGCCATTCTTCGTTCTATGATCTGGTTGCTGACAGCGTTCCTCTTAAGAACCAGGTTGCAGATAAGACTTATGAAGAAGGTTCCTGGGGATACGTTGCAGATGGAAATGTTTCTATAAAAAGCGGAGACAGTGTCACCTACCAAACAGGCATTTATGAATCAGGTCTTTTTGTAGATAATTTTAAGGATACTGATATTGTCTATAAGCTTCCGCTGGACGCAGGAAGCTACCGGTTTATGATAGGAGCCCAGGCTTATTGGAGTGAGACTCATTCCAGTGCCATTTCCGTTGGTTATCAAACGGTAGATGGTGGCTGGAAGACAACAGAGCTTGGAACCTCTACGGTAAGTGCTTCTACAGGCAATGTTTCATTTACAAAATCACTGGAGATTCCAACAACTGGGCTGGTGGAAATACGCATAAAAAAGGCCGACACCAAGATTCATCTCCTTAGTTGGCTGGCCGTTGCAAGGGAAGCCGGAGCAGAGATGCCTTCTACCATAGTAACAACAAAAAATACAGTGCCAGATCTGCCAGAAACTGTATTGGTGGAAGGAGAAGAAAAATCCGTTACCTGGAAAAATGTAAAACAGGAAGACTTCGGTACCTTATGGAGCTCTGTCAAGGTCAAGGGAATGGTTGACGGTTTAAAAATCCCGGTATCCACCACCATAGAAGTGGTTCCAGAAAATCTGGTCTATTTCGTGGATTCAGGAGCTAAGACAATAGAAGAATCTCCTTATTACACCACAATAAATGATGCAATAGCCCTTGAAAATGAAGTGCCTGATAAGCAATATGAAGAAGGTTCCTGGGGGTATACAGATCCAGATGCCCTTGGAGGTCCTATGGGTGCCGGAAGCGGCAGCAGGAGCCAAACCGGATGGTGGGCCAAATCAGGAAAAGAAATCGTATACCGCTTGCCATTAAACGCAGGAAGCTATCAGTTTAGTAGCGGATTTTATGAATGGTGGTCTGTCAGCCGACCGATGGAAGCTTATGTGGTGTACCAGGACAAAGAGGATAAGGATATCATACAGACTCTTGGAACGGTATCCATTTCAAGGCTAGAAGAAGTGATACTAAATTCAAAAGCTTTGATCGAGCTACCAAAGGATCAGACGATAGAGTTTCATGTAAAGAAATCGGGAACCAGTGACCCAGTAATTAGCTGGCTGGCGGTCAATGAGGTAAAGGAAGAAATACCAGAGGAAATCCCATACAAAACCACAGGGATCAAGATAACAAGAAAGCCCGATAAAGTAGAATACGAGATTGGCCAGACTCTTGATCAGACCGGCATGGAGGTGAGGCGTTATGAGAAAGCAACCTCAAGCAATGCGGTGAGAGAAACGGTTATGGACGAGACTCAGTATGATACCCAATATGATTTCTCCAAACCCGGAAAAGCCAATGTAGTAGTTACCTACAGTGAATGGGATGAGAATGGGGACGATAAAATCTTTACCGATTCCTTCAATGTGACAGTAAAAGAAGAGATCATAGAAGAGGAATATTATACAACGAAAATCCAGGTAACGAAAAAGCCCCGAAAGACCATTTATACTGTGGGAGAGGAGCTTGATACAGGCGGTCTGGAAGTAACGGAATATCGAAAAGCAAGTCCCTCCAATGCGGTAAGAAAAAACACTTTGACAGAAGATGAATATGATCTTATTTATGATCTATCAAAAGCGGGCAATCAAAACGTAAAGGTTGTTTATTACGGCCTGGATAAACGGGGAGATGAAAAGCGTTTTACAGATAGTTTCACCATCCGAGTCATGAACGTATATAAAAGTGAAGATTCCGATGATGACGACCGTGATCATTACTTACCTGGTTATCAGAGCTCTGGAGAACCTAACCGTGCGCAAGGAACTTGGGTGGAAGATAAAAACGGTTGGAAGCTGATTGCAAAGGATGGAAGCCAGCCGATGAACCGCTGGGCAATTGTAAGCTGGCAGGGAGCGGACAGTTGGTATTTCTTTGATCAAAAAGGCTATATCATAACCGGCTGGTTCCAGCATGAGAATGTCATTTACTATCTAAACCCTGATACTGGTTCTAACAAAGGCCGTATGATGACAGGCTGGCAGGAGATTAACGGTAAGTGGTATTACTTCCATAATAAGTCAGATGGTAAAATGGGATCTATGTTGGTAAATACCACAACACCAGATGGTTATAAAACAGGAGCAGATGGAGCCTGGATTCGATAATATAGAAGAAATCGTTTAATAGCCCATTTATACTTAATTGATGCCCCCATACAGGACAGTTAGATTCAAAAGTCCTGCATGGGGGCATTTTCATGACATTCATATACTTCACAGCAGCTTGTGGTCTATTATAATCCATGTAGTTTGAACAAGATTATGTGGATTTCTTAATATTATAATCCCATTCCAGCAAATAAACCAACTAAATACACTCCTAAATTAATATAATAAACAATCTCGTTTCAATAAGAAAAAAGGCCAAAAAACACAAATAATACCCATGTCGCTTATTGTTGTATAATTCATTCTCATAAAGGTTAATCTCATGGTCATTTATGTCGACAATTAATATAGAAATTAACTTATTACACATAAAATAACAAGAGAAAATATCAATCTCATTTCAGCGTCATACATAACACCATCAACCTAACATAATTTATTTATGGGGATACCAAATTTTGAAAATAGAACCCATAAAAAGCAGCTAACCCAGCAAATCCATAGATTCTAACAAGTGAAATATCAGAAATATAAAACAAATTAGGACAAAAAATAACCATCCATATAGAATAGGCACACCCATAAAATCACCATTCATACACCCATCAATACAGCTTCACCAACCCAGAGAACCCCACCTAATTCGACAATCCGAATATAATGCGGATATCCGAGCATTTTGGCGTTTGAGCCATAGTGACAATATGTCTCAATTATGGTTAAAACCTTATCAATTTTAAATAAATAGAAAATAGTCTGATATAGTTTGAAAAAAGCAATTTTTAGTACATATTTCATCGACAATAATATAACGAGCATAAAAGCACATCTTGTGTTTCATATTTGCATCATCAATACATATTGTACTTTAACCACTTTTTCATTAATTATTATAAATATATATACAAAATAAACAAAATTATGTCGAATTTTGCGATTAATTTTGCTTTTCAAACCGTTGGAAACAGCTTATAGTGGTTACTAGAAAAGCAGATAAAAAGGAGGGTTTTCTATATGACAGATGCTGAGAAGCTGCGGATTATAGAGCTTGAGAATGAAAGATTAACAGAAGAAAATATGAAGCTCCATAGAGTGATTGAAAAGTTGAATCAAACCCTGAACAGATTGCTTGGCCGGTACATAAGCGTTGATAAGATTGCCTGACAGGGGATAGTCAGGGAGTGCAGGGCACTCCCGGGAGTATCTCCGTCAGGGGTCAATCCCTTGATTTGAGTTTAGCTTGTCGTCAGGAACGATTCCTTTGTTCTTGCGAACGAGTTCCCATATTGTTTGATGCATCCATTCAATGGTTTGATTTAGTTTTTCGTTCTCTATTTCTAAATCGGTGATGCGGTCTCCCATCCGGGCGATAATCTCCCGACTGTTATTTTCCTTGTGTGGCGCCAAGAGGCGTTGAACATAAGGAGAAGAGGAATCAATTATATGTTGGGAAAGCAGTTCATCCCTATCTTCGCAGGAAAGATCCATGAAGGCCTGGTAGCTGATTGATAATGGAGCCATCGAAACCCTGCATTTGGGGCAAACCGCATTGCGCTGAAGTTGATAATATCCATAGTAACCGCATTTAGAACAATAGTACACGGACAATTCTCTCATTAGTTTCCTCCTTTTTTTCTTAATCTATAGTAAAAACAGTCTACTTCTATAATATATAACGTAAATCAAAGGAAAATGTAACGCTAAAATCAACAAAATTAATAAAGTTTATAGAAAAGACACAAAAAGAGCCCACAACGCCATAAGCGTGTGGGCTTCTTTCATTTGAACGGATGAATCTTTTGTAATTTATTTGCAATGATTATCTTACTGAATGATACCGTTTGTGTTAACAACAAATACTTTGTCGTTAGCATCTTTGTAATCTCTGAATCCTGCACCAAGCTCTGGTTTTACAACAGACTTGGAAGTAGAAGATGCGGTCTGAAGAACGCCGCTTGCATTTACCAGATAATTAACACCGTTAAGAGAAACAGGAGCCACTCTCAAATCAGTAGATGCTTCTTTTCTTAAACCGTATTCATACACTGTGTTATCGAGGATTCCAGTATATCCCTGTCCCTTATTAGAGCCAGAGGTAGTAAAGTACCAGATCTCGTTCTCATCTAAGTTTTCATTATAGATTGTCTGCTTGCCTGTATCCATGGTACCGTTAGAAGAGAAGTGGAAGTTTGCAATGGTTCCGTCTTCTAAAGTAACTACTTTAAGACCAGTCTGCATTTCACCTTTTGTATTAAATCCATATTTCTGAGAGCTTACGTTAAATAAAGCGATTCCCTTTTTTGCAAAGTTTGGAGCGCCATCCTTAAAGAAGAACCAGTGAGTCTCGTCTTCTACGCTTACGCCAGTGATACCTTCGATCTCTCTCCAGCCATCAACTCTTGTACCGTTGTCAGGATCATAATACTGATATCCTGCTGCAGATGCTGCATTGTCAGTTGTATTTTCGGCCGCTTCAGATGCAGTTGCTTTCACTGGGAGTTTGTACCAGCCAGTCTGCATTTCTCCATTTACGAACGTATAATAAGAACCGTTGATCTTCTTGTCAACCATATCCTTAATCATAACGCCGTCTTTATCAAAATAGTACCAGGAAAGAGGTGTCTCTGAATCATCACTTACACTGTCAAGTTCAAACCAGCCAGTTTTCTTAGCGCCGTCATTTTCGTCGCCAAGATAGAATGTAGAACCTTCAATTTCAACCTTACCAGTTAACATCTGACCCTGCTCGTCAAAATAATGCCACTGATCGTTGATCTTCTGCCATTTGGATACGATAGCCTTGCCATCTTTTCCATAATAATGCCAGAATACTTCTGGTGCGTCAGGGGAGTCCCAGTAGTTGTCATTCTTAACAGAGATCCACTGATTGGTAACTCTCTTACCGCTGTCGTCAACGTAGTATTCGTCGATTTCCTGGGTTTTTGCGATTTCGCCATTTTCATCTAAATAATACCAGTCTTCACCGTATTTTTTCCAGGAATCGGTGGCTGCATAGTCACCCTCTTCATAGAATTTCCAGGAACCGTTCTCTTCCACCCAGCCATTTGCCTTTGCATAAGCAGTTGTGGCGTTACTTAAGATACCCAGCTCTGGAGCTGCGGCAGCTATTACACCGGCAGCGGATAATACAGCCATCAATTTTAAATGCTTTTTCATAAATATGTTCTCTCCTTTTTTGCAATAAGTTTTATCGTGGCCGAAAATCCATAGTTGCATTACTCTGCGATTATAACCTATTTGAAAGACTCAAAGATAGTGAGGTTTCATGGTAGATATGGAAAGAGATAGCATAATAAGTAAAAAGGTCAGGAACCATAGGGGTTTCCCTTACGTTCCTAGCGGTAAGAAAGTAAGAAAACTTTAATAGGAAAATAAAGGTTGGTGTGGTATAATCACAAGCAGATAAAAACATTCCTGAAAAAAGGAGCGAAGAAACATGAGAATGAAAGTATCCAACTATATCTCCCAAAAGCTGTTAGAATCTGGGATAACCCAAGTGTTTTCCGTAACAGGCGGTGGCGCCATGCATCTAAACGATGCCCTTGGACACCAGGAGGGGTTAAACTGTCTCTACAATCATCACGAGCAGGCATGTGCCATTGCGGCAGAAGCTTATACAAGAATTGAGGGAAAGCTTGCTGCTGTGTGCGTGACTACGGGTCCCGGGGGAACCAACGCCTTAACTGGTGTGCTTGGAGGCTGGCTGGATTCCATTCCTATGTTAATTTTGTCCGGTCAGGTGCGCTATGACACCACAGCCAGATGGTCAGGCGTGGGCATACGTGCCATGGGAGACCAGGAATTTGATATTGTAAAGGCCGTGGACTGTATGACCAAATACAGTGAGATGGTGATTGATCCCATGAGGATTCGGTATTGTCTGGAAAAAGCCATTTACCTGGCGCTTTCCGGCCGCCCAGGCCCCTCTTGGCTTGACATTCCTTTAAATGTCCAGGGAGGTTACATTGAGACAGAGGAACTCATCGGATTTTCACCAGAAGATTATGAAAATGGCGGAGACGGCTGGATTTCTAAAAACGATGCTAAGATTAAGGAAGACGAAGCTGGTCATGGAGAAAACCGTCAGATACTGCCAAAGAAAGTAACAAGGGATATTGCAGTGGAAATCCTAACAAGGATCAAACAGTCATCCCGCCCTGTCATCAATGCAGGCAATGGTATCCGCATCGGACAAGCTCACGAAACATTTCTTCGAGTCATAGAAAAGCTGGGTGTTCCCGTGGTGACTGGCTGGAACAGTCAGGACTGTATTTGGGATACCCATCCCCTTTATACGGGACGAGGCGGCGGCATGGGAGACCGGGCCGGTAATTTTGCCATTCAAAACAGCGATCTGGTGTTGTCCCTTGGAAGCCGCTTAAGCATTCGTCAGGTGGGTTACAATTATAAAACATGGGCGAGAGAAGCCTTTGTGATTGTCAATGACATTGATCAGGAGGAGCTTAAAAAGCCATCCATTCATGCCGATATGAGAATTCATGCCGATGTAAAAGAACTCCTTACTGTATTAGAAGAAGTTCTTGACTCAGAGTTTCAGTCAGAAGAGAAAGCTCCTTTCTTTAAAGGAGGCAAAGGAATTGATGATTTTACCTGGAATGAGACCTGTAGTATGTGGAAGGAAACTTATCCAGTTGTACTTCCAAAACATTATGAGCAAGAAGATCAGGAACTTACCAATGTATATGCTTTTGTGAAAGAACTTGGAAACAAGCTGAAAGAAGATCAGATTACAGTGGTAGGCAATGGATCTGCCTGTGTAGTTGGAGGACATGCCTGTGTCATAAAGAAGGGTCAGAGATTTATTACAAACTCAGCCGTTGCGTCTATGGGGTATGATCTCCCGGCAGCAATAGGAACCTGTATGACTCATTCTTCAGAGGATATTATTTTAATTACTGGTGACGGGAGCTTGCAGATGAATATTCAGGAACTCCAAACCATTATTCATCACAAGATGCCAATTAAAATATTCCTTATTAATAATGGTGGATACCATTCCATTCGTCAGACCCAAAAAAACTTCTTCGGGGAGCCGTTAGTTGGAGTTGGAGATGACAGCAGGGATTTAAGCTTTCCTGATATGGAGAGGTTATCCGCAGCTTACGGGTATCCTTACGTATCCATTCATCATAACAGTGAACTGGATCAAAAGATAGACACAGTTCTTTCCATGGAAGGGCCTGTCATTTGTGATATTTTTGTAAGCAGGGAACAAAACTTTGAACCAAAGTCTTCCGCAAAGCGTCTTCCGGACGGAACCATGGCCTCCCCTCCTCTTGAGGATTTATCCCCATTTCTGTCAGAGGAAGAGATGGAGCGTAATATGATTATCCCAAGACTTAAGGATTAAAGTTTAAATAAATGAATAAAGCTATGGAGGAAACACCTTGAATGCAGTAGTAACAGGAGCCACCAGTTTTTTAGGACGGGCACTGGTGGACCGGTTGATAGAGGATGGAAACAACGTATATGCAGTTGTTCGCCCAGGATCGAAGAACCGCAGCAGTCTTAAGAGCGAACGGTCCGGGCTTATGATTATAGAACGGGAATTAGAAGAGCTTCATGAATTGGATCAGGTGATTACTGAAACCTGTCAGTCATTTTATCATTTTGGTTGGGATGGTTCAGGAAGTGAAAACCGATTAAAAAGGGAAGTCCAGCAAAAGAATGTGAAGGACTCCTTAAAGGCTCTGGAAGGGGCCAGACGTCTTGGTTGCCGCCGCTTTCTTTTTAGCGGCTCCCAGGCGGAATACGGAATCCACAAAGATGCAATGGCAGAAGACACAAAGTGTAGCCCCATTTCGGAGTACGGAAAGGCCAAGCTGGAATTCTTAAACAGGGCAGTAGAGCAGACAAATGACTGGAAGCAGCAGGGAGTTGCTGACATGGATTATATTCATGCCAGGATATTTAGCGTTTACGGCCCTGGAGATCATCCCTGGTCCTTGGTGGAAAGCTGTCTGCGAACCTTTTCCAGTGGAGAATATCTTTCTTTGGGGGAATGCACTCAAATGTGGAACTTTTTATATCTGGACGATTGTATCCGGGCACTGAGACTTTTGATGGAAGCGGAAAAAGGATCGGTTTCCGGAATTTATAATGTGGCGGGACCGGAGGAAGAAAACCGGCAGTTAAAGGAATATATCCGTACCATGTATGAGGTTATAGGCTTTCACGGCAGCTATAGCTATGGAAGAAGAAAACCCAATGCAGAGGGGCCAGCGAATCTTATTCCCGATATTAATAAACTGATACTAGCCACAGGTTTTAAGCCTTCCGTAACATTTGAAGAAGGAATTCTTAAAACGTATAAGGCAGAAAAATATTGACAGGAAGGGATTTTTATGGTATGAGAGATAAGATTTGTATTGTATGTGGCAAACCTTTGGAAGAAGATCCTTTGATGATCCTGGACCAGATGCCGGCTTCAGCCCAGGACATACCCGGGAAAGAAGATGTTTTAGAGGATAAGGGGATCACCCTTAATCTCTGTCAGTGCGGCGGTTGCGGTCTTGTGCAGTTTGACTGCCAGCCAGTGGCATATTATAAGGACGTAATTCGGTCAGGCGGTTACAGCACCACCATGGTAAACTTAAGAACCCGTCAGTACCGTCATTTAATCGATACGTATCATCTGGAAGGAAAAAAGCTGATAGAAGCAGGATGCGGACAAGGAGAATTTCTCTCCGTGCTTTCTGGCTTCCCAGTGGAAGCCTATGGCATAGAAAACAGGGAGACTCTTGTTGCTATGGCTAAGGAAAAGGGGCTTAAGGTTTGGCAGCAGTTTGCAGAAGAAGGCAATGTTTTAGCGCCGGTAGATGGAAGTGTAAGCGGTCCTTATGACGGATTTCTATCCTTTAACTTTTTGGAGCATCAGCCAAAACCAGTTTCTATGCTTCGCTGTCTGGCAGAGAATTTACGAGAGGGCGGTATTGGTCTGATTACGGTGCCAAGCCTTGAATACATTCTGGAGTATGATGGCTATTATGAACTGATCCGGGACCATCTGGCCTATTATACCTTTGAAACGCTTCGTTATACGGTGGAGGCAGCAGGATTTGAAGTTCTGGAAGAAGAGATGATCAACCGGGACACACTATCCGTGATTGTAAAAAAGAAAAAGCAGCCAACAGGTCAGGCAGAGTATAAAAAGGGTACAGAGAAACTTGATGTATCAGGGTTATTAAAAAGTCAGGATACCATTGGAAGTGAGATAGAACAGCTTATCAAAGAATTAGAAGCAAAAGGGAAACGCCTTGCTGTCTGGGGGGCCAGTCATCAGGGATTTACTCTTGCTTCTACCACTGGAATCGGAACCTTTGCCAGGTATATCATTGACTCCGCACCGTTTAAACAGGGAAAATATGCGCCTGCCTCCCATCTTCCCATTGTTTCCTCCGACCATTATATGGCTGACCCTGTAGATGCCATTTTAATCGTAGCTCCAGGCTATACGGAGGAAATCGCAGGTATCATAAAGGAAAAATTTGGACCAAATATAGAAGTACTGGCATTGAAATCCAATCATCTGGAAAGGATATAAGAAAAACCTATGAAAGCTTTTGTTTTAATCGAACCGGGAAAGGTAGGCTGGCACGACGCACCGGAACCAATACTGACACCTTATGGAGCCATACTTCGTCCAGTTGCAGTCACCCCTTGTTCCTCTGATGTTCACACCGTATACGGTGGCGGCTCAAGAAAAGCACCCAATTTAATACTAGGTCATGAATGCGTTGCCGAGATTTTAGAAGTTGGTGAGTTGGTACAGGACTTTAAACCAGGAGAACTGGTTGCGGTTCCTGCCATCACTCCAAACTGGCGGGATTACGGAATTCAGGAGGGGAATTATAAGCATGCCTCTGCACCGTTTTCCGGTCATCAGCTTGGACGGTCCATTCCTGGTGTTTTTGCAGAAAAGTTCTTGATACCTGATGCAGATACCACACTGGCGAAAATACCAGAAGGTGTTTCCATGGAACAAGCGCTTATGTGCGTGGATGTGGTGACCACAGGCTTTACGGGAGCGGAATCTGCAGACATTAAGATCGGTGATACTGTGGTAGTTATGGGCATTGGTCCCATTGGTCTTATGGCAGTGGAAGGGGCTCGCCTCCTAGGTGCAGCTAGAATACTTGCAGTAGGAAGCAAACCAATTTGCATAGAGCTAGCCAAAGAATTTGGTGCCACCGAGGTCTTAAGCTACAAAGATGGTGATATTGTAAGCCAGGTCATGGAGCGGACCGATGGTCTTGGAGCCGATGGTGTGATTCTTTGTGGAGGCGGGGATGAAGTCTTTTCCCAGGCCATTGATATGGCAAGATACGGCATCGGGACTATTTCCAATGTAAATTATTACGGTGGAACCGGAAGCCTTGCGTTTCCTAAGTTTTCCGGCGGTCGTGGAATGGCGGGTAAAACCATTCATACCGAGCTTGCAAAGGGTGGAAGAAACCGCATAGAACGTCTCTTAAAGATGATCCAGTACGGAAGAATCAATCCGGAGAAACTGGTAACCCACAAGCTTTACGGCCTTGAAGAAGTAGAAACAGCGCTTCGTATGATGAAGGAAAAACCCCGGGATTTGATTAAAGCAATGGTTCAGATAGATTGGAAGTGAATGTATGAAAACAATTAGCATCGTAGTTCCCTGCTACAATGAAGAAGAGAACGTGGAAGCCTTATATCAGGCAATATCAGGTACTTTCCTAAAGGAATTACCGGATTATCGTTATGAGATTATATATATAGACAATGATTCTAAGGACAGGACAAGAGAGATTGTTAGAAGGCTATGTTTAGCTGACCCAGGAGTAAAAGGTATTTTTAATGCCAAGAACTTTGGTCAGTTTAATTCTCCCTATTATGCCATGCTCCAGTCAACCGGAGATGCTACCATTTTAATGGCAGCAGATTTTCAGGACCCAGTGGAGATGATCCCAAGATACGTAAAGGAATGGGAGAATGGCTATAAGATTGTTATTGGAATTAAAAAATCCAGTAAAGAAAGCAAGATCATGTACTGGCTTAGAAGCTGTTATTATAAATTCATCAAAAAACTCTCTGATGTGGAACAGATTGAGCATTTTACTGGATTTGGTCTTTATGACGCAAGATTTATCAAAGTATTAAGAGAGCTTGACGACCCCACTCCATTTCTTAGGGGAATTGTGGCAGAGCTTGGCTTCAGGCGGAAAGAAGTCCCATACGAGCAACCTAAGAGACGGGCTGGGATCACTAGCAATAACTTTTACAGACTCTATGATGCGGCAATGTTAAGCATTACTTCCTATACAAAGGTAGGACTTCGGATTGCTACCATTTTTGGAAGTATCAGTTGTTTTGCAAGCATGCTGGTGGCGTTGATCTACCTCATCTTAAAGCTGATGTACTGGGACCGTTTCCCTGCAGGCATGGCCCCCCTTTTGATCGGAATGTGTTTTCTTGGATCCGTGCAGATCTTTTTTATCGGTATGGTGGGAGAATACATTCTTTCCATCAACGCCCGCATCATGAAACGCCCTCTTGTTATAGAAGAAGAGCGAATTAATTTTACATCCGGAAAAGAAAATGGTCCGGAGGAGGAAATGCTTTTGACAGCAGCCTCCATGGAGGATGGTAACAGAGATGAAATATAAGATAGATGTAGCACGTATCCGTGAAAATTCAATTGTGTTAAACGGATGGGTAATCGGAAAAACTCCTGGTTCCAAGGTTTTAGTAAAGGTACTTGATGGTCAGGAAAAAGAGGTGGAATTTAAATATGTTCCGGTCCGCAGAGATGATGTAAGCCAGATTTATTTTAAGGAAGTGACAGAAAAGGATCTTGGTTTTGATATCAGAATCCCTTATATCAGGGAAGACAATGAGGATCGCTTTCTAGTCATCGAATGCGAAGGGAAAAGCGTAAAAGTAAAGCTTAACGCTCAGAACATTGAAAAGCAAAATAGCTCCGCCCACAAAAAGACAATGAAGCTAAAAGGCATGATGAATGTTCAGACCCTACAGTCTGCGGCTGACTTTTTAAAGGAAAATGGGTTAAAGGCATTTCTAATTAAATCCAGACACAAGCTTCAGGGGATAGATAGTGATTACGATTATCCAGAGTGGTACGAGCTGACCAAACCCACGGAGGAAGAACTGGAGAACCAAAGAAAAGAAGTCTTTGATTACAACCCAAAGATGTCTGTGGTCATACCTGCCTTTAAGACACCAGAGCGATTTATGGCTGCTATGCTTGATTCTTTGTTAGCCCAGACCTATGGAAACTGGGAAGTCTGCATTGCAGATGGAAGTCCCAAAGGAGAAAGCGCAGAACGAGTGTTAAAGCGCTATGCCTTAAAGGATGAAAGAATCCGGTATGTCATTATTGGAGAGAATAAAGGAATCGCGGGAAATACCAATGCTGCCATTGAGATGGCGACTGGCGATTTTATTGTACTAGCAGATCATGATGATACCCTGGCTCCAGATGCTTTATATGAATGCGTAAAAGCCATTAATTCCGATCCTGAAATTGACGTGGTGTACACGGACGAAGACAAGCTTGATATTGACGGTGGAGAATTATTTGAACCTCACTTTAAGCCAGATTTTAATCCTGACCTTTTAAACAGCGTCAATTATATCTGCCATCTGTTTGTAGTAAACCATGAGCTTTTATTAGAAGTAGGTGGATTCCGGGAAGAATTTGATGGCGCACAAGATTATGATTTCATATTGCGTTGTACAGAAAAAGCAAGAAAAATCTATCACGTGCCAAAGGCTCTTTATCACTGGAGATGTCACCAAAACTCCACCGCCAGTAACCCAGAAAGCAAGCTGTACGCGTTTGATGCTGGTGCAAGAGCCATCAAAGCTCATTACGATAGGATTGGGGTAAAAGCGTTATCCGTAGAAAAAGGAATTGATTATGGAATCTATCATTCCACCTTTGAGATCCTTGAAAATCCTCTGGTTTCTGTTATTATACCCAATAAGGATCATTCCCTTGATCTGGACCTTTGCATGCGTTCTATCATTGATAAATCAACCTATAAAAATCTGGAATTCATTGTAGTGGAGAATAACAGCACAGAGGAAGCCACCTTTGAATATTACGATAAGATTCAAAAGGAGTTTGACTTTGTCCATGTAGTAAAGTGGGAGAAAGAGTTTAACTATTCTGCCATTAATAACTTCGGTGTTACCTTTGCAAAAGGAGAATACCTTCTCTTCTTAAATAATGATACCGAGATTATAAATCCAGAGAGCGTCAAAGAGATGCTTGGGTTCTGTCAAAGAGATGATGTGGGAATCGTGGGAGTAAAGCTTCTTTATTCCGATGAGACCATTCAGCATGCAGGAGTTGTGGTAGGCTTTGGAGGAATCGCCGGTCATACCTTTATCGGTCTTCACAAGTCAGAAAGCAGTTATTTCAACCAAGCTATGTGCGCCAGAAATTACAGTGCCGTTACAGCTGCCTGTATGATGAGCAAACGCTCTGTGTTTGATCAGGTGGGAGGTTTTTCAGAGGACTTGGCGGTTGCCTTTAATGACATTGATTATTGCATGAAGGTACGTTCCTTAGGAAGGTTAGTGGTTTACGCCCCTTACGCCTCCTTCTACCATTATGAATCTAAGTCAAGAGGACTTGAGGATACACCGGAAAAAGTGGCTCGTTTTAACCGTGAGATTCAGAAGTTTTCTGAAAAATGGCCGGATATTCTAAGAGACGGAGACCCATACTATAATCCCAATCTGACCTTACGCAAATCCAATTTTGCCCTTCGTGACCTGCGAAAGGAAAAAATCGGAGAACCCTATAAACTTGAGGTATGAGATGTTGAAAAAAGTAACCATCATTATTCCTAACTATAATGGACTTAAATTCATGGAACCCTGTATGAAAGCACTGGAGACTCAAAGTGATAAGAACTTTGAGCTCCTTGTGGTGGATAACGGTTCTACAGACGGTAGCGTGGAATGGCTAAAGGAACATAACATTCCTTCTGTTTTTCTAAAAGAGAACACAGGATTTTCTGGAGCTGTTAATGTGGGAATCCAGAAGGCGGTCACTCCTTATGTCATTTTACTTAACAATGATACGGAACCACAGCCAGATTATGTTTTAGAGCTGGTACGTGCCATGGACAGCTCCAAAAATATCTTTTCTGCAAGCAGCAAGATGATTCAGCTATACCAGAAAGAACTTATGGATGATGCAGGAGATATGTACAGCGTTCTTGGCTGGGCGTATCAAAGAGGGGTAGGGCAAAGCAGCAAGGGATATAATAAGCCACGGAATGTGTTTGCTGCCTGCGCGGGCGCTGCCATCTACCGAAGAGAGGTATTTGATGAAATCGGTGGATTTGATGAAGCTCATTTTGCCTACTTAGAAGACATTGACGTAGGTTACCGGGCGAAAATTCATGGCTATGACAATGTTTATTGTCCTGATGCGGTGGTTTACCATGTTGGAAGCGGCACCAGTGGTTCCAAGTACAATTCCTTTAAAGTAAAATTGGCCGCCAGAAATAATATTTACTTAAATTATAAGAATATGCCATTGTTTCAACTGCTTTTAAATCTATTCCCTATTATTTTGGGAATACTTGTAAAATATATGTTTTTCAAGAAAATCGGATTTGAATCTGACTATTTGGATGGATTAAAAGAAGGCCTTAAAACAGCCCATACCACGAAAAAAGTCAAGTATAATAATTCCCGGTTTTTCAACTACGTAAAGATTGAAGGAGAGCTGATTTTTGGCACAATCCTGTACGTTTGGGAATTTTTACGAAGAAAACTAAAAATTGACAGGTCTTATTAAGAAATTATTTATAGCACTATAAGAACATATCATGTATAATAAACGGGAAATTATCATGGAGAAGTATGGTGCAATGCACGATTGGAAGGTTTGCTGCTATGATAAAGGATAATCAGAAAAAATTTAATGGATTTCATGTAGTACTGGATGGACTGGTCATCATCCTTTCCTATGTAATTGCCTGGCTCTTTCTTTTACTGGGCAATCGACTGTTCAGTCCGGATAAGAATGTCCTGGCACCACAGTACTTTTTTGCAGCTCTTATATTTGTATTGCCGATCTATTTGCTTCTTTACGGCTTTTTCCAGTTGTATGCGCCGAAACGAGTTCAAGAGAGACGGTATGAATTTGCCAATATTGTAAAGGCCAATGTATTAGGAGTGCTCCTATTTATATTAATCCTGTTTCTGATCAAGAAGAATCCATTTTTCCGTGAATTTTCTACCAGAATGGTATTTTATTTCTTTGCTATCAACATAATTTTGGAGACAGCAGAGAGAAATTTAATCCGTTGCATGTTGCGGTCCATGCGATCCAAAGGATACAACCAGAAACACATTCTTTTAATCGGTTACAGCCGTGCGTCAGAAGGTTTTATTGACCGGGTACGTTTAAACCCAGAATGGGGATATCAGGTCAAAGGCATTTTAGACAATAAAAAAGAATGGGGCAGCGGATATAAAGGCGTGAATGTCATAGGAAAGATTAAGGATTTAGATGAAATTCTTGCCTTAAACTCTCTAGATGAGATCGCCATTACCTTAAGTATTAATGAATATGCCAACTTAGAAAAGATAGTTGCCTCCTGTGAAAAATCAGGCGTTCATACGAAATTCATACCAGATTATAACAATATGATTCCTACAAGACCTTTTATTGAGGACTTACAGGGACTTCCCGTGGTAAATATACGAAGAGTTCCCCTGACGGATTCTGTGAATGCGCTGGTAAAACGAGCGGTAGATATCGCAGGTGCTTCCGTGGCCCTGTTGCTGTTTTCACCACTCATGCTTTTGACTGCAGCTCTTATTAAGCTTACAGCTCCCGGGCCGCTGATTTATAAGCAGGAGCGAGTGGGACTTCATAACCGGCCGTTTCAGATGTATAAGTTTCGTTCCATGGTGGTACAGGCTCCATCAGAGGAAAAAGCCAAGTGGACAACTCCTCATGATGCCAGGGTAACTCCTGTTGGACGGTTTATACGAAAGACAAGCATTGATGAGATGCCCCAGTTTTTTAATGTTCTTCGGGGTGATATGAGTCTGGTAGGGCCAAGGCCTGAAAGACCTTTGTTTGTTGAAAAGTTTAAAGAAGAGATTCCCAGATATATGATCAAGCACCAGGTACGCCCTGGAATCACTGGCTGGGCTCAGGTGAATGGATTAAGGGGAGATACTTCCATTACAAAAAGAATTGAGCATGATTTATATTATATCGAAAACTGGACCCTTGGATATGATTTTAAAATTTTGTTTTTAACTATGTTTAAAGGGTTTATTAATAAAAATGCGTACTGATATAGGATACGACACGATTAGGATGAGGTTAAATAATGAAAAATGAATTTGATGATGAGTTAAACCGTGAGACTAAAAATAGGGTAAGACGCGGCTATGATTCAAAACCAGATCCATCCGATGGAGATTACTACCTGGATGACGATTACGAAGATTTTGAAGACCGTAAAAGAAGCGGTGCAAATCATACAAATAGCAGGGATAACGGAGGCAGCCAGCCAGTGCGCCGGGCACCGTCATCATCAAAGGCCGGTTCTCCCGGTCAGACCGCATCCCGTCAAAGTCAAACATCAGGGAATGCAAAGGGAAACAGCCAGCCAGCGTCACGAGGTCAGATAGTAATTGGAGATGGAGGTACCAGACAGCAGTCTCGTGCTCCCCGTCAGGAAAAACCTTCTCCCTCTAGCCGGGCAGCCGCTTCAAGCAGCAAAAAGGGAAAAGTCAAAAGAATTATTATTATGGCGGTTGCAGAGATTTTCACCCTGGCCCTTATTTTCTCCTACGCTTATGTGGCTAGGATTATGGGATCTATGCAGCGTCCAGATAACTTTGATGAGAAGCAAGTTCGTAACGAAGAGATGTCTGATGCCCAGAAAAAGCACATGACCGGTTTTCGTACCATTGCCATCTTTGGTGTGGATAGCCGTGATGGCAATGTAAACAAGGGAACCAATGCTGACGTTATTATGATATGCAACATTAACCGGGATACAGGTGAGATAAGACTTGCATCGGTATATCGTGATACATATCTAAATATCAACGAAGGCACTACTTATAATAAAATCAATGCTGCCTATGCCAACGGAGGCGCCTCCCAGGCCCTTGCAGCCCTGAATAAAAACCTTGATTTGGATATCACAGAATACGTTACCTTTAACTGGAAGTCCGTTGCCGATGGCATTAATATGCTAGGTGGTGTTGATATTGATATCACCAAAGCAGAATTTAAGTACATCAACGGCTTTATAACAGAAACCGTGCAAAAGAGTGGTGTTCCTTCTGTTCATTTAAAGTCAGCCGGCTTAAATCACTTAGATGGTGTCCAGGCAGTAGCTTATGCTAGATTAAGAAAGATGGATACAGATTTTCAAAGAACAGAACGTCAGCGTCTTGTCATTCAAAAGTCATTTGAAAAAGCAAAAAAGGCAGACTTAGGGTTATTAAACCGAATTCTCTTAATGGAAGTAGAACAGGTAGGAACCAACTTAACCTTTAGTGATTTTACGGAACTTTTATTGGATATCGGTAAATATCACATTGGAGAGACTGATGGATTCCCATTCACCCGTGGTGATATGAAGATGGGTAAGAAGGGGGACTGTGTCATTCCTCAGACTCTGATTACCAATGTTGAAGAGCTTCACAAATTCCTTTTTTCAAAAGAGAATTATGAGCCATCTGATATGGTAAAGAAGATCAGTGCCAAAATTGCAGCCGATTCTGGTATGTATAAAGATGGAACATATACGGACGATTCTTCCAAGCCAAACAAAGGTAAGCCCAAAAAGGATTTGGATGAAACCAAAGAAGTAAAGACCACAGAAGCGCTAGAAACTTCAGTCCATGAAAGTACGGTTTATGAAACCGATGCCAATGGCAAACCAATTAAGAATGGCCCGACCGTTGGTACCAGTGCTGGAGAGACAAAGGAAACAAAACCAGGAGAGACAAAGGCTCAGGAATCCTCATCTGGTTCCACAAGACCTGGAGAGACAAAGCCGACTCAATCAGGCGGTCATACAGAAACCACCACAGCTTCGAATGGTCCAGGAGGCAAAGAGACCACGTCAGCTTCTCAGAATACAACGCCAGAAACCACAAAGTCCAACACAACTGGACCTGGAGATGTGGCACCAACCCAGTCTGACAATAGTCCAGGCGGAGCCATTACAGAAGCACCAGTAGTACCCGCACCACCGTCAAATTAATAAAACTAAAAAATCTATCTCATTTCACATATAAACTATATTTTTATCACAAATTGGTCACATTTCATTGATAAACTGTGATTAACAAAGCGATAACAAGTATAGGTGAAAGGAGATAGATTTTATGTTTAATGAAAACGAAGATACAGGTAAATTAAATCCTGAGGAGTATAATAAAGAAGAACCCATAACAACTAATTTTATAATGAGGGACCCAGAACCAGAGGTGAAATCAGAACCAGAATTACAGCAATCGCAGATGAGCCAGAATGTTCCCCATTATCAGGAACCACAGTTTCAAAGCTCAGTAGACCAGAATTCTTTTGAACGAGATCCGAAGCCTCGTAAAAAGCGTGGCTTTGGTAAAAAAGCAGCAGCTCTTATAAGCAGCGCTCTTGTGTTTGGTGTTGTTGCAGGAAGTACGATGGTAGGAATCAACTGGGCAGCAGGAGCTTATAGCAATAGCAAATCAATTGATATCAGCAAAGCGGAAACAGTATCCTCTCCAGGAACGGTACCGGCGACCAACGCTTCCAATATTAGTGTCGCCAGCAATGATGTATCAGGGATTGTAGATAAAGCAATGCCGTCTGTAGTAGCCATAACCAGCAAGGTCGTTTACGAAAGCCAGACCTGGTACGGTTCCATGCAGCGAGAAGGAGAAGGAAGTGGCTCTGGTATCATTGTAGGAAAGAATGATGATGAGCTTTTAATTGTTACCAACAACCATGTGGTACAGGGAGCAGAAGCATTAAAGGTAACGTTCATTGACCAGCAGGCAGTGGATGCAGCCATTAAGGGAACGGATGCAGAATCTGATCTTGCCGTAATTGCAGTACCATTAAAGAATATTTCTTCTGAAACCTTATCAAAAATTGCCATAGCTTCTCTTGGTAATTCCGATACCTTAAAGGTCGGTCAGGGAGTGGTTACCATAGGAAACGCACTTGGCTATGGTCAGTCCGTAACCGTAGGTTATATCAGTGCTCTTGACCGTTCTGTTCAGACAGAAGATGGAACAAACAGGAATCTTCTCCAAACCGATGCCGCCATCAACCCAGGTAACAGCGGAGGCGCACTTATAAATATGCAGGGAGAAGTCATTGGAATTAACTCTGCCAAATATTCCTCTACGGAAGTAGAAGGAATGGGATACGCAATTCCAATATCAAAAGCTCAGACCATCATCGATAATCTGATCACCAAGACCACCAGAAGTCAGGTATCAGCAGCCGATCAGGGATATTTAGGAATTCAGTGCAAGAACATTGATGCAACCACAAGCCAGCAGCTTGGTATGCCACAGGGCGTATTCATCTACAAAATTGTAGAAGGCGGCGCTGCCAGCAAGTCTGATTTGCGAGAAAAAGATATCATTACTAAATTTGATGGCCAGTCCATTAAGACCTACGACGATCTTACCAACATGCTGAAATATTACAAGGGCGGAAGTACAATCGCCGTTACGGTTCAGTCCCTTGAGAATGGAAAGTATGTGGAGAGAAGTGTGAATATCACTCTTGGATCACGTCCTGCAGAGACTCAGCCACAAAGCTAATATAAAAGATAGTTTATAAATCATACCTCGATATAGGACGATATCATATATTTGTCCCATATCGGGGTATGTTCATTCATTAAAAAAATCTAAATTCCTTATCATCACTTGTAGGTATGTTTTAAATGCATTATAATATTTAAGTGGCAAGTATATAATTACAAACAGAAGGAGAACATAGATTGAACGATAAAGATATGCTGGAGGAGAAGATGGAAGACACGAGTGTCCATGGCTCTGATGGAGAAGATGCGAAGAATGATCAGGATGAATATGAAAAATTTTGTTACGTCTGTAGAAGGCCGGAAAGCAAAACAGGATCCATGATCGCCATGCCAGGATCCATGAATTTATGCCATGATTGCATGCAAAAGGCTTTTGATTCTGTGACCCAGGGCGGATTTGATCTAAGTAAGATTCCCAACATGCCATATATGAATCTGAATTTAAATGATCTTGGTAAGTTAAACAACCAGGATTTTGATATACCAAAGAAACAGAAAATCAAAAAGCGCTCCGATAAAGAGACAAAACCAGAGATAAGCTTAAAGGATATTCCAGCGCCTCATGTGATTCGCCAAAAACTTGATGATTACGTCATTGGTCAGGAGCAGGCAAAGAAAGTTATTTCCGTAGCTGTTTATAACCATTATAAAAGAGTGTATCTGGCAGATAAGGGAATCATCGATGAGGAAGGCATGGTACAGATCGAAAAATCCAATATCTTAATGATTGGCCCAACCGGCAGCGGAAAGACGTATCTGGTAAAAACCCTTGCGAAATTATTGGACGTTCCTCTTGCCATAGCCGATGCCACCTCCTTAACCGAAGCCGGATACATAGGCGATGATATAGAGAGTGTGGTATCAAAACTTCTTTCTGCCGCAGATAATGATGTAGATAAGGCAGAGCGGGGAATTATATTTATTGATGAGATTGATAAGATTGCAAAGAAAAAAAGCACCAGCAGCCGTGATGTCAGCGGAGAATCCGTTCAGCAGGAGCTCCTTAAGCTTTTAGAGGGGAGTACAGTAGAGGTTCCGGTAGGTTCTAATCAGAAAAATGCCCTTACCCCCATGACTTCCGTCCGGACAGATAACATACTTTTTATCTGTGGAGGTGCATTCCCTGACCTTGAAGATATCATCAAAGAGCGCCTAAAAGAGAAGTCCTCCATTGGTTTCTCCGCCGAATTAAAGGATCAATACGATAAGGATTCAAACCTCTTATTCCAGGTGACCAATGAAGATTTAAGAAAGTTCGGCATGATACCAGAATTTTTAGGCCGTCTTCCCATAAACGTAACGTTAGAATCTCTTAACAAGGATCTGCTCATTCGTGTGTTAAAGGAACCAAGGAATGCCATTTTAAAACAGTACAAAAAGCTTTTAGAATTGGACGAGGTACAGCTCTCCTTTGAAGATGAGTCCCTGGAGTGGATTGCAGAAGAAGCGCTTAAGAAGAAGACAGGCGCAAGAGCACTTCGAGCTATCATAGAGAACTTTATGTTAGATATAATGTATGAGATTCCCAAAGATCCTAATATCGGATCTGTGGTTATAACAAGAGCTTATTTGGATAAAAAGGGCGGTCCTTTCATACAGATGAGAAACTAATTAAAAGGGTAAGAATCAAAATTCAAAGGATAAAATGTCCGGCGAATTGGAAATAATAAAGGCGGAAGGAGTGTTTGTCATGATATTTGTTGGTCTCATCGTATTATTGGCAGCAGTGGACCTTTTTATAAAAAGCTCCATAGAAGAACAGGAAGAGAGCCAGTTCCCCAAAGAATTAAAAGGAAGTGGCGGTAAAGTCCTGCTGTATAAAAATCACAATCCGGGATTTTCCTTTGGTTTCTTAAAAGACCGTCCTGAGGTGGTCCAGATGATTCCCCTTGTGGTAGCTGCCTTCGTCGGAGGGATGCTTGGTGGACTTTTAAAGACAAAAGGAAGAATCGCAGACAAACTTGCCCTTTCCATTGTACTTGGAGGTGCAATCAGTAATCTATACGACAGATTGTTCCGCCATTATGTAGTAGATTATTTTAGTCTGCAATTTGGGAAACTGAAGAAGGTAGTATTTAATTTGGGAGATATCTTCATATTTCTAGGAGCAGCCATCTATTTGATTGTAGAAATGATTCGTACCATACGTGATCGCTAAAGAAGAGTTTCCATAAGTATGAACCACACCAACGAAGCTTCGAAATTAATTAATAAAAAACGCGTCTGGAGCTAGCAAACATTGCTAGGTCAAGACGCGTTTTTTTAGCTACTTTTGAAATCCTTAACTCAGCATCCCTCCTGCAGTTCCACTTGCGGCGCAGATGGCCATGGTAGTCAGAATCTGATTCATGGATCCATTGATCCCTTTGTTCATCAGAAATGATACTGCCAGTAAAACTACAAAATAAAGCAGTCCCAGCAAAAGTCCCCAAAAGAATCTTCTCTGCCGGATGCTTTTCCCCATCAATATTCCGCCAAATAGACAGGTGATGATGTAAACCGCATTAACTCCCAGGCGAATCTGGCCTTCCTTTAATTGGAATTTATAAAGTGCTAAGGCCAGGACAACAAGCAGGATTCCGGTCAGTATGTAGGTGATGAGCAGATTTCTAAGTGTGACCTGAAGCTTTGATTTTTCCATTGAGATACTCCTTACATCTTGTCTTATGGTTCAGTATATTCCTATGCCATGTAGGATATTCTATGAGTTTGGCCTATTTCAAGGAATTGTGCCCTTGTTACTACGCCGCCTTCATCTGGAACAAATCTCCTACAAAGTGTAACGCACATCTTGAAACAAGCAGTTTTCAGACACGCCCTAGCCCAATTCATCTTGCACTGATAAATAACATGTGGTATAATCGCAAGGAATTATGTGAATACAGGAGGTGTAAGTTTATGAAGCACGTTAAAACATTAAGTTCCAGTACATTAAAAGAATCTATGAAAAAAGGCGGCTGCGGCGAGTGCCAGACATCTTGTCAGTCTGCTTGCAAGACATCCTGTACAGTAGGAAACCAGAGCTGTGAGAACACCAACCGCTAATTAAAACTGTATAGAACAGCCATAAGGCAGAGAAGCAGATGCCCCTACGGTCTTAAGACAGTAGGGGTCCTTCGCTTGTCTGGGAATCGTTAATTAAAGGGTCAACCTTTTTCTAAAGTTAGGAGAATACAAGTGATTCATCAATATATTAATAATGGCTTCCATATTATTTTGGATGTCAACAGTGGAGCAGTCCATTCCGTAGATTCTATCATGTATGACGCGGTTTCCGCAGCAAAGGGACTGATTCCTGATATGGAAAAGCCAGAGAAGCTTTCCAGTCAGGTAGAGGCTGAAGTATTAAGCCGTTTAAAAGATACTTATCCAGAAAACGAAATTGCAGAGGCACTGGAAGAAATCCAGTATCTCATTGATGCGGGCGAATTATTTTCAAAGGATGTCTACCATGATTATGTGGTAGATTTTAAAAAGAGAAAGACCGTAGTAAAGGCGCTCTGTTTACATATTGCTCATGACTGCAACCTAGCATGTCAGTACTGCTTTGCAGAAGAAGGCGAGTATCATGGCCGTCGTGCCCTCATGTCTTTTGAGGTTGGTAAGAAGGCTCTTGATTTCCTTCTTGACAATTCAGGCAACCGAAGAAACTTGGAAATCGACTTCTTTGGCGGCGAACCTCTTATGAACTGGGAAGTTGTAAAGCAACTTGTTGAATACGGACGCTCAAAAGAGAAAGAATATAATAAGAACTTCCGTTTTACCATGACAACCAATGGGGTTCTTTTAAATGACGAGATCATGGAATTCTGCAACAGGGAAATGAGCAATGTGGTATTAAGTCTTGACGGACGTAAGGAAGTCAACGATCGCATGCGTCCATTCCGCAATGGAAAAGGAAGCTACGAATTAATCGTTCCTAAATTCCAGAAGTTTGCTAAGCTTAGAGAAGATAAGGATTATTATATCAGAGGTACCTTTACCAGAGAGAACATGGATTTTGCAAAAGACGTATTGGAATTTGCAGACCTTGGCTTTAAGAGCATGTCCATTGAACCAGTGGTAGCCCAGGCAGATGAGTACTATGCAATCAGGGAAGAAGACATTCCTCAAATCATCGAAGAGTACGATAACCTTGCAGTGGAATACATCAAGCGTCATAAAGAAGGAAACGGCTTTAATTTCTTCCATTTTAACATTGATCTTCAGCAAGGCCCATGTGTGGCAAAGAGACTTTCCGGATGTGGTTCAGGAACTGAATATCTGGCAGTTACTCCTTGGGGCGATTTTTATCCCTGCCACCAATTCGTAGGCCAGGAAGAATACCTTCTTGGAAACGTTGATGATGGATTGCTTAATACCACTATCCGTGATGAATTTAAGCTTTGTAACGTATATGCAAAAGATAAATGCAAGGATTGCTTTGCAAGATTTTACTGCAGCGGCGGCTGTGCAGCCAATTCCTATAACTTCCATGGAAATATCACAGATGCATATGACATCGGTTGTGAGATGGAAAAGAAACGAGTGGAATGTTCCATCATGATTAAGGCCGCATTGGCAGAGGATTAAAACCTTAAATCTTACCGCCATGTAACTAAAAACAAGGAACAAAAGTAAGGGACGATCAATGAACTATAAGATTATAAAAAAAGATGGCAGGGCGAAACGGGCAGAGGTTACCACAGTCCATGGAACCATACAGACCCCTGTATTCATGAATGTAGGAACCGTAGCAGCCATCAAAGGCGCCGTTTCCACCGATGATTTGCGGGAGATTAAAACTCAGGTGCAATTATCTAATACCTACCATCTTCACGTACGTACCGGTGATAAGCTGATCAGAGAGTTTGGTGGTTTGCATGAGTTTATGAACTGGGACCGACCTATTCTTACGGATTCAGGTGGATTCCAGGTGTTTTCCCTCACCGGATTAAGAAAGATTAAAGAAGAGGGCGTTACCTTCCAGTCTCATATCGATGGACACAAGATCTTTATGGGACCAGAGGAGAGTATGCAAATCCAGTCAAACCTAGGTTCTACCATTGCCATGGCATTTGATGAATGTCCTCCTCACCCTGCAACAAGGAAGTATATGCAAGACAGCGTGGACCGAACCACCAGGTGGTTGGAGCGCTGCCGCACTGAGATGGCAAGACTGAATTCTCTTCCAGAAACCCTTAACAAAGAGCAGCTCTTATTTGGTATCAACCAGGGAGGAACCTATGAAGATATTCGTATTGCTCATGCAAAGACCATATCTGCTATGGACTTAGATGGATATGCTCTTGGTGGACTTGCTGTAGGGGAAAGCCACTCAGAGATGTATCGTATCTTAGAAGAGACAGTTCCCTATCTTCCGGAAAACAAGCCAACCTATCTCATGGGAGTGGGAACACCTGCAAATATCTTAGAGGCAGTTGACCGCGGCGTGGATTTCTTTGATTGCGTGTATCCTTCCAGAAATGGACGTCATGGACATGTCTATACCAACCATGGAAAGTTAAATCTGTTCAACAGCAAATTTGAACTAGATCGCAGACCGATTGAGGAAGGCTGTCAGTGTCCAGCTTGTAAGTCCTACAGCAGAGCCTATATCAGACATCTTTTAAAGGCAAAAGAAATGCTTGGTATGAGATTAAGTGTCTTGCATAATTTGTATTTTTATAATACAATGATGGAAGAGATTCGTGACGCGATCGACAATCAGTGTTTTGGGGAATATAAGGAAAGAAAACTTGCCAAAATGGCAGAAGGTCAATCCTAAAAGCAGCACAAGATACCGCAGCATTTTAGCGGATCGTATATAAGGAGGAATTGGTTATGTTATTAGCAACAGGCGGAAGTATGGGCATGGGTTTCTGGGTTCTCTATATCGCAGTAATCTTTGGCTTTATGTATTTTATCGCAATCAGACCACAGAAGAAAGAAAAGAAGAGACAGCAGGAGATGCTTTCTAATATCGCAGTAGGCGATAGCGTTCTTACAACCAGCGGATTTTATGGAGTCATTATTGATATGACTGATGACACAGTTATTGTTGAATTCGGTAATAATAAGAACTGCAGAATTCCAATGCAGAAATCAGCAGTGGTTGAAGTTGAAAAGCCAGAAGTATAAAAAAGCAGAACGCCCGGAAGAAGATATTTTCTTTCCGGGCGTTTTTTGTATAGGAACAAATATAAAAAGCAGATAATAAAACCAACGAAGAAGTAAGGTGGTTGACATTTTACTGGAATCATACTATAATAGTTGCATAAGGTTTAATTTTATGCAATTATATTTGTTTAATTCTGATTTTGTGTACCAGCAGTTGGATTGCAACATATGATTTAGTAAGGGACTGTTATGAAAGACAGCCCGCATTTATATGGAAGAGGTAATTAGTACCAATGTAGCAAGTGGTTTTGCTGCCATGCTGGCAGGCCTTTCATGAAGATATCATAAAGACCTACCAACAAAAAATCAGCATGGTATTCTTAATATAAAGGAAATGCTAGATCCACCCACCGTCCAGACCAATGATCTGACCGGTCAGGTAAGCATTCTTATAACCAAGATGATACACCAGATCAGCCACCTCTTCCGCTTTCCCAAGCCTTCCGGTAGGGATTTCATCAATCAGGGCAATCAGTTCGTCATCTTCCAAGAACCGGTTCATCTCCGTATCAATGGCACCACAGGCGATGGCATTGACCTGAATGTTACTGGGAGCCAGCTCTTTTGCTAGAGCTTTGGTAAAAGCATTAATTCCCCCCTTTGTGGCGGAATAGGCAACTTCGCAGGAAGCACCAGCAACGCCCCATACGGAAGAGATGTTGATGATCTTTCCAGATTTTTTCTCCACCATACCAGGGATAGCCAGCTTTGAACAATTAAAAGTAGAAGTCAAATTAGTACGTATGATTCGGTCCCAGGCTTCATTGGTCATATCCTGGAGAAGACCGATGTAGGAGACTCCCGCATTATTTACCAGAATATCTGGAGTGCCAAACTGTTTTTGTATCCGCTCATAGAATTCCTGGCACTGGTTTATGTCTCCCATGTCCCCTAAATAAGAAAGGCAGGAGACTTGATAGGATTCTAATTCCTTTTTTGTTTGCAGCAGTTGATCCTCATTGCGTAAGCAGTTAATGGCCACGTTGTATCCCTTTTTTGCAAATTTTACAGCAATGGCCTTACCGATTCCACGGGAAGCGCCTGTGATCAATACCGTTTTTCTGGACATGAATATTCCCCTTTCTTTCATATATGATAGGGATATTTTACCAAATTGACAGAGGCATTGCAACAATGTCAAAAAGGCTTCTATATAGGTTACATTTTTCTCTTATATCAGACATTGCATACTTCCTGGTTTGTAAGATATAATGAGAACAGAGAAAATTATATTAGATTGAAACAAGAAAGCAGGTAGATAAATATGAATGACATTTATGACGTAGTAATTGTTGGTTCAGGGCCAGCAGGACTTACTGCCGCCGTATACGGAAAAAGAGCAGAATTTAAAATGATAGTAATTGAAAAAGAAATGGCCAGCGGAGGCCAGATACTTAATACCTATGAAGTAGACAATTATCCTGGACTTCCAGGCATTAACGGATATGATCTTGGCATGAAGTTTCGGGAACATGCGGAAAAGCTGGGAGCAGAATTCTCTAACGACGAGATTCTTCGAATTGAAGCTGGAGAAGGTCAGTTTACTGTAGTGGGAGAAGAGAGAACTTATGTAACAAAAGCTGTCATTATAGCAACCGGAGCGCAGTATCGAAAACTAAGTGTCATTGGAGAGGATGAGCTTACTGGCATGGGTGTATCTTACTGCGCAACCTGCGACGGAGCCTTTTTCCGTAATAAGGTAGCTGCAGTCGTAGGCGGCGGAGACGTAGCCATAGAAGATGCCATTTTCTTAGCGAGAATGTGTAAGAAAGTATACTTAATTCATAGGAGAAACCAGTTAAGAGGTGCAAAGACACTCCAGACCCAGCTTTTCAACCAGGAGAATGTGGAAATTATTTGGGATACGGTTGTAGAAGAGATTGAGGGTGGAGATCAGGTTGAATCCTTGACTTTAAAGCATGCGGATACAGAAGAAACCAGAAAACTTGCCGTTGATGGAGTATTTATTGCAGTAGGAATCAATCCTCAAAGTGAAGCTTTTAATAACCTGGTGGAGATGGATCATGGATACATCAAAGCAGGGGAAGATTGTGAAACCAATGTACCTGGTATTTTTGCAGTAGGAGATGTACGTACCAAACAGTTAAGGCAAATTTCTACCGCAGTGTCAGATGGTGCCAATGCCATTACCAGTGTGGAACGTTATTTAACAAGACTTCAGGTAAACTAAAAAGCAGCCAGGCGATTTGCCTGGCTGTTTTTAATTGATATTATTCAAATTCCGGTTCAATCAGTCCAAAGGAACCGCCTTTTCTTTTATATACCACATTGACTTCATCTGAATCTGCATTTAAGAATACGTAAAAGCTATGTCCAAGAAGCTCCATCTGTACACAAGCTTCCTCTGCATCCATAGGTTTTATTGCAAACTTCTTTGATTTTACGATTTCTATCTGATCCTCACCGGCATTCTCATCTTCAATAAACGCCTGAGAGAAGGAAAGTACATTCTGTTTTTTGTCAATCAGCTTGTTCTTATATTTTTTCAACTGTCGCTCCAGGATCTCTTCTACAAGATCAATGGATACGTACATGTCTGTGCTAGATTCCTCAGCCCTTATAATATGTCCTTTCACTGGAATGGTAACTTCGATTTTTTGAATTTCTTTTTGAACGCTGAGTCTTACTGTAGCTTCTGTAGCAGGAGCAAAGAAACGATCCAATTTTCCAAGCTTGTCTTCAACCGCTTCTCGTAACCCTGATGTAACCTCAATATTTCTTCCTGTAATGATAAAATTCATAAGTCATCAGCTCCTTTTTCTTGAGATGGTTATAGTATAGCATATTTTTGAGAATAATTCAATATGATTGTAAAGTTTTTAGATAATACATGTGAATTTTTTGTGAAAAGGCTTTACTTATATTTTATCAATTTATTGAAAAACTATTAATGTGCCTTGAAAAAAGTCAAGGGAAAAATGGAATTTTCCGTCGAAAAATGAAATTTTATGAGAAGTATACAAAAATCAGGCACTTTAGAATCTTTCCGGGAAATATGGGAATATGTGGGGAAATACTGTGGATAATGTGGATAACTCGGTGCATAACTGTTTTTTTCCATATTTATGGGATGAAATGGTGGGGATAAAAATGGGGGAAAAGCTTATTTGCGATTGTGGATAATGTGGAAAATCAGAGAATCGAACATGTTTTTTGTGCAATGTGTCAGGTTAACCATAATTGTTTCCGGTTTTGCTGCTGTTTGCCGTGGAAAAAATGAACCAATTTGGCAGAATGTGGTGTGATTATTACCAGAATGTTAATTTTTTATGAATTCGTTGTATTAAAGAGGAGATAGTGCTACAATATACAGGATTGTACGCTGTATATAGTTAAGAAGAGTAGGAGAATGAAACATGAACCTCGTTCAAAAAATATTTGGAACTCATAGTGAAAGAGAATTAAAAATGATTCATCCCATTGTGGATAAAATAGAAGCTCTCCGTCCGACTATGGTTGCCCTTACGGATGAAGAACTTAAGAATAACACAAAATTGTTTAAAGAGAGACTGGCAGCAGGCGAGACTCTTGATGATATATTACCAGAAGCATTTGCAACCGTAAGAGAGGCTGGACGGAGAGTTCTTAATATGGAACACTTCCGGGTTCAGTTAATCGGTGGTATTGTTCTTCATCAGGGACGTATCGCAGAGATGAAGACCGGTGAAGGTAAGACTCTCGTATCTACTTGTCCAGCTTATTTAAATGCACTTGCAGGCAATGGCGTTCAGATTGTTACGGTCAACGACTACCTGGCAAAGCGTGATGCGGAGTGGATGGGAAGAATCCATGAATTCTTAGGTATGACTGTAGGCGTAGTATTAAACTCCATGACCTCTGATGAGAGACGGGATGCTTATAATTGTGATATCACATATGTAACCAATAATGAACTTGGTTTTGATTATTTAAGAGATAACATGGCCATCTATAAAGAACAGATGGTTTTAAGAAATCTTGATTTCTGTATTATTGATGAGGTTGACTCCGTGTTGATTGATGAGGCTAGAACACCTCTTATTATTTCAGGACAGAGCGGCAAATCCACAAAATTATATGAAGTCTGCGACATTCTTGCCCGCCAGTTAGAGCGCGGTGAGGCTTCTGCTGAATTCTCCAAGATGGCTGCCATTATGGGAGAGGAAATCACGGAAAGCGGTGATTTCATTGTGGATGAAAAAGATAAAGTTGTAAACTTAACCGAGCAGGGTGTGGAAAAGGTAGAGCAGTTCTTTCATATAGAAAACCTTTCCGATCCTCAGAACTTAGAGATTCAGCATAACATTATTCTTGCTCTCCGAGCAAACAATCTTATGTTTAGGGACAAGGATTATGTGGTAAAAGATGATGAAGTTCTCATCGTAGATGAATTTACCGGACGTATTATGCCAGGCAGACGTTATTCTGACGGTCTTCATCAGGCCATTGAAGCAAAGGAACATGTAAATGTCCGCAGAGAGAGTAAGACTCTTGCGACCATTACCTTCCAGAACTTCTTTAATAAGTATACAAAGAAATCAGGTATGACGGGTACTGCTCTTACAGAAGAGAAGGAATTCCGTAATACTTACGGCATGGATGCCATCTCTATTCCAACAAACCGTGACATTGCCCGTAATGACCGGGAAGATGCCGTATATAAGACTAAGAAGGAAAAGTTTGAGGCTGTTTGCCGGGAAGTGGAAGAGGCTCATAAAAAGGGTCAGCCAGTTTTAGTTGGTACCATTACCATCGAGACTTCCGAGATGCTTAGTGGCATGTTAAAACGCCGTGGCATTCCTCATAAAGTCCTCAACGCCAAATACCACGAGTTAGAGGCTGAGATCGTTGCAGATGCAGGTGTTCATAAAGCAGTTACCATCGCTACCAACATGGCAGGCCGTGGTACTGATATTAAGTTAGATGACGAATCAAAGGCTGCAGGCGGTTTAAAGATCATTGGTACAGAACGCCATGAATCCCGTCGTATTGATAACCAGCTTCGTGGTCGTGCCGGACGTCAGGGTGACCCTGGTGAATCCAGATTCTACATCTCCCTGGAAGATGATTTAATGCGTCTGTTTGGTTCTGAGCGTCTTGTTACCATGTTTAATACCCTTGGCGTACCAGAAGGCGAAGAGATTGAACACAAGATGCTTTCCAATGCCATTGAAAAGGCACAGATGAAGATTGAGACCAACAACTACGGAATCCGTGAGAACCTCTTAAAATATGATGAGGTTATGAACGACCAGCGTGAGGTTATTTATACTGAGAGAAGAAAAGTATTAGACGGAGACAATATGCGTGACGTCATCTTAAAGATGGTGACAGATATTGTGGAGAATGCGGTAGATCTTTGTATTACCGATGATCAGGCTCCAGAAGATTGGGATTTAAACGAGCTTAACACCCTCCTTCTGCCAGTGATCTCTTTAAATCCAATTACAATACCAGAAGATAAAAAGATTCGTAAAAACGAATTAAAGCATGCACTTAAGGAAGAAGCGATTAAGCTCTATGAGACCAAAGAAGCTGAATTCCCAGAAGCAGAGCAGATTCGTGAGATAGAACGTGTTATTTTATTAAAGGTGATTGATAACAAATGGATGTCTCATATCGATGATATGGATCAGCTTCGTCAAGGTATTGGTCTCCAGGCTTATGGCCAGAGAGATCCTTTGGTAGAATACAAGATGAACGGATATCAGATGTTTGATGAGATGACAGCAGCAATCCGTGAAGAGACCGTAAGAGTTCTCTTCCATATCCGGGTTGAGCAAAAAGTAGAAAGAGAGCCTGCTGCCAAGGTAACAGGAACCAACAAGGATGATAGTGCGGGTAAAGCCCCTGTTAAGAAAGTTGAGGCAAAGGTTTATCCAAACGATCCATGTCCATGCGGTTCCGGTAAAAAGTACAAACAGTGCTGCGGACGTAAAATAGTATAGTATTTTATAGAATTGGAGTTCGCACCTGTTTTGGGGCGAACCCCAATTTTGTATTTATAAATAATAATAACAGAGAGTGGGTGACACAGTGGTAGAGTTAGATCAATACAAATATGAATTATCAACGTTTAAAAAACCATTAGTGGAAGTGAGGGATTCACTTTGACTTAGATAATAAGTTAAAGAGAATCGACGAGTTGGACAAATCCATGGAAGAAATAGGTTTCTGGGAAGATCCAGAGAAATCCACAAAGATTGTTCAGCTTGCGAAGAACTTAAAAGATACAGTAAAAGCCTACAAGGACTTAGAACAGCAGTTTGAAGACATCGGCGTTATGATAGAGATGGGAAATGAAGAAAATGATCCATCTTTAGTTCCAGAAGTGGAAGAGATGCTAACCGAATTTAAGGAAAAGCTGGAAGCCATGCGCATAAGCACCCTTTTATCCGGAGAATACGACGACCATAATGCTATTTTAAAGCTGAATGCAGGGGCTGGCGGAACAGAATCCTGTGACTGGTGCAGCATACTTTACCGTATGTTTTGTCGTTGGTCTGAGAAAAAGGGATTTAGCATTGAAGTCCTTGATTACCTTGATGGAGACGAAGCAGGCATTAAATCTGTCACCATACAGGTAAACGGAATCAACGCCTACGGCTATTTGAAATCCGAAAAGGGAGTTCACCGTCTGGTGAGAATTTCTCCTTTTAATGCAGCAGGCAAGCGTCAGACGTCCTTTGTATCCTGCGATGTTATGCCTGATATTGAAGAGGATCTTGATGTAGAAGTTAACGATGAAGATTTACGAATTGATACCTACCGTTCCAGTGGAGCCGGTGGTCAGCATATCAATAAAACCTCTTCTGCAATCCGTATCACCCATCTTCCGTCAGGAATCGTGGTGCAGTGTCAAAATGAACGTTCTCAGTTCCAGAATAAAGATAAGGCGATGCAGATGTTAAAAGCGAAACTTTATTTATTAAAGCAGCAGGAAAACGCAGAGAAGCTTTCCGGCATTCGTGGAGATGTGACAGACATCGGCTGGGGCAACCAGATCCGTTCCTATGTCATGCAGCCTTATACTATGGTGAAAGACCATAGAACCAATGCAGAAACAGGCAATATAAACAGTGTATTAGATGGTTCTCTGGATCAGTTTATGTACGCTTATCTCCGCTGGATCAGTACTGGATCAAAGATGAGTGAGGACCAGTCAGAATAGAATTTTCTACGTATTTTTACAAGAAACGAAGAAAATAAATAGAAAAATAGTTGCATACCAATCACAAATATGATAATATCTTCCCTATGAGCACAGATGTTTTTCTGTTGCGGACACAGAAGGGAAGATATTTTTTTATGGAAGAAAAGAGTAAATATTTTGTGGTAAAGCAGAAAGCTGTGCCTGAAGTATTGCTAAAAGTAGTTGAGGCAAAAAAGCTGTTGGAATCGGAGCGTGTCATCACCGTTCAAGAGGCGACTGACCGGGTCGGAATCAGCCGCAGCTCTTTTTATAAGTATAAGGATGATATCTTTCCGTTTTACGACAATACAAAAGGGAAAACCATTACGCTTGTGATGCAGATGGATGACGAACCTGGTCTGCTGTCTGATATTCTTCATATAGTAGCGGTGTACCGTGCCAATATTCTGACCATTCATCAAAGTATTCCGGTCAATGGCGTAGCCACTTTAACCTTGAGCGTGGAAGTATTAGAAACCACAGGGAATGTTTCAAGTATGGTGGAAGATATGGAAGTGAAGAATGGGGTTCATTACGTAAAAATATTAGCCAGGGAGTAGATAAATATGAAAAATGTTGCAGTTATGGGCTATGGAACCATCGGTTCAGGTGTTGTTGAAATTTTAGATCGGAATAAAGAGATCATTGAAAAAAAAGTGGGCGAACCAGTTTTTGTAAAATATATTTTAGATTTAAGAGAATTTCCAGGTACGCCAGTGGAAGACAAAATTGTTCATGATTTTTCCACCATTGTAAACGATCCAGAAGTTTCCATGGTAATAGAGACAATGGGTGGATTAAAACCGGCATATGCATTTGTAAAAGCCAGCCTTGAGGCAGGAAAGCACGTAGCAACCTCCAATAAGGCATTAGTAGCAGCTTATGGCACGGAACTGCTTAAGATTGCAAAGGAGCACAACGTAAACTTTTTATTTGAAGCCAGCGTAGGCGGCGGTATTCCTGTCATTCGTCCTCTTTATACCTGTTTAGCAGGAGAGGAGATTGAGGAAATCACCGGAATCTTAAACGGAACCACCAACTACATACTGACGAAGATGGATAAAGGTGGAGAGACCTTTGAGTCAGCCTTAAGAGAAGCTCAGGATCTTGGTTATGCAGAGCGCAATCCGGAAGCAGACGTAGAAGGACATGATACCTGCAGAAAAATTGCCATTCTTACTGCTATGGCAGCGGGACACGAAGTGAATTACGAGCATATTTATACAGAAGGAATAACAAATATCACAGAGGTAGATTTTGTCTATGCGGACAGCCTTAGGACTTCCATTAAGCTCTTAGGATCAAGCCGTCTGGAAAAGGGAGGCGCCCATGCATTTGTGGCACCGGTCATGATCGGTATGGATCACCCACTCTATTCTGTTAGTGATGTCTATAACGGAATCCTGGTAAAAGGAAATATGCTTGGTACCTCCATGTTCTACGGCAGCGGAGCCGGAAAGCTTCCAACTGCCAGCGCTGTAATCGCAGACATTATAGAAGCACTTAAGAATGATGGCCAGCATGTAGAGCTTGGCTGGGATGAGGAAAGCCTTCCCATCATTCCTATGGAAACCATGTCCTTTCGCTATTTTGTCCGCATAAAGGGAATTGCGGCAAAGCGCTTAAAGGAAGTAGAAGAAGTATTTGGAAACGTGGAAGCCATAGAACTTGACCATATGGATGAATTTGCTGTCGTAACAGACGCTATGACAGAAAAAGAATACGACAATCGAGCGAAAAAGCTGTCAGGAATCAGACAGCGCATCCGCGCAGAATTTTAATTTTCGCCAGGAGGCAACAATGTTAGTAGTTAAGAAATTCGGCGGCAGCTCCGTCGCAGACAAGGAAAGAATTTTTAATGTAGCAAAACGTTGTATTGAGGATTATGAAAAAGGCAATCAAGTCGTGGTAGTATTATCTGCCATGGGAAAAACAACAGACGGTCTCATCGCCAAAGCCCTTGAGATAAATCCAAATCCTCCAAAGAGAGAGCTGGATATGCTTTTAGCAACTGGGGAACAAATTAGTGTGGCACTTATGTCCATGGCATTTCATGAGCTTTCCGTTCCTGCTGTTTCCTTAAATGCCGCACAGGTAGCCATGCATACCACCTCAGCTTACGGCACAGCAAAGTTAAAGCGGATCGATACAGAGAGAATACAGCATGAGTTGGATTCCAGAAAGATCGTTGTCATTACAGGCTTTCAGGGAATTAATAAATACGATGACTTAACAACCCTTGGACGAGGTGGCTCCGATACAACCGCAGTGGCTCTGGCAGCAGCTCTTCACGCAGATGCTTGTGAGATTTATACGGATGTGGATGGTGTATACACAGCAGATCCAAGAATCGTAAAAAATGCCAGAAAGCTTTTAGAGGTTTCCTATGACGAGATGTTGGAGTTTGCTTCCTTAGGAGCCAAGGTCCTGCATAACCGTTCCGTGGAAATGGCAAAGCGGTATGGAGTACAGTTAGTAGTCCGTTCAAGCCTCACAAGGGAAGAAGGTACGGTGGTCAAGGAGGAAGCTAAAATGGAGAGAATGCTGGTAAGTGGTGTAGCCGCAGATAAGAATGTTGCCCGTATATCCGTCATTGGTGTCAAGAACATGCCGGGAATCGCATTTAAGATTTTCAATCTTCTGGCTAAGCATAATATCAATGTTGACATTATCATTCAGTCCATCGGACGGGAGGAGAGAAAAGACATTTCCTTTACCGTGGCAAAGACTGATTTAAAAGAAACCATGGATTTGTTAAGAGAGAACAGTGCTACAATTACAGCTCAGGATGTGACCAGTGAAGAAGGCGTAGCTAAGATTTCGATCATTGGTGCCGGAATGTCAAGCAATCCTGGAGTGGCTGCTAAAATGTTTGAAGCTCTTTCCAATGCCAATGTCAATATTAAGATGATTGCCACTTCCGAGATACGGATTACAGTTCTGATCGATGAAGCAGATGTAGAACGTTCCATGAGAACCGTTCACGATGCCTTTGATCTGGCAGACTAGACAGGTGATAACATGAATTTGTTAATGAAACTATACAATTCTGGATTGCCCTGCGTGTTCCACTCTCTCACTGGACTTTACTGTCCGGGGTGCGGTGGAACAAGGGCAGTCTTGTCCTTATTAAAAGGGGACCTGCGGATGAGTGTTCAGTATCATCCGCTTGTCCCTTATACAGTTTTTATTATTATGTTAGAAATCATACTTCGGGCAGCCTATAAACGAAGTGACCGACCCATGGATCATAAAAAAAGAGTTCGAATCTTTATACTTGCAGGTGCCGCCATCGTGGTGGTCAACTGGTTCTTTAAAAATTACATGCTGGTGTTTCAAGGAGTGGATCTTCTTCCTGCTTTCAAGTAAAATTATTTTCCTATACTCTGGGAAGGCATAAGTGCTTTGGTGGTGGATTCAATCGTTTCTCTGAAATAATGGCCAAGAGCAGTGTCCGTATCCATGGTATCGTAAACAAAGATAATGAATAAACACATAAGCAGTCCGCAGACAAAAGAAATAATAGATAGAATCAGGCCAAGCTGTGCCTGCTGTGTAAATGGTTTTCCGCGCCTGGAAAGTACTGCGCATGCGATACCGCCCAGTCCAAAGAACAGTCCTGCGGGAAGTCCCCAGATACTGAATAAAGGAAGGCAGTCACTCACAAGTCCAAGACCTCCAAGAAAAACAGACCAATAGCTAAAAAAGGATCCTGACGGAGAAAGCTTAGGCACTTTTCCGAGATTATTATTGTTATCATCCATTTGTGTTTGTACCTCATTTGCGTGTTTTCGTAAGCAAGGAGTGCGTTCTCTCGCATTGTATGATTGTAACACGAAAATGCTGGCATGTCCAGTCGGGTCTTGCAAAGCAAAGTCTGATGAATTATAATAATTAAATTGAAAGTACTATCTAAGAAACAAGGGGAACGACATGGATATAATCAAAGCGTTACAAGAAGAACTTGCTATTTCAAGAAGTCAGGCTGAGGCAGCAGTAAAGCTGATCGATGAAGGGAATACCATTCCGTTTATTGCCAGATACCGGAAAGAAGCCACCGGTTCCTTAGACGATGAGGTACTAAGAAACTTAGACGAGCGTCTTCGTTATTTAAGAAATCTGGAAGACCGCAAGGAACAGGTAATCTCCTCCATTAAAGATCAGGAGAAGCTGACACCAGAGTTGGAACGAAAGATTACAGAGGCTAAGACTTTGGTCGCTGTGGAAGATTTATACCGTCCTTATAAGCCAAAGAGAAGAACAAGAGCTACCATTGCAAAGGAAAAGGGGTTAGAGCCTTTGGCAGATATGATCCTACTCCAGATGACACAAACACCTCTTTCCGAAGAAGCCATGAAATACATATCTGAAGAAAAAGGAGTTCTCTCATGGGAGGAAGCCGTAAGTGGAGCAAAGGACATCATAGCCGAGCGAATCTCTGACAATGCAGAATACCGTACCTATATCAGAAATGCCACCTTAGGCCAAGGCAGCCTGCAGTCTGTGGCAAAAGATGAGGAAGCTTCTTCCGTCTATGAGATGTATTATAATTATGAAGAGCCCATTAAAAAGTCCGCTGGTCACAGAATTCTTGCCATCAACCGTGGAGAGAAGGAAAAGCTTCTTACGGTAAAGGCAGCAGCTCCCGAAGAACAGATTCTAAGGTACTTAGAAAAACAGGTTGTTGTAAGGGACAATCCCCATACAGCCCCAATTCTTCAGGAAGTGGTAGCAGACAGCTACGACCGTCTTATTTCTCCTGCCATTGAACGTGAAGTAAGAAGTGAGCTGACAGAGAAAGCCGAAGAAGGAGCCATTAAGGTATTCGGTAAAAACCTGGAACAGCTTCTTATGCAGCCTCCCATTGTAGGACGTGTGGTTCTTGGTTGGGACCCGGCATTTAGAACAGGCTGTAAGCTGGCGGTAGTCGATGAGACAGGAAAAGTCCTTGATACTGTGGTGATTTATCCCACCGCACCTCAAAATAAAGTAGAAGAAGCAAAAGCAGTTGTAAAAAAGCTGATCAAAAAGTACAACATCTCTCTGATTTCTGTTGGCAATGGAACTGCTTCCAGAGAATCAGAAGCCATAATCGTAGAACTGTTAAAGGAACTACAGGAACCAGTTCAGTATATCATTGTAAATGAAGCTGGGGCTTCTGTATATTCTGCCAGCAAGCTTGCTACAGAGGAATTCCCAAACTTTGATGTGGGACAAAGAAGCGCGGCCTCCATTGCCAGAAGACTTCAAGATCCTCTGGCCGAGCTGGTAAAGATTGATCCTAAGTCTATTGGAGTAGGTCAGTATCAGCATGATATGAATCAAAAGAATTTAAGTGAAGCCCTTCAAGGCGTAGTAGAAGACTGTGTGAATAAAGTTGGAGTGGATTTAAACACGGCTTCCGCCTCTTTATTAGAATACATCTCAGGGATCTCAAAACCCATAGCCAAGAACATTGTGGCGTATCGGGAAGAGAACGGAGCATTTTTAAGCAGAAGCCAGCTTCTTAAGATTCCAAAGCTTGGGCCTAAAGCATACGAGCAGTGCGCTGGCTTTATGAGAATCCAGGGTGGGAAAAATCCTCTGGACGGAACCAGTGTTCATCCTGAGTCCTACGAAGCAGCGAAAAAGCTGCTTATAAAGCTTGGATTTGAACCAAAGCAGCTTACCAGTGGTGGTTTGAATGGACTTAGTAAGAAGATCGTGGATTACAAAACCCTGGCGGCAGAGCTTCAAATTGGTGAGATTACCTTAAGAGATATTGTAAAGGAATTAGAAAAGCCAGCCAGAGACCCAAGAGACGAGATGCCAAAGCCTATATTACGGACCGATGTCATGGACATGAAGGATCTAAAGCCTGGTATGGTTTTAAAAGGAACTGTAAGAAATGTCATTGATTTTGGAGCATTTGTAGATATTGGAGTTCATCAGGACGGTCTTGTCCATATTTCCCAGATGTCAGATAAATTCATCAAGCATCCTTTGGAAGCGGTGAGTGTGGGAGATATTGTTGAGGTTAAGGTTATAACCGTAGATGCAGAGAAGAAACGAATTGCTCTGACTATGAAACTATAAGACAAAGTGTGTGAAGTACCACATGGAGAGGGGAAAGTTTTGGATCAGGATAATTCTATCAGTATTAAGATTGAATACAAGATTGGTGAGGTATGGAAGCATAATTTGCGGCTTACTTTCAAAGGAATCTTTAAGGTTTACGCTGTACTCGCTCTGTTTGCAGGTATTTATGTGATTTTTGATACCTGGGAGGAATCCACCCCCCTTATGCGTGTCTTGCTGATTCTCTTATCTGTGCTAGTCCAGCTTTATAAGCCCTTGTTTACCTACTTTAAGGCTTACAGACTGGTGTTGTGGGAGAGGAATCACGGTCCCCTTATAATCACCTTTGGAGAAGAAGGAATAGAGCAAACACTTGGAGGAAGTCAAACCTTCGTCCCCTGGTCTAAGATAATGGAAGCAGAACAGATGGGAGATATGCTGATACTAACCATGCTTGATGATCACCTCTTCCTGATTCCTGATTCTTCAGCCGGATTTCAAAAACCAGTATTAGAAGCAATGTTAATTAAGAAAATGCCTGAAAAGAGGCGAAAGAGGATATAAATTATGGTAATAGAAAGCTGGAAACCAGAAGACACTTTTTTACTTGGGAAAAAGCTTGGAGAACAGGCGGCACCTTCTACGGTATACTGCTTAAATGGAGATCTTGGAGTAGGAAAAACTGTTTTCACCCAGGGGTTTGCCTCTGGTCTTGGAATTAAAGAAGCAGTAAATAGCCCTACCTTTACAATCGTTCAGCAATATGATGATGGACGCCTTCCATTTTATCATTTTGATGTGTACCGGATCGGTGATGTAAGCGAGATGGATGAGATCGGTTATGAAGACTGTTTTTATGGTGACGGAGTAAGTCTCATCGAATGGTCCCAGCTGATTCAGGAGATCCTTCCCGAAACCATAATCTCGGTTACCATTGAAAAAGATTTGGAACAAGGGTTTGATTATCGAAAAATAACCGTGGAGGGAATTTAAATGAACATACTTGGAATCGAAAGTTCGTCATTGGTTGCTTCTGTAGCAATTGTCACCGATCAGGTGCTGACTGCAGAATATACCGTAAACTTTAAAAAGACCCACTCCCAGACCCTTCTTCCTATGCTTGATGAGATTGTGACCATGACAGGTTTTGAACTGGAAACCATTGATGCTATTGCCGTTTCTGCAGGTCCTGGTTCCTTTACCGGACTTCGAATCGGCTCCGCAACGGGCAAGGGCTTAGGTCTTGCACTGGATAAGCCTATGATATCAATACCAACCGTAGATGCCATGGCCTATAATTTATATGGCTGTGCTTCCATCGTCTGCCCCATCATGGATGCCAGAAGAGATCAGGTGTACACTGGAATCTATGAAAATAAAGATGGATTCTCTATCCGCAAGGAAGCATGTGCCATGGACATCCACGATCTTATTATGGAATTAAATCAAATGGGAGAACCCGTAATTTTCCTGGGAGACGGAGTTCCTGTATACAAAAAACAGATAGAAGAGTCTATGACCGTTCCATTTTCCTTTGCTCCCGCCCATGTAAACAGGCAAAGAGCTGCTTCCGTAGCAGCCCTGGGCAGTCTTTATTATGAAGAAGGCAAACTAGTTACGGCAGCAGAACATGCTCCTGACTATTTAAGAAAACCTCAGGCAGAACGGGAACGAGAGGAGCAGGAGGCAAAAGGTAATGTTCATAATTCGTGAAATGATGGAGGAAGACATTTTACCCATCTCTGAAATAGAAGGCCTTTCCTTTTCCGATCCTTGGTCTTACGATACCATAAATAATGGGAAAAACAGCCGTTATGATACCTGGCTTGTTCTTTTGCAGGATGATATAGTTATGGGATATCTTGTTTTACGTGTAATTGCTTTTGAAGGTGAGCTGCTTCGTATCGCCCTGCGTCCGGAATGCAGGGGGAGGGGCCTTGCTAAGAAACTTATGGACCAGTTGGTGGAATATTCCAAAAACAATAACGTAGAATCCCTGTTTTTGGAAGTCCGAAACAGCAACGAAAAAGCCAGAAACCTTTATAGATCCTATGGTTTTACGGAGACGAGCATCCGGAAAAATTACTACCGGAATCCACAAGAGGATGCGCACGTTTTGTGGCTTCGCCTGACATGAAACATTTACCACTAAAAATAAGGGAAAACACCGTTTATAATGTAGGGGTATCCAGTTTGGATGCCCTTTTTTCAACCTTCCGATTATGCGGTGATAAATAAGGGCACACCTGGAGCGTGTGATAAAGGAACGCCTTGCAGGCATACCATTATGCCCAATACGAAAAAGCATGGGCGGTTAAAGGAAAGGTGAGAGTAAAATGAGAAAGTACAAAAACGGCGGTCAGCTTGAAACGGTTGTTTGCAACTGTTGTGGCAAAAAGATTATTGTGTCAGAAGGCGTTGCCAGAGAAGGAGTAATCAGTATCAATCATTCCTGGGACTTCTTTTCAGAGAAAGATGGGGAGATCCATCATTTTGATTTATGTGAAAATTGTTACGATACGATTACCATGGAATTTAAACTGCCAGTAGAAATAGAAGATCAGCTGGAATATTTATAGTTGCTAATTGCCTTCGCTTTGTGATATGATTTTGTGAGGCGGTTTTGAACCGCCATTTATTGATTGAAGCAAAAGCGAGGTTATTTTATGTTGGATATATGTTTACTGGGAACTGGAGGCATGATGCCTTTACCATATCGGTGGCTGACAGCCATGATGGCAAGGTGTGATGGAAGCAATCTTTTAATTGATTGTGGAGAAGGAACCCAGATTGCACTAAAGGAAAAAGGCTGGAGCCCTAAGCCAATTGATATCATCTGTTTTACCCATTATCATGCCGATCATATCAGCGGACTTCCCGGACTTCTTTTAACCATGGGAAATGCCGAACGGACAGAACCTGTTACCCTCATCGGGCCAAAAGGCTTAGAGCGAGTGGTGGGAGCACTGCGCACCATTGCGCCGGAACTGCCGTTTGAACTGAAATTTATAGAATTATCAGAAAACCGGGAGCAGATAGAGATTGCTCCATACGTGATTGATGCTTACCGTGTAAGTCACAATGTTGTCTGCTACGGATACTCTATTTCCATACCAAGGACAGGCCGTTTCGATGTGAACCGTGCCAAGGAAGCAGGAATTCCTCAAAAATTCTGGAACCGTCTTCAAAAGGGGGATACCATTGATGACGGAGAGAGAGTCTTAACCCCTGAGATGGTCTTAGGACCCAAGAGACGTGGACTTAAAGTGACTTACTGTACGGATACAAGGCCGGTTCCTGTGATTGCGGAATATGCAAAGGAGGCGGATCTTTTTATCTGTGAAGGTATGTACGGAGAGGATGGGAAAGAAGCAAAAGCCAGAGAATATAAGCACATGACATTCTATGAGGCGGCAAAGCTGGCAAAAGAAGCCCAGCCAAAGCAGATGTGGCTGACTCATTACAGTCCCTCTCTAACAAGACCAGAGGAATTTATGGACAAAGTCCGGGAGATCTTTCCAAGAGCCAAAGCGGCTAAGGATGCCTGGACCGCTGAGCTGGAATTTGATGAGGAATGAGGGAATGGAAATGAAGAAAAATTATACAGAGGAAGATGTATATATACTGGCAATTGAAAGCTCCTGCGACGAGACGGCTGCAGCCGTAGTAAAGAATGGCAGAGAGGTTCTTTCTAATGTTATTTCTTCCCAGATTGCCCTGCATACGCTATACGGTGGAGTTGTACCAGAGATTGCCTCCAGAAAGCACATAGAAAAGATCAATCAGGTGATAGAAGCAGCCCTTCTTGAAGCAGGAATGAGTCTTAAGGATATGGATGCCATAGGGGTTACCTATGGTCCAGGTTTGGTGGGAGCCCTCCTTGTTGGAGTCGCTGAAGCGAAAGCCCTTGCTTATGGAGCGAAAAAGCCTCTCGTAGGAGTTCATCACATTGAAGGACATATATCAGCCAATTTTATAGAGCATCCGGATTTGAAACCGCCGTTTCTCTGTTTAATTGTATCTGGAGGACATACCCATCTTGTGATTGTAAAAGATTACGGTGAATTTGAAATTCTGGGACGTACCAGAGACGATGCGGCAGGCGAAGCCTTTGATAAGGTAGCAAGGGCCGTAGGTCTCGGTTATCCAGGAGGTCCAAAGATTGACAAAGCCGCAAAAGAAGGAAATCCACATGCCATAAAGTTCCCAAGAGCAAAAGTTGATGGAAACATTTATGATTTTAGCTTCAGCGGATTAAAATCAGCCGTATTAAATCATATCAATCATGCCAATATGATGGGAGAAGAAATACATGTTCCCGATTTGGCAGCTTCCTTTCAGAATGCAGTGGTAGATGTGCTGGTAAGCCATACGATAGAAGCAGCCAAAGAACATGGCTTTCAAAAGATAGCCATAGCAGGTGGCGTAGCTTCTAACTCTGCTCTGAGAGAAGAGATGAAAAAGGCATGTGACAAGGCCGGTTTTTCCTTTTACTATCCATCTCCTATTTACTGTACAGACAATGCAGCTATGATTGGCGCTGCCGCCTACTATGAATATATCAATGGCGCCAGGGCTGATTTGGATCTTAACGCAGTACCAAATTTAAAGCTGGGTGAAAGGTAAAAAGATCATGGGGAGAACAGCCGCTATTATACTGGCAGCAGGAAAAGGCTCACGTATGGGAAGCCAGATTCACAAGCAGTACTTAGAGCTAAAAGGAAAGCCCATGCTCTATTATGCCATAAAGGCCTTTGAATCCAGTTCCATAGATGATATTATCTTAGTAACCGGACCAGGAGAGGTAGACTACTGTCAAAAGGAAATTGTAGATGCATACGGTTTTACAAAGGTAAGAACAATTGTGGAAGGTGGAAAAGAACGGTATCATTCTGTATATGAAGGTCTAAAGTCTATCGAGGACTGTGAATCTGTATTAATCCATGATGGGGCAAGGCCCTGTATTACGACTAAGGTTATAGAGGAAGCGCTGGCAGGTGCCAGAACTTACAAAGCCTGTGTCGTTGGAATGCCCGTAAAGGATACTATAAAAGTCTCTGATGACAGAGGTTATGCCGCTGTAACACCAGATAGAAATAGTCTCTGGTCAATTCAAACCCCACAGGCCTTTGAGTATCAATTAGTATGGAAAGCCTATGAAAGACTTCTATCGTCACAATCTTATCAAACAGGAATAACCGATGACGCCATGGTAGTAGAAACCATGACCCAGGAAAAAGTAAAATTAATACGAGGCGATTACGCCAACATAAAGGTAACTACTCCAGAAGATATGGAAATAGCCGAAGTGTTGTTAAACAGAATTTATGGGAATGAATAAAAGGAATGCTGTAGGTGCAGCGTCCTTTTATTTTTTTCCTCCTGATTTCAAAAGATCCTTCACCAGCAGATGCAGATGGTCCAGTTGCTCCCTGTTTAAATGCTGGGCATCGTCCATCAGGCCTTTTAGTTTCAAAGGACTGCTGATATTTCGGGAGAAAAAGTCGGAAGGCTCAATATCTAGATATTCGCATATATAGAAAAATCCCATCATGGATGGAAGAGCAATTCCGTTTTCTATTTTATGAATGTATGTGGGGTTCTGTCCCAAAGAAAGGCTCATATCGCGTGCGGACACACCCTTTTGAGCTCTCAGCTCCGAGAGGCGTTTTGAAAAATTGAAATCAATATACATAAGCAACTCCTCCTAATTCCATAGTATTGCATTGAATGAAATATGTGTAGTAATTAATGCAATCCATCACTTGACATGTTGCATTCGTTACAATATTATTAGCTATATAAAGTATTTAATGTAAAACCATGTAGAAAATTGCGATAACCTTATTACGTGGCCATACGATATTATCATCTGCTGCATCAGATGAAAAGAAGGGGAGAGGGTACGGTAGATGAGGATTGGAAACAATAGGGGAAAGAACGACCAAGGTAATATGGCTGGACTTTTGGAGAGGATTGCTGCGGAATCCGGCTGCATGTACTTATCGGACTTACGCGGTTTTATTTATAGGGAGCGGTTTCGTTTGGCTGTGACCCAAATACCGGCTTCCGATTATCCAGTGGAGGAGTGGCAAGATGCAGCTTACTATATGGTAGGAAGTGACGATAAATTCAAGACAGCAGAGGAAGCGAAGCAACGGATTTTGGCGTGTTTATAAGGGTTTTAAAATAATTTGAAAAATATGTAAATAAATGTTGACAGAACTCATAAACAGTGATAAACTATCCAAGTTGCTTCTGATAGCAACAACAAAACAAAAGCAATACAGAAACATTGAGTCTCCAAGATATTTGGAAAAAATAGAAAAAAGTGCTTGACAAAAGCGTGGACATCTATTAAAATGTAAAAGCGCATTTGGAGAGGTATCGAAGTGGTCATAACGAGGCGGTCTTGAAAACCGTTTGTCCGCAAGGGCGCGTGGGTTCGAATCCCACCCTCTCCGTTGGCAGGTTTTAGCCGTTGTAATATATAAGTAATCAGCTAATTGCAGAAGTACCCAAGCGGCTGAAGGGGCTCCCCTGGAAAGGGAGTAGGCCGTTAGTAGCGGCGCGAGGGTTCAAATCCCTCCTTCTGCGTCAGCAACGAATCAGGACAAGATTCCTGAGACGATGCGAAGCACTTTGAAAACAGAAGATTGAACAGTATGTAAAACCCTGAAAATTCTAAAAAATAAGTCACGTTTGAGTGACTTTGAATGAGAAATTCAGAACGAATACAAGAAAT
>CAURSM010000019.1:0-96068 GCA_963528005.1 uncultured Eubacteriales bacterium
CAGTGTCCCCAGTAGGTCCGGTGTCGCCGGTAGATCCGGTATCGCCGGTAGGTCCGATGTCGCCAGTAGGTCCGGTTGCACCAGTAGGTCCAGTGTCCCCAGTAGGTCCGGTTGCGCCAGTAGGTCCGGTGTCGCCGGTAGGTCCGGTGTCGCCAGTAGGTCCTGTGTTGCCAGTAGGTCCAGTGTCGCCAGTAGGACCGGTATCCCCCGTAGGTCCGGTAAATCCAGTAGGTCCGGTTGCACCAGTAGGTCCAGTATCCCCTGTAGGTCCAGTAAATCCGGTAGGACCGGTGTCTCCAGTAGGCCCGGTAAATCCGGTAGGTCCGGTGTCCCCAGTAGGCCCGGTTGCACCCATAGGTCCAGTGTCACCAGTAGATCCGGTTGCGCCAGTAGGCCCAGTGAATCCAGTAGGTCCAGTGAATCCAGTAGGTCCGGTGTCACCAGTAGGGCCAGTATCCCCGGTAGGTCCGGTTGCACCAGTCGGACCTGTGTTGCCCGTAGGTCCAGTAAATCCAGTGTCGCCGGTAGGTCCAGTAGGTCCAGTATCTCCGGTAGGTCCGGTTGCGCCCGTAGGTCCTGTAAATCCAGTAGGTCCACTATCCCCAGTAGGCCCAGTGTCACCATTTATATAAGGAAAATATACAAGGATAGTTTTTTATAAATATAGAAATTTAAAATAATACATCAGGTATTGACAATACTTTGCGAAATTATATTGATTTTTTTAGAAGTCAAACATTACTAATAATTCCTGTTAATTATTCAACTGTAGACATAATTTAAAGCTCATACACAAAATCCTAGCATAGTCTCAAAAAAGCTTTATAAATATGTAAAGTTACAACTCAATTGTTGACATGGTGGTGCTGGATAAGTATGCTATTATAAAAAAAAGGGGGATAGAACCATGCGTTTACATAGATTATTGGGTATTTTATCCATATTGTTATCTTGTAAGACAATTTCGGCTAAGGAATTATCAATTAAATTCCAAGTATCACTCCGTACTATATATAGAGATATTAAAGCAATTGAGGCGGCAGGAATACCATTGTATGCAATACCCGGAATGGGAGGCGGTATCGGAATTGTTAAAGAATATAAGCTAAATAAGACGGCTCTGACAGGTGATGAGATAAATTATCTAATGGCAGGTGTATCGGGATTAAAAACAGTAACAGATACAGAAAAACTTCAAATACTATTAACTAAGCTATCTCCTGCAGATTCCTATATTGCAGCGGATTTGGATATACTGATTGATTTTTCATCATGGAATAAAAACGCAACTGAAGCTTTGAAGCAGAGCATTTATTTAATTCGAATGGCTATTATGAGCAGCAGTTATTTACAAATAAATTATTTATCATCTAAGGGCAAGTCTGAGATAGTAATTGCGCCTTACAAAGTTATTTTTAAAAATGCGGCGTGGTATTTGTTTGGAAAAAGCGTCATTAACAGTGAATGTCATTTTTACAAAATAAATCGTATTGAAAAAATGAAAATTACAAACGAACATTTCGTTCCTGAAAAGGCAGAAGTTCCAAATGCCTGGAATGACGATTTTACGTTTGATAAAGGTGAAAAAATAATTTTATCGTTTGATCAATCTATGGAATATCGAGTAATAGATATTTTTGGTAAAGACAATTATGAACGAGGCAAAGATGATTCTATTAATGTCTCATTTCATTGTTCTAATAGGGAATGGCTAATACATTTTGTGTTGGGATTTGGTTTGAATGTAAAAATTATTTATCCGATTGACCTTAAAGAAGAATACTTGCTCTATTTAAAAAAGATTATAAATAAAAATGAATGTTGACAACACGTTGTCACAAACAAGGTGTATGATATGAAAAAAGGAGGTATTTTATCATGGGAAATAAAATTGATTGCGGCAAATATCCGCTAATTTATCCACTACCAATTGCTTTAATTAGTGCAAATGTTGATGGAAAAGCAAATGCAGCACCAATAGGGAATTGTGGTATTGTAAGCGTTGATCCTGCTGTTATTTATATTTCTATTAATAAACAGTCATATACAGCAAAGGGGATTGTAAGTGAAGGTGAATTTGGTATTAATTTCGCTTCTTGTGATATGATAAAAGAGATAGATCGGGCCGGCATGGTTTCAGGCAGAGATATTGATAAATCCACATTCTTTCAATATTTTTATGATGAGAGCAGTAAAACACCTATTGTGGAGAATTGTGCTGTTAATATTATCTGTAAAGTTATTTCTACAACAGTGGTTCATAACCAATTAATGTTTGTAGCAGATATAGAAAAAACACTTGTAAGTGAAAGCTGTTGTACAAATGGATATGCTGACACAAAGAAAATAAACCCTATAATATATGCTATGGATAATCAGTATTGGTCATTAGGGGAGCACTTAGGAACCGGATTTAATATAGGTAAAGATTTACTGTAGCTGCTGATATAAATAGAAGCAATTGACTATAGGAAGAAGGAAGGTGAAAGAATTATGCAAGAGTATAGCAGTAAACGTGCTTTCATTGATGAAATCAATAAAACAGCTCAATTGTTCATTCATGAATTTGATGGTATTGATGAATTTAATAAAGATATACGATATAGTGATTTAGAACGAACTCCACAAGAGATGATAGCGTATCAACTTGGCTGGATGGGTCTAGTACGCACTTGGGACAAGGATGAATTAATTGGGAAAGAGGTTATAATGCCTGCGCCCGGTTATAAGTGGAATCAGTTGGGCGGATTATATCAAAGCTTTTATGCTAAATATAACGACCAGTCTTTAGCTGAGATGATAAAGCTATTTATTGATACTGTGGAATCACTTGTTGAATGGTTAAATGAATTAAGTGATAAAGAAATATTTGAACCAGGTGGTAGAAGATGGGCTGCATCAACAAGCTCAAATTGGCCTATTTGGAAGTGGGTGCATATTAATACTGTCGCGCCATTTAAAACTTTCCGCACTAAAATTAGAAAATGGAAAAAGCTACATGCGGCAGCTCAGAATAGCTAATATATATTTTTATAATTTATTTTAGAAATGATGAAATAAACGTTATGCGTATTTCATGTAAAATATTTAAATGGCTTACATTCTTTAATTTGTCTTGCTCGTTATTGTTTGAAACACGGTCACAAATAAGTTAATGTGATCGTGTTTTTTATTGTATGGCAGTCTTTTAATAAACCACCTGCTATGCAGGTGCATCCACAGTCGCTTTAGCTTCAAGCAAAAAACCTCCAGTGATATTATTATGTAAAATATTATTTTTATAAGTAAATTTATTAAGTAGTATAGTTATGAAATGGTTTACAATTAGATACATTTTCCTATTATAAAAGCACCGGTGTCCCCAGTGGGTCCAGTGTCACCGGTAGGCCCAGTTGTGCCCGTAGGTCCGGTATCGCCAGTAGGTCCGGTAAATCCGGTAGGTCCGGTATCGCCAGTAGGTCCAGTAAATCCAGTAGGTCCAGTAAATCCAGTAGGTCCAGTGTCACCAGTAGGTCCGGTTGCGCCAGTAGGCCCGGTGTCACCGGTAGGTCCAGTGTCGCCGATAGGTCCGGTTGCACCAGTAGGTCCCGTATCGCCGGTAGGTCCGGTTGCACCAGTAGGCCCGATGTCACCGGTAGGTCCAGTGTCGCCGATAGGTCCGGTTGCGCCAGTAGGTCCAGTATCACCAGTAGGTCCAGTATCGCCGGTAGGTCCGGTTGCACCAGTAGGCCCGATGTCACCGGTAGGTCCGGTTGCACCAGTTGGTCCAGTATTGCCGGTAGGTCCGGTTGCACCAGTAGGTCCAGTATTCCCGGTAGGTCCAGTATCCCCCGTAGGTCCGGTGTCGCCGGTAGGTCCAGTGTCGCCGGTAGGTCCGGTAGCACCAGTAGGTCCGGTGTCGCCCGTAGGACCGGTAAATCCCGTAGGTCCAGTAGCACCAGTAGGTCCGGTGTCACCAGTGAATCCAGTAGGTCCAGTATCCCCAGTAGGTCCGGTGTCGCCCGTAGGTCCGGTTGCGCCCGTAGGTCCAGTGAATCCAGTAGGTCCAGTGTCACCAGTAGGTCCGGTGTCGCCGGTAGGCCCAGTTGCGCCAGTAGGTCCGGTAGCACCCGTAGGTCCGGTGTCGCCAGTAGGTCCAGTGTTACCAGTAGGTCCAGTAAATCCGGTAGGTCCAGTGTCGCCGGTAGGTCCGGTTGTGCCAGTAGGTCCAGTCCCCCCAGTAGGTCCGGTGTCGCCGGTAGGCCCAGTTGCGCCAGTAGGTCCGGTGTTGCCAGTAGGCCCGGTAAATCCGGTAGGTCCAGTAGCACCCGTAGGTCCGGTTGCGCCAGTAGCTCCGGTGTCTCCAGTAGGTCCGGTGTCGCCGGTAGGTCCAGTATCGCCCGTAGGTCCGGTGTCGCCGGTAGGTCCAGTGTCACCGGTAGGTCCGGTGTCGCCAGTTGGACCGGTAAATCCGGTAGGTCCGGTGTCCCCAGTAGGCCCGGTTGCACCCATAGGTCCAGTGTCACCAGTAGATCCGGTTGCGCCAGTAGGCCCAGTGAATCCAGTAGGTCCAGTGAATCCAGTAGGTCCGGTGTCACCAGTAGGGCCAGTATCCCCGGTAGGTCCGGTTGCACCAGTCGGACCTGTGTTGCCAGTCGGTCCAGTAAATCCAGTAGGTCCAGTGTCGCCGGTAGGTCCAGTAGGACCAGTAGGTCCGGTATCGCCCGTAGGTCCGTTGTCTCCGGTAGGCCCAGTGTCGCCGGTAGGTCCGGTATCGCCGGTAGGTCCAGTGTCGCCGGTAGGTCCGGTTGTGCCAGTAGGTCCAATGTCGCCAGTAGGTCCAGTATCCCCGGTAGGTCCAGAGGCCCCCGTAGGGCCGGTAAATCCAGTAGGTCCAGTAGCACCAGTAGGTCCGGTTGCGCCAGTAGGTCCAGTATCCCCGGTTGGTCCAGTAACGCCCGTAGGTCCGGTATCACCGGTAGGCCCAGTAGGTCCAGTAAATCCGGTAGGCCCGGTTGCACCAGTAGGTCCAGTAAATCCAGTAGGCCCAGTAAATCCGGCAGGTCCAGTGTCGCCGGTCGGTCCAGTAAATCCAGTAGGTCCAGTAATGCCAGCAGGTCCAGTAGCACCAGTAGGTCCAGTGCCGCCGGTAGGTCCAGTAGCACCAGTAGGTCCAGTAAACCCAGTAGGACCGGTATCGCCGGTAGGTCCGGTTGCGCCAGTAGGACCAGTGTCACCCGTAGGTCCGGTTGCGCCAGTAGGTCCGGTTGCGCCAGTAGGCCCAGTGCCGCCGGTAGGCCCGGTGAATCCAGTAGGTCCAGTATCTCCAGTAGGTCCTGTGTTGCCAGTAGGTCCGGTTGCGCCAGTAGGCCCAGTGCCGCCAGTAGGTCCGGTAGACCCGGTTGCGCCAGTAGGTCCAGTGTCACCGGTAGGTCCTGTGTTGCCAGTAGGTCCGGTTGCACCGGTAGGTCCAGTAAATCCAGTAGGCCCGGAGTCGCCAGTAGGTCCGGTTGCACCGGTAGGTCCAGTAAATCCAGTAGGTCCGGTTCCACCAGTAGGTCCAGTAAATCCAGTAGGTCCAGAGCTTCCGGTAGGACCCGTAGCCCCGGTAGGCCCAGAGTTTCCAGTAGGTCCAGTACTTCCCGTAGGTCCGGTTCCACCAGTAGGTCCGGTTCCACCAGTAGGTCCGGTTCCACCAGTAGGTCCGGTTCCACCCGTAGGTCCGGTTCCACCCGTAGGTCCGGTTCCACCAGTAGGTCCGGTTCCACCAGTAGGTCCGGTACTTCCAGTAGGTCCTGTTACGCCAGTAGGTCCAGTAAATCCAGTAGGCCCAGTGCTTCCAGTAGGCCCAGCATTTCCCGTAGGCCCAATAAATCCCGTAGGCCCTGTTGCACCAGTAGGTCCAGTGGGACCTTGAATATCAGCGTCTATAACAACTAGACTGCCTCTAAGTGGAACAAACGTAGAGTAATTTACAAGATTAGTACTGATGTTTATAAGAGACAAAGTAACGGGGGCAGATAAAACTTCTATAACACCTGTTCCGTATACTTGAGTTGTTTTAATTGGTGCGTTTCCAATTATGAAGTCTCCTTGTGATGAAGACAACGCAAAAGCTGCACCATTAGTAGATAGTGAAGATTGTACGGATAGCCACCAATTTATAAAGTAATGTCCAGTTTCTTGAAAGGTTATTTGACCAGTTAGTAGGTTATAACTAATATTTCCAGAAAGATAGTGAATCGAATCAAATAGTACATTAGCTCCCACATCTGTTCTAGTGGTTGAATTTAAGTTAATTTGCATTGCAACAGTGCTCATTGCAGTTCTCCCTTCGTTAAAAATGAAGCTGTAAAAAACTATACTCACTTCTTCGCAAGGCGGGCATTCGCCATAAGTGTCAATGCCTAATATAATTTATTTTGCAACTAGAGAAAGAGATTGATTTTCATTTTTGACATGTTCTTAAATTGCCACTACAGAACTTGATAATCTAAAGGTATTTATAGATGACCGTTATTTTGTCACGGTTAAGCTAATTGAAAACCAGTCCATTTATTTAGTACAAAATAGTTATATTATTTAGAATATAATTCTTATTGTGAATTGAGCTAGAATCAAGACATTAAAGTCTTTCTTCTTTATTAAGATATGTAACAAGAAAACGACTATTGCGTATTCCTGTTTTAGAGGTCTAGGTGAGAGTTTAAAATAACAACCAGATGATAAACAGTAGACGCCTTATAACGATAATCTTAGAATTACTAATAGGTTGAAAGTAAAATGAAAAATGGCTGTAATTACGATAGAGACTGCATTAAGCCATTGATATGATTTATTCACAGCATTAGATTATTATGGCAATACAGAAACAGATGCAGTAATATTTTGAATTCTAAAGTGAATATAAATTATATTTATATCAGTTAGACGAATGAAAGTAATATAATATACATTAATAATGGATTGGCGGTAACTAATCTTGACAAAAAAATAGATACTGCCCATAATGGTTATATAAGTCGGTATGCAAAGACTGTACAAAATGACCTATAGCAATTTTTGCTGATAACTGAATATTAGTTGGATTCTTAATATAATCTAGTGTACAGCTATTACCGAGTACAGTTGATTTTGTCAATAACCCTCAAAATAAGTCGAGCGTATTTTCTGAAGGTTAATGATTCGATTTATGGTTTATTCAAAGGCATTATTAATTGACTTCATTTCTTTCTAAAAGGTATCATTACGGTTGAAAGAAATTGCCAAATAGTTATCTCAGTAGTCATAGAGATATTTATAAAATTAGTAGGTATACCGTTACTACCATTTTCTGCAATAAATTCATGAATTTTAGCAAAAGGATGAATCGTCTCTTGGGGACATCAGTAGCCCGTTAGAACTTCTGAAGAAGTGTCATCATCAAAGATGGGAACAATATAGGCTTTCTTTTTTGTAATAAATTTTATAAGTTATAAACGTTCTTTGAATGCTAAAGAGAGCTATAAACTGATTCCGTCAATAGAGTTCTGATTCAATAAGGTCAATCAAAGGTCTGTCTAAGCCATTGCAAAAAAGTTTGTCTAATATTACAATCTTTTATTAAAGTTGATTTTTACTGACATTATGTTTAAAAGCATATGGCTTAAGAGGTGCAGTTGTTCGCCATTAGAAAGATGGTTTCCAATGTAAACCCTGTGACGAGAATGTGATATATGAACCAAAAATAAGTTGAATATTTAGCAAAAAAAACATGTATTAAAGTAGAGATATTACATTTAGGCATCTAACTTAGTGGATCAATCACTACAGAAAAAGTATGAAAGAATATACGATTATAAACAATATAGCTGTAAAACATATCTACCACAATGGTATAAAAAGAAATAATTCTATAACGAATTTAACTGGATTATAAATTTATGATACAAGGAGAAAGAAAATGGATTTATTTGATTATATGAGAGCAAATACCATGGAAAAAGAATCCCCTCTTGCGTCCCGGCTTCGTCCAGCTACCCTTGAAGAAGTAGTTGGACAGCAGCATATCATCGGAAAGGACAAGTTGCTTTACCGGGCGATTAAGGCTGATAAGCTTGGATCTGTTATTTTCTACGGACCTCCGGGTACCGGAAAAACCACACTTGCAAGAGTAATTGCCAATACCACCAGTGCGAAATTTAGTCAGATCAATGCGACGGCTGCTGGTAAAAAAGACATGGAGGAGATTGTTAAGGAGGCAAAAGATGCCCTTGGAATGTATGGGAAAAAAACGATTCTATTTGTAGATGAGATTCATCGCTTTAACAAAGGGCAACAGGATTATCTTCTTCCGTTTGTAGAAGATGGCACCTTGATTCTCATTGGTGCTACCACTGAAAATCCATATTTTGAAGTGAACGGGGCTTTGATTTCCAGATCAAGAGTATTTGAATTAAAATCACTGGAAAATGAGGATATAAAAGAACTGATCCGCCGTGCCGTATATGACAAAGAAAAAGGAATGGGATCTTATGATGCGGTCATAGAAGAAGATGCATTGGACTTTCTTGCAGATGTTTCAAACGGTGATGCCAGAGCGGCCTTAAATGCTATTGAGTTAGGTGTAATGACAACGGAAAGAAATGCAGAAGATGGAAAGATCCATATAAATATAGAAGTAGCGCAGGAATGCATCCAAAAAAGAGCGGTTCGTTATGATAAAAATGGGGATAACCATTATGACACCATCTCAGCATTTATTAAAAGTATGAGAGGCTCGGATCCAGATGCAGCAGTCTATTATCTTGCCAGGATGCTCTATGCTGGTGAGGATCTTAAGTTTATTGCCAGAAGAATTATGATCTGTGCTTCTGAGGATGTGGGAAATGCGGATCCTCAGGCTCTTGTCGTTGCAGTATCAGCCGCTCAGGCTGCTGAAAGAATTGGACTTCCAGAGGCGCAGATTATACTTTCCCAAGCGGTTACTTACGTTGCATCGGCTCCTAAAAGCAATGCAGCCTGCACAGCGATATTTGAAGCGCTTCAAGCAGTAAGAGATCATAAGACAATGCCGGTTCCAGTACACTTGCAGGATTCTCATTATAAGGGAGCTGCAAAACTGGGTCATGGTCAGGGGTATCTTTATGCCCATGATTACCCGAATAACTATGTAAAACAACAGTATCTGCCCGATGGGATGGCTGAGACTGAATTCTATCGGCCTACGGAAAATGGCTATGAAAAGAAAATCAAGGATCACTTAAGCTTTCTGAAAAAATAACTTTTCTTTTTTTCTGTTAAGGTATATAATAGGCGTATCGTACGACCTGATCCAGCTTGATTTGGGCCGGAAATACATTTTCCGGTCATCTGTTTGCGATATTCTATCGTGAATCATTCCCAAGATTACGAAATAAGTGTTATAAGGAATCATGAAGGAGAATAATATGCGTGAAAAATTACAGACACTCCCCCTAGCGGAATTGAAGGAGCTTGCCAAAGCCAAAGGGATTAAAGGCTGCAGTTCCATGCGAAAAGCTGAAATTATAGATTTACTTTGTGAAAAAGAAGAGGAGACCTCTCCGGTTCGTGTTTCTGACGGGAATGTTTCACAAGATAAAAAAGAAGATAGCAAAGAAAATATAAAGGCTTCAGATACCATTCCCTCACCAGTGGCACCGACCTCTAACCAGAGTCAGGGAGTTGCGGATCAACAAGGAATGAGTTCTAACAATAATCAGAGAAAGACAACGGTTGTCCGTTCTTATCGACCTGATGCACAGCAAAGACCGACGACTCCATACCGTCCAGCCACTACGAATTCAACAGAAGCTCCTGTGCGGAATGAATCACGCCCAAGCGCTGTTGTAGAAGAGCCAAAGCAGGATTTTCAGCCAAGCCCTGAGTTGCAGGAATTGGATAGCGGAATCGATGCACACGGCATTTTAGAAGTAATGCCTGATGGGTTTGGATTCATTCGTTGTGAGAATTATTTACCGGGTGAAAATGATGTTTATGTTGCACCCTCCCAGATCCGTCGTTTTAATATGAAAACGGGAGACATTATTCATGGAAGCAGAAGAGTGAAGACAGCAACTGAAAAGTTTGCAGCCCTCCTGTTTGTGAAGAAAATCAACAACTACCCAGCGAATATGGCAGAGCGCCGTCCTAATTTTGAAACTATGACTCCTATATTTCCGGATAAAAGGCTTCATATGGAGACATCTGGTGGCAAAAATACTACAGCCATGCGAGTATTAGATCTTCTTTCCCCGATTGGGAAGGGACAAAGAGGAATGATTGTATCCCCACCAAAAGCAGGTAAAACCACTCTGCTTAAACAAGTAGCAAAGGCCATAACTGTGAATCACCCTGAGATTCATCTTATGATTCTTCTCATTGATGAGCGTCCGGAGGAGGTAACAGATATCAAAGAATCTATCGTGGGAGAAAATGTTGAAGTCCTATATTCTACCTTTGACGAGCTTCCGGATAGACATAAAAGAGTGTCCGAGATGGTAGTAGAACGAGCCAAACGACTGGTGGAGCATGGACGTGACGTTGTCATTTTATTAGACAGCATTACTCGTCTTGCAAGGGCTTATAACCTTACCGTTGCCCCTAGTGGACGTACCTTATCTGGTGGTCTGGATCCAGCAGCTCTTCATATGCCAAAACGTTTCTTTGGAGCAGCCAGAAATATGAGAGAAGGCGGAAGTTTAACTGTTCTTGCAACCGCACTTGTGGATACTGGAAGCCGTATGGATGACGTGATCTATGAGGAATTTAAGGGAACTGGAAACATGGAGTTGGTTCTTGATAGAAAGCTTTCAGAGAAGAGAATTTTCCCTGCCATTGATATTTTAAAATCAGGTACCAGAAGAGATGATTTACTGCTTACTAAAGAAGAGGCAGAGGCTGTGGACAATATCCGCAAAGCAACCAACACTCTTAAGCCAGAAGATGCAGTTGAAAAAATTCTCGATTTATTTTCAAAGACAAAGTCCAACTGGGAATTTGTCGAAGCTTCCAAGAAAATGCGGTTTTTCTAGGAATTACGGGTTTTTATAGAAATAAATGCTTGCATTAAGATTTTTTCTATGTTATACTATACAAGCTGTTTATTAGACAAAGTCGGTTTAAGTACCGCGAAATAATAGAAATCAGAGTATGCGAGGTGAAAATCATGAAAGAGGGAATCCATCCAAATTACTATCAGGCAAAAGTTGCTTGTAACTGTGGTAATGAATTCGTAACTGGTTCTACAAAGGAAGATATCCACGTAGAAGTTTGTTCTAAATGCCATTCATTCTACACCGGTCAGCAGAAAGCTGCTTCCGCACGTGGACGTATTGATAAATTCAATCGTAAATATGGCGTTAACGCTGAATAAGTTAAGAGCAAAGAAAAGGTTGAGTTTAGTGGAAACACTTTAGCTCAACCTTTTTTGAAATTTTATAATTGAAAGCTTCCATTTAATATAGAGAGGTGGTTGGCGTATGAAGTATTCAGGAATCGGCGGTCAAGCCGTAATTGAAGGCGTTATGATGAAAAACGGGGATGAGTATGCCACAGCAGTCCGTAAGCCGGACGGAACCATTGAATTAAAGAAAGATTCTTATGTCAGTATGGGAGAAAAAGTTAAATTCTTTTCACTTCCATTCGTCCGGGGAGTATTTAGCTTTGCGGACTCTATGATTTTAGGTATGAGGGCCTTGACATTTTCTGCCAGTTTTTTTGAAGATGATGAGGAAGATATGGAACCATCTAAATTTGAAAAGTTTCTTGAGAAGCTGTTTGGAGAAAAGATGGAGAAAGCTCTTATGAGTATGGTGATGGTCTTTTCAGTCGTAATGGCTATCTGTATATTTATGGTGCTTCCCATGTTTCTTGCCAGTATTTTTCAACGTTTTATAACTTCCCATACAGTTATGGCTATCTTAGAGGGTGTTATCCGAATTGGAATATTTATTGCTTATATAAAGCTGGTTTCCCGTATGGATGACATTAAAAGAACCTTTATGTACCATGGTGCAGAACATAAGTGTATTAACTGTTTGGAGCATGGTATGGAACTAACGGTAGAGAATGTTAGAAACAGTTCCAAGGAACATAAGCGGTGCGGAACTAGCTTTTTACTGATTGTTATGATTATCAGTATCTTATTTTTCATGGTGGTTCAGGTTGATACCATTCCTCTTCGAGTTCTTAGCAGAGTAGTTTTAATTCCAGTTATTGCAGGTGTTTCTTATGAATGTTTGCGCCTTGCAGGACGCAGTGATTCCAAATTGGTTAATCTGCTAAGCCGTCCAGGTATGTGGATGCAGGAGCTTACCACGAAAGAACCAGATGATTCTATGATTGAAGTTGGTATCGCTTCTGTTGAGGCTGTGTTTGACTGTCGGGCATTTTTAGATAAGAATTTTCCGGAGAAACGCTCATGAGTTTTACTTTAGATTCCTTGCTTATAGAGGGTACAAAGGTACTGTCGGATGCGGGAGTTGAGGAAGCGTCTCTAGATGCCAGATACTTGCTGTTTGAAGCATTTGACACGGATTTGACTCATTTTATTCTGGATAGGTTCAGCGAGATTTCTGAGAATGAATTGGTTTTAGACCGAATGAATCAGTACCGATTGATGATAGAAAAAAGGTCCCAAAGAATTCCATTGCAGCAGATTACTGGGAGCAGGGAATTTATGGGCCTGGAGTTTTATGTAAATGAGCACGTACTTATTCCAAGGCAGGATACAGAGACATTAGTTGAATTGATTTTAAAGGATTTTAAGGGTGGTAAGCCAGTGGTCCTTGATATGTGTACGGGAAGCGGCTGCATTGCTATAAGCCTTAAGAAGCTTGGCGGTTTTCACTGTGTAACTGGAGTTGATATTTCCAAAGAGGCTCTTACCGTCGCAAGAAGAAACTCGGATGCTATTTTAGGAGCAAGTGGTATTACCCTGATAGAAAGCAATCTTTTTGGGGCGCTTGGGGCTGAACAGAAATTTGATGTGATTGTATCGAATCCCCCTTATATTCCTACAGAAATTATCAAGGGGCTTCAGCCTGAAGTGCGGGATTTTGAACCCATGCTTGCTCTTGATGGCAAGGAAGACGGACTGTTTTTTTACAGACAGCTTGTTTCAGATGGACGCAGATTCTTAAATCCCGGAGGATCGGTATATTTTGAAATTGGATATGATCAGGCAGAAGCTGTTAGCGGATTGTTAATAGAAGCAGGCTTTGCCGAAATACGGGTAGTAAAAGATGCGGCAGGATTAGACCGTGTGGTGTGTGCCGTTTTGAAATAAGTTAGGGCAAAGCCCGTTTGTAAGATTCAGGAGGTTACCTATGTTTGACAAGTTAGATGATATTTTAGTTCATTATGAAGAACTAATGCAGGAGCTTAATAATCCTTCCGTTGCGGAAGACCAGAATCGTTTTCGTAAGCTGATGAAGGAGCAATCAGATCTAGCAGATCTTGTTGAGGCCTACACCCAGTACAAGAAGGCAAAACAGACGGTCGAAGACAGTCTTGTACTTCTTGATGAAGAAAGCGACGAAGAGATGCGTGAAATGGCAAAGGAAGAGTTATCCGATGCAAAGAAGCGTATTGAGGAGTTAGAGCAGGAGCTTAAGATTTTACTTTTACCAAAGGATCCTAACGATGATAAGAACATTATGTTAGAAATCCGTGCGGGAGCTGGTGGTGATGAGGCTGCTTTATTTGCGTCTCAGTTATACCGTATGTATATTAACTATGCGGAGAGTCAGCGGTGGAAAGTAGAAATAATTAGTTTGAATGAAAGTGGGATCGGCGGCTTTAAGGAAGTAGTTGCAATGATTACAGGAAAAGGCGCATTTTCCAAGATGAAATATGAAAGTGGTGTACACCGCGTTCAGAGAGTTCCAGAGACAGAAAGTGGTGGCAGAATTCATACGTCTACAGCGACTGTAGTAGTTATGCCTGAAGCTGAGGAAGTTGACGTAGTAATTGACGATAAGGATGTTAGAATCGATGTAATGCGTGCTTCTGGAAATGGAGGACAGTGTGTCAATACGACTGACTCTGCGGTTCGACTGACACATCATCCTACAGGAATTGTGATTTACAGTCAGACAGAAAAATCACAGCTTCAAAATAAAGAAAAGGCATTCCGCTTATTGCGTTCCAAGCTTTACGATCTGGAGTTAGAGAAACGCCAGAATTCTGAGTCAGAGCAAAGAAAGAGCCAAATCGGAACAGGAGATCGTTCTGAAAAGATTCGTACCTATAACTTCCCTCAGGGTCGTGTGACAGATCACAGAATTAAGTTAACTCTATATAAAATTGATGCCATTATGAATGGGGATATTTTCGAATTACTGGATTCCCTGATTGCAGCAGACCAGGCAGAAAAACTTACTAAGCTTAATGAGGTTTGATGAAACAATCAGGAATAACTTGTAATTCCCGAAATATGTAACATTGGTGAAAATGCCAGTGACATGCTTAGTAACTTCATTATATTGAGTGCGATTCTATCAATTATGGAGTAACTGCAAAACAATTTCATTTACTTGTAATAATTCGATTATTTGTTATAATATACTTAACATAGGCAATCGCCACAGGGTGGTTGACCGATTGAAATTTAGAAAACCTTCCCTACCGGCCAAAGTACAGGGGAGGTTTTTTGCTTATTGACATTTCATAAAAATGAATGTCAGTAGTGCTAAGATGAACATGCCAAAAGACATCATGTCTTTAAAGTCAAAATTCTTCATAAGCGACCCCTCCATTCTATGTAGAATAGAGGTCAACCAACCTATACACGATTGCCTGCAGATACTATCTGCTGATATAATTATATGCAGACAAAGTACAGAATACAATTAAATTGAAAATCGTAACAAAATAATAAGAATTTAATGTAGTCTTTTAGGGATTGTTATGGGAATGTGCAGGAAGTTTGGGTGATTGTGTTGGGGGTGGTATGCTTTGAGAGTGGTTTGTATTGTGGGTGGTTTGTGGTACTGGTGATTTGCTTGGGGGAGGTGGCGTGTGTTATTGGTTGTTTGTGTAGGGAAGGTAATTGGTGATTTTTGGGGAGTGGGTCTGGAGGTATAACTATTGTTTTATTGGTTTAAGGTAGATAGTTTTTCGTTTGTGAGTTTTAGGGAGTGTTTTTTGATGAGGGGATAATATTCCTTTTTTGTTTGTCTGGGAGAGTGGTTATGAATGGTGGGTACAATTGCTGTATGTTATTGCAGTATGAATAAATGTAATAGGTGGAAACGATCTTATCAGGAATAATTGAAAAAGACAATTGATTATTTTGGGAAAATCGTTTATACTTAGCGTAGCTTATAAATTTCTATTATCATATTTTTTATCTTTGAGTCTGTTTTGTTAATCTTTTATTCGGAATGAATCCATATTTTATTTGAGTTGTGTTTTAGAAAAGATAGTTTTTATTTTATTAAAGTGTTTTGATTTTTATACTTAAAATTGGTATTTTCACTAATGAATTTGTTTAAATTCTGGTATAGGTATAGGTATAGGTATGGTTATTTAGACTCTAATGTTTTATATGTAATAACTTAAGAATTATTGTTTCACTTTTGATATCTAATTTATTTTTAACTCTTATTTGCATGCTTATTTTTCGTATAACATTTTATTTTATTATATCTTTAATTTTTTCTTGAGTAAGCAACTGCTATCTTTAACTTCTTGTTTTTATCTTAGTTATTAATATCTGTTTTTATTCTAAACATTAATCCATATTAGTTATGTTTTTTAGTAAATGATTTATGGCCCTATTCAGATCCATCTTTAAGTCTATTATTATTCTGTTTTTCTTTTTTTCTTATTTATTTTCCTTGTTTATTCTAGCGTAATTGAAAGTATTTTGTTTTTTATGTAGGGGGTGGTCAATTGTTCGTGATAAAAAGGGCATTTTTTTTATTTTCAATTATTTTATTCATTTTCTTAGGGGAGATCAATCTTGGCTCTATTTGGGCCGCAGAGAGTCCTCAGATAAAGAGAGAGCCTCAGACTCAGGAGGTAATTATCACTTCAGGTGTTTTAGCTGAAGAAAAAGATGACTATATACCAGATGAAAAGTATACAGATCAAGACGGAAAAGAATTCTGGTTGAAAAAATGGCAAATCGAACCCATTCAAATGCCGGAACGGAAGGAATGGACCGAACAGGAAATAGTTTATGAAGAGGTGGAATGGGAGGGACAGATTCCCAAGCAAGCCCCATTAACTATAAAAGATAAGATAACCGGGCAAAGCTTAAAACAAAACTTTTCAATAATAGATATGAAACAGGATAAACAACGGTGGGTACCTGGGTTTTCATTTACGGCTGTGTTTCATTCGTTTGATGCAGATTATTATCAGTTAGGTAATAAAAGAATTCCATATGATCATAAAAAGCCCCAAATAAAGGACTGTTATCAAGAGCTTTTAAATGAAATACAGGTCGATCCAGAAAATTATCGAATTAATGATGCAACTTGGGAGGGGGAAGCTTATGTAGATGATTCAGGTATCATCTGTAGAAATGCTTTGGTAACAGGTGAAAAAAGAGTGTCTGATTATCGTGTTATATATGGCGGTGAGGCAGTGATTCCATCTTTTCAGGGATTTCAATGTGTGTCCGTATATGAGGGGTTTGACTCGGTAACAGATGGTTGGGATCAAGCGAGTGAAGACCTTGTTGAGTCAGAAAAGAATGCTGGAAATGATAAAAAGGGGAACTGGGTGATTTTTCGTAGAAGCGTTGTTGTAACATTCTCCATTTTGTTAGTGATAGGAGTAGTTATATTTTCAACCTCGATGATACAAAGGAATAAACGTAAAAAGAGAAGAAAGGAGATAGATGATGAGCAGATCTTTTGATAAGAAAGAAAGTGGAAAATTAGTAATGCTAGTTGTGTGTCTGCTTTGCATGTTACTTCCATCGGATGCAAAGGCTAGTGATCTTTTACAACAGGGGGAGTGGAGAAGTGAGGATAATAATTGGTTCTTTTATGCTGGAGACGGTGTAAAACTGACTGGTTGGCAACAGATTGAGGGAAAGTGGTATTTCCTAAGCAATGGATTAAATGGCTCAAAGGGAAAAATGTTAATAGGTTGGCAGTGGATTGACGGACGGTGTTATTACCTCACAGAGAATACGGGAGAAAAGTATTTAAAAGGGGCTATGTACATGGGTGATACAACGCCAGATGGGTATCGCGTGGGTGATTCAGGGGCTTGGATGGAAGGAACTCAAATTATAGAAGTTCCGGGGAAAGGGATACAAACGGGAAACAACATAAACTCTTCTATGAGTATAACTACATTAGCAGGTGTTTCACGAGGAGGTGGTAGTGGCGGTGGGGGTGGTGGAGGCAAAAAACATGAAACTACAAATGAAACTCCAAATAAAGAGATAGAAATAAATCCAGAAGTTAAGCCTGAACCAGCAACTCCAATAAACCAAGAACCGGAACCCAATAAAGATGAAAATGAGCCACCTGCTATTTCAGATAATCAATATGTATATACCGTTAAATATATTGATATTGCAGATAAAGCAACGCTATATGTAGTGACTGGTAAAGGGAAGGTGGGCGATACAATACAGCTGAATCCAGTAATTATTGATAATTATGAAATTTGTAAAGGTCAAAAAGATAGTATTGTTTTAACCAGTAATAATTTAACTATATCTATCTACTATCAGAAGGAATATATCGCTTCCCCATCAGAGGCAAATAAAGTTGAGTGGCATTTAAAATTTATTGAAGAAGGGAAGCCGGATAATGAAATTATGAGAGGACAGATGGGACAGACCGAGCAAGGGAAAGAACTTGTTATTGATTTTCCTGAAACAATTATAGGGACCGATAAGTTTTATTATCAATCCCTGGTATCCAGTCCCTGGAATGTTACAGTGAATGGCAATGGTATTCAGAAATATTATATTGAATTTCGAAAAGGGGAACAAATACCCGATGAAACTGATCCAAATACAGAGTCAAAGGAAAGGTTACGAGAGTGGATTGAAATTGCAAAGGAAGCTGATTATTCCATAACTGGTGAGTATCCATCGGATATGCAGGTGATTACAGGGAGTCAGTCTGAGGGTAATGAACGGCTTCTTAACCTGGTATCAATGAGTGATGGGGTAGACCGGAAAGAAATATACCTAATCGCAAGGGGGTATTATCCTAACGCAGGTATTATCAGTCAGAGATTTCAATCAGTGAAAAATATTTCCGAACTGCCTATGGAAGAAGTGAAAATTGCTAGTAACACTTACACCATTTTAAGAGTGGGATTTGAGAAAATATATGTGGAAGGTTTATGTAGCCATGATTATAAAGTAATAGATGAAGTCGCAGCCACTTGTTTGGAAAATGGGCACTTAACTACACGATGTAATAAGTGTGGAAAGGAAGAATCAATAGTAAACTCAGCTCTGGGTCATGTGGATTCAGATCATGATGGAATCTGTGATGTTTGTCAGGAAGCGTCAGATGAAGCACCAGAAGCAGTTCATTATGGCATTGGAGATGTACAGGTCAGAACTATCGGAAATATAACTTATTTGTTTCGTTGCATTGATGATGATTATGAGGATGCCATGGGAAACAGCCAGAAGTTGGCATTATTTTTATGTGACAGTGTAATAAGGTCAGATATTGGAGGAGTATCTAATAAATTGAACTTTGGAGATAACAATAATTATAAGTATTCCAAAGTCAGAGAATGGCTCCTTGAAAATGCTAAGGCTGATTTTGTACATGAAACCTACATAGGAATTACAAATTCTTATATGGGGGCGACTAGTACCGGAGCATGTGAGCAGTTTTCAGAGAGCAGTTTACTGGGACAGTCAAGATTATTTCAGCAGTTAGAGGACCGAGTGTTTATTCTATCCGTGGATGAAGCAATTAAGTATAAGGATTATCTATGGAAGTTTAATGGTAGTGAGGAGAATAATCCGGAGTCTCAGATATCGGCTTATTCAAAGGGATTTTATCTTCGGACACCGCAAGATAGTGGAATTACGGATTTTCGGTATGGAACTGGGATTTATACGGTGAGCCTGATAGATGGAAATATTCGGCCAGTAGAGGTTTCAGAAACAAGTATAGGAATAAGGCCAGTGATGGCGGTTCCTAACTAATAAATCCTGTATCCCTCATAGGAAAAGTTAGAGAGAATGAGAGCGTGAGGTTGATAAAGTTATAGAAGCAGTTACGACTGAAACATACTTCGAAGTTTTTGAATGAGTAGGATCTAACGTGGTTGCAAAGAGTTATATTCTTTGTATGATAACTCCTATATTTATTAATATAGATAAGAGTATGGAATCAAATGCTTTAATGCATATATGGATAGAGTTATGCGAAGAAAAGACTTATAAAACATCAGGAGGAAATATGAACAAGGTATTAGAGAAAAGAAGGGAATTAATAGCTACTATATTTTTTATAACTATAATGATATTTTCAATGTTATCAGGCGTTAAAAGTTATGCTGCGGTAGGCGATGTAGTAAAGGAGGAAAACCAAAGATATGTAAACGGAGTGAAGTATCCAGCTAATGGATCTACTATTAAGAGTGAAACGACATTTGAAACTTTTAAGGCGGAACTATATAGCGATAATACTCTATTTATAGCAGGAACCGGTAGTATTAAAGCCTATTATACAAAGTCTGAAAATCAGCTAACTAAACTATCTGGATATGCTGGAATAAAGACAGTAATATTAGGTGAGGGAGTAACAGGAGGGGGTGGTAGTGACTTCTTTGCATATAGCCCCAATATAACTACTTTATACTTAAATGATACGGTACCGTACATATCTATGGATTTTGAGAACTTAAAATTAGAGAATGTACGATTTAGTGATAACATAACCAACATAGGTGTAAGTTCGTTCTACAACTCCCCTCTATCCGGAGGTTTAAATCTGCCTAAGTCTTTAAAGACTATGGGAAAGTCTTGTTTTAAAGCTTATGCATTAAATTCAGTAACATTACCTGAGGGGGTTGAGGTTGTCAATGGTTTTTCTGGAACCAAGCTAACTAAAATTAATTTACCGGACAGTGTTGTAGAAATAGGGGAAAGTGCCTTTGATGGTACTAGTTTAGTAGAAATAACAGGGGGTAAAAATGTTAAAAAGGTAGGAAACTACGCTTTTAGAGGGGCAAAGGTTCCTAATTTAGAGTTTAACAGTCTAGAAGATATAGGGGCTGGTGCATTCTACAATATAAGTAGCACTCTTGATATTGATCTGAGCAAGTTAAAGTTTATTGGAGATCAGGCATTTTACGGTGTAGGATTCCCATCTGATTTTATGTTATCTGGAACAATTAATACAACAACTGGTGCACAGCCTTTTACTAATTCTAGTTTTAAGAATGTTATTCTGGAAGACCTAAACATAAAGGGTGCATGGTTTATAAAGGGAGCAACGATAGACTCATTAACTGTTAAAGGAAGTAATAATTTTGGTATAACATCTACTAACATAAAAAGTCTAAAACTAATAAACACTGACACGTCCTTAGGTGGTTTTAAAACGTCAGGAGCAGAGATATCTAACTTAGACCTGACAGGGTCGACATTAATAGGAGACTCCGCTTTTAACTCATGTAAATTAGGAGATGTAATTATTCCAGAAAGCATAAAGTCTATAGGAAATCAAGCTTTCTCTGGCTCTACAATAAACTCAATTAAAATACCAGAAAGCGTTAACACAATAGGAGTAAAAGCTTTATCAGGTACTACGATAGAGAATTTAGAGTTAGGTAATATTCTTTCAGAATCAATATTGTATTCTTCCAAGATTAGCAATCTAAAGTTAGGTAATGATATAGCCGAGATACCCGCGTCTTCTTTTTATGGGATGACTCTAAAAAATGGTCCTCTAGACTTGAGTACTAGTACTGCAACTTCAATAGGAAATTATGGACTAAATTTATCAACCATGACTATTGTAAAAATGCCTGAGGGTATTACTAGGTTAGGAACGATGGCTTTGAAGAATGTTGATATGGGTGATACTAGTTTGAATTTAAATGAGATAAAGGATTATTCTATATATCAATCAAAAACTAGAGGTGTAGTAAGTGTACTTGATGGTGCGAATAGTATTCCCGAAAAGGCGTTCTACGGAAGTACTGTTGGAGGAGTATTTGTTGGGGATTCTGTAAAGACAATAGGAAAAGATGCTTTCTCAGGTGCTAAAATAACTAGTGGCATCATAGAGGGGGGAGCGTTTATAGAGACTATAGAATCTAATGCATTTGCGGGTTCAAATATAGTGAGTGTTAATATACCAAGTAGTGTAACTTCTATATCTACAGATTCATTTAATAACTGCTTAAGTTTAAAAACATTTGTAACAAAGCAAAGTGTTAAGTTCAATACTTCAGTTATTTATGGATGTACCTCATTAACAAAGCTAGTAATATTGTCAGATATGGATTCATCATCACAAAAATCAAAAATTCCGGCTACCACAATGGTATATTGCGTTTCCGGGTCTACAGTTGAAACATGGTGTATGAATAACTCGGTTTCTTATAAAGCCTTAGGAGATGAAGACTTAGAGGAGATTGTAAGTGGTAAATTACCTACATTAAAAGAAGATTCAAAAATGTTTGATTTTGCATCACCGATAGATTTAAAGTTTAAGGTAACTATGGGAGTAGCACCATCAAATGCAACATCTATAAGTAAGTTACTTGTAGATAACAAGACATTAGTAAAAGATCTAGACTACACATTTAATGGATCAGATACTATAACAATAAAATCATCTTATCTTAAAAAACTTTATAATGGTGTACATGCTGTTAGTGTGTTATTTAGTAATGGAACATTTAAGTCTGGAGCTAGTATTTATGTGATGAGTTCTACTATTCCAGTTATAGATCCTACAAAACCACCACAGGCATTAGACACTGTTAAATATGAGTTCTATAAGGATTACCCTGATTACTTAATTATACCAGTATCTCTTAACGGAGCCACCAGTGTGACAAAATTAAAAATAGGAAGTGAAGTTGTAGATCCGGACGAATATTACATAGATGATGGTGCAATTGTAATTTCTTATGGTTACTTATCAACATTGGATGCGGGTAAATATAGAATTTTACCTACATTTGATGATCCGTCTATTACAACATTAAATAATATACAGTTATGGGTTTATGAGAATGCAGCAGACAGAGCAGCACCTTATTTGTTACAGACTCGTATAATTTTTAGAGGTCAAAACTTCGAATTAAGGTTTGATGCTGGTGTAGGTGATTTGGAAACCTCGAATGTATTAGCTTTAGTAATAGATAATCAAATGTTATTACCAGACGGTAGGTTGCTGCCGTTAAGCGCATCAAATGTATCGAAGGTCAAAAAGAATACATTAGAAGATATTGTTGCCTCCCCGTCAGAAGCAACAAGAAAAAGCAAGTATATTTACACCGCAACACCTGAAGGAATTAATACAGCATCTCCATCAGAGGCAACCAACCAAACCATGTCATTAATGTCAAGTTCCATGCATGTAAAGTCATCTCAGCCAGAAGAAGCATTTTATGTAGTAGATAATGAAATCCATGTGAGTGGAAATGCTATATCTTCTATGAAATTAGCAGAAGGTGATCACTTAATGGGAGCTGTATTTGATAATACAGAAAAAACTTCTGATGTTCGTAAGGTTATTCTCTCTATTATGTCTGATAAGGATAATGGTACAGAAACTCCAGGAAATAATGCCCCCCCGGAAAATAACAATGGCTCTAATAACGAAGGCAATTCAGGCAGTGAAGGAAATTTAGGGAGTGGAAGCCATGGTTCAAGTTCTGGTGGATCAGGAGATAGTTCTAATGGACCAGGCGCAAAAGGAGAAGATAGCAAGGTAAAACCAGTTGTAAGAGACGATGGTGGTTCTTATAATGTCAATCCCAATGATTCTAAAGATGTAACTTATACAGACAAGGCTGGAAATCTTACTCCTAACAAGTGGGTAGGAGATGGTAAAAATTGGAGACACACAAACAAAGACAGCAAATTGGACTATGGCTGGTTTCTTGATGTAGATGGTAACTGGTATTTGCTAACAAAAGAAACAGGTAAAGATTTTGGTACCGCACGTTACGGTTGGTTTCATGAAAACCAAGATGGTAAATGGTATTACCTAAGTACAAAAGACAATAAAATGGTTAAGGGTAAAGTGAAAATTGATGGTAAAGATTATAACTTCAATGCTACAAACCAAGAGCCAACCTATTATGGTAATAATATAAATGGCTGGATATATGATAGAACAAAAGGCCTTCCAGTGGGCTGTTGGATGGAGGATATCTAATAGGAGGAAATGAATTTACAGTAGAGAGTGTCGCAGCTCTCTACTGTATTAATAGGGTGGCAACTTGCTTTTACCATTATTGGTGATACCAAAAGAATAAGGAAATAGAAATGGTACTATTATTGTCTTTACTTCTTTTAATAATTGTTATCTTCTCTGTAATGTTTTTAGGTAAAGTTCTTACAATAAGTTCAGAACAAAGGGAGATTAATGATAAGGAACAAATGAAGTGGATAAGAGAATTTAAACAACGAAGGGTACAGGAGAAAAAAACGTGAAAGGAAATCAGAAAAGAATTTTAAGTGTTTTACTAGCGACTGTGGTTGCAGTAACCACAGTGTGGTATGTACCTCCACAATTTGAAGCTTCTGCATCAGGGAAGACAAATATGGAGAAGGCATTGGAGTTGCTTGCTTCTCCTTCTGAAGCATCTAAGCGAGAAGCAACGGCTACACCTTCAGAAGCTGAAAGCCTAGGGAGAGAATCCACACCATCAGAAGCTGAGATACCAGATGGAAAAGCATCACCATCTCAGGCCGTTAAAAAGTTTGTAAGAGTGGAACCGGAAGAAATACCTCAATATTACTCCCAGGTATCAGCTTCAGGAAAGAAATTCTGGAAATTTGAGGACCGCAATGGAATGATGCAATACCGGGATTATGGATATATGCAAGGGGACGCGGAGTTTCCCTTATGGTATGTGACGGATCTGACCGGGGCGGTTGATGATACATCGGACTCTGTGAATCTGGATGAGGAATATTATAACCTGGCTCCATACATATGGAAGAGCGAGGAACCTGATGAAAAAAATTGGTCTGATCTTGAGCAGCAATACCAAATACTCATAACAGGAAAGGAAAACTTACAATTTGAAAATTGGGATAGTTCCATTTACGAAATTTGGCATCTAGTGGTAGCTGAAATACAGACAAATCATCAAAATGAAAATTTGCCTGATGACGATTATAGTGAAGAAGATGCCGAAAATAATGAATCATATTCGTATAATGAGGAAACTTATCAGCAAGAAATTATAGATCTTTATTTCTTTTATGGTCATGAAAAAAATAGTAGGGAAAATAGTAATTCAAGATGGTTAGTATCTGATAGTAATGGCTACGTTTCATTTCCTTCATTTGTTAGTATGCTTGCAGCTAAAGATGAATTTCAAACATTAAACCTTTATTTTTACAATAATGTTCCTGGGGAAACTAAAACAAGTTCAGCTTCGTATGTTAAAAGGGATGTAGGGAAATTTAGAAAATCTTATGTGCAAGGTGATTCTACAACGAAAGATTATTATCCTGAGATTAATATCTATGACTGGGGACTTGCAGAAAATGCGCAGAAGGTTGAATTCCCTTATTTGTATAAAGAAGGTTATAAATTCTTAGGGTATCTCCCGGAATATGCTTCACAATACATTCCTGGAAGTATTGTGAATTTTGCAGATAAAATGCAATTGAATCCCCAAAAGTATGATTATCTTGTTGGATACAATCCAAATTTTAAGGAACCAACAACAAGTGGCAATCTAAGTATTATAAATGTAGCACCTTCACAATTTGGTTATCCTCTTGGTGCGTGTACAACAACAGGTATATCAAGAGCCATAAAGGATTCAACTGGATTTGTTGTCATACCTCCAGGTTCAGAAATAGAGGCCAGGATGCTTATTGGTGGAATAAACCGTAAATATTGTACAGACAGACCTTCTTACATAAGTTTTTATGGGATTTGGCTAAAGGAGGATCTCTCCAGGTTGACATTAATTGATGATGTTTCAAAATTATATAGCGACTGGGGCACCACAGGTGAAAGAGAAATAAAAACTGATGGTAATTATTATAGAAGTATATCACTTAAGGAAAAGGGGACCAAGGTAGATATTTCATATTTACTGAATTCAAATCCTTTTAGGGGTTTTTTTTACTATTATATAAATAAATTAGGTGCTCTAGCTCCTCCTACAGGAATGGTGCATACGCATGATCTTGTTTTTGGTGGTTATTGGTCTGAGCCAAACGGAAAGGGTAAGCAATTAAGCAAAATTTACACCTATGATAAAGATGATGATAAATATTATGCATATTGGATACCTGTTGGTTCCAAATTCAATGTAAGGTATCAAGATGAAAATGGTAATCAAATAGGTTCGGAACAAATTATAGAAGCTAGTAGGAAAAGTACACCACCAGAGGCTCCATTGAAGGAAGGTTATAATTTTATTGGTTGGAAATCCATTGATGGTAATAATTCTACACCTGATGTTATTTCTAGAAATGTAACATTTGGTCCAGAATATGAGCAAAAAAATATAAGATACAAAGTTACATTCAGGAATTGGGACGGCACCATTATAAATGAACAGAATATTCCATATGGGGGATCTGCTTTAGAACCAAAGGACCCAAGGAGAGAAGGATACGTATTTAACGGTTGGAGCCAATCATTAGACAATATAAGATGGGATACCGAAATAGACGCTCAGTACCTAAAGTTATATAAACTAACCTTGGATGCTGGTGATGGCAAGATTTTTGATAATCAAACATATTCGATTCAAATTAAGGAGGGGACGAGTCTTCAGGATCTGGGCATTGATTTAAATGTCCTTATTTCCAGTACAGTAAAGTCAGGCAGCAAGTGTTCAAATTACTATAATGGTACTGAATATTTATCTTCTTCTTTTAAGATTAATGGTGATGAATCATTTAAAGCAGTATATACCAAAAATATAACCAACATAAAGTTTTACCCAATGCTTCCTGGTGGATCAGCAGGAACGTATAATGCATTTAATGTTAACCAAATGGAACCATTGAACTATAACTATTATTCATCGTACACATCGCAAAAGTACAAGGGATATACGTTCTTAGGTTGGTGTGAGAACAGTTTAGGAAAAGGAAGAATCATCAATAATGGTGATATTGTACCTGAGGATATAAGTACCATACTATATGGAATATGGAATGCTGATGACATAGTTTACAATGTGGACTACGGTCCAATAAATGATACTACATCATTTCCTAAAAGATTGGTTTTACCTTCATGGGTAGATGATAAAACTTTGGCAACTCAATACTTACCCAAATACAATGATCTTCCTCAATTAATAAATGGTTATGCATTGCCCTCTTCAAATACCACAACATGGACAAATACAAACCTAAATTATAACTTTGGCGAGGGTATAACAACAGCTAAACTATCAACTGATAGTGAAGTATTTCTTAAGTGGAATGCCAATCCAAAGCGATTTTACTACTTTGCAATGTATCCAAACTCCAATAATGTTGGATATAAAATGGTGTCTGGTAAAAGTGGATCTGGAAAAACATACTACGGTCAAATGATGGCACCTGATGATATAGCTAAGCTTAATGACGTAACTTTAATACCGCCGGGAACTATATTCCATGGTTGGTTTGAGGGGAATTCAACCACTCCGCTTCAACCAATTGATTTAACAAAGCCTCTTACACCAAAGGATAGTGGAAGCAAATCAGCAAGTGACTTATATTTTTATATTTATATGGTGTGCGCAAATCAGTCCAGCAAAATAACATTTAGGGATTGGGACGGAACTATTTTAAGTGAAAAGATGGTGAATTATGGAGATTCAATTGAAATACCAAAAACAAACAGAAATGGTTATGACTTTATAGGCTGGGATGTAGACGTAAATGAAAACACCAAGTTTGCAAGTGACACTACTATAACTGCACAGTATGAGGAACCAGGTTTCAAAATTAACCTTTTTGCAAATGGGGGAAAATTTGTTGAAGTGAATGAATCTGGTCAAACCGTTCAGCTTGACAACAAAACATTTAAAATAGACGATGTATCAAATTTAGAAGATGCTTTATCGCAGTCCAACCTATTTTTGGGTGAAAATGCGAAAAATCTAAATCGTGCTGGGTATACATTTGATTGGTTTGATGATCCCACTGCGGGCAACTCAGTAAGCCAGATAAATGAATCTGATATATTAAAGCATAAGAAAAACTTATATGCACGTTGGGTTAATGCTTATACGGTTACATTTAAGGATTGGGATGCGAGGGTTATAGACGAGCAGGTGGTTAGAAAAAATAAGGACGCAAAATTACCCGAAGAACCTAAGCGTGAGGGGTATACCTTTGTTGGTTGGAGTCAATCTCATCAAAATATAACGGTAAATACAACATTAACAGCAAAATATGAAGCCTTAATGTCAATTAAGTTCAGACGATACAATTTAAATCAAGCCGAAACTCTGGAAGAGTTTTATGATGAAAAGATTGTTCATGCAGGCATATGGCCAGTTTCTAATACTGATAATGATGCAAAATTGTTATGGGGATTAAGTGCTAATTCAGAAAAGGTGAAATTTCCAATTCTTGAGAGTGAAGGGGATATTTTTTTAGGCTGGACTAGAGCGGTAAACCAAGGAGGCCCTTCATCATCTATGTTATCTTCTGAAAAAAATTATAATGGATACATAAGCCAAATATATAACAATTTTTACGCACGAACAGAAGTGATTGCAGCCTCAAAGTATGACAGTCCATATGCTATAGGTAATGTTACACCAGGGTTTCCGTTAATACCAGCGGGAACTGAGGTAGATGCAAGAGCCTTTATGTCTCCAAAAGCAGATAGTTATATGTCTTATAATGGTGTTTGGATACCTAAAGACAAACCATCTCTGATATTGATAAACGGATTTAAAGATTGCTTTGGTGGATTTGGATTTAGATTTATTGATGAAACAAATTTTTTGAACTATTCAACTGTAGTCGCAAAAAATGTAGAAATGATCGAAAGCATTTCTGTGGCATCAAATTTTGGAAGTAAATTTAATGATTTAAAACTTAGAGATAAAGTACTAAGTGATATAGATATTCCATTATCTTTAACAAATAAATACAAAGGAAATGATGATTCCTCCCCTGAATTGTTTTATGCCATTCGTAAGTTTCTTGGATATTTTTCAGAACCTAATGGCAGAGGGACTAAATTAGATTCCAATTATGTATTTAATAAGGTTGGTGATAAATTTTACGCATATTATGTCCCCAAGGCACAAAAATTTAAAGTAATATATCAAGATGAAAATGGATACATAATTACAGCAAGCCAGATCGATGCAGGTAAAGCAGTAACCAATATACCAAAGGCCCCAGTGAAGCCAGGTTATGATTTTGTTGAATGGGAAACCTTTATTGGTGGAAATTCAAATTCAAACCAAATATTAAGGGATACTACTTTCAGGCCAAAGTATCAAAAGGAAAAAGCCCAAACATACATCTTAACGTTGGCTGGTAATGACGGAACCTTCAATGGCACAGATTTAATGATGGAATATCAAGTTGAGCAGGGGCATTCACTGGATGAATATTTGCATGATGCTGAATTACATATGTTCAATCCCGGAAATGTATTTGTTGGTTGGTTTACCGATGATGTAAATGGTACAAAGGTAAATTATTCAGATTCAATGCCTAGTAACAATTTAACTATATATGCACAATGGAATCCTTTAACATTTAACGTGGTGTATAAAAATTGGAATGGAGAGGTTTTAAAAACCCAGGAGGTAGCAATAGGTGCAGACGCAACACCACCTTCAGATCCGGTAAGAGAAGGTTATGCGTTCAACGGATGGGATAAGCCATCTACCAATATCCAAGATCACACAACAATCACGGCGCAGTATAAGGCTAACCTCTTCGCGCTGACCTTGGATGGAAATGGAGGGACCATAGCTGGAGATGAAACTAAGAGCCAGATGATTTCCTTTGGAGAATCCATGGACCAGGTACTTGAAGATGGAGTAGCCAATGCAAGCCGAAAGTATTATACCTTTGGTGGCTGGTACACAATGCCAACCGGAGGAAGCAAATACACCGGAAGCGGAAATACAATGCCAGCTTCTAGTGTGACGGTATATGCCCACTGGGTGCGTAACTCCAGTGAGATAGTATATAAAGATTGGAACGGAGATGTTTTAAAAACCCAGGAGGTAGCAATAGGTGCAGACGCAACACCACCTTCAGATCCGGTAAGAGAAGGTTATGCGTTCAACGGATGGGATAAGCCATCTACCAATATCCAAGATCACACAACAATCACGGCGCAGTATAAGGCTAACCTCTTCGCGCTGACCTTGGATGGAAATGGAGGGACCATAGCTGGAGATGAAACTAAGAGCCAGATGATTTCCTTTGGAGAATCCATGGACCAGGTACTTGAAGATGGAGTAGCCAATGCAAGCCGAAAGTATTATACCTTTGGTGGCTGGTACACAATGCCAACCGGAGGAAGCAAATACACCGGAAGCGGAAATACAATGCCAGCTTTTAGTGTGTCGGTATATGCCCATTGGGTGCGTAAGTCTAGTGAGGTGGTTTATAAAGACTGGGATGGAAATGTTCTAAAAACCCAGGAGGTAGCAATAGGTGCAGACGCAACACCACCAGAAGATCCGGTAAGGCCAGGTTATACATTCATTGGTTGGGATAAGCCTTCCACAAATATTCAGAGTAATACAACGATTACGGCTGTATACACTGCTGATGATTATAAACAGACGACAGAAGAAAAAAACAATGTGGAACCTGTACTGGTACCTCCAGCAATAGACACTACTACAAAATCGACTGTTCCGGACAGTGGTGGTAAATTTATTGTAAACCCTGAAAATCCTTACGATGTTACATATACAAAACCAGATGGAACACCTGCAAAAGATGAATGGATTGGTGACGGAAAAGACTGGTATCACGCTGATGAAAAAGGAAAAATAAATTATGACTGGTACCTGGAAGGAGAAAAGACCTGGTACAAGCTTAATCAGGAAAATGGAGATAGGTTTGGAGCTGCATTAATTGGCTGGTATCATGAGCCAATGGATGACAAAAGGTATTTCTTTGATCTGACTACCACAAAAATGCTAACTGGCTGGCAGAACATTAATGGAAAATCTTATTATTTTACAACTAACAATGAAGGGCAGACTTACTTTGGGAGCAATCTACATGGTGGTAGCGGTTGGAAATATGATCCGAACCGACCAGGAAAGCCCTATGGCTCCATGTATCGAAATGAATATACCCCTGACGGATATTGGGTAGATGAAAACGGGGTTTGCGCAGATAAGAAATAGGAGGAAGAATGAACAAAAAGATAATGAAAGGGACGGCATACGCATTGTGTGCCGCCCTGACAATGACATCGCTGCCAAGCCTGGCAGTTTATGCCAATATGGACCTGCTAGCCGGGGAGCCGGTGTATGCCCGGATGGGAACTCCATCCCAGGCGGAGAAGATCCAGGATGAAGAAGAAAAGCCAGTTGATACAACAGAGGAAAAAGAACAGGAAAAGGAAATTGATCTTCCTGAAGGTGAAGTAGAAACCGATCCAGTGCAGGAGCCAGACATTGAATGGACGGAGCCAGCCACACCTTCCCAGGCAAATCCGGTATACGTAGATCCATTGTTGCCTTCTTCCTTGGTTGCCGTGAAAAAGTTAGCCTTAGAAACCTCCAGCTCCCTCGGTGATATTTGGGATTCTTGGTCTGGAAAAACTAGCTTTGAATTCCTTAGCGGAAGTCAAGGAGAGGGAACGGAAGAAAAGCCTTACCTAATTAAGAACCGGGAACAGCTTATGGGACTGTCCGAACTAACGGCCATGGGAATGATGGTTCCAGAGGCAGAGGGAGCCAAATATGCAGGAGATTATTCCGGATGCTACTTTGCCCTGGGAGCAAACATTGACCTTCAGGGAGTAAACTGGATTCCAATTGGATTTTACCAGGATTCTTCTGAAATTTCTGGGGAGGTATCCCACCCATTTAATGGTTTCTTTGATGGAAGTGGAAAGACCATTAAGAACTTAAAGCTGACTTCCTTTGCCGGTTATAACAACGTGGGCCTGTTCGGTGCCGTAACTGATGCCAATATCCACGACCTGACCATAATCCCGGACAGCAGCTCCATCAAAGGAAATGACCGGACTGGTGTGGTGGTAGGATATGCACAAGATAGCCAGATCCGAAACGTAACGGTAAAAAATGCAGACATTAGCTCCACTGGTATTTCAGGAGGAATCGCAGGAGAAATCAGCGGTACGGTCATTGAAAATGCGATCTGTGAAAAAGTCATGATTGATTCCAAAGGAGGAAATGAAGTCATTTATGCCGGTGGTATCGCCGGAGTTGCTTCTAATTCTTCCATCGTAGACTGCGAGGTATCTACCGGTACAGGGACCACGGCAAGAATCCAGGGAACTGGATTTATCGGAGGAATTGTTGGATATCAGAATGCGTCTAATGTATTTAATACTTATGTAAGTGGAACCATCGGAGGTTATCATTCCACCGCCATTGGTGGTGTTACTGGAAAATATGCTTCTGGAAAGTTAAAAGTAGCCCGATTTGTGGGGACCATTGGAAACTCTCAACTTGGTTCCATGGCAAGGGAAGGAACCTTTATCGGAACCAGACAGGGGGCTGCCACTAACTTTAACTATATTGAAGATGTAGCGTACCTTTTTACTGATTCAGAAAGTAAGATAAATTCCAACGTGTGCGGATCAGAGATTGAGGATGACAACGATTATACATACTCTGCCCATATTGGTTTCTGGAACACCGGAGATCTCTATTACACTCTGGTACAAGGAGGAGCAAAAAAGGCCATATCAAACCAGTACTTTTATGAAGAACTGGAACAAGGTATTTTATCTGTCCTTGATGAAGAATCAGGAGACTATACCCTAGATCATTTTGCGCCAGATTCTTTAGGGAGGCCCGTAAGAGGATATCTATTAAATGTCAATCAGATTGATACCATAGCAAACGGTCAGAACTTTTATGACATTGCTACCTTAGAAGTCCGTGGAAGCTCCCAGTATTCCAAGCCTCTTGATAAGGAAAATCGGGGAGCCATTGCAGCTGGTAGCTCAGTCACCGTCACGACAGCGCCGAAGAACACAGATACAGAAAAGTTTCAGATCGAAGGCTCTCCTTTCTATGTAAATAGCAAGGGAATCAAAAAGAGCAGTACTTATTCCGATAGCAGCCATGCGTATGCGTTTACCATGCCAGAGGATAATGTTACCCTTTCAGCACTTTATAAAAAGGTGGCTGTATCTATAAAGGTAGATCCTGAAAGTTATACCTTTAAAGTCACTCAGACAAGGACTGGAAATCGAAAGAACCCGGTAAAAACAACAGAGATTAAAAACGGGGAAGGAAAGCTGATTGCCAGATATATCAATGGTGTGTTAGAGCAGGGAACCCAGGTACAGCCAGTCAATATCAAGGCTGTGATCGATGCAAATAACGACGTGGAAGATAACAAAGTGAAATGGAGCATTGATGATCCTCAGCTCATCACCCTAGAAAAGAATAATGACGAAGGAACAGATGGCTACACCTCAAAGTCTGCCAGCCTTTCCCTAAATCTTTCTTCTTCCTTCTTTCAAACCATTATAGAGGAAGCAGAAAAGAAACAGGCAGATGAGAATTATCAATATAAGATCCCTAGTACTATCTACGGGGCAGGACACCAAAATGGAGGCGTTGCAGTTTTAACCGCACAGACCAGACCTTCCACTTCCTTTGAAGGAAAGCCTTGTAGTGCCAATAGCCGAATCAACGTTACCTTTCAGGTTATTGATAATACCTTGGTTGCAACGGAAGGAGCAGCCCTGGATAAACAGGCGCTTTCCTATACAGTGACGAGAACATTGACCGGAGATCGGATGGCTCCAAGCGAGAGCATAACGGTGACCGCTCCTCAGTCCTTAACTGCAACCTTCACTCCTGACTTTTTCTCTAAGGATGAAGTGGTATGGACCAGCTCTGACCCGGCAGTGGTACAAGTGGCTCAGGACAATGAAGCATACCGGGAAGCATCGATTTCCGCTTTAAAGGATGCTGCCTGGATTCGTAACATCATAGCAACCGACAATGGAATAAAAAGTAACGATCCCTATGCCAAAGTATCCGGAAGCGGAAACCGGGATGTCGTTATTACAGTAGATGGAAAGGACAAGCTGGGAAATAAAGCTTCCGCAGTCTGTCAGATAAATGTGAACTTTGTAACGGACGATCAGACCAGAGTGGTCCCAGAAGGAATCACCCTAGATCAGAAGGAAGTATCCTATACACTGGGCTATCAGATGGCCGGGGATATTCATTCTCAGATTGTAGTAAAAAAAGGATTTGACGCAAAGAAGCTGACTGCAACGGTTCTACCAGATTTGAATGAATCAGCAGAGCACAAACCATATGATCGCACGGTAATTTGGGCTTCTTCAGAACCGGATTCTGTATCCGTAGATGATCAGGGAAGAATATCCCCAGTAGAAGGGGCTACCTGGATCAAAGAAGCACTGAAAAAGGCTCCATACCAAGCAGAAAAGAATGTGGAGATAACAGCCACCACAAAGGACGGGAAGAAAGCGACTACTTGTCTGGTGAGGCTTTCATTCCAGGCAGAATGCCTGGAAGCAGACCGAGACAGTGAAACTTTTAATCTGGTCCTTACGAAAACAGGAAGAAGAAACAGTCCTTCTTATACCTGGAGCGGACTAGAGGGAAAGAAGATTTCCGCTTCTGTTTATCCAGAAGATAGGGAGAAAAAGAAAATCCAGTGGCGTTCCTCTGATTCAGGAATCCTTTCCGTAGATTCAGAAGGAAATGTAAAGGCCATGGTAATTAATGAAAAGCAGGAAGTTATTGCTGGCTGGATTAACCAGGTCATTGGAAAATCACAGTATTCCGGAAGTACAAACGCTGTTATCTACGCAGAAAGTAGCGATGGAAAGCTATCTGATTCAGTAAATGTAACATTGAACTTAAAGGTCATTGACAATACCACTTCTGGAGGCAGCTCTGGTGGAGGAGGCGGTGGCGGCGGTGGCGGTAGCCGATCCGTAGGAGTAACAGCTACAGGAAATATCCAAGGGCCGGCAGCCCCCTCTGGAGCTATTACCGGTACTTGGACCCAGGCCGGCAATGGAAAATGGATTTTTGCTTCTGACCGGACATATACCGATGAGTGGGTTTATATCAGTAATCCATTTGCAACGGGAGAACAGGAAAAGGCTTCATGGTTCCGGTTTGATAAAGATGGATTTATGGTGACGGGTTGGCAGACTGATACCGATGGAACCACCTTTTACCTAAAGACCGCTACTGACGGAACCCAGGGGAAGATGCTTACCGGTTGGCAGAACATTGAAGGGATCTGGTATTATTTGAATCCAGTATCTGATGGAAGCAAAGGAAAGTTACTAACCAATACCACTACACCAGATGGTTATAAGGTAAATGAAAAAGGCCAGTGGATTCAATCATGATGAAAAAATGTGTAATATTAATGGCGGTAATTCCAATCACTATTATTGTTTGTCTGATATCGTTACTTCTTATTTTCCTTTTTTGTAATGAGGAAATTAGATGGCAGTTCATGACATTAAGTGAAGGCATTGCTCTAGTCATAGTAGCCTTAGATATTATATGGCTAATGAAACTAATGAAAAAGATGAAGTTTCTGGTGGAATAAAGATGAAGGCAAATGGCTGAAACCGCTATTTGCAGAAATGAAACATAGAAATGGCCAGTAGGTAGAGGACGGGAAAGTGGTTACTGCGTAGCAGTGCCACCCTGTCCGGCCAATGGGCTACAGCACGTTGAAAACCGAATATGATTAACCGATAGAAAAAGAAATTATGTACTTTAGAAAAAAAGGAAAAGAAAAAAGGATTCTCTTTTAAGAATCCCCTTCTTCTACAAATTCCATGATATCACCTGGCTGCAGCTCTAGAAAAGAGCAGATCTTGCATATAATATCCGTTGTTACGGTCTTCCCATTTGACAGTTTAGCAAGCGTAGGACCAGAAATAATCTCCAGTAAATCAGTTTTTTTCATACCTTTACGGTTAAGGTGATCAAATAATTTATAATACCTCATTCCCATTGTGAGACATGAGGATCTGACTAAAGATCCAATACCAGTTAAAGCTGCCAAAAGAAAATTAAGTTTTGATAGCTGTGAGATTGATTACCGTAAAACTACAAACATGTTTATGGGAGTATATACATACGGCTGGAAAACAGTTTGCAGTGATTATTTGCTGGCTAGTGAGGCAACAAAAGCAGAGTGTATGAAAGTGGCAAGGAAAGAATTTAACAGACTTGTAGAACTAGGTGAAATTACACATGCATGGCCGTAGAAGTACGGCTTGCATCAAATATCAAAATTATAATGGAATAGAGGTAAATAATGAGTAATAAAATCATTGTATTAGATCCTAAAAATAAATTATTTGGTGATCTTGGAATTGGGAGAGGAACAAACTCCAAAAGTGAATGTAGTGCTGTGGGAATTGAGGAGGCTCTTGATTATTTTACAGAGAAATGTAATGCAGAGTTAAAAAGGTTAAATGTCTTTGAACAGGCTTGCTATTTGCAAGTATTAGAACTACTTGAAAAGGAGCTGAACAACGAAAAAAATAAGAAAAAAACTGAGACCACCGAGTAAAGGAGTAAGATACAAATATGGCTATAATAGTTAATTCTATCTTTGGTATATTGCCAATGGTTGCCGTGGGTCTTTGCATGGAAAGCGTATATAGGCAAAGAAAAATGAATCAGTTAAAAATGGAATCTATCTGTAAACAGTTTACGAATGCTGCAGAGGGTTATTATCTTTTAAAAGGAATGGGGATTATGGATTATTTATATATAGAGAATAAAATGTATTCCATCATCTTTTCTCAAACGACTTCGTACGATATTGTGTTTGTTTGAGAGTTAGTTGACGAAGAAATAATGAATGTAGAAAAACAATGTGAAATTAAAAATATAAAAGAGAAGATAAACAAATATAATTTGTAGCATCGGGAGGGAAAAAATGAAGTTGACAATGAGAGATAAGGGCAAGGAGATACCCGTTATGGTGATTTCAGAGAACCTGATAAGATATGGAGTTGTCATAGGAAACAGTAATAATCTTATCGGAATTCTTCTAAATACTGGAGAGTATATTGATGAACCGGTGAGTAGAGTAAGAAGGATTCATAAATTTAATAAATGAGAATTTGCCATTGAAATAAGATGATGGCATATATTAGGGCATTTACCAGTTGCTTGATAAGTGGGTTAATATATGTTATTATCATAGTATGAAATAGGAGGGCAAAAGTATGAAAAAGAGATTAATAGGGGCAATTATATCCACGTTACTTACCGTGACCATATCAACACCGGCTTTTGCGGAAATCATCTGGACCGCTGATAAACTTCCAGCAGGGTATACGACGAATGAGTGGGATAACAAGGATTTTAGTTTTTATTCAGGAAATGCTATAAAAAAAGATACTTATACTTATTACGTAAAAGACTTACATGGAAACTTTATGAAAAGTGCAGTGTTTTCAAATGGTTCCACTACTAATGTAGAAGGTATTGCAATAGATGCTAATGGTCGAATATGCTCATATGGTACTGAGCTTGCACAAATAGAATATTTTAACAATGTTCCATATGAAAAAAGCACTTGGCATAAAAATACAACAAAATCTCTGAATGAAAATGGTATTAGTAATTATTGGTATGGAAATAAAATAGATTTTGAGCATAGTTATTGGGCTTGGTTAATGGTAGCTCCAGATGGGAATAAAGATGGTTTAAAGTATGCTTACTGCTTTAATGAGTATGGTTATCTTTATACGAATACCATTACACCAGATGGATACATGGTCAATGAGCTTGGACAACTTATGATAGATGGAAAGGTAAAAACAATCAATCCAAGAGAGATTATAGCTAATTATAATAGCTATCCTATAGGTCATTTAATCTATGATTCAGTAACAAGAGCACAAAGGGAAAAAACTCCAAATCCATTTTTTTAATTGAATAAAAAGATCTTATAAAAGACTAGCGGTTAATTCATAATCGGTGGTCTTTTTTTGTTGCAAAATAGAGGATGAAAAGAATGAAAAAACTGTTACATAAGATTGATATTAAGAGAAAAACAGCCGGATTTATGGCTTTAATAATAACCACGATGTCCTTTTTACCATACATACCTGGAAACATGGTCTCCTTTGCAGACTATGCGCAGCTCATTGAAACAGTCTCCTTACCTTCTTGGGATTCCAACAGATATGGTGATGATATCAGTATCAATGGGTATCAGCCGACTGGTCTAATGTATGAAAATAAGGTGTTTCACTTAGGGGCACCAGTAAAAGAAGGAAATTTTCCAGCAGGAGCCAAACAGTACCTGGTAGAAAATAAACAGCATAGTAATGGAACTTATAAGGAATATGATAAAACATTCATCTACTGTGTAGAAGGTCATACGGAAAATGCAATGATTCACCTAGGTAGCCAAGCTTTTTTAGAAAAAGTGTGGACACCAGCAGACCCACCCCAAGCATTTCCAAAAGGAGATAATGCAAATAATAAGATTCTTAAGCAGTTTAACTTTCTTATGATTGTTTATGCGACACATATGGGACGGAATGATAGCATTGAAGCCTGTAATGATGCTAATGCAGGGACTGCAAAGTATATTGTGGCTTCTATTGTCAACTGGATGGCTGCAGATTATTGCAAGTTTACTGGTGATTTTAATACTGATCTGGAACTATTTCGTAAGGACGCAAATTATGAATCTGTCATTCAGCAGATGAATCCTAATGCTGTAGGGGATCGCTCTGTCTACAATCAACTAGCCAGTAGAAGTGTCGCTCCAGAGTATGCGGCCAGAGGGTGTGAAAACTGGGCCGAGTGGATGTTTGGAAATATATGGGATGCAGCTAGTATTACAGGACAATTTACTACTGATTCAGAAGAAACGGTCTACTTTGCCAAGATGGATCATTCTACAGATACATATACCATTACAATTCCTTATCCCAATGAGACGGTAAAGGCTTACTATCAAGGATTTTCAGCAAAAGATCTTTATGGAGACTGGACGTATAGCGGTCCTACGGATGCTGGTCTTGTATTCACTTCTCAGTCTGGAGAGGTTCCAGATGATGGGAAAGGGATTGGTACCCTCTACTGGTTAAACCCATCTCAGGTTGGGGCAGAGCTGGCGAAAGATCTTGGCTCTGCCGGGCTTGCAACCTTTAAATTTTATACAAAAAAGCCATACACCAATAATGAATATGCGTTTGATATCTCTCAAACTTACTTTGCAGCCAAGCTTGATAAAGATTTAGAGGTGCATGTCCGAGTTGGTTCGGGTAAAGGCGGGCAAGTGAAACGTTACAAACATACGGAAGGATTTGGAGCCAGTTATAACGTGTCTCTGTCCACCTTTGACTCCGAGACCGGAAAGCCTCTGGCCGGTTCCCAGTGGGATATCTTAGAGAAATTTAATGATTCTCAGCTTGATGATACAGACCTGGACCTTGATGATCCGGGGAGCTATTCTTTCAACCTTGGCTCTTTAACCGGGGCTTCCTGGGAAGAGGATACAGGAGGGGATGAAGAGCGGATATCTAATAATTACAGCGGAGATACTGGACTGAATGATTCAGATTCAAACCGTTATAACCAGGGAAATTCCTCCGGCTCTCAGTTTGAGCGATGGAGTGATCCGGAAAAAGATCCTTGTCCAGAAGATAAGCATATCACTGGGGAAGACGGAGAACTTCACTACGTGAATTCCCAAGGAAAGATCGTAAATAAAAAAGCCCACTCTGATAATAAAAATTACACCTATGAAAAAGGGTATTGTTCTGGCCACCCGGCCCCAGTGGTTGAGTACGAAGAGGTTCCAGAACTAGAATATGACGAAGAAACCGGAGACCCGACAAATGAAGATGAGATTGAAGCCATGGAACAACGGAACCAGGCCCTTCATGATACCAAATGGGACGAGTGGCTAGCCGGAGTGCAGGAGTGTGAGCGCCTGGTAGAAAAAGGTGGTTTCTTTCATGCCATCGATACAAGCGGGGCACCACAAAAGGAAGCCTTAGAACAGGATAGGGATCGGTTTTATAAAGATTTCATCTCCTTAGATTATGAGTACTCGGCCAAGGAAACCACACCGGCTCTCGGTTATGCCATTCATGGCAGTCACCCTGATGATATCCCGGTGGAATGGAGAACCGTTTCCCCAAGTGAGTATAAGAATTATAGTTCCTCTGGTTTTCGCTCTGGAAGCATGAAGAAAGAATCAGATTTGGATTCAGAATCCGATTCTTTTGATACTTCCCTCATTCAGCAAAATGATTTCACCTCCAGACAAGACCTACTGATGGGCTTTGGTGCCGTAGAACAAGTAGATCTGGTTGATGAAAAGAAGTTCATTGTATCTCACCATGAGGAAGAAACGGAAAATGATACAGAGATAGAAGCCTCTTCAGATAATGAAACAATGGAACAACTGGAAACTGAAACACAGTTAGAAACCGAAACTGAGAGTCAAAAGGAAACGGAAGCGGAAGCGGAAGAAACAAAAGAAGCAATATCAGAATCAACGGAAGCTACAACGGAAGCTGAAACAGAAACTAGAGCAGAAGCGCCCGAAGAGACAACACAAGCAGAAACGAAAGTAGATGTACCGGAGGGAACAACGGTACAAAGCGTAGAAAAGACTCAGGAGTCCCAAGTGGAAACGCTGGAAGAGACGATACCGGAAACACTTCCTATGAAACTGCCCCAACCAGTCAAGAAAAAAAAGGCAACGCCTTCCCAGGCAGATTCCATTGATGGAGGGATATCCTTTACCGGCTTTTTTGAACACATCAAGGCGAACATTGCATCAAGCCTTCGAATGGTAGCGGATAAAACAAACTCTCTATTTAAGCTTACCGGTAAGAAAAAGGGGTCTGGAGGAAGCTCCTCCTTATCTTCACTTCCAGAATCCACGGAGACCAGCCGGATTTCTCCACCAAATTCTTCTATCGTAGACTGGACCTTTATCGTTTACGATCACCGGGTGGAGGGTGATATCCATATCAATAAAAAAGACATGGATCTAAAGAAAGGGGAAACTGGTAACTACAACGCTTACGGAGATACTCAGGGAGATGGCAACATGGAGGGAGCCGTTTATGGGCTATTTGCAGCCACGGATATTTCCCATCCTGATGGACATTCCGGAGTTGTCTTTCAAAAGGATAACTTAATTTCCGTAGCAACGACGGACCGGAATGGAGATGCTAGTTTTTTAACCATTACCCAGGCACCTGGCTATACCTTTAACTATCAAACGGGAGCCATTGAAAAAACACAAGGTGGGTTTGCAGATCATGCCCCCACAAATCTCTATACCTCTATGGGAAAAGCTATTAGTAAAGAGGCCGATATGGAGCGGTTTGAAGGCCATACCTCCCGTGGAAGCAGTATCTCCATGACAGATAGCCGAAATGAGACATCTTACGGATATCAAAAGCTTTCCTCTAACCAGGGACGAGGCGGAACCGGAGGAGGAAGTCATTTCTACCCCATTGAAAACAATGAGGCCCTAAACGGGAATGCCTGGATCGGACGGCCACTTTTAGTCGGTGCAGACGGAACCCAGTATTACATTAAGGAACTGGCCCGTTCAGAGGGTTATGAACTTTCCGTCTATGGAAAAGATGCAGCCCATACCAACCGGGAAGCTTTTGAAGCCGGAGGAAATCCATCGGCAGAGGGAACCGTTTCTGCCGGAAGCCTGGAGGTGGACCGCTTAAAGAAAAGCAATTCTTTTACCATAAAAAGCAGTGGCACCACCAATGGGTATCAGATCTATGCCCAGGGAATTCCGGTAGGAGCTTCCTTTTACGAAACAAGAAGCCAAATCGTAGAAGATCCAAAGGGAACCCATACGGAGTATGTTTCCAGGGAAGAAACCGCCCTTGCAGAAGTAGCAGGAGCCAAGGTCATTATAAACGGCAAAAGCGTGGCTGCAAAGGCAGGGGATACCATTTCTCTACCAAATGGAGAGAGCGTTGTGGTAAGCCAGGTATCCGATCCGGAATATGATTACACCGCTGTTCGTCCGGACAATGCTCTGCGCTATACCATTCCTACCTTTGAAGATAAGAAAAACACAGAAGACTTAATGGATGATGCCAATGCAGCATTAAAGAAAGCTTCCTTTAAGGAACCAGATGAGGGAGCGCCCTGGCTGTTAGTCCCTGTGGAGGGGGAAACCTTTGAGGAACAGGCGAAAAGCTTATATGAAGACATGGAGGAAGCTGGACTTTCCGTTTTTAACTGCTTACGCATTCAGGAAATCACCGATGGAAATGCAGTGATCCGTTATTCCTACCGGGTTACAACTTCTATCTCCTCCGGTATTTACGATGAAGTCAGAAAAATAGTCTTTGTCAAACAACCAATCACTTACAAGATCAAGGGAGCTGAAGTTTCTGGATATGTATATCTTTCCTACACCGTTGATCAGTTAGAGGATTATAAGGAAAATAGTAACGGCTTTCTTACCTTTGCCAAGGTAAGAGCCGGAGAGCTTTCAAAGAAACAGGTTACTTTCCCAGAAGATCTAAACGCAATCACCTTACAGGAAAGCCCGGAACGCACCTACTGGGTATACAACCAGGGCGAACCCATTCGAAACAATGACGGAAGTATCAAAAAAGTCATGGTACAAGGTGAAATCCAGGTAGCACCTGGCTATGAATTAAAGGACGTGGATACACCCGTGACAGCCGTTTATGACGGAACGGGATACACCATAGAAGCATCTGGAAGTGATGAGAGCGAAACAAAAGACTACCGCATCAAATACAACACAGAGCTGATGGAAGGGACCTATACCACTCCCCAGGAGTATGCAGAGTACTATGGTAACATTTCTGTCACTCCCAAAATGGCCAGTGCTGGAAGCTACATTGAATCAGTAACGCTTCGCTATGACCGAACCCGGATTGATTCTGACGGAGGGACCAGACAAGCCCCCGTTTCCTTACAGGGACGGCCCATCATGCAGAAGATAAAGATTACAAAGGATATATCCGTTCAGGCGGGTGGAACCTATGAAGATAATACGTATGCAAATGCTGGAGGAACGGATAAGTATACCAAAGAGGGCGGTGGAACAGAAAATAACGCATCATATAAGAAAAACTTCCGGTTTAAAGCCTATTTAAAATCCAATATAGAACGGCTTTACCGGGCAGAGGATGGAAGCATTCTCTGGCAAGACCGGAATGGAAATACCGTGGACATCAAAGCTTACCGGAAGGCATTTCCGGACAAGGTACAAAAACTATACACCAATGTAGATCACCTGACAGATCCGCTCTTTAAGGACTCCAATAAGGCAGCTATTGCAAACACGGAACTTTATAGTTTCTTACCAGATACTGGCCTGATCAACACAGATCAGAATCAGGGATATACTGCGATCTTGGAAAAGACAAGTCAGAAGGTAAAGGATGGTGCTGGGAATGAAACGGCGGTAAGTCTTTATAACTACGAAAAGTTCTTTGATGCCGTAAAAGTGGCCAATGATGATAAATGGGACCGGACAGACAATGGTAGCACGTCATTCAAACCCTTTGCCTGGATCAAACAACTCCTGTTTGGAACCGAAGGAGGAGAGAAGGAATACCCGGCCATTCATAACAATTTGAACATGAGAAATAACTTGAATACATCCGGAGATGCAGAAAGTAACTCCCAGCGTTCGGATCATGTTCGCCAGTTTGCTATTACCTGGTACCTAGACGATGAAGTGGCAAAGCTGGTAAAAAAGAATTTGGCCGGAGAAACCGAAGGAGCTTCCGAACCGGAGAAATATCCAGATGAGATTTATGATAAGGCTCTTTCCGAAGCCATTAAAAAAGCAGAGAACTATTTAAAACCATTCTTCAGCTATGACCTTGATGAAATCTATTCCATTCACTGGGACAGTGAATCACAGGGAGGAAAAGATCAGGACACGACAACCCTAAGCGCCGACCAAGAAGATGGAGAGGCAAAGTATTGCTATGGCGTATCAGAATATCTCCCCTACGGCACTTATGTGGCCGTAGAACAACAGCCTTTTAACAAAGATTTAGGAGATCTTTTCAACAAGCATTATAAGACAGATGCTCCAAAGGAGATTGAGCTACCAGCCGTATACGAAGGTGGGAAATCTGGATCAGACAAAACACCGGAGGAGCTGGCCAACTATTATCGTTACAATGTGGCAGATACCGTTTCTCAGCTTTCTTCCAAATACCACATTCGTTTCAATGAAGAATGGCCGGGAGAGAATGGAGAGGACAAGAGAACGTATGTGATCCGGTCACACAGCCGGTTAGGAGATTATGAGATTTACCCTTATGGGCTGGATCTTCAGGCAATTTCTGGCTCTGCTCCTGGAGATCCCTCTGGAAAGGGGCACTTTACCATCACCCAGGAGAAGAATGATCCGGCAAAAGATTACTATAACACCATGATCCACTCCAAAGAAGCCGGAGGCAGCCCTAACAGCCATTACCTGGCTGACGATGGAAACGCCGGAAAGACAACGCCAAACGGTTCCACCTATGAAACCAATGGCGTGGAGCAAATCTATCGTTATGGCTCTATTTCAGAGGACAAACAAATCTATGACCAGGTTGCATTTCCATCACAGAATGGAGTGACCTATCGGGATCACGTAACGGCCATCGAGGGAATGCAGACCGCCTATGATGGCAAGTATGCTTCTATGTTAGTTCCCTGGTCCGTGACAGAACCAGCCAATGAACAGACGGATACCAATCAGAACCAGAATGGAGCCTCCAGCTATAAAGGCTATGGATACCGAAAGTTTACAAACACCTTTTACAAGAGCCGGTTAAGAATTGAAAAGCTAGATTTAGAAACTGGAGAAAATATTTTACATGATGGGGCTATTTTTGCTCTATATGCCGCTTCCAGAGAAGACGGTGAAACCACGGATGGTCTGGTAAAGTTCTATGAAACAGATACTAAAATCAAAGGCTCTAAGGAGTTTTTAGAAGCCATGGGAGCGGATAAGATTAGTAAGGTTGATAATCTACAAGGGGAAGTGGACCAGGTTCTATGGTCTGGAATCGTCCCGGCAGGAACCCCTATCTGCGAGGAAGCAAAGCAAGTGATTCTATCCGATCAGGAAGGACGAAGGACTGGACAGTTTGAAGCATTTACCACCACTAGAGACGGTCTTCAGGCCAAGGAAGAGGATAACACAAGGACAGAGAATCAGGATCAAAACACCGGATATCTTGTGACACCAGAGCCTCTAGGAGCAGGGACCTATGTCCTATGTGAAGTCAAGCCACCATCTGGTTATGTGAGAACAAAGCCAGTAGCCATTGAGATCTATTCCGATCAGACTACCTATTACTTGGATGGTAACCGTAATGAGAGAGTGGCTGCAGCCATTTACGAGAATCATAATGAAGATGGAACCATAAAAGAAGACACTGCAAGGATATATGTTGGAAATACTCCAATCCGCTTAGAAGTATCTAAGATAAAGGATTCAGCCCAAACCGTCACCTACCAGACAGAAACCAGAGTGGAAGGAACCGAGCTGGAATTAAAGCAGAGATACGGAGCGGAGAATTTAGAATTTGGCTATAAAAACGGAACCTATTTAGGATATGGCTGGTTCAAAGGAACCTTAGAATCACTTCAGGCCAGAAAAGAAGCCGGGGAAGATGTGGAACCAGTATACTTCAATGGCGTGTTTGCCGGATATGGCCTGGTCTCCAGACCACTGGACACCGCTGACGATAAAAACCGTTACGTAGCCGGAGCAAAGATGGCGCTTTACGATGCCATTGAAATCAAAGAAAACGGAGACAGTGGCGATTATGGATATGACGGCGTGGAAGTGATAAGGGACCGGAACAATAACATACAGTCCATGAAGGTGAAAAAGGGATACGCTGGAACCACTGTTGAGTTCATTGACAAACAGGATCTGGAAGGAAGCTTGTTCGGAGGAACCGGGGAAGGCGCCTGGACATATCAGACCATTGACCGGGAGGATACTGACATTCTCTTCTATTCTCTGGCAGATTTAACAGTTATAGAAACCGGAACCGATGGAGCCGTCTATGGCTATGACAGAAACAGCAATAAAGTATCTGTAAAAAACCGGGAATCCATCTTTGTGTTAAAGGCAGGGAAGCCAGTCTTTGAACTGATTGGAGGAGATTTAAGTAAAGTTCTCTATACAAAGGCAGATAAGCGCCTGACACTTCCTTCCGGCACAATACTTTATCACTTAGATGAAGAAGGAAATCGGGATGCATTTGTTAATCCTACCACTGGTATGGCGTTAGCCAAAGAGGGAGACAAGCTCCTTGTATGGCCGATAAAGCTATCAAAGAATAAGACTGGGGCTATCATAGCCAGAGAAAAGATTAAAACCTTCCGAATTGCTACGGTAAATGCAGACACAGACCAGGAGTACACCGCTGGAACGTACCAGGGGAAAACCTTTCAAAAGAGCATGAATCCCGTATTAAATGGCCATGGCCTACCAGAGTATTATCAGAAGTCCAACGAAACCTATAAAAAGGGAGATCCTATCTATGATATTGATGGGGATTACGTGCGGTATAAGTACGATGATCTCTTAGATGCCTTCAATAAGGCGGCTTACCGAATCAATAATAAATCCGGTAGGGACTCCATAGGTGTGGAGGAAGACATCACAGACGATCCAAAGCTCTATCATCGCCAGGGCGAGGCCTGGGTAATGGAAAACACCTGGATTACTGGAGAGAAATATCCGAACAATCCCTTCCAATCTGATATGACAGTGGGACAAGCGGACATGTTAAAACGTGTTATCCCAGGGAAGTACATAATGGAAGAGGTAAAGGCCCCTTCTGGTTATCAAAAAGGGCTTCCCCAGGGAATCACGGTGAAGGAAAGCAAAGAGGTACAGACAGCCGGCTTGGAAGATTCAAAGATTAAAGTGGAAATCACAAAGACGGATGCTGCCAGTCAGTACCGGGTACCAGTTATTAGTGACTATGACCAAGGATCAGGCTCTCAGGATAGCCTTTTTGTGACGGAACCCAAAGGAGCTTACAGCTATAAGCAAATCAATGGGGCGCACCTAGTCCTTTATAAAGCTAAGAGGGTTTCCACTACAGACAGTAACACTTACCCCAAAGGCTATTACCTGGTAAAAGCGGAAGACAAACCGGCTGAGTGGACCGTGGAGGATTCTGTAAATAACAATCCGGTGCCAATTGTAGCCGACTGGATCACAGATGGAAAGTCCAAGTACTTGGAAGGTATCCCGGCTGGAGATTACATATTGGAAGAAATCAAAGCAGCAAGTGGATATGTAAGAACTTCTAAGGAAGTTACCGTGAAGCCCGTCGGTGATGTTCAGACCATTGATTTAACAAACGATCACACCAAGCTAGAAATCTATAAGTATTATTTAGACAGTAAAGGAAATAAGTCGCTGTTACCAAATGATCACGCTGCAGGTCTTGCCCTTTATGAAGCAAAGACAGACCAAGACGGAACCATTTTGATGGAAGAGGGAAAACCACAGTACGATTCAACAAAAAAAGTAGGGGACTGGACTACGGACAATCTGATTGATTACACAGATCTAACAGAAAAAAGTACGAAGTTTGCGGATCGCATAAAAGGCTTCTTAGGTTTAACGGATAATAAATCCAGTTTTCTTACGGATTTTGAAGCTGCTTACCGGGAAAAGGGAGAAGAACTTACCTATCTCACCTGGTACACCAAAACTGGAAAGCGAAGTGCAGAAAGAACGGGGAATACATCAACTGGAAAAGGAGAGAGCATCACCCAGACTTGGCTTACTGATACCGGGGCCACTATCCGGATCACCATTTACCGGAATGTAACAAATGGTGCTCTTGATACCGACGGGAAGCTGCCACTCAACTTTGAATACCAGTTCAACTATAAGGATAACAACGGAATAAAAACCTATGACACCTTAGAGGGAATGCACCGCTTTGATTATCTGCCTCTAAATGCAGAAAAGGCTGGGAAAAAAATAGGAGCCTATGTCCTGGTGGAAGAAAAGGTTCCAGATGGATTCGAACCGGCTGCCCCAAAAGCCATCACCTTAACAGAAACAGGAGCCGTACAGCGATTTAGTTTAGAGAATGAAGAGAAGTTCATCAACATTTTAAAGGTTGTTTCCTATGGAACCAATCAGTATGCAGTCGAAGGAGCAGAACTTGTCTTATACAGAGCGTCAGAAGACGGAAGCTTGCTAAAAGATCAAGCGCACCTCATAGAGACATGGGTTTCCGGATCGGACGGACGTTATACCAAAGAGGATCAATTCAACAACAAGGTCATAGAAGGATTTCAAGTAGGAGATCTAAGACCCCATCGTATCAGCAAGGTTCCATACGGAACTTATTACATTGTGGAACTCACTCCTCCCGCTTATATGCAGAAAGCAGATCCTATGAAAATAGAAGTAGGAGCAGAAAAAAATCCAGTTTATAAAATAATTAATATTCCCACCATTGGAGAGCTGGAAATCAATAAAAAGGCCTCGGACACCACAGAGGGCTTAGAAAATGCCCGGTTTAAAGTAACAAACGCCAATACTGGAACTACCTGGCACCTGGCAACTGATAAAGAAGGAAATGCAGTCTTAAAAGACCTCCCTGTTGGAATTGTGCTGGCAAATGGAACCATAAAACCCTATACGTATGCAATAGAAGAGATATCCCCACCACACCTATACCAAATCAAAGGAGGAATTCAAACATTTCAATTTGATAAAACACAAAGCGAGAAGATAGTAATGAATACCCACAGCGTGATTAACAACCCAACAAATATCATTATTAAAAAGACCAACTTTAATACAGGAATGGCATTAGAAGGTGCTGAAATAGCAGTCTATGAAGCCGCTGTAGTTGATGGTACCTATCAAAAAGTGGGAGAACCCATTGAAACTACTATATCCGGTCAAAATGGATTCACTTTATCAAAAAAGCTGTCTGCGGGTCATGTTTATATTCTTGAGGAAACGAAAGCGCCTGCTGGATTTACAATATCAAAGCCAATCATCTTCACCATGAATCAGGCAGGGACAGGAATCCAAAATATATCCAATGACTTTAATGTTATCAAATTGGCACAAAGCAACGGTTCCATCCATGCACTAACAATAGCTGGCCGGGTACCTGTAAAAGTTTATACCGAACTAAAGGACCTGGAAACTGGTAAAGAATTACCAAGTATAATAGGAACAAGTGGCAATCAAACTTTATCAGAGAAAAATGGGATTGAGGATGGCCATTTATATGAAATCACAGAGTATACTAAATATTCAGATGGAAGAACGGTGAAGTCAAATAAGGAGATAAAGCGGATTTATCTAAATGAAAACAAAATCTACAACCTTCCCTCCAGAACGTATTTGGAGACGAAACAGGAGCTAACAGATTTCAAAGGAAACATTCTTTCAAACTGGACTATAAATGAAAATAATTATGATCATACCATTTATAACCCAATAACAAAAGAGATACCGATAGCTCAAGTGACTAGTGACATTGGAGCAAATCACAGTGCTGTTAAAAATGGAAATGTCATGAGATACACTATCTCTTACGAAAACCCCTACAACCTTCCAACTGATATCCGCATAAGGGCAGTGCTCGCTGATCATTTAGAATACTTACGATCTACCAAATATGGAAGTGAATTAAACAAGACCATCACCTGGAATATATCAGAAGTTCCGCCTCATGAAAAGGGAACCGTTGATTTGGTAGTGGTAGTAGATGGAGAAGAAGGAAAGCAGGCAACGGTACATTTTGAAACAACTGCCAAAGAGATTAAGAATCAAACCACCCTTACCAACGTGATTGCTCCCCCTGGATCAATTACATTGGTTAACAAACTAACTGGAATGGGTAAGAACCAGACAGACGAATTTACTTATCATATAAAGTTAATTGATCCATCACAGACTTTATTAAGTGGATACCAGGCTTACAGTGGCTCTATCAAAGGCCGTATCAAAGGAGAAGGAAATGTTGTTCTTAAGGGCAATGAATATGTAACATTACCAGGGCTGCCTTATGGCACACAATATGAAATCACTCAAGAGCCTGCTTCTGGATACGACATTGTACCTGATTTAAATGGTCAGCCTCAGAATAATATCATAAAAGGACAAGTGACAAAAGATCTTCAAAGCGCTGTATTTAAAAATAATAAAGATGACATTACCATTCGAGATATATTAATGACAGGCGGAAACTATGGTCTAAAGGAGACAACGGTATATAGTGATGGGAGCAAAATTATAAGCGGAATATATCGGTTTGCCATTAACGACTTTGGTATGATTGACAATCTGGATGTGGAAGATCGACCTGTGAATCTAAACTTCCAAAAGGTAGACAGAGATACAAAAGACTTAATTAATGGCGGATACTACAGTCTTATTGATGCGGTAAATAATCGTATGATATACGAATTTACCATGAAGGAACAAAAGGCAATTAACATACCCTATCATTTACTTACCCCAGGCAATCAATATATTGTTCGTGAAGACTTGTCTCCTGAAGGTTATGCCTATGAGAAAGATATTCTTTTTACCGCAGATTCAACTGGTATCTCTGAGACCATAATTATGGAAGATAAAAAAACGGAGGTATCAATTGAAAAAATAGATGAAGAGACGGGGGAGATTCTAACAGGTGGCTGCTTTTCCATTCGTGAGAAGGATACTGGAAATCTTATAAAATCCTTTGCATCGGAAGGGAAGCCGTACGTGCTAAAAGGAGTTCTTATTGCAGGGAAAACGTATCAACTGATAGAAGAAGAACCCCCTGCTGGGTATTCCTATAGTCAAAGCAAAGAATTTACTGTGCCTAAGGAGGCAGAAAACCTAATTGTTACAATGAAAGATAAGAAAACCACAGTTTACATAAAAAAGACAGCGTTTCAATTAACAACAGGTACACCATCAGAAGCAGAGATTTTGCTACCAGGCAATGTTCTTCAAATACTAAATGAAGACAAGTCACCCGCAAAAGCCATTAAAGATTCCAGTGGGTTTAAAACAGGTGAAGATTTGATTTTCTCAACGACTAAGGATATAAAAGAGATAAAAGGACAATTGATGCCTGGAACGCCTTATTTTCTTCATGAGGTAACGCCAGCAAAAGGTTATTCTTATGGAGAAGATGTCTCGTTTAAGGTGAGCTTGGACGGAAGTCCTGATGAAGTTGTTATGACGAACTACGAAACCCATGTCGTGTTATCAAAAAAATCTGTAACAGACAAACAAGAGCTTCCTGGAAATCTCATGAGTGTGAGAGATAAGAATGGTACCATTGTGGAAAAATGGATCTCTGCAGAAGCGCCTCATCATATCGTTGGAAAGCTGGCAGCAGGAGAATCCTATTACTTCTGCGAGGAAAAACCTCAAAAGGGATATGCCTATGCAGAACCAGTATTATTTACGGTTGAAAGAAACAATAAAGTCACAATGGCAGAGATGACAAATGACACGTCAAAAGTAAACATTCATAAGGTTGATTCAAAGGGAAGGCTGCTGGAAGGAGCTGTATTAAGGATTTTAAACCAGAAAGGAGAAATTGTTGTCCCGGATTTTACATCTGGATTGGAAGAACATAAAATAGAAGGGATATTAGAAGCTGGAGAAACGTACTTACTAAAAGAAATAAAACCACCAGACGGATACCAGTTTTCTGAGACAATAGAATTTAATGTTCCAAAAGAAGCTAAAGTAATCAATGTATATATGACTGACCTTAAGAATCCAGGAACAGATGGCAGACCTCCAGTGCCAGTGGTGCCACCCACTCAGCCACAGACGATACCTCCTGATGAAACTGTAAGGGTAGGAGAAATTACTGCCTCCTATCACAAATCACCCTTAAACCCCTCTTGGCTGGAGATGATATACGGAAAGATGGGAAAGAGGAGAGGAGAGAAAACTGGTGATGATTCCTCTTTAGCATTCTGGACCGTAGGAATGTTAATTAGTTTAACAGGTGCAGGTATAACAATAAAAAAAGGCAGACATAAAAGACGTAAGAAGTAACACACTTCTAGATTTGATTAAGCTAAGGCTATGCTCCCTTTTGCGAGCATAGCCATTCAAAGTCCTTTGATATAAAAATAGTGACAATAAATATTATTAAGAAAGCAAGGTGAACTATTTTAATACACCACCCAAAGAAGCGAAAGCAAATAGAACACTATAGTAAAACCAAGGCTCCACCGTTGCCTTTTGTAAAATCAATCAATCTGTACAAAGTCTGTATGTTCACACTGTGGATTTCTATATTTTTAATATTTGCTGTAAAACTGATTCAACGTGTGAATACCTACATAGACGCCAAACAAGAATACACAAATCTAAAAAAATGCATTTGGGACAACCAGTCCAATATGCTCAGCCGGAAAGGTAATACCAAAACAACAGAGCAGTCCTTAAAAGAGATTAATCCAGATTATTTATTATGGATTTCCATTCCAGGTACGTCTGTTAATTATCCGGTTGTAAGAAGCCAATCTCCAGGCTACTATTTAAACCACACTTTTTTGGGCACTGAAAACCCTAGTGGCAGCCTTTTTATTCATCAAGATGCTCCTGAACTTGGAGATGGAAATTTTGTTGTTTTCGGTCATAACATGAAGGACGGAACTATGTTTGCAGATTTAAAGAAATATAAGAACCAGGAATTTTATAAGAGCCAACCCATAATCCAAATTCATGATAAAGGACGGTGGTATCAGGCAGAGATATATTCAGTTCAGATTACAAACGAACATAATCTGGATTGCTATGAGACAGGATTTATAAGCCTCAGGGAAAAAGAAAATTTCGTACTTAGTATGAAAGAAAAATCTATCTATCCCACCTCTTACTTGCCAGCTCCTAGCGATGCCCTAATTACCTTATCAACCTGCTACGGGTCAGCAGAGAGAATGATTGTACAGGCCGCCTTGATATGCTATACTGAAAATTAACGATACTTGGTAAATACAACATCATCAAGGAGGTCAACAACCATGGAAACAATAAAGATAGGGATTATAGGAGCAGGAGGAATTGCATCAATTCTAGCAGACACGATGGTAAAAATGTCAGATGTTGAACTTATTGGCATCGCTTCCAGAAGTATTGAAAAAGCGCAGGAGTTTGCAGCGCGATTTTCCATAAAAAAAGCTTATGGCTCATATGAGGAAATGGTAAAAGATCCGGAAATTGAACTTATTTATATTGCAACTCCCCATTCAGAACATAGCAAAAACGCAAAATTGTGTCTGGAAAATGGAAAGCATGTTCTTTGTGAAAAGTCTTTTGCTGCTAATTTTGCTCAGGCAAAAGAAATGATCACTCTGGCAGAAGAAAAGAATCTTTTGATTACGGAAGCTATGTGGGTACGTTACATGCCTATGGCAGAGACCATTAAAGAGGTATTAAGCACGGGTGTGATTGGAGAGCCAATGACCCTTACGGCAAATCTCTGTTATTTGATTTCTAAAAAGCCTAGACTAATAAAGCCTGAACTGGCAGGAGGCGCTCTTCTTGATGTTGGAGTTTATACTCTTAATTTTGCATCTCTTATTTTTGGTGATGAGGTTACAGACATTCATTCTAGCGTAATCATGACGGAAACTGGCGTTGATGCACAAAACAGTATAACCCTTTGTTATCCCGGTGGTAAGATGGCTGTGTTAAATAGCTCCTTACAAGTTCTCTCAGACCGTCAGGGTATTATATATGGGACAAAAGGATTTATGGTAATTGAAAACATCAATAACTTTGAATCAATAAAAGTTTACGATGAGAATAGAAAATTAATTGAAACTCATGAAAAGCCAGAGCAGATCTCTGGATATGAATATCAGATCACAGCCAGTGCCAAGGCCATTAAAAATGGTTGGACGGAATGCCCCCAGATGCCTCATAAGACAACCCTTGATATCATGAAGATCATGGATGAATTGAGAAGGCAATGGGGAATCAAATATCCATTTGAAGTATAGATTTTATACTTCTGAAATAAAAGTATGAAATAATAGTCACGGATATATAACACTGATTAAAAAACGGAAAAAGGGCGTAGATTAAAACGCAGACCAAGGGTTTAGAAAGAATATTCAGATAAAGGGTGAAGATAAAAGACTCAGATAATAGGCACAGAACTAACACACAGACAAAAGTCGCAGATAACAATCTTATATAACAGGATCAAATAAAAGAACTCAGATCATAAATAAGATAAACCAATAAGATAAACCAATAAGATAAACCAATAAGATAAGCTCTATAATAAAAACAAATAAAAAGCTGCTGAAATAAATTTTATAACGGAAAATGCAAAATACCTACATGCAATTCCTGAAATAAATACTTATTCTCAGCAGCCTTTTTAATCCCAATCCTTAAACCATCTCAACCTAAATAATCAAATTCCCTTCATATCACCGAACTTCATTCATTCGTCCCTTCTCATCAACATAAGAGCCATCTACCATACGATTGGTAGCCATTAATCCGAGTACGCCGTCCTGATTTTGGTTAAAATAATACCAGGATCCACTGACTCGATGCCAGCCAGTTGACAAGATGCCATATTCATTGGTATAAAACCAGCCATTATAATCAGGATCATGGACCCAACCAATTACCATGGCACCTTCCTGTGACCCTTTTTCTTTGTTGAAAAAGTACCAGTGGTTGTTTAAATATTTCCAACCGGTGACCATATATCCATTGTCCATAAAATAATAGGAATTTCCTTGGTATTCCGCCCATGTTCCAGCAGGAGAGGAGTTATTCCAGTGGTTGACAAAACGCCAGCCAACTTCATCTTCCACCCAGCCACCTGAAATATAAACCGATTCATCTTTTGTATGAGCGAAGCTTATGAAGCATTGTGAACCAATAAGGAGAAATAAAAACATGGCGGTCATTGCCACGAAGGAGCGCATGAGAATCTGGCGTTGTAATAATTTCATAAGGACAGTAACCTCCTAACTTTTGTAATAAACCAATCTTTGTCTACAATTATAAGGGAAGAAAGTATAAAATACAATGCAGGAAAGGGAACTGTAAGGTTTTCGACGGAAATCCTTTCGAAATTCAATGAAAATATCTTGACACTTATTAAATGGTTTGTTATATTACATATAGAACAAAACACAACGCTTCTAAAAGCCATTTAAAAGGAGGAAGCTAATATGAACATCAATAAATTCACGCAAAAATCCATGGAAGCCGTACAAAGCTGTGAGAAGCTCGCTTATGAATACGGGAACCAGCAAATCGAGCAGGAGCATTTACTCTACAGTCTTCTGACCATAGAAGACAGCCTGATATTAAAGTTGATCACCAAAATGAACATACAAAAAGAGCAGTTTTTAAATGAGACCATCCAGGCCATTCAAAAGCTGCCCAAAGTAAGCGGGGGACAGCTCTATATCAGCAACGATTTAAATAAGGTATTGATCAGCGCAGAAGATGAGGCAAAAGGAATGGGAGATGAATATGTCTCTGTGGAGCACTTATTCCTCGCCATTTTAAAACAACCCTCAAAAGCATTAAAAGAATTGCTAAGATCCTATGGAATTACGAAAGAAAACTTTTTACAGGCACTCTCCACAGTTAGAGGTAATCAAAGGGTAGTAAATGACAATCCAGAAGCAACCTATGACACCTTAACAAAATATGGCTATGATATGGTGGAACGTGCCAGAGAGCAGAAGCTGGATCCCGTCATTGGCAGAGACAGCGAGATCCGAAACGTAGTCCGCATTCTATCTAGAAAGACCAAGAATAACCCGGTTTTAATCGGTGAACCTGGAGTAGGAAAAACCGCAGTGGTAGAAGGTTTGGCCCAGAGAATTGTTCGGGGAGACGTACCTGAAGGGCTAAAAGATAAGAAGCTGTTTGCCCTGGATATGGGAGCCTTGCTAGCAGGTGCCAAATACAGAGGAGAATTTGAAGAACGACTAAAAGCAGTTTTGGACGAAGTGAAAAAAAGCGATGGTCAGGTCATTCTTTTCATTGACGAGCTTCATACCATAGTGGGAGCCGGAAAAACAGAAGGCTCTATGGACGCAGGCAATATGCTAAAGCCAATGCTTGCAAGAGGAGAACTACACTGTATTGGTGCAACTACCCTGGATGAATACCGGCAGTATATTGAAAAGGATCCTGCTCTGGAGCGGCGGTTCCAGCCAGTTATGGTAGACGAACCTACGGTGGAGGATACCATTTCTATATTAAGAGGATTAAAAGAAAGATATGAAGTTTATCATGGTGTAAAGATTACAGACTCAGCACTGGTTTCCGCTGCAGTCTTATCCGATCGTTATATCAGCGAACGTTTTTTACCAGATAAAGCCATTGACCTTGTAGATGAGGCCTGTGCCATGATAAAGACAGAGCTTGATTCCATGCCAGCGGAGTTAGATCAGCTTTCCAGAAGAATCATGCAAATGGAAATCGAAGAAGCGGCTCTTAAAAGAGAAACCGATCATCTAAGCCAGGAACGATTATCAGAACTTCAGAAGGAACTTGCTGAGCTCCATGATGAATTCACATCACAAAAAGCCCAGTGGGAGAATGAAAAAGCTTCTGTGGATAAACTGTCATCTTTAAGAGAAGAAATTGAAAACTTAAATCGCGACATTCAAGACGCCCAGCAAAAGTATGATTTAAATCGGGCGGCAGAGCTTCAATACGGGAAGCTGCCACAGCTTCAAAAGGCACTGGAAGAGGAAGAAGAGCGAGTTAAAAATCAGGATCTCAGTCTGGTTCATGAAAATGTGACGGAAGAAGAGATTTCAAGAATCGTTTCCAAGTGGACTGGAATTCCAGTATCCAGACTTACAGAAAGTGAGAGAAATAAGACCCTTCATCTGGATGAAGAGCTTCATAAGAGGGTCATCGGCCAGGAAGAGGCGGTTATAAAAGTGACTGAGGCCATTATCCGATCGAAAGCTGGTATTAAGGATCCTACAAAACCAATTGGTTCATTCTTGTTTTTAGGACCAACTGGTGTGGGTAAGACAGAGCTTGCAAAGGCGCTTGCGGAAAATTTATTTGATGATGAGAATAATATTGTCAGAATCGATATGAGTGAATATATGGAAAAGCACTCCGTATCTCGTTTGATCGGTGCACCTCCTGGATATGTAGGCTATGACGAGGGAGGTCAGCTTACAGAAGCAGTCCGTAGAAAGCCTTATTCCGTGGTGTTGTTTGATGAGGTAGAAAAGGCACATCCAGATGTATTCAATGTATTGCTGCAGGTCCTTGACGATGGACGAATTACCGATTCTACAGGTAAGACCGTAAACTTTAAAAATACCATTATCATCATGACTTCAAACATCGGCTCCCAGTACCTCCTATCAGGAATTGATGAAGGCGGAGAGATTATAGAACATGCAAAGACAATGGTTATGAATGGTTTAAAAGACCATTTCCGTCCTGAGTTTTTAAATCGTTTGGATGAGATTATTCTGTTTAAGCCGCTGAACAAAGAAAATATTGGTGGAATCATTGACCTTCTCATGGCAGATCTAAACAAACGGCTGCAAGATCGTGATTTCAAAATAGAGCTTACAGAATCTGCGAAAGAGATTGTGGTAGACCAGGGATACGATCCAGCATACGGAGCACGTCCGTTAAAACGATACTTGCAAAAGCATGTGGAAACACTGGCAGCTAGGATTATCTTAAGCGATGACATCAGGCCAGGTAGCCGAATCGTAGTGGATGCTTCTAAGGACAACGATGTGCTGACTGCTTACCTGGATTAACAGACAGCACATCCTAGCCTGGCTATATAAGGGAAAGCGAATTGCGTGATATACCAGCCCTTGAAACAAATACAATGGGAATGCCGCAACATAACTCTTATAAAAAATGGGATACAAAAATACGTCTTGATGGGGCTAAAGTCCCATTTCAAGGCGTATCTTTGCATCCCTGCACAATATTAAAAAAAATGATATCATAATCTTATTTTGCCACAGCTCCGCGTCATTGTTATGATTTCCACAAAATATCTCTGTTAACCGTCTGGTAAAACATCTCCCGAATCTTTTTCTGATCCTGAGTATGTCCAAGAATCCACATAAGCTTTGTGACCGTTGCTTCCAGTGTCATATCATAAGCTTCTAAAAGTCCAAATTCTTTTTTTATGGAATGTCCCACTTCATATACGGACATGTTGCTTCCTTCATTGGTCACCTGGGTGGTCATGACTACGGTTTTTCCAAGAGAAATCCATTTTTCTATGGCATTGTAAAAATCTCCGGAATCATAAGAAGGAAGGCCCCCGACTCCAAAGGATTCAATGATGACAGCGTCATAATGTTCTGCCATATAATCAAGGACATGTGCCCCCATGGAGGGAATCAGCTTCATAAGAGCTACATTGGGATTTAAATCCTTGTAAATTTGAAGCTTGCCTGAGTATGTTTTTTTGTCATCAAGGTAAAATATAACATGTCCATCCTGAATGGTTGCAATATAAGGGAAATTTATACTGGAAAAGGCGTTATAGCTTTTGGTCCGAACCTTTTTTCCACGGGTTCCGGCAATGGCTTTGCCGTCAAATACGATTGTCACCCCGTGAGCCCTATCATCACTTGCAAAGCGTAGACTATCAAAAAGATTGGTACGAGCGTCTGTATTTTCCATATCAATGGGCTTTTGAGCCCCGGTAATCACGATGGGTTTTTGTGAATTTTGAATCAAATAGGACAAAGCGGCTGCTGTATAGGCCATGGTATCTGTGCCGTGGCAGATGACAAAGCCGTCGTAATCATCGTAATGGCTTTCAATCGCCTTCGCGATGATAAGCCAGTGCTTTGGCTGCATGTTGGTGCTATCGATATTTAATATTTGAATGCTGTCTGCCTGACAAAATTGTTTGGCATCCGGGACGTAGGAGAGCAGTTCATTGGAAGTCAAAAGGGGTTTTAGTCCGGAATCGCCCCGCTTACAGGCAATGGTTCCGCCTGTGCCCAGCATTAGTATTTTTTTCATTGAGATTACCTCCTGAAGATTCTGAACCTGATTGTAGCACTTCTTTTTCCATTCGTACAGGCCATTTATTGAAAATCAAGGATAACTATGCTAAAATCATATATAATGAAAAGGCAGGAGAAAATTTATGACTCATATACCAAAGGATCCGGTAATTTTATTAAGTTATATGAATACACAGTTAAGAGACTTTTATCCCTCTCTAAAAGATTGCTGCCAAAGTCTTGGCATTGTGGAGGCGGATATCATTCACTCGTTAGAATCCATAGATTATCATTATAGCAGTGAGAAAAATCAATTTATATAAGCTGGGACATTTCCTAAAAGGGAAAGGCTGGGGGTCGTCGCTGATGCGGTGGCCTTTTTTGGAAAAAACCATTTAGACAGGAGGGATTATCATGCAAAATATAGGCATACAAATGCTGGAAGTGTGGAAATGGATGATGTCGCATTTAATCTATATTAATCTCATTCTTTCCATAATTATAGTTTTTTTTCAGCGAAGGGATCCAAAAGCTGTCTGGACCTGGCTGCTGGCCCTTTATTTTATACCAGTTTTTGGAATATTGTTTTATCTTCTTCTCGGGCAGGATATGCGAAAGAATAAGATGTTTCGGGTAAAAGAAATAGAGGATCGGATACGTTACTCCATTAAAAACCAGGAAGAATTTTTAAAAAGCAATGATATGAGCCTTGTAACCTCCTTATCTCGTGACTACGAGGATCTGGTGATTTATAACCTGGAAACCTCTGGCTCCGTCTTAACCGTAGATAATGATGTCACTATTTTTACCGATGGAGAAGAAAAATTCAGTGATCTGCGTAATGAACTTTCTATGGCCATGAATTTCATTCATCTTCAATATTACATTATAAAGGATGACGAGGTATTTGATTCTATTATACCCATTCTCATAGAGCGGGCAAAGGCAGGAGTAGAAGTTAGAATTCTTTGCGACGGAATGGGCGGCCGGTTTATGGGCAAATCAAAGTGGAGAATCCTGAAGGAAAATGGAGTTAAGGTGGGTATCTTCTTTCCGCCGATTTTAGGAAGGCTGCAGCTTCGGGTAAACTATAGAAATCATAGAAAAATCGTCATCATTGATAACCGGGTTGGTTATGTGGGAGGTTTTAATATTGGAAGAGAATATATTTCTAAAGATCCCAAATTTGGCTATTGGCGGGATACTCATTTAAAGTTAAGCGGCGGTTCGGTTTTAAGTCTTCAAATCCGGTTTGCTCTTGACTGGAATTATGCCGCAGGAGAGAACTTGTTTAAGCATATGAGATACTTTTGCGAAAGCGATAATGAGGATTGTCTGGAATGCCTTGGAGTTGTTGATTTAGAGCGGGGCAATAAAAAGCTTGGAATACAGATTATTGCCAGCGGCCCTGATGCAGGAAGCAGGCAGATCAGGGATAATTATATCCAGCTCTTTTCAAAAGCCAAAGATCATATTTACATTCAGACCCCTTACTTTGTTCCCGATGACGCGGTGCTTACTGCGCTTCATATCGCAGCCAGGTCCGGTGTGGATGTAAGGCTAATGATTCCTTGTAAGCCAGATCATCCCTTTGTTTACTGGGCTTCTTACTCTTATGTAGGGGATCTCCTTTCCGCAGGTGCCAAATGTTATACCTATGAAAATGGCTTCCTTCATGCAAAAGGGGTGATGACTGATGGCAAGGTCAGTTCCTTTGGTACCGCTAATATGGATATCAGAAGCTTTGAGCTTAATTTTGAAGTGAATGCAGTGATTTATGATGAAGAAACAACAAAGAAATTAGAAGCATTATTTATAGAAGATCTTAAAGTATGCAAGGAAATCACAAGGGAAAGTTATGCAGAAAGGAGTATCTTTATTCGAATCAAGGAGCAGGGCAGCAGGCTGTTATCTCCTCTTTTATAGAAATATTTCCAGCTAACATAATTTCAAATGAACCGGCGCATAATGAAGATTATGAAGACACTAACTAAAATCGATTTAAAACAATTACCCATCAACTTCTGCAAATGCGGAGTGACAGGCTGGTGCCTGGAGGTTATTTTTACCTCGACGGAATCTATATTGCGACAAGACTGGCGGCTTATGGGGCAGACCTCTCTTTTGATGTTCCCAATCTACGGATTAGGCGCGCTGCTAGGGCCAATCGGAGGTCTCATAGACCAGTGGGTGAGTCCTGGTCAAAGCCTTTCTGCAAGACCCGCTGATCTTGCCATCCGACATGGATTCCTTTATATGGTTCTTATTTTTGTGGCGGAATATATCGCAGGGACATTGCTTCGAAGCACGGGAATATGTCCTTGGGATTATACGGGACGAATGACCAATATTGACGGGATTATCCGTCTCGACTTTGCACCGCTGTGGTTCTTAACCGGATTGTTGTTTGAACAAATAACAAAAAAGAGAGAAAGGTAGTATTGTAATTAAAGTCACCATTTTATATAATAGATGAAATGGAGGACGAGATCGATGATACGTATTATTTTAGTAGCGACAACTATCGTTTTATTTTTAATTTTCAGCATTCCGGTTATCCTTTATTTGTGGCTGACAGGAAAGAAAAATCCTGGTTTAAAAGATGAGAAGAGTATCGGAGTGATACGTGGTATTTTTAAGATACTTCTCTTTATGGCAGGGGTAAAGATCACGGTAAAGGGAAAAGAAAATATTCCAACAGACCGCGCCGTTCTCTATGTGGGAAATCATAGAAGCTATTTTGATATTTTAGTAGGCTACGTGACCGTACCTGGACTTATGGGATTTGTTGCCAAAAAAGAGATGGAGAAAATACCGTTGCTTTCTATCTGGATGAAATATGGACACTGTCTCTTTCTGGATCGTAAGAATTTAAAAGAAGGCTTAAAAACCATTCTCATAGGAATCGAGCAGGTAAAAAGTGGGATATCCGTATGGATTTTTCCTGAGGGAACCAGAAATAAAAACCAGGATCCTACTGACCTTCTTTCCTTTAAGGAAGGAAGCCTTAAAATAGCAGAAAAAAGCGGTTGCCCTGTGATACCAGTGGCAATGACCGGAACCGCAGAGGTTTTTGAACAACATCTGCCTTTCATACGGCCGTCTCATGTGACCATTGAATTTGGAGAACCTGTTTATTTGAAAGAACTAGAACCTGAGCTTCGTAAATTCCCAGGAGCTTATGCAGAAAAACGAATCAAAGAAATGTTACGAGAGCAGTTAGGACAAGACCACAGCCAGGAATCATCATACAACGGATAAAGGGAAGATAAGACCAATGAAAAATTTAGACTTGCAGGAAATCAGAAAACAGCTAGATGGAATTGATCAGCAGATGGTGGCCCTTTTTGAACAGCGCATGGAATTATGCAAAGAAGTGGCAGATTATAAGATTGGAACTAACAAGCCGGTATATGACGGAGCACGGGAACAGCAGAAGATAGAAGCAGTAACTGGAATGGTGGAAGGAGAGTTCCTAAAGCAAGCGGTCAGAGAGCTGTTTACCCAGATGATGACTATCAGCCGGAATTATCAGTATAAGCAGATGGCAGAGAACGGCCTTCAGGCGAGCCATTCCTTCCAACCCATAAAGAATTTTTCTGTAGATGGAGTGAAGGTCGTGTACCAGGGCGTGGAAGGTGCTTACAGCCATGGCGCTGCCTTAAAGTATTTTGGAAGCAAAGCCAGCCTGTATCATGTATCCACATGGGATGATGCCATGAAGGAAGTGGAATTAGGGAATGCTGATTACGCAGTTTTACCCATTGAAAATTCCTCTGCCGGTGCAGTAACGGATAATTATGATCTTCTTATGAAGTATCAAAACTACATTGTAGGAGAGACCTTTTTAACGGTAAATCATGCCCTCTTAGGACTTCCAGGAGCAGAAGAAAAGGATATTAAAACTGTGTTTTCCCACCCTCAGGCACTAATGCAGTGCGGAGAATTTTTAAATTCAAACCGGGATTGGAAAAAGATCAGTGTTGAGAATACCGCAGTAGCGGCTAAAAAGGTGATTGACGAAGGGGATATTTCTCAGGCAGCAGTTGCCAGCGAGATTGCCGGAGAGCTTTACGGGCTTAAGGTATTAAGAACTCAGATTAACACCAATCAAAACAATACAACTCGTTTTATCATTCTTTCCAAGGAAGCTGTATACCAGGAGAACGCAGGTAAAATAAGCATCAGCTTTGAGCTGCCTCATGAAAGCGGTTCTCTTTATAACATTCTTAGCAATTTCATTTATAATGGGGTCAATATGTTTATGATTGAATCCAGGCCAGTACCAGGAAGAACTTGGGAGTACCGATTCTTTGTTGATATTGAAGGAAACCTAAGTCATGCCTCTATCTTAAATGCTTTAAAGGGCATTTCCGAAGAAGGTCGTAATTTAAGAATCTTAGGAAATTATTGAGTCTTATAAAAAGTTCGGTCTGTTTCAGACCGGACTTAAACTTTACATCAGGAGGAAATTATGAAATCTCAGGAATTGATTCTTTACCGGAATTTAGAATTTCGAGAGCTTTTTGACCAGATCGCAATGCTTTTTACTCATTCAAAAGAGGACAGATTAGAAGCGATGCCAGATTCCTATGCCTTGGCCGGTAAACTTACTGAGCTGGCAGCTTACTATGGGTTAAGTGGGAATCTTTGGCATTGCTTTTTAACATTATGCCTGGTAGACAATGAAAATGCCTACAGCACTGCCTGTGAAATCACTGGCCCCATCAAAGGAACCCTAAATGAGCTGGCAGCCCATGATTTTACTGTATTTCAAAACCTGTTTCAAAATGATCTCAGTCTTCTGGACGCTTCCACACAATACGGAATATGGACCGCTCTAAAAAATTATCAGGCACCAGATGAAGGAAATGGAGTCTATGACAAACAAATCAGAGACCAGATTCTATTACTTTCTAATTCCCTTTCCGCCTCTGTGAATGTTAAGGAATTTAAAGAACAAGTCACAAAATTTTACCAAAAGTTTGGTGTGGGTAAGTTTGCATTAAATAAGGCGTTCCGCATTGGGGAAGAAGCATTGGAAACAACCATTTTACCCATTACAAATATCGAACCAATACGCTTATCTCATATCATTGGGTATGAACGGCAAAAGCAGAAGCTGATTGAAAATACAGAAGCCTTTCTTCAAGGAAAGGCCGCAAACAACGTCCTTTTATTTGGAGACAGCGGAACTGGGAAGTCTTCTAGCATCAAAGCAATTTTAAATGAATATTATGACAGAGGCCTTCGGATCATTGAAGTTTATAAGCACCAGTTTCAGATGCTTTCAAAACTTCAGGAACAGCTAAAGGACCGGAATTATAAATTTATTATCTATATGGATGATCTCTCTTTTGAAGACACAGAGCTGGAATATAAGTATTTAAAAGCAATCATTGAAGGAGGACTTGGGATAAGACCGGGCAATGTTCTCATTTATGCCACCTCAAACCGCCGTCATCTGATCCGGGAAAAATTCAGTGACAAGAAAGAACTGGATGATGAATTACATAATAATGACACCGTCCAGGAAAAGCTTTCTTTGGTGGCCCGTTTTGGAGTTACCATTTATTACGGCTCTCCGGATAAAGCAGAGTTTCTAACCATTGTAAAAGAATTGGCAGACCGTTTTGATCTTGGAATCCCATTGGAAGAGCTATATGCAAAGGCAAATATCTGGGAATTACAGCACGGAGGTTTGTCCGGAAGAACGGCCAGTCAGTTCATCACACACATCGTGGGGAAGAAAGAAGAATCTTGAAAAAATTTGTAATATTTTACCTGAATTTCACACAAAAATACCGAGGATAGAGTAAAATAGAAGCAAACGCCTGCTACATGGGCGGTAAGGAGGACAAGTATGGCAATCAAACTATTTGCTGCCATCGATGTGGGGTCGTTTGAACTGGAACTAGGCATCTATGAGATATCTGTCAAAAATGGAATCAATAAGATCGATCACGTTCGCCATGTTATCGCCCTAGGCAGAGATACGTACAACAATGGAAAAATCAGCTATGAGCTGGTGGAAGAGATGTGTGAAGTAATCAAAGATTTTGCTGGTATCATGCAGTCGTATAAAGTAATCGGGTACCGGGCTTATGCCACCAGTGCCTTACGAGAAGCGAAAAACAGCCAGATTGTTTTAGATCAGGTTCGTGTCAGAACTGGCATAGAAGTGCAGATTATAAGCAATTCGGAGCAGAGATTTATTAGCTATAAGGCCATTGCTTCAAAGGATGCAGAATTTAGCAAGATCATTGAAAAAGGAACTGCCATTGTTGATGTAGGTTTTGGAAGTATGCAGGTCTCTCTCTTTGATAAAGATGCTTTAGTTTCCACTCAGAATCTGATGCTTGGAGTATTGAGAATTCGGGAAATGATGGCTGATGTACAAGTCAGTGCAAAGATGCAAAATACCCTGATTGAAGAGATGGTAGATAACGAGCTATACACCTTTCGAAAGGTTCATATCAAAGATCGGCAGATTAAAAGTTTAATCGGCGTAGGAGAAAGCATTCTATACTTATCCAGAGGCAGCAACGGAGGAAAAGCAGTGGAATGGATTACCGCTGAGGAGTATGTTGGCTTCTATGAAAAACTGTTAAAGATGTCTGCAGATCAGATTCAGGAACGGTTTGGAGTAAGTGCAGAATATGCGGCTCTTTTGGTACCTGCGGCCATTATATATAAACGTGTTTTGGAATTGACCGGAGCGGAGATGTTTTGGATTCCAGGCATTCGTCTTTGTGACAGCATTGCGGCTGAATATGCAGAAGAGACAAAGGCTGTTAAATTCCATCATGATTTTTCCGAAGATATTTTGGCGGCCTCCAGAAATATGGCAAAACGATATAAATGTCACGGTCCCCATACCGCCATCATGGAAAAGTATGTGCTTGATCTCTTTGACAGCATGAAAAAATACCACGGCATGGGAAAGAGAGAACGGCTGCTGCTTCAGATTGCCGCCTGTCTTCACGCCTGTGGGAAATTTATATCCATGAAAAAGTCCAGTGAATCTGCCTATAATATTATTATGTCCACAGAAATCATTGGATTGTCTCATATGGAACGGGAGATTATAGCCAATGTGGTTCGATATAACGGAGTAGAATTTGATTACAGCCGGATGCACTTAAACGAAGAGCTGTTTCGCAATACAAAAGGGGAATTATCCAAAGAGGATATCACCATATTAATGGCAAAGCTGACCGCCATATTACGACTGGCAAATTCCATGGACAGAAGCCATAAGCAAAAGCTTTCTGACTCCCGGATGAATGTGAAAAACGGCCAGCTTTTAGTGACCACTTCCTATGAAGGTGATATTACTCTGGAATCTGTTGCATTTAGCCAAAAGGCAGATTTCTTTGAAGAGATATTTGGAATCAGACCAGTCTTAAAGCAGAAAAGGAGGTTGACCTAGTGGCAGACATCAATGAAATATATTACAATCCCAATAATTATGTTAACCGGGAACTGAGCTGGATTGAGTTTGACTACCGGGTACTTGGAGAAGCAAGGGATAAGAGCATTCCTTTATTTGAACGGCTTAAATTCTTAAGCATTACCGCTTCTAATTTAGATGAGTTTTACATGGTCCGTGTGGCGTCCTTAAAGGATATGGTTCATGCCAAATATACAAAACCAGATATCGCTGGTTTAAAACCAGGGGAGCAGTTAGAGAAAATCAGCGAGAAGACACATGGGCTAGTGGCACTCCAGTACTCCACCTTCAACCGTTCCCTCCTTCCTGCCTTAAAACAGAATGGACTTCATTTTATTTTAAATCATGAGGACTTAAGCGAGGAAGAAGGCCATTTCGTTGACAGCTATTTTGAACGTGATGTTTATCCGGTTCTTACCCCTATGGCGGTGGATTCCTCAAGACCATTTCCTCTTATCCGGAATAAATCCTTAAATATCGCTGCACTTTTAAAGAAAAAAAGCGGAGAAGAGGAACTTGAATTTGCCATGGTTCAAGTTCCAAGCGTACTTCCAAGAATCATTCAGCTGCCTGGTAAGAAAGGGCAGGAGAAAAAGGTCATATTACTGGAACAAATCATTGAGCGGAATATTGGAAGTCTGTTTCTTAACTATCATGTGGTTACCGCCAGCCCGTTTCGTGTCATGAGAAATGCGGATTTAACCCTTGATGAAGAGGAAGCGGTAGATCTTCTGGAAGAGATTCAAAAGCAGTTAAAAAAGAGACAGTGGGGAGAGGCAATCCGTCTGGAGGTAGAAGAAAAGATTGACAAGAGTCTGTTGAAAATTTTAAAGCGGGAGCTTAACATAAGTTCCAGTGATATCTTTTTAATAGGCGGACCTCTTGACCTTACCTTCCTAATGAAGATGTATGGTTTAAAAGGTTTCGACCATTTAAAAGCCACCCCTTATATTCCCCAGCAGGTGCCGGAGTTTATGAACGAGGATGATATTTTCACTAACATTCGAAAGGGAGATATCTTACTTCATCATCCTTACGAAAGCTTTGATCCTGTGGTGAATTTTGTGAAGGCTGCCGCAAAAGACCCTGAAGTTCTGGCAATCAAGCAGACCTTATACCGGGTTAGTGGAAATTCCCCCATTATCGCTGCTCTGGCGGAAGCTGCCGACAACCGGAAGCAGGTATCGGTGCTGGTGGAGTTAAAAGCCCGTTTCGATGAAGAAAATAACATCAACTGGGCAAAGCAGCTTGAAAAAGCAGGCTGTCACGTAATCTATGGTCTTGTGGGGTTAAAGACCCATTCAAAGATCACTCTGGTGGTCCGCAGAGAAGAGGATGGCATTCGTCGCTACGTCCATCTGGGAACCGGAAATTATAACGATTCCACCGCAAAGCTCTATACGGATTTTGGCCTTATGACCTGTAATCCCCAGATTGGAGAAGATGCCACAGCTGTATTTAATATGCTGTCTGGTTATTCTGAGCCGCTGCAATGGAATAAACTTGTGGTAGCTCCCATTTGGCTTAGAGCCAGGTTCCTAAAGATGATCCGAAGAGAGACGAAACATGGGAAGGCTGGAAAACCGGCCCAAATCATTGCTAAGATGAATTCCCTTTGCGACAAGGATATTATAGCGGCTCTTTACGAGGCTTCCTGTTCCGGAGTAAAGATTCAGCTTATCGTTCGTGGTGTCTGCAGCTTAAAAGCAGGGGTGCCTGGTTTAAGCGAGAATATTTCCGTTCATTCCATCATCGGTAATTTCCTGGAACATGCCAGGATATTCTATTTTGAAAATGACGGTAGCATGGAGTTGTATTTAGGAAGTGCCGATTGGATGCCAAGGAACTTAGACAAACGGGTAGAAATCATGTTTCCGGTAGAAGATGAGGACTTAAAGCAACGAATCTTTAACGTCCTTAAGGTACAATTAGAAGATAATGTGAAGGCCCACATTTTACTGCCTGACGGAACCTATGAAAAGCCTGACCGAAGAGGGCGCATACAAAGAAACAGCCAGGAAGAATTTTGTGAAGAAGCAAGGCTTGCAGTTAAGGATGAGCTTAAGAAATTAAACCCTCAGGCAAACAGGGTATTTGTCCCGACTGAGAGTCATAATTAATTGGTTAATCTAACCTATAATTACCGTATTATAGCTTTTTTGTAAGAAAATAGTAAGGCAAAGATACCTTTCTTGTGGTAAAATGAATGCAGGCTTTTCTGTGAAAAACGAAGAGCCGCTTACATAAAGACAAGGGAGGTATTTTTTCATGTCCGAAACAATAAGCATACTGGTCGTGGATGATGAGAAGGAAATTGCAGATCTGGTTGAAATCTATCTAGTCAGCGATGGATATAAAGTATATAAGGCGAATCACGCAGAGGAGGGTCTTGAGATACTTGAAAAAAATCAGATTCAATTAGTTCTTCTAGACATTATGATGCCTGGAATGGATGGTCTTTCCATGTGCAGGAAGATACGGGAGACGAATAATATTCCCATTATCATGCTTAGCGCCAAATCAACAGATTTAGATAAGATACTTGGTCTGGGAACCGGAGCAGACGATTACGTTACAAAGCCTTTCAATCCCCTGGAATTGACGGCACGTGTAAAATCTCAGCTTCGCCGTTATACTCAGCTAAACCCTAACAGCTCTGCCAATGAAGCAGCAAAGAATGAAATTGCCATCAGGGGACTGACAATTAATAAAGACAATCATAAGGTCACTGTTTACGGAGAAGAGATCAAACTCACTCCTATTGAATTCGATATCCTTTATTTGCTGGCTTCCAATCCAGGAAAAGTGTTCAGTACCGATGAGATTTTTGAAAAGGTGTGGAATGAGAAGGTATACGAGGCCAATAACACAGTAATGGTACATATTAGGCGTCTAAGAGGTAAGATGAAGGAAGACACCAGACAGAACAAGATCATTACCACTGTTTGGGGGGTAGGATACAAAATTGAAAAGTGATATCAATCGCCGTTTCCATGCAAGGGTCGTAGCCAACATTTTTTACAGTGCTGTGGTTACGGTCCTCATAGAACTTTTTCTTGTAACCAATATCTCACTGATTGCATCCTACATGAAAAATACAGATAGGGACAATGCATTCGTGGAGCTTCTTACCACCTTTGATGCCGTAGTCATTCTTATTTATGTTATATTTGGAATTGGTATTTTTACAGTAACTTTTCTTTTGTTGCAGGAAAAATCCATGCGATACATTGCCAGGATATCCCACGCTATGCATAGTATTTCCGAGGGAGATCTAAACATCACGGTGGATATTGAAGGGGATGATGAATTTTCCGTCATGGCTGCCAGTTTAAATAAGATGGTCGGAGATCTAAAGGATTTAATGGATAAGGAGAGGGAAGCAGAGAGGACCAAGAATGAGTTAATAACAAACATTGCTCATGACCTGAGGACTCCCTTAACTTCCATAACAGGGTATCTGGAACTGTTATCCGGTGAGACGAAGCTTGATTTGGAGGTTCAGAAAAAGTACATAGGAATCGCATACGTGAAGACAAAAAGGCTGGAAAAGCTCATTGAAGACCTTTTTGGATTTACAAAGTTAAATTACGGAAAGATGTCCATGCAAGTAGCGAAGGTGGATGTGATGAAGCTTTTAAGCCAGCTTTTAGAGGAGTTTTATCCTAGCTTTGTGGATAAAAACTTGTCCTATGAGCTTCAAAGCAATGTCCCGGCTATGGTTATCACAGCCGACGGCAATCTTTTGGCGCGCCTGTTTGACAATCTCATTAACAATGCCATCAAATACGGAGCCGACGGGAAACGTATTTTAGTTAAGGTCAATGGAGATGAGGAACAGGTGACCATATCTGTAGTCAATTACGGTTATGTAATTCCTACGGAAGAGCTGCCTTTGATCTTTAATAAGTTTTATCGGGTGGAGCAGTCCCGTTCTACCGATACGGGAGGGACCGGCCTGGGGCTTGCCATAGCGAAGAACATCGTGGACGTCCACGGCGGATCCATTGATGTGACCAGTGATTTATCTGGTACCGTGTTTAAGGTAAAGCTTAAGGTTAATTTCGACGTGAACAAAGAGAATTTTGGAAAGATAGGATGACACAGGATGAATATTAGAAAAGTATTCCTGATTAGTGCCATAGCGTTTATAATGACAGGCAGCATGAAGCTGCCTGTTTTCGCCATGAGTGCAACGGATGCCAACGCACAGGAGAATGAATTTAATACCGCTTCCGAAGCAGGAATTTCTATGGATGTATCCTATGGATACGATGGAAATGCAAAAACAGCACGTTTTGTGCCTGTAAATGTGACCTTAAAGAGAAGTCTTAATACTCCCTTTACCGGTACCATACGTGTGGAAGCTATGGAATCAGATTTTGATATCTATCAATATGATTATCCCGTATCGGTAGATGCAAACCAATCCCTTGAAGAATCTCTAGATATTCCAGTGGGAAGGGCAGATACCCTTTATGTGAAACTCTTAGATAAAGATGGAATAGAGCTGCTTCGAAAACGACTTAAAACAAATGCCACCCCTGAAGTCGCCGAGCTTTTTGTGGGAATTTTATCTGACAATCCTCAAAAGCTTTCCTATTTGAATGGGGTTGGGATTAATTACAGTTCCCTTCGAATCAAGACCTTTAATTTGAAGACAGAAAAGATGCCAGATCAAGTCATTGGGCTTGATATTCTTGACGTCTTAGTCATATCAGATTACGATACCAAAGCCCTTTCCAAAGAACAGATGTCAGCAATCCTTGGTTGGGTAAAGGGAGGCGGAACACTTTTGCTTGGCACAGGAGCAAGAGCCGATGAGACACTTTACGCTTTCCGGTCAGAGCTGTTAGAAGATTCCTACGCACCTCCTGCTGAGCGGTCCGTGGATATGGGAGTGGAGTATTCCACCAATGGGCCTGGAGATTCATTTTTAAGCCTGATCTGTGCTGATTTAACCTTAAAAGGCGGTACAGGAGTGCTTTCCAATGATCAGTTTTCCGTTCTTAGCTCTGTCTCTAAAGGGAAAGGAACTGTGGGTGTGGCTGCCTATGATTTCGCAGATATCGCCTCCTTTTGTGAGACACATAGGTCCTATGTGGATAAGATTTTTACCGTTCTGATTGGGGAGACGAAATTAAATAATTTATCTTCCTTTTTATATAGTGGTAATTCCGGTCAGTTTTGGTCTGTTCAGAATATGCTAAACACTGGTAATGTTGATAAGCTTCCCGGGCTGGCACTCTATATCGTGCTCATATTGGTCTATCTCATTTTACTAGGACCTGGTATTTATCTCTATTTAAAAAAGAAGGAGAGACGGGGATATTATCGAACCGCTGTTGTGGTGGCATCCTTTGTCTTTACAGCCATTATCTATCTGATGGGGATTAAAACCCGGTTTAAGGATACCTTCTTTACTTATGCGACCATAATGGATTCCACAAAGGAATATGTGGATGAATATACCTATATTAATATGAGAACGCCTTATAACAAGGCTTATACCATATCCTTAGATCCTTCTTATGTGATCCAGCCGATTACAAGAAGCAACAGTTATGAAATGGAGCCTGTACCCAAGTTTATAGGAGAGGAAGATTATAAGGTGAGGATAGGATATGGTGATGGAGAAACCAAAGTTTCTCTTCAAAATGCCGCTGCCTTTACTCCCAAATATTTCTCCATGCAAAAAAGGATTTCCAATACAGATCACAGAGGTTTGCTTGGAAACATTACATTAGTTGATGGTAAGATATCCGGGACTGTAACCAACGAATATCCATTTCCAGTAGAGAAAGTGGGAATTTTAATGTATGGAAAGATGGTCGTGCTTGATGAATTAAAGCCAGGTGAGACCATGGATCTAGACGGTGCTTCGGTGATTAATTATCCTTTGAATAGTTCCTTTATTGTCTCTGCCAGAGTGACGGGAAGTTATTTGTACCCGAAGGCAGATATCAATGATCCTGCGTACATGCTGGCCTTATCAAGAACCAATATATTAAGCTTTTATCTGGAGAAATATTCTTCCGTTTATAATCAGGAAGCTAGAATCGTGGCTTTTAGCAACAATCAGTCAGACAGTCAGTTCCTATCAAAGGGCAAATTCGAGACATTTGGAATGTCCATGTTTACTTCAACCATTGATGTAAAGCCAAGAAAGGAAGGAAGGATCTCCCATTCTGCTTTGATTAAGATACCTAGTGTAGTAAGTGGTCAATATTACTCCGATTCCAATGCAACCTATGCAATCGATCCGGTAGCTCTTGAGTATTCTCTTGGGAATGATCTTGAGATAGAAAAGCTGGAATTTGAAACCCCCTCCGGCGACTTTACAAACAACCAAAATGTATCCTATATTAATCTGTTCAAGGGAGATATTTATTTTTATAACCATGATACGAATAATTACGATGTAATGGATTCAGGAAAAACGGTTTATTCTGCAGAGGAACTGATTCCTTATCTGTCACCAGGAAATACCCTTACTGTAAAGTATGTATGTGATAATGCGGAAGGAAAAAACTGGTACGTAACACTGCCTATGCTTACTGTTACAGGAAAGGAAAAATAATGCTTGAAATCAAGAACTTATGGAAAAAATTTGGTAAGTTTCATGCTTTAAACGGCTTAGATATTATGATTCCTGAGGGCTCTCTTTATGGATTTGTAGGGCCCAACGGGGCAGGCAAGACCACAACCATTAAGATTATGACCGGGCTTTTGTCCGCAGACAGCGGTCAGGTTATCATTAATGGCAGGGACGTGACTGGAGGCTTAGATGATTTAAAACGAAGCATCGGTTACGTACCTGACTTTTTTGGTGTCTATGACAATTTAAAGGTCAACGAATATATGGAGTTTTTTGCTTCCTGCTATGGACTTGATGGTTTAAAGGCCAGAAACCGGTATATGACACTGTTAGAGCAGGTAGGATTAGAAGAGAAGAGTAACTTTTATGTAGATAGCCTATCCAGAGGTATGAAGCAACGTTTGTGTCTTGCGAGAGCTCTCATTCACGACCCTCTTTTGCTGGTTCTTGATGAGCCAGCTTCTGGATTGGATCCCAGGACTCGATTTGAATTTAAGGAGATTTTAAAAGATCTAAAAGAACAGGGGAAAACCATATTTATTAGCTCCCATGTCCTTTCTGAATTATCGGAACTGTGTACGGATATTGGCATTATAGACCAGGGAAAGATGGTTCTGGGAGGAAGTATAGAAGAGATTCTTCACCGGGTGAATGCCACCAATCCTTTGATTATCTCCGTACTTGGGGAAAAGGAAAGGGCTCTTACTATATTAAAGAGCCAGCCTTGTGTTCAGACCATTGCAGTCAAAGACCAGGATATCCGGGTTAATTTCATCGGAGACGAGCAAGATGAAGCACAGCTTCTTCAACAGCTAGTAGATGCAGAGGTGTTGGTCCGTGGTTTTTACAGGGAACAGGGCAGCTTAGAGACGCTGTTTATGCAGATAACGGATCATGATAAAGAAAAGGCGGTGCTTGTACATGAAAATGAACCCGGTTTATAAACGGGAAATAACGGTCAGCTCCAGAAGTTTCCGTCTGGCCTTAATCTTAGTTTTATTCAATTCTATTTTGGCCCTTGTGGTTTTACTTAATATGTATTCTGTCGTAGAACAAGTGAAGATGACAGCGGAGATTCAGTATTCCTCTTTTATTAATATTTATGTATTTGTGGCGGTGGTGGAATTTGTCATGCTCATGTTTATTATGCCAGCCTTGACCGCCGCCTCTGTCAGCGGAGAGAGAGAACGTCAAACCCTTGATCTTTTATTAACCACCACATTGAAACCTTGGGAGATTATATGGGGAAAGCTGATTGCTTCCTTTGGAACCATGTTTTTAATGGTTATGTCAAGCTTCCCTCTGCTTTTTATATCGTTTGTATATGGCGGAGTAACCGCTTATGATATTGTAATTTTACTTTTATGCTACTTAAGTGTAGCACTCTTATGCGGAAGTATGGGGATATGTTTTTCTTCTATATTTAAACGCTCCACGATAGCAACTGTGGTAAGTTATGGAGTGCTGGTGTTGATAGCAGCCGGTACCTACGCAGTTAATATATTTGCCTTATCCATTGCCCGACTTAACGTGGTCAATACATACGCATCCTCAGTGAGCAAAATCGCAGATCAGGCCAACTCTGGCGCATTTTTATATCTTCTTCTTTTAAACCCAGTTGCTACTTTTTATGTAATGATAAATAGCCAAGCTGGGGATAATCAGGTATTAAAGAGTCTTAATAGTTGGTTTGGCCCTCACCCTGAAAATGGGATTATGAAGCACTGGGTGGTTTTAAGCATCTTTATCCAGCTGCTTATGACAGCAATATTTCTTGTTACGGCAGTAAAGGCCATTAGCCCTGCTAGTGGAAAGCGAACGAAAAAATAAAATTTTAGGAGGTCATATGCTAACAATCGGATGTCATTTATCATCGGCAAAAGGGTTTCTTGCCATGGGTAAGAATGCCCTTGCCATTGATGCAAATACCTTTCAGTTTTTTACGAGAAACCCAAGAGGAACCAAAGCGAAAGCCATGGATCCGGCTGATGTGGAACGTTTTCTTCTCTTTGCGAAGGAACACGCCATCAGCCGGATTTTGGCTCATGCCCCCTACACTTTAAATGCCTGCTCTGCAGATCCAAACCTTCGAATCCTTGCAAAGGATACCATGAAGGATGATTTGATGAGAATGGAATATACTCCTGGCAATTGCTATAATTTCCACCCGGGAAGCCACGTGGGACAGGGAGTTGAAGTGGGCATTGAGCAAATTTCAGATATGCTAAATGAGATTCTTACCCCAGAGTTTCACACCACAGTCCTGCTAGAAACCATGGCAGGAAAAGGAAGTGAGGTAGGCCGGGAGTTTGAGGAATTAAGAGAGATTCTTGACCGGGTTCATCATAAAGAACTCATGGGAGTCTGCCTTGACACCTGTCACGTGTGGGATGCTGGCTATGATATCGCTCAGGATCTTGACGGAGTGCTTCACCGGTTTGATGAAGTGATTGGCCTACACCGGCTAAAAGCCATTCATTTAAATGACAGCCAGAACCCATTAGGGGCTCATAAGGACCGTCATGCGAAAATAGGAGAAGGTTTCATTGGAGAAGATGCCTTAAAACGGATCGTAACGCATCCCGTATTAAAGGATCTGCCATTTTACCTGGAAACGCCCAATGAATTACCTGGATATGCAAAAGAAATTTCAATCATGAGGAATGCATGATGACGAATGAACCAAACCTATAGTATAATATAAGAATCTAACAGTTGAGGAGGAACAGACATGGGAATTGTAAAAGCACTGACAACCGCATTAGGCGGATCACTGGCAGACCAATGGCTTGAAGTGATAGAAGCAGGAGAAATGGGCGACCAGACTGTATTTGCTTCTGGAGTGAAAATTAGAAAAGGATCTAACACCAAAGGAACAGACAATACAGTATCAGACGGTTCTGTCATCCATGTTTACCCCAATCAGTTCATGATTTTAGTGGACGGAGGAAAGGTAATAGATTATACAGGAGAGCCAGGATATTTTACCGTAAAGAATTCTTCTCTCCCCTCTCTTTTTAATGGTCAGTTTGAAGAAGCATTAAAGGAATCTTTTGACCGTATTCGTTTTGGCGGTCATACACCTACCGCTCAGAAAGTTTATTTTATTAATCTTCAGGAAATAAAGGGAGTTAAATTTGGAACTCCTAATCCTATTAATTATTTTGATCAGTTTTACAACGCAGAATTGTTTTTGCGGGCTCACGGAACCTATTCCATTAAGGTAACAGATCCCCTGTTATTTTATTCAGAGGCCATTCCTAAAAACGCTACCAATGTAGAGGTATCTGATATTAATAGCCAGTATTTATCTGAGTTTTTAGAGGCATTGCAGTCCTCCATTAATCAGATGTCTGCGGATGGAATCCGCATCTCCTATGTGTCCTCTAAAGGAAGAGAACTTGGGCAATACATGTCAGATGTTTTAGACGAACAGTGGAAGGCACGCAGAGGAATTGCCATTCAGTCCGTAGGAATTGCAAGTATTTCTTATGATGAAGAATCCAAAGACTTAATTCATATGCGTAACCAGGGTGCCATGTTAGGCGATCCATCCGTAAGAGAAGGCTACATTCAGGGAGCAGCAGCCAGAGGAATGGAGAAAGCGGGTGGAAACTCATCCGGTTCTATGGCAGGATATATGGGAATGGGCATGGGAATGAATATGGGAGGCGGTATTATGGGCGCTGCCTCTAGTGTCAATCTCAAACAAATGCAGATGAATCAGAACCAACAGGCAAGCCAGAATGCTCCATCCGGCGCTCAGTCAGGCAGCAGTTGGACTTGTAGCTGTGGAAGTGAAAACACAGGGAACTTCTGTCCTCAGTGTGGAAACAAAAAACCGGCTGGGCCTTGGACCTGTGAATGCGGAGCCGCTAATACAGGGAACTTCTGCTCCGAGTGCGGCAAGTCTAAACCATGAGTGGGATTATAACTTACCAATGCCCTAACTGCGGCGGACCCTTAAAGTTTAATCCAAAGCTTCAAAAATATGCCTGTGAATATTGCCTTTCAGAATTCACAGAAGGGGAAGCAAAGGAAAAGGAAGCTGAGAAAAAAGAAGCAGAGAGAGCAGCCAGGGAATTGAATGAAAGCCGGGGAGAACCGGTTCTTTATTCCTGTCCCAGCTGCGGTGCGCAAGTGGTGACAGATGAAACCACGGCAGCAACCTTTTGCTACTATTGTCACAACCCGGTAATCTTAACCCGCCGGATATCAGGGGAATATCACCCTGATTATGTAATTCCTTTTTCTATCGATCATAAAAAGGCCAAAGAAATCTTCCGGATCTGGATGAAGAAAAAACGTTTTACCCCAAAAGCGTTTTACAGTGAGGATCAGATTGAGAAGCTTTCAGGCGTTTATTTTCCCTATCTCCTTTATAGCTGTAAAGTCAATGGAAGCTTGGAGGCAAGAGCAGACCGCCTGCGTATCTGGGTCAGTGGAAATTATCGGTATACCGAGACTCAAACCTACGAAGTAAAACGAGAAGGATTGATGCCCATAAAATATGTTCCCCGCAATGCCTTAAAAAAGGCCAGCAAAGAACTAACAGAAGGCGTATTTCCTTTTGATACTGATGTCTTAGAGCCTTTTACCATGGGGTATCTATCTGGCTTTGTTGCGGAGCGCAGAGATATGGAGGAGACGGATTTTTCTGGTGAAGTAAAAGAAGAAGTTCGTTCCTTTGCCAGAGACACCTTAAAAAACAGCATTGCTTCCTACGATTCTGTCAGGGTTCAGGATGAAATGTTTGACTTTACAGAGGAACGCTGGGAATATGCCCTTTTACCAGTATGGGCACTTACTTATTTGGATCGCAGAAAGAATAAGATGTATTATTTCACCATTAACGGACAGACCGGAAAGGTCTGCGGAAAGCTTCCTGTGGACAAAGGAAAACTTTTTCTATTGTTTGCTGAAATTTTCTTTCCAATGCTTTTAGCCTTGCTATTTGTGGGGTATCTAATATGATGAATGTAAACTCTATTTGGCTGAAAAAAGGAATGCCTTTGGTCATTCTAGTTGCTGTGTTCTTTTTACTCGCATCCCTATTAAAGCCGTTTTCTGCCTTTGGCGAAGAAAAACGGGTCTTTGATGATGCTGGCCTTTTTACCACAGAAGAAAGAAACAGCTTTGAGTCACAGATCACATCCATGAAAAAGGAAATGAACATGGATGTCCTGGTTGTGACCACAGATGAAACTGGAGGTAAGTCGGCACAGCAATATGCAGAGGATTTTTATATCAACGGGTCTTATGGCGTTGGCTCTGATTACAGGGGTGTTTTGTTTTTAATTGATATGAATAACCGGGAAATGTACATTCTTCCTGTTGGTAAGATGAACCGGTTTTTAACCGATGAACGCTGGAATGCAATTCTTGATAAATCCTATGAAAGTGCCAGTAAGGGAGATTATTCAGCCAGTGCTAAAGCATTTTTAGACGGAGTGATAAAGTATTACAGAGCGGGAATTCCTGGAGGGCAGTATAACTACGATAAGGAAACAGGAGAGATCAGCATTTATAGAAGCATCCGCTGGTATGAGGCTCTTGTGGCGGCTGCAATCGCATTTTTTGTTGCTGGAACGGCCTGCTTAACGGTATCTGCACAGTACTCCATGAAAAAGGAGAGAAACAGGACCGGAAACTATTTAAAAGCCTATCGTGGTGTCAGTGAGTTTCGCTACTCCGAGAAGATGGATAATCTAATTAATAAGACTGTGACCCATGTCATTATTCCAAGAAATAATAACAATGGTGGGTCTGGAGGTAGTTCTGGAGGTGGATTTTCACCTGGAAGAAGTACCACTCATTCCTCTTCTGGCCGTACCATGGGAGGCGGAGGTCGTAAGTTCTAATATCAAAAAAGTCTGGGTAAGAATTTCTTCTTCCCAGACTTTTTCTTAATATTAACAGTTAAGTTCATTCATCCAATAAAACAGGCACCGGTTGGTCAATGGTCATAGAAGTTTCTGTGACAATGCAGTCATAAGCCAGGATATGGACTCCGGCATCTTTGGCTGTTTTTAGTGCCTTCCCAAATTCCGGGTGGGTTTTATTATTTGGCGCAAACCCTTTCATTCCTTTCATCTGAATGACAAAGAGAATATAGGCTTCATACCCTTCTTTGTGGGCCTTCACCAGTTCTTCCACATGTTTTACGCCCCTAAGAGTAGGCGCATCGGGAAACATAGCTAAGCCATCTTCCTCCAGAGTAACGCCTTTGACCTCCATAAATGCGGAGAACCCAGGTTCTAGAGACTGAAAGGCAAGATCAAACCTGGATTGTCCAAAAGTGACCTCCCGCTTTAAGTTTTGTATTTCTAAAATAGACTTGGTCCCATTCTTTCCATCTTCATAGTAAGGAAGAGAGATGCCTTTTTCTTTTGATGAAAGCCATTCATAGGCAGCCTGATTTGGAGCCTGGGAATCCATGTTAATAAGAAGAGGACTGCTTTCTCTCTCCTTCCATACTCCGATTAAGGAATACTGTGTTTTTCTCCCAAGGAGAAGAGCCTCTGGGTGAAACTGGACGAGAACGGTTACCCCTGGCATTAGTAGTTCTTTGCAACGACCTGTATTTTTTACATGACAGATGACAGATTCTTCTTGTCCGTTTTCTAAAGTAATTAAAACATGGGCAATAAAACGATTGGGACGGCTAAGAAAGATTCCTTTCTGCATATGTTCATATTTCATAAAAATTCTTACATCCTTTCTAAATCCATGAGAGTATCTTACCATAGATAAATGGAAATGAAAAGCAATTGGCTGTGTCTTTGTAACAAATACAAATGTCCGCATAAAGGACACTTTTTGCTTGCGCCAACTCTTAAAGTGTGCTACAATGCTGGCAAGGTTTTTATCCACTCATAACTATGGCAAAGCAGGAAAGGAATCAGATACTATGGAAATATCCTATCAAAGCACCCGGGGCGGCGAAGCCGGTGTGACAGCATCCCAGGCAATTTTAAAAGGACTGGCAGCAGACGGCGGTTTATTCATGCCAAGCTTTATCCCAAAGCTTGACAAATCCATGAAGGAATTTTCCCTCATGACATACCAGGAAACAGCATATGAGGTTATGAAGCTGTTCCTTACCGATTACACGGAGTCCGAATTAAAAAGCTGCATTGCCAAGGCCTATGACAGTAAATTTGATACGGAAGAGATCGCACCTCTATCCAAGGCAGATGGTGCTTACTATCTGGAGTTATATCATGGAAGCACAATTGCATTTAAGGATATGGCATTGTCCATTCTTCCTCATCTGATGACTACCGCTGCGAAAAAAAATCAGGTAAAGAATAAGATTGTAATTCTTGCTGCTACTTCTGGTGATACGGGTAAGGCAGCCATGGCAGGTTTTGCTGATGTAGAAGGAACGGAAATCATTGTTTTTTATCCAAAAGATGGAGTGAGTCCTGTTCAGGAGCTACAGATGGTAACCCAAAAAGGGGAGAATACCCATGTGGCAGCCATTCATGGGAACTTTGATGATGCACAGACAGGAGTGAAGAAGATCTTTGGCGACAAAGCCTTTGCAGAGTTATTAGAAGAAAAAGGGTATCAGCTTTCCTCAGCCAATTCTATAAACATAGGAAGACTGGTTCCTCAGATTGTTTATTATGTTTATGCTTATGCAAAACTTCTATCAAGTGAGGAGATTTTAGAAGGAGAAGAGATCAATGTTACGGTTCCAACCGGTAACTTTGGTAACATCTTAGCTGCTTATTTTGCAAAGCTTATGGGAACCCCCATTAAGAACTTAATCTGTGCTTCCAATGAAAATAAAGTTCTGTTTGACTTCTTTCAGACAGGAACTTATGACAGGAACCGGGATTTTATATTAACAACTTCCCCTTCGATGGATATCTTAATCTCCAGCAATCTAGAGAGACTCATTTACTTAAGTACCGGTTGTGATGGGACAGCGAATGCTGATCTCATGAAGAATCTGGGAGAAAATGGGAGTTACTGTGTAAGCAGTGAGATGAAAGAAAAGATGAATGGCTTTATCGGTGGATTTGCTTCAGAAGCAGAGAATATGGCTGTAATTAAGAAGCTCTTTGAAGATACTGGTTACTTAATTGATACCCATACAGGGGTTGCATCAGCCGTATATGGCAAATACAAGGAAGAGACAAAGGATGATACAAAGACTGTCATCGCCTCAACCGCCAGCCCATATAAATTTTCCAGAAGTGTCTTAGAGGCTATGGAAGGAGAACAGAAGACGGAAGATGAGTTTGAGATTATTGATCACTTATCAAAGGTATCTGGAGTTTCTGTTCCTCAGGCGGTTGAAGAAATCCGCACCGCTGTGGTACGTCATACCACGGTTTGCGATGCGGATCAGATGAAGGAAGCCGTTTTAAATTTCCTGGATTAAGAGAGAGCACGAAGGGCGAACTTCCGCCATTTTCCTCTTAACACGCGAGTGGAGAAGAAGATGGCGCGGACGAGCCAGTCGATGGTCATGGCAATCCAGATGCCCATGAGTCCAAGTCCCAGGTGAAGGCTTAAGAAGTAAGCCAAAACGATGCGGCAGATCCACATGGAGCAGATGGATACCACCATGGTGAAGCGGACATCTCCTGCGGCACGGAGCCCATTGGTGAGGCAAAAGGCCAGAGGGTGGATCATCATACAACAGATGCTGTGATAAAGCATAAGCTTTACTGCCAGAGCACTGGTTTCCGGCGATAGCTGGAACAGTCCTGTGATAACCGTTAGGAATGGTATAATGGATAGATTTAATACGATGAGCCAGGTATACGCTGTTTTTAATAGCTTGCCCATGTATTTCTTGGCCTGATCCAGCTCTCCGGCTCCTACGCATTGTCCCACCACAGTAACCATGGCAATGCCGATGGCAGTGGCTGGTATGGTTTCCAGCCCACATATGGTACTCGCTACGGCATTGGCTGCAATGGCAACCGTTCCAAAGCTGGAGATCAGACTTGATAAGAGCAGTTTACCAAGCTGAAAGATGCTATTTTCCACTCCGTTTGGCACACCGATGTAGAGAATCTTGTGGAGTATATTCTTATCTACTTTAAGGGTGAAATCAACCGTAAGTCCTGCATGTCTATGAAGGAGAACCAGGATGATACATGCACATAAAATTCTGGAAATCAAGGTGGAGATACCCGATCCTGCCACACCCATGTGGAGTCCAAAGATGAATATAATATTTCCAACAATGTTAAATACGTTGGCAATCAGGGAGACCCGCATGGATATTCCTGAATTCCCCACGGAACGAAACAGTGCCGCTGCACTGTTATAAAAGGCCAGGAATGGATATGATAAAGCAGATAGGAAAAAATAAATCTTTGCATTATCCATAACATCCTGACTGATGTTTCCGTAAATCAGGCGTAATATCGGTTCATTGAATAACAGAGCAATTGCCATGAGAACGATGGAAAGCCCTCCAACGGCGAGAAAGAGCTGACCTGCAGCTTTTGCTACATTCTTTTCATCCTTCCTTCCGATGTATTGAGCCGCCACTACGGATCCCCCGGCAGCCATGGCTCCGAATAAACCGATCAAAAGAATATTAATCGTGTCCACAATGGATACCCCTGATACGGCTGCCTCTCCCACGGAGGCCACCATAAGGGTGTCTGTCATACCCATGGCTACGGCTAAAAACTGCTCGATCACCAGGGGGAAAATCAGTTTCTTCAATTGTTTGTTGGTAAACAGGTTCTTGGTTTCCTGAGCCTGTGGAGTCTGTTGATGCTCCACATCAGGAGCTGTCAATCGATCTTCTTCTGTCTTCTGATTCATAACATTTCTCCCATATTGTATTTATTCTAATACTATTATAATGCAAGTCCCCCATGAAAGCAAAATGTAACTTTGTTATAAAAAAAACAATCTTTAAAAAATTATTCTTTCCAAATAGTACAAAGTGGTATATAATGAAACAATAAAAACTTAAATAAATGGAGGTTTGTGATATGTTAGTTTCAGCGAAAGAGATGCTTGAAAAGGCAAGAGACGGAAAGTATGCAGTCGGACAGTTCAACATCAACAACCTTGAGTGGACAAAGGCTGTTTTACAGACAGCACAGGAGTTAAATTCCCCAGTAATCCTTGGCGTTTCCGAGGGTGCTGGAAAATATATGACAGGCTATAAAACCGTATCTGCTATGGTAAAGGCTATGATTGAAGAGATGAACATTACAGTTCCAGTAGCACTTCATTTAGACCATGGCTCTTATGACGGTTGTTATAAATGCATCGAAGCAGGATTTTCCTCCATCATGTTCGATGGTTCACATTACCCAATCGAAGAGAATGTTGAGAAGACAACGGAACTTGTTAAGGTTTGCAAAGAAAAGGGAATGTCACTGGAAGCTGAAGTAGGTTCCATTGGTGGAGAAGAAGACGGCGTTGTTGGTATGGGAGAATGTGCGGATCCTAATGAGTGCAAGCAGGTAGCTGATTTAGGCGTGACTATGCTGGCAGCAGGTATCGGTAACATCCACGGAAAATACCCAGCAGACTGGGCTGGTTTAAGCTTTGAGACTTTAGCAGCGATTAAGGACAAAGTAGGAGATATGCCATTAGTTCTTCACGGTGGTACAGGCATTCCAGAAGATCAGATCAAAAAGGCAATCAGCCTTGGTGTTGCAAAGATCAACGTTAACACAGAGTGTCAGCTTACCTTTGCAGAAGCAACTCGTAAGTACATCGAAGCAGGCAAGGATTTAGAAGGAAAGGGCTTTGACCCAAGAAAGCTTCTTGCTCCAGGTGTTGATGCAATTAAGGCAACTGTAAAAGAAAAGATGGAACTTTTTGGATCTGTTGGAAAAGCTTAATTGTTTTTTCTTCAATAATATTTGAAAAAGTACTTGATTTTTTTAGGAAAATGATTTATTTTAATTAAGAACGATGGCGTTCTCCTTGCAAAAGGAGGGCGCCATTTCTGTTATTATTGCATATTCAGTTATTGAGGAGACAAAAAAGGGCGAACTGACTTAATTTTATTAAGTGGTAATTCATATGAGAGGATGGAAAATTTATGAGTGAAGTTGTAAACGTAGCCGAGAAGTTTGGCAAGAATGTATTTAACGAGACCGTTATGAGAGAGCGTTTACCAAAATCTGTTTTCAAGAAATTAAAGAAAACGGTTGAGGATGGCGCAGAGTTAGATCCTTCCATTGCTGATGTAGTTGCACATGCAATGAAGGACTGGGCAATTGAGAGAGGTGCTACTCACTACACCCATTGGTTCCAGCCACTTACCGGCATTACAGCAGAAAAGCATGATTCCTTTATCTCTGCACCAACTTCTGAGGGAAAGGTCATCATGGAATTTTCCGGCAAAGAGCTGGTAAAAGGAGAACCGGATGCATCCTCATTTCCATCTGGAGGACTTAGAGCTACATTTGAAGCAAGAGGTTATACTGCTTGGGATTGTACCTCACCTGCATTCTTAAGAGAAGATGCCATTGGCGTTACCCTTTGCATTCCAACTGCGTTCTGCTCTTACACTGGTGAAGCACTTGATAAAAAGACTCCTCTTTTAAGATCCATGGAGGCTGTTGATGAGCAGGCTTTAAGAATCTTAAAATTATTTGGAAATACCACATCAAAGAGAGTTACCCCTTCCGTTGGACCGGAACAGGAGTACTTCCTGGTGGATCACGATAAATATTTACAGAGAAAAGATTTAATTTATGCTGGCCGTACCTTATTTGGTGCAATGCCTCCTAAGGGTCAGGAACTGGAAGATCATTACTTTGGAGCCATTCGCGAGCGAGTAGCTGCTTACATGAAGGAAGTAAATGAAGAGCTTTGGAAGCTTGGTGTTCCAGCAAAGACACAGCATAACGAAGTTGCTCCTGCACAGCATGAGCTGGCTCCTATCTTTGAGCAGGTAAACGTTGCCGTAGATCATAACCAGTTGGTTATGGAAACCTTAAAGAAGGTGGCAGGACGCCATGGCCTTAACTGTCTGCTTCATGAGAAGCCATTTGCAGGCGTGAACGGATCTGGTAAGCACAATAACTGGTCCTTAACTTCTGACAACGGCATCAACTTATTAAACCCAGGTGAGACACCTCATGAAAACATTCAGTTCTTACTTGTATTATCTTGTATCTTAAAGGCAGTTGATAAACATGCAGACCTGCTTCGTGAATCTGCAGCAGATGTAGGAAATGATCATAGACTGGGAGCCAACGAGGCACCTCCAGCTATTATCTCCGTATTCATCGGTGAGCAGTTAGAAGACGTTGTTGATCAGCTTTGCAGCACTGGGGAAGCAACTAGCTCCAAATCAGGCGGCACCTTAAAGACTGGTGTTAGAACCTTACCAGATTTATCAAAGGATGCAACAGACCGTAACAGAACATCACCATTTGCATTTACAGGCAATAAGTTTGAATTCCGTATGGTTGGTTCTGCTGATTCCATTTCTTCTCCTAACGTAGTGTTAAACACCATTACAGCAGAGGCATTTAAAGAAGCGGCTGACATTCTTGAAAAAGCAGATGATTTTGATACCGCAGTTCATGATTTAATTAAAGAGCAGTTGGCAGCTCATAGAAGAATCATCTTCAACGGCAACGGTTACGCTGATGCATGGGTAGAAGAGGCAGAAAAGAGAGGACTTCCAAACTTAAAGTCTATGATTGATGCAATCCCAGCTCTTACAACAGAAGCTGCTGTTAAGATGTTTGAAGAGTTCAAGGTATTTACAAAGGCTGAGTTGGAATCCAGAGCTGAGATTGAATATGAAGCTTACACCAAAGCCATTAACATCGAAGCAAGAACCATGATTGATATGACTGGAAAGCAGCTGATCCCTGCTGTTGTAAAATACACAACCATTCTGGCTGATTCTTTAGGAAAGATTAAGTCTGCATGTCCTGATGCGGATACCAGCGTACAGGAAGAGCTTCTCATTGAAGTAAGCGCATACCTTTCTGATATGAAGGTAGCAGTATCTGCTCTCACAGAATTGACTGACAAGTGTTCTGCAATTAGTGAGAACAAAGAGCAGGCAACCGCATACCATGATGAAGTAGTTCCTGCAATGGCAGCTCTTCGTGCACCTGCAGATAAGCTGGAAATGATCGTAGACAAAGAATTATGGCCATTACCAAGCTACGGCGATTTGATCTTCGAAGTATAATTTAAATATAAACCTTATGGTAAATCTTAAAATGCGTTTTGATCGGCTGATAAAGTCGGCTCAAAACGCATTTTTTGCGTATGTGAATGTAAAAGTTACAAATAGAACCGTTTTTATTACAACTTATGGTATGATACTAAAAGAATTTAATATGATAAAGGGATTACGTATGATATAACGATTGGAGGAAATAAGATGAATCGGAAATTAAAATTAATTACCATTATGATAGGTTCCTGCTTTCTTCTTGCTGGTTGCGGAGAAAAGGCACAAGATGTATCACAAACAGTAACCAGTGGAGCCCAAACAGAGGTCGTAGCTACCACAAAGGAATCTGAAACTAATACAAAAGAGACGGAGACCTTGGCAAAAGCAGAGGAGTCAAAAACCAAAGATGAATCAAAAGCTACAGAAGAAGCAAAAACCAATGACCAAAGCTTTACAATGTCAATTTATACAGAAGCGCCCAATAAGAATAGTTCTATAAAAATTGAATATCCCAAATTTAATGACAATGATGCATTGAATACGTTAATCAATGATAAAGTAAAAGGCCTTGCCCAGATAGACACCTCACTTTTTTCAGGAGATGCTAGCTTAAATGTAGATTATAAGTCCGAAGTGACATTAAAAAACAACAAGGTAGTGAGCATTATTTTTTGGGGATCAAGTTACATTGATGATGCAGCGTATCCAAGCAATGATTTGATTACACTGAATATAGATTTACTTTCCATGAAAGAAATAACGCTGAAAGATCTGTATACAACAAATGCAGATTTCGCAGACGTGTTTTTTAAGAAAGCCTTTTTCCCTGAGAATCCTATCACTTCCTATGACAAAAAGAGTTTCCCAGAGATGCTTAAGCTTCAATCCCCAGAATATCAGACGATAGATCCTTTTAGCGACCCAGACAATGTCCCTTTCTTTTTAAAGCCTGAGGGGATTGTGCTAAGTCTGCCTGCTGTTCATGCAACCGGATCAGATCACTTTGAAGCACAGCTTAACTATAGTGACATACAGTCCTTTTATCTACTGAAGCAGAATTACTGGGAAGATAAATAGGCACCTAATAAAATCGGGTATCGTTATCCATCATCATAAAGAGATGGAGCGATACCCGTTTTCTTATGGTTAGAGGGTGCAGTTTTTGAAATTAACTTAATGTTTTAAACCAATAGGTTCCCTGATTTCCCCGTGTCTCATCCTGGGAAGCATTCTTTGGTCTTTCGTAGTTATGTAGGAAAACACAAGCTAAGTAGTATGCACTTTCTGTGGATTTGGTAAATTGTGAGAAGGACATATTATACTTGGTAGTAGCAATATACTGTAAATTATTGCTTACTTCATAAAGAATACGCTTCAATTCACTATCCATATTAGCGACCACCAGATTATTGCTGTTTGCCCAGTTTATATATTTGGTTGCTGGTGTCCATTGAACCAGACCAAAACCTCCGCTTAGGTTGCCTTCGTTTAGGCTCTGCCAGATACCTGGATTAATGGAACTTTCCGTCTGCATATTTCCAAGCATACCGCAAACGGCATTTTTGGTCCAACCTTTGTTGCGCAGATAGTTAAGGATGTATTGTGCATTCACCGTCATTTGCTTTGTGGTCAAATAACTATTACTGCAATAGATTGTCCCATCACCGGAGGAAGCTCCATTAAGAGCTGTGAGGGTGGCTTTGCCTGCCTTTCCGTCTACCGTCAGACCTTTTGCCTTTTGGAAGTTTCTTACGGCAGTATTGGTACCGCTTCCAAACTTACCATCAGGAGTGCCGCAGTTGTATCCCGCTGCATTTAATTTTTCCTGCATTGTTTTTACACCTGCGCTATAGCGAAGTTTATCATCCATCATATAATAACCAGTGCCTGCAAGCACTTGTGCATAAGTGTAATTTGCATTGTTGTAATCGGCCATAATTAATCTCTCCTTTTCTGTTTTGGTTCGTTTTTGGTTTCGAATTTGAAGGAATGGGATAATGGCAAAAAGTTTATCCCCAACTTTTTTGCCAATGGTTTTCTTTCACCTATTACAAATAAAAATTTTAACGATTTGTAAACTAAGAGGAAAAGAGAAATGTAAGATTTCAATCCTCTAGCCATTGGAAGCAAAATCTGCTAATATAGATAGAAAGAATCAATTTAACCGAGAAAATTGAAAGAAAGAAGGCAATACTCTATGGAAACCATGACATATGTAACTGAAATTCTGGAGAAGATTGTAAATATACCTAGTCCCAGTGGCTATACCAAAGAAGTATTAAAGGTTGTGGAAGAGGAAGCAAAGGCATTTGGCTATTCTTCTACCTACAATCGCAAAGGCGGTTTAATCATCGAAGTTCCTGGTCAGGCAAAGGAAGTGTTAGGATTGTCCGCCCATGTAGATACCCTGGGTGCCATGGTACGTTCTTTGACCCCTGAGGGAAGATTAAACATTGTTTTAGTAGGTGGATTTATGATGGAAAGCATTGAAGGCATGTACTGTAAGATTCATACCAGAACAGGTAAGACATATACAGGAACCATACTTACGAAGGAACCATCGGTTCATACGTATGACAATGCCAAAACCCTGGAACGTAAGGCAAAGAATATGGAGGTGCGCTTAGATGAGCTGGTTTATAGCGCAAAAGATGTAACAGATCTTGAGATATCCACCGGGGATTATATTAGTTTTGACCCTATGTTCGTCCATACAAAAAGCGGCTATATAAAGTCCCGTCACTTAGATGACAAGGCTTCTGTGGCAGTTCTTCTTGGAGTCCTTAGGGATATTTCCCTTTCTGGTGCTCTTCCAAAGAGAACCTTAAAGCTTGTAATCAGCAATTATGAAGAGGTAGGCTTTGGTGCAAGCTTTCTTCCAGAAGATATAGAAGAATTTATCGCTGTGGATATGGGTGCCCTGGGAGATGATTTGACGGGAAGCGAGCACAAGGTATCGATCTGTGCCCAGGATTCCAGCGGACCTTATGATTATGAGATGACCAGCCGTCTAATCTCTCTTGCAAAAGAGCATAACATTGACCATGCGGTTGATGTGTTCCCTCATTATGGATCTGATGTAGGGGCAGCCATCCGGGGAGGAAACGATATTCGGGGCGCATTAATTGGACAGGGAGTCCATGCTTCCCATGGAACGGAAAGAACTCATGTGGATGGAATGGAACAGACATTAAAGCTGATAAAAGCATATATCGAGCGGTAAGAATGAAACAATAACGCAAGCGCCCCCGTCTTCTGGTATTTTGACATACTGGCAGGCGGGGGCAATTTCTTTCAATATAATGAATATGGTGGAATGTTTTATATCTTTTATGGTATAATCATAGCCAGACAAAGACAAGTATGTTCAGAGGATTATAATATGAAACCACATTCATTTTCAATCTGCGCTTATAAGGATTCCCCATATCTGGAATCCTGCATTCGTTCCTTACAGGCACAGACCATAAAATCAGACATTATACTGTGTACCTCAACACCCAGTCCTCATATCAAAGAACTGTGTGAGAAGTACCAGATTCCCATGTTGATCAGGCATGGAGAAAGTAATATAAGAGATGACTGGAATTTCGCCTATCATAAGGCCGATTCCCGTTTTGTAACCATCGCCCATCAAGATGATTTATATCAGAAGGATTATGTTGAGACACTTTTGAAGTATGAAAAAAAGTATCCTGACATGACCCTTTTTACTGGAGGTTATGCAGTTGTTAAGGATGATAAGCTGGCCAGGTTTGAAGCGGTTGAGTATATCAAACGAATCCTTCGCCTTCCTCTAAGACTAAAGGCAATCAGCCATTTAACCTTTGTAAAAAGAAGCACCTTACTATTTGGCAACTCCATTTGCTGTCCGGTATGTGCTTATAATAAAGAACGGCTGGGAGAACCTTTATTTACATCTCCCTACCGGTTTGCACTGGACTGGGATACCCTTTATAAGCTGTCTCACCTTTCAGGCCGCTTTGTCTGTGAAGAAAGACCTCTGATGTTTTACCGTGTCCACCAGGACGCCACCACAAAGGCGTGTATTGCTGATAACAGCCGTGCAAGGGAAGAAGCAGAGATGTTCAAACGAATATGGCCCAAACCTGTTGTGAAGGTGCTCATGCACTTTTACCAGAAGGCCTATAAAGAATACGAATAAATAGGAGGATCAGATATGAAAGTAGTATTGTTAGCAGGAGGTCTTGGAACCCGGATCAGTGAGCAGAGTCATTTAAAACCAAAGCCAATGATCGAGATCGGGGAACGACCAATCCTATGGCATATTATGAAATATTACTCTCAATACGGATTTCATGATTTTGTAATCTGTCTTGGATACAAGCAGTATGTAGTAAAAGAATTTTTTGCAGATTATTTCCTTCATACCTCAGATGTTACCTTTGATCTTACCAATAACAGTATGGAGGTACATAATAATTATTCTGAACCATGGAAAGTAACCCTTGTAGATACTGGTCTTAATACTATGACCGGAGGTAGAATCAAACGCATTCAGCCTTATATCGGGGACGAGCCTTTTATGCTTACCTATGGCGATGGAGTCTGCGATGTGGACTTAAATAACCTCCTTGACTTCCATAAGAGCCATGGAAAAACTGCAACCATGACAACCGTTAATATTGCGCAGTTAAAAGGGGTTCTGGATATCAATGAAGATAACGTGGTTAATTCCTTCCGGGAAAAGGCAGAGACAGATGCAAGCCTGATTAACGGCGGTTTCATGGTCTTAAATCCAGAGATCTTTTCTTATCTAAAAGATGATGCTACAATTTTAGAACAGGAACCCCTTCAGAAGCTGGCGCAGGAAGGCCAGCTAATGAGCTTCCACCATAACGGCTTTTGGCAGTGTATGGATACACAACGGGAGATGAAGAAACTAGAAGACCTATGGCAGTCTGGCAAGGCTCCCTGGAAGATTTGGGAGAATTAATATGGCAGATTGGACAAGTTTAAAATGGAAAGAATTTTCCGAGTTTTATAACGGAAAGAAGGTTCTTATTACAGGCCATACAGGATTTAAAGGCTCCTGGCTTAGCCGTGTGCTCATAAAAGCAGGTGCAGTCGTTACTGGATACTCCTTAGAGCCACCCACAGATCCCAGTCTATTTGACGTGACAGGGCTTTCTGATGAGATGCATTCCGTGATCGGTGATATAAGAGATCTGGATCATTTAAAGAAAGTATTTGAGGAGACAAAGCCGGAGATCGTCTTTCACCTGGCAGCTCAGCCCATTGTACGGGATTCTTACAAAGAGCCAGTTTACACCTATGAAACAAATGTAATGGGTACGGTTCATATTTTAGAGTGCGTGCGCCTGACGCCGTCTGTGAAATCCTTTTTGAATGTAACCACCGATAAGGTGTATGAAAATAAAGAGTGGGAGTATGGATACCGGGAGAGTGATCCACTAGATGGTTATGATCCTTATTCCAATAGTAAATCCTGCTCAGAGTTAGTGACTCACAGCTATGCAAAGTCCTTTTTCTCTGAGGGAGAAACAAGGATATCCACATCCCGTGCAGGCAACGTAATCGGCGGCGGAGATTTTGCCAACGACCGTATTATCCCGGACTGCATTCGGGCTGCTTCCAGTAAGCAGGAGATCGTTTTAAGAAATCCTCATTCCACAAGGCCCTATCAGCACGTGCTGGAGCCCTTAGCCGTTTATATGACCATTGCGATGAAGCAGTATGAAGACAGCAGCTTTCAGGGATACTATAACGTAGGCCCGGATGACAGGGACTGCGTAACCACTGGAAATCTGGCAGATATCTTTTGCGAGGCATGGGGAGAGGGACTTCGTTGGGTAAACCGTTACGAAGGAGGCCCCCATGAAGCCAATTTCTTAAAGCTGGATTGTTCCAGAATCAAGAATGTCTTTGGCTGGGCTCCCAGATATGGAGTAAAGGAAGCCGTAGAAAAAACAGTCCAGTGGGCGAAAGCATATCTGGAAGGCGAAGATATGTTGAAAGTAATGGACCAGCAGATTAAAGATTTTTTTCATGAATAGAACCAAAAGGAGGAAATATTATGTTTGAAAACAAAACAGAAAATCAGGCCAGAGAAGAAATTCTGGATCTGGTAAAAGAATATTGTGATACATTTCATAATCAGAAAAAAACATTTGAAGAGGGAGATAGAATTTCCTATGCTTCTCGTGTCTATGATCATAAAGAGATGGTAAACCTGGTGAACAGTTCCTTAGAGTTCTGGCTTACCTCAGGCCATTATACCGATGAATTTGAGAAGAAGTTTGCAAAGTACTTAGGCGTTCGCTTCTGCTCCCTTGTAAATTCAGGTTCCTCTGCCAACTTACTGGCATTTATGACACTCACCTCCCCTCTCTTAAAAGAGCGCCAGATCAAGCGTGGAGATGAAATCATCACCGTGGCAGCAGGTTTCCCAACCACTGTAAATCCAGCAATTCAGTATGGAGCAGTTCCTGTATTCGTAGATGTGACCATTCCACAGTATAACATTGATGTTACCATGTTGGAGGCTGCTCGCTCTGAGAAGACAAAGGCAGTTATGATTGCCCATACCCTTGGCAATCCATATGACCTTACTGCAGTTAAGGCATTCTGTGATAAATACAATTTATGGTTGGTGGAAGATAACTGTGACGCTTTGGGAACCAAGTATACCATTGACGGAGAAGAACGTTTCTCTGGAACCATTGGAGATATTGGAACCTCAAGCTTTTATCCCCCTCATCACATGACCATGGGAGAGGGCGGGGCTGTTTACACCAGCAATTCCTTGTTAAATAAGATCATCCGGTCCTTCCGTGACTGGGGACGTGATTGTGTCTGCCCGTCTGGTACGGACAACTTATGCGGCCACCGGTTTGATCGTCAATACGGACAGCTTCCTGTAGGATATGACCACAAATATGTATATTCTCATTTTGGCTATAACTTAAAGGTCACAGATATGCAGGCATCCATTGGCTGTGCCCAGCTTGATAAATTCCCATCCTTTGTGGAACGCAGACGTCATAACTTTGACCGTCTTTACGAAGGAGTCAAAGAGGTTTCTGACAAGCTGATTCTTCCTGAGGCATGTCCAAATTCAAAGCCAAGCTGGTTTGGTTTCTTAATCACCTGTAAAGAAGGGGTGGACCGGACGAAAGTGGTTCAGTATGTGGAATCAAAAGGCGTTCAGACAAGAATGCTGTTTGCAGGAAACTTAACAAAGCATCCTTGTTTTGACCAGATGAGAGAAGCAAACGAGGGATTTCGTATTGTTGGAGATCTTAAGAATACAGACCGCATCATGATGGATACCTTCTGGGTTGGCGTATATCCTGGAATGACGGACGAAATGATCGATTACATGGCGAAGGTCATCAAAGAAGCAGTAAGGCAGTAGATTTACAGGCAGAATGGAGATAACATGGAAGAATATGATTTATCAAAGGTTCATCATGCCAATCTTTCCATATTAAAAGAGATTGACCGCATCTGCCGGAAATACCGGATCAAATACCTTTTGGATGCAGGGACACTTCTTGGGGCAGTCAGGCATAAAGGCTTTATTCCCTGGGATGATGATGCTGATATCGCATTTACCCGCTCTAATTATGAGGCATTTGTAAAGGTAGTCCGTAGAGAGCTTCCAGAGACGATGGAGCTTTTAGAACCAAAGGATTTAAAAGGAGGCAAAGCATTTTATGACTTTACCCCAAGAATTCTTTATAAGAACAGCAAAACCCATGAGGACACCAAAGAGATGGCGTATTATGAGGGAAAGCTGAATCATCTCTGGGTGGATTTGTTTATCATAGATGAGCTGCCAGAGAAGAAGGTAGCTTCCACTTGGACCTTACTTCTTCACACCGTAATCTATGGATTGGCAATGGGTCACCGCTATCGGCTGGATTATTCAAAATACAGCCTGACCAATAAGATCTGTGTGGGAATACTCGCTCTCCTTGGGAAGCTTATTCCCATGAGCGTGTTAGGAAAGCTTCAGCATACGGTTGCAGTAAAAGATCGGAAGGGAAAAAGCAGGCTCCGTTATTACAGCAATTACCAACCAGATTATCTTTATGTAACCTTACAAAAGGAATGGTGTGAGGAAACGGTTGACTTGGAATTTGAGGATACCAAATTGATGGCACCTAAGGGCTGGCATGAGGTTCTTACCTGGGTTTATGGAGACTATAAAAAGCTTCCTCCCAAAGACATGCAGCACCCCACCCACTCCAGTACGGAAATACAAATTTTTGAATCATAAATAGCTGTTAAAATGGACTGGCATGGATTCCTAGGAAAAATCAGGAATCCATGCCAGTAATATTTGAAAGCAATTGTGAAGATTTTCTGACTTTTTTCCAAAACTACTACAAAAAAAATAACTTATCCGCTATAATGTAATTTGTTCAAGAAGGAGGAAATTATGATGAAGAACAAAGCAATCATGATATTTGCTGTGTCAGCCATGTTATTAACTGGTTGTACAAAAAGCAATATTCTTTCATCAGGAGGTCCGGCAGAGCCGGTTTTCGAAACACAAAAAGGGATTGAGCTGGATTGGACCCAGATTAACACTGATATTGATGAGGAATTTGTAGACAATGAGCAGTATCCTATGGCTCTGAGTGTGAATTACAGCTTGGACAAGGAAACAAAGAAAATTGACATGACCCTGATGGTAAAACACGGGACAACCCCAGAACAGGCAGTGGAGTTTGCCAATGCTGCTGTTAAATTTTTAAATGACGAAGTGGCAACCCAGGATTTCTCCTATGAGAGATCAAGCGACACATCTTTCGGCGGATTTTTTAAAGAGTATGATTTAAATCTGATTGTAATGCCTGACTACACCATGAAAGAGAATAAGTACTGGCTGGTGGATATGGACATTCCAAAGGGATCGAATCAGACCATCGTTCCAAAAGAAGGTGCCGAAATTATGGAGACAACTGTTGCTGATGAGGAAGATGATTCAGAGGAAGAAACTTCCGAAGAGGTAACAGAAACAAAAGCACAAAAGGAAACAGAAACAACAGCGCCATCCAAATAAGAAGTATATCATTGAGATAAGAATCTGTTGTAACTGAGATTCCATATGACAATGAATCATTAAATGAAATGTAATACATAAAAGCACGTGTTGAACCGGGGATTTGGCCCCAGACAAGACGTGCTTTTTTTGTTCCTATTTAATCTTGATCCACGGCAAGACCGCTGTGGTAAGAATAATTTCCAAGTTCTTTTAAAAGCCTGTTGTGGTCTAAATTCTTTAAAGGAATGGGAGAACTTAGTTCTTCATTCAAAAGATAAAAGGCATCTCCGCATTTTACCATGGTTAGATGGAAGAGCTCCGGGAATGATGCGTTTGAGGCCAGCCTGCGGTTCCATGGGTTAGACCAGGTCTCATGATTTAAATTCAAGGTTACAACCGCATCTGGTGGTGCATCAGTAACCAGCTTTTTGGAAGCGATGGGGGTACGAAGAAACAGGGATTCCACGAATTCTATGCTGTTCTTCTTTCGACTGCTGGGATCCGCTAAGGTCCGGCAGCCAAGACGCATGGCAAGTATGGATCTATGAACCATTCGTGAGGTTACTTGAAAATTGTTTCGATAGTTTAATGGATAATACGTTTCATTGATGCACCCGGATAAGAATTTAGAAATAAACTGCATCTCCTGGCCATTTAAGCAAATGGTTGCTGCCTGGTTAAATTGAGATGGTTTTTTCTTTTTATATTTCATAAGCAGCAGGGCATCAATATCATTCTCCAACATGGCATGAAGCCCATGGTGGTAATTGGTGGCATTTTTTACTTCATATTCAATTCTGCCGTAAACATAAGGATGGCAGATGGAATCTCCGATGTAATGGCAGAAGAATCCGCTCATATAGGCAATGGCCTGTTCCCTTTGTTGTCTTGATTCTATCTGGGAGAGATGACTTAAACAGGTGACAAAAAAATCATGTACATGGTTTTCATGCATGTAGGAACCAACGTTACGGTAGTCCCTGTGGCGCAGAATGGGAATATTGTAAAAAAACATATCCGGACCCTGGAGACCAAGTTGATACAGCCAACGGTATTTAGAAATGATACGCTTTAAAGGATTGTTGGGCATATCGCTAAAAACCTTGACTCCCAGCAAATAATGGGTTGTAAAACCGGGCATATTGTTCACCTCGCATTTTTATTAAGTAGAATGACGCATAATTTGATTATACCATACGTTTTTTTATTTTGTACGAAAATCATTGGAAATTTTCATACTATGCAGCTTCAAAGAATATGTGTTAAGGAAAGCATTCAGGAGATGATTCTATGATACATCGCATACACGAACTCGTGTGGGGGCCCTGGCTTCTAATTCTCTTCCTTGGAATTGGGATCACATATACCATAAAAACCGGATTTTTTCAAATTAGAAAACTTCCTTTTTGGTGGATGCAAACCATTGGAAGCATAAAGGAGGAAGAGGACGAAAAAGGTGGAGTCACCAAATTCCAGACAGCCTGTACGG
>CAURSM010000020.1:0-94421 GCA_963528005.1 uncultured Eubacteriales bacterium
TACGAAGTCCAGTAGCAAGCATTAAAATACCTCCACAGGCCGTAAAATCACTAAGCATCTCCTTATTGGTAAGGGGCATGATAATAGACGCACTGAAAAACAAGAGAATCAGGACAACGAACTGAGGAATACATACCGTACAGGTGATATATCCAAGGCTGGCTGCAAAAATAGCTGCGGTAAAAAAGTCAAGGATAGACTTTGAAAACAGGATGGTATGGTCTCCTGTCATGCCTGCCTGTAATGCTCCGAAAATACCAGTTCCACTTGCGCAAAATAGTACCACAATGCTGACAAGCTTCTGCATAAACTCTTCCTGGCTCATGCCAGAATCTTTATTAGAAAAAATTCTGGATATGGGAGATTGAACTTTTTTTGCCACTACCGTAATTCCATATTCCAGATGAGCAAGCTCACCAATAGCGGTTCCTATAATAACGGCAAATACCACTGCTGGTAAATAAGATAATTTTACAATGGAAGTGATTCCCATAGACATGGAAGCCACACCAAAGATCAGGGTCAAATTATTGCGTAAGTTCTCTGGTATCTTATTTCCTAATAAAGCACCTGCGGCACCTCCAGTCAGTACTGCCAGACTGTTAACGATTACTCCGATGGGCATATTTTTATACCTCTTTTGTTGTATTTTTTGTTTGCGGCGAAACGAGTCATGATATACCTCATTTCGCCTTCTATGTTTTGTTGAGATGAAACAATTAGAACATATCTGGAATCCAATGGGACGGATCTACATCCATAAATTTTGCCCGCTGGAACCGATGCTTTTGATCAAATGGTACGGTACAATCAAATATTGTCTTGCAGGCAATTCCATGGTCACGGATGGAGGAAGAGATCGATGGATCATTGGAGGGATCAAGTGGGTGACAGCGTACGCCTGGGATGCATACAATACCGGAATCTCCCTGCATACGTGTATTCATGGCCCAAATTACATCGTTGATATCAAATGGGTCTACGTCCTCATCTACGAGATACACAAGCTTTAATTCGCTGAATGCAGAGAATGCCAAAAGCGCAGCCTGACGCTGTCTTCCTTCATCACTTGGGATCTTTTTGCAAAACTGAAGGACAGCCATATATTTCCCGCCGCCGCTTGATGCGCAGTAAACATTTAAAAGCTTTCCTGGCATAGCCTTCTCAACCATTTGTAAAATGCTGGCTTCTGTTGGGATACCAGCCATACTTACATGCTCTTCGCTTGGTCCAATGCAGGTCTGCATAATAGGATTTTTTCTATGAGTCACTGATTTTACCTTGATGATCGGAATCTCTGGATTGGCTGGACCAGTATATCCAGGGAACTCAGGCATTGCTTTTCCGGTATTGGTGTTTTGATCCTCTCTCACACGTACACCTGGAAGCAGCTCGCCTTCAATTACATATTCCGCATTAGCAATACATCTTTCATCAATGGTAAGACACTGAGTCAGCTGAACTGGTTCTTTACGGATGGCTCCAGCGATTTCAAGCTCATTAAATCCAAGAGGAGTTGTAGGTGGTTCAAAACAGGAAGCAATCTCAATCGCAGGGTCTACACCAATGCTAATTGAGATAGGAAGGGGTTTCCCAGCTGCTTCAGCCTTTTCCCGGAATACGCTAAGATGTCTGGCTCCTGGTACAAAATACATAGAAATCTCATCCTTGCTCTGAAGACAGAGACGATGGATTGTCACATCAGATATCTTTGTTTCCGGATCCGATGCATAACACATACCAAGAGTTATGTAAGGACCTGCATCCTCTTCTGTATTGGTTGGTGCTGGAACCAGTTTACGGACATCAAAGTCAGGATCTGTAGCATAATGAACCACTTCCTGGCATTTTGCCTCCTTCTGATCAATCACAACTGGCTTAATGGGATTTTTAACTGCATCGTTAAGCAAATGGCCTAATCGGTCCGGAGCTTCATCAAGCAAATATCCCACTCGTTTGCGGCTTGCCAGAACACCGATGGCTACTCTGGCATCTTCATGCCCTGTAACATGATTAAATATCATGGCAGGACCTTCCTTGGTGGGACGCATAACCGTTCCGCCTGCTCCTACATGACGATAAACACCTGATAATTGTGCATGGGGATGAACCTCCACATCAGTTTCAATGAGCTGCCCTGGAATTGATTCTAAAAGTTCTAAGGCGGAACGCAAATCATTCACTTTAATTTTAGACATAAAAAAATCCTCCTTGTATCATTTCAATAATCGGCCGTTAATGATACTATGCGCTATATTGTAACTATACAGTCAAGAGGATTCTTTTCATTTTGTATTTTATTTTTTTAAAACCGGAATCTGAAGGCAACAGTAATCCACATTGTGCTCTGAATTATAAAAGGTAGTATCTAGCAAGCACAAGTCCAGGGCATCTCCGGTGATCTTATAATTCTTATTTTCCACCCATTCCTTTAGATAATGGAAATCTTTTTCTTCATAGGGGTAAGAGTATTTGTACATGCACATATACGATCCTCCAGGAATCTCTTCTACTCCTGGTAAATCCGGCTGCGGATACGGCAATACTACAAAGATTCCAGAGTTCTTATAAAGCTCCTCACTATGAAATTGCTGGCTACGGATCAGAGTACCAAAACCGCAGGAGGGTATGGTATTAGAATCAAAGAGTATATTCCATGCCTTCATAAGAGTCAGGTGCAGAACTTCTTTTCCTGGTCGTTCCTCAAATGGCACAAACAATACTTGCCTTGTAGGGATATGCTTGAGAACAGGGGTATTGACAGGGTAGGATTTATGAGAGTCTTCATAAAAATTAATCCTTTGCTGCAGATACATTCTTGTCTTGTTCAGCTCTTGAATCTGTTCGTCAATGATATTCTTTTGAAACTCCAACAAATTGGTCACAGACTCCAGATTCCTGGATTCCATGTTTTTTTTAATATCATCAAGCTTTACCCCCAGCTTTTTTAATAGACAGATTTCTCTTAATACCGGAATTTGGTATACACTGTAATAGCGGTATCCGTGTTCATTGATATATATAGGTTTTAATAAACCTATATGATCATAGTAGATAAGCGTCTGGCGGGTGAGATGATGCAGCTTTGCCATCTCGCTAATTGCGACTAATTCATTGTCCATATTATGTGTCTTCCTTCTCCTGTGATGTAGCAAGTGCATTTAGACAGTATAACATAGCACCCTTTCTTCTTTCAAGACGAAGCTCTATTCCATATAGAATAGATAAAATATACATCACAGGATAATTAGAACTTAATTAGGAAGTCTTCCAATTAGCAAATATCTTTTCCGAATCTTTTAGGAAATTCGATGGTATGGTAATGGACTCTTCTGTCACGGTCTTATCTTTATCAAAGATAGGCCATGGATTGCATCCACCAGCTTCCACCTCCACTAAGTCCATAGAAAAACGGTTGCCGCAGTTTTGACAAACCAGCAAATCCCCATCCTGCTTATAATATCCTTTTCCAGATCCGTAACAGATCTGACAGGTATTAAATGCAGTTCGAATGGTTCCATCCGGTGCTTTCACTGCTAACACTTCCATCTTCGTTCCATCTGCGGTCACCGGATAAAAGCTTGCAGTATTGCTGATTTCACTGACTGGAATCACAAGATCTCCAGCATCGTTTTGGTACTGACCAGCCTTAGCGGTTGATCCAGATTTCTTTTCTTTTGTCCCACAAGCCGTCAGCGCCGTGAATGCTAAGAGCATGATAAAGAGAGAACCAATTAATATCTTTGTTTTCTTTTTTAATCTCTGATTCATTTTAAAACCTCCTGATTATAATTTATTTATCGTCTTGGGACTTTTTCTGCATTAAAAATGCAGCGGCAACAACAAAGATTGCTGGTAGAATACAATGCCAATGGCTTAAGATAAAATTCATGATGAAATCTCCTTTCACTCATTTTTGGTGTTTCGCAGGCTACTGACAGCAGGAACCGCCTGCCCCCTGGAATGTTTCATCGGGCCAGATCTGAGTCTTAAAGCTTCCAATCTCTTTCTTAATCCCATCTAGGTCCATGTTATTAATATCATCCACTTCCTTGATATATCCATAAAATGCATTGTCTCCGGTTGAAAAATCAAAACTTCCCGCTGGTGTAAAGTACAATTTGTTCTCTCCCTGTTCAAGAGGAACTTGGGAAGCGAAATTAGGCACAAGTAGATTGGTTCCATAATTATTTTCGGTGGTGTTGTCAATGATGTTCCATTCCACATCAAGACCTGATTTAACAACGGCTGCCGCTGGTTTAAAACCATCATTGGTCAGCTCCATGGTAATCTTTTGAACCGGATTTACATACTCATCCACAGATTCTTCTCCTATTGCTATCTCGTCCGTTGGAATGGTATAGGATGCAGGTACGGGCTTATCAGAAACGGTCTCATCTTCACCCGCCACATCTCCTGCCCCGGCTGCCTCTTCTGTAATTGAGATGGTTCCACGAATCATTCCCATCCAACAGCTATAGGAAACCTTTCCTGTCTTTTCAGGGGTAAATTCTATTACATTCTCTCCGGTCTGAAAGGTATGTTCAACCCCAAAATCTCTGATGATCATTCGGTTGTTGCAGCCATTAATACTTCCTTTGGGTGCATCTATAATCCATTTTACCGGAATTCCAGCCTGAACTTTTATATTGGGATATTTTCCAGAAGAAAGAGTGCTGTTTACCACCTGTACTCCGTCTTCTATCTTTTGTGCTGGCTGGTTTTCCTGGCTATCCCCGCCTTCTTTTTCCTGTGCAAAGGCAAGATCAGGTACAGAAACACCAGAAAGGCTGAGTCCCTGGGTAACCATGGACAATCCCAGTACTACCACGAGAACTGCCCCACCTGTCATAATCTTACCTGAGTACTTTTTCCCCAGTACCGTAGAAAGTGCACCTAGTCCGAACATGAGAGGTACCGTTCCAAGGCTGAATATAAACATGGAGAGTGCACCCGCAAATGGATTACCCGTAGACAATGCGTAGATTTGCATTGCCTGCAAAGGGCCACAGGGCATAAAACCATTTAAGATACCTACTATAAAGGGGCTGCCGCTCTTCGCCTTTTCCTTTTGTACCCGTCTGGCTAAGAATGCAGGCATTCTGGGATTCAGCTTGCGAAGCCAGGGAAACATTCCAAGCATGTTAATTCCCAAGACTACCATAAAAAATCCAGCCGCCAGCTTAAGTACACCTTGTAAGGTAGTGGAAAATGTGACCGCAGATCCAAGTGCACCAACTGCAAAACCTACTATGGTGTAAGATACCACTCTTCCAAGATTATAGAGAAATGTGGGCCGCAGGTTCAAAAACCGACTTTCACCAGTGCTTTCTAAAGCATTCTGGGGAATGCACTGGGATAGGTTTATCCCTCCGCACATCGCCACACAATGAACCGATGTCACAAGACCAATGACAAATAGCATTCCGTAACTCATAGTTTGATCTGCAAGCTGTCCAGGTGAGAGAAGGTTTAATAGTCCGGTTTGTTCTATCACCATGTAAAGCGCTGCAATGATGAGCAAAATCCCTGTGATCCGACTAGCATCCATACCTTTTTTATCCGAATCGACAACCACCTTGTAATCGAGATTTTCTATGATGCCCACAATGCTTTTGTATGAGATGATATCAGTATCATAAGTCACGTTTGCAGTCCCTGCGTTGTAGCTTACTTCAGCATTTATGATCCCGGCTGTGTTTTGCAGTTTCTTTTCAATCTTATTTTGACAGCTTACACAGGTCATGCCGCCTATTTTCAGCACTCTGGTCTTTATAATCGATCCCATGGCCAGCCTCCTTTATTATTTCTGATAAAAAGAATAACAGGACCATTTGTAGAACTTGTGTAGATGGGATTTTTTTTCAACTAAAATGAATTCGTTTGTTTCATTTATTGCTTTTAAACACCTAAAAGGCATGCATCCATCATGAAAATCATGACAAATACATGCCTTTATGTAATGTAATATGAAATCTTTACTTAATCGTTTAGACTGATAAGTGCAGCCAGTAGCTCCTCGCATATCTGATTTACATCTTTGTGATCGGTTTCAACAATCACATCGGCTGCCTTGTAGTAATAATCCGCCCGTTTTGCCATCAGCTCTTTTATAAATTCCACATTCATATTTCCATTTAGAATCGGGCGTTCTTCACTTCCCTTTACCCGGTTTAATATCGTCTCTGGAGAAGCAGTCAGAAGTACGATACGACTGGTCTTTTTTAGGTTTGTTACATTCTCTTCACGGATCACGGCGCCACCACCACAGGAAATCACAGACTGTTTGCAGTCTTTCAAGGATAGGATGGCCTGACTTTCACAGGTTCGAAAATACTCTTCTCCGTGTTTGGCAAAGATATCTTTGATTGCCATATTTTCATTCTTAACGATCATTGCATCAACATCTACTTCTTTTAATGACAACTTATCCTTTAAGTATCCAGAAATGGTGCTTTTTCCTGTTCCCATAAAACCGATTAAGGCAATGTTTGTATCAAACAGACATTTGCTTCCTACCCGTTTGCCGGCTGATTCTAGTGCAGTTAAAATATCCTGAACTTCATCTTTATAAGGACTGTCCTTTGATGCAGATATCTTCTGCTCTGGCAAAAGAAGGGAGAGTTTTCTTGCTTTCTTAGTATTCATGGCCTCGGCCTTAAGGCTTAGATGCTGGTTTATAAGTTCCAGAATCTTTTGATTGCAGAAATCCAGATCTTGATTTATCTCGTTAAGTTCTCTCATATGGCTTCTCCATCTTATTTTATAGTATCTTTATTTTAGAATAGTTTCTTTGTTTTTCACAAACTCAATATATTCACTTCCCCAATCGCCTAAGGCCTCTAAAACAGCCTCAAATTTCATACCAATCTCACTTAATGAGTATTCCACTCTGGGCGGTATCTGGGAAAATTCCTGTCTTACAATCAGACCTTCGCATTCCAGCGCCTTAAGCTGTCTTGAAAGGGTTGTATGGGTAATGTCCTCTGGCATCTTTCTTTGCAGCTCGTTAAATCTGACCGGACCTTCCTGCAATAAGTACAATAAATAAATGGACCATTTGCCGGAAAGAACCTTTTGAGAGGTGACATAAGGGCATATTCCAGTTAAATCTTTTTTTACCATGGTAGTATCCTCCTTGATACCAGGTATCATAAAATATCGTAGTTTACAATTACGAAGTATGCTATATAATAAACTGGTGGACACATTATATCATAAAAAACCGAGAGGAGCAATAACGATGAAAGAAGTTATGGATTACTTAAAAGCATGTGGTACATTTTATTTAGCAACAAATGAGGACGATCAGCCAAGAGTCCGGCCCTTTGGAGCTGTTTGTGAATTTGAAGGCAATCTTTATATTGTTACAAACAATAAAAAAGCTGTTTTTGCTCAGTTGAAAAAGAATCCTAAAATTGAAATTTCCGGCATGAGCAAAGGTACCTGGATCAGACTGGAAGCTGAGGCCATTCACGACGATCGCAGAGAGGCCCGTGTCGCCATGATGGAGAGCAACGAGTCAACTCTTAGCAAACTTTACTCCATAGATGACGGCATCTTTGAGGTGTTATATCTTAAAAATGCTACTGCAACCATCTATTCCTTCTCTGGAGAACCAAAAGTAATTAAATTCTAATTTCTATTGCTTCTGGAATAAAAAGTCCAGGATAATCACCTGGACTTTAAAAATATCCAAAACACTCCTTTAAGGCAGCAAGAAGACCTTCATGGTCATTGTCAAGCGTCACCCTTGCAGCACTTTCCCGAACCTCTCTTGGGGCATTTCCCATGGCATAGCTGGTCTTCACAGCTTTTAACATATCGATATCGTTATGTCCATCTCCAAATGCAATGGCATCATCCATGGAAATTCCATAATAATTGCAAAGAAACTCCACTCCCTTTGATTTCTTAACTGCCCCATTCATAACTTCTAAATAATATTCGTTGGATCTTGCCACGGATAAATGAGGATACTCCTTTTTAATTCTTTTTTCCACTTTAAGAATCTCCTCTTTCTGTCCCATAAGAAGAAATTTGTGAATGCCCTGTTCTATTATAAACTCATGTTCTATGGTCCCCACTCGGGCTTTTAATGAAGTGATCTCTTCTTCCCTTTTCACCCATGCATTCTCATCTTCATCAACCACCCATTTGCTTCCACCGTAGGTATTGCAGCAAATGAAAGGGTATTCTTTATCCAGCATGGCTTTGATTTCCATTGCTTCCAAAAGACCAACCTGACAACTATAAAGATGTTCTCCGTTTTCTCCTACTACCAAAGCTCCGCTGTAACATACCATAGGACTGGTGATTCCAATATCAGCCTGAATCGTGATCATAGCATCTGGCATCCGCGCCGACACCAGCACAAAAGGAACTTGTAATGCTTCCAGTCTTCTGATTTCCCTTCCTGTATTAGGCGGAACCTGATGGTTGCTGTCTAAAAGGGTGCCGTCGATATCGCTGAATATAGCTTTAAAACCAAATCCTGGTATCTCATTTTCCCTATTGCTATCCTTAATTTCGTTCATTCCAGCCTCCTGTTTTGCTTTAGCTCATAGAATGAGCATCCTATCTTTTGTGCTTCTTTTTATTCTTTTAATAACCCATTTATTTCCCGCTGTAGCTTTAATAATCCGCTATCCATAGAAGCTTCACCTTTTAAGATTCGGCTGATTTCCCCATCTGCCATGACCATAGCGGCTGGATAAAGCCTGAAATTTGGCATTTCCACCGCCTCGTCCATAACCTGGCCGATAATGTTCATATTAACAATGCCGCTTTTTCCTGGAGTATCACTATTTAACAATGCCTGAAGCTGAGGAGACTCAGTTACTTTGCGTATCACTGGCATCCCCTGAGACTGCTCAAGCAACTCTCGCTGGGTATCTTCTTCATAACATAACGTTTTTAAGAATTCCCATGCCAGATCCCCTTGATTTGTTCGGCTGCTAATTCCCATAAGCAGGGTATTTAACTCCGTTCGGCTTCCTCCTGCGGGACCGGAGGGCATCTTTACACAGTCCCATTCAAAGTCTGAATACTTTTTAATTCTCCATGGGTATGGCTTATAAGTTCTATATTCTGAAAATGCCAAAGGGCGAAATGCGACTTTGCCTTTATCAAAATCTTTAGAGGTCACCGTATATCCCTGGTTAATCTCTTCCAGATCTTTTACGTATTTAAGCGCTGCTTCCATTCGCTCATCTCCAAAAAATGAAGTGGTCCCATCTTCATTAAAAAGAGAGAGCCCATTGGAATATGCCGCATCCTGCCAGCTATAACCATAGTAGCCAAATTGGTCTGTAATACCGTTATGATCCGTATCCTTTGTCACCTTGCGGCATATGGATAGAAACTCATCCCAGGTCCACGCACTCCCTGGCATGGCAATTCCCTCCTTTTGAAGCAGGGTCTTATTTACAAACATCAATGTGGTGACACTCTCATAAGGAAGGGCAAATTGCTTTTGTTTTATGTTTCCATAGCGGTAGGCTGCCTGGTAATAGGAATCTTTTGAAAAACTTTGATCTCTTTCAATCAATGAATTCAGGTTTTTTATAATGCGGGATGAGGCAAGCATATCAAGTTCTCCTGCCGGAATCATAAATACATCTGGCTCTTTTCCTAGAAGTACTTGTTCAGACAGCCATTCCGAATAATCCTCTTTCAAAATCCCGCTGACATATTCCACCTTAACACCTGAATGAGCGGACTCAAAGCGGAGGATGGCATCGTCAATGATCTGATAGCAGTTTCCATTTGGTACGTCCCAATAGCTTCCTGCAAACATTCCAAAGCGCAGTACCTGATCTTCACCAGCCTGCTTGCTTTTACGATTAAGTGCCACTCCCAGCAAAAGCAAAACAGCCACTGCGGCTCCTAATGCAAGACGAGCGGCAAAAGGCTTCCTTCCAGTCTTCCTCTCTTTCTTCATCGTTTGCCTCCTTACATATCCTCCAGGTTCCGTGTGGTCACCCCAGTCTGAACCGCCCATATGGCTAACTGTGTTCGATCCCTTAAATCCAGCTTACTTAATATAGAACTTAGACCATTGCGAACCGTGCCTTCCGACAAACTTAGGTTAAACGCAATCTCTTTATTTGATTTTCCATATCCAACTTGCTGGATAAGCTTCCATTCGGATCGGCTGATTTCATCCACATGACCTTTGGACACATTAATTGCATAATTGCTTTTTGCCATTTGGGAAAACAGGCGTACCACCTTGGCTGCAATATCAGGATTAATCATGGCTTTTCCACTATAAACAGTTCGGATGGCAGCGGACAGTTCCGCCATGGAGACACCTTTTAACAGGTATCCGCTGGCTCCGTACTTAAGGGCATTGTAAACGTATTCATCATCATCAAATGTGGTAAGGATAATGAGTTTGATCTGAGGATAATTCTCTTTGATGATCTGAGAACAGGACACCCCATCCATTCCAGGCATCCGGACATCCATTAAAATAACATCAGGCTTTTCCTTTCGGACGGAACAGATGACTTCCCTGCCATCAGCTACCGTATCAATTACTTCCATATCCGGATTGGCGGAAAGCACGATTTTTAAACTGTCTCTGATCAGCTCCTGATCATCTGCTATGACTATCTTTATTTTTCCACTCATTTAAGAATCATACTCCTCTCCCCATCGAATGGGTATCTTTGCTGTAATGAGAAAACCATCGTGTCCTTCATATTCCAAACTTCCACCCAGAATCTTTAGCCTTTCTTCCATGTGCCTTAGCCCGAACCCCTTTTCAATGATTTCACAGCCTTTGCCGGAATCCTTTACAGTTATGGTCAGCCATTGATCCTTTTTTTGAATGGATATGTAGATGTTCTCTGCATGACCATGACGAATGGAGTTGGTGGTTGCCTCTTGAATTACCCGGTATACAACATCTTCTTCATCCTCATGAAATTTAAGAGGATGGACCTGATTGTCAAATCCAATTTCCGCCTTTGCATTATGACTTAGGTCCTCAAGCATCTGAGTCAGTGCCTTTTCCAGTTCCATCTTTTCAAGCACATCAGGACGTAACTTACTTACAGAGCGACGCACATCAGTAATTCCCTGTCTTGTCACATCTCCGATTTTAACCAATCGTTTCCTGGTTTCTTCTGGTGATATGTCAATGAGGGTAATACAGGCGTCAATCCCTGCAATAATTCCGGTCAAAACATGCCCCAGAGTATCATGAATCTCCCTGGCAAGGCGGTTTCTCTCCCTGGTCTCTGCATTCTTTTCCGCCTCTACTGCATAAGCTTTCAGCTTTAGATTGGCTGTCTCAAGCTGGGCATTTAAAAACCGAATCCGCTCCTTTTCCCTGTGCTCTCCCTGTATCAAAAGAACCATATACAGAATAAAAAGGACCAGATTCATGGATACGAATATACTTCTGGTACCTCTTAAGAGCGCTTGAGTACTGACACTAAAATAAGAGATAAAAGAATCCCATGGCACCATACCAAAATACCGGCCCAAAAGATTGTAATCTGTAATGGTATAGAGGCCCGTAACAGCCAAAAGAAGGATTAGCTTTTGCCTGCCCCCTTTTTGTCCCCGAATCATATCAGCCACTACAAGCAGTACCAGACCATCATAGTTCATATTCAAGGCGAGGGTGGTCCCAATACAAAAACCAATTTCCCCCATCATAATCATAGACCGTACCCACTTGCCTCTATCTTCCCACAACTGACTGATTCCGCTTAATACCACCAGCATAAGGTAACAGGTTACAGACGTGAAGAGAATCGTATCCGGTCTCCATGGCCTTACTTGCACTGCCTTTAAAAAGTTTCTGGCATCCATCACTTCTACAATCTCTCTCAGGCTGTAAGTCATAATACCTGCCACAAGGCATACGGCTACAAAATTAAGGAGGTATATTCCGATTTGAAGTTTTGTAATTACTTTTTCTCTGCTCAAAAGGTACACGCCCCCCATTCTTTTGATTACTGCCAGCCATTGCTTCCATAATTCTTTAAGTTGGAAAAGGTAATGAGTTCTGTAGGAATCTTTATCACCGGCTCAATTGTTTCCCCGTTTAATATCCGGTATACAGCCTCTGCCGCCTCTCTCCCAAGCCGTCTTGGAAACTGAGCCGCTGTAGCAGTCATAATCCCTTCTTCTATCATGGATTTGCCGTCAGGAGAACCATCCACTCCGTAGACAGCTACCTTTCCTGTCATGCCTGCATCTTCCAGGGCTGCCATAGCCCCCATGGCGGCCGGATCGTTTAAGCACATCACCACATTTGTTTGAGGATACTCCTTTAAGAGTGCTTCCATTACAGGCATGGCCCGCTCAAGCTGTCCAAGGCATTCTCCTTCAGCCAGGATTTCAAAGCCATCTCTGGTTGCTACGGTATCCCGAAATCCACGAATGCGGTCCAAGCCAGACTTTGCTTCTTTATGGGTCAGAAGTATAATATTACCTCCATCCATCTGAGACATAAGATTTTGCGCACATAAAACACCTGCCTGATAATTATCAGATACCACGGTACAAGCCACCTTATCTTTATCATAGATATCACTATCCACCGCTATAATGGGAATCCCTTTTTCTACCGCCTGGGACAAAACCGGACCTACTGCCTTCCAATCCACTGGATTGATGAATATTGCTTCTACCTTAGCGTCAATAAATTCCTGAATCTGGTCAATCTGTTTGTCTACGCTAAGTGCGGGGTCTCTGGTTATTAATATATCTCCTCTGGACTCTAAAACACTGCGGATTTCATCATCTATGATTTCGTAAAAGGGATTGTTCATGGTCATATAGGTAGCTCCGAATCTGCGACCACCTTCTTTTTTAACAGCAACAAAACCCTTTGTCGTAAGAAAAAAGAACAAGACACCTGCAAAAACTACAAATAGTAACAGCAAGAAGATCGTTATTGTTCGCTTTTTCACCATTTATGTATCCCCCTTCTTATCTGTAATCTTATCATCTGCCTTAAGATTTGCAAAGTTGTTTTTGTCTTTGATGCCCTTAAGGGAGACACCAGTTAAGTGTCTCCCTGCATCCTGTTATTTGTTATCCGCCTGACTCCTCATCTCCCCATGTTGGAGGCCCGCGGCCTTAAGGATTTGCTCCACATTCTTTTTCCCATTAGCCATGCCACGCCTTATAATGCTGGCTGCAACTCCTCCTGTGAAAGCAATTGCTATTCCTAATACTCCCCTTATGATTCCGGTGGATAGAAAAATCCCCCACCAAGCCAGCACCAGTCCGGCTGCCATTAAGGATAAGGCGGCTCTTTTCCAGACTCCCAGCCAAAACAGTGCCTGAGTCTGTAATCTGGCTTCTTCTATTAAAACATTCCCGTGATTAGACGAACTCATTTGTCTCCTTTCAAGAAGGCTTAGTAGGATAATCCAGGATTAAAGAATCCAACCAATACACCAACAAATGCAACTCCCACTAACAGTAACATCACCAGGGAAGGTGACATCTTCTTTTTCGTCATGAGCCACCAGCAAAATACTACCGTAAGTGCGGACAACAGCTTTGGATGAACTCCATCTAAGGCCTGCTGCAGCGTCTGCCCACCAGGAAGGGGTAACGCTGTTGTAATGTTAATCCAGCTTGCAGCCACAGCACCAATTACCACAGTACCTACCAGGATAATGGAATCGCGAATGGCCTGAGCCTGTTCCCCTACCAAAAGTTCTACGGCTTTACCGCCCATTTCATAGCCTTTAGAGTAAGCGAATTTCATTCCAAAAAACATGAGGAAGTTCCATACTATGATGTAGAAAATTGCGCCCATAGGGGAACCATTTCCGGAAAGTCCCAGTCCAATTCCCAACAGTATGGGGATTAAGGTTCCAACGATTAAAGAATCTCCGATACCTGCCAAAGGTCCCATAAGGCCTGCACGGATACCGTTGATGGTCTCTCCGTCTACTGGTTCGCCGTTGGCCTTCGCCTCTTCCAAACCTGCTGTAATTCCAACTACCAGAGTACCAATCTGTGGCTCTGTATTGAAAAAAGCGGTATAGGTTTGCATGGCTTCCTTCTGTTCTTCTTTTGTATCATACAGTTCTTCTACTACAGGCAGCATGGCACACAGATAACCAAAGGTCTGCATATGTTCCTGAGAAAAACAAGTCAAATGGCCGTAAAACCAGGTTAGGAACGATTTATTTAGAGTTTTCTTTGATAATTTTTTCATCTTAGATTTCCTCCTCTTCTTCATAAGCTGCTAAAGATGCCGGTCTCACCTTAAGCATTTGGATCTTGTAATTGATGACCGCAAAGAAACCTCCAAGAAGAGCGGCTCCGATTAAGTTCACACCCATAGTTGCCGCCAGAATAAATCCAAAAAAGAAAGTAAGAAAATCCGTGGCTTTATTAATGACCTGCTTTAAAAGAATGGCAACTCCAACTGCTGGCAGAAGGCTTCCTACCGTAAACAGAGTCTTCATAGCAATTCCGTCCATGGGAAGGTACAGTTTCATTAAGTCCACCATACCAGCACCAGCCATGGTAATAATTACAGTTGGCAGGAAGGAACAGATCAAATGAGAAATCCAGGGAAGCCCCATATCCACCAGGTATAGCTTCTTAAACTCTCCTTTTTCAACTGCTTTCCAGCCGATATGCTGCCATACCAGATTTATAGTTGCGGTTCCGTAAAACAATACGGTTCCTAACGTACCTACGGCAGCTCCCAAGGTTGCCGCCATATCCTGGGCTGCCTTGCTTGCTGGATCCAGTCCCATACCTTTGATTGCTACAACAGCCAGCGGAATGCCAATATAGCTGATTGCACGTACATCGGCCGATACGGTACCGCCTGGTGTTACCAGTGCTATGTAGATGATCTGTATGGCTGCTCCAACTATAATGCCGGAACGCATATCCCCAAGAATCAAACCCACGATAAGTCCTGCTACCAAAGGCCGCCCTAAGGTGTAGTTACCAAAGGTCGTGCCGCCAAGGCCCGGCATACTGGCAAGGCAAGCGCATATCCCCAATAAAACTGCCTGAAACAAACTGATTTGCATATTAAATTTCCACCTTTCCCCTGAATCTATGTGATAAATTATTGAAACCCAAACTGTCCCCGAAACTTAGACCAATTGCCAATGGCCTCCTCCTTTAGAAGAGCAAATTCCACCCGGTATCCGGCATTCATGATGTCTTCCAACGCCTGAGCCTCTTCTTTTATAATGGATTGATTGTTTCCAAGCTTTATTGCTCCCGGCCTGTCGTTGCAGGGACCAATGATTACCGTTTGTATTCCCGGTTCAAACCCCTGGTCCACCAAAATTTTCTTCATATCCACAGGATTCTTAGTTATGAGAAAATAACGGTCTTTGCTCTCTATTACCTTCTGACATTTCTCTTTCCATTCCTCCATTGTCCATACAAAGGTCTTTTTTCCTGACGCGCTTTTATACGCTGCTTTTAATACCGGGTTTGCTGCAGCCAAATCATTGACCGCAATCAGACCATCACAAGGGTATTCCAAAGCCCATCTGGTGCAGGTCTGACCATGTATCATTCTGTCATCCACACGTACAAATGATATTGACATACGATTTCCTCCTCATATTTTATCTAAATAGAAAAAGACAAATTAAATCTCATCTTCATCTTCTTTTATTCTCAGTTCCATTTCCATCATGGCATTTTTTGCTTCTATTAAAAGACTGCTTCTAAGAGTATCCTGATCCGTACTATCTTTCATCATAGCGGCCGTGAGAGCCATGGGGAGATTCATTCCGCCAAACGCTGTGGTATTGGATAAAAGACCTCTCTGCGACAGAAAATCCAGTGCATTGGTTAAGGGCGAGCCTCCTATAATGTCCGCTAGTAAAATGATTTCATCGCTTTCTGTTATGGTCTTTGTGGCTTCTTCAAACCTGCGAACAAAATCATCCGCTCCCATGCCGTCTTCCATGCTGGCACTTATAATATCACTTCTGCCCCCTCCGGCCAGCATCTTTAAAACGCTGTGAAGTCCCGGAGCAAAGGTACCGTGACTGACCAGTACCACATACTTCATATCCATCTCCTCCTGATTCCTTACTTGTAAAATCTATTGTACCAACAGGGAAGCAAACGGATAACTGTCTATTGTCATGGGTTTGCATAAAAATAGGGTGACATTTGTCATGAACCCATGACAAATGTCACCCTATAACCTATAATTACTTTATTCATCCATCAGACGCTTTTCCCCTACAATTTCTTGAATGGGTTTTATGTCCTGAGTCAGTTCCAATACCCCAAGGTATTCGCCCTGTTCATTTCTGATTGCATAATACCGGATCAACACGTACTTACCAGCCATCTTAATCCAGAAGTCCTCATGATCCTTTTTCCCGCTTTTAAAATCCTCTACAATCTTTTCCACAATGTGAACGCTTGCAGGAGGATGACAGTTTGAAACATTTCTTCCAAGAATGGTTCTGGTTCTTGGGAAGGCACGATCCTTTGCCTCGGAGAAATATTTTACCACATCATCTTTATTGACAAAGGTAATGTCAAAGGGAAGGGTATTTAGAGTTGCAGTAAGCTCTTCTGGAGTCCATTCCCCGGAAGGAAGCTTAATGAGCCCGGATATCTCTGGCTCTTCTTTTATCTCTTTTACTTCTTCTTTCTTTTGAGCTGCCTGTCCTGGCTTAAAGGCTGGCACATGGTCAATGATATATCCAATTTCCCTGCTTTCATCTGCAATCAGCTTCCATTCTTCTTCCGTAAGCTGTTCCACAAGCATAGGGACCATAATATTTTCTTCCTTAAAGATCATTTCTGTGATCTTAGTTAGGACTTCCTCTGTCTTCTCTAATAGAACGTCGTTCCTCTCGGCCCTTGTAAGAAGCATTTCCGTTACTTCCTTTACCTGGGCTTTGATCTCATCGTCTACGCCCCACATAACCTTTGGGGGAGCTGTTATTCCGTACTTTTCCATATAGGGAAAGAAAAGATTCTCTTTTTTCTGATAATGAATGGTTAAGTCTTTTAATTGTCCCATTCCCTCAATCAGTTTATCAAATGCTTCCTTATCGTCAAGTTTTTCTATGGTCAGATAAGGCCGGATTTCTTGTTCTACAATATGAGTAATCTTTTTATTTTCCCTCACCAGTGTGCTCACTGGATGTCCAGGAATGAGAGCCGGGTCGGTTTCTTGATGGATTTCCTCAATGGAGCCTTTAAAAACAGCAGCATGGACATCACATAGTTTTTGTACCTCTTCTACGGGGAGCCCCTCTGCGATCAAGGCTGATTCTGCAACAGAAATTTCAGAAGCTGAAACACCGTGAAACGCCTCTTCAAACAAAGCTTTTACTTCTTCTACGGTTTTCCCTTCATGCAGCTTTTTAATAATATCCTTGATGGCCTTTTGTCTCATCTCACGGTTGTTGATATATTCGCTCACATGATTTCCTCCTTTTTCTAAAAACGCCCCAGTCTGACTATACTTATAAAGTTCATTCAGAGAGAGGCGTTTATGTTTTATTCTACTTTGATTACTGCTACCGGACAACCGTCCTGAGCTTCTATGGCTGATTCCTCCACGGAATCAGGTACTTCATCCACAATTACTTCTGCTGGTCCATCGTCTCCCATACGGAACACTTCCGGACAAGTGGAAGCACATAATCCGCACTCAATACATCCTTCTCTATCAATCTCTGCCTTCATAACAAACTCCTTTCTCTTTTCGGGCCAGGGTCAGACTCAAACTGCCCTCGCCAAGATACCTAACTATTGTTGGTCAATAATTTACAAATTATTCCTGATATTATAAATTATACAAGAATAAAATATAAATTTCAATCCTGGATTACAGCTTCATTATACAACAAAAAGCGGCCTCATTGCGTTGCATTAGCAACGAAAAGACCGCTTTTTATTAAAATAATCTCAATATCTTAAAGGTGTTTTTATCAAAATCAATAATCCCCTCTGATTTCATGAGATTAAGTTCTCTGGTAAGAGCACTTCTGTCTGCGCAGAGATACTCCGACAGCTCCACTCTACCCATGGCTATGGTAAAATATCTGCTGTTATGTTTTCTGGCTTGATTGTCAAGAAAACATAAAATCTTTTCCCGGAGAGTTTTCTTTGTAACAATCTCCAGCTTTTCCATGAGTTGTACGCTTTTATTGGCAATCAGGGTCACCATGTTTTCGATGAGCCTGTGATGAAACAAACAGGACTTTTTACAAGAATGCATGACTAGGTCAAAAGGAAGGTATAAGACCCTGGTATCTTTACCAGCTACAAACGTCACCGTTGCTGCAATGGTATTGCCACAGGCAAACAATTCTCCAAAGAGCTCTTTTTGTTCCATAACTGCAAGGATTGTTTGATTACCCCATAAATCTTCCTTGATCATCTTTACGGCGCCTTCTAGAATTACTCCCACACATGTTACATCATCTTCTGATAAAAGGATGTATTCTCCTTTTTTATATGTCTTTATAAAACTCCCAAGGCATTGAAATACAGAGAGTAAATCCTCACTGCTTATTCCTGCAAAAAGAGGGATCTGACTATAATCGTTTCCATGGTTTTTTATAGAATCATTCATGTTTGATATCCCTCATCTTACCTATATTACTGATTTATAAATTCCCGTCCCAGGGCATCTGCAACAATGAGTGCATTGTATAACTGCTCTGGAGTTACGTCTCCAATCATGTTATGTATGCTTTCTCCCTCAGCACAGGCATTCTCCGCTGCGATGCGGACTCTATCCTTGTCCGTCACACCAAGCTCTTCTAAGGTTACTGGAAGACCTACACTGGTACAAAACTCCATAACTTCATAGAATTCTTCCTCTGGTGCATCTTCTATAATAAGCTGAGCTAAGGTACCAAAAGCTACCACAGAACCATGCATGGTGCTTTCACATTCTTTTAAGGCTGTAAATCCATTATACACGGAGTGAGATACTGCAAGTCCACCATTATCTGCGCCTACTCCGCTTAAATAAGTATTTGCCTCAATGATGGCTTCCAAAGCTGGAGTTACCACCTTGTTCTCACAAGCCTTAAGTGCTTTGTAGCCGTCTTCTAAAAGAGTATCATAACATAACTTGCAAAGAGCCATAGCAGATTTTGTAATTCCACCATTCTCAAGGCTGGGGGCCTTTGCTTTTTCACAAGCTCTTGCCTCAAAATAAGTGCCCAGAGCATCTCCCATACCTGCTACCAGGAATTTAGCTGGAGCGTTTGCAATAATATCTGAGTCTACTATTACTGCATCTGGATTCTTTGGATAAAAGATGTAATTGGAAAAGCTTCCGTCGTTATGATAAATTACCGACAATCCCGTACAAGGTGCATCCGTAGCTACCACAGTAGGAATTACTAATACTGGAAGATTCTCATAATGTGCCGTGGCCTTTGCCGTATCAATGGCAGAACCTCCGCCAATGGCTGCCACACACTCAATGTTTTTTTCTTTTACAATGGCCCGCATTCTTTCAACTTCACCGATGGAGCTGATGCCTCCAAAAATCTCAAAATGGATGGTAGCATCGGTTCCTTCAAAGCTTTTTTCAATTTTCTCATGGCAGCTCTTAAAACCGCTGTTGCTGCAGATAAAAAGGAATGATTTTCCCAAATTTTTAGTTTCCTCATAAACATGAAGAAGTGCGCCCTGACCTTGGACATACTTTAAGGGTGACCTCATTAGCTTTAACATAATAGACTCCTCTTTTCTTATGTGAAATTTAAAACTAAGTCAAATATACTCTTCCATTTTGTAAATGTCAATAATTTAACAATTCAAAAAAGCATACATAGACTGCTTTAAAATACATGTAATTTAAGAGGAATGGATCTCTATCCTCTTGCTTTGCCAGTCATATTCCTGATATCAATCTTAATGACCGTTGTTTTATCAGCAGCATTCTTAATATAAAGTCGTCCTTTTTCCAGAAAGTCAGGAGAATATTTATACAGGAGACTAAGGAGGGCCTCTTCTTTTTCTTCTCCCGTCAATTCAGATGCCTTCCCAAAGACAATTACACTTTCGTAGTCTGTCGTAAATTTATCTGGAATGATATTGGTTTCACCCACCACACAAAAAGAAACATTGGGATTTTGTGAAAGATTGTCAAGCTTATGCCCTTCTTTCCCACAGTGAATGTAGATTACTTCATTTTTATAAACATAGCTAATTGGCACTCCGTAAGGCTGTCCATGAGAATCCACCGTGGATAAAATTCCGTAGGGCAACTTCCTTAATATATCTAATATTCTTTCTCCACCGATTTCTCTATCTTTTCTTCTCATTTCATGAATCATATGGTTTCTCCTATCTTTTCTTTGAATTAGGATGAGGAAGTCCTTTCCGTATACGATAGTTACAAATTTTTAATAATCATACACTTTAACCCTTAATTTATCAACTATAGATTTCTTTTTCTCTATGATTGAAGGACCAAACAGGCAAAAACCAGTTAATTGAGAATAAAACCTCATTTATCAATGGGTAGTTGTTGCAATTTAGTTCAAATCATATTAATATAATTCCATAAATCTATGGTTGGAGGGATTTCATGGTTCTTGATCTGGCTACACTGTCGATTGTCCTTTTCTTCATCAGTACAATCCAGGCAATCGTTATGCTGTTCATATTCCGTATTGTACATAATTATCCGGGCATGAATTATCTACTGGCCAGTTGTTTTTTCACTGCGCTCAGCGGATTGGTTTTTGCGCTCCGAAGTGGTGTGATCTCAGAAATTCCAGCCATATTAATATCCAATTTATCTACATTTCTTGCTGTATACGCTTTGAACATTGGATTTTCAAAATTTCTTCAGCGAGACATTGCAAAAAAGTGGCTGATTACTATCTTAGTTCTGTTTTTTATCAGCTTTTTTACGTTCACACTGGTCATCGATGATGTGAGTTGGCGTATCATATTGTTTTCCCTCCTCATCTCAGGGATCTCCTTTTCCAATGCTATCATTTTAATCCTTCATCAAATAGACTCCGTTCGGCAGACCACCCGCCTGGCTGCTGCGGTCCAGATTATGTTTGGAATATTTTTCATCGTACGGGCTGTTTTTACCTTTTTTCATAGAACTGTAAACATTTTTTTACCTACCCCCCTCCAGCTTCTGGCATTTTTTATTTCCATTGCAACCATTATCATATGTTCTTATTGTTTCATCATCATGGCAATACAGAGAGAACATTCAGAAAAAAAACAGGCCAATGAGCAGTTTCGGCTGATCTTTGAAACCATACCAGACACCGTTTTGATTACCAACTTAGAGACGGGTGAAATTATTGAGACCAATGAAACATTTACAGAAGAGACTGGATATAGCAGAGAAGAAACTATCGGAAAGACACCCCTGGATCTAAACCTTTGGTCATGTGCCGGTGATCGAGAGTTGTTTGTTGAGAAAATAGAGAAACAAGGTTACTGCAAAAATGTAGAAATACATCTCTTTACAAAAGCTAGAAAAAAAATATCTGTCCTTATCTCTTCTAACTTAATGAAAATGGAAAATAAGATGTTTATCATTAGTGTCATACGCAATATATCTCGTAACAAGGAGCTGGCAAAAAAATTAAATACAAGTGAAGAGACCTTTAAAGCAGTCATGGAACAAAGCCCAATCTCTTTTATGCTTACCAGTACGAATGGAGACATTGAATACGTGAACAAGCAGTTTTTGGAGCTTACAGGCTACAGAGAGGAAGAAGTAATTGGAAAGAATCCACGAATACTAAAATCAGGCTATCAAACCAAAAAGTTTTACGGCAATCTTTGGAAGACCATTACTTCTGGAAGGCAATGGAGTGGCGAAATCCGCAATCGGAAGAAAAACGGAGATATTATGTGGGAATACGTAAGCCTTACTCCTATTAAGGATAATGAGGGAAATATCATCCGGTATCTTGGAGTACAGGAGGATATCTCCAGTCGTAAACTATTAGAGAACGAACTGAAACTCCAGGCCAGAACCGATATGCTTACTGGGGTAATGAACCGTAGATACTTTATAGAAAATGCAGAAAAAAGACTTTCTGAGATGAACTCTATCCATGAGATTGCCGCCTTTTTAATGATTGATATCGATCGTTTTAAGGATATCAATGATTCCTTCGGCCATATTATGGGTGATAAAGCCATTCAGACCGTAGCAAGACAATGTCAACATATGATTAAAAACAGGGATCTCTTTGGCCGGATTGGCGGCGAAGAGTTTGGAGCTCTTATTTTTGCAAAAAATAAGGACGAGTACACCAAGACCGCTGATGCCATCCGCTATAGCGTGGAAAACATCAGCTTAAGCTGCGAGGGGAAGGAAATAATTCCCCTTCGCATCAGCATCGGTCTTTCGGTGTACCGTCCTGGAGAAGACACCCTGGAAACCTTAATGCATCGTTCTGATATTGCTCTCTATCAGGCAAAAAACGATGGACGAAACCGGGTGGCAGTCTTATAAAACTAGTTTTTAATTCTGATTCTTTAATACTTTCCCATTGGTGGCAATCACGCTCTTATACCAGTCAAAGGATTTTTTCCGGCTGCGCTTTAAGGTTCCTTTTCCGGCATCATCTTTATCTACATAGATAAAACCGTAGCGCTTGCTCATTTCACCGGTAGAAGCACTGACTAAGTCGATACAGCCCCAAGGGGTATATCCTAATAAGTCTACACCATCTTCATCCACGGCATCTATCATTGCTTTAATATGCTCTTTTAAATATTCGATCCGATAATCATCAATGACACTTCCATCGGCCTCTAGTTTATCAATGGCTCCGAGGCCGTTCTCAACGATAAAGAGAGGTTTTTGATATCGGTCAAAAAGGGAATTTAGAGTAATGCGGATGCCAAGTGGATCGATCTGCCAGCCCCATTCCGATGCCTTAAGATAAGGATTCTTTATGCTTGCCATCACGTTGCCGGCTGTAGATTTACCAATGACCTCCTGGTCTGTGCTTGCACAACGTGAAGCATAATAACTAAAGGTGATATAATCTACGGTATTCTCTTTTAATACGATAAAATCCTCTTCCTCTGTCTCTAAAACAATTCCCTCCCGCTCAAACATCTTTTTTGCATAAGCAGGGTATTCGCCTCTCGCCTGAACATCAATAAAGAAATAATTATCACGGTCTCTGTTCATAGCTTCAAAGACATCCTCTGGATTGCAGCTATAAGGATAGAAATTTCCGGCAGCTAACATACAGCCAATTTTAAAATCAGGGTTGATTTCATGGGCGAGTTTGGTTGCCTTAGCAGATGCCACTAACTCATTATGGGCTGCCTGATATTTTACCTGAGTTTTATTCTCTCCTTCTTTAAACTGAATTCCAGCGCCCATAAATGGCAGATGGAGAAGAATGTTAATCTCATTAAATGTAATCCAGTATTTCACCTTATTTTTAAAGCGACGGAAAATCGCATCACAGTATGCCACGTAGCAGTCAATCAGTTTTCTGCTTTTCCAGGAGCCGTATTCTTCAACCAAAGCCAAAGGAACATCAAAATGACAGATTGTTACCACAGGCTCAATGTTATACTTTAACAGCTCGTCAATGAAATCCTCATAAAACTTAAGCCCTTCTTCGTTTGGTTTATCTTCTTCTCCCGTTGGGAAGATTCTGGACCAGGAGAAGGAAAAACGGTAACATTTAAATCCCATTTCAGCAAAAAGAGCAATATCTTCCTTATAAGTATGGTACATATCAATGGCTTCTCTGCCTGGGAAATAAGAATCTTCATTGAGATCTTTATAATCCATGTCACCAAGCATAACTGGAAAACGGTTTTCTCCCCATGGAATTACATCTACGGTTCCAAGGCCTCTGCCTCCCTGGTCATATCCTCCCTCGCATTGGTTTGCAGCGGTGGCTCCGCCCCATAAAAAATCTTCTCTCATAATGTTCCATCCTTTCCTTTACTATATTTATTGAGAGTTGCCTCTCGTTAGCTAAAAAACAACGTCTTTACTTCTTGCACAGGCATCTCCAGACCTGTATACAACTTAAAAGCGGCGGCTCCCTGCCATAACAGCATTCCCTGGCCATTGATGCAGATACAGCCAGCTTCTTTGGCTTCCCTTAGCATCTTGGTCTCCTTTGGATTATAAACTGCGTCCACTACCACAAGGCCCTGATGGAACATGGCAGGATCCTTTACTACACTTTCCGCATCCATTGGCTTCATACCAACTATCGTGGCATTTGTGAAAATATCGCTGGAGTCCATTTCTTCTTTCATCTTTGTTTGATCTGCAATATCAAAAACATTAACCACACAACCCGGCTTCTCTTCCTTGATTTTTTCTGCAGTCATAACAGTTCTTTCGAAAAATTCATCTTTTATATTAAAAATAGAGATTTCTCTTGCACCTTCTAATGCGCACTGTACCTGAATTGCGGTTGCAGCACCTCCGCCTCCACAGACGGTAATTTTCTTTCCTGATATATCAATTCCTTCATCCTTAAGGCTGTCCACAAATCCCTGTCCATCGGTGATATGTCCAATCAGCTTTCCATCTTCATTTACAATGGTGTTCACAGCCCCAATGATTCTGGCAGCCGGAGACAACTCGTCCATGTATTTGAGAGCTTCATTCTTACAGGGCATTGTCACATTACAGCCTCTCATATGAAAGGTTTTTATTGCTTCCATTGCTTTTGCTACTCCATCTACCTTAACATCAAAAGCAAGATAGGCATAATCAAGACCTAATTTTTCAAAACTATAATTATACATTGCGGGTGAACCAGAGTGTCCAACCGGCGAGCCTATGAGTCCCATTAATCCTGTTTTCCCTGTAATCATTCTCTCCATCACTATCTCCTTTTCATGAGCCTTCTGCTTTACCTTATCACGGATAACATACACATTTTTTACCAGCTTGTCAATATATTCTCTTTTTAAAATGGCTCAAATCGGGCTGTTAAACCCAATATAAATATGATATGATAGGAAAAAATTATAAAAAGAGGCATGTACCATGAAACACGAAAACATTATAAAGAGCATAAAGATTGCTTTAGCTGCTGTTCTTTCCATTACCATCGCCGCAGAGTTTGGTCTTAAATATTCTGCAACCGCTGGAATTATTACTGTGCTAAGCATCCAAAACACCAAACGAGAAACCTTTAAAAGTGCGGGAAACAGGACTTTTGCCTTCCTTGGTGCCTTACTTTTATCAGGGATTGTATTTCATTTACTGGGGTTTACTCTGCCTGGCTTTGCCCTATACCTTCTCTTATTCTCTCTCCTTTGCTTATACGCTGGCTGGGGAGAAGCAATTGCCATGGATTCTGTCCTTATCACTCATTTTTTATCAGAGAAGTCCATGTCTCTTAGTCTCATCGGAAATGAAACCGCTTTGTTCTTCATCGGCACAACCGTAGGCGTTTTAGTAAACCTGCACCTAAGGAAACGTGGTGATGAATTTCAAAAGCTTTCCGATGATGTTGATAAAAAGGCCAAAGAAATCTTAAACCAGATGGCTCGCCTGCTTTTAAAAGAAGATAAAGGCGGATTTGACTTAAGCTGTATTAACCAGTTAAGAGAGAAGATCGATCTGGCCAGAGTCTGCGCTTTCAACAACTACAACAATGCTCTTTGGAAAAAAGACACCTATGAGATTGATTACGTTGAGATGCGACAGCAACAAAGCAACGTTTTAGAAGGAATCTATGAGAATATTAAGGACATCTCACTTCTCCCCCGTCAGGCAGAAGAGGTGGCAGACCTGCTTGCAAACATTGAGCAGAATTATCACAGATACAACACAGGAGAAAGTCTTTTAGAGGACTTAAATCGCCTGCTTTCTGATTTAAAGCACCATGAGCTTCCTGTTAGCCGGGAAGAATTTGAAGCAAGAGCCATCTTGTTTTATATCTTAAAACAGTTGGAGCGCCTTATTATGTTAAAACGCTCCTTTGTTCTCTCTCATGAAAGATAATAATCTGTAAAATCAGATTTATTTTGCTTCCAGTGCTTCTATCTTATTCTTAAACTGTGGCAGATGCTTTTTATGGGCTACTAAAAGCTCATCAAGTATGGTCTGAGCGATCTTGCCACTTGGGACCAATGGATTTATAGTAAATGCCTGAAGTGCAGCATCGTAATCTCCATCCACTGCTGCCTTTAAGGTGGTAAGCTCCATATCCTTCATCAACTGGAGAAGACCTCTGCTGGAAGGATCAAAGCTACCCCATGAAATGGGAACAGGACCATGGGCTGTAATAATGCTGCTCACCTCTACCACAACATCATCTGGCAAATCTGATATGGCACCGTTATTTCTTGTACTCACTACCATATGAGTCTTTTTGTCATTATATATGGAAGAAATCAGTTCGCAAGCGGCGTCAGAATAAAACGCTCCGCCTCGCTTTTCAAGCTGAGCTGGTTTTACCTTAAGATCTGGATCCTTATAAAGTTCAAACAATTCAGCCTCTGTCTGCTTTACTAACTCAGCTCTTGTTTCTCCCTTTGCGAAAGATTCCAACTCCTCTTTTAACATATCGTCTGTAATGTAGTAATATCGATGGTACATGCATGGGATAATTCCTAGATTTCTAATCTGACCTGCCAAAAAGGAGAGACTTGGAATGTTTTGAACACCAGAACTTTTAAGTCCCTGCATCGCCTTTTTAAGACCACCTTCTGTGGCGTAAACTTTCTCGATAACCTCTGCTGTCTTTTCTTCCCCGTCTTTGTTCCATACCCTATGCCAGTGAAAATGATTCAGCCCGCCAAAACGAAAGAACAAATCATCTTCCTCCGTTTCCAGTGACCCTGCAGCTATCTTACGGCACATAATAGGCACATTGCATAAGCCTACCACCTTATCCCATTTCCCATATCGGATCACAGCTTCTGTTACCATACCCGATGGATTGGTGAAGTTCACAAGCCAGGCATTGGGACATAGTTCTTTCATATCTTCTACGATATCAAGAATAACAGGAATGGTTCTAAATGCCTTAAGCATCCCTCCTGCTCCATTGGTTTCCTGTCCGATCACTCCATGGGACAATGGGATTCTCTCGTCTTTTATTCTTGCATCCAAAAGGCCAACCCGAAACTGGGTAGAAACAAAATCTGCATCCACCAAAGCGGCTCTCCGGTCTAAGGTTAAATGAACCTTCCAGTCCAGACCAGCGGCTTTTATCATGCGCTTTGCCAGGTTTCCTACAATCTCCAGCTTTTCCTTCCCTTCCTCAATATCCACAAGCCAGATTTCACCAATTGGAAGCTGATCTTTTCTTTTGATGAAACCTTCAATGAGCTCTGGTGTGTAACTGGAACCTCCTCCAATGGTTACAATTTTGATATTTCCTCTCATAAGCCTTCCTCCTTTTGATCTATGATACGATCATACTAAAAAATAAGGATCATGAATATACCTAAAGCCTATTTGGTGACAAACCATGTATTCTAGGCATTTGTACCACAAAAAAAACAGGGTGTATTATCCCTGTTTTTTTTGAACGGTAAGCCTGGCTAACGATTCCACAATGTATACTGCCGGAATCTGAGAGGTGATATCTACCTTCATCATTTCCACGGCCTTTAATTCCCGCTGAATATAGTATGATATGTTATAATCGGAAATCTTTGCAAGGGTGCTGTTTTTACTGTTGGTTATGGAGACAACCGTACTGTTGCCTTCCTTTAGGCTAGATGAATTTTCAATAAATATGTTTGATTCCCCTTCTACAGAGAGTATAATAATAATGCTTTCTTCCGGAAACTCCAGATTAATAGGAAACATAGGCGAATTAATTCCCGTGGAAAAAATTCCAATGTCACAGAAATAACGACTTGCATACTCTGCAATGATACCGGAGTTTCCGGTTCCAAGAAATATGATCTGCTTTTTACCTGCAATCACGTCTGCAATGACCTCTAACTGTTTTTGAAAGCTTGCTGTTTCCACCCTCTGAAAAAAATCAAACACAGAACTATGGTCATACTTTTGATTGGCTGCTGTCTTTTTCTCTTTTTCCATCTTAAAGCGCACTTTAAATTCCGAATATCCGTTGCATCCTGTTTTCCTGCAAAAACGGGTTATGGTGGTCGTTGAGACATGAGCCTCTTTTGCCACCTCCCTTATGGTCATATAAGGAATCTTATCACTGTTCTTTATTATAAAATTATATACCTCATAATCCAGTTCACTAAACTGACTTATTACCTCATTGGAAAACAAAGCCATCTTCTTATCCCTCAATCTTTTATCTATTGTAGTACGATGGTTTCGCATGATTGATTCATACTTTCTTAGTATATCACGGAAGCATTTTAAAAGTCCAGTCAGTCCGTATTAAACAAATCCAAAGTATCTTAAGAGTCCAAGATAAATTCCATAGGCAAATCCATATAAGTCTTCCCTAAATTTATTCGCATCCGTTGGATTGGTTAGATATCCAAGCTCTATCAGATTTGCCGGCATGTTTGCATTCCTCAAAACATACAGGGAGGGGTTTTCCCTGATTCCATTGTTTCTGGTTCCTACGGTTTGGGTAATTCCTGTCATAATCTGCTCTGCCAGCCATTGTGCCTGGGTATTATACTGATAAATATAAACCTCTGTGCCATTAATGGCAGGGTTAGGGTTGGAATTACAATGGATGCTGATAAAATAATCTGCTGGCCAGTTGTTGGCCAAAGCAACCCTTGCAGCCAAACTGGTGGTATTGTTGGTTCCTAACGATGTGCCAGGCTCTGGTCTTGAAACCCGGGCGTCAAATCTAGGGTCACTATTTAATAAATTTTGCAGATAGATTCCCACCTGATAATTGATTTCTGACTCGTAAAGTCCATTTGCTTCTGCGCCGCTGTTAAAGGACCCACTTGGATTATGCCCCTGATCAATAAATATTTTAATAGCCATGTAAGCATTTCCTTTCCTACTCAACTATAATAAATATATTCATCAATTAGGAGGATGCTACATATTATTTAGATTTATCCTTCTTTTTTAACAGATTCTTGGAAGACCCTCCCCATATAAAACATCAATGGTTCTGGTGCCCATAAGCTTTGTTTTCATGCGGACTCCCTTTCCTTCTTGAATGGTTCCAATGATTCTAGCATTGGCTCCGTAGGGACTCCGTTTCACGGCTTCCAAAGCCTCATTTGCATCGGCTTCCTTTACGATTGCAATCATCTTCCCTTCATTTGCCATATAAAGCGGATCAAGACCGAGAATGTCACAAAAGCCCTTTACTTCTTTGCTAACTGGTATGGCGTCCTCCCATATCTCTACGCTGACGCCAGACTGATCCGCAGCTTCATTAAGTACCGTAGCAAGGCCACCTCTTGTTACATCTCTCATGCAATGGACCTCAATGCCGTCGTCTAAGAGATTTTTTCCTATGGTATGAAGGGGAGCACAGTCACTTGCAATCTCATTTTCAATTCCCATACGCTCAGACAAGATTGCGGCATGATGATCTCCTAAATTGCCGGACAAGATGATAACGTCTCCTTGCTTGCAACCTGATATGGAGATGCCACCCTTTATGATTTCCCCAATACCAGAAGTATTGATGTAAATTCCGCCATTCCCCTCTACTACTTTTGTATCACCAGCCACAATGAAAACGCCGGCTTCTTTTGCAGTAAGTGCCATAGTCTCTGCAATGGATTCCACCATTTCAAGGTCAGCGCCTTCCTCAATGATAAAACCGGCAGTGAGATACTTTGGAATCGCTCCCATCATGGATAAATCATTGACCGTTCCGCACACCGCCAGTTTTCCAATGTTTCCTCCTTTAAAAAATAGAGGGGTAACCACAAAGGAATCTGTTGTATAAGCAATGGTTCCAGATACAGATAGAACTGCGGAATCCTCTAATTTATTCAGGATTGGATTGTTAAAATGCTTTAAAAACACCTGGTTAATAAGATCCCCAGTTTGTTTTCCTCCACTTCCATATGTCATATCAATCTTCATATTATACGATAACCCCTTTCTCTTAGGAATTCTGATACCAGATTCCGCAGGCTCCTTCGGCGGATACCATGCAAGGCCCTACCGCATGAAGAGGCGTGCACACCTTCTGAAACAGGGGGCACTCCACCGGCTGAATCCGGCCAAGAATCACATCCGCACACCTGCAGCCCTTGGGAAGCTCTTCCACAATCTCTTCTTCCCTGCTTCCTGCATCGTATTCTTTGTATTCCTCTTTTAACTTAAGAGCAGATTGCTCTATCCTGCCAATTCCTCTCCAGATACCGTCTGCTTCTTCAAAATACTGATGGATCAAGCAATCCGCTTTTTCATTCCCGTCCTCTGTCACCGCATTGGAATAAAGGTTTCTTACCTCATGGCGTTTTCCCTTTAACTGAGACATAATCTCATAGATGGCAGCCAGTATATGCTCTCCCTCAAACCCTGCTACCACAAAGGGCTTTTTATAGGTGTCTGCTAACCCTTTGTAGATCTTGCTTCCAGTGATGACACTTACATGTCCAGGACTTAAGAAGGCGTCAATGCTGGTTTCATTCTCACAAATAAAGGAAAGTGCGGGAAGAATGGTTTTAATAGAGGTTGCCAGTTTAAGATTCTTTATCTTCCGTTCACGAATTTCATCCAGCAAAAGAGCGTAAATAGGTGTGGTGGTCTCAAATCCCACTGCTGCAAACACATACTCAGTATCCAGGTTACGTTCCGCTTCTGCAATTGCCGCAAGAGGGGAATAAAGCACCTTAACCTGTGCGCCCATTGCCTTTGCCTCGGTTAAGGATAATTTGGTTCCCTTCACCTTCATCATATCTCCAAAGGTGAGTACACAATGCTTCTCCTTCCGGGATAAGTCTGTCAGATGATCGATATAGGCAGGGGAAGTGACACAGACCGGACAGCCGGGACCTGAAATAAGCTGAATTTTTGGAGAAATGATGGTACGGATTCCACTTTGAAATATGCTTTTCGTATGAGTGCCGCATACCTCCATGATCTTTACCGGTTCTCCATCATACTCTTTCAGCGCTTTTATCACCTGTTCAAGTTTCATCTTCAATAACCTCCTGGAGTTCCAGGAACAAATCCATAATCTCCTTTGCCGCCTCTTCCTTTAACACTTCAATGGCGCATCCGGCATGGATTAAAACATAATCTCCAATGTCCGCTTTCACCAGCTTAATATTTACATCGGTTAAGTTTTCCATTACATTTACCTTTGCATAATCACCGTTTATTTTAACAATCTTTCCTGGTACTGCAACACACATGTTTTCCCGCCTTTCTATTTCGTCTGATGAAATGTTTCCAGATATTTTCGTCCAAGGTACACCTGTCCAAGACTAATACCGCCGTCATTGGGAGGTACGGATAAATTCATATAAACTTGAAATCCCTTTTCTCTTAAAAACCTTATCGTATGTTCAGTAAGCACCGTGTTTTGAAACACACCACCACTTAAGCAGACCGTTGAAATTCCATGCTGGGCTCTTAGTTTTTCACATACTGATACGATTCCCCTTGCAAATCCAAGGTGGAATCCAAGGGATAAGGCCCTGACATCTACCTTTCCTCTTCCCTCACAAAGAGCCGCAAAAGCGGTCTTTGGATTAAGCTCCCACACGTTTCCTACCTCTGATATGGAAAATGGAACTGGGACTGGTTTTATTTGTCTTTGTATCGCAGATAGTCCGCTTTTTTCAAACAAAGACGCACATTCTCCCTCATAGCTATTTTCCTGGGCGATTGAAAGAACTGAGGACGCCGCATCAAAGAGACGCCCGGCACTAGAGGATTTTATTACGTTTATGCCATGTTTAAGGGCTGTCAAAATCAGGTTGCTTCTATCGTCTGTAATATACTCCTGTAATTCCCAATGGGCGAGACAACAGATTGCTGTTTTCCAGGCTTCCCTCATGGACTTATCTCCTCCCAGAATGGGAAAGGGGCTGATATGTCCAGCTCTTATAAACTCACTGTCCTGACAAATTAAGAATTCTCCTCCCCAAATGGTTCCATCCGTTCCATATCCGGTGCCATCCATAGCAACGCCTATTACAGGATCGTCTAAGTGGTGCTCTGCCATAACAGACGCAATGTGGGCGTGATGATGCTGCACCTCTAAGAAAGGGAGATTAAGAGATCTTGCATACCTTGCAGAATGATAATTAGGGTGAAGATCGCAAACCGCCAGCTCTGGCTGAAACCGAAGAAGTTCTTTGGTATCCACAAAGGAGTTTTTATACTCCTCCATCACCTGACTTTCCTCCAGATCTCCAAAATACTGGGACACCACCGCACTGCCTTTTTCATAGAAGCAAAATGCAGCCTTTAAATCTCCTCCTGCTGCAAATATGCACGGTTCTTCTGCCCTTTTTTCCTCCTCAGCTCTTGTGGAAAGGAAAACCGGGTAAGGCACGTATCCTCTACTCCTTCGAATGAGCTGTGGCTTTCCATCCATGATTTTAGCCACAGAATCATCCACAGAGCGGTAAATCCGTCTCTTATTATAAAGCACGCCCTGTAATTCCTGGGATAATAGGGACATCATGGGCTCCTCGTCCCTAATAATTGGCTGGCTGGAACGATTGGCACTTGTCATAATAAGAGGTCCAAGCCTTTTGGTAAGCATAATCTGAAGGGGGGTGTACGGAAGGAAGGCACCGCAGTACATGCTTCCCCGATTGGTTGAGAATGCCATATAATCTCCCTCCCTTTTCAATAAGACAATGGGTCTGGGTCTTGATTCCAAAAGGCAAATTTCTTCTTTTGTGACATGACAGTACTTTTTTATCTCTGATATGGAGGGAAACATAACGGCAAAGGGTTTCTCTTCTCTGCCCTTTAAGTTTCTAAGCTTGTTTACCGTATCTTCCCGGAAAGGAGAACATACCAGGTGATACCCACCAATCCCCTTTACCGCCACGATTTTACCTTCTAAAAGCACTGACACCGCTTTTTCAAATGCCTCATCCTCAAAAAGCTCCTCTGCCCCCTCCAGTCTGTCACGGTAAAAAAGACTAGGTCCGCAGTCGTTGCAAGAAATGGTCTGGGCATGAAAACGTCTGCTCTCAGGAGAGGTATACTCCTCATTGCATTGATTACACATTGTAAAATCCACCATGGTAGTCTGGTCCCGGTCATAAGGGAGCCGTTCCATAATGGTGAATCTGGGACCGCAGGACATACAGCTAATGAATGGATTATGATACCGCCTGTTACCTGGATCAAAAAGCTCCTTCTGGCAAGTGGGACAAACGGGAAGATCTGGAGGAATAACGGATGCCTCTCCAAAATCTCCGCTTTTTAAGATAAGAAAATCATTAAGCTCTAAGAAAGGCAGTTCCTCCTTCTCCAGCTTAATGATCTCGTATCCCAAATCTTTTGAGTCGGAAAGAACCGTAAGAAACCGTCCCACGGCTCCCTTCTCTCCCTGAGCAATAATCTCCACGTATCCGCCTACGTTGCGGACCGTTCCCTTTAACCCTTCTTTTTTTGCCATATGATAAACAAGGGGTCGGAAACCAACCCCTTGAACAATTCCATAAACATTTATTTTTAGAGTCATAGATTCATCTTTTCCCTAATCCATGCTGCCACCTGATCGTATCCATCTTCCGTCTTTCCAGATACTTTAATGACCGGGGCTGTCTGATTCAGCGCACGGACACCTTTCATAAAGAAGTCCTCATCAAAATCCAGATGTGGGATAAGGTCGCATTTATTAATAAGAATGATATTTGCTTTCTCAAAGGCAAGTGGGTATTTATAGGGTTTATCGCTGCCTTCGGTGACAGTGGAAATAAGCATTTTTACATGTTCCCCAATCATGAACTCTGCGGGGCAAACAAGGTTTCCTATATTCTCTATGAAAAGGACTCCTTTTTGAAGCTCCAGTTTCTCTATGGCTTCACCAATTACAGGGGAATCCAGATGACAGGCCCCTCCGGTATTAATTTGAATTGCTTTTACCCCAAGTGATAAAAGCTTTTTCGTATCGAAGTCTGCCTCTATGTCACCTTCTATTACATAGGACTCAACGCCTTTTAACCGCTTGATGATTTGAATGAGGGATGTGGTCTTACCAGCACCAGGTGCTCCCATAACATTGACTGCAAAAATTCCTTTATCAGTTAATAACCTATTAATCTTTGATGCAGTCTCATCATTTTTATCGTATACGGACTGCATGATCTCAATCTCTTTGTTCTCTGACATATGTACCTCCGCCCCAAGTATTTCATTTTGTCTTTCTGTCATATCTCGATGGACTTGATGAAAAATTCCTGTCCAATCTGAGTTGGCTCCCCATCACCGTTACAAATGGGACATTCAAAGTGAAAAGGCTTTCTAACAAATAACTCCCCACAGCTTTTACAACGTAGCTTTGGGATGACTCTTTCTATATGAAGCTCTGCGTGTTCACATGGTGTTCCTTCTGCAATCAGGCCAAAATATAGTTCGATGGAGCTTGCCACATAACCGCAGTAATCTCCCACCACTAAATTGATAACTTTAATTTCTTCTGCCTGATTCTCTTTTGCATATTCCCAGGCGATCTCTATGATTCGCTGGGTGATTGGGTATTCGTGCATTTTACGTGTACATCCCTTACAGTTCCAAACGACGGTTCCGTGTATTGATTTTCCATATCCAGACATTTCTTCGGACAGACTTCCACACAATAGCCACATTGAATGCATTGAAGCCGTTCAATACTCCATGTTACCCTTGATTTATCCACACGAATGGCATTGGTCGGGCATCGCCTCTCGCACATACCGCAGAAAATGCAGTCATTGATGGAAATACCGATTTTCCCCCTGGTCCGCTCATAGGTTTCCTTTTTCTTTAAAGGATAGGCTACGGTAAATGGGCCGTGGAATAAGTTTTTAATCAGTGTTTTTGACATCTTTAATATTGACATAGCTCCCTCAATTCCGCTGTTTATGGCAGCTCTGGCTTTTAACAGATCCCTATTACCGCTCGGTACAACTGATGCAAGGATCAATGGTAAGTATCAGTATTGGCACATCAGCAAGGGAACAATTTTTTAAGGTCTCAAGTAGAGCGGGAACGTTAGCAAAAGTAGGCGTTCTTACTCTTACACGGTCTAAAAACTTTGTTCCATTGGCTTTTACATAATAAAGAACTTCTCCTCTTGGCTGCTCCAGTCTGGTGAAATATTCTCCCTTTGGACTGCCAGTGACTTTTACTTTAATATCTCCCTCTGGTATCTTGGCGATGCATTGGCGGATTAAATCCATTGCCTGGAACATCTCTAAAAGACGGACCTTTGTTCTTGCATAAGAGTCCCCTTCCAGGTCTATGATGGGTTTAAAGTCCAACTGGCTGTAAGCCGCATATCCCTGGGTTCTCATATCCATCTCAATTCCGCTGGCTCTAGCCATAGGGCCTAACGCTCCAAGCTCAAATGCGGCTTCTTTTGATAATTTACCAACGCCCCGAGTCCTAAGCTTAACTGTAGAATCATTTAAGAACACGCCTGCGATTTCTGTTAATTCCTTTTCCATGCGATCAAGAACTCCGAGAATCTTTTCCAGAGTTTCTTGCTTGATATCCTTTCTCACACCACCGATATCACAAACAGAGAAAATAACTCTGCCTCCGGTGGTCTCTTCAAATACATCTAAAACCTCTTCTCTTAATTTCCAGGATTGCATAAAAAGGCTCTCAAATCCAAAGGCATCCGCTAACAGCCCCAGCCACATAAGATGGCTGTGGAGTCTGGAAAATTCTGCCCAGATTGTACGTAAGAATTTAGCCCGGTCTGGAATTTCCGCCCCCATAATACTCTCTATAGACATACAATACCCCATGCCATGCATGAAGGAACAGATGCCGCAAATTCGTTCTGCGACATATGTATACTGCTGAAAATCTCTTTTTTCTACCAGCTTCTCTAACCCTCTGTGAACATATCCGATCCTAGGAATCGCCTCGATCACCGTCTCATCTTCCAAAACCAGATCCAAATGGATGGGCTCCGGGAGTACGGGATGCTGGGGTCCAAAAGGAACTATCGTCCTGTTTCCCATATGTAACCTCCTATCCGATGCCAAAGTGCATCTTTTTACTCCTGTATCCCAAATGGTGTCTTGACCGGAATCTTATAAAGAGAATCGTTATAATCCGGTGAAATGCCTGTGATGTTGACACCAAACAATTCCTTAATCTCATTTTCATACAAAAAGGAATACGCATAAATAATACCAATGCTTGGAAGCTCCGTTATGGTATCTGTTAAGACTCTAAGATTTACCAAATCGTAATTTAAATCAAAAGAATAAGTAAGTTCCATTACTTCTTCTTTATAGGTACAACTAATGGCAACCAGCCGATACCCTGCATGTTTTAGCTTCAAGGTTTCCCCCAGAAGATCACCTGCGGAAATCTCTCTTAAAATTTCATCCGCCATATTTTACCTCCTCCGCCAGCTTTTACTGCCTCTTTTTGACGTTCTTTTTCTTTTCTCCCAGAATCTCAAGACCTTTTACCACTCCATCAATGATGGCCTCTGGCCTAGCTGCACATCCTGGTACGTAAACATCCACAGGAATTACCTTATCCACGCCCCCTGCCACATTGTAGCATTCTGCAAAGATTCCTCCTGAGGTTGCACAGATTCCTACCGCTACCACCACTTTTGGGTCTGGCATCTGTTCGTAAAGCTGTTTCACAACTGGAATATTTTGTTCATTCACACTTCCTGTTATGAGGAAAACATCGGCGTGTTTGGGATTGCCTGTGTTAATGATACCAAAACGTTCCACATCATATAAGGGAGTCAGACAAGCCAGTACCTCAATGTCACATCCATTGCAACTGGTGCCGTCATAATGCAAAATCCAAGGTGATTTTTTTATTCCATCCATAATATCCTCCATACCGTAAGAATTTGGCTTCTTTTATGAGGTTTCATTAAAAGAAGGAAAGAATCAAAAGATTAACAGTACCCATGATACCAGTCACTACCCAGGCTGATCTTAAGGCGTGCTGCCACTTTACCCTGGCAGAGCTGTTATCTATTATAATCTCAAAAAGGTAAACCAAAAGACAGGCAAGCACTGCAAACACGTGACTAATGGGTGCTACGGTTGCAAAAAACACATATACCAACGTGAGAGAAATAATCACTTCGTACCAATGAGTCACTTCAATCACTGCCAAATCCTTACCAGAATATTCGGTGGTAATTCCTTTTACAATCTCCTGATGCCCATGATGAGACATGCTTAGATCAAAAGGTGATTTTCTTAATTTAAAGGTGAGGACAAACACAAGTCCTAAAAACACTCCTGGAAGATAAATAATAGAAGGTTTTGTGGCTGCAATGATGTCCTTAATAAAGAAACTTTTCTGGGCATAATATAACCCAATGCAGGTAAGAAGCACCATCGGCTCATAGGACATAATCTGCAAAAGCTCCCGCTCCGATCCAATGGTATTATACGGAGAGTTAGAGGCATAGCCGCCCAGTACAAAAAACACAGAACCAAGAGTCAGAGCAAAGATTGCTAGTAAAATGTCTCCCCCTGAAAGCATGATTAAGGTCGTAAACACGACAAAAACAAGAGAAACGTATACAAAGAATCGATGCATGGAATTGACCTCAATGGATTCTTTTTCCGTCAGCTTTATTACATCGTAAAAGGGCTGTAATAGAGGAGGCCCCTGTCTGCCTTGAAGTCTTGCTGATATAATCCGGTCAAATCCGGTCAAAAGTCCCCCAACAAGAGGAGTCAATAGAACAATTGCAATTATTTTTATTAGGTTCATATTATGCCAACCCTCCTATCAACAGGATAATTCCCATTACGAGAATTGCTGTACAAAGTACGTTGCTTAAGAAAGTAAGCTTATCAGCCCCAAAGAATTCTTCCATATACCAGTTGCGCATCTCTACCTTTTGTTTGACTCCCATTGCTCCGTAAAAGGTCTGATTATCCCCGGTATTCTCTCCGGCCATATAAATTGGCACTTTTCTTCTTTTGTCATTCTTATAGATTGGAATGAAGCTGATGGGTAGCAAAATGAGCATGCTCAACATACAAAGCATCAGCTTGATATCACTGGTTTCAATGGGAATGAGTGCCGTTGTTTTATAAACCTCGGAAAGATATGGTTCCAAGGCAAATCTGGACACCAGTGGAAATGTAAAGCAGGAAATGACTACTAAAAAAGCAAGGATTGTAATTGGTAATTCTTCATCAAGGGATAATTGATGCTGGTTCTTGTGTCCCATATTCACTTTGGACACCAGTTTTCCCATCCATTTTGCCCAATAGAATAAGGTTGCCGCACTGCCATAAGCCAGAATAATTACAATAATTACATTTTTAGAATCAATGAGTGCTTTCATAGCCACCCACTTGGATACCAGCATTCCAAATGGAGCAAGGAACATGCCGGCAATACCAATCATCATGTATAATGCCAGCTTACTAGATACTCCCACTAACAAATCCATATTCTCCACGTTTCGGTTTCCAATCTGGTGCTCCGCAGAGCCTACCGATATGAAAAGCAAAGATTTTGATACTGCATGGAAGATAATTAAGAGTATGGCAGCCCATAGAGATTCCTGGGTACCTGCACTGGCACAGATTACAATTAAGCCTAAATTGGCGAGGGTTGAATATGCCAGAATCTTTTTTGCATCGCTTTGAGAGATTGCCATAAGCGAGCATACAAGGAAGGTAACGCCACCTCCCAGGGTCACGATCCTTCCAACGGAAGTCGGACCTAATAAGGGTGCCAGTCGTATAATTAGATACACACCAGCCTTTACCATGGTTGCGGAATGAAGCAAGGCAGAGGTGGGTGTAGGCGCCACCATAGCTCCAAGCAGCCAAGAGGAAAATGGAAGCTGGGCAGATTTTGTAAGTGCTGCAATTGAGAGTAAAAATACAGGGATCATGAGCACTGCATCGGGATTCATCTGTATTAATACAGAAAGCTCCATGGTGTGATAACTCATGCCGATAAAAATAATAGCAGCTGCAAAGGCAACACCGCCTCCCAGGTTAATGACCAGGGCCTTAAGTGCATTGTTCTTCGCTTCTTCTGTCTGGGTGTAGCCAATGAGTAAAAAGGAACAGAGCGTTGTAATCTCCCAACAGAAATACATCCACATGAGATTATTGCTCAAAACAATTCCAAACATGGCAGAAAGGAATAAAAACAGGATGGAGAAAAAGAAACTTTTCCTTTCTTTGTATTCTTTATGATGGTTATGGTAATCTTTCATATACCCCACCGCATAGATACAAATCAGGCTTCCCACAAGTCCGATTACTAAGATCATAATCGCTGTCAGCTTATCAAAAACAATCGCTGTTTCAACTGTGATTCCTTCCTTAAACCCAAATTCAAAAACCAGCATTGCCGCTGTCTGTAGAAATGAGAAAATAGAAATGACGTACTTTTTGCTACGTATACCAAGAGTAATAATATAAGCAGCAATCATAACTTCTGCTGCCAGCATGATGAGATCAATCTGTTCTATATGATAGGATAATCGAATCCCATCTTTAAAAAAGATTCCCACCACTACAAGGGTCAGAAATGCCGTTATTACAGCACCAATTCTAACCAACATACTTCTAGCCGCATCGTTTTTTACGAAAAAAACCGCTAATGCAGCTACCAACGGAAACAATAGTAAAACAGTAATTGCAACCATACATTCATCACCTTATCTTTGCTTTATAGTATTTGTCGAAACAAGCCTTGATTCCATCAATAAAGCTATTCAAATAGTACAAACAAACGATGTCAACCGCATTATCGATTTATATATTTTCATTCTATCACACTAATATTTCTTGTCAATGTTTTATTTTGTGTACATTTTACACAAATACTTCGTTTTTGACAAAATTTTAACTATTGCATTGGAAAATAATGAGAACAAAGAGATATGTACTAAAATAAATACAAGGACACGCTAAAAATTAGACAATAAAAGAGCAGATTTTTGTGCCAATTAAGATTGTACTAAAAAAAAGACAGAAAGTATTTCCCTATACATGAGGTTCTGCTCCATATAATAGCAAGAATTTCTACCGAAAAACGAGGGAAAAACAAGGTTTTTTACTAGGGTACAAGCAAATCATTATAAAAAGTGACCTGGGATGTCTTACTCTCCCAGGTTACTAAATTTCTTTAAGCTTCTCATTGTTTTCTTATTTTAATCCCAGATTCCTTGTTATTTTTCACACAAAGTCCAAGAGAATTTCATGGATGTCTTATGATTATTTCTATGATTCTAACACTTTCTTAATTCTTTAAAAGAATAAACCATCACAAGGAATTCGTTCCGAAAACGTTCGTGAGATAAATTGAGAAACAGCCTGTAGAATAAAGATTCCACAGACTGTCTATTTTTCCGCATTTCTCATATTAATATGGTTTGATTTCTAAAAAAGCCTCTTACTGCGTGTTTATTAAGAGATTCAGATGACCTTAAAATCTCTGGAAATAGAAGTTTAAAAAGAACTCCTGATCCTTCTTAATCCTTCTATATAAAGTAAAATGAATGGGAGAAATTTATTTCTCCTGGTTGGATACTTCTGGTTTTGAGACAATTAACATCATCTTAAACCTGTCACGTTCGCCTCTGACCCGGTGAGGAATATCCGCAGGCATGACAATGCATTCTCCTTGTTTCAGAAGGTGAAGTTCTTCTCCGATCATTACATCTCCTTCTCCTTCTAATGCAATTACCATGGCATCTCCTTCACAGGCATGAGGACCTACGCCGGTTCCCTTATCCATAGCCATAATTGTGGTAGTAAAAAGATCTCTCTGAACCAGAGTAAGACTTGCTACCTTATTGTCCTGATATTCAATCAATTGGGACAATGTATGTACACAGGCCTTATCCACGTTCTTAATGTAATCTTTTCCGCTCATGTTTAAACCTCCTCTTTTTCCATGACCAGCGGGTATAACACCGACTGATATCTGCAGCAGCCTCAAAGCAGTATAAGCATAAATGGAATGAGGACAACCGGAAGGCACCAGCATGCACTCTCCTGCCTTTAGCTCAGACTCTTTATGATCTACCGTTAATAAAGCATTTCCACCCGTTACCACATACAATATATCCTGATCCTGGATATCTGTACTGATTCCTTCCTTTTGATCAAAGAAAAAAACTTGAACGGATGCTTCCTCACGGTCTATCATCTGCAGGCTGATGACCTGGTGAGGATAGGCTGTAATTAACTGTTCCAGATAAACAGGTCTTCCTGGTTTTATGCCATTAAAATGAAATTCCTCTGTTCTCTTTTCCATAGACGCATATAATCTCCTTTCCTTTGTTAGTATTTCCTAACTCAAGAAAATCTTACTATGCGATCCAAATAAAATCCATTGCCATGGCAACAAAAATAGAGAAATCATAACAATGTATGATTCTGCTTATTGGAAAAAGGTAATATCGTGAATCCGAATACGTTTTCCCTCATAGGATAAAATCCCATCCTGCTGCATTCTTGATAATTCACGAGACAGAGCACTTCGGTCCACACAAAGAAATTCAGCAAGTTCATTTCTTCGAAACGGAAGTTCTATCCAGCCATCCTTGTTGCTTTTTTGCATTTGAAGGTAAACCTTAAGCTTATCCCGCAACCGTTTCTGTGCCAATATGCGCACTTTATCATTTAAGAATCTGGCTTTCTCTGCAAATTCACGTAGGAGATTGGTAGAAACTCTCATCTTAAACGGACAGGTTCCCCCTTCCATATTAAATAAAGAAGAAAAATCCAGAAACAAGATTTCGCAGTCAGTGACCGCCCAGATCTGCATAGAGCTGTCTGTGGATTCAGAGCAAGCCAGATCTTCTCCAAACATATCTCCTGCCGAGCAATGGTTGATGTTAATCTGACTTCCATTTTCACTGTATAAGGTTAGCTCTGCCGTTCCTTTTAAGACAATGCCTGCAAGGTTTTCCCGGTCACTGACTTGAAGAATCATGCTTCCTTTTCTAAATGCCCTGTGTCTGGCTCTCAGGCAGCATAAAACCGCACTAAATTTGTCTTCTGGTATTCCTTCAAAGCAACTGCAGTCTTTTAATACTTGGTAAAATTGATTTGCCTTTTCTTCCAGCAGGGCTACATTGCCAAAATTTACCCCCCATCTCGTTTCTTTCATATTTACCTCCACGTTGCTATAGCAACCGACATTTCAATATTAATTGACGCTCTTTTAGTTAGATATAACTAACCACCATTATATAACAAGAACCATCCGGGAGTCAATGTGAGAATTGTCTTGCGTGGATCAAGGTTATAATTCATTATGAGGAGGGATTTTCATACTTGACTTTTTTTGACTTAATCGATATAATCTAACAGTTACATTTTTCGTACAGAGAGCACACAATTGTGTTGATATAGAGGCGGAATTATTATTTTCTACAAATAATAATCCCGCCTCTATTTATTTTAGGGAGGAAGATTTTATGTTGAATAGAAACAAAACATTTCATTTGTTTGGGGCTATAATCGCCACAGGCATTTTAGCTTTTTCTGGAGTATTAATTGAAACGGCAATGAATGTAACATTTCCGCTGCTTATACAAGAGTTTGGGGTAACTACATCAGAAATTCAATGGGTGACTACCATTTATTTGCTTATGATTTCTGTCATAGTTCCTATTTCCTCTTATTTGAACCAAAACTTTTCCCCACGGAAATTGTTTCTCACGGCGAACCTGTTTTTTCTGTTAGGAGTTTTGATAAACTGTTTATCGTCTACATTTTTCCTGCTTTTGCTAGGTCGCTTATTACAAGGGGTAGGAACAGGCATTGGTCTTCCTCTTATGTTCCATATCATTCTCACACAAGTTCCCACAAAAAAACGAGGAATGATGATGGGAATGGGGACTCTAACCACTTCAATTGCTCCCGCCATTGGTCCTACTTATGGGGGGCTTATCTCCAATTTGTTGGAGTGGCGCTATATTTATATTTTTTTGACTCCTCTTATTGTACTTTCCCTTGTCCTTGGATTGAACTCCATTCCAAGCCAAGCTTCAAGAGAAAAACAGCCCCTGCCTCTTCGTTGTGTTTTCTTTTTGGCAATTACATTTATTTCTTTCATAATGGCACTAAGTGCTAAATCCGGAATTGTCTTTGCATTATTTTTAATAATTGGACTTGCAAGTTCCTTTGTGTTTGTGAGGTTTAATAGCAAAACTCCATTACTACAGCTATCCGTGCTAAAAAACGGTAAATTTACTTTATTTTTATTGAGCCTTCTTATTTATCAGGCCTTGCTATTGGGATTGTCCTTCGTTTTACCGAATTATTTACAAATTTATGGTGGTTTTAGCTCATCGATTGCGGGATTTTTCATGTTTCCAGGTGCTTTGATGGGTGCTATACTTGCTCCTGTTTCAGGGAAGCTATTAGATAGAATCGGTCCAAAAAAACCGATTTTAATTGGTCTTTTTACAGCTATCGTTGGTATTGTTTTGTTGGCTACGCTGTTGCATACCAATTCGTTGGTGCTGTTAATAGGCGCTCACCTTATTTTAATGACAGGTCTTGGACTTTCGTATAGCAACCTAATGACATGTAGTTTAAACACATTGCCGTCCAATCAAATTTCAGACGGAAACGCCTTTGTAAATACCCTTCAGCAGTTTATTGGCGCTGTTGCTACAGCACTGGTTGCCGCTATATTTTCCTTTTCTCAAAAGAAAGATGGTTTTATTCCTGGAACTGCTTCAGGAGCATTGATTGTACTTTTAATCTTTTTCTTGTTGTTGGTTATAAGTGCAATTGCCGCCTATCGGGCATTGAAGAACAAGCTACAACAAAAACAAAAAGCTTAATAAAAAAAGATATTAGAAGGCCTTAAAAGACCATTCTAATATCTTTTTTATCCAAACATTTTAAACATCATTGTGCTCAATGGACTTGCGTTTCGCATTTTTATTCTTGTTCTGATTCTCCCTTGTAATAGGTGTTTGTCCATTGCATTTTTCCATTCTTGCCTTTTTATTATCTGGTTGGCTGTCTTTTGGCATACGTACCTCCTGATTGTTATTCTCTTTTATTGTTTCATATTTTTATAGTTTTTATGTATTGAGGGCTGTCTAAAAGAAAAGGAAACAGAGATAACAGCCCTAATATGTGCATGCTCATTTCGCATTATGCCAGCTTACCTACAGGCATTTCTAGCAAATAAATAATTATAAAGGATTCCATGTCTGTTCTCATCTGTAATGATATCAATCATCATATTGATATGGATACGTGACTGCATGGCGTAAAGAATTTTTCTATATTCACGTACTGCGTTCTGTTCCCCTATAATTGCTCTGGCCAAACCATCGCAATAACTTTCTGGTTCCATAAATGTCTCTTCTGAATTCTGACGCAGGGACGTCCCTGTCAAATCATAATAAATCTGGCGAAATAGTTCAAAATGCCCCATCTCATCGTCTCGGATGCTTCCTATAATCTGCCGTTCTTCTTCCGAAGGTGCGTTGCTGATTAGCCACATATAAAACATCTGATCTTCCACTTCACCATTTAATGCCTGTTGCATCAACTCCATAGCATTTGATAGGTTTTCTGGATAATCAAACTTATCCAGATTCATATAATCCTCATTATAAAAAGAATTTCCTGCATCCAGATAAGGAGAAATTTTAGAGGTGATTCCAGCAAAATCATATTCTTTCATAAATTGTCTCCAAATTAATCACTTACCTATATCTTATGGCTTCTTTCCATTATAAGTGAGAAGGAATCACATATTTTTCATTTGTTTTCCTAATATCATAAGTGAATGTTAAGAAATTAGATGGTAATTCGGGCATGCTAATAATTAGCATGGACGAAAAGAATGTGCTTCCAATGGAAAAAGCTTTGCCATTTGGACATGGTAAACGCATCCTGGAAGTTATTAACCTATGAAAATAATAGCTTTATTTCATTTCTTAATAATTCTTAAATCCTCCTAAAACACATTGTTATTCTTCACCTAAATGTTATAATTTTTCATATTCAAACCATTAAAAAAGGAGGTTGCGGACCATGGCGACTGCGCAGCAGATTCTAATCGTGGATGACGATCCTGATATACGAGAAGTCCTCCGCATCCATCTGGAAAACAAGGAATATTCTGTTTGGGATGCGGCTAACGGAACAGAAGCTCTCAATATTGTTTCTAGAAACCAGGACATTGATTTAATAATATTAGACATCATGATGCCTGGCTTATCCGGAATTGATGTCTGCAAAGAAATTCGGAAAACCTCCTCCGCACCCATACTTTTTCTTACTGCGAAATCAAAAGAAAGCGATAAGACAGCAGCTTATGAAAACGGCGGGGACGACTATCTGGTAAAGCCATTCTCCCAATCCGAACTTCTTATGAAGGTACATTCTCTTTTAAGAAGATACGTAATCTACAAAGGGAAGTCCCAGCCAGGCACAAGCAATACAGAAATCCGCATTCAGGATACTGTAATCAATACGGCAAGCCGTGTAGTATACAGAGAGAACCAAAAGATTGATCTTACGGATACAGAATACCAGGTACTCATGTATCTTGTAAAAAATAGAGGAAGTGCAAAAGATGCCAGAGCCATCTATGAAGGCGTGTGGAATGATAAATTCTTACCTTCTTCCACCAATACGATTATGGTTCATATATTAAAACTTCGAAAAAAGCTGGAATTGGATTCCAACAATCCAACAATCATTCGTACCGTCTGGGGAAAGGGATATCAGATTGATGAAAATTAATGCAAGAACTTCCCTACGTTACAAGCAGATATACGTTTTGGCTATTGGCCTTATTGTTAGCTTTGGAATGTATCTATTAACCCAGTCAATCGGTAACTATTTAATTTCCTTAAACCATTTAAATACAGAATCCTCAGAAAACCGGTTGGAAACCTATCAAGATTCCATTGAAACTTATATAAAGAAAAACAAACTTTCAGGAAAAGATGTAAGATACTTATCCAAATGGATTAAGAGCCATAAATATACCTATGTAACCATTTATAGTGGAGATGAAATCATCTACGAATCCGGTTTCTGGAATGAATCTTATTATTCTTATGAAACAGCAGAGATCTTTTTAGAAGAAACGCAGCAACTTACCAGAGATATCGCGTTTACAGATGGAACCTATTCCGTTTCCATCATCGATTTTTCCGAAATCAAATGGTATAACTTAGTATTTTACGTATCACTTAGTGTCTTCCTTGTCTTTTTGTTTGGTATTGTAATTTATTATAATCACAGGATTATTGCCCGGATCATGCTACTTTCAAAAGAAGTATCCTTAATTGAGCAAGGGAATCTGGAACAGCCTATTTATCATAAAGGACGTGATGAAATCGCTCAGCTAGCCATGAACGCCGACAATATGAGAAATTCTATCATTACGCGATATAAAAGTGAAAAAGAAGCCTGGGAAGCAAACAGCGAGCTGATTACCTCCATGTCCCATGATATCAGAACTCCACTTACTGCACTGATCGGCTATCTGGAAATCCTGGAGACAAAAGGCTACCATTCCGAAGATCAACTTTATAAATATATCAAAAGCTGCAAGGACAAATCAATACAGCTAAAAGAGTTGTCCGATAAGCTATTTCAATACTTTCTTGTATTTGGGAAAGAAGCCATCTTAATGAAGAAAGAAACCTTTGATGCAAGGATTCTTTTAGAACAGCTTATCAGCGAGCATGTATTTGATTTAAGCAATCAAGGATTCGATGTAAGAACTGGACTTTTGGAACAGCCCTGCATCATCACGGCTGATATCCAATATTTTAAACGTCTCTTTGACAATCTGTTTTCCAATGTAAGGAAATATGCTAACCCCAGTGGACCGGTTCTAGTCAATGCAAGTTGCGATGGAAATCGCCTGATTATCAGCATTAGCAACGACAACCGTCAGGATGATAATTTAGCAGAAAGCACAGGAATCGGACTAAAGACTTGCCGTAAAATTACAGAGCAAATGAACGGAACCTTTAAGATAAGAAAAAATCGGACACGGTTTGAGGCACGGGCCAGCTTTCCCGTGGCAACTCCAGGAAAGGAATAAGAACTTATGAAAAATATATTAGAATATTTGGAGCACTCTGCTGCCATGCATCCGGACAAAACAGCTGTCATAGATCCTGAAAAAAGTGCTACCTATGAAGAATTATTCAATAATGCAAGGCGCATCGGTAGCTTTTTATCGGAGCAGGAGGCTCCACAAAGTCCTGTCGCTGTATTTATGGACAAAAGCGTAGAAGCCCTTACCACTTTTATGGGGATCGTGTCCGCAGGTTGTTTTTATATTTCCATCAACATGGATCAACCTCCTTCTCGCATCCGTCAGATTTTAGAAACCTCAAATGCAGGTTCCATTATCACTCTCGGTGGAGATACAAACGTGATTGAGGAAGCCGGATACCGTGGAAAATGCTTTGATTATCACCATATGATCAAACACGAAATAAACGTTAACACCCTTGAGAGAATACGAGAGAATTTCCTTGATATAGATCCTTTATATTGCAACTTTACCTCTGGCTCTACCGGCATTCCAAAGGGTGTCCTGGTAAGCCATCGGTCAGTCATTGATTTTATGGAATACTTCCCCGCACTGTTTCACATTACGGAGGAAGATATCATTGGAAATCAAGCTCCATTTGACTTTGATGTATCGGTCAAAGACATTTATTCCACTCTCAAAATGGGCGCTACTATGGTAATCATACCAAAAAAAATGTTTTCTATTCCAACACTGCTCCTTGATTACCTCTGCGAGCAAAAGGTGACTACTTTAATATGGGCAGTTTCTGCACTTTGCCTGGTATCTCAGCTTAAGGGATTCACCTATAAGATACCAGAACAGGTGAATAAGGTGTTATTTAGCGGAGAGGCCATGCCAGTAAAACAGCTTTCCATCTGGCAGAAATACCTTCCAAATGCCCGGTATATAAATCTTTATGGTCCCACCGAAATCACCTGTAACTGCACCTATTATGAGATAAACAGGGAATTTCAGGCGGATGAAAAAATCCCAATTGGAAGGCCATTTCCTAATGAAAAGGTGTTTTTACTTGATGAGGATAATAAACAAGTAACAACTCCAGGAGTTAACGGCGAGCTTTGTGTCTCTGGAACCGCCCTTGCCCTTGGCTATTATAATAACCCGGAACAGACAAAACGTGCCTTTATCCAGAACCCTCTCAACCAGAATTATCTGGAACTTATCTATCGAACTGGAGACTTGGCCTTTTACAATGAAGACAACGACCTTTGCTTTGCCGGTCGAAAAGACTTTCAGATTAAGCATATGGGACATCGAATTGAGCTGGAAGAAATCGAGATGGCTATTAACAGCTTTTCTCCCATTGAACGGGCATGTTGCGTATTTGAGGAGAAACGTAATAGAATCACTGCTTTTTATGTAGGCAGCATGGAAGGAAAAGAACTTTCCGAACAGATGCGTAAATCCCTTCCTTCCTATATGATTCCAACTGCGTTTCGCACTCTAACCGAATTCCCCATTACCCCTAATGGGAAAATAGACAGAAAAAAACTACTGGAGATGTGTTTATGAAAAAATCAGTATATGACCCAAAACTTATCAATGTAGTCCGTAACTATCAAACTCCCCTCTATTTGTTTGATACGGATATTTTAGCCGGGCAAATTCAAAAAACAAAAAATATATTAGGCGATCATGTAGCGTTATGTTATGCCATGAAAGCTAACCCATTCCTGACGAAAAATCTGGTTCCACTGGTGGATTTTTTTGAGGTGTGTTCCCCTGGGGAATTCTCTATCTGCGAAAGAGCTGAGGTTCCAGGAGATAAGATCGTTTTGTCTGGGGTTCATAAAAATGCCCTTGACGTGGATCATGCCATAAAAACCTATGGAGGAAGCATTACCTATACTGCGGAATCCCTCTCTCACTGGCAAATGTTAAATGATTCTGCAAAGAAGCACCAGGTTTCTATCTCAGTTTTATTAAGACTTACCAGTGGAAATCAATTTGGTATGGATGAAGATCTGATTAAGGAAATCATTCAAAAAGGCCCTTATGAGTGGATTACAATAGAAGGAATTCAATATTTCTCCGGCACCCAGAAAAAATCTTCCTCAAGGTTTACCAAAGAGCTTACAAAGCTTGATGCCATGTGTGGGGAACTAAAGGAAGCCTACGGATTTACTGTGAAGAAAATAGAATATGGCCCAGGTCTCCCCGTCTGCTACTTTGAAGAGGAAGAAAACAAAGAGGATGAAATGCTAAATGACCTTTCAAACGCCATTAAAGCTATGACCTTTGGAGGATCAATTACTTTGGAGATGGGGCGATTTATTGCTTCCTCCTGTGGCTACTATGTAACACAAGTAGTCGATAAAAAGACAAATAAAGGTGTGAACTACTGCATCGTTGACGGTGGCTGCCACCAGGTGAATTATTACGGACAGATGCTCGCCATGAAGAAACCACCCATCCTGCATCTGGGAGACGAAACAGGAGACTCAGAAGAATGGACCATCTGTGGTTCTCTTTGCACAGTGAATGATATGCTTTGCAAACAATACCCTCTTAATAACTTACAGCTTGGGGATTATCTGGTTTTTCAAAAAACAGGCGCCTATTCCGTCACAGAAGGCATGTCATTATTCCTAAGCCGGGATTTACCTACTGTCCTTCTTTATTCTGAGAAAGACCAAATTACTGCAGCAAGGCAATCCATGCCAACCAATATATTAAATTATTTTCAATCATAAAGGAGACAAACAAATGGAACAGTTATTAGAAGTATTAAATGGAATTAACCCAGGTATCGACTATGAGACAGAGACAAAGCTAATTGATGAAGGACTTTTAGATTCTTTTTCTATCCTCTCACTCATTCCTGAATTAGAGGAAGCTTTCGATGTTGAGATCACACCAGGTGAAATGATACCAGCTAACTTTAATTCTGCAGATGCAATCTGGAATATGATTAATCGACTACAAGAGGATTAATATATGGCATACAATTCCCCCCTTTATCTATTTGCTTTTTTCCCCCTGGTGCTGGCGGCTTACTACATTTGCCCTCAGCGCCACCGCTCAAGGGTTCTTTTACTCGCCAGCTATGTTTTCTTTTATTCCATCAGCGGAAAGCTGTTGATCTATCTGCTGCTTTCTACTTTGCTGATCCACCATACTGGTTTATGGATTGATCATTGCAGAACAGAAGAAAAAAATGAGTTAGCTGTTGCACAGGAGAAAAAAGCGATAAAAGCAGTGTTTGCAAAAAAACGCCGTCACATCCTTTGGTTTGGAATCGGATTCCAGCTTGGGATATTGCTGTTGTTAAAGTACTCTAACTTTTTTGTTTCAAATATCAATGATGTAATGAATCTATTTTCACTAAAAAGTATATTGCCTGCCACTCACTTTGTGGTTCCCATTGGAATCTCTTTCTACACACTGCAGGCGGTCTCTTATCTAGTGGATGTTTATTATGAAAAAATCAAGCCAGATGATAATATGGAACGGCTGGCTCTCTACCTTGCCTTTTTCCCAACCTTGATGGAAGGCCCGATCAGCCGTTACAGTCAGGTGGCAGAATCTCTGTATGAAGGGAAACAGATTCAATATAAAAACCTAACCTATGGGTTACAGAGAGTTCTTTGGGGATTATTTAAAAAGCTTATTATTGCAGACCGGCTCAATCCTCTTGTTGAGAACATCTTTAATACTCCGGGCAATTACAGTGGAATCACCATTATCATAGGAGCTGTTTTATATACCTTCCAGCTATATGCCGATTTTTCAGGTTGTATTGATATGACCATCGGTACTGGAGAGATTTTTGGAGTTACGATTCCAGAAAACTTTCGTCAGCCTTTTTTTGCCAAAACTGCATCTGAATTTTGGAGACGCTGGCATATTACTCTAGGTACCTGGTTAAAGGATTATGTTTTTTATCCCATATCTTTAACCAAATTCGGAAAAAAGCTAGGGAAGAAATCCAGAGAAAAATTTGGAAAGCACTTAGGTCAGGTCTTATCCACTTCACTCCCACTGTTTGGAGTTTGGATTGCCAATGGATTCTGGCATGGGACTGGATGGCATTATATCTTCTTTGGTATGTATTATCTTGCCATTATACTCTTTGAAAATCTCATGGAACCGGTTGTTGTGACTTTGACAAATACTCTGCATATCAAACGGGAGAGTATTCCTTACCGCATCTTCCAATCGGCAAAACTGCTTATCATTGTATTTATAGGAGAGCTATTCTTTGCCGCAAGAAGCTTAAGTCAAGGATTCCAGATGTTCGTATCCATATTTACTGGTTTTAACTGGTCTGTGCTAACAGATGGATCTCTCCTTAAGCTTGGTGTTTCCATTCAAGATTTCTATGCTGTAATCTTTGGTCTTTTTACGTTGTTAATCGTGGGAGTAATACATGAACGGGGGATTTCTATTCGGGATCGAATTTCTACTTGGCGTATGCCCGCCCGATTTGGCTTCCTTTATGCCGCAATTTTAGTGGTGCTTGTTTTTGGCGCTTACGGCGAAGGATATTTACCGGTAAAACTTATTTATGCCGGATTTTAAGAGGTGATCAAATGAAAATCAATAACAAAGCTAAAATAGTTCTTTTTCTATCTGGACTTTTTATTTTGCTGTACGGATTATCGTATGTGATCCTTCCAAATAACACCATGGACAGCGGCTTATACAAAAAGACAAACAGCATAACAAGTGAGTCTGAAAATTCAATTGACTACATTGTAATCGGTGACAGTGAAGCCGTATCAAGTATATCTCCCATGGAAATCTGGAAGGATTACGGCTACACAGGTTATAACCTTGGAGTCCCAGGACAGAGACTGCAAGATACTTACTATCTGTTGGAGAAGGCATTAAAAAAGCAATCTCCAAAAGTCGTTTTTCTTGAAACCAATGCATTTTACAGGGATTTTAAGTATCTCAATGCACTGGATAACATGGTAGACGAAAGAATGAAAAACTTATTTCCCGTTTATAAATTTCATAGCAACTGGAAATATTTTCATTTTAATATGATAAGAAATTTAAAAAACAAAGCAGCTGACGGACCGATCGTGACCTATAAGGGATTTAAGTATGTGCCAGTGATTAATCCATACAAAGGCGGGCCATATGTGAAGGAAAGTGATTCTATTTATCCGATTGGAGATCAACCTACCCAGTATATTAATAATATCATACAGCTTTGCAAGGACCAAAACATTGAATTGATCCTATACACCACTCCTTCCCCGAAAAACTGGACCGCTTCCAAACACAACTCGGCCACCGCTCTTGCCGATGAAAATCAGCTTAAATTAATTGATTTTAATTTGATGCAAGAGGAAGTGCCATTTGACTGGGAAAAGGATACTAGAGATGAAGGCGATCATCCAAACTATTTTGGAAGTGTGAAAATTTCAAAATACATCGGTGCCTATTTGGCAAAAGAAGGCAACTTGACCGATTACCGCAAGGATAAAAATTATGAGTCCTGGAATCAGGATCTTATTGCTTATAAAAAGCTGACCAAACAATAGCAATGAATTCTTTTCCCATGTGTTGACAAAGTTCTCTGGAGTTCGTATAATGGAACTAATAACTGTAATAATGTTAGTTACATTTAAACAACACTACTCCATTCCACTGGAATAGAAAGGAGTTATTTCTATGAGAATTGAAATATGGTTTGATTTTATATGTCCGTATTGCTACCTTGGGGAAAGAAAATTAGAGCTTGCACTGGACAAATTTGAGCATCGTGATGAGGTAACTTTGATTTTTAAAAGCTTTGAGCTAAATATGGCATCTGCTGCTACAAAAGGAAAAGACATTAACCAGATTATTTCTGATAAGTATGGTGTCAGCTACGCTCAGGCAAAAGCCAACAACGATGGAATTGCAGAAGCGGCCCGTCAGGTAGGTCTTGATTTTCACTTTGAGTTATTAAAAGTCGGCAGTACAAGACTTGCTCATGAGATTGCGCATTATGCCGCCAGTCAGGGAAAAGATCAGGAGCTGATCCGACGCTTTTTTAGAGGAGTCTTTTCCGAAGGAATTGATATCGAGGACGAGAATCTGTTGCTTAAGCTTTCAAAGGAACTTGGGTTAGACTTAACCGAGTTTAAGGCTCAGCGGGAAAAAGGTGTTTTTATCGCTGAGATTCAAAGAGATGAAGATGAGGCAGGAAGACTTGGAATTAACAGTATTCCTCATTTTATCATTGATGGCAAGTATACCGTTTCCGGCGCTCAAAGCCCGGAATATTTTCTGGAGTTATTACAAAAAGCATACAATAACTAAGGAAGGGGCAGCGCTATCGCTGCCCCTTCCTCAGCGTGAGTATCCAGCCTCATTACCTTACATCCCATTTCGCTTTCATATACCCATATAGTTCCTCATCTTCTGCATGATTTTCAAAGTTGGTAATCAACATCACCTTGCGATCTGTCTCTGAATAAAGAAAATCTCTCTGCCATGCAAAAAAGTGGGGTCCTTCCCCAATATTCCTGATATAACCCATTAAATGTTTTAAAAGATATGCAGTCTGTTTTATATCGCTTAAACATTCATTTGCATAAAATCCTTCCCATTTATCATGCTCTCTATCTCTCATGGCCTGATCTGCCATCTGAAAGTATTCCGCAGCGTTTCCCATAAGATAAAATGCTTTTTGATAATGTTCCTCCGCAAATGCTTCATAGGATTCGCAAAACTGTACTGCGCCCTTTATGCACAAAAGATGCAGCTTCACTTGAAGACTCATACTATCCTGCCATAAAGCCAAATCGGGCAGATACGCTTCCACCTTTTTGCACTTTCGCTCCAATGACTCGAATCGGGATAAATGAGTTTTACATTTTATTTGAAACCAGTTAATCTGCTCAGTAAATGAGATGTCGCCAGTCGCCCAGCTTAAATCCTTAAGACACTTCTCTGTTTTCCCTCGCATCCAGCCATGATAAAAGCCTCTGGTGAAATAGGTGTAAAATTGTTCCCCTGCATGCTCATCTTCAAGCGTTCCATAAGGAATTGTTGCCTTGGCATAGTCGTCAAAGCAATCCGCCAGATATTTGACCGCATCAGGTTTCGTCACTCCGTAATATTTTTTTATATATCCTTCTTTGTATTGAGCTGCATTTAGATCTCCATGTTTCCAAAGCCCTGCCACTGCTTCGAGAAAATATACGTGTGGTTTTACGTTGGAGCAATTTACAATGAGATAGTCTCTGACCCCTGAGGAGAATGATCTTTTTAATTCTTTCCGGATGAATTCCAAACTGTTGGGCTGCATGGTAATGTGGTTTGCCGCCTGAAGATCGTAGAATGATACATGATAATAAACACCCTGCTGTAACTTCTCCTCTTGCTCCCGTTCGTCTGGAAGGGCTGGAATCCTTGGATTATAAAGATCCTGCCTTCTTGAAACCATTTTCCCATATCCATTATCTGCCCGTATGCGGATTGTATTTTCAGGAAGCCGAAGATGTCCCTGAGTGTAAAGCTCCATGATTTCTCCGTACAGATTGGTACAAAACAAAGGCTCTTCTATCCGGCTTTTCACAAGATCTGCCTGTTCCGCCATGACCAGACTAATCAATTCTCCTCTGGCCTCTGGTGTGCGATACCGCTCATCATTTTCCCAAAAAGGACAATCTCCCTGTCCGCGAAAACCCAGATTCCAGATCACCTTCATCTCTTTTTGTTTCTCTACCCCGGTTCTCCATAATTCCTGAAATTTATGGGGATGGTCCCTATAGGATGGATTCAATTCCGGGAATGCCCGAGAAAACATCTCTGCACCAAGTGGTTCTGCATGATGATGACTTATAAAAAGTCCCATATCCGATGCTGTTTTTCTATGTAACCGGCTGTTTTTATCCGTTCCTGGAATTACCATATTTCCACCAAGGCGTAAAAGTGCTTCAAATACCATCTCCCAGACGATGTCATTTTCACCATTGATATTCCAGGTACTGATGAGCACTTCGTCATTGATGAACCAGCCCCTGTACTTTACATAGGAATTTGGAGAAAGAATCGTTTTCTTTGGAATCAATACAGTCTCTTTTCGCGCTAACTTCTGATCATTCCAGAACCAAAAAGGCGTAATTCCCAACCATTTTTCGCTTAGAAAAAGAAGTCCATATACAAAACCCAGATCACAGCCTGCCGCTATTACCATTATATCCTGAGCCTGTTCTGGATCTGGAAAAGAAATTTCATATTCCTCATTGTCCATAGGTGCCTGCAGCAAACGAATGACCGTACAGGTTCCGGTATTCTTCAGTACCCGGTCCATATCACGCTTCATACGGGTAACTGCCAGTTCCACTGGTTTAGAGATGGGAATATCTTTCATTTCAATTCTTGTGTCTTTGCCTAATTTAAAATATTTTGCCTCCATATAACCTCCTGTACCACTGAACCACTGAACCATCTCTTCTATAATAATTATCGTCAATACACATCCTGTAAGATACTATATCTCAATCTATATTTCTTCTCATGACTTTTTTATTTTTTCCATTATAATTCATCGTGCCATTATTATCAAAGTGTTTATACAAATTTTCCATTAATAAAACATCTTGTTATTGCCAATATCTCATCTTTTGAACATTGGTTTTACTTTTTCAGAATCGCATTTACCCCAGATGCCACCAAACCTCCATCACATAAAATATCAACTCCGGTCAAATATCCTGCACTTTCGCTGGCACAATAAGCAAAGAGACTTGCTATTTCTTCCACCTGTCCGAACCGTTTTATCGCACAAAATTTTGTAAACGAATCTGCTTCCTTCTTTTCTAGTTCTCCCATAGGCGTTTCAAAATTACCAGGTGATATAGTAAGTACTCTGATCCCTTTACTTCCAAATCTGGCCGCATCCTGCTTTGCAAACCAAATAACGAAATTTTTTGATATTCCATAGGCAATGCCGGAACGGTATTTTTCCGGGTATAAATTGACGCTTCTCATTACCTTTTTCATAAAGTATTCCGGATCTTTCCGACTGTATTTGTACTTTCTAAAAGGCATTACCATTTTAGGAGTTAAATACGCAGACATGGAAGAAACATCAATGAGACAGGATCCTTCTTCCATTACTTTATAAAAAGCGTTATTAATATAGATTGTCCCCAGTGCATTTACTTCCATAATCGTCTTTGCATCCCCCATATGAGGGGACATTCCTGCCGCATGAATCACTGCTGCCACGGTTCCTTTAGCTTTCGCATAGGAAGCCAGCTTTTCCACACTGGTGCGGTCAGAAACATCGCAGGGATAGGCTTCAGCCAGGATTCCCTCTGCCCTTAAGTCATTAGCAGCATCTTCCAGCTTCTTTTGATTTCGCCCACATATGATTATATAATAATTTTGTCCCATCACTTTGGCTGCAGCAAACCCCATGCCGCTGCCGCCCCCTGTAATTACACATATTTTGCGCATAATCAGTTCTCCTTTTTTGCTTTATTGAATTCACCATCCAGTAACAATGGAAAATTAATGACTGTTTGCCGCCATCACTTTATGAATCATTTTCATTGCTAGTACAGGTCTTAAACTGTATAATATGTTCATTATCCTGCAATCCTTGCCTATAAATACCCGAAAGCGATTATTTTCCATTGCATCCACAATCTGTTTCGCTGCCTGCTCCGGTGACAGCATTTTCTTTGCTCTGGCATCTTCTGCTACCGATTTACTTCCTTTTATATCGGAATTTATTTTAATATCTGTTGCAACACCACCGGGAAATACTACTGTAACTTTTACATTGGTTTCAGCCAGTTCCGAATAAAGCGCCTCTGTCATGACCTTGACAGCCGCCTTGGAAGCACCATAAATCCCCTGTCCGGGAACCGGAAGAAAGCCTCCCATACTGGATACATTAATCAAATATGCTTCCTGACGTTTCTTTAAAAATGGAAGAAGTGCCTTTGTCATATAGAGCGTTCCATAAAAATTTACATTCATGACGCGATGGATTTGATCCAGTTCCAGTTCGTCAAGATTGATAAATGGCTGGATAATTCCAGCACAGTTTATAAGTCCATCGATAGTTTTGTATCGAATACCAGCTTCAGCCGTAAATGCAGAAACATCTTCCTGGTTTGAAATATCAACAATATAGGTGTATAATCTGCTGTTGTTTCCGGAAATGCGAATGGTTTCATTAAGGGCTGTCTGACTAATATCCACTGCAATAACCGTTGCACCTCTAGAAAGCAGTTCAAGTGCCAATTGCCTCCCTACTCCATTTCCGCCTCCTGTTACTACTATATTTTTACCGTTTGCTTTCATAGCCGTCTCCTCCTGAGATTTTTAGATTCATGGCATCTTTTAAGAATAGCGCCTCAGATCATACTAAACCGAAGGCGCTATCTGAATACTTACTTTGTCCAACTCTCAATCACTTTCACGCTGTCACCGTTCTTCGCAAAGTGGAGGAACTGCATTACGTCACCAGCAGTCTTTTCGCCAGTGGTAATGTCCTGATTGATAATTCTGTAATGAATGGCAGCCCAATCTCCGCTGATTAGCATATTATCAAAACAAATACGCTTTACATCTGTAGATTTAGCGGTATTTTTTATAGAATCCTTATATTCGTCAAGAGTCATGGTTCTGGAATTCATATGATACCGCAGGTTGTTGTCATAATAAGTATCTGCCCAAGCCGTCCATGCATCGGACCCCTGATTCCATTTTTCAAAATCGTTTAATATGGCGTTCTGTATCATCTTAGCCATATCGGTATCAATTGGTGTAGGATGAGTGACTGGATATTTGGCTTCAAGATTCGTTGTATCGGGTATTGTCGCATTGACGATTGCCTCCAATGCAGCCTGCTGCTGCGCCTTCTCTTCGTCGGTCTGAAAACTCGATAAACCGGCAAAATCCGATCCCTTTGTTCCTGCCCAGCCTTCGACTACTCTGGTACCCATCTCATCACCGTAATCCTTAAAATTGACAAACTCCATTACGCTTCCGTCCACGGTTTCCTTTGTCTGTCTGTTGGTCGTTGATATATCATATCGAATCGCAGCCCAGTCACCGCTCATGATCATATTATTGAAATTGCCCATCTGAATATCCGTGGACTTCAACGTTGCATTCATAGAGGATTGATATTCCTTTAAGGTGAGCTTCACGCCGTGAACGTTATAAGGTGAATCCTCGGTATACAAAACATCACCCCAGGTTTCCCAGGCATCATAACCTCGGTTCCAGTTTTCAAACCCGTTCAACAGCCTATTCTGAATGTTCTTCTCCATTTCCGTATCAATTGGGGTTGGATTGATGACTGGAAAAATAGCTGAAAGCTTTTCCGTGTTATCATAGGAGTCAGAAATAACACTCGCTGTCTCAACGGAACTTGAATTTGTTATAGTTTCGGTAGAGCTTAAATCTTTATTGGCTCCACACCCCACAGTAACTGCACCGATAGCCAGAACTGTCATACTTGCTGTCAAAACCTTTATCATATTCTTTTTCATAATAATTCTCCTTCTTAAAATTGTTTATGAAGTACGACAAAATTTATCTTCGATTTATTTGTCGTTATAGACGGATTGTTAGCCCATTGTTAACAAAAGTTTATACTCAAATATCGTTTTGCCCAATCTCTACAAACTGATAATTGCTCATCTGTCAATAAAAACAGTGAAGTAAGGATTTGGTCATTTCGGATCTCTATGGCATTCTTCTCAGTCTATAATGTCCAGGTATAGAGTTTGCGCAATGTGGATATTGAGGATCACTTCTGTTTATAACAAGCGAAATCCTTATAGATAGTGTAAATATCCTTTGTAAACTAAAAGTAAACTTCAAAATTTTTTTAACTAAATTTCATCAAGGTCAATTCTTTAATTTGTTTGCATCTTATCACTTTGCATTGCAAAATTTCCGTACAAAAAAGAGTACCCCTTCCTGATATGCTTCCCTTGCAATAAAACAGGGCACATTTCATTCCGGATACTCTTTTAAATATTTCAACTCTATTTCACATGGTCTGCCATCTCTAACTCCACTGAAAATGTGCTTCCCATACCTTTAGCACTGGTTGCAGTAATATTCCCCCCACATAGATCAACAATTCGTTTCACAATTGAAAGACCCAACCCAAATCCGGTTGTGGCGTGAGACGAATCCCCCTGATAGTACTTGTCAAAGATATGTTCTATTGTTTTCTCGTCCATACCAATGCCTGTGTCGGAAATATTAACCGTTATCTGATTCCCAATAGAAATCATGATTATGGTAATTTCTCCTCCATGGGGCGTAAATTTCACCGCATTGCTAATCAGGTTCAGCCATATTTGTTGCATCAGTTCTGCGCTGCCGTAATACCATGCCGGAGAAAGTTCCATATTCAGTGTAATTTCTTTTTTTTCCATCTCCCGGAACAACAATATGGTGCACCTTTTTATCTGCTCCTCTAGATCAAATTCTCTTTTATCCGTTATAACCTCCTGGGCATCCAGCTTCGTCAGCAAAAGGGTGTTCTGGGAAAGTGCTGCCAGTCGATGGGACTCCTCTGCTATGATCTGTAAGTATTGTCTCCGTTCCTCTTCGTTACTATTATTTTCAAGGAGAAGTTCTGCAAATCCATGGATGGAGGTTATGGGAGTTTTAAATTCATGGGAAAAATCATTGATGAAATTCTGCATTTCCGTTTTTGTATTTTTAAGCTCCCGAACCATACGGTTAAAGTTCCGGTACATGTCCCTATATTCTCCCGAATTATTTAAATCAATTTCAATGTCTAAGTTTCCTTCCGCCACACGATTGATACCGTCCGAAATTTTCTTCATCCGAATCTTCAATGTATTGATGATTTTAATGATGGATACTCCTGCCACCACACCCATACATGGAATCATGCCCAGCATATAAATTGCATCATTCCTATCCATATCAAATTCCAGAAAGGTAATAAGCCCAAATGCCATTACAGAACTAATAAGTATTACAATATAAAACCAGACAGCCCAATGGATGGCAATTGGTTCCCTTTTCTGATTTTTATTTTCTTCTTCATACGCATCTCATTTCCGCCGATGTTTCTGCTTTTTATTTCATAACGGATTTATGTTTCATGAATTTCGGATTTATATCCAAGCCCTCTTATGGTAATGATATCAAACTCCTGGCAATCAGCAAATTTGTTTCGCAGTCTGTTTATATGGGTCTTTATGGTGGTTTCATCACTGTTGGTATCATACCCCCATATCTCATCAAGAAGCTGAGTCTTGGTAAAGATCAGCCCCGGATAGGAAAGAAGTTTATAGAGAAGTTCAAATTCTTTTTTCGCAAGTTCCACCGTTTCCCCGTCTTTTCTTGCTACAATATAAGTTGCAGAATCCAGAGTCAGATCTCCGATTGTGATTTTTTTATCATTGGCAATATTGGCTCTTCTAAGCAAGGCTTTTATACGCCATAGAAGCTCCTCATAATCAATGGGCTTAGTCATATAGTCATCTGTACCGGAAGCAAAGCCTGTTTTTTTATCATCAAAGGTATGCATTGCCGTCAGCATGATAACTGGTGTCTGGATCCCTGCTTCCCGCAATTCTTTTACCATATCATAACCATTCATAATTGGCATCTGGATATCCGCAATTATAAGATCAACATGCTTATGGTCCAGCAATTCCAGGGCCTCTTCACCATTTTCTGCTTCTTCCACCGTATAATATGGCTTTAACCTGGCACAGGTAAGCATCCGTGTATGTTTATCGTCTTCAACGATCATTATTGTCGCCATATGATACCTCCTGTTTATCATTATTTTTTGCTTTTCGCTTTATAAAGGAATTAATTGTCTGCTGACCGGCTCTTCTATCATTTAACCAGTTTTTCAATCTGATTCAGCTTGAAGGACAATATCACAATCAATAAGGCACAGATCCCCGGAAATAAAGAATACAGCAGACGGATCATAAGCACTGCATGTTCCGACTGTGTAACACTTGATGCTACGGAAGAAAGAAATTCCCCCTTGCCAAGCAAAAAACCGCATAATGCAGCTCCAATTTCACTCCCAGCTTTGCCTGCAAATCCGGCCACAACACCGCTGGAACCTTCCATCCGAGATAATCCTATAGATTCATTATAGGCAAATACCCGCATCATTATAAATGCCTCAAGATAGCCCCAAGGAAGATATAACCATCATATCCTACATTCCAGTTTTTAAAGCCGGTTTCCAAACAATTTTTTATAGCATCTTCTAGAGTTCTACTAATATTAATTCACCTTTTCTTTTATCCTGTTTTGAGTTTTTAGTTCCAGAAATTTTCTTTCGTTCTTTGCTGTACTGTAATTGTAGTTTTCTTAAGTAAACTGAAAGTAAATTATTATGAGATTTCTATTTTACAATTTCTATTGACTCACCATAGAAAAAACAGGCTTCTATTGGAACGGGAAACTCACTCGCATAACAGCCTGTATTATAACGTGATATGGACCTTCCATCTAAATGTACGACAACAATCAGTTGATTATAGTGCAAGAAAACGCTACTGTTTCATTTATACCAACAGAAAGGAAGTGAGGAAGAAATACAGGAAGCCGGACTTTATACTTTATCCACTCATTTTCATTGGGAGGAAGCTTTTACAGATAAGATAGTAAATCTCTTACTAAAAGATAGAAATATAGTGATTGAGAAAGATATAATCAAACTGACCCCAAATGGTAGAGATGTGAGTGATTTAGAATATAAGGCAATATTTTCAGAATAAATAATGATATATTTATAACAAAAGGGAGGGGTGAAACAAATTGTCTCTCTGACTAAAGGGCAGCCATAAGGCTACCCTTTTTTTATACTAGCAGATCACTTAATTAAAGACTTTTACCAAAAACAAATTGTATTAATCCTCCACGCATTTTCCTCTTGGTATCTGCCATAAAACAAATAAGGCAAACAGCACCATCAAAACAGAAAAGGTGATATAAGGAATATGAATTCCCAGTTTATCAAATAAATACCCCCCTGCTACAGGTCCTAAAATACCTCCAATATTGGCTCCAAACGCATACTTTCCATAATAATTTCCAATCTCATTTTCCTTTATTCCCTGAACAAACAAAGCATCCAATGCATAGTCAAGCGCTGACATGAAAACTACATAAAGGGTCCAAATAAGGGAAAAACCTTTGATGCTGTGAAACATAGGAATGGAAAATGCCATGAGCGCTGATAAGAAAGCAGATATCACCATCACCTTACGATAACCAAAGGAATCTCCCAGGCGCCCCAGATGGGGACCAACAAAGGAAGAAACGAAAATAGGAAGCATAAATACGAATACCATGGTTTCCATATTAAGATCATAAGCCGCTTTTAGATAAGGAATCACCAAAACTCCGATCATACTGGAAAACAGGTTAAAAACCAAGCTGATTACCCATATTTTCTTCTTATCCCTGGAAAAAACAATCCTCGCTTTACCATTGAACTCTTTTTTTTCTTGCCTTTTTATCCTAAAAAAGCTGTAAATGCATCCCACTAGAGAGGCAACGGCACAACATAGAAAGAATAGCTTCCAGCCTTCTAATAAATCGTAATGATAGAAAATCAAAAAGGAAAGTCCTATCCCTATAATTCCACCAAGATACCGATTGCTGTCAAACCGCCCCATACTCTGACCAAAATTATTATTTTCATCGGTTATAACCCCGATGACAGAGAGGGTAAGTAAAATACCTGCGGCTCCCTGAACAAATCGTGCCACCATTAGAAATGGCATGGATTCTGCACCAGACAAGAAAAAATATGCGACTGCATACAGAGATAATGCCCATAAAAATACACTGCGTCTGGTATAACGATCTGAAACCCTTCCCATAAGGAGCCTCATAATCAGGCCAGATAAAGCAAACGTGGAATAAAAAATGGTCATTTTCAGTGTAGTAAACCCAAGTTGAGTCGTGTATAACGGAAACAGTCCCTCAAACACAACCCCCGGCAAAGACGCCAATATGACTGGTACTGCTAATTTTTCATACTTCATAATACCCCTCCCCTGTTATTTCGATCAGTTTTTCTGCTTGTAATAAGACAGGAAATCAGACAATTTTTCACAGGCAGTTTTTAACTGATTGATTTCCGGCAGATAAACCACTCTAAAATGATCTGGTTTCTCCCAATGAAACCCACCCCCATGAGTCAGCAAGATTTTCTTATCCATTAAAAAGTCCAGAACAAACTTTTCATCGTCTTGAATTTGGAACCGTTTGGTATCGATCTTCGGGAACATGTAAAAGGCAGCCTTAGGTTTCACTACAGAGATTCCTGGTATCTCATTTAAAGCGTGGTATATGTATTCTCTCTGCTCGTAAACTCTTCCCCCTGGTACAAGAAGCTGTTTTGTCTCCTCTTCCATCTCTAAAGCAGCACTGATGACTGACTGAGCGGGAACGTTGGAACATAATCGCATGGAGGAGAGCAAATTGATTCCTTCCACATATCCCTTTGCAAAGGATTTGTCTCCGCATAAGCTCATCCAGCCACAACGGTAGCCAGCGATTAAATGGGATTTGGAAAGACCGTTAAAGGTAATGGTTAATAGGTCTGGAGCAAGGGAGGCGATTGAGATATGTTCTTCACCATCAAATACCAGCCTGTCGTATATCTCATCTGCAAAGATAATCAGCCCATTTTGTCTGGATAGCTCTACGATTTCCATAAGTAGTTCTTTGGGATACAGTGCTCCTGTTGGATTGTTTGGATTAATAACAACAATGCCTTTTGTATTACTTGTAATCTTGCTTTTAATGTCCTGAATATCCGGATACCAGTCGGACTGTTCATCACAGACATAATGCACGGCTGTTCCTCCTGCAAGGGTTACCGATGCCGTCCACAAAGGGTAATCAGGAGAAGGTACTAAGATTTCATCCCCAGGATTTAAAAGCCCCTGCATGGATAAGGTAATTAACTCACTCACTCCATTTCCTGTATAAACATCGTCAGTGGTCAACTGATGGATGCCCTTTTTCTTACTATATTCCACTATAGATTTTCTTGCGGATAAGAGTCCCTTGGAGTCTGAATACCCTTCTGTATTGCAGAGATTGTTATTCATCAGCCTTAAGAGCTCTTCCGGCGCCCGAAATCCGAAGGGGGCGGGGTTTCCGATGTTTAATTTCAAAATATCCATTCCCTGTTCTATCATCCGGTTGGCCTCATCCATTACCGGTCCTCTGATATCATAACACACATAGTTCAGCTTAGCAGATTTTTCAAATGTTTTCATAATTTTTCTCCTTTTTTTCTGCGTAAATAAATGCATAAATAAAAAAAAGCCCCAAGCGTCGAAACGCTTAGGGCGAATATACAATCCGTGTTACCACCTAAATTCAGAGAGATCTCTGCACTCTTACGGTACTGACATACCGAGTCCCTGTAACGTGGGAATACGTTGGAGCCTACTAAATGATGCAATCATGGTTCGGGCCAAAGCTCTGAGACTGCTTCCATACCTTGGAATGAAGATTTTCACCAACCATCTTCTCTCTGAAATTCCGCGCATATGTACTATTTCTCTTCATCGCCTTTTTCTATTTCCGCAATCATAGCACAGCCAAGATTAAATGTCAATTATAAATTTTCTTCTTCATCCTGAAAATAAATTCCTGCTTTTTGCCTGGCGCGAGTTTGAATTTTGCTGACCAAAAGAGTGTGTTCCAGGATTTCATAACATCGTTCTAATTGGTTGTTCTGTATTATTTTTTGGAACTCAATGAACTCATCTATCATGCGGTGGCTTTTGTTATTTTCATTCACTTCCACGCTCGTCCCATCATGATTCATAAGGGTAAATGCTCCACACACGTTGGCAGTTGTTTCCTGAATCAGATACCCTTTGTCCCCTTGTATTTTGTACAAAGGAGGGCTGGTACAATCCTTGGCACCAGTCAAGGTACACTGGAAACCTTTATAACTGAGAATTAATATCCCGGAGGTATCAATTCCCCGATCTATGTTGGGATAATACTGAAACTCTTCCGGTTCACCAAATAACCCCACTACGTAATGGAGGTTATATATATTAATATCCATCAGAGCACCGCCTGATGAGGCGGGGTCAAAAGCAGGAAGCACATGACCTTGTTTAAAAGAATCATACCTTGAAGAATACTGTGAAAAATTACACTGAACGATCTTTATATCCCCTAACTTAGCAAGGGAATCCTGAATCCTTTTATAATTTGGCAGATAAAGTGTGGTGACCGCTTCAAAAAGAAACAGGTTCTTTTCTTTCGCAAGATTACTAAGAATGTTTGCCTCTAGGTCATTGGAGGTGAAAGGCTTTTCCACAATGACATGCTTCCCAGCTTCCATGGCTTCTTTTGCAAACTTATAATGAAGATGATTGGGCAATGCTATATAAATAACGTCAACACTACTCTTAAGAAGCTGGTCATATTGGGTAAATACGGATTCAATCCCGTATTGCTTTGCAAGCTCCCTGGTGGACGCCTCACTCCTTTTGGTGGTGAGCAAAGAACATATGGTAAGGCCAGGAACTTGATCTTTCACGGATAGAAAATCCCTTACAATCATTCCTGTGCCAGCAATTCCTAAATTCATATAAATCATCTCCTATGTGTAGATCAAAAAAACCTTAAGTTACACGTCGCAAGGCACCGGTTGTCGAATCAATCACCAGCCCGTAAACCTTGATTTCCTCTGGTACTAAAGGGTGATTTCTGATTAATTCCACTGATTTACGGATGGACTGATCTAGATCCAGGAAACCTCCCAGCCAAGACTCGAAATCTATTCCATAATATTTAATCAGATCGATGTTTTTCTGCTCCACTCCTCTTGCTTTCATCTTTTGGGTTATGACCTGGCTGTCCGTGTATCTTGCACCACAGTCCGTGTGACCAATGACAAGAATTTCGTCAACTCCCAGTTCATAGATCCCGATTAAAAGACTTCTCATTGCGCTTCCAAAGGGATGAGAAATAATCCCACCGGCATTTTTTATGATTTTAGCATCTCCATTTTTCATTCCTAAAGCTGCTGGCAAAAGCTCCGTCAGCCTGGTATCCATACAAGACACAATGGCTGTCTTTTTATCGGGATACTTGTTGGTAATATATTTTTCGTACCCATTATTTTTAACAAATGCTTCATTAAATTCAAGTATATCATCAATCATCTTTGATTTATCTCCTGCTAAGTTTACGGCCGACCTGTTCATAACGATTCTGCCGTGCGGTAAACCCTCCATACAACCCCGGTTCCGGGAATAAAAACGCTTGGATCCCCATCCAGATTATACCCCATATCAACAATATACATCGCTCCATCTGGCCCAAAAAGCAGATGCACCGGACGCTCAAACCCACCACTTCTGGCTATGGAAGATGGAAATCCATTCTTATTAATTGCAAATGTACTGATTGTTCTGGCTCTCATATCAATTCTTGATATCCGGTGTCCAGAGCCAGCGTAGGGTGTGCCTTCTCCCATACGACCGTCAATGGTGCTTCCAAACTCAGACACGTAAACATCCCCATAAGGACCAAAGGAACGATTGTAATTAAATTGAAAGCTGGACAAGGTGGAATTTGGTGGAAATCTTACATATGGCCTTGGAGGCACATTGGGCTGATTTTTAAATATCAAGGTAGGCTGAATTCCTGTGGCTGGAGTATATCTGGGCGAATCCACCGGTTCCCCACCGGAAAAATCAGGCCAACCATACCACAGATTAGGAGTTATATAATAAAAGTCTTCACTTGCATTTTCAATTGGCCTGGAACCTACAGGATTAAACCCATTGTTCACAGAGTAGAGCTGCCCGCTGTTATCAAAGTTTAAGAATGCTGGATCACGAAATCCCCAGGCAACCTGCTCTAAGTTAGAACCATCTAAATTTGCTCTTAAGATGCTTCCTGACGCCTTTATATACCTTCTTCTGATTTCAAATTCTATGTTTGGTATTCCATAGGGAGAGAATGCACCAGTAAGCGCTGGGTCATCAGTCACAGCCTCTGTCAGAATATTATCCGTGAGAAAATTCTGCCCGTAGAGCATGACATAATCCCCCGTATAATCACATAACAATGGAGAAATGGTCACCCATTTATTATCATTTCCCACCACTCCGCTGTTGGTGACTGTGCCCTGTCCAAAATATAACTTATTGTCTGGTGAAAAAGTAACAGGACTATTTACATGATCTCCATTGCTTGGCAGGCCCATAATAATATTTTGCCTTGTACCATCTTTATATATTCTGGTGATAAACCCTCTATGGGATACATATAAAACACCATTTAAATAATTGATTCCTGAGATGGGGATAACAAAGTCCTCTGCAATGGTTTCAAGATGTCCATTGGATAACTTTAGTATCTTTGGTTCTCCAGTCGCCTTCCCAGAATCAGAGATAAAAATATTTCCTTCTTCGTCGAAAACCATACTGGATGGGGAGTCTAGATTGTTGATAAATACCTCAATTCCATAACCCCTTAGAATATAAATATCAGTCGGATCCAGATGCCGTTCAAGCAAAGTATTTTCATCATTGCAAGAATGAATTTTGTTTCTATTACGATCTTGAAGCATTCATTTCTCCTGGAAATATTTTAGTACATTATATTCCAGGTTCTATAAATTATACGAAACTTAAAATAATCCAAGATAATCTCCATATCCCTCTTCTACCATCTTCTCTTTTGGAATAAATCGAAGGGAGGCACTGTTGATGCAGTAACGAAGGCCGCCACTCTCTTTTGGACCATCTGTAAATACGTGACCAAGATGAGCATCCCCATGACTGCTTCTCACTTCGGTTCTTATTCTTCCAAAGCTGGTGTCTTTTAATTCATTGATCATAGCGGTCTCAATGGGCTTTGAAAAGCTGGGCCAGCCACAACCGGAATCGAACTTGTCCGCCGACATAAAAAGGGGCTCTCCCGTGGTAATATCTACGTAAATCCCTTCTCTAAACTCATTAAAGTATTCATTTTTAAAAGGTGCTTCTGTAGCACTGTTTTGGGTTACTTCAAATTGTTCGTCTGTTAGATCTTGTTTTAATTTCTCCAGAGATTTTTTTTCAAATTTCTTATCCTTATCAACTGCCTTTTTGGCTTTTTCAAATTTATCAGCTCCAATGTGGCAATATCCACTTGGGTTCTTATCTAAGTATTTTTGATGATATTCCTCAGCCTTATAGTAATTACTAAGAGGCAATCGTTCAATGGCTATTGTTTCCTTGTACTTCTCCTGAAGCTTTGAAATGGAGTACTCTATCACCGGAGCATCCTCTTCGTTCACATAATAGATTCCAGTCCGGTATTGAGAGCCAACATCGCCACCCTGACGGTTAATACTGACCGGATTAATCACATCATAATACAATTCCAAAATATAGGGAAGTCCTATCACAGTATCCTCATATTCCACCTTCACAGCTTCAGCATGACCCGTGTTGTGTTTGCAGACCTCTTCATAAGTTGGGTTTTCTGTATTGCCATTTGCATAACCTACCTCTGTTGACAAAATTCCTTTGATGTTCTGCAGATATTGTTCCGTTCCCCAAAAACAGCCGCCTGCTAAATAAATTTCTTTTTTCATTTGGTACCACCTCTCTTAAAATGAATGTTTTGTGACAAATCGTAACGCTTCCCTTTGTCGATATAATATCAAAAAGAAGAAATGAAAACAAGCAAAATCTGCCTGTTCGATTTATTGAATACTTGTGAGAAAACAAGCATAGATTTCAGTAATTGAGTCTTATGAGGAGTAATGTATATGTTATCCAAAGAAATGTACGTACAATGGTCTCTGCAATATAATCTTTTCTGGCTCCGTATCATGAAAGAGCACGCTATATTTATTGAGGCAACTATGCCGCCTCCTGGAAAGTCACTTGCGCAAAAAGCAGATGCCTACAAACAAAATTATGACCAGTTTTTACTAACCGCAATCACCTTATCAAACGGAATTCTTCCCCTTGACGTACTCCAGTCCGGTCAGTTTTATACTCAGTTTACAGAAGGTGCGGAGCAGGATGCAGAGAAATATACTGGAATCAGTACTAGACCTGATATCACGGTAAAGGAATATGATGTTGCTCCCGTTTACGGAGATTTAACCATTTCGGGTAATTTAGAGCAGGATGTCAATCACTTAAACCAAAGCGTGCTTACACTGACCGAATCCTTTATCCAGTTCCAGTCAGATCTTTTAAATGACAGAGCTTCCTGCCGTCTCTTTACTATGATGTACACGGGAGATATCTTACATGTGCTTATGGAAGCCAAGAGATACCAGATGATTTTAGCAGCTCTTCAAAATAGAGATGAAAATGCCATTGAAGATTACAAAACCTTCTGGACCAATAATATGGCAGACCATGTCAAAGTAATGAGAGGTCAATTTGATCCTACAGAAGCTGCATATTTTAATAAGGCAAACCAGCTCGCAGAGCTTTTCGATACCCTCTCTCAGGAGGAGACAAATGCCAATACATATCCTACCAATCAGGAACTACTTATGAGTACTACTGAAGTACGTGACTTTAAAGCGGATACAACCGATGCCATTATGCGTTGTAAGGTGCAGTCTATTATGCTGGCACTTTACACTGACCATCTTTTAAGAGAAGCAAACCATTTTATCTATCTTATGAAATAAAATTATGGGTTAAAATACATATTGTTAGTTAGTTATCTATGCAGGCTTTTAGCAGAGTACTTTATCATTCATGAAATAGATGGTACAATGAAATAAGAGGGAGAACTGCTCTCCCTCTTATTTATTTATTTATTTATGAAAGAAGGTGCTTTATGTACATGAAAGAAGTTCTCTTTCAATGGCCAAAGGAAGAGGATTGTACCTACTACAATGAAATTGAGGTGCTTAGAAATACAGATCATCTAACTTTGGATAAATCAGTAACATTTTTCGTAGGGGAAAACGGGACAGGAAAATCCACACTATTAGAAGCAATTGCTGTTGCCTATGGATTTAATCCAGAGGGAGGGAGCTTAAATCACAATTTTTCATCAAGAGATACACATTCTCCATTCAACGAGCAATTACTTCTCCAAAAGAGCTTTTATCATCCGAAAGATGGATTTTTCTTAAGGGCAGAAAGTTTTTATAATCTCGCTTCAGAAATTGATGATCTTAATATTGAACCATATTCTGCCGGTGGGAGGGTTTCATCCTTTTTAACATCCTACGGTGGAAAGTCTTTACATCAGCAATCCCATGGAGAAAGCTTTCTTTCCTTGATTCAAAATAGATTTAGGGGAAAGGGGCTATATATACTTGATGAACCAGAAGCCGCATTATCTCCTCAAAGGCAATTAACATTACTTTATGAGATAAATCAATTGGTCAGAAATGAATCACAATTTATTATCGCGACACATTCTCCCATACTATTAGGTTTTCCCGGCGCTTTGATTTATTCCTTTGATGGACCGTCAATACTTCCTATATCTTATGAAGAGACAGAGCCATACCAAATAACAAAGTTATTTATGAATAATAAGGATTACTTTATAAACAAACTCCTGGATTGAGCCCTTTTTATAAATCGAAAGCCGATTGAACTGTCAACTCAATCGGCTTTTCCTATTTTCTTTTATGTAGTCCCCTGGCCAAAGTACTTCGCAACAATTTTCTCCGCAGTCCTGGTTGCCAGTGCCTGATTGGTCAATGTGGGATTTGGGCCTCCGAGTCCATTGCATAATACACTGTTATCTGCAATAAACAGTCGTTTCACCTGCTTTGCCTCACAGTCTGTATCGGTGACATACCCCATACGCATGGTACTCATAATATGAGCACACACATCTGGTGGCCAGTTGGCGCGGGAAACTGTCTTTGCACCAGCACTTCTTAAGACCTCGCATGCCAGACCTACCAGTTGATCCCTTTTCGTAACATCTTCTTCCGTCAGTTCATAGGAAATAATGGGAATGAAGCCATTTTCATCTCTCTGAATCGGATCCAGATAAACACCGTTGTTTTGATTAACAGCGTCATCTCCAAAGATAACAATACTAAGGGTTCTTCTATATTCTCTCATAAATTCTCTTAAAAGCTCACCTGCAATTATCCCTTCCCTATCCCAGGGTTCCTCGTCCGTAGTCTGGTTCTGGAAATAATAGCCTTTCTGACTGGTTCCATATATCATAAGAGAATTAATACCCGGACTGGTTCCAAATGGCTCAAAAGCGCCAAGCCCCGGATAATCAAAGCGGGCAGCGGAATTTTGACCCATAAAGGGATTTATCTCTGACATCCCCAAGGCATTCATTAAGTCTTCCTCTTCAAAAATGCCAGATACACAGTCAATCATATGATTGGTCAGGCCTCTCCCCACCCACTCATTTTGAGGTAGCTCAGAATTAAGCCAAAGCCTTGGGGTTTCGATGGAGCCACAGGACATCACGATTACCTTTGCCCGTAATTCCCGTATTTCTTCCGTCCATGTATTCCTCACGGTGACGCTTTGCGCATATAAGCCCTGGCTATTGTCCTCACCAGTATTTATTTTAATCACAAAGGAATTTGGCATTATTTCCACATTACCAGTACGTAAGGCAAGTGGGATATAGCTTACCAAAGTGGAACGCTTTGCCACCGTATCTACGCTAGGTCCCAGGCAGCATCCATTGACACAGTGTCCCCTTAAGGTACAGCCCACAGACTGATTGCTCTCAAAATCAAAATCGGGGTTGTTTAACATTGGATTGACACTTAAAATAGCATTGGGTTGTGCACGGTAACCTGGCTCTGTTAAGTCTTTTGTCTGAATGTATTTCCAGCCCATCCCCTTTACACCGTAATAAAACAAATCTTCCTTAGCCGTTCCAGTGGCTTCCCGAACCGGCAAGGTATTTTCTACTTTTTCATAATATGGAATCAGTTCCTCATAAGAGATAGGCCATTCCTTTTCAAATGCTTCTGGATATGCCCTAGGCGAATTAGCAAAATAAAGAAGTGTGGTACCTCCAACTCCAGCAGACTGCCAGGTAAAACCTCCCTTTGGCACCACTCTGAGCCAGGGACCCACATCTCGGTTTGCCACTCCCCACCGGAACTTACCGGAAACCGAATCATTCATATCATCTTCTAAATCCGTAAAGGTTGCTTTTAACAGATTAATATCCAGATCCGCTACGCTAGACCCCCTCGGTGCCCCTGGCTCTTCATTGGGCTTTGGCCATTTGCTGTTGCCATACCAGGGTCCAGCTTCAATAATAAGAACCTTGATTCCCTTTTCCCCAAGTTCCTTGGCAACCACACCGCCGCCGCCACCAGCACCTATAACAATCACATCTGCATCGTATCCATTATCCATGTTCTCCTCCAATCCCGTCTCTTACGTTCCCGTAGTATAGTTATATGACCTGGCAGCCCTGTATCCAAGGGAGGGTCCTGGGTAACCTACCTGCTCCCAGCTCCCAGGAAAATATTCAAGAACTCGCTGATTAGGAGGCAGAGACCGGGTGGAACCATATCCCCACCATTCAGAGTAATATCCCATAAAAGTCAGTCGGTTCATGATTGGAAATATGGGTAAGATTTCTTCCAGTCCAAAATTCTCCTGAACCGGGAAATAGTTGATTCGATCCGGTCCTAATAAAATGGCCATAACTGCTAATCTCTCATCCATACTTAGCCTGGCGAAATAGGTTCCTTCTGTGGAAGAATCCACATTTTCCTCTCCATCCCGTTCATAGAGATATTGTCTTGCCGCAGTATTTAATACCTCCGCCCCTATATCTGCCAGAGGAACATCAAGACTGTTCATTGACATAATTACGTACTCATCTGTGTCAAAATCCAACGCACCGTAATACTGGATCATGCCATAAAGCTCCCCAAGTTCAGGAGACCGGGGAACGATGGAATCCACAAACGCTTTATAGGTATCATCCAAATACCTGTTTACAGGAGTTTCCTCCCATATTCTGATGTCTGAATTATGATTTGTCCAATCCAATTCTCCACCTGCTTTTCCGTTATATTATTCATATAATCCTATGATACTCTCATACAGTCTAGCACCTGTAAATATTACAAATGATAAAAAAAAGGATAAGACTCCGGAAGCTGTCATTCCGAAATCTCATCCTTTTTCATTCCTCTTAGTTCAAAGCTTATAACGAATTATTATCCTTCTCTTCCCCTGTCTTAGCTGCACGTATGCTATTGTTTAGCCTTTCGTTCAAGACAATCAGTGGAATCAGCTCATTTTTAAATGCTGCGAATTGTTCTACATGATCTTTAATTCCCAGTACTTCCTCATTATCGTGAATCAAGGATGAGGTAAACTCCTCGATGCCAGAGGATATAAGGGGAAGTAATTCCTGAAAGCTACTAAATAGTTCAACCGCAGACTGGGAAAGTTCATTTACGCCTTCTTCTGATATGTCCTCTTCTGATAAGGCTTCCCCTGATACGACTTCTTCTGATAAGGCTTTCTCATAAGACTGTATCAGCTCTTTTACGGTTTCATCGATTGCTTTCAGCTGGACTGTTAGATCACCAAACGTCTCTAATAACTCTTTGTTATTAAGAAGGACCAATAAGCCTTCTCTCAGTTTTTCAAGTTGTTCCACCGTCTTTGACTCCCTTAAGGTGTCATGGTCCAGTTCATCTACTTCATAAGGATAGATAGATTTCAGTTCAGTTTCAATGTCCTCTAGCAGTTTAAGGCCATTGCGAATTTCTTCTGCCTTTTGTACATTGCCTGCAAGGTTGGAAATTCCAGACTGTATCCTTTTAATCTCAGTATGTATCTTCTGGCTCACTTCTTCCACGTCGCTTATTTCTGGTTTGTTTTCTCCGGCCAGTGTTAACAGTTCACCTTGAAAAACTCTTGACCCTTCCCTGAACGCAAATTCTTCTGCAATCTTTTTCAGGGAAAAATGAAGAGGATCCTCTACCTCGGTCACCGGCTTTGTTTCCTGCTCCTCATAGGAAGTTTCCTCTTTTTGGGTTTCTAACTTGCGATATCTAAGTATCTTTTGCATAAAGAGCTTCATAATTCCCATTGGGTCACCTTACCCGTTTCTATTTATTCTTTGATAAATATAGTATGCAATAGAAACTTTTTTGTCACATTAAGACAGACTGGCAAGGGAAATATTTCTCTTCCTTTGTTGAATGGATTTGCCATAAGTGGTATAATCCCAGTATACTAATTTAAGGAGGTATTCATATGAATTTTACTTATAATCCAAATCAGATCGCATATTTTCATTCCGATAATAATCTTTTAGCAGAAGTTACGTTCCCAAATGTGGACGAGAATACCGTGGATATCAATCATACTTTTGTAGATGATTCTCTAAGAGGCCAGGGTGTGGCTGGAAAATTAATGGAAGCAACCGCACTTTACCTTCGTTCTCAGGGAAAAAAGGCAGTTCTTACCTGTTCTTATGCAATCTCTTGGTTTGAAAAGCACACAGAATATAGCGACATTTTAAAATAAAAAAACCGGGGAGCGAAGCAGATTACTGCTGCAGCTTCCCCTTTTCTTCCAGTTTTTCAGTAGGTGATAACGTCATCTACTTTCGGACTGATCACCATGTTAGGTCCTTATATTTGTTATATAAACAGATTTACATTGGATTCTTCCGCTTCTCCCAGGTAATAACCAACTCCACCGATTTTTACTCCATCAATCAGTTCTTCTTTCTTTAACCCCATAACATCCATTGACATCTGACAGGCAACGATTTCAACCCCATTGGAGACCGCCGCTTCTATCAGACCTTCCAGGGAATCTACATTCTTATTTTTCATGACAGCGCGAATCATCTGTGCTCCCATTCCCATATAGTTCATTTGAGAAAGCTTTAGTTTCTTACTGCCTCTTGGCATCATGCTGCCAAACATAGAATCCATAAAACCTTTTTTTAACTTGATCTTTTCTGGTTTTCTTAAAATATTAAGTCCCCAGAAGGTAAAGAACATGGTCACCTTTCTTCCCATAGAAGCGGCTCCGTTGGCTATGATAAAGGAGGCTATGGCTTTATCCAAATCTCCGCTAAAGACTACAATGGTCTTGTTGTTCTTTAAGTCAGGCTCTCCAGTTTCATTGGAACAAGCTGCCACTTTCATTCCTTTGCGAATAAGGGCTGTTACATTTCCATTCTCACGGTTACGGTTAAGTAGTTGATTTTGAGTGCTTTTACACCAAACATTCACATCTTCATAAAACCCAGGGTCAGATGCCGTTACCTTTAATACTTCCCCATCCTTTTGCTCTTCCATAGCCTGCTTGACTCTAAGAAGGGGGCCCGGGCAGCAAAGTCCCGTTGCATCTAAGGTATTGGTCACTACCACCTCTTCAACTGGTTTTTCTAGCTGGGCAGAGGCCGTGTTTTGCTTTGTCTCTTGGCTTGCTGGTTCTGTCTTTTCTTCATAAGGGGGATGGGGAAAGCTCTGAAATCCGCCCGTAACATTTTCCGACTGATATCCATTCTGGGTAAGTATCCGGTCTGCAATGTAACCTCTTTGGCCCACCTTGCAGTATGTTACAATCTTCTGATCTTTCCTTAATTCTGAAAGTCTGTTTCTTAGAGTGTTTAGCGGTATGTTTACAGAGCCTTCCACATGGCCTAAGCTGTATTCCACTTCGTCTCTGACATCAAGCAGAAGAATCTCATCTCTTTGTTAAAATACCTTATCACATGTGGTAATATGACTTAGACCACGAAGTACATTTTCTGCTGCATAACCTGCCATATTAACGGGATCTTTTGCAGAGGAATAAGGAGGCGCATAGGATAAATCAAGCCTGGTTAAGTCCTCAACCGTACCTCTCATGCTAATAACGGTAGAAATCACATCAATTCGTTTGTCAACGCCATCGTATCCACTTGCCTGTGCTCCAAGAATTTTCCCTTCTAGGTCAAACAATAACTTAAGGGAAATATTATGTCCGCCAGGATAATAGGAAGCATGGGACATGGGATACAAATGCACCATCCTATAATCCATGTTATTGGTTTTTAGAGTTCTTTCACTGGCTCCGGTTCTGGCTGCCGTTAATTGAAACACCTTGATGATGGAGGTGCCTAGAAATCCATCAAACTTTGAACATAATCCAGATATGTTGTCTGCCGCAATCCTTCCCTGCTTATTGGCAGGTCCAGCTAATGCCACAGCACTTCTTTCTCTGGTCACAAAGTCAATTCCCTGTATGGCATCTCCTACCGCGTAAATATCCTTGATGTTGGTCTCCATACGGTCATTTACTAAAATATGTCCTCGCTCTGAAAGCTCAATACCACTGGAGTTAAGAAATGCAGTATCAGGTCTTACTCCCATAGCTAAGATAACGAAATCGGCTGAAAGAGCCTTGCCACTTTTTAAGTTGACCTGGATTTCTTCCTGGTTCTCAAGAAAGGATACAATGCCATCCTGTAAAACAAGGTTTACCCCATTCTGCTCTAATTTCTGTTCTATGGCTATCGCCATATCATCATCAAAGGGCGCTAAAATGTGGGGAGCTGCTTCTACCAGAGTTGTCTCTATTCCCCGTTCCTTCAGATTTTCAGCCATTTCTATCCCTACAAAACCGCCTCCTACTACAACTGCTTTGGTAGGCTTCTTTTCATCAACCAGTGCTTTTATGCGGTCCGTATCCGTGACGTTTCTCAGCGTATGAATCATGCTACTGTTAATACCTGGGATATTCGGTCGCAATGCTTTGGCACCTGGTGAAAGAATGAGGCTGTCAAATGTTTCTTCATACTGACCTCGTTTGGAGCTTTGTATAAGAACGCACTTTTTCTCTGTATCTACAGATATTACCTCGCTGTGGATTCTTACGTCAATCCCAAACCTGCTTTTCATAGCCTCAGGTGTCTGCACCAATAGCTTATCCCGATCCTTGATTGTTTCCCCGATGTAATAGGGAAGCCCGCAATTGGCATAAGAAATATACCCATCTCTTTCAAAAAGAATAATCTCAGCCTCTTCATCAAGCCTTCGCAATCTGGCAGCGGCTGACGCTCCGCCTGCCACGCCGCCGACAATTAATACCTTTTTACCCATGATTTTATCCTCCAGATTTATCAGTTAATTTTAGGGGTTATACCAAAAGCTTTAAAAGTTCTGCAACTCTTTTATCTTTGATGCGATAGTAAATCTCCAGCCCCTCTCTTCGCCCTTCTATAATTCCAGATGCCTTTAACTTCTGTATGTGTTGAGATACGGTGGACTGGGGGGTCTTAAGACATGCCTGCATAAAACTAACATTGCACTCCCCTTTTTCCAGCAAACCATTTACCATACACAAACGCACTGGATGGGCGAGTACCTTTAAAAGTTCTGCCGCTTCTGTATAATGTTCGATGTTATTATTCATACAAACCTCTTTTCTGTCAGGATATACTGTTCTTTTATCTTTATTTCTATATATTACAATATTACGATATACAGATTTAAATGTCAACTACTATTGATATAAAAATAAAAACCATATAACTTTGAAAAATTATGCCCATAGTCTTTTAAAAACTATGGGCATAGTAAATTCCTACTTATAAGATGATTATTTTGTACATCGTTACTGTTAAAAACGTTGATTTTCAATGGTTTCACTCTCTATTTTGTCAAGGAGCGATAGATGACGCCAAGCTTATCTACATTGGCTTCCGCCCTTCCGAAAAATCCTGCAATGTAGGTTCCTTGTGGAGCGGTAAGTGTTATAGGTGCTCCGCTTTTTACTCCCTGTTCTAAGGTGCGCCCTTTGTTTGTAGTCAGCTCCAAATAAAAAATCCGATCTCCCTTATTATAATTATTTTTATAAATAACGGCTTTGGTAATATACTCATCTCCATTTAGAGTCAATGTTTTTGCAGTTCCACCGCTGCCACCATTGCTTAACACAGTTCCATCCGCATAAGCCATGGAAATGGAATCCACTCGATTTCCACCACTAATAGAAACTGAAACTGGCTTGCTGCTTAAAGGTGCCTGACTTCTTAAGAAATTAAAGGCAATGCCGCCAGGTCCTCCCCACAAATCGCTATAGGTCAAACGGCTGTCAGTGGTATAGTTAAAATTGGAGCTGATGGCATAATGGTCAGAAAGCTGATTCCCTGCTGAATCTGTAAAATATGTATTTTCAACCTTGTAGGATGTTGGTGTTAGCGTGACACCGTTTCCGCTTCGGTAGAAAATCTTATCCACCACTTCATTATCCGGGCTTGTTGAACCAGAAGGTCCAAGAAGAGCATCTGCTCCCATTGCTGGATAACTTCCATTTCTGATCTTTTCAATCCACACATCCTTCATTCCCAAACGGTCTACAAACAAGGCTTTTAAGTTATCATCTGTTCTTGTATAACGGCAGTTTGTATCACCAAATACGATGACTGCATGTCCCTTGGAGTATTCCTCAATGTAATTTGCAAGCTGAGTCAGGTTGCTGCGTCTTGCGGCTTGTGATTTAGGGTCAGTATCTGCATCGGCATGAAGATTATAGACATCAACGTATACGCCATCAGCAATCTTTACCTGATTGTACATAAACCCTTTGGGAGTGAGTTCATCGCTTCCATTTCCAATGAGTCCGTATCGGTCCTTCCAGGTTTCCCGGTCCATATCTTCATAAGGAAAGCTGGATAAAAAGTTCATCCCATCTCCGATTCCAGCCCCGCCTGAGGTGGGTGTCCGATATGGGTGGGTATCGTTTGCATAAAGGGCCGCATGATAGTTAAAGTCCTCCTGCACATGGATCAAATCATAGGCTTGCAGCTTTTTTCCTATCTGGGGTATGTAATTTTTTGGATCTCCGCTGCTGGAGAACATGGAGGGGAGTCCGCCAATGTTATAGGTGAGGATGCTGAAAGTTCCTGATTCATGATTCCTGTTATCTCCGTAAGTGGAAACAGAATTACCGGTCACGAGAACGGCTGCCAGTGCAAAAAGAGCCATATTCCTTATTTTACTCCAGTGTTTCGTCATTACTAATAACCTCCTTTAGTACCTCTTGATTTCTTTGTGGTAACAATTACATTATATATCCTTATTATCACTTAATAAATGAAATCAAAACGCAATAAATGAGGTATTTCTACAATTATAAATTACTTTTGACGCTTTTTGTCGTATGAAAACAATCTAGGTATGGAGGCTGATTTCTACTTTCTCTTAATACTAAGCCCATCCCGAAAAGCATTTCCTGCTTTCTCTCCAATTTTAAGATAATTCTTACTCATCCAATCAAACACAAGCGGACTAAATTTATCCAGACAAACAGCACCTTTTTCATCCAGTATTTTCTCGTCAACACTGATGTTCACAATCTCAGCAATCATACGCCACTCTTTCTCATCGTAACTTTTCACTTTACACTCTAAGGCAAATGGAAGCTCTTCAATCAGTGGTGCATTGACAAAATCCGCCTTAATTGCATGAAATCCAGATCTTGCAAATTTATCTGGAACTTTATGAGCAGTTTCAATTCCAACATAATCACATGACTCAACAAAAGACGCATCTGCCATGCTTACGGTAAATTCACCATGCAACATGATATTCTTTAGCGTTTTTCGTTCTGAACTAATGCATATTGTAATTTCCTTTTCATTACTGATACCTCCCCATACAGAATTCATGGCATCCGGGATTCCATTTTCGTCATACGCTGCAATAATAAAAACAGGTTGTGGTACCACATAAGATTTAGGTCCAATATTTTTTCTCATAATTGCTCTCCTTACTTATCATTCATAGCTTTTCTAAATGCATGATCATATAGTTCCATAATACAAAGAAGTTCTTTTTGATGGCTCTCAGATAATTGATCCATTGCAGTATCTTCAGCGTCCTGTACATGCTTAATCATTGGCTCGGCATATTCTTTACCTTTTTCCGTAAATAGAATTCGCTTTGATTTGCTATTGCCAGGTATTTCTTCAAATCGTAGATATCCCTGCTCTGATAGCTTCTTAACTACGTTATTTACTGTCTGCTTCGGTAACATTGTTCTTTCACAAATAATCTTCTGTGTACATACCTCGTACTGACTAATAAGATTTAAAACATACAATGTCGTATAGGAAATCCCCACAGACCTGGCATAGTTATCATAAATCATTTCTAATCCTTGCCGCATATTGCAAAAACGCTTTGCTTTTTCATTCATTCCTTTTATCACATCACCTTTCTTAGTCCCATTATGGGACTATTGTACTAAATAGTTCTATCTATGTCAATAAAAATACCCTTGCCGAAACCGGCAAGGGTATTTTTACTCCACTCTTAAAGGAGCATCCTATCACTATTTCATTTCGTCAACTGCTGTCTTACCAGCGATTCGTCCGAAGGTAAAAATATCAGTTAATGCATTACCACCAAGACGGTTACCTGCATGAATACCTCCAGCAACTTCTCCAGCGGCATAAAGATTTTTAATTGGCTGGCCATTTTCGTCTAATACGTGGGTTTTTGTATCGATCTTCAATCCACCCATGGTATGATGAACGGCTGGCTTTCTTGGTGTGGCATAAAACGGTCCTTTCTCCACCTTTAAGCTAAAGGTATCCTTATGGAACTCAGGATCAAAACCATTATCTACATAGGAGTTATATTTATCAACCGTATCTCTGAGTACCTTAGGATCCATACCAACTTTTACTGCCAGCTCTTCTATGGTATCAGCTCTAAACAGGGTACCTGCTTCTACCTGACGGTCTAACTTTTCCTGACTTGTATTGGCTGCAGTTTTCTTTATTTCATCATCAGCAATCAGGTAGAACAAACCACCCTGATCAATGGCTGCCTTTGTTAAAACATCACGGCCTGAAAATTCATTTACAAAACGTTTGCCTTCTTTATTGACGATTACAAAGTTTTCAGGTGGTACCTGAACTCCGCTGAATAGTTCGCCAGTTTCAGGATCGGATACAGGCATCATCTGAGTAAAGCCCATTCCAGTCAGTGCTGCTCCTACGGTCTTACCAAGAACGATTCCATCACCAGTCATAGCGTAAGAGTTGGTGGTTCTAATATCATCATCAATATTGCTCCAGTAAGTGTTATATTCTTTCAGCATCTTTGTATTGGCACCAAAGCCGCCGCTTGCAAGAACAACTGCTTTTGCGTGAATCGTGATTTTCTGACCATTGACACCAGTCGCTATCACTCCTTTTATTTCTCCATCCTCTATGAGAAATTCCTTTACAGGGCTGTCAGTAATAATCTTCCCTGAGTGCTCCTCTACATATTTAGAAAGAGAAACGATAAATGCAGTACCATAGCTTTTCACCGGCTTATGACCACGGCGCCAAAGGGCACCAACAGGAGCAAATACGATGCTCTTATCATATTCAACACCGATCTCCTCCAGCCACTTTACGCTCTCTAAAGCTCTGTCAGTCATGATTTTTACCAGATCGTATTGTCCGTAGATGGAGTTGCCCTTTAAGTCAGTACGTTTACCACCAAAATATGTCTGCATTCTGTGAAGAAGTGGAGAGTCAAATAAATGACCTTTTTGTGTGCCAAATTTTTCCTGGTAGATAGCAAATTCTTTTTTAAGCGCACGGAAATCTTCTAAATATTCAGAATGAATTAAGCTCTCATCTGTGCTTAATAGTGCCTCAATGGTATGACGTTCTCCTGGATTTTCATCAAACTCGCCCTGCCACTCTGGATCTGCCGCATTGACTGGACCACCGGAACGAATGGTGTTTCCACCCACTGCCGGATATTTTTCAAGAACAATCGCACTAGAACCATTCTGTAAAACGGTAGCGGCTGCACTTAATCCTGCACCGCCTCCGCCTACAACAACTACATCACAAGTATATTCTTCGTCTTCCCTGTTACGGCTGCTGGCAGGTTTTGGACGTCTCTTTAAGATATCAGGATTCACTCCGGCAAGCTTCACTGCCTTTGCTACACCATCAATAACAGCATTGCTGGTTTCAGATGCACCAGAGAGGGCATCCACATTTAAGGTCTGTCCTTCCAGGATTTTGTCTGGAATTCTTACAAAAACTACATCGGCAATTCCTTCTGTCTCGCCTTGGGTATTGATATCAATACTCTCAATTCGTTTTTCACTAAAGGATACTTTCATTGGAAGATTTCCGCTGTGACCGATGGCATTTACTTCATATTCACCAGGGGTAAAGCTAAACTCCTCTTCCTCGTTAAGCTGATTTGCAATGGTAGCAAAACGCATAAAGCGCAGGAAGCAGATCTCTAAGAAATCTATGGTTCCTTCACTGCTTAAGTTGCCAGCATCGTCAAATGCTTTGCTTGCATTTCCAAGTAAAAACTCATAACCTGGCATTACATTGGCATCTACGCCTGGAGCATCCAGGATTTGTCGAAGATGAAGCTGTGCACGAGAGGAACCCTGGGTTCCGAGAGAAGCGCCAACAATCATAACTGGTTTGCCAGCAAGTGGATGAAGATCAAAGCTTAACCATTCAATCAAGCTTTTAAGACCGGATGGGATGGAATGATTGTATTCAGGAGTAGCCATAATAACACCATCACACTCCGTAATCTTATCATTAATCATCTGTAATACAGGACCGTAGGACTGGTTATCTGACTGATTAAACATAGGAACATCTGTAATCTCAAGTAATTCTATATCAGCCTTAGACTCAAAGTGTTTTTTCATAAACTGAAGGAGTTTACGATTATATGATTTTTTTGCATTGGTTCCGACAATTGCTATGAATTTCATTTTAATAATCCTCCTACTCTTGCCAAGTGTATTTTTTCTCTTTTTTGTTCAAAGACTTCTCTTCCAGAAGTTTTGATGTGATATCTGTAAATAGAACAAACTCTCTGAAAATTTCTTCAAGCTCTGAGAGCTTATCCATATATATGAGATTGCCTGAAAGATCAAATGCACTCTGTGATTTACCTAAAAGGAACTCACTGCTTGGCATGATTCTGGCTGCAAGCTCAGGGGAATCAAGAATCTGTCTAAGGTGTGCCTGTGCTCTGGAAGAACCAAGCGTACCATGAGAAGCCCCTACAATTAAAACTGGCTTGTCCGTAAGCGCCTGACTGGTGTAACTAATCCATTCAAGAGCACTCTTTAAAACTGCTGGGATCGCATGATCATACTCTGGGGTTGCTATGATCACTCCATCGGCGTTCTTTATTTTATTGGATAACTCTGCTACCTTTTCAGGTATATCAGAATCCTCAGGTTCCATAAAAGCAGGTAAATCTTTAATTTCATATACTTCAATCTCTGCCTCTTTAGAAAAATGCTTTTGCATGAATTGAAGCAGCGTGCGATTGGTTGACACATCTGAATTAGTGCCTACGATTGCTAAATATTTCATAGTAATCCCCTTCCTGTACATTAAGCTTTCACAGTAACAATTATGTGTTTGATATTATTTTAACATAATGCTCAAATATAATCTAATAGTAATTTATTGAAGTTTAATAACAAATTTGTTATAATCAAAAATAACCTTAAAAATACTCCATTTTATCTCAAAGGATGGTATAACATGTCAAAAATCGGCTCTCAAGATATCCTATATTATATAGATGCCATTTTAAAATACAGCAATTATGGCAAGGCTGCCAAATCACTTTATATCTCTCAACCTTATTTAACTCAAGTGATTAAAAGGGTGGAAAGCCAGTTAAACTGCGAACTCATAACCCGCAACAAGCTTCCATACCGATTAACTGAGCAGGGGAAGATATATTATCAGTATTTGACTTCATTGGAAAATAATTATGCAAAGCTGCTGAGGGAGATATCAGATGTATCTGACATCGATAAAACAGTCATAAAGATAGGGGTTCTCCCCAGCCTTGGTACCTACCTTTTACCTCTTTTTCTACCTGACTTTTTAAATATGCATCCAGACTGTAGAATTGAGCTCACCGAGGTTTTACCGGAAAAAAGTGAGCGGCTCACGCAAAACAATGAACTTGATTTTTGGATTGGACAAAATTCAAGAAACATTTCACCAAACTTAAATTCAGTTAACTGGGGCAGACACCGATACCGGGCTGTGATACCGCGTTGCTGCAATCTTTATCAGAAAGATGTGGCCATAATTCCAGAAGGTTCCATCGACATAAGTAAAATCTTATGCCAAAGGCTGGTACTGACTTCCAAGGGTTCTGCCATTAGAAAACAGATCGATCAGCTATTAAACGTTTACAAGGTCGAACCTAAAATTATAATGGAAAGCACAGAGATTAATACGATACTGAAGCTTGCCACAGGTAATTTGGGACTGACCATTATACCGGAAAGTGTCTATGTGAAAGAATGCCCTTCTGACTACAATATATACCCAATTCCCATCGACGAATTAAGCTTAGATTATTTTATCGCATATCACAATGAAAGAACTTTAACCAGTATGGATCGTGACTTGATTAATGCTTTTCTAACCCATGGACAAAACCAAACTGATATAGGAGACTGAAATGACTGAGGATACCAAGATTATATATCTTATGGGAACGAAGATATCCCTTTATGTAAAGGGGAAAGGTGCCAAAGAACTGACAAAAAAAGCGGAGGATATGCTAATTCATTACAATGAAGTCTTCAGTGCCAATAGCGAAACTTCACAGCTTTCCTTATTAAAAAAGGAAGCTGCATTCACCCCACAACAGGTGGACGAGGAACTATATGAGTTGATAAAAACGGGGAAAAAGCATAGTCTATGTGAAAATTCCTATTTAAATATAGCAATCGGACCATTGATAAAACTATGGAGAATTGGCTTTTCACAGGCTCATGTGCCAGAACCGGAAGCAATAGAGAACGTGCTGGAACTTTTAAACCCTGAAAACATTCAACTAGATGATGAAAAAAGGACCATCTCTTTCTTAAAAGAAGGTATGGAGATTGACCTTGGAGCCATAGCTAAGGGTTATTTCGCAGATAAAGTCATGGAATTATTTAAGGAAAATGGAGCTGTCTCAGCTATGGTGGATATGGGAGGCAATGTTCTTGTATTTGGAGACTCCCCATCGGAAGGTGGCGACTGGAAGGTCGGTATACAAAACCCGTTTCTACCAAGAGGAAATGTCGCCGCACTTGTGACAATAAGAGATCAATCCGTTGTAACCTCAGGAATCTATGAGAGAGTGTTTGAAAAAGAAGGCAGTAAATATCACCACATATTTGACAGCAAAACCGGATATCCTATGGAAAGCAATATCGCTTCTTTGACTATTATTGCCAACAGATCCTTAGACTGCGATATCTATACCACTAAATTGTTTGGCTTGGATGCTGCTTCTATCATTCGTAGAGTGAATAAAATTGAGGATATGGGTGCTGTTGTTATAACTGTGGACGGAAATTTAGCCTGTACAGATAATCTTATTGGAAAAATACAATATCAATGAAACATTAAAAAGAATCGGCACAGGAAATTCTCCTGATGCCGATTCTTTGTTTTACGATAAGCTACAGAATCAATTGATGTGTAATCCCCTGCTCTGTATATTGGATTGAAAATTCATAGGTTTTAAAATTACATAAAAGCTCTGCTCTTTCCTTTTCTCCTGTCCTTAGCATCTTAAGCATTCCGTCTTCGGGAACTGTTACGGTAAGATCACCTTCAAAGGCTTCACAGGTATTGCGAAAGCGCATCAAAGCTGTTAATTTCTTCACTATCTCCTTTTCGGCACATGCCTCCAGCTCAGGGACTGAATAATTGTGGCGGTTTATGGATCTATGATCCTCGTTCTTTTCAAGGGCATCATAATCATTCTCTCCTGCCAGCAATCCTACATAATATACCTGAGGGATTCCAGGTGCAAAAAACTGAACCGCACGGGACATTAGATACGACGCTTCATTTTCATGAAGAGCAGAAAAATAAGTAGTATAAAGCTGATACGCCTTTTTAAATTTTTTCTTTTCCGGATTTAATGGCTTATAGCTGTAACTAAGTCTGTCTTCCATCTTTGCAATCAACTCATCGGCTTCTTTTTCATCCACCCAGTCAAAGGCATCAAAGACGCCGATTCCATCATGAGTATCCAAAACTGTAAACTGAGTAGGAGGAGCCACATCAAGCCAGCCCTTTAATTTCTTGGTATCTCCGGTATAAAGGGAATGGAGCATGAGGAAGGGAAGCACAAAATCATAGCTCCACACACCATGAGCCTCCAGCTTTTTCGCTGTCTGCCAGGTGTCATGAATCTCTGGAAGCAGCCAGACTTTGTCACCGGACATGCCAGTTACTTCTTCGATAAAGTTCCAGATATCAGGCTCCACCATAAAACAGCTTGTCTCTCTTTTCTTAACTGCATATCCAAGTGCATCCAGACGTATGATATTAATTCCCTTTGATGCAAGAAAGTGGAAATTCTCTTTTAAATAGTCTTTCGTTGCCCTAGTTCGAATATCAAGATCAATCTGTTCCTGTGTAAAGGTACACCAAAGCCTTACCTTTTTCCCGTCTTTACGGACAAAGTCCTGATAAGGCTCTCCCTCTTTTCTGCGGTAGAGAATTTCAATGTCATGTTCATCAGGCTTTCCCTCTCCCCAAAATTCGGCATAATCAAGAAACAGGTCCTTATAGGGAGAATCCTCTCCTCTCTCCATATAATCCAGAAATTCACGGCCTCTCTTAGATACGTGGTTCACCATCATGTCACACATCAAATAGTAGTTTTCTGACAGTTTTCCGATGTGGCTCCAATCTCCAAAAGCTGGTTCCACCATATCATAAGTCATAGGTGAAAACCCTCTGTCACCGCTGGAAGGGAAAAAAGGTAGAATGTGAACACCACCAACAGCTCCTTTAAAACTTGTATTGAGCGCATGGTTTAGGTTCTCTAAGTTCCCGCCCATGCTGTCTGGGTAAGTAATCAGCATTATTTTATTAGAAACGTTCAAGTTGGTTTACCTCCACTATTTAATCGCACCATCCATTACTCCTGTCACAATTTGCTTTTGGAGGAAAAGATAAATCACAACCACAGGCAATACGCTTAAAATCAGCGCCGCCATGGCAAGTCCCAGCTCCGCTGTATATTCTCCGAAGAAATAGAAGGTAGAAAGCGGTATGGTCCTGTTTTTATCCTTGATCAGAACCAGGGAAGGGAGCAGGAAGTCATTCCATACCCATAAAATATTTACAATCAAGATTGTTGTTGTTATTGGTTTTAAGTTAGGAAATACGATTTTCCAAAAGCAGTAAAAATGAGAACAGCCATCAATTAACGCTGCTTCCTCCATTTCTTTTGATATTCCCTTCATAAAGCCGTGATACATAAAGGTTGTCATTGGCATACCAAATCCCATATAGAAAAAGATGAGGGCTGTTCTGCTGTTCATCAAACCCAGCTTACCAAAAATGCTGACAAATGGGATCATTAAAGACTGAAACGGTATGATCATGGCACAAATTAACAAGGTAAAAATATATTTATTGATTTTCCAGTTCCAGCGAACCAGCAGATAAGACAGCATTGCACCAAAGGAAATCAATAAAATCTGGGAAAATGCCGTAATATATGCTGTATTCATAAGCACATGCCCAAATTTCATGGTCGTCCAGGCCTTTGCATAGTTCGCTAAGGATAAGGACTGAGGCATTGCCAGGGGATTTTTAATAATATCAATTCTCAGCTTTAAGGAGTTCACAAGCACAAGGAAAAACGGCAGGAGCATAAAAACCATAAATAAAATGGCCGAAATATGTTTCCCGAGGGAGACCAACCTTCTCTTTGCCATCATATTGCATCTACCTCCTTCTTCTTAAGAACAGCCACCTGAGCAATTGCGATTGCTGCAACGATGAGGAACAAAAGGAAAGCTTTTGCCTGTCCTGGTCCCATGTTCTGGTTTAAAAACGCCTCATTGTATACATGCATGGAGATAAGCTCCGTTGTATTGTATGGGCCGCCCCTTGTCAGGGAAAGGTTTACATCGTAAACCATAAATGCCTTTCTTAACGTAAGAAACAGCGTAATTGTAAACGCAGGAACCATCATAGGAATCTTAATATCTTTAAGCATCTGAATGGGGCTTGCTCCATCCATTCTCGCCGCCTCAATCAGGCTTTTGTCAATTCCAACAAATCCTGCGATATAAATAAGCATCATGTAACCCGCATTCTGCCAAACTCCTACAAGAATCAACGCCCAGAGCGCCATATGCGGATCTGTAAGCCAGCTCATTTCAAAAGCTGGAATACCTGTTTGAGCCCCTAAATAAACCAATACTCTGGCAAAAATGAATTGCCAGATATACCCCAAAATAACACCGCCAATCAAATTAGGCGTGAAATACCCTGCCCGGTAGAAATTCTGTCCTTTCATGCCGCTGGTCACCAGCAAACCGAATAAAAAAGCAGAGGCATTTGTTAAAATCATAACAAAAAAAACATAATAAAAGGTTTTACCTAAGGACCCCCAAAATAAGGGGTCCTTTACTGCTGAAATATAATTTCGGATTCCAATGAACTGAATGCTGCCTCCAATGGAACCATTCCAATTCGTAAGTGATAAATAAAGTCCGGCTAAGAAAGGGATGAGTACTACGATGCTGAAAACCAATAACGGAATGAGACCAAATATTGCAAATACCTGCAAGCTTTTAAGTTTTGATTTTTCTTTATACATAATATCTCCCATCCTATGTCATTATTTGTTGGAGAACTCCACCCATTGTTTCTTAAATTGCTCTGCCACATCGGCTCTTTGGATTTTGCCATCCAGATACTGCTGCATAGTCGCACCAAACTGGTTCATAACACCAGCAGGGAAGTAATCGCTCATACGCTCTAACGTATTTCCTTCTTCCATATAAGCTACAATCTGCTTTGCAACTGGGTTGCTAGGCTGAACCTTGAATCCTTCAAAGATAGGAACGAAAACAAGAGTATTAATATAGGAATCTTGTCCCTCTTCTGAAGTGATAAGCCAATTAAAGAAATCAACTGCTGCATCCTGCTGTGCTTTTGTTGACTGCTTTGCATCAATTGCAAACATGGAGTAAGATAACACGATATCCTTGTTTCCTACAGCAGAATCCTCGTCTCCCATTGGATAAGGCATAAGGCCTACTTCTGCAATTGGGTTAATATCTATAATGTTAGGATAGATATAATTTCCAATTGGCCAGAAAGCGACCTGATCGCTACCCATGGTAAGCTGATCATCTTCGTATGCATTAGCAAGAGGAGCCTTCTTATACTTGTTGTATTTCATGAGAAGATCAAAGGTATCCATCCAGTTATTGAAGACCTGGCTGTTTGCGAAATCGTATTCCCCTTTTTTGGCTGCTTCAATTACAGCCTGTCTCTCGTCAAAATTCTTGCTTACAGAACCATATAATACAGAGGTTAAATGAGAACCAAGCAACCAGTCCTTATTGGTGATCTGCACAGGAGAATACTCCGTTTTAGAAATTTCTTCCAAAAGCTTTGCAAAGTCCTGTCTGTTCTTGATACTTGCAGGATCAAAATCTCTTCCAGTGGCTGCTTCAATTACAGTCTTATTGTACATAATGCCAATTCCTTCTGCAGTTGTTGGAACAGCCAGTACTTTGCTATCTACTGTAGTCTTATCAATCGCCCAGCTATATACCTTTTTAGCAAAATCAGTATTAGATAAATCTAAAAAATTGTCCTTAAAGGAATTAAATTCGGGTCCTCCTACCATTGTGATGGTGGGTGCATTGCCAGACGCATATAAAGAGGTTAATTTTTCATAGATGGTCTGTCCGGAAAGCGGGATCGCTGAAATTGTTACATTTGGGTGGGATTCGGTATACTTTTTAAAAGTTTCCTCAAACTGTGGAACAATCTCAGGTTTAGTAACCAGGAAGCTGATTTCCACTTTCTCACCTTTTGCACTTGCCCCCTTGGAAGCATCTTCTGTCTGTGCAGCAGTTGTGCCACTATTTGAGGCAGGATCTTTTGCAGCCCCAGAACATGCTGTTAAAGACGCCATAACTGCACTTGCCAATAAGAAACTAAATATTTTTTTCATAACAATTCCTCCTTCTCTGTGTTTCATTATGCATTATGCTATTTTTTTAGGAGATCTATAGTCATCTCTTGTATAAATTATAGCATCTTAAAATCATAAAAAATAACTTTAACTGGCGTGAACATTGCAGATATTGACATTTTACTCACGAGTTAATGTTTATTATCAATTAGATCTCTGTCCATTGCCAGCTGGATGGTATTATTGTGACTCTGATTCATATATTTTTTATATTCTCTTGGAGACATTTGATAGGTAGATTTAAATGATCTGAAAAAGTTAGAATAATCATCGAACCCGCTTAATTTATAAATATCCTGAATCCTCGCTCCTTGCATCAGATAATTTCTGGCGATAATGAGCCTGCGCTTTTTACAGTAATCCATAATCGTCATTTGCGTATGCTTTTTGAACTTCCTCATAAGATGATACTTATTCATATAAAACTCCTGGGCTATTAAATCTAAGGACAGGGGCTCCATATAATGCTGGTCAATATAGTCCATAATTGACTCAATCATATCATCATTTTTAAAAACCTTCTCTTCCACCACATTGTAATTTTGGCTATAACGGCATAAAAGCAATAAAAGCTCTTTCAAATAACACTCCTGTAGATAAGAGCTGAATGCATCTACCCCCTTGCTTTCCAGGCTCATATTGTGAAACAGAGAGAGAATCTCCTTTTTTTGCTGATCTGGAAGACTGATGATTTCCACATTGCTCTCCACGCCTATCATTCCCACATAATCAATGCGGTTTCCAAGGAGGTTTTCAACAAAATTGTACTCCATCCATAAAACATAACGCCGGTAAGGCTTTGTCATATCTTTTATAACAGCCCGGTGCAGCTTCTGGTTATTAATCAAAACGATGTCGCCCTTCTTTAAGGTATAAATACGGCTGTCAATAATATAGTCACAGTCACCTTCCGCATGATAATAAATTTCCAGAAAATCATGATAATGAAGCGGGTGATCCGCAGATGGCGTATTATCTTTGTAAAATATCTCATAATTTGGTGATTCCATCTTATCTTTCATGTATAACTTATTTTCCATAATGTTCTCCATTTTGAAGCCGTTTTTCTACTGCTTATTGATAAGATACCCAGCTTTTATTTGGCTCAAGCATATCAAATCCTTTCCTATATTACAATGTGTAGGATTTTTTTCCATATTCTACCAGATCATTTTCTTTCCATGGTCCGGTATTTTTGTTATAATGTAACATATTGATAAAATTGATCCAGTCAGGTATATCACGTAGAGCATTCACTTATTGAACCTGACAATTTTAAGAACAGAAGGTTTCTATGAATCGAGAAAACAAAAAGCGAAATATTATATTTCTCATTACAATGTTGCTAATGACGATCTACCTTGGGTGGAGGATTCTTTATACACTGCCCTTTGAGGAAGGAGCATTAAATGTAATCTTTGGTGCCCTGCTTATTATGGCTGAGCTAGTCACCGTATTTACTACCTTTGAGCTTTTCTTCCAGAAAATGAGAATGGACCGTTATCGTCTGGAGTGTCCAACGATTCCTGAGGAATGCTATCCAGAAGTGGATGTCTTTATCGCAACTCATAATGAGTCTGAGGATCTTTTGTATAAGACGGTAAATGCCTGCACCTTTATGAGCTATCCCGACAAAAGTAAGATACATATCTATCTTTGCGACGACGGCAACCGGGAAGAAATTAAAAAACTGGCTGATGCGTTCTCTATCGGATACCTGGGTTTTTCGGGCAACAAACATGCCAAATCAGGTAATTATAACTACGCTATGAAACACACCTCCTCTCCACTGATTGCCACCTTTGATGCGGATATGATTCCACAACATACATTTCTTTTAAAAACAGTCCCCTATTTCCTGTTACCAAAGCTGATCAAAGAAAACGGTTCCTGGAGATTACGAGGGGAATGTGAGAAGGAAGACAGCTTAAAGCTTGGACTGGTACAGACGCCTCAAAGCTTTTATAATCCCGACTTATTTCAGTTTAATCTGTATGCAGAAGGAAACATTCCAAACGAGCAGGACTTTTTCTCCAAAGAAATCAATACCATGAGAAACTCCTCCAATGCCATTGCCTATACCGGAAGCAATACCGTAATATCACGTAAGGCCATGGAAGAAATCGGCGGTTTTCCAACACAAACCATTACTGAGGATTTTGAGACTAGCATAAGACTTCAAAAGGCTGGTTACATCACCTATGCTACCGATGAAATACAGGCAGCCGGGCTTACTACCACTACCGTAAAGAGTATGCTCATGCAGAGAATCCGTTGGGCGAGAGGTATCATACAGAGCCTTCAAAATACCCACGCTATCTTTACCCCAAAGCTTCCTCTTTTATCAAGAATCACTTACTTAAATAGTTATCTCTATTGGTGGTCCTTTTTTAACCGACTGGTATTTATTCTTTCTCCCATCCTGTTTGCATTGTTTGATTTTCAGATTGTAAATACCGGTTTTGTGGAGATTATAATCTTCTGGCTTCCGGCATACTTTTTTTACAGCATTTCCATGCGGTATTTATCAAGTAATATCAGAAACCAGAGATGGAGTCAGATCATTGATACTATATTTATGCCTTATCTAATTGGGCCAGTGATTTTGGAATCTCTACACATACGTCAGAAAAAGTTTAAAGTCACCAATAAAAAAGAAGAAACGGATTACAAGGGGTTTCATGTTTCTCTCTTTGTCATTCCCCATATGGTACTCCTCCTTCTCTCCTTTGCTGCCATGGTTCGCTTTTTAAATGGAAAGTATGGGTGGGCGCTGTTTTACAGCAGCATTATTATCTTCTGGATATTCCACAACATGGTGTCACTGTTATATGCCATGTTCTTTATGTTAGGACGGCCTGCTTACCGCAGCAACGAGCGAATCAGAGCTGATGAAAGTATTAACATTCAGTATCACCAAACGAGTCACGAAGCGAGGACGGTGGATGTCTCGGAAAATGGAGTTGCCTTTAAGGCCAAGACTCCCATGTATCTTCCGGAAGACGAGACCATTAAGCTTGTGATTTCCACACCGCTTTACAGCGCCTGTCTCATTGGGAAAATCGCTTATGTAAAGGAACACAGGGACGGTTGGCAGTATTCTGCTACTGTCACGGCAGTGGATGAAGCCAATAAACGCCAGTATATGCAGATTATTTACGACAGGTCACACACGCTTCCCATGCAGATGGATATGTGGATCACCGCCTATGATGACATTCTAAGAAACATTCAAAAAAGAATCTCTCAGCCATTTTACGACAGAAGAAAACAACCTCGAATCATGCTTGATAAGCTGGTGGTCTTTACGGATGGATCCAGTTGCAGACTTTTAAGCTTTAATTACCTTTATTTCTCTGCGGTTGACTTTCAAACTAAGAAAGGCATGGGAGAAACCTATACCTTTATTACTCCAGCAGGCACTTCCCTATCACTGAAACGAACGGGGAGATACATAAATAATTCAGAAGAAGAACTTTTAGAAGTAGTGAATTTAAAAGACCTGGTAACAGGGGCACTCATTGATAAGATTTTGGTGGAGATTACAGACGGTAAGAAATATGGAATGATTCCTCATGAACTTCCTCCCGATCAGACTGCTAATTCGCAAATAATCTCTTATCATGAAGAGGCTACCTTAAGTCAGGTGGATGAAATCGATGAGATTATCAACCGACTCCAAGGGGAACAAGTTATTTACGAACTTACGGATAATGATACAGATGAGATTGATGAGCTGGTTCGACGGATTCAAGGAGATTTAATAGCTTTTGATCCAGAATTGTTAATTGAGCTGAGCAAGTATGCGGTATAGTTCGTTTGTGATGAAATAGATTAGGGGGAAATGTTGTGAATAAAAAAGATGAGTTGAAACTGCCTCAGATTCCAATTGCCACACCATGTGTTTTGGAAGCACTTATATTTCAATGCTTTCGTTTTGCTGTATGGAGAAATGACGTAAGCCTGGACATACAATTTAGAATTCTTATGGGGTCTTTAGTAATTGCTTTTATGTTTCTATCTTATTATATTTTCATTTTTATACAAGTCCTAAAATCTGGTGACAAGAATGAAAAAATCAAAGAACTTGCTTCTATCAGTCTTTTTGCTATTGTAGGATTTGGGACTTTTTTAATCAATTATTTCATTGCTTAAATAGGAAATGACAAAACGAGATCCGCCTGGAAACAGACTTGTGTATTACTTAAGTCTAATTCCGGGCGGACCTTGTTTTATCTGCAAATTCTATTTATCTGATCTAGAGTAATCTCGCCTTCTAATTTTTCCTGAATCTGATTATCCTTAATCCAAAATGCACAAGGCCCCTGGTCAACGCCTAGCCTTCTTGCAATACCATCTGATTTATAAATATCAATACAAGAT
>CAURSM010000021.1:0-94377 GCA_963528005.1 uncultured Eubacteriales bacterium
CATAAGTAGAGATGATATTGATTCCATTCATTTTCATTTTGATGATCTCATCTTCCCAATATGCTTCTTCACATCGGCTAAAATGAAACTCTCCACTGATACCATAGAAAGGTTTTCCGTTCATTTCAATGTAATAGTTAGTGAATGAAATCACATTTCCCTTTGGATCACTGCCGCGAAAATTATCCGATAGTTGAAATATGTTCTTTTCTGTGAAATCTTTTAAAGAGATTTTATAATTGCTCATTTTTTCTCCTCTGCTTTTGACACCCTCTCCCCCTAACCATGTGCTGTTATTCTTATGAGTATGATGTTAGGAACGTGAAATCAATGGGGTTTTATATTTGTAAATATTTCGCTGTGAACTTATCTAAAAATGCAAATAAATTATGATTCATTGTTGTATAATCATTTTGCCTTAATCCATCTGCCTGTTGTACGAACTTCCTGTTTTTATCACTTAGCAGTTCTGCTTTCGAATTTTCAATTAAGAGTTCTACCAATTCATGCGTTAATTCCATATGGCACTGGAATCCATAAACAAACGTATCATATTGTACAATCTGCCTTGGGCATCCTTCACTATAAGCAATTACCTGGCAATTCTTTGTTAAACCTGGCATATCATTATGCCAATGGCCTACCACACTGTCATCATCAAAATGAGAAAAGAATTCATTTTCCCTTCCCACTTCTGTTAATGTGATAGGAAAACAACCAATTTCTTTCTCAGGGCTCTTCTCACATTTCGCCCCATATGCTTCTCCCATAAGCTGGGATCCTAAGCATACTCCTATAACTGCTTTTTCTGAATCAATACATTTTCTAATTAAGGCTATTTCTGCAGCGCCATCAAAATGAGGACACGTTTCAACCGTTGTACTTGGTGATTGGGGGCCGCCCATTACAATTAATAAATCGATGTTCTCTATGGTAAGCGGAAGCGGTTCCCCTTGATATACTCTTGAATAATTAATGCTGTGTCCTCTCATTTTTGCCCATGTTAAAAATGCTCCCGGTCCTTCAAAAACTTCATGAATAATAAAATGTATCTGCACTCTAATTACCCCTTTCATTTTTCTTGTATCATAACACAGGAAGATTGATTTTTATATTTATTTTAACAGAATTTCATTTACTATTAATCGGAATGTAATCTTTTGCATAATATCACTTAACGCGTAAATAATAACCCTAATAATGGTAACGGTAAAAATAAACAATTGATGCAAAGGAGCAAATGATATGAATCGTGATGAACTCATCTCCCAAGTAAAAAACGAATATGCACGTATCGCCTCTTCGGAATCCCAACAGCATTTTAATCAGACTACAACCGAGGTGACACCAGAAGCTTATTATGAAAAACTGTTAAGTAAAGTGATTAATGAAATCAGCAATGGAACTTTTGATAATTTTAAATCCGGCGAGGAAGTAGTAACTGCAATTGCAAATGACAAAACATGGCTTTCCGGATGGAAATAAATACAACGTTACACGAAAAAACCGCAGTCCTTTTTATCAGAGATTGCGGTTTCTTATATATAGAGAGAATGATACGTTGCTTTTTAAATAGTTAAATCAAATTCTGGAGAATGTTTATCCACAATACCGGTATTCACTTGACAATGAAACTCTCTTTTTAAAACATCTGACAAATTACAAATAACCTGTTCCACTTTGGAATTATTAAAACCAATGAAACCATCAATTGGGAAAAAAACATAAGATGTATCACTTGTTATCTTTCCGTGTTCACTCTGTCGCCATGTCCAACGCCTGGTTCTCACCTGATTGTCAACTGCATATACAACTTCTCCGGGTAAAACGATTTCTTCTTCCTCTGAACCAAAAGGTAAAAAGGTGTCATCCTTCATGGAATAGCGCATAACAATATCTTCGGAAGAACAACCGAGATCATGTGTGCCCATTGGAATTACATGTTTAATTGATAATGCATTATTTAAATCAACCAAAGGGTTAATATTGGAAAGTTCCTTTCCTTTTGCAATTCGAGTGAACATAGCTTCTACAGAACATTGAAATTTATTAGGATTCATTCCAAGTAAACGAAAAGCTTCACGGTATGGCAGTATTTCATCAACCTCTTTCACATTCACGTGTTCAAATCTATGCTTTGAAGAGGCCACTGACTCAGCTAACAGCGAACTGATTTGCGGGTTTACGCAACTATTATCTATCCCCTTCGCAACAACAATACCAACGAATAAATCTGGAAGTTTATCAAAAATTTCTTTCTCAATTACAAATTTCATTTACGTTGTTCCTTTCTTGTTTGTGTTTAGGGTAATTTTAAAGCCTTCAGTAACTAGAGAGTCAAGTGCTGATTTAAAAATTAGTTACATACAATTTCCTTAATTATCACGTCATTGCCCTCCAAAATCTCCATAGCGTTGCTGCCACAGTCAGGGCAATTTAAATCACTGTAAACGGCATTATATACCCTGCCGCAGTCCTTGCATTTAACAATACCTGGGATGACAATTAGTTCCAGCTTAGTTTCTTCCATAAAAGTCTTATAGGAGGCAGCGGGCCAGCTCTGCTCCAGGTATCTGGGCACGATACCGGAAAGCTCACCCACTTCAATAACAAGCTTGTGGACCTTTGTGACCTCTTGCTCCTTTACAATACGTTCAATGGTATGAACCATTGAGTTTAATACACCAAGCTCATGCATTGTTACCTCTCCTTTTCCCGTTAGCTTCTCCTGCCAACGCTTTCTTTCAAGGTGGCCGCCGCTATCTTTCCGGTACGTACAATTGCGTTGGTAGCAATCTTCATAGGAAGTTTTTCATAGGTATTGGGAACCGTATTATAGATTCGCTCTAAGTGGATTGCGTCAAATTTACATTTGGTCGTACACATACCGCAGCCAATGCACATATAATTGTCGATTTCTACTGCCCCACAGCCAAGACAACGTTCTGTCTCCCTCTTTAGCTGTTCCTCTGTAAATGTCATACGCTCATCATAAAAGCTGCCTTTTTTCTCAGGAGAATGGCCTGGTCTTTGACGAGGTGTCATATCAAAATCTTGTAAACCAATGGTAACGTTGTTCTTATCAAACGCATGGTATTCACGACGGTCCCGACCAAATACAAGAGATTGGCCCGGTTGTACATAACGGTGTATGGAGATTGCACCTTCTTTGCCCGCCGCAATGGCATGAATGGCAAACTTGGGTCCAGTAAAACAGTCACCTCCCACAAACACATCGGGTTCTGAAGTCTGTAGCGTCAAAGGATCGGCTATGGCAGTACCGTTACCGTTTTGCTCAACTTTACTTTCTGAGAGTAGTCCGCCCCACTGAATGGATTGACCTATGGAGAGCAGTACCGTATCTGCTTCTACAATGATGGTATCATTTTCTTCATACACTGGCGCAAACCGCTGATCTTTATCAAATACACGGATGCAACGTTTAAATTCCACGCCAGTCACCTTTCCGTCTTCGGTCAAGATTCGTTTCGGCCCCCAGCCGTTATGAAAAAACACATTATCTTCCTCTGCCTCTGAGATTTCATCCGGTAATGCTGGCATCTCACTTAAATCTTCCAGGCAATAAAGATGAACCGAAGCAGCTCCCTGTCTTGTTCCTGTACGGGCTACGTCAATCGCTACATTTCCCCCACCAATAACAATCACATTACCAGAAAGTTCTACTTTTTTTTCAAGGTTCACGTCCCGAAGAAAATCAACGCCTGACATTACACCCTTCGCTTCTTCCCCTTCAATCGAAAGGCTTCTGCCACCTTGTGCTCCTACTGCCAGATAAAAAGCCTCATAACCTTCGTCTCGAAGTTCGTTCAGAGTGATATCTTTTCCAACTTCGATTCCCGTTTTAAAGGTGACTCCCATCTCACGCAGAACATTAATTTCAGCATTGATCACTTCCTTTTCCAGGCGGAAAGACGGAATTCCAAGAGTAAGCATACCACCAAGCTTTTCTTCTTTTTCAAATACAGTTACCTCATATCCATCAATTGCAAGATAATATGCGCAGGAAAGACCGGAAGGCCCCGAACCAACCACCGCAATCTTATTGCCAAGATCATATCGCATGGGCGGAATATAGCGGATAGAACCATCTAACTCTTTATCTGCAATAAACTTTTTGATCTCATCAATGGAAACCGGCTCATCAATATCTCCCCTGGTACATTCACTCTCACAACCATGAGGACAAATACGTCCGCAGACAGCAGGGAAGGGATTTTCTTTCTTTATCAGTTCTAATCCCTCGTGATAACGGCCGGAAGCAGCGAGCTTTATGTAGCCTTGAACAGAAATATGTGCCGGGCATGCGGTTTTACAAGGGGAGGTGCCTTCTTCGGTGACATCCTTCCGATTTTCCCGGTAATCCACATTCCAGTTGCTTTCACTCCAAATATGATCACGAGCGGTGGGTTCTGCCTTTATGGTAACAGGTGTTTTGGAACAGAGCTTCTGACCAAGTTTTAATGCGTTAACCGGACAATTTTCCACACACTGACCACAAGCGACACAGTTTTCTTTCTCTACCTCAGCAATGAAGTTAGAACGGATGGCATCTGGAGTATTAAAAAGGGTTGCAAGTCTTAAGGAGAAGCAGGAGCAACCACAGCAATTGCAGATTGCCGCGGATTCACCAAGTCCGTCGGTATGCGGCATTTCATGCATCAGACCGTTGTTTTCTGCAAATTTAATAATTTCTTTTGCTTCTTCCCGTGAAATCTGGCGACCTCTGCCTGTCTTTATATAATACTCAGCTCCTTCTCCCATCTGGATACAAATATCCTTTTCCAAATGTCCACAACCTTCATCGATTACCCGGCGTGATTGACGGCAGGAGCAGTCTGATACAGAAAATGTATCATATTTGTCCAAGTAATAGGAAAGACGTTCCCACGGCTTTGTATCAGGAATATCTTTGATTGCCTCTTCCACCGGAATCACACGCATCATTGCCATGCCTTGTGGGAATTTTGATGCCATAGGCGCAAGACGGAGTCTGGTATATTCTTCAAAAGCTTTGCCGATTTCAGGGTGCTTATTAAGCTGTTCCCGGTTATTTACCATCATTTCCAGCATACCGGGGGCGAATATATTTACAAAGAACCTTTCTTTATGATCCTCTTTATCCTTCCATACCTTTGCAACACCGGTATAGGCTAGCTGTTCTAAGAGGGCCTTTGTCTCTTTCTTACTCTTTCCAGAACGTTTTGCTACATATTCAAAAGTTCGAGGTTTACGCAACCCTATTATCATAGCAATATCAGCCATGTCATCTGTGACCACGCAGTTTAGAGAATAGTATTCGGGAGAATTTTCATCAATTTTGTTGATAGCTCCAGCAATACCGCCTACCATTTTTGCAAGCTTTACAATTTTAGGTCTTAATTCACTCATAATTTCCTTTCCCGCGCTAGTTTGCGCCTTTGAAGTTTATGATTATCTTTTTAAGATCTTTTTGCTTTTGTTATTCACACCAAGATTTTACGGCATTGTCTAACCAGTCGGTCCATTCTTTTATGCCTTCGTTTTTTTGTGCACTAATGGGAATGATCTTTGCGTTGGGATTCCGAAGTCTAATATTAGCTTTGCATTTTTCCATGTCAAAATCAAAATATGGCATTACATCTGTTTTATTAATTAGTACCACATCACAGATTGAGAACATCAGGGGATATTTAAGAGGCTTATCATCTCCTTCCGGTACGGAGAGGATCATAACATTTTTTACTGCACCTGTATCAAATTCTGCTGGACATACCAGGTTGCCCACGTTTTCTATGATTACAAGGTCAAGGCCTTTTGTCTCAAGCCCTTCTAATCCCTGACGGGTCATTTCCGCATCCAGATGGCACATTCCACCGGTATGTAGCTGGATGGTCTTTGCGCCAGTTTTTTGAATGGTGCGGGCATCAACGTCGGAATCGATATCCGCTTCCATAACACCAATGGTTAGGTGATCTTTTAAGGCATTAATGGTATGGGTCAGAGTAGTGGTTTTTCCTGCACCGGGACTTGACATAAGATTAAGAAGAAAGACCTTTTTATCCTTTAATTCCTCACGAAGCTTTCCGGCTTGTATGCTGTTGTCAGCAAAGACACTTGTTTTTATTTCTAGAACCTTAAAATCTTCCATGTTTCACGCTCCTTTCTTTGCATTCTCTTTTTTCTTTTTTCATAAGTGTTTTGGTTCAACCAGCTAAATTACTTAGATAATTTTTCCATCAATTGTATTATAAAATAAACATTTAAAACTGGCAATATTGCAAAAAATAATAGTCATTATAGTGCATTTTCTTGTTTGATTTTTGTGAGAATGTATGAAAAAATCGTACTGATTTCTGGTATGACCAATGCCAGAGTATACTTACCTACTTATACCTTTGTTTTATCGGCTTTTAAGAAACAAAAAAGCCCGACTAAATGATAGTCGAGCATTTGCACATTATGAACAGACAATGCGGTTAATTAAAAGTTGGTTAGATACTGCTACTACCCAGACAATTCAAGGCTACCAAAGGGTTAGCAAATCGAGTTTTATGACGAGCGCTGCCATGATGTTGAACATGCGGTAATGGATATTTTTGTGCCCATTTTTATTATTCAGTTACAAATATTGTCCTTGCTGCAGCACTTTCTCTAGTCTTCGCCGAAGGCTTTTTATCAAAATATCCACAGAGTAAAACGCCAGCTATTTTTTCATCCGATTTAAGCTCCAGACTTTTACTGATGGAAGGAGCATACATATAAGTTTGTGTTTTCCACACAACTCCAATTTCTTTCTCCCAGGCGGCTAATTGAAAATTCTGGATTAATGCACTTACTGACGATGAAACCTCATCCATGATTTTCTGGTTGCGGTCCAGTTTTCCAACCACTACAATGGCGACAGGGATCGTACGCAGATACGCTTCCAGCTTATCTCCATACTCTTTTCGCTCTGGCGGTGAAAGAGCCTGTAAAATCATCTCAATTAACCGATCCATACCTTTATCTGAATAAACAATAAATCTCCAAGGTTCTGGTATCCCATGGTATGGTGCCCAGATAGCGGTCTCTAACAACTCTGTAACAGTGTCCAGGGATATCTTTTTATCATTGAACTCACGTATGGTACGTCGTTCCCTAATTATCTCACTTATTGTCATAACGCATATCCTCCTATTAAAATAATGTTATTTTCATCTAACGACTCATCCACAATCTGCTTACTTTGACAGTTTATATGGTACACAAAGCAGTATGCCGTCCCGGGGATCCTGAAGGATTTCTGCATCAACGCTAAAGATATCCTTTAGCATTTTTTTGTTCATGATATCTTTTGGTGTCCCCACACACATTGGCTTTCCATGTCTAATTGCGATGATATTATGTGCATAGCGGGTGGCCTGATTCAAATCGTGTACCACCATTACAATGGTTCTATGCTGCTCCTCATTTAACTTCTTTAAAAGTTCAAGAACATCCAGCTGATGGGACATATCAAGAAATGTGGTGGGCTCGTCAAGAAATAGTATCTCTGTCTGCTGAGCAAGAGCCATGGCAATCCAGACCCGCTGTCTTTGCCCTCCGGAAAGTTCGTCCACCAAACGGCTTTCCAGTTCTAAGGTATTGGTGGTTTTCATTGCCCAGGAAATGATCTTTCGATCCTCATCTGTAATATTTTTGAATCCTGTTTTGTGAGGAAACCGTCCGAAGCTTACAAGATCAAATACCGTCAAACCTTCCGGAGCCGTAGGATTTTGTGGTAAAAAAGCTAGTTTTTTAGAAACTTCCTTAACGGATTGTGTTTGAATTGATTTTCCATCTAAAAGCACCTGCCCGCTTTGAGGAGACAGGAGCCTGGCAATGGTTCGCAGGATTGTGGATTTCCCAGAACCGTTGGCGCCGACCAGAGCAGTAATCTTTCCCGCTGGTATCTGTACATTTAAATTTTCCACCACCACTGTTTTATCATAGGCAATGCAGAGCTGCTCTGTTTTGATTCTAAATTCGTTCACGCTTTAACCTCTTTCTCTCTTTGCGGTTCGCAGCAACAGATAAAGGAAATATGGCGCTCCTATTACCGATACTACAATCCCAGTTGGCATTTCAGAAGGAAGGAACATACTTCTTCCTATCGTATCTGCCATAAGTACCAGTAAACCACCCACCAGTGCTGTAACTGGCAGAAGGCGTTTATGAACAGCTCCCACCAGTCTTCGAGATATATGGGTACTGAGCAATCCTACAAAACCGATATTACCGCCTGTTGCAACACAAGATCCGGCAAGAATTACGGCAAAGAAGATTGCAAGCCCCTGGCGCTTTCGCACAGAAACACCAAGACTTGCAGCCATAGAATCCCCCAACGGCAGAATATCCAGGGTGGAAGCCTGAGATAAAATAATGATTAGAGATGCCATCACAATAGGCAGCAATGTCATTACATAAGGCCAGGTCATCCCCCACAGGCTACCAGCCATCCAATAGGCATAAGTCTGATATTCCTGGGGATTCAGTGACAAAGTAATAATGGTTGTAATGGCCTGAATTCCAAAATTCAAAGCGATACCGGTCAATAAAAGCCTGGTGGAGGATAAACCTTTATTTCCATTTCTGGCAAGCAGATAAATGGTAAGGGCCGCACCAATTGATCCTATCCAGGAAAGAAGAGACATTCCGGCAGGTGATGGAGAATTCTTTGCATGGCCGGCTATGTATACTAAAACCACCAGACCAGCCCCCGCATTGATTCCTAATATACCTGGATCCGCCATTGGGTTTCTAGTGACGCTTTGCAGGATACAGCCTGATACTGCCAGCCCGGCACCCACTAAAACTGATATTATGATGCGGGGCATTCTTAATTGAAATACCAGGAAACTCTCCTTTCCTGTCCCCTGGTTGAATAAAGCAGGAAGCACTCGCTGAAAGGGCATGTGAATTGTTCCTGCCTGTATACCTAAGAAAAATACCAGCAGGAACAAAAGGAAAAGGGCGAGTGCTACAACAGCTGTTCTTTTTTTCGCTTTCACTTCTGCCGGAAAAACATATTTATTTTCTTGCATATTGTCTAAATCCTTATCCCTTCTTGCGTGCAAGCACTAGAAAAAATGGTACTCCAATCGCCGCAATGATAGCTGCCGCAGGTATCTCATGAGGCGGATTGATACTCCTTGCCCCCAGGTCGGCAAGTACCACAAGAAGTGCGCCTAAGGTGGCAGAACAAGGAATCACTGCCCTATAATCAGTCCCCACAAGCTTTCTAGTTATATGAGGAATCACTATGCCGATAAATCCTATGTTTCCAACCATGGCAACGGATGACCCTGCAAACAGTGTGACTGTGAAAAAACAAAGAAGCTTTACGGTTTTTGTATTGATTCCCAAGCTTGCAGCAATTTCCTCCCCCATGCTCAGTGCCGTAATTGAAGGGGACAACATCACAGACATTACCATTGCCACCACAAAGCATATACCAACAAGAGTAACCTGGTTGAAACGGGCACCGGAAAGTCCTCCAGCATACCAAAAAGCCAGATCCTGCCCAATTCCACTTCGTATGATCAGCCCTTCACTGAAAGCGGTTAAGAATGCTGTAATAGCGGAACCTATTAGAATAATCTGAAGGGAATTTTTTCTTGTCATCAGACTGATACCAATAACCATTGCCATGCCCATACCGGCTCCGAGAAAAGACATGAATGCAATCCCGGTAAATGACAGCCAGGGCATAAAAACAAAGCAAACAGCTATCATGATGCCAGCGCCTGCATTAATTCCTAGAATTCCGGAATCTGCAAGAGGATTCCGTGTAATTGCCTGCATAATGGCACCACAGACAGCGAAACCTGCCCCTATGATTGCACCCCCAAGAACCCGGGGAAATCGAAGCTCGTACATAATTTGATGGGATAAGTTGTTTTTATCAAAGGAAACGATACTGCTCCAGATCGTCTCCTTGTCAATATCTGCCACCCCGTGTCCCACGGAATAAAACATAATTCCAAGCAACATAAAAATACCAGGAATGATAACCATAGCGGCCGGCACACGGCCTTTTACATAAGCTAGTGTTTTCTTTTTATTCATTGCCATAGAGATTACCTTAACATCATATCTTCAATATTATCAAGACGTATATTAAGAGCCATAGGGTCAGAACTTGCAAACCAGATATTAGCGTCCACAATTGCTACCTTTTCTTCTTTTACGGCCTTAAGGCTTTGCCATACAGCAGATTTCTTAAGCTCAGCATATGCCTGTTGACTCGTTTCATCGGGACGAACAGCCAGCATCATATAATCCGCATCAAGCTGGGGCAAAGCTTCCATGGAAATAGTGGCATTCCAGCCATCACCAAAATTAACAACGCCCTCGCTGGCAGATATCCAATTCATATCACGGTAGAGACTTTCAAAGTAGATGGAAGCAGGATTAAGAATTTGCAGCTCTTTCCCCTGTACACGCATATAAGCGACTTTTGCCCCCTCTGGGTACTTTTCTTTTAAGTTCTGCTGAAGCTTTGAACTGCGCTGTTCGTATTCTTTCTTAAGCACAGAAGCAACCTCATCTTTCCCTACCAACTCTGAAATCGTCTGAAGGGTTTCCCAGTCATCAGACACAGACTCTAATAAAACCGTAGGCGCGATTTCTGACAGCAGCTTATACTGCTCCTTATGAAATGATGATATGCCAATGATCAGGTCTGGCTCCAGTTCCATCAAAGCTTCCAAATTAAGTGATTCTGTATCACCAAGATCAACTGCACCAGATAGCTCATTTTTAATATATTCCGGAAATCCGCTCTGAGTTGCTGTGCCCACCGGACTCGTTTCCAGCGCAACTAGATGACCGGTTATCCCAATTAGGGCAGATGCAATACGCTTTGGATTTGTAGGGATTTCAACTGGCCCCATAACTGTTTCAACCACTTTTGTATCATCCTTACCAGACGAAGGTTTCTCCGTTTCCGATGTGCCAGCAGACGTTTGGGTAGTTACAGACTCTCCACTTTGAGTGTTTTTATTTCCTGTCTGTTGGTTGCCTGCGCATCCAGTAATTCCTGCTACAACAAAAGTAAAGCAGAGAGCTAAAGATAGTATACGTCTCATATGTATTACTCCATTCTGTACATTTCATAGTGTTAGCTTCAACTAACCTTTCGCCATTTTAGCATATACCAATACGGCAGTCAATCATTATATAAATCATACCGTTTCCATGCAAAGTTATTATTTTTTTATAATTGCGCACTAAAAAAGCCAGCCTGCAATCATAATAGAAGGTTGACTTTATCTACATATTTATTTTATTGCCAGCATATCCATTGAAATTGGTATTTTGATTTTGCAAGATAGTAAATCAATTTTACCCATTTTATGATAGATATGCTGGCTCTTTCATTTACATATAAGTACTTCTATCTTATATTACTAAAATTAACTTATGGCTCCTCTCCCCAGTTTAAGCTGTCAGAGATATATGCTGTAACCTTTGACCAATCCGCATAACCGCTTGCGGAACCTGCGAATGAATAGTCATCTGACTGATCGTAACTTGTCCAGTCAGCTTTGGTTATTCTTGTCTGTATCTCTACGGCTTGTCCTGCTGCCAGACTACCTGCTCCAGATGTAAATCCGATTTCCACATAATGATCTGCATCTGTCTCAGCACTTGACATTTTAACAAAGGATCCAGTTACATTACTGCTACCAACTGATGACCAGTCACACCAGAAGTTTTGGCCTACATCTCCATTGACTGTGTAATAATATCTTAGTTTCACTTCAGAGAGGTCGATACTTTCTGTACCAGTATTGACGAGCTTGATCTTCGGGCTCAAGGAATTACTCTGCTCTGCTGTTGTTATATTAAACATCTGTACCTTGAGACTTCCCTGTGAAATGGTGGTATCTATTACAGTCAGAGTCAACACTGGATCTGTTCCTGCACTTAAATCAAATACGATTTTGTAAGTGCCTTTCTTAAGACCAGCTAAAGAATCTTTTAAGAAGGTAACTGTATCGCCGGATATTGTATAATCTACATCTTCAACCAACTGAAGGCTTCCAAGCTTAATACCTTTTAGGGTGTTACCAGCCTTATCTAATGTAATTTCAATATCCTCCTGCTTTTCAATATTCTTATCAAACGTAGCTGAGGTTGGTGAAATGGTTCCGCCAAGAGTCGTATCCGTAATTGTTACTGTAAGTACCGGATCAACACCCTTAGAGAAATCAAAGGTAAGCTTTAACGTGCCAACATCCTTATCTGCTAAATAATCTTTAGACAGCTTAACGGTGTTGTCAGTTACTGTATAATCAGTACCTTTTGTTAAAACAGTACTCCCATCTTTAATTCCAGTAAAGGTATTTCCATTTAAGGTAAGTTCTACTGATACATCTTTTTGCTTTGTAATATTCTTATCAAAGACTGCTGTGATAGGAGTAATTGCAGAATTATTTACAGGCTCATTCCCATCACCAAAAAGAAGAGAGTAAACACCATTTGCAATTGCGATATCACACTGTGCCCAGAAACGGTGGTAAGTTAATTCCACAGCTGTACCATTGTTATAGGCAGTAAGCAGCTTCTGATAATCTGGATCAGTTTTGTATTTAGAACGAATGTCAATAAATTTAACGCCAGGTTTGATTACATCGCCATTAGGCATTTTTCCTGTCCAACCGGCTGGGATAAAGATTTCCTGATCAAAGATCCGCTTGTAGTCAGCTCTTTTTTCTGGTATTGCGATTCCCTTATCATCTCTGTATAAAGTCCACATACGATCTAACAGTTCCTTAGCCAATACTCTTGCTTCGTCATCGCCGGATGCTTTGCTGTAGTACAGTAAAGCGTTTGCAAGAGAACCTGAGACACCAAGGTCTGTACTGTAACTAGTAACTTTTACATGAAGTTTTGGATTTCCGGTATAAGTTCCGGTCCAGGTGTCAGGCTGTCCAGACCAGTCAAGACCGCTTGGAACTTCAAAGGATCCATCACTATTAAGTTTTACTACTGTCTTAATCCAGCCTACCCACTTATCAAGAAGGGCTTTCGCTCTGGCATCTCCCGTCTTATAATATAATTCAGCGACACGCTGCATGGACCATGCCTGGAATCCAAACCAAGTATTGCTTCCTGGATCTGCATAAACAGGGTTGGGATCATAACCCATTCCATAGAAGGTAGATAATCCGGCTGGCAATGCTTCATAGCGTCCATTTTGAGAGTTTGTAGCTCCGCCTGCGATTGCACCTTCAGAGGTCTGCAGCCACTGATAGAATTCAAGCTGTCTGTCAAGACTCTTTCCCCAGTCTCTTGCTCCATTTTGGGATTGAGGTTTTAAATTATCGTTTTCTGATAAAATCCAGGCTGCCATTGGGTTCTGATAACCAAAGTGATTATGGCTGCATCCGATTTTCCATGACCAGTCAGCACTTACTCCACCACCCCATGCATAATACCAGGACATCAGATAATGTGCTGCATCATATCCGGTACCGGCAACGGTAGGAGCACCAATTTTGCGGAAGTATTTATCAAACATGGAATATCTTAAATAGTCACCCATTTTACTGGCTTTCTTGTTATAAGTTCCAAGATTAACGCCCTGTTCTTTCGCCCATTCGTCTGCCCAGTAAGTAGCCTGAATGGCTCTTGCATCTGCATCTGGTGCGTCAGTATATTTAAACTGAGCTGCATAGTTGCTGTCTCCTGTAAAAAGATCAAGATATCCATTTTTGCCACCAAATTTCATTGCGTCCCAGCATGGCTGAGGAACTGTCTCAAACACGGATTCCTCTTTGCCTCTCTGGAATGTATTGATATAGGATGGAGATGTGACACCATCAGCTCTGCTTCCATAACCATACCAGTTATCAACATCTAACAGCCAATGCATTCCGTACATGGTACCTTTGCCGTAAGTGGAAACCAGATCACTGTTAATCGGATCTACACCTACCGCCGCACCAGAATTCAACGGGGCAGGATATTTGTCCGGTAATTCAAATTCAGGGGCATAAGTAGCAGGTTTGCTAGCATTATATTTGCTCATGCTGGAATCTGGCTGATCTTTATCCGTTGGAATCATGTAGGTTTCTGCTTTGTCCCAGGCTGTTTTGAATTCGTTGAAATCTCCTGAGAATTTACCGTACATAGCCTCCAGCCATATATAATAGCTAAAAGCTTCACTGGTGGTTACATGTCCATAATCTGGAGCTTCCACATTTAAAGTCTCAACAGAATGGTATGGAATCCCCTTAGGGCTGAAATATCCATTTTTCGGATCTGTAATATCCTCTCTTAATTCCAAAAATCTATTTTGATATTCGTCTGTTGCTGCTGCTGTTGCTTTGCTTTCGGCTGCATGACTTTGCATTCCAGGTCCAAAGCCTGTGGTTAACATACTTGGTAAAACCATAGCTGCAATCAAAAGCTTAGCAATACGTTTTCTCCTTTCTCTGGTTAAAAAAGCATGAACATGAATCTGGCTAGTTGGCTTGTTACCTTTAAATAATTCCTTATGAATCATACCATAACCTCCTCATAGTTTTTATCTAACAATTCCTTCGTCAGCCGGATCCTTACCTGCGTAACACCCCTCATCTCTCACCCTCCTTTTTTTTGTTTTTACAGAGGTAAATCCACCTATATGAATGAATTGAAAGTTCCAATGAAAACTTCTTACTCCTTTCTTGTCCATATTTTAGTGTCTTTATTTAAGTATATGTTAAGTCCATTTTTCGTCTTATAATGAAATACAATGGTGTATAGATAAATACATATGCTATGGCTTATGACTTCTCTTGTAATTGCTGTATTATTGAGCCATTTAACTAATATTTATCAATTCATTTATTTATAACTCAGCATTAGCTTATCACTTTATCACACAAAAGCTAATTGTATGTAATAATTCCGATTCTATTTGTAATTTTCGATATATTTCCTTTCTACTCTAAATCGGGTGTCTTATCATTTTTTATAGCCACGAAAGAAATTATTTATATAAGCACCATTAACCATCAGCTGATCTACGCAATTGCTTTCTAAATACAAGAGATAATTCAATAAGCCCTTGGCACAGCCCAGGGCTTACAATTTATAACATCAAATCAGGCAAATTTTTTACTAACTTCTATAAGCTACCTGTTAAATTGCTAGATAAGGACATATTGTTCGGCAGTGTCAGTTCATACATAATTGGACCACTGAATAAAGTACCTGTCAGCCGATCAAGTTTAGGTGTGTAAAAAAAGGCTTCCATCATGGCATCAAAGAGGCATTCTGCCGCAATACCTCCTGCAAAAGCTCCAACCAGTCCCCCAAGTATACCACCTATAACAGTTCCCAAATCTCCAATGATCCAACCAAAAAGCAAAGTACCCCCCATTTCTCCTAAAAGTCCTCCTCCTAAAGCTCCTCCCACACTCACCAAAATCTCTGCTCCTGCTTGTTTTTTATCCTGTGCTTCTACCAATTGCCAGGTGATAACTCCAAGTGTGAAGACAATCAGAGCAGTACCAAAATACCGCATATATGACAAGATCTGAAGTTGATCCTTCCCTGCATACTTCACCACATACGACTCCAGGTTAAAATCTTTATCTTTTATAAAATCATCAAATGTTTTTTTCTTGTAGGCAGCTGTATTTCCCCAAACATCTGATGTTTTATTCGCCCATTTTTTGATAGAATCATTAATCATATCATAGAGGTCCTCATTGGGATCAATAATCTCATTACTGTAATAAGGATTTTTATATGTCCCTTTTTCAGGATCGTAATCAAATAACTTTATAGAATCACTTATTTTTCCTAGATATTCAGCTCTAAGCTTAAAATTCTTAATTGTTTCATAGGAAAATATAACCCCTGCTCTTGCTGCCTGCCATATATTCTGTACCTGTGAGTTAGCTTTGTATGGACTCCCGGACTGTTGTTTCTCCATTTGCAGCAGATTGTTAGCTTCTTCATAGGCCTTAGCGCAATTCATCAAATCATTCATCTGCGCTTGTGGTTTGCTGTAGCGGAACCGTTCTATGGTGTTCACTTCATTCATATGCAAAGCATCAATCAGTTTTTGAGTTTCATCAAAGTCTAAGGTATCGTTCATCTACTTTCCATTCCTTTCTTATTATCTATAAGAGCTTATAAATCCTTTATCCTTAGCTGTCTCTATAAATCAGGCCTTTCTAGTTACAGTATATTGAACGATGGGAGAAGTAGCCAACCCTATCATGGAGCTAACAACAAACGTTCCGTTATCAGCATTAGAACTAATTCCTGACGATGTTAGCTTGCTTTCCACATCGCTCCATGGCTGTACACTCGGCCAGTGATCTTTGCTTTGAACATCAACATAAGAACTGTTGCTTCCGATATATGGATTATCCCAAGCGAACAGAAAGTCTGATCCTGAATCTCCTCTAAAAACTGCACAGCCTACCGAGCCAGTAAAGATTCCTGCCTTTACATGTAAAAATATGCTGTACTCTCCATTGGCTATTGTCATATCAAACGGATATTTTTCAGTCTCGCCTGACCAGTCCTTATTGGCTTGAAACCTTAGTGTCTCTCCACTGGCATTGAAAATCATTACCAATGTGCTGGCCCCCTCACCATACTCATTCTTCATGGCATTGACAGCCTTTGTAGCTGCCATCTGAAGCGAATCGCCTCTGGAATCGGTTGCCGTCAGCTGTTGCATGGCTACCTTGGATAAAATAAGCGGTGATATATCTGGTTCTTTTACATATTGCGGATAACTTTTTACTACATCACTATTAACTTCACTTCCAATTATCATTTTGTATCCCCCTTGTTTTTTGATAATATAAATTATGCAATACTAGTCCCAGTGGTGTGTTAGATCGACACCATGGCAAAACTGGTATGTAAAAATCTCGGGCTGCCCTCTTACTGGCTACCCGAGATTTTCATTTACTACTTTGATTTTCTGTCTTTGCATTGGCATGAGTAATCTTATAGGGTATATTTCCTAAGGGGGCTTTTAATCGCCTTTAAAAGACGCATTTCCGTCGCTTTGTGGTATCTATTCCCAACAGCTTCCCAAGATTACCGCCGAAAATCTTGCGTTTATCTTCGTCAGTAAGGGGCAGGTAACCGTATTTCCACTGAAGCTCCTCAGGAATCTGGAAATCAAGTAGCCCCAAGGACGCTGCACCTATCTGAGCCCCATAACCGGCACTGTCTGTCCCCCATATGATCCGATCCGGGCCCACAAAACGAATTGCCTCCCCAAGGATATGTGCAAATTTATATGGGGCAGTCAGCGCCCACGGCACAAGCAGACTTAGACACAGATAAACATTGGGATGCCCAAGTGCAACCATATTTAAGGCGTCTGAGTAGGGGTAGCCCATATGAAATGCAACAATCTTAAGCCCCGGAAAATCACGGGCAACATCATCTAGCTGTGTTGGATGACAGTATTTGCTCTTTCCCGGTGGAACCCAGGAAAACCCTGTATGCATACATAAGACTGCGCCCAGTTCTTCGGCTCTTTTATAAAATGGCCAAAGCTCGGGGTCGTTTATATAAGTGTCCTCTGGCGAATAATACTTGAAAATCCTTGCCCCCTTATCCACCCAGTACTCTAATTCCCAAATGGCATTTATAACTCCACGGTGCTTAATAGGTGATAGATTTGGCTCAAGGATAAAGCGGTCGGGGTGAGTCTGCACTGCCTTCCACGCATCACCATTGGTACACCAGCGACTGGAATATCCCGTGGTATCCATCATGGATTCTGGTAAAAGACATGCAACATCCACACCATACTTATCCATGGCACGAAGAATATTTTCAGGGTCTGTGCTTTTTGTCATTTCCCATGGCTCTAACGCATTTAGAAGTTTCTCTGGCGCACCTTGTAGAGTTGGGCGCATGATGCCGTCAATGGAGCGCCACCACATCTGAACGCCGGGGAAATGATTCACAGACTCCATATCGCCGATAATATGACACTCTGGATCAATTTTAAAGAAGCCGTCTTCCCATACATTGTGATTCATAAGCTAATTCTCCTTTCGTTAAATCAGTGGCAAGTCTTTGCTTTTTTCTACAAACTTTTTAGCCATAACATCCATCAGACCATCCTTTTTCCAAAGATCCGGATAATACTTCTCAAATCCAGCCGTGGGATTGACGGCACAGCGAATCCAGCGGTTTTCAAACAGGTTCATATAACATTGCTGACAACGTGCACATTTGACAATATCACTGGTGCGCCCTTCCTTAACCTTGGCAGGCCAGTATGGATCAGCAATGGATTGTCGTCCCAAAGATATGATGTCAGTTTTTCCGGAGGTTATTGCCTTAGCAGCCGTTTCAGGATTCATAAAGCTAGGTGTTATAATTGGCAGCCCGCCAGAAGCAGTTTTAAAGCCTGGTGCCCATTTTGTAAAATCGTCTTCACCATCTGGAGCAAAACCCGCACCCAGATTTTCATAACCGCCTTGGGACACATTGAAATAATTGGCTCCCGCCTCGGTAAAAAGCTTAACAAACGCGCAAGCCTCTTTATGGTTCAAGCCCTGGGGCATAAGCTCATCTCCCGACAGACGACATCCAAGCACCTTGTCTGGGCCGACTTTCTTGCGCACACGTTCAATGATATTAGTGACTACACGACCACGGTTTTCTATACTGCCACCATATAAATCAGTTCGCTGATTGGAGCGTTCAGACAAAAACTGGTGCAGCAGATATCCATGAGGGGTATGTAGCTCCACCCCATCATAGCCAAGATCGTAGCAGGCACATACTGCGTTTACCATAAAATCCTCAAGCTGTTCAATCTCACCAATTGTTAGCTCACGAGGTGTCTGCCCACAGATAATGTGGTAATATTCTGGAGCCTTATCCTGAAACATCTTGAGTATAATAGGTTTGATTGCTTCGTACTCGTCATCGCTCAAACTTTTGATCTTTTCATAGTCCCAAATTTCTGGGGGAAATGATATCCCTGCCTGTTTTGTAATGCGGGTGAATTGGCGAAACCAGCCTTTATTGATGTTACGTAAGTCAATATCAAGAGGAACGGGACTGGGCGCACCGGATGCAATGCCCATCTCATCTGGATGCCCCTGCCGTCCCCAACCAGGAGAAATCTGAATGAATACCTTTGTTCCCTTGTAGGAATGAATTACGTCTGCCATCTGACTAAGCTGACGATACTTCTTTTGGCTGTCTACCAGCAAGGGATTCAGGCTGTCGCTTCCCCGCCAGGGAAAGGGATTTGCTACCACACATTCGGTGATAATTAAACCAAATCCACCTCTGGCCCTGGTCGCGTACCAGGCATTAGACTGATCGCTGGTATACCCCTCCGGCCCTGTATATCCCATATTCATGGGGGACATTGCGATACGATTTTTGAGTTCAACGTTACCAATCTGAATCGGTTCAAATAAAACATCAGTGCTCATAATAAAACTCCTTTCAGTATCTTGGATTGGTACAGATGATAGATAATTGACATCTGTTACTATATCCATTATACTTTTAAGGAGTGTAAATACAACGCTCAAAAAGTATGCTTCTGTATCTTAATTGACAAAGGTATGGAAACTGTTTCCTAAATAGAGGAGTTATGAGAAAAATGGACTTACGAATACAAAAAACCTATATGGCGCTAACTAGCACCTTTTTTGAATTATTGGAAGAAAAGCGATTTGAGGATATCACGGTTAACGAGCTGTGTGAACGGGCGATGGTACGCCGGGCGACATTTTACAAACATTTTGGGGACAAATATGAGTTTTTCACATTTTTCATCCGAGAGATTCAAGAGGATTTTGATCGGGAAATCGCAGATAACTCGGATATCAGTATGCCTGTTGATTTTTATATTCATATCGTTCGCCGGGTCATGAAATTTATTAAGGAGAAAGATAAACTGCTACAATCTTTGTTAAAGAGTGGGTGTTTACCAGCTTTGCTTCGTATTCTCTTGGAACAGGTTGAATTTGATATCCTTCAAAAACTTAAGGCGGATGCTAAAAATGGCCACAAGCTTATTGCGGATCCAGAAGTAATGGCCCATTTTTTCACAGGAGCGATTCTTGAGACTCTGCAATGGTGGCTGACGCAGAAAAAGCCGCTGCCACAAGAACGTGTGGAAGAACAGCTTTTATCCATGATGAGGGCGGTCTATTTGTCGGCGAATACGGACTGAAAAAATCATAAGTAAGAATATTTGGTATTTTGATAACCACATTTTTAAAATCACACGTTGTTCTCTAAAAAAACGTTTGTAATTCAGGCCAAATGATTCTTTTTCCTCTGCCTGATTTATATAAAGTTATATACTTAAATTTTTCACATATGTTTCGTATGCTAAGATTAAAATTATTTATATAAAATATGAAAATCAAATTGGAGGAACGCTATGTATAATCACGCACCAGAAGGATATGTCTGTCCCTTTTGTCAAATAGTTGACGGTGTAGAAAACGAACATATATATACAAAACAGAATGATATTATATATAAAGATAATTACATCACTGCATTTATTTCATCTTGTTGGTGGAAAAACAACAAGGGTCATGTCATCATAATTCCTAATGAGCATATAGAGAATTTATATGACCTTCCATCTCCACTCTCCTACCGGATACATAATTTAGAAAGAGAAATCGCTCTCGCATTAAAAGAAACGTATAAATGTGATGGAGTATCTTCCAGACAGCATAATGAACCTTGCGGTAATCAGGAGGTATGGCATTATCATCTTCATGTGTTTCCTAGGTATAAGAACGACAATTTATATAAAACAGACAGGCAGAATACAATGCCAGAAGAACGCTTAGAATACGCTCAGATATTAAAAAAATATTTTATTAAAAAAGAAGAGCCATTGATTTCACCAACATAATTAAGAATATTGAGATGAGGAAAACTTTGAGAAAGGTTTTCCTCTTTTATGTTTTGATTATGATGGCTCTCTCTAAATCAAATAAATTCAATGAACTGAGCTAAATTAATCATTCAATTTGAGAAAAAATTGTATCTTCTATGTTTCTTTTAAAATAAGGCTTGCAAATGATTTTTAATGGATTTATCCTTTATTCAAGGATATCCTTCATAACTTAATAGGAGGAAAAAAATATATGAATCAAGAGAAAATCAAAGAGCTAGATAAAATGATAAACAAAGACTACAGTAACATCACAGGCCTGGTGATTCAAAAAGCTGGTACAAAAGTATATGAAAACTATTTCAATGAATATACTGTTGATAATGCCATTCATATCTACTCCGTGACAAAAAGTATTGTTTCCACATTGATTGGTATTGCCATTGATGAAGGTGACATTAAGAGTGTTGATCAAAAGGTATTAGACTTTTTCCCGTATTACACCATTAATGCAGGCGAAAAAACAATACAAAAGATTACAATTAAAAATTTACTCACTATGACAGCTCCTTATAAATATAAGACAGAACCTTACGAGATGTTTTTTGCAAGCCAGAACCCAATTCAAGATGCGCTCGATCTACTAGGAGGGGATGGTTCTATTGGAACATTTAATTATTCTGCTGTTGGAGGAACCCATCTTCTATCAGGAATTCTTGCAAAAGCGACCGAACGCTCCATACTAGAATTTGCTACAGAAAAACTATTCTCTCCCTTGGGAATCAATGTACCTAGCAATATTGTGATAAGGAATAAAGAAGAACATTTTGCCGTTATGAATGACAAAAACACCAGTGGCTGGGCTGTTGATCCACAAGGATTGAATACGGCAAGCTGGGGACTTTTCCTGACACCTGTCGAGATGGCAAAAATAGGCCAATTATATCTAAATAACGGGGTTTGGAATGACAAGCAGATTGTATCGCCCCAATGGATATCTGAAAGCACGAGGGAACATAGTCGCTGCGTTCAATGGGGTAATCTCGCCTACGGATACCTATGGTGGATCATTGATGAGGATAGTTATGCAGCTATGGGAGACGGAGGAAATACAATTTATGTAAACAGCAAGAATCAAATGGTTATTTCGATTGCTTCTCTCTTAATACCGGAAGCTAAAGATCGGATAGAACTTATTAAGGGATATATTGAGCCGATGTTTGAAATGGATTGATTCTTTGGAAGAAGGCTTTTATCACACACATTTGCTTTTGCTCTAAAATAAAGATATAATAGCAGAAAATTAGGTTTAAGTTTTATGGGTACTTTTTATGGCATTTAGACCTAACTATCTATTTTATGAGGTGAAAAAGATGAAAAAAAGAGCTGTTTTTGCATGTTTTTGTCTATCCACTGGACTCCTGTTAAGTGGGTGTGCAAATGAAACGAATCAAACGAATCAAACGACCCAGACAATAGAAAACACCACAGAGCAAGCAACAAGCGAAGCTGTTCCATCCATTAGCGAAACCCAGAAACCCGCTGAAACTGAGCAGGTCAAAGCAAATGTTCAATTATATGAAGGAACTTATTTTGATGAAGGTGTCTACAAATATGTGGATATTCCAGCGACAGAATCTCCGTTTGTATATTGTGAGATCATGATCAGTAACATTACTGATACATCTTTTGATTTTGCTATATCTGAAACGGTTATGGCCACCAATGAAAGTACGGTTATTTTTCCAACTAGCACTGCTTTCTTCACAGGTGACGGCACCGAAGCAACCTTTTATGGAAAGGACCAAACCCTTCATTTTGAATTTCCCAAGGATCAAGATCTTTATCCCATTATCCGCGATATGAAGGTTACTGGCTTCCCTAAATTAGAAGGAAATACTTATATTAACAACAGCATACCTGGACATGAAGCTGGATAAGCACAGCTCTATCAGAAAAAGGAGGCAGTAAGGGTTTAACACCTTATTGCCTCCTTTTTCTTTCGTGTTCTCTATTACATGGAGAAATGTTTCAGTGCATGATTATGTATGTTATAAACCTGTCTTAAACTATAGTTAGTCATTTCACTGATTTCTTCCCATGTATATCCAGAGATATATTTTAACAATAGGATATCTTTTTCTATTTCAGAGTCCATCAGGCTCACATTTTTCACAATTCTTTTACAAATCTTATTCTTTTCCCTAAGCTGCTCTCTAAGACAAGAACATATGTCGGACATTTCCAACTCCACCTGACCTGTACCAGAAAACCTTGATAGAATAGAAAACAATTCATTTTGCTCCTCCTCAAGACGAATCAACAAATTTTCCAATGTCTTTATGGATACAATGAGTGCCTGATACGATTGTAAGAAAGCTTTTTTCTGGTCTATTTTTTCTATGTTACCATTCATCAAGTAATCCTCCTTTAAGGTATTTACTAAGAAAAAAGACAAATGGAAACGATTTGTAAACCATTAAAACCATTGCATTGTATTGCATGCTGCACTGGCTGTAACCTTTAGATATAGAAAACACGGTCCGATTTTCTGTAACTAAATAAATTAAAATAGGAGGTTTTTGGTATGGGAAAAATTGAAACTGCTACACAATGGATGATTAATCTGGCAAATGACGACTCACACGGTTACGATCAGACAAATCGGTGGGGACCTGATTACGACTGCTCTTCTGCTATCATCACTGCATGGGAATATGCAGGAGTGCCCGTGAAAAGTAAAGGTGCCGGGGCTACCGGTACGATGTACAACCCGTTTCTTAACTGTGGGTTCTCTGACGTTACTTCTAAGATAACACTGGCTACTGGCAAAGGATTAGAAAATGGTGATGTACTCCTAAGAACTGGATCCAGCGGACATACTGCCATGTATATCGGCAACAGTAAAATCGTACATGCCAGTATAAATGAAAACGGAACTACCACTGGAGGAAAAACTGGAGACCAAACCGGAAAAGAAATCTGCACCCGTTCTTACTACAACAGCCCTTGGAATTATGTTCTCCGTTATACAGGAGGCGGCGGTGGCTCAACTGGGGATAGTACAATCAAGAGTTTTCAGACTTGGCTCAATAACAACTATTCTGCCGGATTAACCGCTGATGGTATCTACGGTTCTAATACGAAGAAGGCTGCAACGATTGCTTATCAAAGATTCCTTGGTGTGACTGCTGACGGTATTTTCGGCGCTGGTTCTAAGGCGGCAGTGAAAGCCTTATCTTCCGGCAGTAAAGGAAATGCAGTTTATCTGCTACAGGGCATGCTCTATTGCCAAGGATTTAATCCCAATGGGGTTGATGGAACTTTTGGTGCTGGAACGACATCTGCTGTTAAAAGTTTTCAGGCAAGCAAAGGGCTTACTGCGGACGGAATTGCTGGGGCCAATACGATGTATGCGCTTTACAATTAGAACGGACTTATCTTATACTTAACAGACTAGGCTTTCATACAAATAATCGAAAGAGATTACATAACAATTAGGGCTGTGCCTCGAAACTTGATGCACAGCCCTAATTGTTATTTTGTTCCATTCCCAAAGTGATGTTTACTCATTGTTTCCACATAAATCGTTCTTCTCAGCACAGCCTTGATACTATTTCTGATTCATTTACGAATTATTATTGTTGACAAATAAATAAGAACTCGATAATATATGCATATACATATATTATTCTTTTGCTGGCAAGTAACTCAAACATATGCGGCTTGAACGTATATAAATTCGCTCTACTACTTTTAAAAGAATTGCAGATAAGAAAGGATTCCGAGGTAGAAAAACTATGAGTAATGTAAATTTTTCAGATCATTCTATGGAAAACCAGATACAAAGAAAAGCTCTTGAGTTAGGATATGAGAAATGTGGCATCATTCCTGTCGACATGATGGAAGGATATGGAGAAAAACTAGACGAACGTATCGAAAAAGCAACAGGTTCCGGCCAATTTTACCAAGGGCAAAAACGTCTTAAAAACTTTCAAGAGCAATATCCATGGGCGAAATCCATTATCGTATTAACGGTACCCTACTCACAATATAAAGTACCAGAAGAAATTGCTGGACATATTGGAAAAGCTTATTTGTTTGATACACGCATTGATGAACATGCTGAGGAATATCAAAACAGTCTACTTCTTGAAAACTACCTAATAGAACTTGGTCTTCGAGTAGAGACAAATCGAAAATTTGGTAGTGTGGCTTTACGTTGGGCGGCGATGAAAGCTGGGCTAGGTATCATTCGTCGTAACAATTTTTTCTATACGGAATCTGGTTCCTGGATACGCATTGAAGCGTTCCTAACTGACCAAAAAATGGAACGATTGCAACAAAACGCCTTGCCAGCCTGCCCTAAAAACTGCGACCGTTGCATCAAAGCCTGCCCCACCAATTCATTGTCTGAAGCATACACAATGAACCCACTAAGCTGCGTTTCGTTTTTAACAACCTTTGGAGGACGTGATCTCCCCAATGAGCCTATGGCCTCTGATTTTGGCGACTGTATTTATGGTTGTGATATCTGTCAGGAGGTTTGTCCCATGAATCACGGGAAATGGAAAGGGGATAAAGACTTCCCAGGTGTCATGGAGCTTTCCCCTTATCTAACTGCAGAAAACATTTTGAAAATGGATGAAATCTATTATCAGCAGAACGTTCAGCCTAAATTCTTCTACCTGTCACCAGATGAACTATGGAAATGGCAAGTGGATGCATTAAATTTTATGAATAACCAATATCAAGAACATTTTAATTCAGCCATTTTGGAGGCTTGCGAGAGCAAATATGAACAGGTTCGGGAGATGGCACACATCGTCTGCAAGAAGTATGGCCTAACATAATACTTTGGCATATGTAGTTCTACAAACTTGACAAAACTCCTTTTTTTAACTATGGTTATATGCATATACAAGGATCGGAGGAATAGAAAATGGAACTACAAAGCGATCACGATTTAAGCTTGGCAGATTGTGCCTGCCGAAACCTTCGAATGACGACTCGAGTAATCACACAGTATTACGACAAGGCATTTCATTCTTCTGGGCTTAAATCTCCTCAATTCGCATTGTTAAATGATATTAACTCAAGAGAAAATGGAATTTCCGTTAATGAACTAGCTGATTTTGCAATGATGGATCAAACGACGGTAACCAGAAATGTGGAAATTCTACGAAAAAAAGGATATGTAAACGTTACTATAGAGGATTCAGATTCCAGGAAAAAGTGTATTACAATCAGTGAAGTTGGAAAAAGCGAGCTTGCAGTTGCTATGCCTCATTGGCGAGAGGCTCAGATGAAATTGGAACAAATTGTAGGGAAAGAACAGTTTAATACTCTTCTCAAGACACTTTCCGATTTAAGGGAAATAAAATAGATATATATATTTATATAAACGAAAGCCATAAGGTCTTAGCCTTATGGCTTTCGTTTATAATAGAGATAAGCAGACAAAACACTTAACCACTTGCACGACATACAAGCTGTCTCACAACATGTCGATTGCTCACCTCAAAGAAACAATTCTTTCTATGTAGGATATATATACTTAGTTGTAAATAGCTTATTAAGAATGTTGTTTTAATGTTTGCAAGGAACCGGTTTTTTCGGACATTTGGGTTTATCCGCACCTGCCCTTATGATTGCATGTTCCTCGCAGGCTTCTATACAAGCACCGCACCCCGAGCATTCATTCTGGTCAATAACATGAATAAATTTCTTTTTCCCAAGTATGGCATCATCCTCACATACATCAAGACATTCCATACAACCGGTACATAAATCCGGCAGAATGTGAAAAGTGAGAAATTTCTGGCAGACTCCTGCTTTACAGCTTTTCTTGGTGATATGCTCCTCTATTTCACTTTTGAAACAATCTATAGTACTCTCCACCGTATTGGCAATGGAAAAACCGGATTCACAGAGAGACTGCCGCTTCATCTCATGGCATAATTCCAACATTAAATCTACATCGGACATCTTCCCTTTTTTTAAAGACATATCCGTTAAAAGCATCCGGATCTGGAAAACACCTTCATAACCAAATACACATCTCCCACAGGATTCTTTTTCGTATCTATCTGCGGTCTTAAGAAGGAAATCTAACATACAATCCGTCTCATTCAGGATTTCAATATAATCCGTGATCAGCTCAATTGGTTGATCCATCATGGTCTCATTGATCAAAACTCCCATGGGATGACCAAAATACATCGCCTTAAATATCCCTTGTACACCAGAGGCAGCCAGTATATCCCTTGGAGTTATACTCCTGTCAAAATCAAGAAAACCCTTTTTCTCCGCCTTACCTCCGACATACACTTTCTTCTTCTCGGCATTTAGTAATTCTTCAACCGTTTTTACTCTGCTTTCACCGGAAATATCCCCATGGTTGCAGCATAATGGAATGGGCTTTTCTCCCTCTGTTACCTTTATCAGAGCAGAATCATTTCCATAAGTAAAACCGGATTTATGAGAAGTTTCAATGACTGTCAGACCCTCAGGTTTATCCCATTTCCAGCCACCTTCCGGCACAATCAGATAACGAATATCAGCAGGTTCCTTTAACAGTGCTTCCATGACCTTTTCTGTGTTATCTTTTAATAGCATAGGAGAAACAGGTGCCTCATGATATACCGGAATTGCATTGCAAATAATCGTATCCATCATCCTTCGTTCCTCCTAATATTCGTTCCAAAGCTTGGGATTTGTTACATTCAACCTCAGATCACATTGCAAGCAGCGTCCAGCCTCACATTTAGCTTCCTCACAGGTAAATGTTTGTTCCACTGCAGCAAAGCTTTTTTTCCGCTCCTGGGAATCTAGAAGAGACGGTGAGAGCCGCTCTAAGTTTCCAAAGTCTTCCGTCCTTCCAAGAAAAGGATCTCCTGCTTCCTTTTCTAGTAATTCTTCTGAGATATCTCCGTCTCCCCCAAGGTAACGGTCCATCTCTACGGCAGACTGTCTTCCGGCTGCAATTGCTTCTATTACTGATCTCGTTCCGGTTACCACATCACCGGCTCCATAAACACCCGGCAAACTGGTGGCAAAAGAACTGTTTACCTTTACATAGGAACCGCGGATTAATTCCACTCCCAACGTCTCCGTCCCATCAGGTGCCTGTCCCACAGCAAATATCACGTGATCCACAGGTATGATTTCCCTAGATCCCTCTACAAGCTCTATGACCGCTTTTCGGTTTTCGTCAAAATAAAACTTCTCCACTTTTTGAAGCTCAACGCCCTGTACTTTCGTGTCGCCTGTAATACGAAGAAAGGAATGACCGGAATGAAGAATGACTCCCTCGTCGCTTCCTTCCTGGATTTCCTCTGCGGATGCAGTCATTGTATCCCCGCTTTCTAAGCAGGCAATATGGACCTCCTCTGCACCCAGGCGAAGTGCTGTTCTGGCACAGTCATAAGCAACATTTCCACCGCCCAGCACCATCACTTTTTTACCAAGATTGCTAATCTGATTTCTACGTGCATTTTTTAGGAAATCTGTATTCAGAATAACTCCGGAAAGCTTATTTCCCTCCAGAGGCAGCAAGGTGCCCTTATGGGTTCCAGTTGCAATTAAAACGGTATCATATCCCTGTTTTAAAAGTACTTCCGGTGCTTCTGCCGTAATATTTAGCATCAGCTGGACTCCTACTTCTAGAATATCGTTGATTTCACGGTCCATCACTTCATCTGGCAATCGATAGGATGGGATGCCGTAACGACACTGTCCTCCCGCTTTTTCGTTGATCTCAAAGACGGTAACTTCATGACCTTTCTTTGCTAGATAATAGGCCGCTGTCAGCCCCGCCGGACCCGCTCCAATAACAGCCACTTTTTTTCCTGTGGAATCTGCGATCTTTCTATTTTTCTTCCAATCATCGGAATGAACGGAAGCGGCAGCTCTTTTTAACTTGCAGATAGACAACGGCTCTCCAAGCTCATTGCGTTTACAGGCTGTTTCACATACGTGATTGCAAATACAGCCCAGTGCTTCCGGAAAAGGCAGCTTTTCACGAATGACCGCTGTTGCTTTCTCATATTCTCCCTCTTTTATGTATCTCAAGTACCTAGGAATGTCTGTGTGTGCTGGACATGCCGTCTTGCAGGGAATTACACGTTCCCCGTAAGATACCTCTTCGTTAATCTGCCCCAAGGCATCCATAATGGAGCCGGTAGGACAGACTTCAATGCATGCTCCACAAAATTTACAGCCTGCTTCTTTTAAGGAAATGTTCCCATCGGTTCCGATGCGCACTCCCTCCTCTGTTCTTTGGAAATCTAACACCTTCACCCCACGAAGTTCTCTGCAGGCACGCACACAACGTCCGCAACGAACACATCTGGTAAACAAATGCCTAATCAGGGGATTGCTGTCATCGGTTGGAACTGTTCTGGACTTCTTTTTCCACCGTTCAGGCCCCACTCCCAGATACTGATACATGGACTGTAATTCACATTTTCCATACTTTGGACATCCGGTACAGTCAGCCGGATGAGTTGCAAGAATCAGCTCCATCGCTGTTTTTCTAGTTCTTTCTGCCTTTGGTCCATGAACAGTAATTTTCATTCCCTCCTGCACCTTTATCTTGCAGGATGGTACTGCCTCAGTCATGCCCTCTATTTCTACCGAACACAGGCGGCAACCACCTACAGCCTCCAGATCAGGATGCCCGCAAAGATGCGGAATGTATATACCTGCCCCCAAAGCAGCATTTAAAATTGACATTCCTTCGTTTGCCTCTATCTGCTTATCATCTATAGTTAACCACATATGTCCTCCATTCAGCGAATCAGCCCCTCAATTTTAAGACATTAATATTCAACCGCTTCTTCTGCTGCATTCTCTCCTGCAATTCTTCCGCTGTTTAAGCAAAATCCCATGGTATTTCCGGAAAGGATAAAGGGATAGCTGTCTCCAAAAATATTGCATGCATCTGTTCCAACACAATAAAGTCCCGGAATTACCTTTGCCTCTTCACTCAATACCTGCGTCTTGTGATTAATCCGTACTCCACCCACAGAACCGTAAGCTCCTACATTTTGACGACAGCAGTAAAATGGCCCCTTCTCAATAGGCTGCATATATGCCCGGTCCTTTTCAAAAATCTCATCATATCCAGCCTCGCACATTTCGTTGTACTCTTCGACCTGTTTTTCCAGCCCTGCCGGATCAATTCCGGCTTTCTCTGCCAGTTCTTCTATAGTATTCGCCTGACAGATGGGTTCATATCCATCGGCCAGATCCTTTTCCCATTGATCGTCAAAGTGATCAAATAAATCATGAGGATGGACATGAGAAATGATGTCCGGTCCTTTTTTCTTATATTTCTTTAACAATTTACTGTCAAAGATGGAATATGCAACACAGCCCGGCTGAGCAGTAATGGCATTGCCTGTAAACGTAGTATTGGCGATCTGGTCTTCCGGCATAAAACGGTCACCATTTCGATTGACCCAGAGACAGGGCTGGCGGAATGCTCCATCAAGAATAAAGTGATTCATGTTATCCGGAAGCTGGTACATTAGCTCCATAATACAGGGAGCATGTCCGGCGCCGGCCTCCCATGCCATTTTAATTCCCTCCCCCTTCATTCCAGGTATGGCAAAGTTAAAGATTGTCTTACCAAATTCGTACCCGGTCTGTTCCTTGATCATTTCCGGATTATCCCCAAAACCTCCGGTTGCAAGAATTACTGCCTTGGCCCTCGCCTCAATTTCTTCTCCGTCCCGATTTTTGGCAATGACTCCTACAGCCCTTCCATCTTCCTTAATGACCTGGACAACTGGGGTCTCCATATAAAATTCAACCCCAAGCTCTTTCGCCCGTTCCGTCATCTTCTTTGTCATAGCCGTTGCACAGCGGGGTCCTGGTGCTCCACCACCTTCTGGTTTTACTACATGCCAGGTGAACTCACCATCAGAATAGGCTCTGGTCGTTTCCGGCGCACTAAACGCCCGCTGTACTCCTGTAAATTCCACTCCCATGTCCATCAGCCATTCGATGGTCTCCCCTGACTTGAAATAGTAATCCCGAACCATACGTGCATCCACACGGTAATGAGTATAATACATGTGCTTACGGAATGCCTCGCCAGCTGTCAGAGAAATCATATGCTCCTTCTGTATGGGTGACCCCACCCCAAGAGGTCCCATTCCCATATTGGCAGCACCGCCCGTTGTGTTGGATTTTTCAAATATCATTACCCCTGCCCCATTTTCAGCTGCAGCAATGCCTGCTGCCAGTCCTGAAAGTCCTGCTGCAACCACAATAACATCTGTCTGTAACTGTTTCATCGAAATACCTCCGTTTTCTTATTTATATCGTTTTGAATTTCAAGTTTTTATATTTTTGAAGCCTTTCGTTGACAATTTTTCGTTTCTCCGGATCCTGAAAGAACCCGCCTTGGGTATGAGCAATTTCTTCCAGATGCTTTGCCCTTCCCTCCACGGTAGTACGGTCTCTTATGAGTCCGTTTTCCTGAATCACAAATTTCCACTGTCCATCCTCTGCCTTTTCAAGGTTTCCGCCGGCACCGCATACCTGGCATTCAACTGGATAATGGAGTCCATCCCACTGAACCTCACCGAGAATCAGTGCATTGGAATGGCAGTTTGGACACCAGCCCATGTTTTCATCTCCTAGCCATTTGCGTTCTTCGGCCGGAGTATGGATTGCTGTCATAATATTTTTTCCCATCAGCCCCACTCGTTCCATCATCTCGTCACAGAGAAGACATTGTGCTGGAGCCGGAACCCTTGTGGCAAGATACATATCCACAACCTTAAAATCAGTTGTAAACATAGCTGCCTGCATAGATTCCAGAGCCATGGACTGCCAGGAACGGGTGGAACCTCCTATGGCAATTAAAGCACTGACTCTGTCTTTATGTTCAATTTCACCGATCGTCTCCAGAAATGAAGTCTCATAGCTTAAACTTCTCTGAGCGAATTTTGCAAATACGGAGCAAGCTTCCAGATCGTAAGTGGGTGCTGCAAAAATCACACCATCAGCTTCTAAAAGAACTTCCATGATTTTTTTCTTATCATCCTTTTTATCCAGCACACAGCCGACGTTCTTTCCCTGTGACATACCTATGGTACATGAAGTACAGCCAGTACAATCTATGATGTCATAATCTCTTAAATTAATCATGGTAACATCAGCCCCCTCCTCCTGGCATGCCAGAAGCGCCTCCTTTAACAAGATATCACTATTGCTGTTAGCGCGACCAGCGCTGACTCCTAAAACTTTAGCTGACATGAATATTCTCCTTTTCTTTTTATATAAAATTTAGTACAATTATTGAAAGTGACAGTAAACACTTCTGTTACATAAAAATCTACAAAAAAGTAGATTTTTCGTACTTGTTAAAATAATAACACAAGAAGGCAGAAGAAGCTTCCAACGTTTAACGAATATTTTTCTCATATTAATAGGATTATTTCCTACGTTTGTCTCAATGAAAAAGGAGTTATAATGGCTTGCTTGATTAATATCATAAAAAAAATTCAAGATACCTTTTATGTCCATGTCCGGGGACCCATTTTTTCTGATCGGCGGATAGAAAGTGTACATTATCTGCTGCCACCTTATGATGACCAGCTGCAGCTTGACACCAATACCCTTTACATAGGAACCAGTAAGGAGTTTCACGCCCTTAGTTCTGAGGGGTGTGTTCTTTTGGTTGGTTGCTGTATGGATGGCAAAGATGAAAACGGATTGTACATTCATCAGGCACTTGACCCGTTTGCGGTCTTAAACTGCATACAGCAGGAATTATATGATTGTCGGAAGGCGGATTTAAAGAGAGATGAAGTATTTCAAGTATTGCAATCCGGTTATGGTTTCCAGAGCATGCTTGACACCGCAAGGTCATATCTAGAAAACCCCATAACATTATGTACCACAAGCTTTTCCGTCCTTGCCTCCAGCCCTAAGGACTATTTTGATGATAAATTTGATGTCTATGATAAAAAATTCTATCTAAAAAACAATTTCATTCGCAACCTGAAAGAAAAGCAGATTCTGCAGCATTTGTTTACCTCCTCCACTCCAATCATTGTGGAATTTGATGATTCCCCGGAAATCTCTTATCTGTTTTGCAGCATTCATATCAGGCGTGCCGCAGTGGGTTACCTATGCATCAGTTCCCTTTACCGCCCCTTTGAAGCTGCTGACAGTTCCTTTGCCATGAGCTTATCCAAATTATTCTCTCTGGAAATGCAAAAGGATGAGTTTTACTCTGAAAAAACAGGCCTGAAATACGAGTGCTTTTTAACTGACCTGATTGAGCAGAACCTGCACACCAAGAGCATTGCAGACCGCCATCTGGCACAGCTTGGGGAGACTTTTTACCAGTATTTCTGGGTAATGGGCTTCACCTTTCATGGTTTTTCCAATCACCAATTGAACCCTAATTACTTTATTGATCAGCTGTCAGGCATTTTCAAGCACAGTATGTCTTTCTTTTATAAAGGGAATTTGATTCTTTTACACACCAGTAAATACAAAGATCTTTACCAGTCCATTGACAAACAAAAGCTGTCTCATTTTCTTCATCTGAATCAGATAAATGCTGCCATTAGTTTTCGATTTGAAGAACTACTGGATACCCCTCGCTATTATAACCAGGTGATGTTCTTGCTAAAGAATAAAAAATGTATCATGAAGGAGAACTGCCTTACGTATGAGAATAATTTTTTTAATCATCTTTTGGAAGCTTCTCAAAATGAAATCCATGCCGAGACCATCATTCATCCTGATCTTTTATTTCTTAAAAACTATGACCAGAATAATAATACGGAATACATGAAAACCCTGAAGGCATATTTCCTAAATAATCGCAATGCCTTAAATACTTCCAATTACCTGCATATTCATAAAAGCACCTTCTTTTATCGCATTGGTAAAATCGGGGAATTGACAGAATTTGATCCAGCCAATGCACAGATTCTTTTTTCCTATGAGTTTTCCTTTCGGATAATGGATTATCTGTATGCAGATGAAAAAAGCATTGATCCTACGACTGACTGGCAACTCTAAAATAGTTGCGAGACAGTCTTTTTTCTTTTCTCTGATGCTTCTTTAAATAATACTTACTGCTGCCTCGTATCCTTCATGAACAGCATCCCCAACCTTTCCAGCGCGGCTGCCATCTCCAACCAAATACGTTTTCACATTACCAGCCATGAGGCGAATCTCTTTCACGGTCTCCTCATCCGCCTTCATTCCCATGGAATACACGCAGGTATCAGCTGGAATCAGCTTTCTTTCCCCAGCTAATTCCACTAATATTCCTTCATCCATAAACTCCAGAACCTTTGTATTGAGCATCTGTTTTACTCCCCGCTCCTCCATTTCATCTAACAGAGCGTTACGGTAATAGCCAAATGTTTCCATAGCCATCATGGATTGCATCTCAATCACAGTTACCTCATGACCATGACTTGCCAGATGTAGACCGACTTCACAGCCCACCAGACCGCCTCCGGCCAGAACTACCCGCTTTCCGATCTTATCCATGCAGTGATATGCCTCCAAGGCATTCAATGCTTTATCAATTCCTTTAATAACCGGCGTCACGGGCTGGGCTCCCGTAGCTATGATGATGGCATCGGGCTTTATTTCAGAAATAATTTCCTTCGTGCAAACAGTATTCATACGAATGTCCGCTCTACATTCTTTGGCTTCCCGGATGAGAAGGTTTTTGAAATTCCGTAGGTCTACCTTATCATCATCGGAATCCGTGAAATTAATGGTCCCGCCCAGGACATCTCCCTTTTCTAAAAGAGTAACCTTGTGGCCTCTCATGGCCGCCGTAATTGCGGCCTGCAGGCCGCCCACACCACCGCCTGCTATAAGTACATTTCTGCTTCCGGCTGGTTTTGGATGTCGGTCCTCATACCAGCCGAAACCGGAGTTTGGATTGATGGCACACCTGCCCATAGATGCAGGACTGTAAATTCGGGCCACCTCCTCTGCTGGAATCCCCTTTTCCATCAAAGGAACGTCGGTCCTGTGCTCACAAAAGCCCGGATAGCAGGAAAAACAGCGAACGCACCTGCGAATAGATTCTTCCTTTCCGCTAAATGCTTTGTTGGGAAATTCCGGGTCCGCAAAGCCCTGACGTCCAAGCTCGATAAAGTCCACCTTTCCATCGCGAATGACCTGATCCGCAAAATCAGGGTCATTTATCCCCCCGATAACAGCCACCTTAGACTTCTTCACTGCTGCCTTCACCTTAGCTGCGTGCTCCACATTTACCCCATGGACATCAAAGAAGCTGGAAAAAGTATGGGTCTGATTTCCTGCCCATTTTAAGCCATTGGAGACGTGGATAATATCAACCATGCCGTCAATCTGCATGCAAAATTCCACCATATCCTCAATTTTCATTCCTCCCTCAACTCCGTCCTCTGCTGACATGCGGAATTCCAAAATCATGTCCTCACCGATGCCTTCACGGACCGCAGAAATGATCATTTTGGGAAAGCGGGCCCTGTTTTCCATGGTTCCACCAAATTCATCAGTACGGTGGTTAGTCCACGGAGAAACAAACTGCTGGATGTTGAAGCCGTGACCGCCGTGAAGCAATACTCCATCAAAGCCGCAAGCCTTGGCAAATCTGGCGATTTTCTTATAATCCTCACAGATTTTCAACATCATCTCCAGATTTAAGGCGTGTACCGCCACGCCGTCCTCACGGATATATCCGTCGGGTCCCCATGGAACGTAAGGTGCTTTTGTCTCAGCAACCGCACCTTCATGGGAAAATTCCAGATAAGCCAAGGCCCCGTGCTTTTTTATGCGGTCCGCATATTCCTTAATTTTCTTAAAATCTTCCCCTTCATAAACTTCCATATTAATGGCCCGTTCCATGAAAAGAGCCGTTCCCTCCTCATTGTTGACTGGAAGCTCTCCTGTACTCACGGCCGCAAATCCACCCTTGGCTCTGTTTTCTACCATGCGGTAAACATTTTCCTCAATCTCCGGGAGAAAAAAAACGGAATGTGCAAACAGTGTGGGCGCCGCAATCAGCCTGTTCTTATACACCTTTCCCCTAATGGTTATGGGACTTTCCAAAAACGTATACCTACTCATATTCTTTTCATTCTCCTGTTCTGTTATCATGACAATTTATCTTACTGTTCCCCTTCTGCCTTCCCCCCTTGTTATGGCTCCACTGGCTATCCGCTTTTAAAAAATATCTTTGTTTTGTGCATACACTTCCGGCAAAATGGCTGCTAAGTTGGTAAATTCCTTTATGTTGTGGGCAAAGAGACTCTTAGGAACGATTTCCGGGATTTTTACGCCTTCGGGCAGGGCCTTCTTTATGATTCCGTCTTCCATTTTCAGACCGATCCAGAAGCGGGAGCAGAACATGACACCGCCCTCACAGGGGTACCATTTATGAGTCATAGCAGCTGCACAAGTACTTTCTCCGATGGCACAAACCATAGATTCACATGCTTTGCTTCCAACGATGGAAGGATCATAACCGAAATCAGAAGGACTTTTAAAACAGAGCTTAAGGAATTCAGGGCCGGGACCTATGTCTTCCATTATGTAATGATTGATTCCCCAGGTTTTCTCTCTCATTGTCACTTTAGGGTCACAGACGTAATCTGCATTGTCAGCTCTAGAAAAATAATGATCCTCCGGGTCCCAGATTTTGTAGCGGAGGTCGGAACCTACACTATGCCAAGGGAACCACCAATCAAGCATCTCTCCTGTTACGCCAGGCATGTAGGTGGTATTGCATACGTAGCCAATTCCATCCTCATGGACACCATAGCCGGTCTGACAGTATTCTTCATCATTTCCGGCGAGATAAAGGTTTCTTTTTTCAAATGGTACTCCAAGTTTTTCATTCCCTTGACCTTCTAATATGGCAAGCTTTTCCCCTGGAATTTCTGCCAGAGGACGTTCAAAAAATTTATAATACGACAAGTTTTTTTCTTCCTGGCTTACGCCCACTTTTTTCCCCATAGTTCCATCTCCTGTTCTTAATTTTGTTGTTAATTCCAACATAGTTTTTTCCGTTAAACTCTATTTATAATTCATTTTACTAAATTCTTCAAGCCCCGCTGAATATAAAGAATATCCTTCGGGGCATATGATTCCTTTATTAAAAGCGGCCAATACTTTCAGCCATAATGAGAGCCGCTTCCGTTTTTGCAGCCACCTCTTCCGGCGTCGTATCCACAGAAACTTCCTTTAGGACAAGCCCCTCCTTCGTCACTTCGATGACAGCAAGTTCCGTCACAATTTGATGAACCTTACAAACTGCCGTTGGTGGCAATGTGATGTTGTTTAAAATCTTAGGGGATCCGTCCTTTGCTGTATGAGTCATGGCAATAATCACCTTTTTGGAGCCGGTGACCAGATCCATAGCTCCGCCCATGCCCGGAACCATCTTACCAGGAATGATATGGCTGGCAAGACTGCCCTGCTGATCCACCTGCAAGGCTCCCAGCACGGTCACGTTGACGTGGCCACCACGGATGATTGCAAAAGAGAATGCGCTATCAAAATAACTGGCTCCTTTTTCTACGGTTACAGGTTTTCCGCCTGCATTGACAATATTGGAATCGTAGCCGTCAGCTCCCGGCACAGGTCCCATGCCAAGGATTCCATTCTCAGACTGGAGGTGAATCGTCATACCATCTGGTATGTAATCGGCAACCATTGTGGGAAGTCCAATTCCAAGATTCACCACATCCCCGTCGTTTAATTCCTTTGCCACACGTCTGGCAATCTTCTCCTTAATCGACATAAGGTTCACCTCCTACGAGAAAGTCCACAAATATTCCCGGCGTGGCAACACTTTCTGCCAAAATATCTCCTACTGCCACAATCTCTTCGGCTGCGGCAATGACTGTTTCTGCTGCCGTTGCCATCATGGGATTAAAATTTCTGGTGGTTGCCCGGTAAAACAAATTGCCTTTTTCATCAGCAACAGAGGCACGTATGAGAGCGAAATCGGCCTTTAAGGGCTTTTCAAGGACAAAGTTTGTTCCATCCACTTCAATTACCTGTTTTCCCTCTTCAATCTCTGTCCCCAGTCCCGTGGGAGTTAGGATGCCGCCAAGACCTGCTCCTCCCGCACGGATCTGCTCTGCAAGGGTTCCCTGTGGTACAAGCTGCACCTCCATTCTTCCTTCGTTCATGAGCTGTCCGGTAAGCGGGTTTAAGCCGATATGGGAAGCAATCAGACGGCTAACCGCTCCAGTTTTGATGAGACGGCCAATTCCTGTATCAAGTGTTCCCCCGTCATTTGCTATAATTGTTAAATTCTTAAGGTTTTTCTCTATCAGCGCATCAATCAAGATTTCCGGGGTTCCATTTGACATGAAACCTCCAATCATGACAACCGCTCCGTCGTTGATGGAAGCAACCGCTTCCTGGGGCGAAACTTTTCTCATGCGCATTCCTCCTATCGTTCCACTACAATTGCTGTGCCCATACCGCCGCCAATGCATAAAGTAGCAAGACCTTTTTTTGCATCCCGTTTCTCCATCTCATAGAGAAGAGTTGTCAATATTCTTGCACCAGAAGCACCAATAGGATGGCCTAAAGCTATGGCTCCGCCATTAACATTGGTCTTTGATGGGTCGAGACCCAAATCACGGCATACTGCAATGGCCTGGGCCGCAAATGCTTCGTTTGCTTCTGCTAAATCAAGGTCACTAGCGGTAATCCCGGCATGCTTCATAGCAAGTGTTGCAGCCGGTATAACACCAAGTCCCATTACCTCCGGCTCTACGCCAGCGGAGCCATAGCCTGTGATTCGTGCCATGATTGGTAACCCTAATTCCTCAGCCTTTTCTTTGGAGCAAAGAATCACCATAGCTGCTCCATCATTTAAGCCGGAAGCATTGCCCGCTGTGACGGTTCCTTCCTTAACAAAAGAAGGGCTAAGCTTTAAAAGGGTTTCCTCAGTCGTTCCGAATCTTGGAAATTCATCGGTGTCAAAAACCTTTGGTTCCCCTTTTTTTACAGGAATTGAGACCGGCACGATTTCTTCTTTAAAACGGCCTGCTTCTATTGCTTTTTGGGCTCTTTGCTGGCTTTCTGCTGAAAATGCATCCTGTTCCTGTCTGGTGATTTTGTACCGATTGGCAATGTTTTCTGCAGTAACACCCATGTGGTAATCGTTATATGCATCCCACAGACCGTCCTGAATCATAGTGTCCACCAAGGCTTCATTTCCCATCTTGTGGCCAAATCGGTGATTCTTTAAGACATAGGGAGCACATGACATGCTCTCCGCTCCACCTGCCAAGATAATATCTGCATCTCCAGCCTTAATTATCTGGGCAGCCAGAGTAATTGCTCTTAAGCCTGATCCACAGACCTTGCTTATTCCCATGGCGGGAACCTCAACTGGCACTCCTGCCTTTAAGGATATTTGACGTGCTACGTTTTGTCCCAAGCCTGCACTTAATACATTTCCTATAATGACTTCATCTATTTGTTCCGGATTGATTCCAGCCCGTTCCATTGCGCCCTTTGCAGCCGTGGCTCCTAAATCCACCGCTGGAATGGCTGCAAGACTGCCGCCAAAGCTGCCAATGGCTGTCCGGGCAGCACTTACGATAACGACTTCTCTCATTTTCCCTTTTTCCTCCCCTTACTACCCCCCAAGAATCTGTCTCGTTTCCTCTGGTGTGGCAACCTCTTTGCCAAATTCATGGATGATGCGCTTTGCCCGTTCCACAAATTCTACATTGGACTTTGCCAGCTCACCCTTGCTGTACATGATGTTATCTTCCATTCCCACACGGATATTTCCCCCAAGTGCCAGAGCAGTATATAGGATGGGAAGGTGGCCTTTCCCAATTCCAAGAGCACTCCAGGTAGAGCCCTCTGGAATCAGATTTTTCAAAAAGACCAGATTCTCTACGGTAGCAGGCATTCCTCCTGCCGCGCCTAACACGAACTGAAAATGAAGAGGCGCTTTTAAGACACCTTTTTTCAAGTAATAAAGAGCATTATAGATCATGCCAACATCGAAAATCTCGATTTCGGGTTTTACACCAGCTTCTTGCATGGTGTTGCCAAGTTTCTCTAAAAAGGCAGGGCTGTTTTCAAAAACGCAGTTGTTCTGCCAGTTCATAGAACCGCAATCATAGGAAGCCAGCTCCGGTTTTAATTCTTTAAAAGGCTTGATTCTCATTTCGTCATCTAATCCGATTCCTCCGGAGGTTGTTAAATTTAACACAATATCACAATCCTTCTTGTCACGAATAAGGCGGACCGTTTCTTCGAATTTACTGTAATCCATAGAAGCTTTTGCTTCGTCATCCCTTACATGAATGTGGGCCATGGAAGCTCCAGCTTTCCAACAGGCGTAAACCTCTTCTGCAATCTCTTCGGGCTGAATTGGCACGTAGGGAGTAATTTCCTTTGTTGGCCAGGCCCCTGTGGTGGCTACGGTCAGAATCACTTTATTGCTCAGATCTCCCATTCTAAAATCCTCCATATTGATAGGTTCTTTCAGGAACATCGTTTAGATCATCCTCATCAATTTCTGCCGCACAACGAGCCATGGAACCGTCACCTAAGTACCAGCGAAGAGGGAAACAGTAGAAACGGAATCTTTTTCCGGAAACTTTGTCTAAGTTGCCTCCTAAGTTCTCCACACCTACAATGCCGTGACCCAGCATCTCCTTATGACATGGCTCCCAGGTACCCCAGCAGCCAATTGCTTCCAGTTCACCAAATTTCTTGTCATAGGCTTCCTGGCCGTGAAGCTTTATGTAAAATTCCTTATCAAATTCTGCATAAGCCTCTTCACCAAATTTCTCAATATATTCCTCAGTAATGGGTCTTCCAGAAGCACCTAATAAATTCATTCTAGTCATGCCGTTGTTGCCCATGGCTGTGTGAAGGGGATGGTCTAAGGCCTGCATATCCATGGCAACGCATTTTACCTTGTGCTCCACAAACCATTTTCCAGCCTCGATTCCGGTGCCACAGGAATAGTGATAATACTCCTTGGAATCGTCAAATTTGCGATGCATTCCGGTATTTAGGCAGACAATCATGCCTTCTAGTTCTTCTGGTTTGATGTTAGCTCTCCTGCATGCATCCTCTAAATGCTTTCCTGTGATGAGTCCCCAGGTTTCAATTTCAATTTCCAGACAAACAGCATCTCCCGTATAAGCATCTACAGGCATCTCATGAGTATAACGGGCACGTCTTCCGTCAAATTCCTTTTCCATAACATGTCTTGGTGCGTCACAGTGAGTTCCAGTGTGCATGGTACATCCTATGTACTGGGTTAAAACACCGCCCTTTGCCAGGGAATGCTTATTGTCGATGACCGGCTTATCAAAGTATGGCCAGCGAGGAATATCGGCACTGAATGGATGGGTTAAGTCTACGAATACTTTCTTACTCATGGGTGAATACCTCCAAATTTAAATTTTTACTTTTGTTTGTTTTAATGTCTTGGCTCTAATTAATTGGCCCAATAACCGCCGTCTGTTGCCACATTGGCTCCTGTCATAAAATCGCTGGCCTTTGATGCCAGAAAGATGCACGGTCCCACAAAATCTTCCGGCTCGCCCAAGCGTCCGATGGGAAGCCGCTTTAAGAAATTCTGATAAACGGCGCTTTCTGGATCAAACATCCATTCTGTCAGATCAGATCGGAACACCGTAGGGTTAATCGTATTTACATTGATGTTGTACTTAGCAGTCCACTCACACGCCAGAGACTGAGCCATTAAGTCTATGCCGCCCTTAGCGGTACAGTAGCCTGTATAATTTGCCATGCCCATCTTAGAGCGTGCAGAAGAAACCATAATAACCTTTCCGCCCTTGCCCTGCTTAATCATCTGTTCGCCTGCATATTTGCAGAAAAGCCAGGTTCCCTGAACGTCGGAATCCATAATCTGCTTCCATGTGGATAAATCCTGTTCTATAATGGGCTGAGGCTTGTTATATCCTGCTGCCGTCACCAGCACATTAATTTCTCCAAATGCCGTGATGGTATCGTTGACCACCTTAATAACATCTGCTTCCACTGCCGGGTCCCCTGTGGAATATCCGCATTGGATTCCCTGTGCCTTTAATTCCTCACAAAGCGCCTTGCAGGTTTCTTCCTTGCGGCCTGTGACCATGACCTTCATCCCAGCCAGACCATAGCCAATGGAAACCGCTTTTCCTAAAGCTCCTGTCGCACCCGTAATAAGAGCAACCTTGCCTGATACGTCAAATAAATTCCCCATAAATGCCTTGCTTACCATATGAATTACTTCCTCCTACTCCGGATAATTGATAATGACCAGCATACTTGCTGGACGATTGGATTCATTGACTAAATAGCGTCCTTCGTTTGGTAGGAAGGAAATGCTTTCGTTTTGATGAACCACATATTTTGTTCCTGCTTTGTCCGTCACTGTCATCTCCCCTTCCAGAACGTAATAGACCTTCTCTAAGGGATTGTCTTCATAGGCATATTCCGCCCCGCCTCCCGGTAGAAAGGTGGACAGCCCCATCCAGAACTTCTTTGCTCCTGTCTCCTCTTTTCCATGAATTCTCATAGCTGTCATGCCGAAGTGGCCTGGGGCATCGTAGCTTTTTAATTCTTCCAGCGTTCTCTTTACCATTATTTTCCCTCCGTTTTATATACTTTTTCTACTTTTAATCATAATTCTTACTGGCCTGAAGCTGCCTGATCAGACGCTTATGAAACTGGTTCTGAACCTCCTGTTTTTCCTTCTCCGGATAAGTGAAGAATCCTTCTCCTGTCTTAAAGCCCAGCTTTCCTTCCATGACCTTTTGTCGAAGTAAGGGGCTTGCCTCCGCTGACCGATCCATAACAGCTAAAAGGTTATCCCCAACCGTGCACCAGATATCCAGTCCTCCGAAGTCAGTCACCTCAAGCTGACCTGTGGTGGCATACCGAAATGCCGGGCCGTATTTCAAAGCAGTATCAATGTCCTTTGGATCAGCCGCTCCCATGTCCATGAGGGAAAATACTTCTCTAGCGATTCCCTGCTGAATTCGGTTGGCTAAAAGTCCCGGAATGTCCTTTTTTACCTTTGCAGGCCGTTTTTCAATGGAGCGGTAAAGATCTTTCACTTCCTGATAGCGGCTTTCCAACATATTTCCAAAAAATGACAGCTCCACCAATGGGATTAGATGAGCGGGGTTGTACCAGTGACATACCATAGTTCTGGCCTTATCCTTCTCGTTCATATTGGCAGTTAAATCAGAAAAACTGATGCTGGATGTGTTACTTGCGATGATAGCATCTGCAGGAGCGTACTTAATAAGGTTCTCAAAGAGCTGCTGCTTTAAATCCAGACTTTCTGGAATGGCTTCAATGATATAATCTGCCTCCTTTACAGCGGACTCCAGATCATGAAAAGTCTCAATCTTAGCCAAAGACTTATCCACTCCGGCTGGATCCATAAGCCCCTCTTCCAGGAGAAATTCATATTGTTTTCTAATTTTCTCCTTGCAGGTATTGCGTACCTCTTCAAAACTTTCATATACGGAAACATGATATCCATATAATGCAAAGCATCCCGCAATGGCATGGCCCATGGTACCGGCTCCTATGACAGAAATATTTTCAATCATATGTAACACCTTCTTTCTCTTTATCCATTGTGACGTTGAGTGACATTTGCCACATCGTCCTTTTGTAATTCAAGTGTATCATTCTTTTCTTTTTATAATAAATTGATAATTTTCATCACTGTAATAACATTTTTTCATATATTATGACTATGTTATTGAGGGATGTAGAGATTTTTTATAAAATTTATGATATAATAGGTGAGTACAGATGAGACCTTTTTAGTAAAATGGAGAGTGTAAATGAATCTTTTTCAATTAGAATACTTTATTATCCTGGCTGAAACCCTCAGTTACACAAAGGCTTCCCAGCAGCTTCATATCACCCAACCAACTCTTAGCAAGCTGATCCTCAATTTAGAGCACGCCATTGGTTCCCAGCTTTTCACACGAAGCAAGAGGGAGGTAAAGCTGACTCCCACCGGAAAGGTTTTTTATAATGAAATCAAAAAGACGCTCCACTCTTATGATTCTGCTGTAAAAAAAGTAAAAGACATGGAAAACGGGACAACTGGAGTCATAAGCATCGGGCTTTTAGGAACTGCCCTTGTCCATCATTTTCCTAAGCTTATCAAGCGGTTCCATGAGCTTTACCCAACCATCAAGGTTAACCCTATGGATTACACCTATAAACACATTATGGAAACTTTAACAAGCGGCCAGATTGATGTTGCCATCTTGCCGGATATCGAAATCGACTGTCCACCACACATTTTAAAAAAGACTGTTTTCACGGATCACATGTGCGTCGTATTTTCTGAAAGCCACAAATTTTCAGAGCTTAAATCGGTTTCACTTACCATGATTAAGGATGAGCCATTTATTCATATGGATCCTAAGTTTTCCAGAACTGACCACAATTTAATCGACAACATTTATTTGAAAGAAGGTTTTACACCAAACACGGTTTACGAGGCCAACTCTCTGCTTAATATGATGCTTATGGTTGATTGCCAAATTGGCATCACCCTTCTTGCCAGTCATATGAAGCAGTTTGCAAATGATACCGTTCGATTTGTTCCGCTAACGGGATTTGAGAATTATTTTAAAGTGACATGCCTTTATAATAGAGAATCCAATGATTGTATTGAGAAGTTACTGGAGGTGGCGGACGAATATTCTAAAAGCTGTATTCGTTGATCCTTCCTTTAGAAATTAAGCTTTTGCACACTCCTTTATCCGGTTAATATAGAAAAAACAGCCACAGGATTTTGACCCTATGGCTGCTTTTGTGTAGATTCATTTAATTTATGCTTTATATCATGTATTTGATTGGAACGTTGAATGAATCATCTTACTTACAACTTGAACAATGATATTATTATGTGTCTCATCAAAATGGGAAGTTGCGGCTGTAATTGCAGTAATACAGCATTGTACTCTTACACGATTTTCAATGGTATTTTCGACACAGTTTACAGACATAAGTCTATTAAGTAGTATTTCAGTTACATAATATGGTAAAAATAGACTATGAGTTCCCTCATTAAAAAAGGGAAATGTTCTCTTGATGTTATTTTCCCTAAAATCATAAAGAAACTTCTGGATAAAATGTTCTGGTTCCGTGAAAAACTCATCATAATAATTCAGGGAACCAATGGTGTTCTCAATAAAATCAGACACAAGTTCCTGATATAAATCATAAATATCAGAGTAATGGTGATAAAATGTCCCCTTGTTTATTAAAGCATGGGAAGCAAGTTCCGTAACCGTAATTTTTTCTATGGGCTTCTTCTGCAACAAATCCATCATTACATTTTTTATATTTCTTTTTGTCTTAATTACTCTCAAATCTTCTTTCATAAAAACCTCATCTTCTATTCAAATCGACTTCTTTCCCATAGGATAATCAACGAATTATTAAAATCGTTTATTATTGAACGAAATATAATCATTGATGATTGACTAATCAACTATAGTTCAATAAAATAATACTCGCTCGCAAAACAAAAGTAAAGGAGAAAGTAACATGATAAAAACGCTGATGAAGAGTATTAGAGAATATAAAAAAGCCTCTATTTTAACACCAATATATATAACCTTGGAAATATTATTAGAATGCTTGTTACCACTGGTTATGGCTAATTTAATTGACAAAATGACCGGTTCATCATTGACACCAATCATACGTTATGGAGTTTTATTAATTATTATGGCAATGTTATCCCTATTTTTTGGATACAAGTCAGGAAGGATTGGTGCTACCGCATCCTGTGGGTTTGCCAAAAACTTGAGACAAGATGTATTTAATAAGATACAAGGCTTTTCTTTTGCTGATATTGACAAGTTCTCAACATCATCCTTGGTCACAAGAATGACAACGGATGTGACCAACGTACAAAATGCATATCAAATGATTATCAGAATTGCTGTAAGAACACCACTTATGCTTATTTTTTCAGTTATTATCAGTCTGACAATCAGTGTGAAAATGTCCCTCATCTTTTTAATCATGATCCCATTTGTAGCCGCTGCATTATTCTCAATTGTATTCATAGTATTTCCGATTTTCAAACGCATTTTTGAAAAATATGATGCCATGAACAATTCTGTGCAGGAAAATATACAAGGAATCCGTGTTGTAAAATCCTTCGTAAGAGAGGACTATGAACAAGAAAAGTTTCACAAAGCAGCCACTGAAGTTTGTAAGGAATTTACAAAAGCAGAAAAAATTATTGCTTTGAACAATCCAATCCTGATGTTTTGTATTTCTCTTGCTATCTTTCTTGTAAGTCTTATAGGTGCAAAAACTATCATTAACAGCGGTGCAACCGAATTAACAACTGGACAGTTATCTTCTCTAATCAACTATGGGGTGCAGATTCTCTCCTCTCTCATGATGTTGTCCATGGTTTTTGTTATTTGTTCCATGGCTACAGAATCTGCCAATCGTATCTGTGAGGTGTTAAATCATGAAAGCACATTAAACTCTCCTGAAAATGGTGTGACTGAAGTTAAAAATGGAAGCATTCAGTTTGAAAACGTTTCATTTAGATACTCAAAGAAAAGCAAGAAACCCGCATTGGTGAATATCAATTTGGACCTTAAATCAGGACAAACCATTGGAATTTTGGGTGGTACAGGTTCCTCAAAAACATCGTTGATCCAGTTGATCTCCAGACTTTACGATGTCACAGAGGGCAAGGTCTCCGTCAGCGGTATTGATGTGAAAGATTATGATCTGGAATCTCTCCGTGATGAGGTTGCAGTCGTATTACAGAAAAATGTCTTATTCTCCGGAACAATCAAGGAAAATCTGCGCTGGGGGAAAAAAGATGCCAGTGATGAAGAGCTTATGAGAGTATGCAAGCTAGCTCAGGCAGATGAATTCATTCAACAGTTCCCTGATAAATATGATACTTATATAGAACAAGGCGGAACCAATGTTTCAGGGGGGCAAAAGCAGAGACTCTGTATTGCAAGAGCCTTACTGAAAAAACCTAAGATTCTTATTTTAGACGATTCCACCTCTGCAGTGGATACAAAGACGGATGCCATGATTCGAAAGGCTCTTAGGGAGGAAATACCGGAAACAACCAAGATCATTATTGCACAGAGAACCTCATCTTTGGAAGATGCAGATCAAATTATTGTATTAGATGGCGGCAGAATCATTGAACAGGGAACTCATGAGGAATTGCTCGCTTTCAATGGAATCTATCACGAAGTTTATCAGTCTCAGACCAATGGAAAGAAGGAGGACTAACCCATGAATAAGAAAAAACAACACACTTTTGGGCGCCTGGTCCACTATTTATTTTCACATTACCGAATTCACTTAATTGTAACTTTAATCTGCATTGTAATCAGCTCATTTGCCTCCACAATCGCAACGATTTTTATTCAGAGATTAATTGATGAATGTATTATTCCTGGTGTAAACCAGGGATTTGAACCTGTAGCAGGTATATTTACGTCAATACTGACGGCCATGGGCTTAATCTATATCTTTGGTGCCATCGCGTCCTTTATTTATAATCGAATTATGGCAATCGTCACACAGGGAACATTGAGAAACTTTAGAAATGATATGTTTAATAAGATGCAAACACTTCCTGTTAAGTATTTTGATACCAATGCACATGGCGATATCATGAGTACTTATACCAATGATACCGATGCCATAAGGCAGCTCATTGGACAAAGTCTTCCGACACTATTTCAGTCTACTTTGACTGTTACCGTCATGTTCCTTACCATGCTTTACTATAGCATCTGGCTTACCATCGTAGTAATGATTGTAATTTTCTTTATGTTAAATATTACAAAGAAGCTAGGCGGTATCACTGCAAACTTTATGATACAGCAACAAAAATCCTTAGGAAAAGAAGAAGGATTCATTGAAGAAATCATGCAGGGAATGAAGGTCGTTAAAGTATTTTGTCATGAAGAAGAGAACAAAGAAGCGTTTAAAAAATTAAATGAACAGCTTTTTAAAGATGGAGAAAAGGCAAACCAGAACGGGAATGTCCTAATGCCAATTCTAAGTAATGTGGGAAATCTCATGTACGTTCTTCTCGCAGTAGTTGGTGGTATCATGGTCTATTTAAAAACACCAAACCTAAGTCTGACCGGTGTCAGCACCATATCCATTGGTATTATTGTTTCATTTTTAGGAATGTCAAGACAGCTTTCACAGACCATTGGACAGACTGCTATGCAGGTATCTATGATTGCAATGGGACTTGCCGGTGCAACGCGCGTATTTGAGTTAATGGACGAACAGCCTGAGGAAGACCAGGGCTATGTGACTCTGGTGAATGCGAAAAAGGATGTCAATGGAAACATGATGGAAACGAAAGAAAACACAGAAATGTGGGCATGGAAACACCCTCACCAGGATGGAACAGTCACCCTCACTGAGTTAACGGGAGACATCAGACTGGAAGATGTGGACTTTGGCTATGTTCCTAAAAAACTTGTGCTAAATGATGTAACCCTTTTTGCAAAGCCGGGACAAAAAATAGCATTTGTTGGCGCAACTGGTGCTGGAAAAACTACCATTACAAATCTGATCAATCGTTTTTACGATATTTCGGAAGGTAAGATACGATATGATGGAATAAACATTTCTAAGATAAAAAAATCAGCTCTTAGAAGCTCATTAGGTGTTGTATTACAGGATGTTAATTTATTCACAGGTTCTGTCATGGATAATATCCGCTATGGACGCCTGGATGCGACTGATGAGGAATGTATCGCAGCTGCAAAATTAGCAAATGCGGATGATTTCATAACAAGACTTCCAGATGGCTACGAAACATTATTGACCGGCAATGGTTCCAGTCTCTCCCAGGGGCAGAGACAGCTTATTTCCATTGCCCGTGCAGCCGTCGCTGATCCACCTGCTATGATCTTAGATGAAGCAACTTCGTCCATTGACACAAGAACAGAAGCACTGGTTCAGGCAGGTATGGATAACCTAATGAAAGGTAGAACTGTTTTTGTTATTGCACATCGGCTTTCCACAGTGAAAAACAGTGATGCGATTATGGTTCTAGATCACGGAAACATTATTGAACGAGGTTCCCATGAAAGCTTAATTGAACAAAAAGGAACGTATTATCAGCTTTATACGGGAGCGTTTGAACTGGAATAAAGGAGACTATTTCAACACCCGTGTAAACTTTTTTGGGCAAGACCATTTTCACTGGTTCTTGCCCATACCTTTAAACTGATTCATTTATTTACATCATCTCTATATCGGTCTCCCACGCTTTATCTGACTAATCGCTAGTTTAATTTAATAATACTGCCATCTGACATTTTCAGAGATAAGCCCGTCTTCCCATTTGCAGTTAGATGTTCTATCAAACTTTTCATGAGTAATTCTGCCCGAGCCTCATTGATATAATCAGAGTTCATTTTTTCTGCAAGCCCTTTTATTTCATTTCCTGAAACCGGCATCGTACAAAGTTTTTGGATGGAGTCACCAAAATATGCACCATCCGGAAGATTTGCAGATGCAACTTGGAGAAAATCAACCATTTCCCATTTGTCGTTGGAATTGTTATTTTCAAAAATGATTCCCCCCGGAATCACAGCCCCTCCTGCGCTTTCCAAAGTATTACCATATAAGCGGTAATACTCATAATTCACCGTGACAAATAGTTTCAGCTTGGGGGATTCCTCAAAAGCACCATAAAAAGTAGGTGCATACACAAGAAACCCGCTCTCAGAGCCACCATATTTCTGTAGGATAGCGGAATGAATAAGATCATCATATACACCTGATGAATTTCCTGGTTTGAAATCAGGGAGCTTTATTTCCTTAATAATAGATAACTGTTTATACCACTCCTGGGGTGAGAGAGACTCGTCAGTAACATTATTTTGAACACCAAGTATATCTTTGCACATACGCATCATAATATTGCCACGCATACCGCTGGTATCACCTGATTCAAATTGAGAAAGCAGGTATTCCAAAACACCGTCTGAATATTTCTCCGTAAGGTCTTCGTACACTTCCCAGTGCTCATTGATATAGTCTTGAATATTAGAAGAAGTAAGTGGAGATGACATTATAATAAACAGACCACTTTCCACTCTTTTAGCAATGTCAGAGTTATTCTCTTCCGGTAACGTTATCTGCTGATCAGGGCTTGTAAGTACAATGGCATAAACGGTATTTACCTGTGCCGGATAAGACTCTAAAATTACCCCATTATAATACACAATAACTCTGTCTCCTATGGTAAAATGGGTCATGCTGTCTTTCAATTTTACATTGAGAGAAACAAGGATCAAGTCACTGCTTTTGCGCACGCTCTCGCCCTCATCTACACTTACAAGGATAGTATTTTCATTCACTTCTGTCACAGTCCCGGCAAAATGTGGCTCTTTTACAACAGTGTGCATAGACATTGGTATGATTAAATCTAAAATATTTCCATCTGTGGTACGATTAACTGCAAATCCCAGACTCAATACCGCAACTAATACAACGGAGATGGTGACAATCTTCCTTGACGACTTCTTAAATTTCAGTATGTTTTTTATTCTCTCTTTCACGCTACTTTCACCAAATGCAAGGGGAGAACCACCGATGATACGCCGTTCCATGGCCAGAGATAAAAGTAACAGCGAATAATCCTTTTTTATTTCTTCTCCCAGCTCTTTCAACACAGATTCATCACAGGATAGTTCCATATCTTTCCCCATAAGAAAGAATGCCACCCAAACCAGCGGATTAAACCAATGCAGGCATAAAATTAAATACGCTATCATTTTTACGATGTGATCAAAACGGCGAATATGTGTTTTTTCGTGCAGAATAATATAGCTTTGTTCCTGCTCGGATAATCCAATGGGCAGGTAGATCTTTGGTATGAAAACGCCTAGTACAAAAGGGGATCTAATAACTTTCGCTTCGTAGATGTTTGCTTTTATAAGAGTCGCTTCCCTCATCTTTAATTTGAGGACAACAAAAGACACCATACCGTAAATTATCATTACGGAAAGACCCATAAACCAAATACCTGCTCCGATTGCAGTCCACATCTGTAACGGATTAATACTTGCAGTGGTCATTGCAGAGGGAAGAATACTACCGACTGCTTTATTTACAAAAAGAATACCGCTATCAATGCTTGGTACTTGTTGCATCCCTATATCTAACGGAATCGTCTGAGGCTTAAACGGGATCAAACTAAAAACGCTCTTAATTGAAATTGGGAATACAAGTCTAAATCCTGCTACTGCCCACATCCAATAGGAGATTATTTTCGGTGCCTTTTTTAGTGGTAATCGTGCAAGGCATATGGCCACGATAACGTATGTCCCAGTCAAGCTCATGTTTAAAATTGTAAGAAACAGTTTATCCATTACCCTCCTCCTCGTATTCTTCAATTAAATGCTTTAATTCTTCCGCTTGTTTCAACGATAGCTTCTTACCGCTGAAAAAAGAAGCGATGAACTTAGGCAGTGACCCACCAAAAGTATCTTCGACATACTGACGGCTTTGACGGGCGATTTGCTCATCATGGGTAAGGATAACAGACACCTTTGCATTCTGGTTTTTAAATACCCCCTTATCGCAAAGCTTCTTCAACACCGTATAAGTTGTAGATTTTTTCCAAGCCATCTCTCGTTCCGCTAGTGCAACCAAATCCGGCGAGGTCAGCGGAGCATCTCTCCAAATCAAAGTAGCAAGTTTTTCTTCTGCAATCGTTAGCGTTATATCTTTCATCATCGTATCCCCTTCAGTCTATGCTTATTAAACTAGTTTCAGTCTATCACAATTAGACTATATCTGCAATAAGGATATTAGTATTGATAGAATCAAACAAGCAAAGAAATCAGCAGAAAGCAAAAAGGACATAGCGACAACCTCCTATTGCCACTATATCCTTTTAAAGATTATGGATGATTTTTTTATTTTAATTGTGAGGAGATAAACTCTTTTGTCATTTCGGCAATTTTATCGGCATTTGTCCAATGTAAATAATGCCCTCCGCTAAGAGTTTCTATCTTTTGTATCTCCGCATTAGAAATGATTTCTTCATGAAGTGGTAACCAATCAGGTTCTACATCCACTGTATCTTTTGATAAAAACACTAGAACAGGTAACTCATTTGGATATTTCACATCATATAGTTCTTTTGTATTTGAATTTACTGTATTCATTTCATTTATGATAGAGACATTTACATTATTCCAAAGGGTTGCCTTGTTTTTTAATTTAACTAGTTCCTCAGAATAATAATTGTTTTGGTTCATACCATCATCAGCACTTGGTGAGAGGTATGAAAGATCCCTCAAAATCCCTAAGGTATTAAGTAACGTTAAACTTGGGGACATATTTTCATCTTTATTGGTTTTGGTTTGATTGGGTACAGACACGTCAATACCAATAATTGCTTCTACTTCATTTGGATAATTCTTTGCATAGTACATTGAATATATGCCCGATATGGAGTGAGGCATCAAAATATATGGTCCGCTAATATCTAATTCTTTCAGTGCTGTTCTTATTTCATTTACTATATTTTCACTGGATCGCTCTTTCTTTGTGGTACTGCTAAATCCGTACCCAAATGTTTCAAGGATTACAACTTTATAATCCTTACTTAATCTTTCTGCCAAAGGCATAAAATCAGCTATTGGTGACGAGGTCCCTAAGCCGCTAAGTAACACAATTGTTTTTTCTCCTGAGCCGGTCACATAAGCATTCATATTTTTACCATCTACTTTTACGGACTGACCAATTTTGTATTTGTTTTTTTCAATTGAATTTTGAATGTTATGGGTTGCTGCTGAAATGATTATCAATCCGATAATAATACAAAAAAACCACAGGATTATCTTGCTGGTTATTTTAAGTGCCTTTTTCATGTATTTTTCCTCCACGGTTTTTATATGCAAGTAGAGTTACAAGTGTATTTGAATGTAAACAACTAGTACTTATTTCATTTTGTTTTGTTTACGTAACATGCCGTATTTATTATGTGGCAAATACTCAAATTGATACTTATGATATAGTAAATCTGCGGGACTGTTTGCTATCAAGCAGATATAACTATCTTCAAACGTGTTCTCTTCAAAGTAGTGATTGATTTCTTTCATAATTTGATCTCCAAAACCTCTTCTTTGATAATTCTCATCAACCATAATATCACTTACCACATAAGTGATTCCTCCATCACCTACAATTCTTCCAAATCCAATCAGCTCTTCTTTTTCGTAAAGAGATACTGTAAATAATGAATTTGCTAATGCCTTTTTGCTTCGATCCAAATCTTTATTACCCATTCCTGAACGAAGTCTTAAGCTAACATAATCTTCTGCTTTCGGTTTTTCATAGACCATCTTCATATCTATTTTCCTCCATCTATTCTCCAAATGCCTTTATGGTTGTAGTTTTCATATTCCTATTTTAATTTATACAGCGCCATGTTACAATGGAAACAAACTCAATGTGTACCGGTACAGAAATGAAGGTGTGTACGATGTATAAATATCTATCATTATTAAATGAACTTGAAAACATGATAAAAAGTGGTGACTATCGACAAGGTCAGAAACTTCCTTCCATTCGTAATTTATCGGAGTCCTATCACTGTAACAAAAGTACTGTTATTCGTGCATTGGCTGAACTGGAACGAAAACATGTCATTTATTCCCTTCCCAAAAGCGGATACTATGTAGTAACATCAAAAACCGAAATAATTCAAGGGGACAAACTTGTATTGGACTTTTCCTCTTCTTCTCCTGATCCTGCGGTGTTTCCCTATTTAGATTTTCAGCACTGTATTAATCAAGCCATTGACATCTATAAGAATGATTTGTTTATCTATGGTACTCCCAGGGGACTCCCCTCTTTAATTGATGTAATCCAAAAACAATTAACCAATTATCAGGTCTTTGCCAAAAAGGAAAGTATTTTTATAACTTCTGGAATTCAGCAGGCATTATCCATCTTGGCTGTAATTCCATTCCCTAATAACAGAGAAACCATATTAATAGAACAACCAGGATATCATTTATTTATCGAATGCCTACAAGCACTGAAATTACCAGTACTGGGAATCAAAAGAACCAGTAAAGGAATTGATTTAGTGGAATTAGAAAGGATGTTTAGAGAAGAAAACATTAAATTCTTTTATACCATGCCAAGATATCATAATCCTTTGGGGACATCCTACTCTCAAGAAGAGAAAAAGAAAATTTTAGAACTGGCGCGAAAATATCATATATTTATTGTTGAAGACGATTACTTGGCTGATTTTGAACAAAATTCAAAAGCTGACCCAATCTATTCCTACGATGATTTCACACATGTCATCTATTTAAAGAGTTATTCAAAAATCATCTTTCCTGGATTAAGAATTGGCATTGCCGTTATTCCTGATACATTGATTGAACTATTTAGTCAGTACAAACGAATTCTTGATATAGACAGTTCTATGCTTTCACAGGCAGCATTAGAAATCTATATTAAAAACGGTATGTTTGAAAGACATAAAGAGAAAATGAAAGCAACTTATTATGCAAGAGCGAACTGTTTAATATCAGCATTGGAAAACAAACAAAAAGAGCAGAATCCGGCTAGGTTTTCGTATGCTCCTGTAAAAAACATTGCCTTTCATACTTATATTGAATTGAATGAGCAGATATCATGTGAGAAGGTGATTCATCGACTAAAAAATAAATCAGTTTTAGTAGATGGAGTGAATAATAATTATTTACGCTCCTTCCATGCAAGAGACTCTATTTTAAAGCTTAACATCTCAAATGTGGAAAAGGAATATATTGAAGATGGTGTTTCAGAGATCGTGAAACAATTTTTTTAATAAAGCTTATTTGAAAACAAAATTTTTACCCCATTTTAGAATTTTCTCATTGCTTAAAGTTCAGATTTCAGTTACAATTTATTTTGTCGAGAACGTGTGAAATTACAGTATACCATTAATTAAGTTTTATGGTATGATACAATAATTTTTTGCACTTTTCGATACTTTTTTGTGCTACTTTCTGCGTCATTTTTTAATAAAAACCTTATGACATGCGGCGAAAACGCAGAAAAAATAGATTAATTAGCTTAAGGCTTTTTGATAAATAAAACAAAGGGGAATTATTGAGTATGAAAAAATTAAATTTATTCACAACTGCTATTCTTATCCTGACAACGATTTTAGTAGCTGGATGCAGCAAAAAAACAGGTGCTGTTTCTACGACATCTGAAACGTCCATTTCTGAAAGTTCTATCCAGGAATCTGAAGTTGAGACCAAAGACAACTTGGAAGCCATGGGGGATGTCGGAGTAGAAAAGGGACTTTTCAATGTCGAACTAACGATTCCTGCTCAATTTGTAGGTGAACAAACGCAAGAAGAATTAAACGAATTAAGTAAAGAAATGGGTTATAAGTCAATTACCTTGAATGATGATGGAAGCGCAAAATACATCTTAACAAAACAGCAGCATAAAGATATGATGGCCGAATTAAATACCAATATTAATACGTCTTTATCGGAGATGATCGGATCAGAAGATTATCCTAATTATACAGATATCACCGCCAATGAAAATTTTACTGAGTTTGTAATCACTACTAAGTCCACTGAATTATCCATGACTGAAAACTTCTCTGCACTGGGTTTGTATATGTACGGTGGTATGTATAACATTTTTAATGGAACACCAGTTGATAATGTATCAGTTAAATTTATAAATACAGATACAGGAGCCGAAATTACAACCATGAATTCTAAAAATATGGGGCAATAATTTAACATTGAGACTAATCCAAATTGGGTTAGTCTTTCTTTTATGGCTTTTTCCAATTCTTTAAAAAGATATTACATCTTGTCCATTTTAAAAGTGCACTAAGGATATTTGGAAAAAGTGAGACCGTCCATTCTCAATTAGCTTAAAACGAAAGATCTCACTTAAATACACTACTGACTCAGTTAAAATGACATATCCTTCTCTATGCAAATCTGTATGCGGTAACTTATATTTATCGTGATAAAAACTAGAGCAACTGGTTAAGCTTACTTTCAGGCTCTTCACCATTTTCTACACGTTTTATATTATTCACAAAGAAGTCATATCTCTTTTTATGAAATTTAAGACCGTCAGGCAGCCCAGCAGTATGAGGCGTGAGTATTACATTACTCAGATTCCGGAGTTCACTGTCAATTGGAAGAGGTTCTTTTTCAAACACATCAAGGCATGCACCCGAAATATCTTTGTTTTTTAACGCCTCTATTAAGTCCTTTTCATTTACAATCCCGCCACGAGCTGTATTGATAAACAAAGCCGTATTCTTCATTTTCTTGAATACTTCTTTGTCCATAAGCTTTTGGCTTTGCGGATTCAAGGAGGCATGTACCGTTACAATATCTGATTTACTAACAAGGTCATCAAAATTTAATACTTGTGTAATTCCCTTAGACTGTGCAATAGCATTTCTTGCATAAACGAGCACATTCATATCAAAAACTTTGCAAAACTCGGCTACTTTTTTACCAATAGCGCCATACCCAATAATTCCAATTGTTTTGCCGTTTAACTCACTTCCCGTATAATCCAATTGATTTTGATCTACCTTGCTTTTCATAAAGGAATCAAGATACGGTATGTTTTTATAATAAGATAATATGAATGCCATTACGTGCTCTGCCACTGCCTGAGCATTCACTCCTGCTGCATTGGCTGCCCAAATACCCAGTTGCGTACATGCATCGATATCTACATTATCATATCCTGCACCAGTCTGGACCAATTTTAAATTTTTTGCTGTAGAAAGTAGATTGAAGTCAATTTTAACATGTTCTGGTATGATTACTTGGCAATCTTTTATATGATGTATCATTTCTTCCCCAGGTGGAACTATTACGATGTTCCATTCTTTTGGAAAATGCCTTATAATATTCAATTTTGAAGACTCCGTAAAATAGCCAACAATGAGAATTTTCATTACCAAACCACCCTTCATACTTTTATATTTAAATGAAAGCTATTTCTTTTTTGTACTTGCAAATAAAGAAGCATCATGGCCATATGCTATGAGAAAAATTTAATACTTTAGTACTCTACTCTTTAAAATGAGTATAATTATTCCTTTTCACCTAGTCAAGTGTTTTTGATTAAGACTTATGTTCTTAAATTAGAGCACCAGCGTATCCGATTTTTATTCTGTCTAAACCTCTTTCAGGGAAGAAGTATCCCATCATTTTACCCCCCTATCTAGAACCACAAAAAGACCCTTCATTTTCAATCAGCTTGAAAACAACAGGTCACAAAAGTGTTTCTCTACGTTCCGTTTGTATATTTCTTCTTTATAGAGTCTAGTTCATCCTTACTGTGATAGGAACCTGCACGTATCACGGCGTTTATCTTATGAAGATTTTGAACACTCTCAATAGGATTTTCATCCAAAAGTACCAAATCAGCATTTTTGCCAGCTTCTACGGTACCCATATCATCCAGGCTCCCTAGAAACTCAGCTCCGTTGAGAGTCGTCATCTGAAGTACATGAAGTGGGGAGATACCGGCTTTCTCTAGCTCATCAAATTCCTTGTGAATAGCATCACCTTGACTCCCATCGGTCCCAACCATCATTTTAACGCCTTTCAGATCGTAGGTTTTAACAAGACTTAAATATAGATCATAGAGACTCTGTGAAGTGGCTTCATCATTCCCACTGAACACTCCTTCATGCATGCGCACCATAGTAGGACATTGCCACGTATTATTTTGGACATAAACCTCACCAAGCTCCTTTGCCTTTTCTTCACTATATGTGTCAATGATATGCGCCAGCTGGGTTTCATTGTTTGCTCCTCCAGAGGTCTTAGTACCCCACTTTATAAATTGCTCGTTCGCAAAACGCTGAATGCCTCTGATCTTCATGGACTGTACGAAGATTGGATTTTCAGTAAGTTTAGTAGGAATCCCTGTTGCTTGTGTTCTCACGGCTTTCTCGTCTGTTGAGCAAGAAATCAGAGCTCCGAAGTTGATGCCAAAGTGTTCAACACTTTTGAAACCATTTTTAGAGACCTCTTTCAAGTCCATATCTGGAAGCACATGTCCCGCGACTGGAATCCCCAGTTTGTTCGCCTCCTCTTGAATAGCGTGAAAGACATCCGAAGAAACACCGCCGATTTTTATAAAGCCGGCTCCTGCTTTTTGCTGCTGTCGGACAAATTCTACAGCGATCTCTGGCGTTGTTGCATTCATAGGAGTCATGATATCGCCGGGCATCGTAAGCATTGCCGGTTCATCTGTCGAACTGGTAAAGGCACCGGATCTCCATTGCTTTAGAAGTTCAAATGAACCACTCATTTGTCTGAATCCAGTTACTCCATTGGCAAGCAGCTGCTCCATTGATTGGGAAGTGTACTCCTCCCCTATTACATGCATATGCATGTTCAGATATCCGGGAACCGCATACTTACCGGTGGCATCAATAACCTTTGTATCATTATCCACTATGATCGTGCCAGCGGGTGCAATATCTTTAATTTTACCTTGGGAGCACAGAATGCTCATGTTGGAAGTCAAGCTACCAGTTTGTGTATCCACAATTGTTAAGTTGTTCAACAAAAGTTTATAGGAAGCGCTGGGCTGCTCCAATTTCTGCGGGATGTAAGGTTGAATGTTCGTTGAAGGCTGGCCGACAAAGAGACCAATCCATGCAACAACAAGCGCTAATACGAAGCAAGGCGGGACCCTCCAGCCATGCCAGAGTTTCGTACTTCTTAAGAAAACCAGCAAACCAACACAGGCCGCCAGAATTAGATAAGCAAACCATCGCTCTCCACTGCTGATCATCAGCACTAGAACAACGCCAAACAAAAGCACTAATAGTAGTGTAAAACCAATAGTCATTAAGATGTTTCTTCGCTTCATCGTATTGTCCTTCCTTATTCTTAATCCCAAACGAGACAATCCAGTACTACTTCTATGATTTCTCATAAATTGATATGATATTCAGAATTATATTGTTCTGCGTCAATCACGCAGATGCTTTACGTCACTCTTCGGTGGTAATCCAAACATCCGTGCATATTCACGGCTAAACTGAGAAGGGCTTTCATACCCAACTTGAAAGCCTGCATCAGCAGCATTAATCCGCGTCGATATCAAAAGATGCCGTGCTTTTTGCAAACGTAATTGCTTCTGATATTGCAAAGGACTCATGGCAGTAACTTGCTTGAAATGGCGATACAACGAGGCAACGCTCATATTGGCAGTGCGAGCCAAACATGCTATATCTAGCGGTTTATCAAGCTCTTCTCTTATCATGACAGTGATTTCAGCAATTTTGTGAGTGTAACTATCTCTAATTCCGATTTGTTTCAAGAATTCCCCTTGTTCCGCCTGAAGAATGCGATAAAATATTTCCTTTATAATAAGAGTAGAAAGTACAGGAATATCCTTTGGTGTCTCTAGGAGTCTTACCAACCTGCAGCATGAATCTAATAAAAGCGAAGTAATTTCGCCTATAAACATGCCTCGATGGGAGTCAACTTCACTTATAGAGGGACTAATATCTTGCAAAATATCAAAAATTAACTCTGGTTCAATTTGTAAGCTCATACATAATAGCGGAGACTGAGGATCAGCCTGTATAATCTGTCCAATATACGGCAAATCCAACGAAACCACCAGGTAGTGGAAGGGATCGTAATAATAGCGGCTCTCAGCCACTGTAAACTCTTTTGCTCCTTGAACGATGATACACAAGGCAGGCCCCTGAACCGCATAGACAGGACCTTCCATTTCTGAGATGCGAGTAAAATGCAAGGAGGTGATGGGCGACGAATGACTTCCATCCGTTGGAGCATATCGATTAATTAGTTGAACCAATTCTGTTTGCTTTTCTTTTATTTCTTCAACTTCCATGCCTGTTTTCATATTAGAATTCACCTCCATTTATGATAAACATAAACAACGATATATTTGAGATCGTTAAATGAATCTTAACATGTGTGATAGAAATAGGCAATGTTTTGAGCCGAATATTCTACCGTGCTTTGCCTCATATGGCATATGATAAGGGTAAGCAAAAACCATAATACAATATTTGATTTTATTGTGCAATGCTTCGTAATGATAATGGGAGGAGAAAGACAAATCGTATTTGATTCGAGACAGAGTTACTAAGATATCAAGTAGAATTACTATAACGCTATATATTCAATTAAAGATATGAATGAATGGAAAGAAGAAAAAAATCAGGAGGAAAACACAATGTATGTAATAACAGGTGCAACTAGTAGAACAGGAAGTGTAGTGGCAAATTACTTGCTGGAGAAAGGGCAATCCGTAAGGGTACTTGGTCGGAATGAAGAACGACTGGCTACATTTGCCAAAAAAGGGGCTGATATTTTCGTCACTGAATCAACAGACAGAGCGGCATTAACGAAAGCATTTACCGGAGCAAAAGCCGTCTATGTAATGCTCCAACCTAACTATATTACGACAAGCAACGACTTTCGAGCCTTTCAAGAGAGAATTGTAGATGCGATGATACCTGCTTTGATTGAGGCAAAAGTACAATACGTCGTCTCTTTAAGTAGCTGGGGTGCCGATAAATCAGATGGAACCGGATCTGTCGCCGGACTGCACCAGCTTGAACAACGTCTTAATGATATCACAAATTTAAATGTGCTCCATCTACGACCAGGCTACTTCATGGAAAACACGCTCTCCCAGGTAGACAATATTTTAGCTCGCAATACTACAGCAGGTCCTTTTAAATCCGATGTTAAATTCCCATTTATTGCTACCCGAGATGTTGGTTCTGCTGCCGGTGAAGCTTTGCTGAAGCTGGATTTTAAAGGAAAACAATTCAGTGAACTCCACGGAAATCAGGACCTTACAATGCAAGAGGTTTCTACCATAATCGGCAAAGCCATTGAATCTCCTGGACTAACTTACGTTCAGGATTCAAAAGAAAAAACAAGGCTGGATTTTCTAAATTTAGACTTTTCTGAGCATATCATTCAACTTATTCTTGAAGTAGCTGATGCAATGAACGCAGGTCATATACGAATGTTGGAACCACGTTCTGTGGAAAACACGACGACGACATCTTATGTAAGTTTTATAAATGAGACGTTTTTGCCCTTATATAGGCAAAGAAAAAGTAACAATAAATACAACTAGCTGTATATCCCCCATAATGGCAATATTACAGACCTCTCATCTCTTAACATTAACTTTTTACCGGATACACCTTCACCATCATGCAGTCTTTATATTTCTCTATGGTGATTCTTAATTCCAGATTGATCTGCTCAATTTCCAGCCATTTTGGAACATGATTACATAAGATTTCCAGCAAGGTGTATTCCTTGTTTTTTAGGAACGGGAGCAAAATCTAGATAGACTCCCGTTCTTAGTTCAAATATTGCATTATGTTTCATGAGAACCATCTATCCGGCTCTCTGATGTTTATCTCCTACATAGAGATCTGCGTTTCTTCAAAAGCAATATAATGTATTCCACGAATGCGATTCACAACAATAATCCTACAGTTCCCCAGCCAATGGCAAATTTCCCTGATACTCTCATGGAATGACAGAGAATTCTCAACCTATGCTAAGTGATACTCCATGTTTCTAATCATTTTCCAATCGCACTCCTCTTTTGAATATACCTGTATTATAAATGAATTCGTTCTACTTTGTGTCCTAAAAATTCTTCAAGTCTCTTATCGGAGTATTGGATATTAACTGTTTTATAGATGTGCTGGTATCCGCTGCCTAAAGGCCCTCTGTCAAATGGTTTATCCTTTAAATAATTCTGCTGAAACTCTCCCGAAAAACATTCGATGTATGCGTCCACGTAATCGATGGTAATTGGAAGCATACCATGTGCACTATAAATATCTTTAATATCATTTTCTAATCCTTTTATCTTTTTCCAGCTGTCTAGTGCCATAGAAAATGGTGCATTTCTATCCGATTCAAAAAAGTAAATGATGACATAATCACAAATCATATCTCCTGAAAAAAGTCTCTTTTTTTCCCTATCCAGCAGCATAATATGCCCATAAGAATGCCCTGGTGTAAATATTACTTCTAAAGTTTTTCCACCTAAGTTAAACAATTCCCCGTCCTTTACAAAATGCGGAGTCAAGATTCGAAGCAGGCTCTTTTCAGCGAATGCCTTGCTATCGAATTCTTCAATGGCTTCAGGCTTATTTTCCTTTAGAAAATTCACTCCCATCTCAGCGATGAACTGTCTTTCTTGCTTTGTGTCAAAGCCTATAATCTGACCGTAGTCAGGCTGGTACAGCCATATATCTCCAAAATATTCGCTTCCGTAGCTGTGGTCAGGATCGCCATGAGTCAATACCAACATAACTGGCAGACTGGTTATACTTTCAATGATAGGCCTTATGTCCTCGAATCCATAACCAGCATCAATTAAGATCGCTCTTTTTTGCCCTAGGATAAGATAAAAATGCACAAGTCCTGCTTGAGTAATAACATATAAATCATCGTCCAGTTTTTGTACCTTACAAAAATTTGTTGATGTAATCATGATTATCACCTTCCTCACATTAATAGTATTGTTTATAGTCCCTCTCCAAGGACTGTATGCTATTCTTTGGAGATACAATGGGTTGATATATCATTAACACAGATGGTGCGGTGCTGTTTAAGTTTTCATCTGTATACACATTTTAAGTTTTCGCAATAATTATATCAAGTACTATAATTTCTAATATATACTATTGAAAATGATAGTACTAAGTCAGAAAATGAATGATGTTACATATTGGGGACAGGATACGAACGATTGTCCGGTTTTAATTTGATTTGCTAATCATATTAACAATATTAATTATCTTTTTTACATATTACAAACAAGATTTCTGCCATTAATTCAGGAGCAACCGTGATAAAAGACTTTATATCCTTCTATCTTTACTTTTGAAAAATACTATGTATAATAATTGTTAAGAAGTACAACATCATTTGATTGGTACTATAAAATGTGATAGTAATGAGGTGTAATATGGGTAAAATGTCTGAAGATGATTATGTAGAAAATTGTCCAATATCAAGTGTGCAAAGGATAGTCCGTGGAAAGTGGACCATGGTTATTGTGTTTTTTTTAAGCCAAGGTACTTTGAGATTTGGAGAACTCAGTAGGAAAATGCCACAGGTAACGCAGGCGAATTTAACGAAAGAGCTTAGAATGCTGGAAGAATATAGAGTTATACATCGAGAAATATACAAAGAAGTTCCTCCTAAAGTAGAATATTCTTTAACAGAAATGGGTGTGAAGTTTTTACCTGTGCTGAATGCCTTAGAAAAATGGGCAATCGAATATGAAAAAATGTTAAAGTAGTATCCTTCATCACCATTAAGCCAGCTATTAGGATAGCGATCAACCGTTTTCACATTCTGCTTACGGATATTAACACCAAAGCCTTTTGCGTGCTCTTCCATCTTCTCAGATAATTCGGGTCCTGTCATATTGTTGATTCCAGGATAATTAACGATTTCACGAGTCGTATGTGCTCTTCCACCCACTTCGCTTTTCTCTAAAATCAGTGTTTTAAGCCTCGCACGTCCACCATAAATGCCCGCTGAAAGTCCTCCCGGGCCACCCCCAATAATAACCAGATCGTAATCTTCGCGTACCATCGAAACCTCCTTCTATTAAGTTCTTTAATTAAATTATAAACTCTGTTATAATAACAGAGTCAATAGCCTGCTAATTTCATTTCCATAACGAAAGGAAATATTTCCACTCACCTACCCGTGATTAGTCGTATACTGAATATTCCTATGACTTGATTATAAAAAAGAAAGCTGCGAAAGCTAATGTTTTTCATAACGTTTTGTACCTTGAGCAATGCGAAAGGAATGAATATAAAAATGAATAAATATTTTACAATCAGTGAATTTGCTGATTTACGTGGCATCAATATCAATTCTTTGCGATACTATGAAAAAATTGGTGTGTTAAAACCTGCATATATCGACAAACAAACAAATTATCGCTATTATTCTACAGAGCAGATCGGAATTTTAAACCAGGTGATTCTCTGTACTATTATTGGTATTCCTCTTAAAGAACTAAAAACTTACATTGATGATGAAGGAAACTTAGAGTCAAAGGAACTTTTACAACAAGGTAGGATCATAGCTCTCACGAAAATGAATGAAATACAAAATAATCTAAAAATGATTTCACATATGCTGGATAATATTGAAAAGAACGAAAAATATATAAAAGTACAAAATAGATACACAAGGCAGATAAAAGAACGAAGAGTCATCACTTCTGATTTCTTTTCTGAAGAATTGGATAGCAAAGAAGCAGTGCTCCAGATTGCCAGCTTATACAAATATGCTATAAAAAATGATTTGATACCTATGCTCCCGGCTGGAAAGATTATCAAAACTAGTTCAAATGGAAAAATAATTCATCGATTTTTTCTTGAAATCTTGAATACCAATCTCCCAAATGACATTACTATCATTCCACAAGGGGAATATGACTGTTTACAGACCACATTAAGTCATAAAGAGATCTTTGAATTTGTAAAGAATCAAATAAATATGCGAAATAAAGAAGTTATCGTAGATAACATTAGACTTGAAAAATATAGTTTCAACACAAAACCCAGTGAATTACAGATTTTACAATAAAAATGAATTTAGTCAATGGAAGTTTCACTGCGTATCATACGCATAAATATTTCATCCTTTGTCCATTATACTTATTGCTCCTTCCAGTCAGATAAACTTGTATCAATTTTTTAATCTCTCACTCAAATTATTTGCGTGAGGAATTTTGATAAAAACAATTTTGCAATCCTTTCTTTTTGTTATATACTAACTATAACTTAAAATCATACATTTAAGAAAAATATTATCTAGTAAAAGGATTAAAACTATGAGCAAAAATAATAAATTAATCAGTGTAGCCGGTGATATCAGTATCCAACAGCTTCAATGGAGCACTCATAAAAAATGTAACAAAGGTCTGAGCTGGCAATATTATCCTTATGTTCACAGAACTTTAAAAGATGGTGGAGCACTATTGTTATCAAAACTCGTATCTATGTCAACCGATGCCACGATACTAGCTCCACAATTACAAGCTGACGACCGCTTATACAAAGATATGCTTCATTCATCTATGGAAATGGATCTTTTCCCCGTTAACGCAACGAAGAATCATAAGACTTACAGGGTAAAGCAATTTTTAGGATACTCCGGACCTTCTTTCGGTACACCTATGTTGCTTCCTATTCTAAACGACAATGAAAATTCTGACTTGGTTATAATAGATGATGAAAATAACGGCTTTAATTCTAATGAGGAATTTTGGCCACTCGCCATAAAATCAAATCAAAAATCACCGATTATATTATATAAAACAAATAGCGCAAATTTCTCTAGCCCACTTTGGAAGCATGTCTTAAAAAATCATATAGAAAATACCATAGTTATTATTAATGGAGACGATTTTCGCTCCCAAGGAGTCAACATAAGTCGAGGCCTTTCCTGGGAGAAAACAGCGTTAGATTTTGTATGGCAAATTAACAATAATCCTAACCTTAATTTTTTATCAAATTGTCACTACTTAATCATACCGTTCGGGTTGGAAGGGGCTATCTATTACAAAAAAACCGGTGAAACCTCTCAATCTCGTTTATTTTTTCTAACAAATAAGTTTGAAGGAGAATTTATCGAGGAAAATAACGGTAAAATGTATGGATTAACTTCCTGCTTTGTAGCCGGACTTGCACGAGCAATTGTTTCAGAAACAAATCCTAGAAACAAATTCAAAAATCTTGATTATGGGATTCGCGAAGGAATTGTTGCGGCTCAGAAATATTTTTCATTCGGGTACGGAGAAAATATTGAAGTTAATCCTTTTCCTAATCCATCAATTTTCACAGAAAAGGAACATGATTTTATTTACAAAGAGCATATACAGGATGTACTAATTCGTAATTCTAATAACCCTAACTGTCAGTCTTGCTGGTACATTATAAAGGATAAAAGTTCAACAAATTTATCTGATATAGCATATGATATTGTGAAGAACGGCGAAAAAAGTGCTCTTCGGTTCATACCTATTGCAGAATTCGGAAATTTGAAAGTCGTGGATAGAACTGAAATAGAGGCATATCACAGTATTAAAAATTTGATGACAGAGTATATCTCTACCACTAAGGTAAATCGCCCTCTTTCCATTGCTGTTTTTGGTACTCCAGGATCAGGGAAATCCTTTGGTATTACAGAAGTCGCTTCAAGCATCTCTCCAAACCTAATTGAGAAAATTGATTTTAATTTATCTCAGTTTGGTTCTGTTACTGATTTGATTGCGGCTTTTCAAAGAGTAAGAGATCTGTCATTGATGGGAAAACTTCCGCTTGTTTTTTTCGATGAATTTGATTCTTTTTTCCAGGGAAAACTTGGTTGGCTAAAGTATTTCTTGGCCCCTATGCAGGATGGCGTCTTTCGAGAACGAGATTCTATTCATCCTATCGGGAAAGCAATTTTCGTATTTGCCGGTGGTACAAGCAATACGTTCAAGCAATTTTGTGGTGAAGAAATTATAGATGGTGATGAATATAAACAGTTTATGAAAGATTTCCAAAGCACTAAAGGACCGGACTTTATTAGTCGACTGAGGGGTTATGTAAATATTCTTGGTCCTAATCAAACAGATGAAGATTGGGATCAATTATTTATCATCCGCAGAGCAATGTTATTACGCTCCATGCTGGTACGTAAAACACCTCATCTTATCAACGACAGAGGGGAAGCTCAAATTGATAATGGAATCGTACGAGCCATGCTGAAAGTTGACAGGTACAAGCATGAAACCAGATCCATGGAAGCCATCATGGAAATGAGTACATTAAGCAGTGCAAAGAAATGGGAACAATCACATCTTCCCTCTAAAGAACAGCTCAATCTGCATGTGGATAAGGAAGATTTTTTGCGTCATTTGATGCAGGATACATTTTACTGCGAAAAAACAGAAAAGCTTGCCGAAGATCTTCATAACAGTTATAGAGAACTGAATCTAGAAAAATGCAGCTTAGAATTAACTTGTATGCATTCATGGGATGAGCTGGATGATGCATACAAAAATTCTATGCGAAATAAAGCATTGCATATACCTAATTCATTACGAAAAATAGATTATGATGTAATATCCGTTTTAGAAAAACCTGAAGTAGTAGAATTTTCTGAAAGGGAATTGCATATTTTAGCTGATTACGAACATAAGCGCTGGTCTCTAGAAAAAAAAGAGCAGGGATGGACTTATGGATTAACAATCGATGAGCAGAGTAAAACTCATCCTAATTTAGTCCCTTGGGACGATCTTCCACAAGAAGAGATCAATTGCATAATCGAAGATATGAAAGCAGTCCCAAAAGTTTTGGCAAACTCATATTTTAAGATAGAAAAGCTTAAATATCTTTGTTACTGCGAGGTTCACGGATTTAACAAGGGGACAAGAACAGACCAATAATAGAGAGCATTTTAAGTTCCGTGAAACTCATAAAAACAATGTAAATATGTAACTTTTAAAGGGCAGAACCTGATTTTTTGGTCTCTGCCCTTTAACGTGGAACTTTATCATTTAGATAAAGAAACAATATCATAGCTTTTTGTGCTGTATTGAAATTCAGATATATTTGGTGGTTTGATGGCACAACAAGGAGAGCCTCATAATAGGTACTTCTGGGGGATACTATGCACTAATTTATTTTGCAGATTCCATCAGAGCAATACTCATCAGACGATGGGCCGGATTTATTTTCTTTAGCCTTAGCATTGTCATAATCTTCTTTCCATACCTTTTGCAACATCTCTAAAAAAGTTTCGCTAGATTGTGCTCCTGTAATGGTATATTTGTCATTTACAATGAAAAAGGGAACACCCTGAATACCGATTTTTGATCCAGCTGCCTTATCTCTTGCAATATTTTCACTATACCGATCGCCTGTTAAAGCGTCTAAAGCCTCTTTCTCATTAAGCCCTATTTCACCTGCCAGTCCAGCAAGCGTGGCATGATCGCCAATATCCAACGAATCTACCAGATATGCCTTCATAAGGCGTTCCATCATTTCTTTCATTTTGCCTTTCTCTTCTGCATAATATGAAAGGCGGAGCGCATCGTAGGAATTGGTGTGGATTAAAGTATCAAAATGATAATCCAGTCCAATTTCTTTCGCTTGCTGTTCGAGCTGATAATTCAGTTGCTTTGCTTTTTCATATGGCATACCATGCTTGGTAGATAAAACCTGATGAATATCCATGCCGGTATTCTTTTTCGCATAAGGATCTAACTGAAAACTACGGAAAGTGATTTTTACATCTTCCTTATGCTCAAACTGCTCCAATGCTATTTCCAGACGGCGCTTGCCGATATAACAAAACGGACACGCAATATCTGACCAAATTTCTATTTTCATATTCAAAAACTCCTTTCTTAACTCTTACCACCAACTGTTTTTTCTTCTTAGAGTCGGTGGTAACACCTGTTCACCTGTTACAAATACCTTCACAAATAAATTTCTTCTTTTAAATTTAGTTTAAATACTATTAATAAACTCTTGTAGTTTTGTAAGATTTTCTCCTTGAAGCTCTCCTGTTTCTTTCCCTGTCTGCCCTTTGTCAAGAAGTCCTAAAACGCTGTTCAGCTTAAAGCCCATAGCCGCCACTTCTTCTTTCGCCCCGCTGGCATCTGAAAAGGCGCCAAGCACAACCAAGCTAAGTTCAGGTATTGAATCTTTGTTTTGCTTCAAGTAAGTTCTGACCGCTGGAGCGAGGGCAGGCCCCCAATTAGGTGTGAATACAAGAACTTTGTTATAGCTCTTTGGGTCATACGTCGTCGCGGAAAGAGTTGTATCTCCTTTGATGAGAGCATGGCGAAAACGTCTAATAGTCCCGACACCCCCAGACCATTTTGAGTGGTCTTTTAGCTCTTCTACGTCTGCGTTTAAGAGCTGTGCTGCCTTTTGTGCAAGTAGTTTGACATTACCTGTCCTTGAATAGTAAACAATAAGTGTTTTACTCATCTAAATATCTCCTTATTGAAAATCTCTATTTTATTTGATTAAGCTTATCTTCTGTAACATATTCTTCAACGCGGTCTTTTTTGTTATACATATCGTACCAAATGTTCGCAATTTTATCTTGAACCCCTGAATTCGGCTGCATCCAGACTCCAATTGATACATGCCCCACATAGATACCTTTGTTCTTTAATTCGCTGTTCAAATTAAAGATATAATTACGCAGACCGGAAATTGCAATTCCTACATTACCCATCCTCGGCGTTGGATTGACTGAAGATCCTCCGGTCGTAAATAGTAAAGCCCCACTCTTTTTATCCAACATATCTTGAAGCACCTCTTTAATCGTGGATATTGCACCTAATACGTTGAATTGATATTGGTATAGTGCATTTTCTTCTGTTACATCTAGAGCTGCTGCTACTGTTTCTATACTAGGTGTTGGACTGTATTCTAGTACATCAATAAATCCATATTTCTTTTTGACCGCAGCGATAGCTAAACGAATTTGATCTTTATTTAGTATATCTGCTTGAAATGACGCCACTTCGATTCCTAGTTGTTCAAGTTCATTAACCTCTTTGTTCAACTTTTCTACATTTCGGGATATGAGCGCTACACGAAATCCATTTTGTCCGAACTTTTTTGCAATTGACATTCCTAATCCGGGTCCTGCCCCAACTATTACTAATGTTTTCATTTGACATCTTCCTTTCATCATATAAATTAATTTTATAATGCTTAGTAAACCAAAAACAGCTCATTGGGTTTTACATATGTGGTATTCAACCCAGCTTTGCGCTATATCCGTTTTTTCTGGGACTTTCTTTAAAAGCAACAATTTTGCCCATAGTTCAAATCCTCCTGAAAATTATTGATTTATTGTGGTATATTTAGTATACTATAAACGAAATATAGTTCAAGTACGCAGAATAATCTGACATAGTATAGTTTGTGATACCATAGGCATTTTCACACAGGAGGCTGAGACATTATGAATAACGGTATAACTTATGAGGAATTTTTAAAGTCGCTTAAGTCATTTAAACCATCAGTAAATGATTGTCGTATAAGCAACTCTTTGGTTATGTTACAGGGCAAATGGACAAACCATGTCCTATTTGAGTTATGCAAGCAGGACAGTATACGTTTCGGAGAATTAAAGAGGGCGCTGCCGGAAATTACAAATACAATGCTGACCACTACACTACGGGAACTTGAATCCTACGATCTGGTTAACCGGATTCAATATAATGAAATTCCCCCTCACGTAGAATATTCTTTAACAAAAAAAGGCAGAGACCTGATGCCCATTTTTTATGAGATATATAAATGGACAATTAAGTATGGAAAATAATATAGAGTATCTTAGAAGGCTATCCCAATCACTTGATCGGCCCATGAAAAGGAAAGACCTTCCCCTTAACGGAGGAAGATCATTTTTAGTACAATCAGCTTGAATCCAACTGTAAGATGCAGTATAGGTTACTGTTTTGCGTTTGCATATGGAGCTTCTTACCAATAACTCTTTATACCTGTTTTTTTACAGATGGCTAATAACGTTATCTGCTTTTGGTATGTTTAAGTCATAAAAATAGTGAACGCCTATCATTGCGTTCACTATTTTTATACATTAACCAGTTCTTAGGTACTTAACTTAATGACATTGACTTTAGAGGGATCATGTCAAGAAGAGTGCTTTTATCCCGCACACTTTACTGCTAAACTTAGTAAGCTGGTAAAGTGCATTTAAAATCTTATTTCGGGAATTTCGTTATAATTCCCAGTAAATATTGTTTGAGCAGTGAAAAATTAGTGCGTCAACGGTACACACGCATCTTAATCAGACAATGTTGAGCTTCCTGAATAACTTCCTGTACCAAATTTGAACCAGTTCAGGTTGAATAAGTATCCGCTTCCTCCCGTAAATTTCAGATATAAGTCATGTTTTCCGCTCACCCCACTAACATTGCACCTTGCAGACGCCCAAGTCTGCCAACCTCCTGTCCCGGCAACCGGACAAGTCCCTATTAAAGTCCCGGTAAGACTATCTAGCCTGATTTCAATATTCCCTCCACTGGAGGCACTGGCAACTCTGGCCTGAAAGCTTGCAGAACCACTGCCGAAATCAATATTTTTATAAACTGCATAATCCCCGTTCTCGATATATCCGACATCCTCCCCACCTTCGGAACAGCTTTCGGTTTGAACTCCCGATTGGTTATCATAACTCTCCGCTTCGATCTGTGTAAAGGCCGATCTTGGGTCAGAAACTGGCGGAGCACCACCAGAATCTAATGCGGCACCATCAAACGGAATGACGATAACCTTACTGCCATGACTGTCGTTACCCAAGTCTTTGTCTTTTGCAACGTCTATCGCCGAGAGTGTCATCGCAACCACATGGCCATTCTCCATATACACATTGGGACGTTCTAATTTATTCCAATGATTGACCGTACCATTTGTATAGCGGATAAAATTCGCTGTCGGGTCATAGGCGTATCCCGGTTCTAATTTCCAGTTGCTGATACCATCTTGGGAAGTGATATGGTACGCCTTACGTGTGTCCCACTTATTGACAATAATATGATAAAGGCCACCACTATACCACATAACCGGATCTTCCATGTTGACTGTAGGACAACCAGGAATCTTCTCATAAATATTGGTTCCTTGAATGGTGTAAGGTCCGAGGACATTATCAGCAATACCAATTACCCCATCTCTTTCAATCAACCCATAACGTCCATCCGGACGAAGCATAATGTAAACATTCGACGCTGTATACTTAGATGAGTATGCATTTGAAGCAATCGATACACTACCCAGCTTTGACCATGGCCCATCCAGGGAATTGGACACAAAAATTTCCGCCGGCCGCCTGGTTTCACTCACGAGGATAGCATACCGCCCGTCCTTCAGTTGCAGCGGAACCACGTTGTGACCTTTACCACCCTGATCGTTCGGCCAGCACATCCCCTTGTCCGTATAAGGTCCATACAGATTGGAGCTCGTCGCATGAACAGCCACAGAGCCAAACCATCCGTTGTGGCCGGCAGATTGATTCCACCTGCTGGCAAACATATGATACGTGCCATCCGGCCCCTTGATGATTCCTCCATCCCAATAAGCATACTTCGACATGGTCCTGTCTTCCAAACCGTTGGATTGATCACGAGGGCCCACTGCCGCGGCGCCCCAACAAGACGACGATAGGGAGTCTATGATAGGGGTCGCTTTAAAATAATCAATGTAGGATGAAGCAGCATGTACTACCTTGAAAGATACCAGTGATAAAATTAATCCAATAATAAATATCGAAACTTTTTTCATGATCCAATATTTCCTCCTTATTTGAATTTAACGGTATCGTTGTAAACAACTTTAGAGCGCACGTCTTAAAGTAAACAAGGTGATTTCGTAATAAACCGGAGAAGGTACATTTTCATCAAGGCATAGTCTGTTCATCTACACTCCCATCTCCATTGAGATCTCTGGTAGTTACACTTTTACCGGTAAACTTAAACCAGTTAAGGTTGAATAAGTATCCGCTTCCTCCCGTAAATTTCAGGTATAAGTCATGTTTTCCGCTTACTCCGCTAACACTGCATGTTGCATCAGCCCAAGTCTGCCAGCCTCCGGTTCCTGTAACCGGACAAGTCCCTACTAAAGGACCGGTAAGACTATCAAGCCTGATTTCAATATTACCTCCGCTGGCGGAACTGGCTACCCTAGCCTTAAAGCTTTCTGCACCATTGCCGAAATCGATATTGTTATAAACTGTATAATCCCCGTTTTCGATATACCCGACATCCTCCCCTCCTTCGCTGCAGCTTTCGGTTTGAATTCCAGACTGGGTGTTGTAGCTCTCCGCCTCTATCTGTGAAAAAGCCGATGTCTGGCCTGAAGGTGGAGTTACACCTGTACGGGTAAACTTCCACCAATTGACGTTAAATAGAAAACCGCTTCCGCCGGTAAATTTCAGGTATAGGTCATGTACTCCTGTTGCACCGCTTACATTACAGGATTTAGTTATCCAGGTCTGCCAACCTCCGGTACTTGGAACAGAACAAGTTCCTACCAGTTTCCCTGTTGGGCTGTCAAGGCGGAGTTCAATATTCCCGCCGTTAGTTGCCGAAGCTACTCTTGCATCAAAGGATGCCGCACCGGAACCAAAATCCACGCCTTTTACTTTTATCCAGTCCCCGTTTTCGATATTGCATACATCCATTCCGCCTTCGCTGCATTTTTCTGTCTCAACACCGGATTCCCAGCAAATTGTTTCAGCCTCAGTTTTGACATATGGGTCTAGATTACTAAGCTGGGCCGGGCCATTTTGGGTAATTGGAATACTGGGAATTGTACCATCTGCATTGTATTTGAATTGTTCCAAGCCAACAGAACGATGGTAGCTTCCGCCTCCCGGTAAAATACCGGTATGGTAAAAAAGGTAGGAACTTCCCTTATAATCAATTACTCCCGGATGGTTTGTATAACTGTTTTTCGAGCCCATAATAGTTCCCTTAAAGGTCCATGGCCCGGTAGGACTGTTGCTGGTCGCATAAGAGATATTTTCGGATCCTCCAGTCATACCTGCGTATACCATATAATATAAATTATTACGCTTGTAGAACCACGGACCTTCGATAAAATTCGCTGGTTTCGGAGATACTTGGACAATACCGCCTGAATATGAAATCATATCTTGATTCAACTTCACATAATAGAGGTTACCGTTCCCCCAGTAGAGATAAGCCTGTCCATTGTCGTCAATGAATACGGTAGGGTCGATATCCTGCGCCCCGTTATTGGCGATTAAAGGTTTCCCGATAGGATCGGTGAACGGCCCGGTGGGGCTGTCTGATACCGCTACACCGATTACCCTTGCGCCCCCAGCGTTTTTCCGGGTCATGGGACCGTAGAAATAAAACTTTCCGTTCCTATTAATAACCTGGCCAGCCCATGCATCGCCTTGCGCCCAACTGAATGTATTGTAGGACAACGGTGATCCATGATCCGTCCAGTTTTGCATGTCGGTGGATGAATAACATCTCCAGTCATTCATGGTATAAAAATCTTTGACGGTAGTGTCCTCGTCATGAGTGGTATACAAATAGCAAGTCCCGTTATAGACCATTGGTGCAGGATCTGCAGTATAGTTCGTTTGTACGATTGGATTGTCTGCATAACACTCTGTTGAAAGAAATAGGGAAATTGCCAACAGAGAAACTACAACTTTACATACTTTTTTCATAGATTTACCTCCAATCAATATGATAATTTCGTAATGGTACCCAGCGGTTACACCATTGCTGGCGGCGCAGGCTTCTTTAGCCTAGAAGCCTGCCGTACCGCTGATCAAATTGTTATTGTTGTAGATTGCTTAATCCTCATTCTCCATATCTCCGATATTCTGTTCGCCCTCGTTAAGGGTTTCGGTTTCGGTTTCGGTTTGAATTCCAGACTGGTTGTCGTAACTCTCTTCTTCGATCTGTGTAAATGCCGATCTAGGGGTGCCATAATCCGTAAATCCTTTGGCGCTCGCCATTTGCGCAAAATTCCACAGACTTGGTTTCCAAACAGTCCAATCGTGGCCTCTTCCTGGAATTTGATAATAGGTGTAAGGGATACTATTGCTCTTACAAAAATTAGCTATGCCGTCACTGTAAGATAAATTATCATTGGTTCCAATACAAAGAAACAATAGCTTCATCTGCTGACGGGTGGCTGCAGGATTTGGAAACAACTTGCTGGTCGGATAGGCAACAGGTCCGCCGCCTGAGAATCCTCCGACATAGGCGAATTTGTTCATATTGGTACACCCAATATTATATGATTGTGGACCACCATACGAAAGACCGGCAATTGCTCTGTGAAGGCGGTCAGTATAAACAGAATAGTGTGAATCGATGTATGGTATAAGGCTGTTGAGTATATCATCTGGAAGCTTATTATCAGATATTGACGATGTATTAGCATTTGGTGTTACAATGATAAATGGCTGAACATTGCCATTAGCAATAAGGTTGTCCATAATGACATTGGCTGCACCTCCGCCTGTAAACCAATCACCTTCACTCCCTCCATAACCGTGCAATAAATACAGAACGCTGTATTTCTTGCTTGTTGAATATCCTGGTGGCAGGTAAATTCTCGCCTTCCTCTGGCTGTTTGTCGCTGATGATTGATAAGTAATACTGTTGACCTGACCGTGGGGAATGTTGTTCTTCACTTGGTCAAATCCTGTCGGCGGCATGGTTGGGAGCGCTGTCGCCGCCATTGAATTTGCAGGCATTGCTAAAAGTACTGCAAGAGTAAAAAAAGCCGGTACTATTTTCCTGCCAATTTCATTCATTAAGGGTTTTAGTCTCATTTTTTATTTCCCCTTTCTTTTATATCGCCGTGTATCCCAAACAGGATACACGGCAGCATGATTAGAGTACACTATCTTTAAAGCATATAAGGTGATTTGGAATAACACCGTTAAGATTTAAATCCCCTGCTGCAAGGTAATTTGTACGGAGAAATCTTGAATGGACCCCAGAAGATACATAATCATTGAGATCTCCAACTACATATTATTGAGTGGGCACTTAAGTCGTTGTGGGCGTTGCACTTACCCGGTAAATTGGAACCAGTTTAGATTGAATAAGTAACCGCTCCCACCAGTAAATTTCAAGTATACGTTATGTATCCCGCTTGCCCCGCTGACATTGCAGGTTCTGCTAGCCCACGTCTGCCAACCGCCAGTCCCGGTGATAGAACAAGTTCCTATTAAAGGACCAGTAAGACTGTCCAGCCTGATCTCAATATTCCCTCCACTGGCGCCGCTGGCTACTCTGGCCTGGAAGCTTGACGCTCCGGAACCGAAATTGATATTGTTGTATACGGCATAATCCCCATTTTCAATATAACCAATGTTCTGTCCTCCTTCGCTGCAAGTTTCCGTTTGAATCCCCGATTGGCTACTGAAACTCTCCGCTTCAATTTGTGAAGACGTTCCGCCCGCTCGGAGCAGTGCCACCGATTCCCCCATCTTCATTCCTTGTGAATTTACTATACACAACTTATATGTACCAGCAGCGGCTGGGGCAGTAATCGTTGTCGCAGTTCCTTCCGCTTTCGTCATCGTAGGTCCCTCGACAAAACTGGTTGTTCCGGCCGGGGCAAACCATACCGTATTTGAAGAATTCCCGCTGCTCCTTATACTTATGCTAGTTCCGGCTGCGGCGGCGCAACTTGCGGGGAACACATAATCCGGTGTTGAAAGCAAGTTTGCCGGAATGATATCCCTGTATGCTTCCTGAATTCCCGAATTCAAACAGGTGGTATACTGTGTCAAAGGCCATACGTTATCCGGTACGACAACCGGGGGATCAATTTTACTGTTTGGAGGATTAACGCCCATTTTATTTACAGTGGCGTAGGTCCGCAGTATGGTTAAATCGTGTTTTTCTCCAAAATCCTCACAGTTGATGGTATACTTTACCCCAGGATCAATATCCAGTACGTTGTCATTTTCATTGATATAGGCAGTTCCTTCATCATTATGCAAACCATAGGTTGGACCGGAGGTTGCAGGAGGAATTCCCTTGACATAATTCTGGTTAATATTCGTGCCCGGCATCTGTCCGATGGTATAAATGGCTCCGCTGTCATGAAGCCTGGTTAAGGTATTAATAATTCGGTTATTACTTACTGTGTTGTTTTTACAGGTAGTGGAGTCAGTGAAATTACGCCACCCCCATCCTAAATGGATCCCATTGTATGCTGTTGATTGAACATGGTTATTCGTAATTTTTAGGCTATCAACAAAGTAAGCCGTGATGGCGGCACATCCCCCAAATCCGTGAGACGTGCTTATGTTGTACAAGAAATTATTGTTGATGGTGTTGTTCTTACAAATCCCTTCTACTCCGGGAGCATATTTTGCATGATTTCCACCATCTCCGATATAAACATGCTGCGGATGCCCTACCGTAATGCCGCTGGATGTGATGTCCGTGATGTAGTTGCCGATAAGACTGGAATTTATAACATCGTTTACCATGGTAATTCCATCATTTCCGCTGTGCTTTACTATATTTCTTATAAAGTTAATGGAATCACTACTGCTTACGTTGATCATTCCCGGCAATGTATCAACAAGATCATACTTGGTGTTGTGCCAATTGTCGTTATAAAAAGCGGTAAATGCCTGTGCAGCTTGACATGTAGATTTACCGTGTGAGCCTGCAACATTCACAAGGCTGTAATCCGTATTTTCAAAAGTAATGCCCTGGAAGGTGATATTCTTGACCCTGTTAGTCGTTGATGTTCCTGCGATATCGATCAGCTTCTCTACAACAGGAGCCTCTACATCGGCAGTAGTCATATTCTCGCCTGGACGGATATAGTAATAAAGCGTTTTGTCCGTCTTGTCAAAATAAAATTGTCCAGGAGAATTTAAGAATTCAAAGGCATTATAAATCGTATGGGTACCAGAAGCACCAAAGGCTGCACCCCACCCCGGAGTCTGTGCTATCGCCCCATAAGGCTGCTGCAAAAGAAGCACTCTATAATTGCCAGATGTAATAACATCCCTGGTACAAACTATATTCTCATTCCAGGTAGTGCCGTTTACGATCTCAAGATCATCTTTGTTTCTGGTAATTGCCGGTACATCCGATGTATTATACTGAACCCCGTCACTCTTACTGCCGCTTGTCCATGCCCAACTAGCCTGCCCTGCAGTTACAGAATAAGTCCCGTATCCTCCGCGGGCTGTGACGGTCTTGCTGGTCATAGAAGCCCTCTGGTCATTCACATAGAGGTTTCTCAATTTGGTCGAACGATTGAGCGTGGCCTTATAAATATTTCCGCTATGCTGAGTCCAACCTGTAACTTTTGTTGCACCGTTCAAGATAGGAGTTTCCCCCTGGTATGCCTGGTAATAGATCCTGTATCCGTTTGTCCCTGAATCCTGTGGTCCGAAAGTAACGGTACTGGTGATGCTGTAGTTTCCACCCCGCAAATAAATATAGATATCTCCGGTCATATTGCTGTTGATCATGCGTACAGCGTCGCGCGCCTTTGCAATTGTTTGAAAGGGTGCTGCAAGCGTTCCTGGGTTGCTATCACTTCCTGTCGGCGAAACATAATAGGTTGCCTGAGTCGCAGCGGATGTAGTTATCGGAAAGACATTAAAAGAGAATATACTGCTTAATACAGTTATCAAAGAGAGAATAAATAAAACACTTCTTTTGGAAGCCTTCTTTTTTAACATACCCGTTTCCTCCTGGTTTTAAAAATACATGCCAACTTACCAGCCGAGGGCTTGAATCATTTTTTCAGCATAACGCTTGCCCAGGGTAACTGATGAATCATGACTAAAATGGAGACGGTATTGTGTATCGCCAGGGTCTACTACCAGACCTTTTGCAGAGACTACCGAGCAATTTGTAATCATGGAAGGCAGTTTGTTTACCAACGTATTGTGACCTGCACAAGGACCGCTGTAAAGCAGTTCACCGGGGATAAAAGGAACATTCCCCAGGTTCAGATCTTTTCTAAGGTCTTCCACCAGTGTTTTTACCTTGCCAGGCCAATTTGGATCGCCGCTGTTGGATTCGCCCTGGTGAAAAATAATGCCTTCAATGACGCCTCCATTTTGCTGTGCAATTTTTGCACGGTTAAGGATCCAATTATATTTGGTGCCTCCCGACTTCATAAATGTCTCGATCCTTTCACCACTAATTGCGCAGGGTATCAGTCCAATCGTATCACCAGCCGGGACCTTCTGTATCATGGTCTTGCCAAACCAGTCTCCAGGGCCGATAGCATTAAGCCATGAAGCATGAAGAGGTGGAGATGCTACATCCCACTTATTGGTTACCCGTCCGAGTGCAGCATTATTATCATACCCCAATACAAGCACGCGGGGGTCTTCCACTCTATCAGAATCTTGTGCCAAAGCATAACCTGCCATATTGGATTGACCTAATAACAGAAAACAGTGGAATTTACCAGATTTTGATGTTGGAGTTGTTGTCTGTACCAGTGTCATTGCAGGCGTAGAGGTGAGACTTTGTTCGTCTACACCTCCTAGGATTTCCATGCTGTATTGCGTTGTAAATTTGAACCAGTTAATATTGAATAGGTATCCGTTTCCGCCTGTAAATTTCAGATAAACGTCATGTTTTCCGCTTGCCCCGTTGACACTGCTCTTTACATCGGTCCAAGTCTGCCAACCACCGGTTCCTGCAACCGGACAAGTACCGATCAAAGTACCGTTAATACTATCCAGCCTGATTTCAATATTACCACCACTGGCGCCGCTGGCTACTCTGGCCTGGAAATTTGCCGCACCGTTGCCGAAATCGATATTGCTGTAAACAGCGTAATCCCCATTCTCGATATACCCGATATTCTGTCCGCCCTCGTTACAAGTTTCGGTTTGGATTCCAGACTGGTTGTCGAAACTCTCTGCTTCGATCTGCGTAAATGCCGATCTAGGGTCAGGGGTTGGTGTTGGGGTGGTCTGATCCGTAAATCCTGCTGCGCACGCCATCTGGGCAAAATTCCACAGACTTGGCTTCCACACGCTCCAATCATGGCCCTTACCTGGGAGAAGCCATTCCGTGTAGCGAATATTATTGGACTTGCAATAATCTCTTACCCTATTGTTATTGGATATAAGTCCATCTGAGGTTCCGCAGGAGAGAAATAGCAGTTTTGAATTCGCCCTAACTTTAGCCCCACCGTCAGGAAACAGCTGGTTAACCTGTTTTGTAATGGGCGAGGAGGAAAAGCCACCGATATAAGGGAACTTATCCACGTTCGGCAATCCAATATTTAAAGATTGGGCGCCACCCTGTGAAAGGCCTGCAATCGCCCGGTGTTGGGCATCTGTATAAACGGAATAGTGTGATTCGATATAGGGTACAAGAGAATTGGTTAAATCTTTCGTGAAATTCTCCCAACCATCCCTTACTCCATTTCCCGTTGCATTTCCGTTTGGTAATACAAGGATAAAGGGTTGAATTTTACCGGCAGCAATGAGATTGTCAAGGATGACATTCGGTGCGCCGTTGTTGTACCACTCGTCTTCATTCCCGCCAATGCCATGCAATAAATACATGACGCTGTATTTGTTGTTCGTTGAATACCCTGGCGGCAGGTAGATTCTCGCCCTCCGCTGGCTGTTTGTCGCCGTGGACTGATAAGTAATATAGCTGACCTGACCGTGTGGAATGTTGCTCTTGAATTGGTCATAGCCTGACGGTGGAGAAGCTGGGAGCGTTTCCGCCGCCACTGAACATACAGGTCTTGCGATAAGTACAGCAAGAAGTAAAGCGAGTACGGAAAATGTTTGTCTCAATTTCCTGCTTATTTCTTTCTTTAAGGTTTTTGATTCCATATGTATTTTTCCTTTCTTTTTTGGTTAGTTAACAGACAACCTACCTTTAGATTAAATTCATCGTTACGTTACCATTTTCACCTCCCTTATTTTTAGTAAGTACACTGCACTCTTATTGCTTATCTTTAAGTTTTCACGCCCCCCTTTCACTGCATTATTGTGTATTATAAAATAAATTTATCTTTAAACCGCCGATATCCCGCAGGGGGAGATGCATGGCAGCATGAATAGAGTGTACGTAATACTATCCAGCCGAATCTCAATATTCTAACCATTATTGGTACTGGCAGCTCTAGCCTGAAAGCTTTCTGCACATATTTTGTCGCTGCGCTGAAGTCGTCGCTCTGCGTCTGGTCAGTACTGGTATTAACAGTCTTGCCCGCTGTCATACGTATACGGGAAGTAATTATAGCCAACTAAATCGTGAACGCCGGCAACCACTTGTTCAGTTGCATTCCCCATTATTAGGGTTACTTTAGCTTCCATTCGCCAAAATACTTAAGTTTCGTTTTCATAGATATAAAGTGTTCATAAACAACTGGGATATATCTTACATCAACTTTATTACACTTATTAATTTCATAATTTTCGAACAAAAATTGAGAAGCACTTAAACCAATTCTCTATTTTCACATCTAACACAATTACCAAATATAGGAATATATTTATAAAATTTTATACCATTTACACAATTGCTAATCTGTATGAAAAATACTTCTTTTGAAAAAGCATTGATTTATACCATTAAAATAACACTATTTATGTATATTTTTTTGTAAGTTGTAAAAAAACCGATACTCCTAGTCATTATATTCTGCAACACAAGTATATGTTTAATTGTAACAGTACATCCATACCAAGGGCTATAGTCGCCGCTACTCCAAAAATTGACCGAAAAGTCTTCGCAGGCAAAAAATGGCCTGACGTATGCTGTGAGATCACACAACCCACATCTAATCAGGCTGTTACCCCTATTTATGCTCTTCCAGCTGAGCGATAACTTTAACCTTTGCTCTATATAAAAATCCAAAGGCACCGAAATTTTGCATTCCGATGCCTTTGGATTTTCCTCTATGAAATGTCCAAACAAAATATGATACTATGCATTAACCTAATTTGCATGTTCCATCAGAGCAATACTCCTCGGACGATGGTCCTGATTTATTCTCTTTGGTTATAGAATTGTCATAGTTTTCTTTCCATACCTTTTGTAGTATCTCTAAAAAAATTTCACTAGATCTTCCCTATCACTTGCTGTGCGAGCTGATTGTTCCATTGCTTTGCTTTTTCATATGATATACCATGCTTGGAAGATGATACCTGATGAATATCCATGCCTGTATTCTTTTTTGCATAAGGGTCTAACTGAAAACTGCGGAAAGTGATTTTGACATCCTCCTTATGCTCAAACCGCTCCAATGCTATTTCCAGACGGCACTTGCCAATATAACAAAACGGACACGCAATATCAGACTACATTTCTATTTTCAATGCCTTCAGCTTATTGTTTAAGTGGAGGGTGGTCTTCAGATAAAACCTTAAAGCAGATTTACTGCGGCACCATTAATGATTATGAGCAGAAATATGTAGATGTAACTATAAAACATTTTGAATCAATGCAACACGAAAATAAAAAGCCTAGTATATACTAGACTTTTACGATGGAGATAGTGGGATTCGAACCCATGACCTCTTGAATGCCATTCAAGCGCTCTCCCGATATGTCGGGTGTGCACCCCCACAAAATGACTTTTATATGTATGGATATATCTCAGCTGTAGAGAGTTTAATGTGTCTTTAAAATTATCTTACGATGCGGCATGCTCTGCGACACTATCGAGTCCATTAAGGAATTGCTGTATATTCAGATTTAATTCAATATCCAGCTTATAAGTTCTTGACGCAGTTTAAACCCATCTCCATTGCGATGTCTGTGGCTGGGCGGAAGTAGCATTATCACTGTCCGTTTCATGGCAAAGCAGTCCACCGAAGACTGTTTTATGACCGGGCTTTGCCGCTCGTCGCCTTCGATACCATCGGTTCGACGGAGGTTCAAGGCGGCATATATGCCGCCATACCCATCCGCAGGTAGTCATAGCGCGCCCGCCAATGTCGTTGCCGCTCATCACGGCTGGACAGATCATGTATTTATACTGCCGGATATGAAATTTTCAAGGAGCAAAAGAGGGATAGAACCCCCCCTCACTAACTTCCACGTTGAGCGAGGGGGCTACACCAAAAAAATTTACTTTTTCATAAGTTTTTTCAATCTACCAAGAATTTTGATTTTTCTGTTATGAATGGTCATCGAATGAATTCCTGTTTCTGCTGATAACTGGCGTTCACTCATACCCTTGAAAAACAGCTTGATAATTAGTTCCTGTTCTTCCTTGGAAAGCAGTTTCAGGCAGGTCAGCATTTTTTCAATCATAACCGCTTTTACGGCAGCATCCTCAACACCTTCGATCTCGGTGGCAAACTGCTTGTTTTCCTCCAGTAGCCGATCATAGGAGTCTTCGCGGCTTGGGAGATATGTAACGGTTCCGCTGACATAATCAATTCTGCATCTTTCAACATTGATATCGTATTGCTGGTACTCCATCTTGCGGTCGCTTTTTTTAAGTACCTGGATGATTTCATTACTTAAATCGGGATACTTTTCCCGATAATTTGTCCTTTTCTGATATTTTGCCATAGGGCCTGTCCTCCATTTCGTAATCGTTGAAATTTAGAAATGAAGAACAAGCGGCGGGGAACGACATTTAGGAATAATACTTGGCAACAAAAAAAGAGCATACCTACGTACATAATTGCTCATAAGTACACTCTTGAATTTTATTTCATGTTTTACCTGTTCTGATAGTTCGGTCCATTGACCGCACTGCCCCCACAAACAGTACAGGCTTTTTTTGACAGGTTACCAATTAAAGCGGTATAAAGAGTGTTGTCCGCTTCATCACGCCCGACCGCTACTTAATAGCGGTCGTCCAAATTTTAAGGCATATCAAACATGCATAGAAAAACCCTCCAAAACAATAAGTCTGGAGGGATAGATTATCGTTTGCGCATGGAAACAGCCCGCCAAACTCATGTTTTTTTAGGCGCCTTGCTTAACCTATTTCAATATTTATTAACTTCATTTACGCAGTACATTATATCCGAAATACACATTTTTTCCAAAAGAATAAACCCGCCGTAAATAAAGGGCAGGTTTTGGATATATCGTCTTTTGCAACTAGGCTATCATAGTGCTTCTTATACACCTTAGACCCTATAGCTTTGCGCCCCTACCTTTAAGCAGGTTTGCCCGTTAGCTTAATTTATTTGTATTAAGTTTAATAATTTGATATTTTACCATTCATAAAAAATAGCCAAGCATTTCGATGAGTTGACTGTCATTAATTAACTTTCATTAATCCATACATGTAGTCCAAATACACCAAATATATCTAGAGTGGGAATGCTAAATAATGCCATTTATTCCAACATATTTGTTAACGTTCCAAGTGATTCAATAGATATTTTTATAATATCTCCTGTTCTTAACCAATATTGTTTACGCTCAGGATAGCCTAAAATTACTCCACTTGGCGTACCAGTAAAAATTATATCACCCGGCTTTAGTGTCATAAATTGAGAAATGTAGCTTATTATTTGAGAGCAGTCAAAAATCATATCACGGGTATTGGCAGACTGGCGTATTTCACCATTCACTTTACATTCAATACTAAGATTATAAGGATTTACTTCATCAGCAGTTACTAAATACGGACCGATTGGAGCGAAAGAATCACAACTTTTGCCCAATAACCACTGATCTGTTCTTAATTGAAGATCACGGGCACTGAAATCATTTCCGATAGTATATCCAAATACATATGATAAAGCATCTTCTTTACTTACATTTATTGCTTCTTTCCCAATTACAATTACCAATTCTGCTTCATAGTCAAATTTCTCAGCTGATTTAGGAAGTTTAATTATCTGATTATTAGCAGCTAATGCGTTATTAAACTTACTAAATATAACAGGATATTCAGGAGTATTCATATTACATTCATCTCTATGACTTAAATAATTCAATCCTATACAAAGAATTTTTTCAGGGCAATCTACACATGGAGCATGGACAATTTGTTCTTCTGGCATCATTACTAATTCTTTTTTCAGTAATTCTTTTAATTGAAATAGCCCTCTATCTCCTGCTTCAATCAGCTGCTTCATTGTAATTGGAGCATTATAAGAGTTAATGGCTACCGTTTTCTTTACATCTATAATACCAAAATTACTTTTTATTCCTAAACGAATTTCTCCTTCTATATTAAAATTTATTAATTTCATTTAATCGCCTACAACCTTTTCTAAATATTGTTTGTTAATAAATCTAATTCACTACAAATGACAGTAAATTAAAAACAAAGGAGAATGCATACTGTATAGTTCTATCAATCAGATATGCATTCTCTCCTGTCATATTACTTATTTTATCTCTGCAGTTGCTGTCATCACTGCTCGTCCTATGGTATGTCCACTCATATTGAAGCCAAGAAATGTTGGGGTCGCATCCTCGGGCACACCTATATTTTCAACATCTAACGCATAAACAACAATTATATACGTATGTTTCCCATGTCCAGCTGGCGGTGCAGCGCCAATAAACCTTGAAGCCCTTGCATCATTTGGAAGTTGAATTGCTCCTTCTGGCAAGCCTGAGCCATTGTTATCTCCAACTCCGGTTGGCAATTCAGTTACATTAGCCGGTATGTTTGCAATTGCCCAGTGCCAGAAACCTGCCCCAGTGGGTGCGTCTAAATCATAAATCGTAACTGCATAGCTTTTAGTTCCTTCTGGTGCACCCGACCATGATAATTGGGGAGATATATCCCGTCCACCCTCAATCCCAAAAATTCCAGAATATTGAGATAATGCAAATGCTGCTCCATCTACAACATCTTTACTCTTTACTGTAAATGCTGGTGCTTGTGGTAACTTTGCGAAAAAATCCTTACTCATAGAATATCCTCCTACTAAATTTGAATTACAAATATAGCATACATCTATTAATCGATTTAGTCAATAAGAATCGATTCTGAAATAATAATCGACTTTTTGCATAAATATGTGTATAATGAACTTAATAATTGACTTAAATATTTTTGATTGTATTTTTTTACAGAAATCTTATAAGGACGGTTTGGAAATTATGGCAAGACGAAATGGATCATTAACACTAACAGAAAATGTTTTTTTACAACTTCGTACAGATATATTGTCAGGGAAGCTTTCTCCTGAAGCACCCTTAATGCCAGGAGAATTAAAAATGAGATTTAATGTCTCTATTGCCGTTATTCGTGAAGCATTAACACGTTTAGCAGCGATGGGACTTGTCAAACAGAACCCAAATTACGGTTTTTCAGTTGTAACGCTTTCTAAATCCCATTTACAGAATATTATTGAAGTACGAAAAATTAATGAAACTGAAGCTTTACGACAAGCAATTATAAAAGGTGATATTTTGTGGGAATCCAAAATAATTGCACTTCATCATCAACTAGAGCAAACTCCTGAATATTCTTCAGATGATAAATATCAAGTAAACTATGAATGGTCAGAAATTCATTGTAAATTTCATCATGCATTAATTGAAGCCTGTGATAATCAAATATTACTAGATATCTGTGCAAATTTATGGAATATCAGTGAACTTTATAGGACTTGGTCTGTTCCCCGAGATCACAATCGCCCAATCACTGCCGAACATAAAGAATTGATGGAAGCTGTATTGCTTCGTGACAGTAAACGCGCAATAGATTTATTTGTGGAGCATATTCAACTCACAGTAGATATTTTGATTAAGGCAATTAACTGATTAAGGTATCTTAGTTGACAACTAGAACAAGTTTTCTACGAGCAAAGAAATATTCTAGTTTAGCTATTTCTCAAGAATAAAACCTGCCACAAATAAACGGGCACATAACGACATCCTACCAAACCCACATTTTTTTTACGGATAGCGCCTTTATTTTGAATAGACCTTTGAAAAAATCTGCCTCATATAAAGGCAGGTTTAGTACGCAATCCTTTTCGGCAGCCAGGCTGTCATAATCCAATTGCATCTTAGTCCCTTTGCTTTGCGTCCTTTCCTTTCGGCAAGTTTGCCCTTAACTCAATTATTCATTTCGATACATCAATAATTTCGCATCTCAATTAAAATGTTAGCTATAAGTTTGTTTCCTTTTTTAATTTGTATAGTGCCCATGTAAAACTTATAACGCACATCACAGCAAGTAATAGCAAGACTGATATAATATCATTAACAACAATATTACCTTGTAAAATCAAAGCTCGTAGAGTATTGATTACATGAGTAAACGGATTTAGATTCACCGCAATTGCCAATCCACCGGACAATGTGTCTGCCGGAAACAAAGCCGTGCTCAGAAAAAATATCGGCAGGACAATCGCATTCATTACTGTTTCATAAGCGACTTCATTAGTCAGACATAGGCTGATTGCATAAGTCAATCCGGCCAAAAAGAACGCCGTCATAAATACAAGCAAAATAATTAAAAGCAATCCTATAAATCCCGAAGCGATTTTTACCGAAAAGAACAGACTGACAATGCACATAATTGCAACTTCGAGAAAAGTACACAGAACCGCTTCTAATACTTGACCAAGAGCAATCGAGCTTCTTTGAACCGGGGCAATCAATATCCGGTAAAAGCTCCCGTCCGTTTTCATAAGCTAATTCATAATACCGCTGCCACTGCAAGCTCCGAAACTTACCAGTACAATAAGTCCCGGGAGAATGAATGACGTATAGTTTTCAATTCCGATACCCTGCATGGACTGTCCTGCAACGGCACTATATAAAACCAGCCAAAGCATAGGCTGTAAAATCGTGATTACAATTGTAAAAGCATTGTGGAAGCGCCATTTAATGTTGCGCTGCAAGAGAGTAAAAACGCTCATCCGCACACCTTCTTTCCATTTTCGCTTGTCAGTCTCATAAAGACATCTTCCAATGTAGGTTGAATAATTTCTATGCCCATGAAAGAAATATTATGTTCCAACAACCAACGATTTGCTTTTTCTAAGTCGACCTGCGCATTCTTCGAGCTGGTAATAATTTTATCGTTACGCAAATCTGTTTCTCCCAGAGCAAAAACACTTTTTAACGGTTCAAAACTGCTTATTGCTTCTTCCTTTGAGGCAAAACTGATTTTAAGCATATCATGCCGCAGATATTCACGGAGAGCATTAGGTGTACCCTGAACAATCTCTTTCCCATTTTTCATAATGCAGATAGTATCGCTTAACTGATCTACTTCCTCTAAGTAATGGGTTGTCAAAAAAATCGTGGTTCCAAAATTGTTTCTGATTTTTTTCATCATATCCCACATTGCCATGCGGGATTGTATATCCATACCAACAGTCGGCTCGTCCAAAAATAGCACTTTTGGATTCGACATCATATTGAGTGCAATATCGAGCCTCCTCTTTACCCCACCAGAATAGGACGAAACCGGGTATTTCAAATATCGTTCCAACCCAAAGCAGGAAATTAATGTTTCCATACGTTTTTGTGCTTCCTGTTTTGGCACCTTATAAAGTTTACTTTGAAACAACATGTTTTCCGTGAGAGACAGGTGTGTATCAATGGATGTCTTCTGTGCTACGCAGGAGATTTGTGTGCGGATTGCAGCCGCTTCACGGTAAACATCTTTCCCAAACATGATTACGCTACCAGATGTCGGGCGCAGATAAGTGGTCAGTACATTGATCCATCCCCTTGGCGAGAATATATTTATATCACAATTAACTGGTATCCAATTCCATTGAATAATACATGTTACTGCTCTTACCGCCATTTTCACGCCATCGTTGTTCTCTTCGGAGATAGCCGTTCTTTTCAAAATCATTAATCATCGACAATTTCTACTAACGAGTAAAGGCTATACACCTTCTCTTGGAGAGCTTCGTCGTGAATATACTCACCAAGACCTCGGTCGTTTTCAAAGTGTCGGTTCTCTTTTGCGATGGCAGCAAGTATTTGATCCTCATACGCCACCGCCTCCCTTGGTGAGATATCCTCCCGCTCATCCTCCAAGCAGTCATACTGAGGATAGGTGAATATCTTCAGAGGGAAAAAGATACACATTGTTTCGTTTGCCATTTTGTTTTCCTCCATTCTTTTATTTGCATCCTTAAAAAAGGGCGTAAAAAAAGCAGGGATATCTTTGTTAAAAAATACTCCTTGCTGATTTCCAAAATTCATTTATATATTGATGTTTATTGGAATGAATTCAAATTACAAATTCATAAAGCCACTATTTATATTTATTGTCATTAATATTCTTGTCAGCATACATTTGTTCAGCTTTAGGTATTTTTTTGTGCATTATTTCTTTTCTTATATCCCAATACCACTGAGCCAATTCGCAATGCCTTTTACAGTCAAACCCATCATGCGCTGTTTTCTCTCCATTATTAATTAATTCATCAACAAAAGTATTATCGATAAAATACATTCTTTTACAATAATCATATTCATCTTTAAATAAGTCAAGAAAACTGCAAAGCGCACTTATTGTAACTTCTTTTTTTTGAGGATTACTCCAAAGGATATTTTTCACATACTCATATTTTTCATTCTCACATTTTATTTTATAATATTGTGAAATATAATAGATAAACTCATCAAATCTATCACTATAACCAAATCTTCCCTTCTTGTTGTTCATCCCACCCGTGCACGGCATTAAAGAAAAATTAGGAAACATGTGCATTTTCTCTTCTGCATTTCTATATATGTATTATAAACGATTCCTTTTGTTCCAAAATCAGCATCTCCTGATATTTCAAAATAAGGGTACTTCGAAATAATTTCCTTAAATATTTTGTTTTCTTCGTTCCACTTTATTTCTGATTTCCAACCAATTTTTCCAGCTTTGCGCTTGTTGAAATCCAATAAGCCCCAAAAGCTCCAGCTATCTTCTGTGTACATATGTCTATACAAATGTTCCCAAGTAACATTTTTTCTATCAGCATCCATATAAACACCTTCTAACCTAAAATTTTCATATTCATTAAGTTCCTGTATGTCTTATACCATTCAATAATAAAATTCATGTTTTAATTCTATTGTCCCTCTCGGACTAATTCAACTACAAACTCCAAAATCCGAATGTCATCTATAAAAACGGCAAAAAAATCGGGCCAAATTTTGCACTTTTGGGCCTCAATTTTTGCCCTTTTTTTGTTCTCAAACCACAACATCTTGTGGTTTATGTCTACTTTTTGTCCTTGATTTATCAAGTGTCCCGTCCTATAAGTAATAATTTAAGCCACAAGCATTTATGCCTGCGGCTTATTGTTTAAGTGGAGATAGTGGGATTCGAACCCATGACCTCTTGAATGCCATTCAAGCGCTCTCCCAGCTGAGCTATACCCCCATGTCGGCTATTATAGCAAACCACTAAAAAAAAATCAACTACATATTGCAATTTTTTTAATCGGTGGTATAATGTATCCAGAACATTTGCATATAGTTGTCTTCAGGGCAGGGTGAAATTCCCGACCGGCGGTAAAGTCCGCGAGCGTGTATCACGCAGAATTGGTGTAACTCCAATACCGACAGTAAAGTCTGGATGAAAGAAGATGTGTTAAATAGGACTAATACACCTGTCTATTATTAACACCTGAAGGGCACACTTTCAGGTGTTACTTTATTTTCAGGAGGATTGTATTATGAATTTAAACAAAAGAACCAGTAAATTAACTATTATGGCTATGCTTTGTGCATTGGCATTCGTGGCTGTCCTAACCATTAGAATCCCAATTGTCCCGGTAGCGCCCTTTTTGGAGTATGAGCCAAAAGATGTTATTATTTTGACCGGAGGTTTTATTTTCGGTCCCATGTCTGCGGTGGTCATTTCCGTTATTGTTTCCTTTATAGAGTTGGTTACAATTAGTAGCACCGGTATCATTGGTCTGATTATGAACATTCTGTCCACCGTTGCTTTTGTCTGTCCGGCCGCTTATCTATATAAAAAACGGCATTCCATGTCAGGTGCATTTGTAGGTATGGTGATCGGTTGTTTGCTCATGACAGTGATCATGGTCTTATGGAATTACTTGATTACCCCCATTTATATGGGTTATCCCAGAGAAGCTGTGGTAAAGCTTTTACTTCCAGCAATCATACCATTTAATCTGTTAAAAAGTGGAATTAATACAGTTCTAACCTTGCTTATATACAAACCTCTTGTTACAACACTGAGAAAATCTAACCTTTTGACTTTTCACTCAGAGGAAAATCATAAGACAGGAAAATTAAGTCTGGGGATGATGCTTATTATTGGTGTCATTCTAGTGACAATAACCATGGTAATTCTCGTATTAAACAATGTCCTATAATCAAAACCTTAAGATCAAACGGCATCACTATCATCGTTCATCTATCAATCTCTAAATATAAAAACTTGATATAATTATTACAATAAATAATGCGTAGAAAGTGCCCATTCATTTTCATGAAATGCACTCTCTACGCATTAATTCTGTTCTATTGTATAAACGCTTTCCACCGTTTTAAATCACTTACATTAAATTTATATTCTGGCGTAACGATGGAATCTTGTATTTCTGAAACGTAATACCATGGATCATCCTTATGAAGGGGATTTTTAAGCACCTGAAATTCCTGAGCTGGCATGTATCCCTGAGCAAGAAGAAAGCTACGGTTTCCAGAAACATCCTCTGCAACATCCACCACCATTACGCAGTGCCCCGGACTATCGCCGCGGATCAGCAAATCGCCAGATAATATCTGATTCAAATCAACACTACTGCACTCACTATCAAGTGAAATGGTACCTGCATAAATCATTACTTGCCTTAGATACTTTAAAAAGCTTTCATTGGTATCATCAAATGTCTCCCGCTTTTCCCACGAGACCTTGTTACCATCCACTTTCAAACGCTTCCCATCTTTCCAAGAGGAGTAATCCATTAAAAATCCATTCGTTAAATGAAAAGCGATTGAATCATGTGCACCCGCAGACCATAGATATTCTCCATACATACGTATTACACTGTCAGCACATTGCTGCAAGTCTCCTTTTACTAAGGGCATAGAGAACACCGCAGCGTGAGCTTCCTGGTTTCTTTTCTCACTGCCATCATATAAGAGCACTGGGCTTTTATCCGGTTTCATTTCATACTTTCTTAGATATCCCTGAAGGCTTCCCACAGGTTTTTCCAGTCTTTGATAACCAGCAGGAGTATGAAACCGTTCTTCCAGTGTAATGCCTGTTGAATTAATAAGAGATCTTTGTACCGGTTGTCCACTGACTGACTGATCAGGCTCCGTTATATCACGATTTGATAACAGAACCTTGGACTCATCTGAACTGGTTAGTACGTTATGAGGGGTTTGCTCTGTTTCCAGAATGAGTGCCTTCTGCTTCTGAAAATATTTATTTTGAAATACAATTGAAACACTTATAAATGCAAATAACATTATTATATACAAATAGCGTTTCATTTTTACCCAGCCCCCCATTACATTTTTCGTATTATCCTTGCTTATTTCTGCAATTGTAACACGTTACAAATGGGATTGCCAGTAAATATAACGAATATTTAACATTAACTACACGAAAACAAATCAAATATGCTTACAAAATGTCTCCGCCTGCTTCTACATTTACCTCCAATCGAACTCCTAATCTCTTGATATGCTTATTTTTATATCCAGCAATACAAGAAATTGATCCCAAAATACCAGTACACAAAAACATCACTGCCATTCCACTTCCAGCTCCGCTCCCCACCACATTTTTTAATAAATCTGCTAAGAGATGATCCGATTCCATAAATGGTTCAAATACGTAATCAGCCAAATATCCTCCTAATAATATTCCTAAAGGAATGGTGGAAGAATGAATGGCATTGCGCAATGCAAAGATCCTTCCTTGCATGTTTTTGGGGATGATTTTGTATAACATCATGGTTTGACCTGCCATTATAAATGGAATAGGGACACTTGCTGCAATGCCTGCCAGAAGCCATATGGAAAGATTCTGCCCGACTCCCATTAAAAGGTCTCCAAACAAGAAAGATACTCCTGCAGAGACATATAGAAGTTTTAGAGGATTTGATTTTCCTTTTACTCCTAAAACCATCATGCCTCCGATAATACCACCTGCGCCCAATACTCCACTTACCACAGAAAGTACTTTGATATCGTTTCCACTTCTGCTTAGAATCATGGGTGATAGAATATTTTCATAAGTAAGTCTGGAAAAGAAATTTATGATAGCCAGACTTATCATAATATATAATAGTCCTTTTTCATTTTTCAAAAATTGTATGCTATCCTTTAGATTACCAAATTTATACTTATTACTTTTCTGGATTACATGTTCAGAGAGCTGCGCATCTGTTTTAATTGGAACCAGCGTCACGACACAAAATAAAAATGACAATAAGTCAGCGACCAAAACAAAGGGAAGTCCTGCAAAACCTGTAATCATACCGGCTAACATTGGAGACACGACCATAGTAAGATTACTTGAAAAAGATTGTAAGCCGCTTGCCTTTTGATACTGACCATCAGGTATCAAAGTCCCTGTAACCACTGAGGCTGCAGGAGATTGAAATGCATTAGCAAATCCAATGATTGCATTTACTATATAAATTTGTTCTATAGACAGATTGTTTTGACTTAATTGAATAAATACTCCTACCGTCAATAAGGCTGCTACAGAATCAGAAATAATAAGAATCATTTTTTTAGAATGCCTGTCTATGAAACCACCTACGAAAATACTGACCAGTATGTATGGGACGTAGGAACAAAATGTCATAAGTGAAACTGTCATTGCAGACTGTGTTTGTTGATAGGCCCAAATAGTTAGGGCAAATGCTGTCATAGCACTTCCAAGCTGCGACACTGATTGTCCCAGCCAAAAAATAATATAATTTTTGTTTTTTTCCATTGTTCTCTCTCCTTATAAGTATTAAGTCTTATAAGTACAAGATCCAATGTGGACGAGATAAGTTTAAATCATTACATTCTGTACAAGCCTCGTCCATTGATCAGACCTTGTACAGAAATAAACTTTCATTACAATTATTTTAGGAAGTAGATTCATACATATTACCTCTCTTCTCATTCTCATATCTAAATACTTTTCCATTATAGCATTTATTTCCTGTTATTTCAAAATTTTTCTTATTTTATATAGTGCCTCCTTACCTCTCATCAATTCAATCCATACTATTATCCCCTCCCACAAAACGGGAGGGGATTTTAACCAAAGTAAGTTGATTAGATAACTCGAACAACTGCCATATAAGTGCTAGCGCCCCCAAGAAGAGTTGCAGCACCAAGAAGTCCGAACAACTGTAAGGTAAGTGTATCACCCGCAGTTAAAGGAACAATAAATGTTGTAGTTAACATATTGTCAGCAACCGTAGGTGAAATTACAGAAGCAGCTATAGGCGCACCATTTTGTAATACTCGTGAAGATACTAAAAGTGATACTGTTGTAGCTACTGCATAACTAATTAAATATTCTCCCGTTGTTGGTACTGTAAATACTGTATCTGTACCATCTACAGTAAACGTATTAAGGTTTTGATTATCTGGCAACGGAATTGCAGTACCACCCAACACAACAGCAATAATTGCTGAAGTCGTGTTGTTTGCTGACATACTGTCACTGGTAACTACAGGACCCGTAGCTCCTGTCGGACCTATCAAGCCAGCAGCTCCTGCCACACCAGTTGGGCCAGTTGGGCCAGTCGGACCGGTCGGGCCAGTATCTCCCGTTGGGCCGGTTGGGCCGGTATCGCCTGTTGGGCCGGTCGGGCCAGTTGCTCCTGTTGGGCCGGTCGGGCCAGTGTCGCCTGTTGGGCCGGTGGCTCCTGTTGGACCGGTCGGGCCGGTTG
>CAURSM010000022.1:0-94183 GCA_963528005.1 uncultured Eubacteriales bacterium
AAACACCCTGCGGGTATACCTAGATGTCCAAAGAACATGGACAATAATAATGAAAGGAGAAACGGGATGGCAGAGCAATATAGACTGGAAATGGTTGGGGTCAGTAAATCCTTTCCCGGTGTCAAGGCACTTGATAAGATTAACTTAAAAGTACGTCCCGGTACCGTTCACGCTTTGATGGGAGAGAACGGTGCAGGCAAATCAACCTTAATGAAATGCCTTTTTGGAATCTATAATATGGATGAAGGTGATGTCTTCATCGATGGAAACAAAGTGTCAATCGCAAATCCAGATGATGCCTTAAACAAAGGGCTTGCTATGGTTCATCAGGAACTACAGCCGGTGCCGGCGCGTTCCATTGCTGAGAACATGTATTTGGGAAGATATCCTCTCGTAAAAATCGGTCCATTAAAAATCGTGGATCACAAGGTCATGAATGCGGAAGCAGAAAAATGGCTTAAGGATGTGAAAATGGATTTTAATCCCAAAGCAAAGCTTGGGACTCTTTCAATCGGACAAATGCAGTCAGTAGAGATTGCAAAAGCGGTAAGTCAGAATGCGAAAATCGTTATTCTTGATGAGCCCACTTCCTCTCTGACTGATAATGAAGTAGAAGCACTCTTTCGTATCATCCGGGATTTGAAATCCAGGGGTGTTTCTATGATATATATCAGCCATAAGATGGCAGAAATCAGACAAATTGCGGATGATATCACAATTATGCGAGATGGCACTTACGTAGGATCCTGGCAGGTAAAGGATATTACAGACGAAAATATAGTCAAACAGATGGTAGGCCGTGAACTTGGTAACGTTTATCCTCCAAAGGATGATTACAGAACGGATGAAGTATTATTAAAGGTCAATCAATTGTGCAGCATTCATGAACGGTCTTTTCAGGATTGTTCCTTTGAACTAAGACGTGGTGAGATATTAGGATTTGGGGGCTTGGTCGGTGCTCAGAGAACCGAGCTGATGGAAGCAATCTTTGGAATGCGTAACATTGCGTCTGGAGAAGTTGAAATTCTTGGGAAAAAGGTAAACATTAAACACCCCCAGGATGCCATTTATAATTCTGTGGGAATGATTACGGAAGACCGGAGAGGCAATGGTATTTTTGGTTGTCTCAGCATTTCAGATAACACTGCAATTTCCTCTTACCGGAATTATACAAAAACTGGTGTTATTAACAGCAAGAAGGTGACTGAGGTTGTAAAGGATAGTATCTCCAGGCTGAGTATAAAAACACCCAATGACCGGACTCAGATCCAGTCGTTGTCAGGAGGAAACCAACAGAAGGTAATTATAGCTCGTTGGCTGGCGAATAACCCTGATATTTTAATTATGGATGAACCGACCAGAGGTATCGACGTAGGGGCTAAATTTGAGATTTATCAGATTATGGTGGATCTTGTCAAACAGGGGAAATCCATTATTATGATATCCTCCGAGATGCCTGAGCTCATTGGCATGTCAAACCGTATCATAGTCATGTGCAGTGGTCGCATCACAGGAGAAGTGGAGAATGAGGAAGCAACCCAGGAAAAAATCATGGAGTTTGCAACGAAATTCGATATAAACGATAAAATAGGAGAAAGTTCTACACAGGAGGTTAAGTCATGACAGCTAAGAAGATTAATTTGAAGGATTTCCTTATTAATAATGGAATCATCGTTGTCCTCGTCCTGCTAGCCATTTTTACGGCAATTAAGCAGCCGTCTTTCGGATCATTTGATAACTTAAAAAATATAGCACTGAATGTTGCACCCCGTTTTATTATCGCATGCGGTATTTCAGGGTGTCTGATTACAAGAGGTACGGATTTGTCCGCTGGACGTATCGTTGGACTTTCTGCTTGTCTTGCAGGTACTCTGCTTCAGAAGCCAGGGTATAGTGGAAAGTTTTTCCCAAACCTTCCTGATTTCGGAGTTTGGTGGGTGTTTGCAGTTCTTTTGATCTGCATCGGAGTTTGCGCCATCTTTGGTTTAATCAATGGTTTGGTTATTTCTTATCTTAAAGTGCCAGCTTTTATTGGAACGCTGGGAATGCAGTTGATTGTATACGGTGCATGTCTCGTATACACCAATGCAACTCCAATTGGGGGTTACCGTCCAGCTTATACTGTTGTAGCAAAAGGCAGACTTTTCGATGTAATTCCTTACCTGTTTTTAATTGCTCTGGCCGTAGGACTTATTATCTGGTTTGTTTATAACAAGACTCCTCACGGAAAATATATGTATGCCATTGGAGGCAACGAACAGGCAGCAGAGGTTTCCGGTGTCAATACCAATAAAACTAAAATCATTATCTATGTAACAGCAGCCGTTTTATATGCACTTGGTGGGTTCCTGGTAGGTGCTAAATCCGGCGGTTCCTCTGTTAACATGGGAATGGGTTGGGAGCTGGAAGCGATCGCTGCATGTACCATTGGTGGTGTATCCGTTAACGGTGGTATTGGTAAAGTATCTGGCGTTTTAATTGGTGTGTTGGTATTTGAAATTTTAAAGACCTGTCTGCAGTACCTTGGTGTGGATACTAACTACCAGTACATTGCCCAGGGTATTGTTATCGTAGTAGCAATTGCTCTTGATATCAGAAAATATATTGCTAAAAAGTAAAAGCAAGATATGACTCGAAGACTTTCGTCTGTATAGACAGATAAAAAGAAAGCGAAGGTGTGGGATAACGATGTTATTCCGCCTTCGCTTTCTTTTATTTAAGGTAGCTTGCTAAGCTGGCTGTTTTGATATTCTCCGGTAAAAGTAACATCTTCTCCAAACCAGTCAGGGGCAGTAAAAGCTTCTGCTTCCTCTCTGGTTTCAAATTCCACCTCTGCAAGCATCAGTCCGTCAAAACGTCCTTCGAATATATCCAGCTCAATGGTAAGGGAATCTGAGTGTTCTACTGGTATTAGATATCTTTTTTTCGTAAGAATGTGCCCGTCCGCTTTCTGGATTAAATGGTTGTAAGATTCCATGGTCAAAGGAAGGTTGTATTCCTCCCTCTCCAAAAGTCCTTTTGATTTATAGGTGAGATAGTAGTTGTCATCCTCTCGCCTGACCCGAACCACCGGTTCGGTAGAAAGGTATCCCTGCTCAATCAGATGATGAGGATGGTCTGTGGCTCCCTCTGGGAGTCTTGTAATCAAATATTTGCGTTCTATTTCCATGAAAGGTCCTCCTGATACGGATAGTAAATCCAATGGTGATAGTATAACACAATTGGATAAAAAATAGAAGGATGTGGCAAAATCAAGAAAAACATGGTAATATGAGAAATACAGTAAATTTCAGGAGAAAAATAGAGATGAAATGGTCAAAAAAAGGGATTTTGTTAGCCTTTTTCATTATGGGAATCGCATGTCTACTATGTGGGTGTAACTTTTTTCGTGGTCAAACACAAGAGAAAGAGACACAAACCTCAGAAACAGAGAACGGCGAAGTTTTAGAGGAAAAAGGACCTAAGATTGGCATAAGTATATATCGTTATGACGATACCTTTATGAAGTTGTATCGTTCAGAGCTAAAGCAATATCTGGAAGAGACTTACCATGCAGAGGTAGTGATGCGTAATGCTGGCGGTAATCAGGAGGTTCAAAATCAACAGGTGAGTCAGTTTATTGCTGACGGCTGCAAAGGAATCATTGTAAATCCCGTTAATACAAATGTTGCAGGTAATCTGGCAGATGCAGCAAATAAGGCTAAGATACCTTTACTATTTATAAATCGGGTGCCAAAAGAGGCGGAGCAGCTTCGGTGGAAGGAAAAGCAGATGGCGGTTTCCAGTGTAGGAACCGATTCCAGACAGGCCGGAACATATCAAGGTGAAATTGTGTTAGAAACCCCTAAAAAGGGGGATCTAAATGGAGATGGCATAATTTCCTATGCTATGCTTAAAGGAGAACCTGGCAATGAAGACAGTGATTTTCGTTCTGAATATGCCATAAAGGCTCTGTTTGAAGGCGGTATGAAGGCAGAAATGCTTTATGAGGCCAACGGAGACTGGAGCAGAGAGAATGGAAAGAAGCAGGCCAAGGAAGCCTTTGCCCAGTATGGAAAACAGATCGAAGTCATTTTTTGCGGTAACGATGCCATTGCAATGGGCGCTATGGAGGCTGCTAAGGAGGCTGGCTTAGTCCCTGGGAAGGATATTTATCTGGTAGGGGTGGATGCTCTTCAAGAAACCGTGCAGGCCATTCAATCAGGAGAGATAGTAGGGACAGTATTAAATGATCACCAGGGTCAGGCTAAACTGGCAGCTGATACGCTGGTTAATATGATAAACGGGGAAGAAGCAGATACAAAGTATCTTGTAGATTATATTAAAATCACCACAGTGGATAAATTTAAAGAGTTGGAAGGAGAGGAATAGAATGGGTAAGGTGTATGCATTTTTAGCGGAAGGGTCAGAAGAAGTAGAATTGTTGGCAGTTACCGATGTCTTAATCAGAGGCGGCCAGGAGGTGGCACTTGTATCTGTGACAGGCAAAAAGGATGTAGTGACGGCTCATAAAGTAAAGATTCAGGCAGATCGGGATTTTACAGAAGTCGATTTTTCGGATGCGGATTTGTTATTTCTTCCGGGAGGAATGCCTGGTACAAGGAATTTAGAAGCCCATGAAGGACTTGGAGCGGCTTTGAAAATGGCTTATGAAAATGACGTTAGGATTGCAGCTATTTGTGCTGCTCCCAGTGTTCTTGGAAAACTAGGGCTTTTGGAAGGAAAGAAGGCAACCTGCTTTCCGGGCTTTGAAGGGGAATTAAAAGGCGCGGAGTATGTAAGCCAAGGAGTAGTTACTGATGGAACCATTACAACAGCCAGGGGACTTGGGTATGCACTTGACCTGGGGATAGAGCTCTTAAAGTACTTAGCTGGTGAAGAAGAGGCAAGAAAGATTAAGGGGGCAATCCAGTACGATCAGATTCCTATGTGATAAGGTGGATGAAATGATGAAAAGATTATGGATGCTGCCTTTTGTGGCGGCTGCCTGTCTAAGTCTTTTGGCTGGGTGCCAAAAGAAGGATCCCTATGGGCTGTCAGAAGAAGATCCCATAAGTGTTACCGTATGGCATTACTATAATGGGGTGCAGAAAGAGGAGTTTGATAATCTGATACGATCCTTTAATGAGAACGAAGGACGAAAGCAGGGAATCATTGTCAAAGCATACAATAAGGGAAGCATTGACGAGTTAAGCAATCTAGTCAATGAAAGTATAAATAAGAAAATTGGTTCTGAGCCATTGCCAGATGTTTTTTCGGCTTACGTGGATAAAGTTTATGAGATTGACCAGATGGGACTTGCAGCAGATATCAGCTTGTATCTGACACCAGAAGAAATATCAGAATACGTAGATGCTTATATGGAAGAAGGTAAGTTTGATAATGACGGTACCATCAAGGTTTTCCCCATTGCAAAATCCACAGAGATCTTGGCGGTGAATCAAACGGATTTTAATAAATTTACACAAGCAACCGGTGTGACAGATGAAGCCTTTTCTACCTGGGAGGGGATCGTTGGGGCGTCGGAAGCTTATTATAAGTGGACGGATAGCTTAACGGAAGCCCCGGATGATGGAAAAGCCTTTTTTGGAAGAGATGCATTTGCCAATTATTTGATCGTGGGGAGCATGCAGCTTGGTCATGAAATCTTTCCCGTACAAGACGGAAAAACGGTTTTGGATTTTGATAAAGAAACCATGAGAAAACTTTGGGATAATTATTACGTCCCTTATGTGAATGGATATTTTGGTACATATGGCAAATTTAGAAGTGATGATGTAAAGACTGGAAAGTTGGCGGCGTATGTGGGAGCTACCAGCGGGATATCCTATTTTCCCTCTTCGGTGACACTAGAAGATGGAACCAGCTATCCCATTGAAAGTAAATTATATTCTCTCCCTAATTTTGAGGGAACAATTCCTCATGCAGTTCAGCAGGGAGCTGGAATGATGGTATTTCGTTCGGATGAAAAAAGAGAATATGCGGCAACCACATTCTTAAAATGGTTTACCAGCGTGGACAACAATATGAAGTTTTCCATAGGTTCTGGTTATCTGCCTGTAAAAAAAGTATCAGGAACACAGGAGACCTTAAAGCCATTTTTAGAAAAAGCAGGAGAAAAAAGTCCTGCATCTGAGACACTTAAGATCGGTCTATATACAGCAAACCGATACCGTCTCTATACCACAAAGCCTTTCTCTGGAGGAGACAAGGCAAGGGAGGTACTGCAAACTTCCATGAGTTTGAAAGCAAAAGAAGATTATGAGAAGGTTCGTATTCTTATGAATCAGGGATATACCAGGGAAAATGCAGTTTCTGAATACGTTACAGATGAAAACTTCGATCAATGGTACCAGGATACAAAGAAGCAGTTGGAGACAATCATCGGAGAATAAGCCATGAAAAAAAAGAAAAGTGAATCCATTCGCACTCAGCTGCTGGGACCGTTGCTTATTCTGTTGATATTACAGGCGGCAATCATTGCCGGAACCGTTTTCTTTGGCGGTGTTTCCTCGAAATTAAAACAGAATGAGATTAACATACTGACTGAAAACACAAATAATACAAAGCTGGGATTTGAAAAAGAGACCATACATCACTGGGTCATGATGCTCAATAATTCCGGCTTTATGTCAGATGAGATTAAAGAGATTTTAAAAAAAGAAAAACAACAGCCAGAAGCCATATTCACAGATTATGACTTAAACAGTATTATCGTAGATAAGATTATGGAAAAGTCCATAGAGATGCTCCATTTAAGCAATGCGACCGGAATATTCCTTGTTTTAAATGGACCTGCTGCGGTTAAAAGCCCTGCTGAAATGAGAGCTGGGTTTTATATTCGCAATTCCAATCCGGGAGGATATGTAAATGATAACTCCTCTTTGTTAATGGAACGAGGGTTGCCTTCACTGGCAGAGAAATACAGCATTCCTCTGGATTCCTTCTGGGAACTTGGTTTTTTGGATGCAGGAGCAGAAGGAACGGCTGATTTTTATCAAAAACCCTTTGCTGCTGCACTTAAATATGGCGGGGACAAAAAGGATACCATGAGGTATGCTTATTTAAGTCCGCCATTTCGCTTAAGCCCTAAGGATATGCAAATTGTTACTTATTCGGTCCCTATTATCTTAGATGACGGAACAATAGTAGGGGTTTACGGTCTTGAGATGACAGTAAACCAGTTAGAGCAGATTCTTGGTCAAGAACAGGTTAGTGGCAGCTTTAATGAATGCTGGCTGCTTGGAATACGGGAGAAGGGAAGGAGTTCCATTGTCCCGGTTGCGCAATCCGGATATCTTTATAACCAGTATTTTAATGAAAGCCCCAGAATTGATTATGAAGACCATAGGAAAGAAAATATAAGTTCTTTACTATCACCAGAGGGAACGAAATGGTATGCCAGTGTGAATAAACTTGAGACTCCTGGAACGGACGGACTCTATGGGGAATATGAATGGGTGATAGCGGGTATGGCGAGGCAGAAAGACCTTCTGTCCTTTTATAATGCCTTAAGGCGAATGTTATTAAGCTCTATGGTGGTGCCTCTCATATTCAGCCTTCTGGGGGCTTATATGATAGGAAGAATCGTAACGGAGCCAATCCGCAGACTTGTGGAGGAATTAAGAAAGAAATCAGGAAGCAAAAGTCTGTCACTGGAACGGGTACACGTGAAAGAAATCGATGAATTGACGGAAACCATTGAGATGCTTAACCGGGATGTGGACAGGGCCTCTTCTAAGATGTCAGGGATTTTGGAACATGCCAATGTTCTTGTGGGAGTATTTGAATACGAGGTAGAAGAAAATCGGGTATTCTGTAGCAAGTCCCTGTTTGAGATGCTTGGTTGGGGGAAGATAAAAGAGCCTTACTGTTACATTAAGACAGAAGAATTTATGCCTCTCCTCAAACAGGCCTTTGGACAAATTGAATTAAAAGGTGATCGCATCTTAAGATGTATGGAAAGTCCCGAAGGCATAAAGTGGATTGAAATCATTCTTGATGAATCAAAAAAAGGAACCATACTTGGAATATGTACCGATGTAACAATCAATGTGGAAGAAAAAGAAAAGCTGGAGAGGGAACGAAATCTTGATCTTTTGACGGAAATCTATAACCGCAGGGCTTTTCGGGAAAAAGCTCTCACCGCAATAGAAGGATTAGACGGTGACGTGGCAGCGGTTATCATGTGGGATCTGGATAACTTAAAATACATCAATGATACATACGGACATGACGAAGGTGACCGGTATATTGTATTATTTGCAAACTGCCTGAAGAAATTTATGGAAAAAGGAGGTATTATCTCCCGGTATTCTGGGGATGAATTTGTAGTGCTCCTCAAAGGCCTTGAAAAAGAAGAGATTCGAAGGACGGTCCGGGATTTCATGAAGCACTTAAAGAAGTTCACCTTGAAAATGGAGAGCGGATATCAGTTTCCCATTCGTGTATCAGGAGGGCTTTCCTGGTACCCTGATGATGCAAGGGATTTCGATGCACTGTTTAACTATGCAGATTTTGCAATGTACATGGTTAAGCATAGCGTAAAAGGTGTAGTAAAGGAATTTGATATATCTGAATACACACACAATTCCTATATGCTGACAGGCAGTGAAGAACTTAACCGGATGCTGGATAAAAAGGAGGTGCGTTTTGCCTTTCAGCCCATAGCAACAAGAGAAGGAACCATATATGGTTATGAGCTCTTAATGAGGCCTGAGTTTTCTAACATCAAAGGAATTAGTGAAGTACTCAATCTTACCAGAGCCCAGGCGAAGCTTCCACAGATGGAGATTCTTACCTGGATTGCTGGATTAAGGGCGGCAAAGGCAGAGGCAGAAGCTGGTCAACTGGGAAATAAAGAAAAGCTGTTTATCAATTCCATCGCAAGCGTCTGTCTGACAAAAGACGGGATTAGGGAACTGGAAGAACATTATGGAGAGCTTCTTTCCCGTGTGGTCATTGAACTTACAGAAGGAGAACCGGCCAGCCAGGCCTTTATGCAGAGTAAAATAGACATGGCAAGGCAATGGGGCGGTCTGACCGCGATTGACGACTTTGGAACCGGATATAACAGTGAGGCCATTCTTCTTCACATGAGGCCAGATATAGTGAAGATGGATATGAGTCTCATTCGGCGTATCCATGAAGACCCTAACCGTCAGATCATCTTAAAGAACCTAATGAGCTTTGCAGAAAAAAACAGTATTTGCGTGTTGGCGGAAGGCATCGAAACGGCAGAAGAACTGGAATTTCTTATGAGTTTTGGCGTTGATCTTTTCCAAGGATATTATATTGCAAGACCTCAAATGGAGATTCGGCCACTGGACCCATACATTGTGAAGAAAATGCAAGAGTTTTCAGGAAAAGCCCAATGAATTCGTAAATAATGCTGGAATTTACAGGACGAGTATGGTATAATGCTAAATTGAAGTGTAACGCCCTGTCGGTATGGCGGTTCACATATATTTCAAGGAGGAACCCATTGATGAGTTTACAAGTAGAAAAATTAGAGAAGAACATGGCTAAGTTAACGGTAGAGGTGCCAGCAGAAGAGTTCGATAAGGCGCTTACCGCAGCTTACAATAAGAATAGGGGCAGATTTAATATCCCAGGTTTCAGAAAAGGGAAAGCACCTCAGGCCATGATTGAGAAAATGTATGGAGCAGGCGTTTTATACGAAGATGCAGTAAACGAAGCTCTTGATGCAACATATGCAGGTGCAGCAGAAGAAAGCGGATTGGATATCGTTTCCAGACCAGAGATCAGCGTTGTACAGGTAGAAAAAGGACAGAACTTAATCTATACCGCTACCGTTGCTGTTAAGCCAGAAGTTACATTAGGCGAATACAAAGGCATTGAAGTGACAAAAGCTTCTGCAGAAGTGACTGATGAAGACATCAATGCAGAATTAAAGAGAGTACAGGAGCAGAACTCCAGACTTGTAACAGTAGAAGACAGAGCAGTACAAGATGGTGACCAGACTGTCATTGATTTTGAAGGCTTTGTAGATGGAAAGACTTTTGAAGGTGGAAAAGGAGAGGATTATGCTCTTACCATCGGATCCCATTCTTTCATTGATACATTTGAAGAACAGTTAATTGGCAAGGCAATTGGTGAAGCTTGTGAAGTGAATGTAACTTTCCCAAATGAATACCATGCAACTGACTTAGCTGGAAAGCCAGCTATGTTCAAGGTTACTGTTAAGGAGATCAAGACAAAAGAACTTCCAGAGTTAAACGATGAGTTTGCTAGCGAAGTTTCTGAATTTGAGAATCTGGAAGAGTACAAAAATGACATCAAAGTAAAGCTTGCAGAGAAGAAAGAAAAAGAAGCAGCAACAGAGAACGAAGACAATGTTGTTCAGAAGGTTGTTGAGAATTCTACCATGGAGATTCCTGAGCCAATGATCGAGAGCCAGGTTAATAATATGGTGAATGATTACGCTAGAAGAATGCAGAGCCAGGGATTATCTCTTGACCAGTATATGAAATTTACAGGTATGACAATCGAGTCCTTAAAGGATCAGATGAAGCCTCAGGCACTTAAGAGAATCCAGACCAGACTTGTTTTAGAGGCAGTTGCCAAAGCTGAGAATATTACAGTAGCTGATGAAGCTGTTGATAAAGAGATTGCTCAGATGGCAGAAGCTTATAAGATGGAAGTTGACCAGGTTAAGGAAGCTCTTGGTGAAACTGGTATCGTTCAGATGAAGGAAGATCTTGCAGTTCAGGAAGCAGTAGATTTTCTTGTTGCAGAAGCTAAATTAGTATAAAAAGTTCTATCCGATAGATTCCTGGCAATTTTGTCCGGAGTCTATTCGGCTTTGAAAGTAAAGAGACAGGAGGAAGACAGATGAGTTTAGTACCTTATGTCATTGAATCAACCAGTAAGGGTGAACGTTCTTACGATATTTATTCCAGACTTCTTAAGGAGAGAATTATTTTCTTAGGAGAAGAGGTTTCCGATGTATCAGCCAGTGTTATAGTCGCACAGCTATTATTTTTGGAAGCAGAAGATCCAAATAAAGATATCAATTTATACATTAACAGCCCAGGCGGTTCTGTTACCGCAGGTATGGCGATTTATGATACCATGAATTATATCAAATGCGATGTTTCCACCGTTTGTATGGGAATGGCAGCCAGTATGGGTGCATTTCTATTGTCTGGCGGAGCAAAAGGAAAGCGATTTGCGCTTCCTAATGCAGAAGTCATGATTCATCAGCCTTCCGGCGGAGCCAAAGGACAGGCGACGGATATTCGAATCGTAGCAGATAATATTTTGAAAATAAAGAAACGCTTGAATGATATACTGGCCGCTAACACTGGTCAGCCGTATGAAGTGATTGAACGCGATACCGAGCGCGACAATTACATGACTGCGGATGAGGCTAAGGCATACGGCCTGATTGATGATATACTTTACAGCCACAATCGTTAGAATAAGTAACTAATAGGAAAGAATGAGGTGTATGTATGCCGGTCAGAACTGACGAAAAGATCCGATGCTCTTTTTGCGGGAAAACCCAGGATCAGGTAAAGAAATTGATTGCCGGTTCCAATAATGTTTATATCTGCGATGAATGTATTGATTTATGCGCAGAGATATTGGAAGAAGAATTTGACAGTCATGAAGAAGAAGGACCTGATTTTGCTGATATCAATTTAATGAAGCCAAAGGAAATCAAGGAATTTCTGGACAGCTACGTAATTGGTCAGGACAACGCAAAAAAAGTATTGTCTGTAGCAGTCTATAACCACTATAAGAGAATCACATCCAGAAAGAAACTAGATGTGGAAGTGCAAAAGAGCAATATTCTTATGTTAGGACCTACCGGCTCCGGTAAAACTTACCTTGCCCAGACCCTTGCAAAGGTGTTAAATGTTCCTTTTGCCATTGCAGATGCGACTGCTCTGACAGAAGCAGGCTATGTGGGAGAAGACGTAGAAAACATTCTTTTGAAATTAATCCAATCAGCGGATTATGATATAAGCAAAGCAGAATACGGAATTATCTATATCGATGAGATCGATAAGATAACAAAGAAATCGGAGAACGTATCCATTACGAGAGATGTATCCGGTGAAGGTGTTCAGCAAGCACTTTTAAAGATTCTGGAAGGTACGGTTGCGAGCGTTCCTCCTCAAGGGGGAAGAAAGCATCCTCACCAGGAACTTTTACAGATTAATACCACAAACATTCTGTTCATCTGCGGCGGTGCCTTTGATGGACTGGAGAAAATTATTGAAAGCCGTTTAAGTGCCGGTTCCATCGGCTTTAATGCGGAAATTGTAGATAAGAACAATACAGATATTGATGATTTGCTAAAAAAGGCACTTCCTCAGGATCTGGTTAAGTTCGGCCTGATACCGGAATTTATCGGCCGTGTACCAATCACTGTATCCCTGGAGCTTTTGGACAGAGATGCACTGGTGCAGATTTTAACAGAGCCAAAGAATGCTTTGGTGAAGCAGTATCAGAAGCTGTTTGAGCTTGACGATGTAAAACTTGAACTGAACAAGGAAGCGGTGGAGAGAATTGCAGAGCTGGCCGTGGAGAGGAAAACTGGCGCCAGAGGTCTTCGTTCCATTATGGAAAGTGTCATGACTGATCTGATGTATGAAATTCCTTCCGATAGCAACATTGGTATCTGCAAAATCACCAAAGAGGTTGTAGATAAGACAGGTGAGCCAGAAATTATCTTCCGGGATACTACAGTTCCTAGAAAATCGCTGGCCCAAAAGCTGAGAAAAGATAAAACAGGCGAGATCGCATAGATCCCTGCATGAGTCGGGAAGGTGTTACAGCGAGGAAACTGCTGCAACACCTTTTTGAATGCAAAGGAGAGAACATAATGGTGCAAAAGACAATCACAATGCCAGTTATTGCCTTAAGAGGCATGACTGTTCTACCCAAAATGATGTTACATTTTGATATCAGCCGGCCAAAGTCTGCTGCAGCTGTAGAAAAAGCTATGGTTGGAGACCAAAAGGTGTGTCTCTTAACCCAGCGGGATTCAGAGGAAGATGATCCCGATATTGAGGGATTGCATTCCATCGGTACAGTAGCTGTGATTAAGCAGTTGGTAAAGATGCCTGGCAATGTAATTCGTGTTATGGTAGAAGGTCTGGAACGGGCAGAACTTTTGGCTCTTGAAAATGATGATCCCATGCTTGTTGGTGAGATAGAAACAGTACTGGGATATGACGAAATGATAGATGATGTAACAATACAGGCAATGATGGAGATTGTTCGAGATAAGCTTTCTGTATACGGAAAGGAAAATCAGAGAATTGCCAAAGAGGTGATTCCAGGTCTTTTACTGTTAACAGACCTTGGTGAATTGCTGGACCAGATCGCAGTACAGCTATCCTGGGATTATCAGGTGCGCCAGCAGGTGCTTGAAAGCGTCATGCTGGAGGAAAGATACGCTCTTGTTATGAAACACCTCCTGACTGAAATTGAAGTCACAAAGGTGAAACGAGAGTTACAATCCCATGTAAAAGAACGAATCGATAAAAATCAAAAAGATTATATTTTAAGAGAACAACTAAAAGTAATACGGGAAGAATTAGGAGAGGACAACCCTCTTACGGATGCAGACGAATACAACAAGCGATTAAAGGCACTAAAAGCGGACAAAGAGATTAAGGATAAGATCCAAAAAGAAATTGAACGCTTTAAGTCCATGCCAGGCGGCAGCCAGGAAGCCAATGTAGTGCGTATGTATTTGGAGACTGTATTAGAGCTTCCCTGGAAGAAGGCTTCTAAGGATAACAACAGCATCTCTCATGCGGAAGATATCTTAAATGAAGATCATTACGGACTGGAAAAGGTTAAGGAGCGCATTCTTGAATATCTCGCGGTGCGCACGCTGACAAAGAAGGGATCAAGCCCCATTATTTGCCTCGTGGGACCTCCAGGAACAGGAAAGACCTCCATTGCTCGTTCCGTGGCAAAAGCTTTGAATAAAGAATATGTCAGAATTAGTTTAGGCGGAGTCAGAGACGAAGCAGAAATTCGCGGACATCGTAAAACTTATGTTGGAGCCATGCCTGGTAGAATTGCAGAAGCTTTAAGACAAGCAGGGGTAAGCAATCCCCTCATGCTTTTAGATGAGGTAGATAAAGTGAGCAGGGATTACAAGGGAGATACTTCTTCTGCACTTTTGGAAGTACTTGATGGTGAGCAGAATGTAAAATTCCGGGATCATTACGTAGAGCTTCCTATTGATTTATCCAATGTTTTATTTATTGCAACAGCAAATACTACGACTACAATTCCTGGTCCACTCCTTGACCGTATGGAATTAATTGAAGTAACCAGCTATACAGAGAATGAAAAATTTCATATTGCTAAGAATTACTTAGTAAGGAAGCAAAGAGAGAAGAATGGCCTGACAGAAAAACAGGTTCATATCTCTGATGACGCTCTGGAAAAGATCATTCACAATTATACAAGAGAAGCCGGTGTCAGAACCTTGGAGAGAAGAATCGGTTCTGTTTACCGTAAAGCGGCCAGACAATTTTTAGAAGACAAAAAGCAGGTGATTGAGATTACCCAGTCAAGTCTTGAAACGTACCTGGGCAAGGAAAAGGTAACCTTTGAAGACGTTAACGAGGAAGATGAAGTAGGCATTGTAAGAGGCTTAGCCTGGACCAGTGTTGGAGGAAGTACTCTGCAGATTGAAGTGAACGTTATGCCTGGAAAAGGAAATCTCTCCCTTACTGGACAGATGGGCGATGTTATGAAAGAGTCTGCCAGAATCGCTCTTAGTTACGTCCGCTCCGTATGCCCTGAATATAAGGTTGCAGATAATTATTTTGAGAAACACGACATTCACCTTCATATCCCAGAAGGAGCGGTTCCAAAGGATGGCCCATCAGCAGGCATTACCATGGCAACTGGTATGCTTTCGGCCATCGTTCAGCGTAAAGTAAAAGCAAAAGTAGCTATGACTGGAGAAGTAACCTTAAGAGGCCGTGTACTTCCTATTGGTGGATTGAAAGAGAAAATACTGGCGGCACGAATGGCACATGTGGAAACGGTCCTGGTTCCCTTTAAAAATAAGCCTGATATTTTAGAACTATCAGAGGAGATCACTGGAAACCTTACCATCATTTATGTGAAAAATATGTCAGAGGTATTAGCGAAAGCTTTTGTCCAGGAATAGAAAGGAAACAATATGATTATTAAATCAGTAGATCTGGAAACGGTATGTGGTATTACAAGTACGATTCCAGAAAATACGAAACCAGAATTTGCCTTTACAGGTAAATCCAATGTAGGAAAGTCTTCCTTGATTAATGCTTTGATGAACCGCAAATCATATGCCAGAATTTCATCTCAGCCAGGTAAGACTCAGACCATAAATTTTTATAACATTAACGATGCATTATACTATGTGGATCTTCCAGGTTATGGTTACGCAAAGGTATCTCTAGAGGTAAAAGCCAAATGGGGAAAGATGATAGAAAATTATCTGCATAATTCGCCTATGCTAAAATGTGTGTTTTTATTAATTGATATCCGTCATGAACCATCGGTAAATGATAAGACCATGTATGACTGGATTGTATTTCAGGGATATCAGCCTGTTATTATTGCAACCAAACTGGATAAAATAAAAAGAAGTCAGATACAGAAGCAGATCAAGATAGTACGTACTGGTCTTGGGATCGGAAACGATGTGACTGTCATTCCTTTTTCAGCAGAAACAAAGCAGGGAAGAGATGAGATTTGGCAGCTGATATCAGATTCTGCAAATAGTCTTGACAAGGAATAAAAATCTTTTTATAATGAACCTATTTATTACATAGAGTTCATTATGGCAAGAAGAGGAGAAAACAGTTATGAAAAAGACATTAAAGAAGATGGCATTATCTCTTTTAGCAGTTTCTCTTACAGCGGCAGCTCTAACTGCCTGCGGTAGTGGCGGCGCTGATAAAGGAACAACAGCAGCCGGCAAGGAAACAGATGGTAAAAAGGTATTAAAGGTTGCGATGGAATGTAGCTATGCGCCTTATAACTGGACACAGCCAAGCGATGCCAACGGAGCAGTTCCTATTTCCGGTGGTTCTGATTTTGCTTATGGCTATGACGTTATGATGGCTAAGAAGATTGCAGATGAACTTGGATACGGTCTTGAGATTGTAAAACTGGATTGGGATTCATTGGTTCCCGCTGTTCAGTCTGGAAAGGTTGATTGTGTCATTGCTGGACAGTCTATCACTGCAGCACGTCTTCAGTCCGTAGATTTTACAGATCCTTATTACTATGCAACTATAGTTTCCCTTGTAAAAAGTGGCGGCAAATATGAGAATGCAAAAAGTGTATCAGATCTATCTGGTGCAACTGGCACTTCCCAGTTAAACACTATCTGGTATGACAGTTGCCTTCCTCAGGTTCCAAATGCTAACATTCAGCCAGCGATGGAATCTGCACCAGCAATGCTTGTAGCTTTAAGCTCTGGAAGATGTGATTTGGTCGTTACAGACAAACCAACTGGACAGGCTGCTTTGATTGCATATCCTGATTTCAAGCTTCTTGATTTTGCTGGAACTGACGGTGACTATAAGGTATCTGATGAAGATACAAACATTGGAATTTCCTTGAAAAAGGGCAATACAGAATTAAAGGATGCCATCAATGGTGTTCTTTCAAAGATGACAAAGGCTGACTTTGATAAGACAATGGAAGAAGCCATTTCTGTTCAACCTCTGTCAAAGTAGTATCAAATAAAAGAAAATCAGAATTTGCAGGCACGGGACAAGATCGTTCTTATCTACGTGCCGCTTGTTCTGTCTGAATGAAGTAAGAAAAGGAGAAGGTAATATGTCTTTGCCATCAGATTTTTTAGGCAGAATGTTATTTATTCTGCATGAATACGGTCCCTCCTTCCTGAGCGGCGCCGGTAAGACAATGGCCATTGCCATTGTAGGAACACTGATCGGATGCATCATTGGTTTTGCAGTTGGAATCCTTCAGACCATTCCAGTATCAAAAAACGATCATCTGGTAAAACGTTCTTTATTAAAAGCAGTTAAGATATTATCGAACATTTATGTGGAAATTTTTAGAGGAACACCGATGATGGTTCAGGCCATGTTCATTTTTTATGGTTCCTCAGCTCTCTTTAATTTCAATATGTCCATTGTATTTGCAGCATACTTCATCGTATCCATTAATACTGGTGCGTATATGGCAGAGACCGTAAGAGGTGGAATTCTCTCCATCGATCCAGGACAGACAGAAGGTGCCAAAGCCATTGGTATGACTCATTTCCAGACCATGGTAAATGTAATTATGCCTCAGGCGATTCGTAACATTATGCCCCAGATCGGCAACAACTTAATTATCAACATCAAGGACACCTGCGTTCTTTCAGTCATTGGCGTGGTAGAATTGTTCTATGCGACAAAGGGCGTGGCAGGCGCATATTATACTTATTTTGAAGCATTTACCATCACCATGATTATTTACTTTATTCTCACCTTTACCTGTTCCAGAATTCTGCGTCATTGGGAGAAAAAGATGGATGGTCCTGACAGCTACGATCTGGCTACTACCGATACCCTTGCATATACCAGCGGTATGGTGAAATTCCCAGATCCGAAAGAGAAGGAGGATAGATAAATGGCAGACGAGAAAGTATTGGAGATTCATCACTTAAGTAAAACCTTTGGAACGAATGTTGTTTTAAGAGATATTGATTTTGCTGTCCGTGCAGGCGATGTAACTTGCATTATCGGAGCTTCTGGTTCAGGGAAATCAACGCTTCTTCGATGCATCAATCTTTTAGAGACTCCAACCACTGGTGAAATTATGTACCACGATGTGGATATCACGGATAGAAAAGTGAATGTGCCATCTTACCGGACTAAGGTAGGTATGGTATTTCAGAGTTTTAACCTGTTCAACAATATGACTGTTTTGGAAAATTGTATGGTGGGACAGATTAAAGTACTGAAAAAAGACAAAGAAGAAGCAAAGAAAAAGGCCATGATGTATCTGGAAAAGGTAGGAATGGCGCCTTATATCAATGCGAAGCCAAAACAGCTTTCTGGTGGGCAGAAGCAAAGAGTAGCGATTGCCAGAGCTCTTGCAATGGAACCTGAAATTCTCTTATTTGATGAGCCTACTTCAGCGCTTGATCCACAGATGGTAGGAGAGGTATTGGCGGTCATGAGAACTCTTGCAAAAGAAGGCCTTACCATGATCATTGTAACCCATGAGATGGCATTTGCCAGAGATGTATCAAATCATGTGGTTTATATGGCTGGCGGTGTTATAGAAGAAGAAGGAAAACCAGCTGATATATTTGGAAATCCCCAGAAGAATTCCACCAAAGAATTTTTAAATCGATTCATGCAGGGGTAAAATCATAAGGAGCCAAAGCAAAACAACGGAACAAACAGTTGTGGAGCAGGCTCCTTTTTGGTATGCTAAAAAAGAAAAGATAAAATACATAATAGGAACGGAGGTTTTTTATGAAGATAGTTTTTTTGGAGACGGATTCTTTAGGAGATGATGTGGATTACACCTCATTTTATAACATTGGTGAAGTGATCAAATACAACAATTCTGATGCAAATGAAAATTCCCAGCGAGTAAGGGAAGCCGATATCATAGTAGCCAACAAGATACCAATGAACGAAGAGCTCCTTCAGCACGCAGAGAATGTTAAGCTCATCTGCCTTACTGCGACTGGAACCAATAATGTTGATTTTTGCTATACAAATAAGAGAAAGATCGCAGTGGCTAATGTAAAGAGCTATTCCACCAAATCAGTGGTACAGCACACCTTCGCCCTTTTATTTTATGTCTATGAAAAACTTTCCTACTATGATGATTTTGTAAAATCCGGGGAATATACAACCAGCGATGTGTTCAGTCGGTTTGACAAGAAGTTCAACGAGCTCTTCGGAAAAACCTGGGGAATTATTGGTCTGGGAGAGATCGGGCGAGAGGTTGCCGCAGTAGCCAAAGCATTTGGATGCCGAATTATTTATTATTCCACCTCTGGGAAGAATAATCAATCGTTCTATGAGCGTGTAGAATTTGAAACATTACTAAAAGATTCTGATATCATTTCCATACATGCACCTTTGAATGCAGAGACAGAAAACCTGATTGATAAAAAAGCATTGAAAGCCATGAAAAAAACAGGGGTGTTACTTAATTTGGGGAGAGGAAAGATTATTGATGAGGAGGCACTAACCTGGGCCTTGGAGGAGGAAGAAATTGCTGCTGCTGGTCTGGATGTTTTAAGTGCAGAACCCATGGTAAAAGATAATCCTCTTTTAAGAATCAAGGATAGTACAAGGCTGATCGTCACACCTCACATCGGATGGGCCACTGTAGAAGCCAGAAGCAGATGTTTGTCAGAAGTGTATGAGAACATTGCGGCGTATCTGCGGGGAGAAGAAAGAAATATTGTAAAAGGTGATTAAAATATAAGGGAGCGGCCTGGGTGATAGACTCAGACCGCTCCCTTATTAGAACCCAATACTATTTGGGTAAGTGCTCATCTTTGGAAGGGTTCGTAGTCTTGGTGAAAAGATCCCGCACCTTGATTCTTATAAAGGTACGAAGCACCTGAACCGTAAGTGCAAAAATAAAGATTGGCAGTAAAACAGTTAAATACAGCTTTATCTTAAATCGGAACAGCCTTTTATTTTGCTGCTTTCGTACAGACGCATATTGTTCATGAATGGTCTGAAACCACCTTTTTTTCACTTGAACTTTTTTCAATAGAATTCCCCCTTAACATTCATAGACCTCCGGATTATCAGGAACCGCTCATAAGCGATTTCATAGCAAAAGCATAGATTTCCTGGCTTTTTGATTTCCAGTGGTCACACATGATCTCTGCCTGGTCCTTATCCGGAACCGAAAGCTCTAAGTTAATGAGACAGTTTTTTCCTTCCCGAACTTCGCAGTGAACGATATATTCCTGGCTAGTGGACTTATAATAATCCGCTGTAACGCCGACTTCATTGCGGAGACGGAATTTGTTGTCCTTTAAATACTCATCCATATCATTGATGATAGCAGGTGATATTTTGTTACCAAAGAAGGACAGAGTTTCTTCTCCTTCTCTGGTAATTTCATATCGGCTGCTGTTGTGATTGGTCTGCACGTAGAGCAATTTCGCCTCCAGCAGTTCATTCAATGCCTGGTTTAATGTAAAATAAGTGGTATATTCATGCTCCAGAAAAAAGTTAGACAATTGTGCGCTGGTCAGGGGGAAATTAACCTGTTTAAGCATATATAAAATCATTAGTTTGTACAGGGTCATAGGTTCTGACAGCATAGTTACCTCCAATGACGCATTTTTTGCGCCTTAATTTCACGGATGACGAAAAACTTATTTCGATCAATCCTACAGTGTTAGACTTAACGGATATGAGACTTTACCGCAAGACTTACAGCATCAGCAACCCGGGGATCAAAAGCTTCAGGAAGGATGTTGTTATCATTTAAATCGGAAGGTGCTACAAGGTCAGCAATGGCAGTGGCCGCAGCCAGTTTCATCTCTTCTGTAATGGAGGAAGCTCGTCCCTCTATCGCCCCTTTAAAGATACCAGGGAAAACAACTACGTTATTGACCTGGTTAGGAAAATCGGATCTTCCAGTTCCTACGATTCTAGCTCCTGCCGCTTTAGCAAGATCTGGCATGATTTCTGGAACCGGGTTTGCCATGGCAAAGAGAATGGAATCAGGATTCATAGAAGCTACCATCTCTTGCGTTACGATACCAGGTGCAGAAACGCCGACAAAAATATCAGCTCCCTCTAAGGCGTCAGCCAAAGAACCAGTCTGTCCTGTCAAATTGGTTACTTCTGTCATCTTTTCCTGCATCCAGTTTAAGCCATCCATGCCCTTTGCCAGAATGCCAACTCGGTCGCACATGGTGATATGAGAGAACCCGTAGGTTAAAAGCAGTTTTGTGATGGCAATACCAGCAGAACCAGCTCCGTTTACCACCACGCGGCAATCTTCCTTCTTCTTTCCAGTAACCTTTAAAGCATTGATGATTCCTGCTAAAACCACAATTGCAGTTCCGTGTTGGTCATCGTGGAAAACAGGAATATTAAGAAGCTCCTTTAGCCGTTCTTCAATCTCAAAGCAGCGAGGGGCTGATATATCTTCTAAGTTGATTCCTCCAAAAGCAGGAGCGATATGAACAACAGTTTTAATGATTTCCTCTGTATCTTGTGTGTCCAGACAGATTGGAATGGCATTGAGTCCTCCGAATTCCTTAAAAAGAACGGCTTTTCCTTCCATAACTGGCATGGCAGCCAGAGGACCGATGTTTCCAAGACCAAGAACAGCGCTTCCATCGGAAACGACTGCAACTGTATTGGATTTTATGGTGTAACGATAAGCTGCTTCTGGATCCTCAGCTATGACCTTACAGGGTTCTGCTACTCCAGGAGTATAAGCAAGTGCCAGATCCTCCCTGGTTTTGACCTTAACTTTGGAATTTATTTCCAGCTTTCCGTTCCATTCTTCATGCAGCAATAACGCTTTCTCGTTGGTTGTCATAATCAGTTTGTCCTTTTTTTCACAGTTTTTATTATATCATACCAATTTTAGGGTTTTAAATCAATAGAAAATGTGTTAGAATATAGAGTAATTAATTTTTACTAATTGAATAATATAAGGAAATTACATATACAGGTGGCACTATGAGAGAACGAATCAACAGGCTGGCAAAAGGCATCATTGATTCTGAGATTCCAAAGATAAAGGTTACCCCATCGGGAATTGATGATGTGGTGCGCTCAGGAGGGGCAACAAGGCGGGAACTTGTTGTTACCAGTGAGAATAATCTGCACATAAAAGGTCTTGCATATTCCTCTAACTTTCGCGTCAGGCTCATAAGCGGAGCATTTGGCGGTACCTATAACCATCTGCTCTATGAGATAAATGGAAGTTATTTAGAAGATGGAGATGTAATTAAGGGATCTTTTTATCTGGTTACCAATGGCGGAGAGAGAGAAGTCCCTTATTCTTTTCGTGTGGAACTGGGAACGTCAGGAAAAGCATTAAGTGATCTTAAGACAGCAGAGGATTTTGCGGAGGCTGCAAAGAAAGATATGGACACGGCACTTCGTTTATTTGAGTACCGTGATTTTGTCACCGCTCCTTTTATGAACGATCTCCATATAAGGGCGATCTATGATGGATTAAAGGGAAGGCCGGACAGGCGTAAAGAATTAGAAGAATTTTTAACTGCACTTAAAGTGAAGAAACCGGTGGAATTGTCGGTGGAACAAAAAGAGTGGAGATTTGGAGAACTGGAGGACGTTTTAAGTGACCAGGTTTTCATTACACGTAGCGGTTGGGGCTATGTGAACCTGGAAGTGACAACGGACTGTGATTTTATAGAGTTACCGAAAAAGACGGTTTTAGAACTTGATTTTGAAGAAGATCGGTGCAGCGTACCGTTTCTCATTCATCCGGAACGAATGCATCAGGGAGAGAATTCCGGTAGAATTATCATATCTGGAATGGAAGATCGATTTATAATACCGATTACGGCGGTGATAAACCCCGGAGGAGGGATATCGGCGGAGGATGCCTTTGCAAAAGAGGCTTTCGGCCGATTTTTGCGGCTACGGCTTTTAGAAGAAAGCGGGCAAAAGAGCGGAGAAGCTCTCTGGGACGATATGAATAATGCCCTTGATGAGCTGGAACTGATGAAAGGTGAGAAAAGTCTTTATAAGCTTTTTCGTGGGGACGTTAGTCTTTTACAGGGTAAACCATCGAAAGCAGCGTTGCTTCTTGATGAATGTCGGGATGAAATTCTAAATGAGCGCCAGGAAAAGCGGGAAATATACTGTTATTATCAGTATCTGCGCTTAAAGGTGCAGCCAGATGAATATCAAAAGGAATCTCTGATCCGACTCATGAAGAAGTATCTGGAGGAAGACAGAACGCTTTTCTGGTTGTTCTTGTTGTTGATTAAACTAGATAGCAGGTTGTTTGACAATATGCCTGCTCTTTTTTCCATGTTAAAGAAACAATTTGAGGCAGGTGTCAGAAGTCCGTTTTTCTATGTATCCAGTTGTAAAGTGCTAAATGAAGCACCAGATTTAATCCGGACCCTGGGTCCAATGGAGCTCCAGATACTTTACCACGGTGCAAGCAGAGGTTTGGTGGAGAAAAAACTGGCATTAACGGTTTCAAAGCTCACTTTGACGGCAAAGTACTTTAACCGTCTCCACTACCGGATGCTAGTAAAGCTTTATGAAGAATATCAGGAAAAGGAGATTTTGGAAGCGATATGTGCTCTCTTAATTAAAGGAGAATGCCGTATGGCAGAGGCCTTTGCCTGGTATGAAAAAGGAATAAAAGCAGGAATCAGCCTCACAAGGCTTTATGAATATTATATTTATGCTCTTCCAAGGAATTATTGCTATCTTCTGCCAAAGGAAGTGCTTTTGTATTTTTCCTATGGTGGAAATGAACTGGATCTCTACAGCAGAACCGTTCTTTATAAAAATGTCCTGGTGTATCTGGAACCAACGGATCCTTTGTACCAGGCTTATGAACGGACCATTGAAAAGTTCGCCACAGAGCAGTTGTTTGATTCTAGAATTGACAATCGTTTGGCTTCTATCTATGAGAAGATGATATTTAAGGATGTCATTGATCTTCCTATGGCTATGGTATTGCCTTCCATTCTTCGGTCTTACCGGGTGGAATGTGGCAATAAGAAGATGAAATATGTCATTATCTGCTATGAAGAGTTAACAGAAGAGGATGCCTTTCTCCTTCAAGATGGGGTTGCTTATGTACCCCTGTTTTCTGAGCATAGCATTCTTTTGTTCCAAGATGCTTTTGGCAATCGATATGCCAATGTACCCTATAAAAAAGATGCGGTCATGGATCGCCCTGAGCTGGAAGAACGCTGCTTTGAACTGTATCCGGAGCATTCCATGCTTCGCTTGAGGGCGTGTGAAAAGGCAATTTTAAATGGAGTTACTGATGTAAAAGAAGTGGAGATATTAGAAGCGACCTTAGAAGATCCCAGGTTGCGTCCCTTCTATCAACGGCTTTTGTTGTCAAAAGTGATTGAGTTTTATCAAAAGCAGACCGACGAACCGGAAGAGGACGGCAAGGGAGCCAGATATCTTTTGAATTTGGATAAGAAGGTTCTCACCAAGGCAGAACGAATCGGGGTGTGCAATACTTTAATTCACAACGGGCATATGGAAGAAGCGTTCCACATGATCCGGGAATTTGGTTGTGAAGGAATCGGTCCGGAGCGGCTCTACCGCCTGTGCACGAAGATGATTCTTCAAAAACTGTTTGACGAGGATCCTCTGCTGTTATCACTGGCTTATGAGGTGTTTAAAGAGGGGAAGAACGACAGTGTGATACTGGACTACCTGTGTGAACATTATAATGGTCTGTCAGAACAGATGTATCAAATCCTGATGCAGTCGGTGTCCAGTCATGTTGAAACCAATGATTTAGAGGAAAGATTGACTGCTCAGATGATGTTTTCCGGATCCTTATCGAAGTTAGATAAGGTATTCCATTTATATAAAGGCCGCAAGGAAACCAGTGACAATATCGTAAAGGCTTACTTAACGATAAAATGTACAGAATATTTTATGGAAGACAAGGAGCCGGAAGAAAAGGTATTGGCCTATCTGGAAGCAGTGGTGAAAAGCTATTCCATAAAGGGACGTTTGCCAACGATTTATCTACTGTCTGTTTCCAAGTATTATGCAAAACTATCTGAACTCACAAAAGAGCAGCAGGAGCTTTGCAGGGATACGGTGGCATTTTTACTAGAGGAAGGATATGTATTTCCTCATTTTAAAGATTTGGCTAAGTATGTTACCTTGCCTGAGGATATCCTTGATAAGGCTATGATTCAATATTGCGCAGACCGTGACTCCAAGATTGATCTGCAGGTGAGAATTCTACCAGACGAGGAAGAGTTCCACAGCGAAGATATTACCCGGATGTACCAAGGCGTCTTTGTAAAACAAAAGATTTTGTTTGAAGGCGAGATTATGGAATATCGGATCAGCCAGTTAATTGATGAAGAATGGATTGTCAAGAAAGAAGGCAGTATCAGTTGTGATACAGGGGAATCCCCCAAAGATTTGGACAGCAGATTTGCCTGTCTAAACGAGATGAGTCTGTCTTTGAACTTAAAGGACGAAACAGGGCTTAAAAAACGGATGCAGGAGTATCTAAAAAAGAATGCTGCTGCAGAAGAATTATTTCCACTGATGTAAGATAAAGGGGGCTGTCGATGGACGGACTGATAATAGGGCTTGATCTATGTGATTCCTATACCCGCATATGTTGCCATGATAGAGAAAAATCATGGTGCATTCCCACGGTAATCTGCCGTAAAAAGGATGAGGATGCCTGGTATGTGGGAGAGGAAGCCTACGCCTGCACACTAGTAGGTGAAGGCATTATTGTTGACAAGCTGATAAAAATGGTTAGAAAAGAAGGAACTGCAACTCTGTGCGGTACCAAATACGAAGGTCTTAGCCTTCTCACCACATTTTTGAAAAAAATATTAAAGCTTCCTATGGAGGAATTTTTCTGCGATGAAGTAAAGCAACTGGTTATTACATTACAGAAGGCAGATGCAAGGATCATGGATGCCCTGATGCATTGTGCGGATGCCCTTGGCATTCCCAGGGACCGGGTTCATATCATAAGCCATACAGAAGCATTTGTATATTATGTTTTAAACCAGAAGAAAGAGGTTTGGAGCAATCAGGTAGGTGTGTTTGACTTATCTGAGGATTCCTTTCATTATTATGAATTAAAGGTGCAAAGAGGGCTTCGTAAGCTGATGGTAATTGCTGAGGATGAAGCGTTAGAAGAGAGTTTTAACCTTGATATCCTGGATACCCCATCTGGTGGAAAACTAGCGGATAAGATCTTAAGTTCCTGTGCAGACAGATTGTTACAGAAAAAGCTTTTTTCGTCTTTGTTCCTTACTGGAAAAGGGTTTGAACGACATGATTGGGCATCGGATTCCATGAAGCTTCTCTGCCATCGCAGAAAGGTATATATGGAACCGGAGCTTTTTGCACGGGGAGCCGCTTTTCGTGGGATGGATTATCTCCAGGAAAAACCAGCTTATCCATTTACCTGCATTTGTGAAGGGCGCCTGCATTCTACTGTTTCCTTACGGGTACTTCATAAGGAACGGGAAAGCCAGTTGGTAGTTGCAGCGGCAGGAGATAACTGGTATGAATCAAAGAGCAGTGTGGATTTGATTGTAGATGATCAGGATTATGTAGAGTTTATGGTAACTCCTATGGATCCCAAACAGAAACGTCTAATTAAGATTGATCTGGATGGCTTTCCAAAACGTCCCAGCAGAACCACAAGGCTTGGCATAAGCTTTGGTTTTTTAGATGAGAAGACCATGGCAGTGGTATTAAGAGATAAAGGCTTTGGAGAACTGTTTCCGGCTACAGATACTGTAATAAGACAAGAGGTCATGCTATGAGTTTATTGCTTTGCCGGCAGGAGCCGGTCAAACATCCGTTTTATTTTGAAGGCCTGGGAGTTCGTTTGTATTCTTCTCAGGAACTTTGTTATGTTATTTATAACAACCCTCTCCTTGTTATGGAGGGCTTTGTGGATAATGCTCTCATTGAATTTATCCGGGACGATCTTGATATGGGGTTCCTTGCGCTTAAACTGATTAAGTATCAGCAAAGCGGTGAAGAGGGTGATGAACTGCTGGCTTTGATTCTTCATGAGTGCGATTATTACAACGCAGCAGAGGTGAGCCGTTTTCGTCAAAAGCTTTCTGGGTATCGAAGAATGCCTGAAGCGGAATTCTTAAAAGAGAGGGCTGATTATCTGTTTTCCAGAAAACAGTACGGAAAAGCAGCAGCTGAGTATCAGAAGATTTTGGACCTTTCTAATACGAGCCGTGGCTCTGATGTGTTCCGGGCAAAGATTTACAACAATCTAGGTGCTTCCTATGCCAGACTGTTTATGACGGATAAAGCATATCAGGCTTATCAAAAATCCTTTGACCTTGTAAAAAGCAGTGAGGTGTTAAAGAGAATCTGTCAGCTTTCTCAGTGGAATCCAGGACTTGTAATCAGCGAACGGTTAGCAGTTTTAATGACAGAGGAACTAAAACAAGAATCTGAGCAGGAGCGAAAGGAAGCGTACCAACAAGCTGAGAAAGCAGAGAGTCTGCTTGAGCTTGAAAAGCTGTTTCAGAAGGATCCCATCAAACGTCTGCAAGGAGCTGGAGAGCTTGTGCAAAAATGGAAGCAGGAATACCGTAACATTATGTCTTGACAAATCAGAGAAAAGACACTATCATTACAAAGTATAAGAAAACACCCTGCAAGCTAGAATTGTGTCTAAGAAACTTGGGTGGGAATAGAGAAAAGGTTGAGAAGAAGAGGAGTACGTTCATAACCCTGAAAGAGAATACCGTCCATCGGCTGAAAGGCGGTTAAGGTAGTATGTGCGGAAGGTAGCTTTGGAACCGGAAGACTGAACCATTCATAGTAAGTCTTCACGCCTGGCAGCGTTAAAGGCCTTAAGAGATATGGCATATCATGCCATAAAATAAAGGTGGTACCGCGACGATTCGCCCTTTGCATCCTAGGATGCAGAGGGCTTTTCTTATTGCTGAAAACTGTAGGAACAATGAAGGAGAAGACGATGAAAGAATTGGAAAAAACTTATGATCCGGTAGGGATTGAAGAAAAGCTTTATCAGAAATGGCTTGATAAAAAGTATTTCCATGCACAACCAAACAAGGATAAAAAACCATTTACCATTGTGATGCCGCCGCCAAACATCACAGGACAGCTTCATATGGGGCATGCTCTTGACAATACCATGCAAGACATCTTAATCCGTTATAAAAGAATGCAAGGTTTTGAAGCGTTATGGCAGCCAGGAACAGACCATGCAGCCATTGCGACGGAAGTAAAGGTTATTGAAAGTTTAAAGAAACAGGGCATTGATAAAGCAGATCTTGGAAGAGATGGATTTTTGGAGAAATGCTGGGACTGGAAAAAGGAATACGGCGGCAAAATCATCAATCAGCTTCACAAGATGGGCTCCTCTGCAGATTGGGATAGAGAGCGTTTCACTATGGATGAGGGATGTTCCGAAGCTGTACAGGAAGTCTTTATCCGTCTTCATAAAAAAGGATATATTTATAAGGGTTCCAGAATTATAAACTGGTGTCCGGTTTGCCAGACCTCTATTTCAGATGCAGAGGTAGAGCATGAAGATCAGAACGGCAATTTCTGGCATATCAAGTATCCAATTGCTGGGGAAGAGGGAAAATTCGTAGAGATTGCTACCACAAGACCTGAAACTCTCCTTGGAGATACGGCTGTAGCTGTAAATCCTGAAGATGAGCGGTATCAGGAATTAATCGGTAAGATGCTTAAGCTTCCTCTGACAGACCGTGAGATTCCTGTGGTTGCGGATTCTTATGTAGATAAGGAATTTGGAACTGGCTGTGTTAAAATTACACCTGCTCATGACCCCAATGATTTTGAGGTTGGTAAAAGACATAATCTGAAAGAACTTACGATTATGAACGATGATGCAACCATTGACTTACCAGGCAGCAAGTACCATGGCATGGATCGCTATGAGGCTAGAAAGGCCATGGTAAAGGATTTAGAAGCACTTGGTCTTTTGGTAAAGGTTGAGCCTCATACTCATGCAGTAGGCACACATGATCGCTGTGGAACCACAGTAGAGCCTTTAGTAAAGCAGCAGTGGTTTGTAAAGATGGAAGAAATGGCGAAACCTGCAATCGAAGCTTTAAAAAGCGGCGACTTAAACTTTGTTCCAGAGCGTTTTGATAAGACTTATCTTCGCTGGCTTGAAAATATCCGTGATTGGTGTATTTCCAGACAGCTTTGGTGGGGACACCGAATCCCAGCGTATTACTGCAATGAGTGTAAAGAGATCATTGTGGCAAAGGAAATGCCTGATGTTTGTCCAAAGTGTGGCAGCACTCATTTTACTCAAGATGAAGATACGTTAGATACCTGGTTTTCTTCCGCTTTATGGCCATTTTCTACACTGGGCTGGCCAAATGAGACAGAGGATTTGAAGTATTTCTACCCAACCGATGTGCTTGTAACAGGCTATGATATCATTTTCTTCTGGGTAATCCGTATGGTATTCTCAGGAATTGAGCAAACTGGAAAGCTTCCGTTCCATACTGTATTAATGCACGGTCTGGTTAGAGACTCCGAAGGACGTAAGATGAGCAAATCCTTAGGAAATGGAATTGATCCTCTGGAAGTCATTGAAAAGTACGGGGCCGATGCTCTTCGTATGACCTTAATTACAGGAAATGCGCCAGGTAACGATATGCGTTTTTATTGGGAGAGAGTAGAAGCCAGCCGAAATTTTGCCAATAAAGTATGGAATGCATCTCGTTTCATTATGATGAATATTGAGAAGGCTCCAAAGGCTGATGCTAGCCTGGAAGAACTCACTATGGCTGACAAGTGGATTCTATCAAAAGCGAATACTCTTGCAAAAGACGTAACCGAAAATCTTGATAAATATGAGCTTGGAATTGCTCTTCAAAAGGTTTATGATTTTATTTGGGAAGAATTCTGTGACTGGTATATTGAGATGGTTAAACCAAGATTATGGAATGATGAAGATACGACCAAAGCGGCAGCCATCTGGACGCTAAAGACTGTACTCATCCAGTCCTTAAAGCTTCTTCACCCATATATGCCGTTCCTCACAGAGGAGATCTTTTGTAATCTTCAGGATGAAGAGGAGTCTATTATGATTTCTCAGTGGCCTGTATACGAAGAATCCTTAAACTTCGGGTTGGAAGAGCATGCAGTAGAGACCATTAAGGAAGCTGTTAGAGGAATCCGAAATGTTCGAACTTCCATGAATGTTCCACCAAGCAAGAAAGCGAAAGTTTACGTTGTATCTGAGAACCAGGAGATTCTTACAATCTTTGAACAAAGCAAGGTGTTTTTTGCTACCCTCGGATATGCAAGTGAAGTCTGCTTACAAAACGATAAGGCTGGAATCTCAGAGGATGCAGTATCAGCAGTGATTCATCAGGCAGTGATCTATATGCCATTTGCTGAGCTGGTAGACATTGAGAAAGAAATTGAACGTTTAAAGAAAGAAGAAGAACGTTTAAGTAAGGAACTTGCCCGCGTAAATGGAATGTTAAATAATGAAAAATTCGTTAGCAAGGCTCCAGAAGAGAAGATTGAAGAAGAAAAGGGAAAACTTCAAAAGTATACCCAGATGTTAGATCAGGTGAAAGAAAGATTATCTCAGCTTTCTTAAACGCGTAAGAAACAATCGACAATATAAATTAGTTTGGTGAAAACAGTCGGACGTGGCAAAATGCCGTGTCTGGCTGTTTTTTTCTTGGGCATAAGGAAGATTCTCATAAGGAGGGGTAACGTACAGGGTTAGCCTGGGAGACAAGTTTTTGATGTAATAAAATGTCAGCATATGCCGTAGGGGGATGGAAAAAGACGATGAAAAAGAGGAATTTTCTTCATGGTTTTGACAAATTCTGAAAGATATACTGGCTATAATGTTCGTACAGGGCAGGAGGTGAATGCAGCAACGGAAATAAACCTGTACATAGACGTATTGTTCTTTATTAATTTCACCATGGATTTGCTGGTATTATCCATAGTTAGACGAGGGCTGAAGTATCGTCTTATCTGGTGGAGAATGATTCTTGGGGCGGTTCTAGGAGCTGCATGGGCTGTGTTTGCCGCCGCGTCATCCTTATTGCCCCTTTGGCTTGAAATGGTAATTACCTATCTTGTGGTCAGCACTTTGATGGTAATGACAGCCTTTTGTATAAAAAAACCAAAGGAAATAGCAAAGGCAGTAGTAGCACTATACCTGGCTGTGGCATTAACAGCAGGTATTATGTATGCCCTATATCAACATACGAAGGCCGGTTATTATATAGAACAGATTCTTAGAGGAAATGGCAGGGCTGCCATGCCTCTTTACCGGTTAATTTTTCTTGCAGCAGGCGCATATTTTGGAATTCGTTATCTTCTTTGGAGAATACCTAACATATGGAAGGGAAAGAGTAATTTTTTTGAAGTCACCATGCGTTACAGGGGAAAAGAAAAAAAGGTGATAGCTCTTCTTGATACGGGGAACCGTCTCTATGAACCAGTAAGCCGCCGACCTGTCCATGTTGTAACCTATGAAGCTGTACGGGACATCTGTGAAACCGTGTCCGAAGTTATCTATATTCCTTTTGGAAGTGTGGGGAAAAGCAGTGGAGTAATGCCCGGGATTTTTTTAGACGAGATGGAGGTACGTCAAGGAGATGAAGTTAAAGTATTTGAAAAGCCTTTGATAGCTGTCAGTAAAAGGACGTTATCCGTTAACGGTGAATATCAGATGCTGCTGCACGAGGAGTAAATGTTTGATGTAAAGGAGAGAGTATCGACATGATTATAAAAGTTTCTGTACCAAATCGTTTTCAGTTCAAGGCAATTCCTACGTTCAGGACGCTTATGATGCCGTCTCAGGGGGAAGTCCATTACATCGGAGGAGCAGATATCCTGCCTCCACCGCTAGACAATGAAAAAGAGGCACAAATTATAGGGCTTTTGGGTGGAGACGATGATCAGAGCGCAAAATCTGAATTGATCGAGCACAATCTCCGGCTTGTTGTATACATAGCTAAAAAGTTTGATAATACCAGCGTTGGCGTAGAGGATCTGATTTCCATAGGAACGATTGGATTAATTAAGGCCATCAATACCTTTAATCCATTAAAGAATATTAAGCTGGCAACGTATGCATCTAGGTGTATTGAAAATGAAATACTAATGTATCTTCGCCGGAATAATAAGACCAAGATGGAAGTATCCATTGACGAACCTCTTAATGTGGATTGGGATGGCAATGAGCTATTGCTTTCCGATATTTTAGGGACAGAAGAGGATGTAATATACAAAGATCTGGAAACAGAAGTGGAACGAAATTTATTAAATACAGCCATTAGCCGTTTAAGTCCCAGAGAACGTAAGATTGTGGAACTACGGTTTGGTCTTACAGATGACGAGGGAGAAGAAATGACCCAGAAAGAGGTTGCGGATCTGCTTGGTATTTCTCAGTCCTACATCTCAAGACTTGAGAAAAAAATCATGAAACGACTGAAAAAAGAAATAGTTCGCTTTGAATAACGATATAATATAATAGGAAAGGCTCCCATGAGTCTTTCCTATTTTTGTATTGCTTGAAACTTTTTGATCGGCAGATCGTCTAATAGATAGAACCTTAAAAAGGAGGAAGCGATGAGACAAAAGATTGAAGAAGAAGCAGAGAGAATGCTTATTGATAATTATGATAAGTATTACCGACTAGCTTACAGCTATGTAAAGAATGAACAAGATGCCTTAGACATTGTTCAAGAAAGCGCTTACCGGGTGATTAAAGATCTGGATCAGTTAAAAGAAAGAAATTATCTGTCCACCTGGATTTATAGAATTGTCATTAATAATGCCATTGATAGCTTAAGGAAAAAGAAACGGGAAACTGTAAGTCTGCTGGAGGTGGAATTGGTTCATGAAGACCAGTATCAGGAGGAAGATCCACTGGCACTTCTTAGCATACTAGAGGACAAAGACCGGGCTCTCGTGATTTTAAAATACTTAGAAGACTGGAAATTAGAAGAAATATCTGAAATTATGGAAATGAACATAAGTACGGTAAAGAGCAGGCTTTATCGGGCACTTAAGAAGCTTAAGGTAATACTGGAACCAGATTTGGTTTAAGAGAGGAGCGTTACCAATGGAAAATAGAGACAAAGATACACTATTTCATTTGAAAAAAAGTTACGAAGAGATTCCAGTGCCAAGTTCTGCACATAATGCTGTACTGAAAGGAATTCAAAAAGGAAAAAAAGAAAAGAGGATTACAACTATGATAAAAATAACAAAGAGATCCGTTCTCACAACCGCAGCAGCAGTTTCAATCATCACAATTATGGCAAATGCAAGCCCTGTTACGGCCAATGCTATGGAAGAAATTCCAGTCATTTCTGCAATCGCCAAAGTAGTTACTTTTCGCACCTTTGAGAACAGCAACAATAATTACGAAGCCAAAATAGAAATTCCCAAGGTTTCCATGGGTCAAAAAGATAATACAAAAGTCAACCGGTCTATCGAAGATTATGCAAATCAATTCATTGGGGAATATGAAAAACAGATTACAGACAGTCTTACCGGTGATGGTCATTATTCCGTTACTTCCGGTTACGAAGTGGTGACGGATAATACCAATTACCTTAGCCTAAGAATTAATACCACATTAATAATGGCAAGCGGAGCGGAATACGTTAAAATCTTTACCATTGACAAAACTTCTGGTGAGGTGGTTTCCTTGAACCATTTATTTCAGGGAGATGATATGATGTTAAGTAAGATTGGTGATAATATTAAGATGCAGATGGAAAAACAAATGGAAGAAGATGATTCTAAGATCTATTTTAACAAATCAGATGAAACGATAGAGGGCTTTCAGGGGTTAAAAGGGGAAGAAAATTATTATTTCAATGGGAAAGGCGAGATTGTCATCGTTTTTGATGAATATGAAGTTGCGCCAGGTTATATGGGCGTCGTAGAATTTACCATACCAAAGTCTGTGACTGGATACTAATAATATGTAGGATAAGCCTGCCTTTATTTCAAAGGTGGGCTTATGTTTTTATGAAGTTATGAGAGGTAATTTTTCATGGTTTTCAAAGCGTTTTTTTCCAGACGGCTGACCTGGGCCTGGCTGATGTGTATTTCCTCTGCCACCTCGGTCTGTGTTTTGCCTTCGAAAAATCTCATGTCAATGATGTGACGTTCTCTTTCTGGAAGACGCCTCATTGCCTCGTTTAAGGAAATGTCTTCTACCCAGTTTTCCTCTAGATTCTTTTTGTCGCTGATCTGATCCATAACAAAGAGAGGGTCCCCACCGTCGGAATAGACAGGTTCATAAAGGCTTACGGGGCTTTGTATGGCATCAAGTGCATAGGTAATGTCTTCTTTGCTGACCCCAATTTCTTCTGCGATTTCCATAAGAGTGGGTTCCTTTAAGTTTCTCTTTATTAAATTTTCTTTTGCATAAATTGCTTTATAAGCGGTGTCACGCAGAGAACGGCTGACACGGATCGAGTTGTTATCCCGAAGATAGCGCCGTACTTCTCCAAGAATCATAGGAACGGCATAGGTGGAAAATCGGACATTCTGGGTTATATCAAAATTGTCGATTGCCTTAATCAGGCCAATGCAACCAATCTGAAATAAATCGTCCACATTTTCACTGCTGCCGGAAAAACGTTGTATGACACTGAGAACCAGTCTTAAGTTACCCCTGATGTAATCTTCCCGGGCCTTTTTGTCTCCTTCAAGTATACGCTTGAATAGAATTTCCTTCTCCTCGTTGGTGAGAAGAGGCAGTTTGGAAGTATTGACGCCGCAAATTTCTACTTTATATCCAGACATATCTTTCCCTCCGCATCATCTTTATTCTCTAAAGAAATGATGTACTCAAATGAGGGCTTTTATACGAATGCGGGATGAATTTTTATTTCCAGTTTTTGGTCATGATGATTCCTGAGTATTTTTCTCATAAAGGATCAATAATCCTTTTAATAAAAGTGCATCATCGTAATGGATGTTATGACGGCACAATGGTACCACAACAGATGCAAGTCCGCCGGTGGCGACGATGCTGACTGGTGATTTTAATTCTTCTTCCATGCGATCAACGATTCCATCAATCATAGCGGCATTCCCATAGAGAATTCCGTTTTTCATACAATCAATCGTGTTTTTTCCAATGATTTTGGTCGGGTGATTCAAACCAATGTAAGGAAGCTGAGCTGCCCGGCTGCTTAAAGAATCAAGAGATACCTGAAGCCCCGGAAAAATAATGCCTCCCGTGTAATTCCCTGCTTGGTCAATGACAGATATGGTAGTGGCAGTTCCCATGTCAATGATGATAATGGGGGAGGGGTAATCCTTTAAAGCGGCAACCGCATCAACGATTAAATCACTGCCAACCGTCTTTGGATTGTCCATCTTAATATTAAGTCCGGTTTTCATTCCTGGACCAACTAACAAAGGGGTCTTTCCTGTTATTTTTTTAACAGCCGACATAACCACATCCGTAAGAGGAGGCACTACGGATGATACAATGGCCCCTTCAATATCAGATAAAGAATAGTTATGAATCCCCATAATATCTTTTATATTAACTGCATACTCTAACTCAGTTTTCCCATGATTGGTAGTGACGCGTTCTACGAAGTAAGTTCTGGCGTTGTCGATACCTCCTATGACGATGTTGCTGTTTCCTAAATCAATGGCTAAAATCATAGAGGGAACTCCTTTCCAACTTTTTTTTCTTATGCTATACTGTAGAATATCATAATTTAAGTCGAAACACAACGGGAGGCGCTTATGCTGAAAGGAAAAACTATCATTCTTGGAGTCACAGGAAGTATCGCGGCCTATAAAATTGCATCACTAGCCAGTATGCTGATGAAACAGGGCTGCAACGTTCATGTTATGATGTCCCAGAATGCCACGAATTTTATAAACCCCATTACATTTGAAACTTTAACAGGAAATAAGTGTCTGGTAGATACCTTTGACCGGAATTTTCAATATAGTGTAGAACATGTATCCCTGGCAAAGCTTGCAGATGTGGTCATGATAGCACCAGCAAGTGCCAATGTAATTTCAAAGCTGGCACATGGGATGGCAGATGATATGCTGACCACCACAGTACTAGCCTGTAAATGCAAAAAAATCATTGCACCTGCCATGAATACGAATATGTTTGAAAATCCCATCGTTCAGGACAACCTAAGAATCTGCGCTTCCTATGGCATGGAAGTGATAGACCCGGCTGTGGGCTACTTAGCATGTGGGGATACAGGAGCTGGAAAGATGCCGGAACCGGAAGTGCTGTATGATTATATTGAACGGGAAGTGGCATGTAAAAAAGACTTAACTGATAAGAAAGTTCTTATAACTGCAGGTCCAACCATAGAAGCCATTGATCCGGTGCGTTTTATCTCCAATCACTCCACCGGAAAGATGGGATATGCCATTGCAAAAGCAGCCTATTTAAGAGGAGCTGAGGTAACCGTAGTCACTGGTAAAACAGATACAAAAAAGCCACCTTTTGCAAAGATCATTGAGATTAAAAGTGCAAAGGAAATGTTTGAAGCAGTAAAGAACTGCTATGGAGATCAAGATGCTATTATTAAGGCAGCGGCTGTTGCTGACTACCGGTCAAAAACCACTGGGACCGAAAAGACGAAAAAGACAGATGGAGACATGTCAATAGATCTGGAGCGGACCGATGATATCCTGATGTGGCTTGGAAAACATCGAAAAGAAGGTCAGTTTCTCTGTGGTTTTTCCATGGAAACTCAAAATATGCTGGAGAATTCAAGAAAAAAACTTGAAAAGAAGAATATTGATATGATCGTCGCTAATAATTTAAAAATGGCAGGAGCTGGATTTGGTACAGATACCAACGTAGTGACCATAATAACCAGAGAGCAGGAACTGGAACTTGAGATTATGACAAAGGACGAGGTAGCACATCGTCTTTTGGATGAGATATTCTTCCGTTAAAAGTAGGTTTCTTCTATAAGAGTGAATCTTGACTTATGACTGGAATCATACTACAATAGACAAGACTTAAACGTGAAATTGGAGGAATTATTTTTGTGAATATATCGGAAGAAATAAAAAAGAGAAGAACGTTTGCCATTATTTCCCACCCGGATGCCGGAAAGACCACACTGACAGAGAAGTTTTTATTATATGGAGGTGCGATTAATCTTGCTGGTACCGTAAAAGGAAGAAAGGGCGCAAAACATGCAGTCTCTGACTGGATGGAGATCGAAAAAGAGAGAGGTATTTCCGTCACCTCTTCCGTGTTGCAGTTCAATTACGACGGGTTTTGTATTAACATTTTGGACACTCCTGGTCACCAGGATTTCTCCGAGGATACGTATCGTACTCTTATGGCTGCAGATTCTGCGGTCATGGTTATTGATGGATCAAAGGGTGTGGAGGCACAGACCATTAAGCTATTTAAGGTATGTGTAATGCGACATATCCCTATTTTTACTTTTGTTAATAAGATGGACCGAGAAGCCAGGGATCCATTTGAACTTATGGATGAGATTGAAGACGTACTTGGAATTCGTACTTGTCCAGTTAACTGGCCAATTGGCTGTGGCCGTGAGTTTAAAGGGGTTTATGACCGCTTTAAAGAGACCATTACCACCTACCGGGCAACCATGAATGGACAAAAGGAAGTAGAATCCACTGAAGTTACGTTAGGTGACGAGCGGGTGGATGCATTAATTGGTGATGCCTTCCATCGCCAGCTCATGGATGATATCGAGCTGTTAGATGGTGCAAGTGATGAGCTTGATATGGAACGGGTAAGCAGAGGTGATTTATCACCTGTATTCTTTGGTTCTGCTTTAACAAACTTTGGTGTAGAGACATTTTTACAGCACTTTCTTCAGATGACCACTTCTCCATTGCCAAGACTTACTACCACAGGGTATGTAGATCCTTTTGAAGAGGATTTTTCTGCTTTTGTATTTAAGATTCAGGCAAATATGAATAAAGCCCATCGAGATCGAATTGCATTTATGCGAATTGTTTCTGGTAAATTTGATGCTGGTATGGAAGTAAATCACGTTCAAGGCAGCAAAAAACTTCGTTTATCCCAGCCTCAGCAGATGATGGCTCAGGACAGGAAAATTGTGGAAGAGGCTTATGCAGGGGATATCATTGGCGTATTTGATCCAGGAATTTTCTCCATCGGAGACACCCTGTGTAAAACCAATCAAAAGTTTGAATACGAAGGAATCCCTACCTTTGCTCCAGAGCATTTTGCCAGAGTACGTCAGATAGATACCATGAAAAGAAAGCAGTTTATTAAGGGTGTAAATCAGATTGCTCAAGAAGGTGCCATTCAGATCTTCCAGGAGTTTAACACTGGTATGGAGGAGATTATCGTAGGCGTAGTAGGTGAACTCCAGTTTGAGGTTCTTACCTATCGTCTGGAAAATGAATACAACGTGGAAGTAAGACTGGAAAAGCTTCCATATGAATATATCCGCTGGATTGAAAACAAGGATGAAATTGATGTAGCTAAGATTCAGGGTACATCTGATATGAAACGGATTAAGGATTTAAGAGATAATCCACTTCTTCTCTTTGTTAACAGTTGGAGTATTGGAATGGTATTGGATCGCAATCCGGAACTTAAGCTTTCTGAGTTTGGCCATAACTAATAAAATTTTTAAGGAGGAAGTACGATGAGTAAGATTGATGAAGTAAGAGCAGCTATGATTGAGGCTATGAAGGCAAAAGATAAGCAGAGAAAAGATGGTTTGTCTATGCTCCTTGCAGCACTGAAGAATTTTGAAATTGACAAAAAGGATCATACCCCGATCACGGAAGAAGAGGCCAATGCAGTTGTGAAAAAGGAAATCAGACAGACTCAGGAGACATATGAGCTGGCACCTGCTGATAGAGATGACATCCGAGAAGAAGCGGCTATTCGTATTTCTGTATTTAAAGAATTTGCCCCAGAAGATATGGGAGAGGATCAGATTAGAGAAATCGTTATCTCTGTGCTTGAAGAATTAAGTATCGAGACACCTACTCCCGCAGATAAAGGAAAAATCATGAAGGTCCTGATGCCAAAGGTAAAAGGAAAGGCTGATGGCAAGGTAGTGAATGAAGTTCTTGCGTCTATGATGAAATAAAGAAAAGGGGTGTTTTTATGTATAAAAAGGAAATTGAAGAATATATAGAGGCACATAAGCAGGAGATGCTTGATGATATCTGCACCCTGTGCCGCATTAATAGTGAAAAAATGCCTTATAAAGAAGGAATGCCTTTTGGTCCAGGAGCATTTGAAGCGTTAACGGAAGCTCTGGCCATAGCAGAATCTTATGGCTTTTCCATTAATAACTACGATAATTATGTTGGGACCATGGATTTAAATGATAAAGAAACCCAACTTGATATTTTGGCTCATCTCGATGTAGTTCCGGCTGGAGAAGGCTGGAAGGAGACGGAACCATTTAATCCTGTAGTAAAGAACGGAAAGATTTTTGGACGTGGAACTTCCGATGACAAGGGGCCTGCAGTTGCAGCTCTTTACGCTCTTAGAGCTGTGAAGGAGCTGAATATTCCTCTAAGCAAAAATGTGCGCTTGATTCTGGGCACAGATGAAGAATGCGGTAGCTCTGATATCGCTCATTACTACTCCGTGGAAAAGGAAGCTCCTATGACATTTTCTCCAGATGGAGCCTTTCCTGTAGTCAATACAGAAAAAGGAAGTCTTGCTGGACATTTTACGGCTGAATTTGAAGCTTCAGATAAGCTCCCTAAGATTGTTACACTGGAAGCAGGATTAAAAGTCAATGTGGTTCCAGGAAAAGTGAGTGCCGTAGTTGCTGGAGTGGAAGAAGCTATTTTAACCCAGGTCGCTACAGAGGCTGGTGTAACAACAGGAATCCGTTACGAGATTCAGATGGAAGGCAATCATGCCAGGATCACCGCCATTGGTGAGGGTGCTCATGCTTCCACACCGGATGAGGGAAACAATGCACTAACAGGACTTATTTTTTACTTATTAAAGCTGCCTTTAGCAGAATGTCCTCAGGTGACCATGCTTCGAAGACTCCAAGATTTGATTCCCCACGGTGATACCAAAGGAAAAGCTCTTGGAATTGCAATGGGAGATGAGATTTCTGGTGACTTAACCTTAGCGCTTAGTTTACTTAAGGTAACAGATACTGGTCTGGAAGGTACCTTTGACAGTCGTTGTCCCGTTTGTTCCAACGAAGAAAATGTTCTTATGGTAGTGAAAAAGAATATGAAAGACAAAGGATTTACTCTTCATAACGATTCCATGAGACCTCCTCATCACGTAGATGGTAACTCCGAATTTGTAAAAACTCTTTTAAACGCTTACGAAAGTTATACCGGAAGAAAAGGCGAATGCATCTCCATGGGCGGCGGTACCTATGTCCATGATCTGAAAAATGGAGTGGCATTTGGAGCTTCTATGCCGGAAACTGACAACCGAATGCACGGAGCGGATGAGTTCGCTGTAGTAGAAGAGCTTGTTGTAAGTGCAAAAATATTCGCACAGGTAATTGTAGATCTTTGCTCCTAATTTGAAGTAGTTTTTTCATTATTATTAAAATAGTATTGACAAAAACAAAAAGTAAGCGTAAAATACGCCTCAGAAGTAATTCCTACTTTTACTATAGGAATCAGGGAAGGAGTAGCTGCCATGAATCTTTCAAACGCTATGCAGATGAATATGGATCGGATGAACGGCATGTGTATGATGATGTGTTGTATGTCAGAGTGCGCAAAAAACCGGTGATATGTTTCATTTGTATAGATTGTGATTGAATTCGCAAAGTAGCTAACGCGGAGATTATAAGGTCGCAAGTCTGTGCAGGACTTGCGACCTTTTTTGTACCTAATAGAAAGGAAACTAACACATGCAGTCAGCAGAACCAATTATTGAGCTGGTAGGGCTTGGAAAAGAATTTTACACTGCCAGCGGCCCTATCAAGGCTTTGGATGATATTAATCTGTCCATTGGACGGGGAGAGATTTTTGGCATTATCGGTTTAAGCGGAGCCGGAAAAAGTACGTTAGTTCGTTGTATCAATTATTTAGAGATACCAACTTCGGGAACAGTACTTTTTGAAAATAAAAGTCTCACAGCCATGAGACCAAGAGAACAGAGAATGGCAAGACAGTCTATGGGTATGATATTCCAGCAGTTTAACTTGCTGGCCCAGAGAAATGTTCTACAAAATGTCTGCTTTCCCCTGGAAATCGCAGGAGTCTCTAAGAAAGAAGCAATAGACAGGGCCATGGAGCTTCTTGAAATGGTGGGCTTAAGCGATCGGGCAAAGGCTTATCCATCTCAGCTTTCTGGTGGCCAGAAGCAGAGGGTTGCCATAGCAAGAGCGTTAGCAACTAAGCCAAAGATTCTTTTATGTGATGAAGCTACCAGTGCACTTGATCCAAATACAACAAAATCAATTCTTAGCTTATTAAAGGAAATCAATAAAACGCTTGGAGTTACAGTCATTGTCATTACTCACGAGATGGCAGTTATTGAAGCTGTTTGTGACCGCGTGGCTATCATTGACCAAAGCCACATTGCAGAATCTGGATCAGTAGCTGATCTTTTCTCTGAACCAAAGTCAAAGATTGGTCGGCAGTTGATTTTAGGAGAAGCGGCGGAAAGAGCCGTTCAATTTGGGAACTCTAAAAGTGTAAGAATAACCTTTGACGGACGTTCTTCATTTGAGCCTGTATTATCAAATATGATACTTGCCTGTAAGGTTCCAGTCAATATTATACATGCTGAGACAAAGGATATTAATGGAACTGCCATGGGGCAAATGGTGATTCAGCTTCCAGAAGACGAATTGGATCAGAAACGGATTATAAATTACTTAAAAACAGCCAAAATAACACATGAGGAGGTGAAGAGTCTATGATATTTGATGCGACTACATTAAACATGCTTAAATTAGGAATATGGGAAACTCTTTACATGACCTTTACTTCCTCCTTTTTTGCATATTTATTTGGAATCCCTTTGGGGATCATACTTATTGTCACAGATAAAGAAGGAATCTATCCAATTCCTTGGCTTCAAAGGATTTTAGGTATTATCATAAACCTTCTTCGTTCGGTACCGTTTATTATATTGTTAATTATGGTTATCCCTATTACAAAAATAGTAGCAGGAACCATTTTGGGTGCAAAAGCAGTTATCCCGCCACTTGTCATCGCTTCGGCTCCTTACGTTGCCAGAGTGGTAGAATCCTCATTTAAAGAAGTGGATGCCGGAGTCATCGAGGCTGCAAAATCCATGGGAGCATCTCCATTACAGATTATATGGAAGGTTCTTTTACCGGAAGCCAAACCATCTCTTTTGGTGGGAGCGGCTCTCTCTGTAACTACCATACTTGGTTACTCTGCCATGTCAGGTTTCGTTGGCGGTGGCGGATTAGGAGATATTGCTATCAAATATGGTTATTACCGTTATCAGACAGCCATGATGTTTGTGACCGTTGCAATTCTTGTAATTATTGTACAAATTATTCAGGAAGCTGGTATGAAGCTTGCCAGAGTCAGCGATAAGAGAATTAAGTAGTAACCGCCATAGTGGCGTTACCATATAAAGTTTAAGGAGGAAGAAATTATGAAAAAATCAAGTTACGTTCTTACCGCAGCACTTCTTGCAGTTGGTGCATTAACCGCATGTTCTTCAGGTAAGGGATCTACTGCTACAACAGCAGCAGAGTCAAAAACAGAAGCAGTTTCTGCTGAGACAACAGGCGCAACAGGTGATACCAAAGCATCTGGTGAATTAACTAAGATTATTGTTGGTGCTACTCCCTCTCCTCATGCAGAGATTTTAAATGCAGCAAAGGATGCTTTAAAAGAAAAAGGATATGAGTTGGTAATTAAGGAGTACACAGATTATGTGCAGCCAAACCTGGCTCTTGATTCCAAAGATTTAGATGCCAACTATTTTCAGCACAAGCCATATTTAGATCAGTTTAACGAAGAAAAGAAAACAAACCTTGTAAGTGCAGCACCAATTCATTACGAGCCTTTCGGAATTTATGCTGGAAAGACAAAAACTCTGGAAGAACTGAAAGATGGAGCACAGATCGCAGTTCCTAACGATGTTTCCAATGAAGCAAGAGCACTTCTTTTATTGGCAGACAAAGGTCTCATTGGACTTAAAGAAGGCGTAGAGCTGAATGCAACTAAAAATGATATTGTAAAAAATGAAAAAAACTTTAAAATCATTGAAGTAGAAGCGGCTCAGATTCCACGTTCTCTAGGAGATGTAGACATTGCAGTTATTAACGGTAACTATGCAATCGAAGCTGGCTTGAAAGTTTCTCAGGCCCTGGCGGTTGAAGATGCCAGTTCTATAGCTGCAACCCTTTACAGCAATATTATTGCTGTTCGTTCCGGAGATGAAACCAATGACAAAACAAAAGCACTTGTAGAAGTAATGACAAGTGATGAAATCAAGAAATTTATCAATGATAAATATGATGGAGCAGTAGTTCCTTCTTTCTAAAAAAACATGAAAAACGCCACGGAACAGGTAATAACTGGCTCGTGGCGTTTTTTTAATATCATTATTGAATTTACAGATACCTTAATCTATTGTATAATTTACATATTATTACAAAAGGGAGTTGAAACTTTATGGATCAGGAAAATCAAATGAATTTTAACAATGAACCTATTGGAGACCAAAAAGAGCCTACATATCCCGATGCCTCAAAGAGAGAAGAAAACAACTGGAATCAACAAAATGGTACCGGGCAGCCAGTGAAAGCCCCGCAAAGTACATTGGCACTTGTCTCTTTGGTCATGGGTATCTTAGGTATTGTCACATCTTGCTGTATTTATGGAGGCATAATATTTGGTAGCCTGGGTATTATGTTTGCATTGCTTTCAAAGACAGAAGCGCGATTAGAAGGGTATGCGAAGGCTGGACTTATCACCTCAATTATATCCTTGGTGATTATTTCTATCTTGTTTTTTATTCTTCTTGTGTTACAAGCAGCAGGAAAGTTTTACGGAGGAGGTATGTTTTAATGAAGACTACATCTGCGGAATTAAAATTACGTGCCAGAAAAAGATTAAAAGGTAAATACGGTATATGCGTGGGTGCCGAGTTGGTGGCTAGTGTTATTGTGTCTGTACTTTCCATGATTTTTGGAATGATTATAGTTGTTATGGAGATTGCGAATAGTTCATCGTTTTATGGTAGAAGTAAATTTGGCATAGAATTTTTGTTAACTCAGGCTGTTATCATCTTTTTCGCTTTGGCTATCACAGCGGCTATGGCACTCTTGATGCCGGGAATGATGAAGATGTATTACAATATGAGCACAGAACAAAGCTATAGTATCAGTGATTTGATGTTTGTGTTGAAGAATAAGCCTTTGAAATTTTTAGGTCTCTATTGCATTATGATGTTAATTGGATTCGTGATTAGCATTCCTTTCTTTGTTGTGCTAGCAGTTTCTTACATCACTGATTTTATTCCAATCATGATTTTACTTTTAGTATTCATGTATTTTGTCCTTTTGGCAGGTTCCGTGTTGGCATGTATTTACTTATCTCAGTCGTTGTTTATTCTCATCGAATCTACAGATAAAGGAGTACTGCAAAGCATGCGGGAAAGTGTAGAGCTGATGAAGGGCAATAAAGGGAGATATTTCTACATATTATTAAGCTTTACAGGAATGATACTTCTTGGATATGGTTCCTTCGGGATCGGATTTTTATGGATCTTTCCTTATATCCATAGTACCTTTACAGAATTCTACCTTGACATTAAGGCAGAAAAGACGAATATAGTCATTGCAAGCCCTATGGATTCTTCCTATGAATCCATGCAGATTTAATAAAATCATAAATAAAACCGTGTCATAAGGTTTTTATGCGCATAGAATACACTAAGCAGTGTGGGAGGTGTATCTATGCGCATTTCCGATCTCAAGACAAAAGAAGTAATTAATATTTGTGACTGCAGACGACTGGGATATGTGGGCGATGTAGATTTTGATATGGATACGGGGTGTCTGTTGGCGATTATCGTCCCAGGCCCTGGATGCTTTTGCGGTTTTTTGGTCAGAGAAAAAGAATATGTGATTCCCTTCTGTGATATCAGGCAGGTAGGGCCGGATATTATCCTTGTTAATGTAGATCTGGATAAAGCCACTGAAAAATGCGGGATATAGTGGAGGATGGGCTTGCGAATCTGCGGAATGTAAGTTATGATATACATAATAAAAATACAGTCCGTAAAACAGGAGGATAGAGGCGTGAAATGTCCATTTTGCAACGAGGCAGATACTAAGGTCATTGATTCAAGACCAGCGGATGACAATAGTTCCATAAGAAGGCGCAGACAGTGTGAACAATGCGGTAAGCGCTTTACTACTTATGAGAAGCTTGAAACCATGCCTCTCATGGTAATTAAGAAAGACCGTTCCAGAGAGGTCTATGACCGATCTAAAATAGAATCAGGAATTTTGCATTCTTGCCATAAGAGGCCGGTGTCATCGAGACAGATTGATTCCATGGTCGACGAAGTAGAGCTTCAGGTTTTTAACCGTGAAGAAAAGGAAGTGGAAAGTACCGTCATCGGAGAGCTTGTTATGAAAAAGCTTCAAGAAGTCGATGAGGTAGCTTATGTACGCTTTGCTTCTGTATACAGGGAATTTAAAGATGTGAATACGTTTATAGAAGAGATAGGAAAATTGTTAAAGAAGTAGGAGAATTATGTTTAAGACATTTTATCCAGATGAAGATGTGGTATCCGCATATGACATACCTTATGAACGCTTGTATAAAAGTGGAATCAAAGGTGTGATTTTTGATATTGATAACACTCTGGTTCCTCATGGGGCACCGGCGGATGAAAGGGCAAAAGGGCTGTTCATTCGATTGAATGAGATTGGTCTTAAAACCTGCCTCCTTTCCAATAACAAAGAACCAAGAGTGGCTTCCTTTGCAGTTTCTGCGGGAAGCTCCAGTTATATCTTTAAGGGAAACAAGCCTGGTATTGGCGGTTATAAAAAGGCAATGGAGTTAATGGGAACAACAACGAAGGATACCGTTTTTGTAGGGGACCAGCTCTTTACAGATGTTTACGGTGCCAAAAGGGCCGGGATCTACAACATTCTTGTAAAGCCAATTAATCCAAGAGAAGAGATTCAAATTGTGTTAAAGAGGGCTTTGGAAGCCATTGTATTATTCTTCTATCATAAAGATAAAAACAAAGCCATGTAAAAATTGAAAAAAGTCTTCTGCCGGGCTAAAACACAGCTTTTTCGGATATAATAGGAATTAAGTGAATTGTAAAGTCTGCCAGAAAACTGACCGAATGAAGGAAAGGCAGAAGAAATTTATGAAAATTCTTGTTTTAAATGGTCCTAACATTAACTTTTTAGGGATTCGGGAAAAAGGCATCTATGGAAATGAAGACTACAATTCCCTGGTTGCTGCTTTAGAAGAAAAAGCAAAGAATGAGGGTCATGAGCTGGAGGTCTATCAAAGCAATTATGAAGGTGGCTTGATTGATAAGATTCAAGAAGCGTATCATAATGGTACAGAAGGCATTATTATCAATCCAGGTGCATTTACACACTATAGCTATGCAGTAAGAGATGCCTTAGGATCTGTGGAGATTCCAAAGATTGAAGTGCACATATCCAATGTCCATAAAAGAGAAGAATTTCGTCATTTGTCTGTCACTGCACCTGTCTGTACAGGACAAGTTGTTGGTCTGGGGTTAAAAGGATATGCCTTGGCTATGGACTTTTTAACAGGAAGATAACTTCCTTTCAGGCGAAATTGGAGATATTTGCAAAAAAACGGTTGAAAATGCGTTTGTTATAGTATAGAATATAAAAGGTTAAGAAGAGAAATTCAAGGAGGAATATCATTTATGATATCAGCGGGTGATTTTAGAAACGGTATTACATTGGAGATCGATGGTACTGTATATCAGATTATGGAGTTTCAGCACGTAAAACCTGGAAAGGGTGCTGCATTCGTAAGAACAAAGATTAAAGATGTGGTAAACGGCGGCGTTTTAGAGCGCACATTCCGCCCGACAGAAAAGTTCCCACAGGCAAGAATCGACAGAGTAGACATGCAGTATCTGTATGCCGATGGAGATCTTCATAACTTTATGGATACAAATACCTATGAGCAGGTTGCATTAAGCGCTGAAGTAATTGGTGATGCATTGAAGTTTGTGAAAGAGAATGAAACTGTTAAAATATGTTCTTATAATGGCAAAGTATTCTCCATAGAGCCTCCGTTATTTGTTGAGTTAGTAATCACAGATACAGAGCCAGGCTTTAAAGGTGATACCTCACAGGGTGCAACGAAACCAGCTACTGTTGAGACAGGAGCAGTTGTGTACGTTCCTCTGTTTGTTAATCAGGACGACAAAATTAAGATTGATACACGTACAGGTGAATATCTGTCCAGAGTTTAATCGTATGAAAAAGGACCGGGCTGCCCGGTCTTTTTTGCTATTATAACGTTTGAACATAGAAAAGAATTTGATTTTTAACACTGTTTGTAATATAATTAATATTTAGCTTAGAAATTTCTGGATATAAAGGAGACTAGCAACGAATGAATAAAATTCTTGATTTGATTACAGCACAGATGAAGGCTGCATTTGCAGAATGCGGATATGAGGAAACCTATGCAAAGGTGACTCTTTCTAACCGCCCGGATCTTTGCGAGTACCAGTGTAACGGAGCTATGGCGGCAGCCAAGGCATTTAAAAAGAAACCTTTTGATATTGCATCAGAAGTGGTGGCAAAGCTTGCCGGGAATACAGTATTTGCTGCTGCTGAAGTAGTTATGCCGGGATTTATTAATCTAAAGCTTGACTCCAACTATCTGGCAGAATATATGAATGATATGGCAAGTGCAGAACAGTCCGGATGTGAGAAGACAGAAAATCCTATGACCATCGTTGTAGATTACGGCGGTGCCAATGTGGCAAAACCTCTTCACGTAGGCCATCTTCGCTCTGCTATCATCGGCGAAACCATTAAAAGAAACGGACGCTTACTGGGACATAAAGTAATTGGCGATGTCCATCTTGGTGACTGGGGCCTTCAGATGGGTCTCATCATTGAAGAATTAAGAGACAGAAAACCAGAATTATCTTACTTTGATGAATCATTTGAGGGAGAATATCCCGAAGAAGCAGTGTTTACCATTAGTGAACTGGAAGATATGTATCCAGCGGCAAGTGCGAAGGCAAAGGTAGACGAGGCATTTAGCAAAAGAGCTCATGATGCTACGCTAATGCTTCAGAACGGTTATCGTCCTTATCGTGCTATCTGGCAGCATATTATTGCAATATCAGTGGCTGATTTAAAGAAGAATTATGGTAATCTTAAAGTATCCTTTGATTTATGGAAAGGGGAGAGTCACGCAGAGCCTTACATTCCAGGGTTAATTAAGGAGCTTGAAGAAAAGGGACTTGCTTACGAAAGTCAAGGCGCACTTGTTGTAGACATCGCACAGGAAGGTGATTCCAAGGAATTGCCACCTTGTATTGTAAGAAAATCTGATGGTGCCGCTCTTTACTCTACATCAGACCTTGGTACCATTATAGAAAGAGAAAAGGACATAAAGCCTGATTGGTATATCTATATCACTGATAAGCGTCAGGAACTTCATTTTGTACAAGTCTTTCGTGTTGCAAAAAAGGCAGGATTTGTTGCAGAAGATAAAAAGATGTCTCATCTTACCTTTGGTACCATGAATGGTAAGGATGGAAAGCCTTTTAAAACAAGGGACGGCGGAGTGATGCGCCTTGAGACTTTAATCACAGATATTTCCCAGGCTGCCTATGAAAAGATTATGGAAAACAGGGATGTATCCGAAGAAGAAGCGAGAAAGACCTCTGAGATCGTAGGGCTTGCCGCATTAAAATATGGAGATCTTTCCAATCAGGCCTCCAAGGATTATATATTTGATATGGATCGTTTCGTATCCTTTGAAGGTAATACGGGTCCGTACATTCTTTATACCATAGTCCGTATCAAATCCATATTAGGGAAATATCAGAGCCTGGAGAAGAAGTTTGAGGGAGAAGCAAGAATTCTTCCTGCAATTACTGGATCAGAGAAAGATTTAATGCTTCAGTTATCCAGGTTTAACGAAATTATGGAAACAAGCTTTGTAGAGCTTGCTCCCCACAAGATTTGCCAGTACATCTATGAGCTTGCTAATGTATTCAACCGATTTTATCATGAGACAAAGATCATTTCGGAAGAAAACAAAGAACGTCAGGCTTCCTGGATATGCTTAATCAGTTTAACCAAAGATGTATTAAATGAATGCATCAATGTTCTGGGTATTGAAGCACCAGAACGTATGTAAACAGTGAACGGATGTGAGGAGCTATGAAAGTATCACACATGACGACAAGCGCTTTCTGGAAGGGTGAATCAGGAGTCAGAGCGGTCGTAGAAGATCAAGGAAATGAATATAAGGCAAGTCTTCATATCAAGGGTAGTCAGGCAATTGACTACTCTTGTTCCTGTGCACAGGGGAATTCCTACCGTGGCATGTGTTCTCACTGTCAGGCTCTCTTCCAGGCATATAAGGAACAAGAGACAGAAAATCAAGGCAGAATCGTGACGACCTCTCAGCAAGCCAGAGCAATGATACGGGAATATACCAATCGTGAAGTCGCCCGCATCATGAGTGAGGGCGAAGGAGATCAGATAAAGCTATTTGTTGCTATGAGGGCAAACCGCAGAGAGATAAAGCTTGAGTTTAAGCTGGGAAAGGATCGTCTTTACGTGCTAAAGGATCTTTCCGCCTTTGTAAGAGCGGTGGCAAATGGCACATACGTTGAATATGGAAAGAATTTAGCTTTTCATCACAGCATCCAGGCCTTTCAAAAGGACAGCCAGCCACTGCTTGAATTTGTCATGGAGGTAATATATACCTACTTAGAACATTACGAGCAGTTTCAGAAGGCATCTTTTTCGGCAAGTCCTGTTATGCGCTTTTTAACCTTAAGCCGCACCAGCATGGATCGCTTTTTTGAACTAATGAAAGGAAGCCATTTAGAGATAGAGGATCACAAAGGTTTAAGCCGCCAGGTTGCAGTTACTGACCGGTCCCCTGACTTAACAGTAACCGTAAGACGCAGAGGGAGAGAAGGAGTTTTGGTTTCGATTTCCAGAGAATTAATGGTTCTGGAAGGAGAACGTTTTCTGTATTTTGCGGATTCCCAGTATTTATATTGCTGTGACCCAAAATGCAGCGAGGCACTTTTGATATTCTTCAAACAGATGACAGAGGGATTTGGTGCCAATTATGAGATCGAAGTCAATAATAAGGATATGCCTCTTTTCTATGAACGGGTTCTGAAAAGAATTGCCGCGTACTGTACCATTGACTCCGGTAATCTGGATTTAGAAGCGTTTAAGCCAGAGGAGCTTAAGGCCCGTTTTGAATTCGATTCTGAGGGTCCAAACAGTCTGGTATTAAAACCTACCCTTTCCTATGGAGATTATTCCTTTCAGCCGGTGGAAGATGAACGTCTTCCTCGTACTGTTTGCAGGGATGTACCTGGAGAGTTTCGGATCAGCCAGCTTATAACCAAATATTTTAAATACAAAGAGCATGAGACCTCTCTTCCTGCCATACGAGGAGATGAGGAATCCGTATATAGTCTGCTGACGGAGGGAGTCCAGGAATTTATGGCCTATGGAGAGGTCTTTTTTTCCGAATCCTTTAAGAAGTTAAAGATACTTCCTCCCCCTAAGATATCGGTGGGCATCCGAAGTGTTGGCAACTGGCTGGAACTAAATGTTGATACAGAAGGATTATCAGGATCAGAGCTAAACAAGCTTCTGGCTGAATATAGTAAAAAGAAGAAGTACTATCGCCTTAAGAATGGAGAGTTTATCAATCTTGATGACAATGGGCTTCTTTCCGTTGCAAGACTGGTTGAGGATATGTCTGTCTCAGTGTCGGATCTGGAGAATAAGACATTTCGCCTGCCAGCTTACAGAGCTCTCTACTTAGATGGTATCTTAAAAGAGGGCAGCAACATAACGCTCTACCGGGATCAGCTTTACAAAGCAGTGGTTCGAGGGATGAAATCTGTGGAGGACAGTGATTTTGAGATTCCAGTAAGTCTTAGCCATATTTTACGTGGATATCAAAAGACTGGTTACCGATGGCTTCGCACCCTGGATCATTATGGCTTTGGAGGCATACTTGCTGATGATATGGGCCTTGGTAAGACCATTCAGGTGATTGCCCTGCTTCTTGATGAAAAGGAAAAGGAGAAGGATGCGGTTTCCTTGATTGTTTGTCCAGCCTCTCTCGTATACAACTGGGAAAATGAGATACACACCTTTGCACCTGATCTTAAAGTGCTGACCGTGACAGGAATGGCGGCTGAAAGGGAGGAACTTCTTGCAACAACCCAGGGGTACGATGTACTAGTTACTTCCTATGATCTGTTAAAAAGGGATGCAGCTCTTTATGAGGGTAAATCCTTTCGCTTCCAGATCATTGATGAGGCTCAGTATATTAAAAATGCATCAACCCAGAGCGCAAAGGCGGTAAAAGGCATTGATGCCCGCCGTCGGTTTGCCCTGACTGGAACCCCAATCGAAAACCGCTTGTCAGAGTTATGGAGCATGTTCGATTATCTGATGCCAGGCTTTTTATTTGGCTATCAGAGATTTAAAAAGGAATATGAACTTCCTATTGTCAGGGACCAGGAGAGGCAGGCGCTGGAAAAACTCCACCGTCTTATCGGGCCATTTATACTGCGCAGATTAAAAAAAGATGTACTAAAAGAATTACCGGATAAACTGGAAACAGTGGTTTATTCCGCGTTTGATAAAAAACAAAAGGAAATCTACACCGCCAATGCCTACCAACTGAAAAAAGAATTGGAGAACCTGGAGGGAAGACAAGGAAGGGACAACATCCAGATTCTGGCTCAGCTTACAAGGCTCCGACAGATTTGCTGTGATCCCCATCTTTGCTATGACGATTACAGTGGAGAATCCGCAAAGCTTGAAACCTGTATTGATCTTGTAAGAAATGGGGTAGAGGGGGGACATAAGATTCTTCTCTTCTCTCAATTTACATCTATGCTTGAGATTATAAGCCAAAGACTTAAAAAAGAGGGACTGACCTTTTATATACTCACAGGAGCAACCTCCAAAGAGGAACGTATTCGTATGGTTAACTCCTTTAAAGAAGACGAGATCCCGTTGTTTTTAATATCATTAAAAGCTGGAGGGACTGGGCTTAATCTGACTGCGGCAGACATGGTAATACACTTTGATCCCTGGTGGAATGTAGCCGCTCAAAATCAGGCCACAGACCGGGCTCACAGAATCGGGCAGGAAAAGCAGGTTTCGGTGTTTAAGCTCATTACAAAAGGTACCATTGAAGAAAACATCTTAAAGCTACAAGATTCCAAAAAGGATCTTGCAGAGCAGATTATCACAGAGGGAACCGTATCCCTGAGCAATTTAAGCAGGGAAGACTTATTGGGTTTGTTAAATGAATGAAAGGATGGAGCGGTTATGAATGTATTGATGATCAATGGAAGTCCACACAAAGAAGGTTGTACCAACCGGGCATTGAGGGAAGTGTCGGAATCCCTAAACAAAGAAGGCATAAAGACGGAAATCCTCCATATAGGAAATAAGGCGATTCATGGCTGTATTGCATGCGGAAAATGTGCGACCACTGGCAGATGTATATTTGGGGATGATCTGGTCAACGAAATTCTTGAAAAGGTGGATCAGATCGATGGGCTGGTGGTAGGTTCACCAGTTTATTATGCTTCAGCAAATGGTTCTCTGTTTTCTTTGCTGGACCGTTTGTTTTTTGCGGGAAGAGACTTTGCATTTAAGCCGGCAGCAGCAGTTGTGTCTGCGCGCCGGGCTGGAACTACAGCTACTTTCGATGCCCTTAATAAATATTTCACCATATCCCAGATGCCTGTAGTTTCGTCTCGTTACTGGAACATGGTACACGGAAAAACTCCTGAGGATGTAGAACAGGATCTGGAAGGACTTCAGGTGATGAGAATGCTTGGAAGAAATATGGCATGGATGCTAAAATGTATGGAAGCTGGAAAAGCCGCAGGAATCAGTCTTCCCGTACAAGAAGAAAAAATGTGGACTAATTTTATTGACTAAAAGAATAAAATCCTCTTTACTTTTTCCTCTTGTGGTGTATAATTAAAAAGCACTAGATGTTGTGTTTTTAAAATTGTGTATACAAAATATAGAAGAGGTTAAGGTGACAGGAATGATTAAGGTTCAAAAGCGTGATGGCAGAATGGCGGACTATGATAGGGCGAAGATCATTAAAGCGATACGAAAGGCAAATGCAGAAGTAGAGCCTTCTGAGCGAGCTGAAGATGACATGATCAACGCGATTCTGGACTATGTGGAAGACCATGCAGATGATGTAATCAGTGTAGAGACCATTCAGGATATGATCGAAAGCAGCCTTGTTGAGAGGAATAAATACACCCTTTCGAAGAAGTATATCATTTACCGTTACCAAAGAGCGCTCCTTAGAAAAGCGAATACTACCGATGAGTCTATTTTAAAACTGATCAAGAATGAGAACAAAGAACTTGCAGAAGAAAATTCCAATAAAAATACAATTTTGGCATCGACTCAAAGAGATTATATCGCAGGAGAAGTTTCCAGGGATTTAACGAAAAGAATGCTCCTACCAGAGAGAATTTCTCTTGCTCATGAACAGGGATCCATTCATTTTCATGATGCGGATTACTTCGTACAGCCGATTTTTAATTGCTGTTTAATTAACATAGGTGATATGCTGGATAACGGAACAGTCATGAATGAAAAGATGATTGAAAGTCCTAAAAGCTTTCAGGTCGCATGTACAGTAATGACTCAGATCATTGCAGCCGTTGCCAGTAACCAGTATGGTGGCCAGTCAGTCGATATCCGCCATCTTGGAAAGTATTTAAGAAAAAGCAATAACAAATTCCGTAAGCAGATCAAAGAAGAGTTTGGCGATATGGTTTCAAAAGAAATCGTTGAGAAGATGGCGGCTATCCGCCTTCGGGATGAACTAAGATCTGGTGTGCAGACGATACAGTATCAGATTAACACCTTAATGACCACCAATGGACAGGCACCATTCGTTACCCTGTTTTTATGTCTGGATGACCAGGATGAGTACATAGAAGAAAATGCATTGATTGTGGAGGAAGTTCTTCGTCAAAGGCTGGAAGGGATTAAGAATGAGGCAGGGGTATATGTAACTCCAGCTTTCCCGAAACTCATTTATGTACTGGATGAAAGCAACTGCTTAAAAGGTGGCAGATACGATTATATCACAAAGCTTGCGGTGAAATGTTCCTCTAAGCGCATGTACCCAGATTATATCTCCGCTAAGAAAATGAGAGAATATTACGAAGGAAATGTGTTTAGCTGTATGGGCTGCAGAAGCTTTTTATCCCCTTGGAAGGATGAAAACGGCAAATATAAATTTGAAGGACGATTCAATCAGGGAGTGGTAAGCTTAAACCTTCCACAGCTTGGTATTCTCTCAAATGGGAATGAGGAGACATTCTGGAACCTATTGGAGGACCGTCTGGCTCTGGCTTATGAAGCTCTTATGTGCAGACACAAGTCCTTAGAAGGAACTCTTTCCGATGTAAGCCCAATTCACTGGCAGTATGGCGCCATTGCAAGACTTAAAAAGGGCGAGACCATCGATAAGCTGTTGCTGGATGGATACTCTACCATTTCACTTGGTTATATCGGACTTTATGAGACAACTAAGCTCATGAAAGGAAAGAGTCATACTTCGAAAGAGGGAGAAGACTTTGCTCTTCGCATCATGAATCATCTGCGTGAAACAGTAGACCGTTGGAAGGATGAGACTGGACTTGGTTTTGGTCTTTATGGTACCCCTGCGGAATCTCTTTGCTATCGGTTTGCTAAAATTGACCGGGAGCGTTTTGGAATCATTCCAGACGTAACAGACAAGGGATACTACACCAACTCTTATCATGTGGATGTGAGAGAGAATATTGATGCCTTTACAAAATTCACCTTTGAAAGCCAGTTCCAGAAGATTTCATCTGGTGGTTCTATCTCTTACGTAGAAGTGCCAAACATGGCTCATAACCTGGAAGCAATGGAAGAAGTAGTTAAATTCATCTATGACAACATTCAGTATGCAGAATTTAATACAAAGTCTGACTATTGTCAGGAGTGTGGATTTGATGGAGAAATCATCATCAATGAAGATATGGATTGGGAATGCCCTCAGTGCCATAATAAGGACAAAAACCGTATGAATGTAACCAGAAGAACTTGTGGTTATCTGGGAGAAAACTTCTGGAACACCGGTAAGACCAAAGAAATAAAATCAAGAGTTCTTCATCTGTAGGAGGAAGGGTATGAAATACGCCACCATAAAACCTACAGATGTGGCTAACGGACCGGGAATTCGGGTTTCCTTGTTCGTTAGCGGCTGTACCCATTACTGTGAGGGGTGCTTTAATGCAGAGGCCTGGGACTTTCAATATGGACAGGAATTTACAGACGATACCGTAGAAACCATACTTGGCTATTTGGATCATTCGCATATTTCGGGTTTTTCTCTTTTAGGGGGAGAACCAATGCATCCAGAAAACCAAAAGTCCCTTGTTCCCCTTGTGGAAAAAATAAAAGAACGATTTCCAGAAAAGACCATCTGGTGTTATACCGGATATGATTTTGAGCGAGATATTTTACAAGATATGAATTTGCGTTTACCAGAGACGAAAAAACTCCTTGCCTGTTTTGATGTCATGGTTGACGGAAAGTTTCAACTGGAGAACAAAGATCTAAAGCTTCGGTTTAAAGGATCCTCCAATCAAAGAATTATTAAAGTTCCACAATCCCTTACATCAGGAAAAATAGTGTTGTGGGATTAAAAAGACAGGACGTGCTGCCAAAGGCCAAAAGACCAGGCAGCACGTCCTGTTTTTATGATTTAAATGAAATGTCATACTGTTTACAGATTCTGCGGATTTCGATGATTCCGATAATAAGAGCCATAAGTCCTGTGGCAGTATTACTAATTGCCATAACATACCCTAAGCTAACACTTCCAAGGTCCGTAAAATGCTGCATAACCCAGAGAACAGGGACGCGGAAAATAAATACCCGGCAGAAGTTGATGGTTAGGGTGATTTTTGTTTTACCAAAGCCATATAAGAGGGCGAGTACGGAAGAGTTAATACCAAGAGGAATGGCACCATATGCTTCATAGCGGTAGATGGAAGAAATCATATTGCCAAATTCCACATCATTTCCAGCGAACAATCCGCTGATCTGTTTCAAAAACAACAAGGATAATGACATGAGGACAGCTCCAAGCATAATGTTAATGACTAAAATACAGCCAAAGGCCTTAATTGCGCGTTTTGGTTTTCCGGCTCCCATACTCTGGCTGATGATGGCAGAACCCCCTTCCTGAAATCCCATCTGAGGCATGGTGGTTATTCCGCCGATATTGTTGGAGATACCCAAGGCACCTACGGTTAAGGCACTATATATCGTACTCATGGAATTTATAATTACCTTTCCGAAGGAAAAAGCCATTTTTTCTATCATAACAGGAATGGAAAGAATGATCATAGGTCTTGTAACAGCAGCTTTTAAACTGATACTGTGAATGGAAAATCCAAACGCGTTATCCTTCTGATTCAAATTTACTATGGCTGCAAGCAGAAGAAGGCATTGGGATATAATGGTTGCGATGGAAATCATATTGATTCCCCCGTGTAATACGTACACAAACAATGCGGTCAGCGACAGCTTAACAGCGATGACGCCCATATTAAGCTGCAAGATTCTCTTGGAATTGCCTCTTGCCCGTTCAATTGCCATATAGACGTTGTTAAAAAAGTTGATTACCATGCCAATTAGTTCCAAACGAAAATACTGAGTTCCCTCTGAAATAAAACTCTCAGGGGTACGTGCAAGTTTAAGAAATTGCGGAGCGGCAGGAATCAGGAACAGTAAAATAAATGCACCTAGTATACCGCACATGGCGAACAGACTGCTGACTCGTTTTTTCACCAGCTCAAAATCCCCAGCTCCATATGCCTCGCTGATCTTTAGACTGGAACCAATGGCAAGTCCGCCTCCTAAGGCAGATAAGGTCATATTTATCTGAGACAAATAAGCAACCGCTGAAACGGAATTGGCACTAATATGAGACGCCATCATCGCATCAAATATTTTAAAAAGCTGGTTTAGGCTCTGGTATAAGGCCAGAGGGGCACCCACGTAAAGGACGACTTTCCATATGTTATCGTTTAATGCAAAATTACGGAATTTCTCATCTTTGGCGGATAAAGTTGCTTTGGGTGACATGTTTTTTCTCCTTTTGTGCAGTCTAATCTTATGTAAGAATAAGCATAAATCATATAAGTAGTAAAAGATACGAATAAAATGCCATATTTCATAAGAACTACAGGAAATTTGTCATTTTGGAATTCCAAGTTCCCATTAAATAGGATGTGTGGTATATTAAACTTCTGAAAGGCTGGTGATACAAATGATAAAAGAATGGGTTAGGGGACAGGTGTCAGAGTCAGTGCCCACCGCATTGCTTCTTACGCTTTCCGGTGGCTTTCAGGATGCCTACACGTATTATTTTAGGGATAAGGTTTTTGCCAATGCCCAGACCGGCAATATCGTGATTATGGGTTATCACGTCATGGATGGGGACTGGAACACGGCTTTTCGGTATCTGTTGCCAGTTCTGGCCTTTGTGACTGGAATATATGTATCAGAGACAATACGTGGGCTTTTTAAAGAATATAAGCGCATTCACTGGAGACAGGTGGTTGTATTGATTGAAATACTGATGCTGTTCTCTGTTGGCTTTTTTCCACATTCCATGGATACAATCGCTAATATTACCATTTCCTTTGTCTGCGCCATGCAGGTACAGACATTTCGTAAGATAAAGGGGAATGCATATGCAAGTACCATGTGCATTGGGAATCTAAGGAGTGCAACCGAAATGCTTTATCGTTACCGCAAAACAAAAGATAAAGAAAGCCTGGAAAAAAGTATCCATTATTATGGAATTATCATATTCTTTGCCATAGGAGCTGGGGCTGGCTGTTATCTCACTCCGTTTTTTGCAGAAAAGACCATATGGTTTTCCTGTGGTCTGTTGATTGTAGCATTTCTTCTCATGTTTGTAGAAGGAGATGGCAAAACCGCTTAACGTGATCTTGCCCGGCATTATGTCTATATTGTTATTCCCATACTGCCAGATTTATGGTAGAATAAGCCATAACAGTGAGAGGTCTGGAGCGAAATATGGCAGAGAATATGAATAAAGTTGAGAAAACCAAATATCGTCTGGCAGATTCTATAAAGGAATGCATGAAAACAAGACATGTGGATAAAATTACGGTCCAGAATATAGTTGATGGATGCGGGATGACGAGGCAGACCTTCTACCGGAATTTTAAAGACAAGTATGATCTGATCAATTGGTATTTTGATAAGCTGGTTTTAGAGTCTTTTGCCCAGATCGGAGTGGACAAGACGGTGTGCCAAAGCCTATGTGAAAAATTTGAGTTTATCAAAAAGGAACAAATTTTCTTCACGGAGGCATTTCGCTCCGATGATTATAATTCCTTAAAAGAACATGATTTTGAATTAATTATGGGCTTTTACACAGAACTTATAGCTCGAAAAAAGAAGGAACTCCTGACAGAGGACATTCAGTTTCTTTTAGAGATGTACTGTCAAGGCTCTGTATATATGACAGTAAAATGGGTTTTGTCTGGAATGAAGCAAAGTCCAAACGAGATGGCACAAAGCCTGACAAAAGCCATGCCTCCTGGTCTGGAAGCTGTTTTTGCTGAAGCAGGGCTGGTATAATATCTGGAATAATAGACAGAAGAAAAGTTACAATCCCGATTAAATGTAACATATGTTACAAAAACAAAGGATTGTAACTTTTCTTTTTTACTACGATTTGTTAAAATTATAACAGAAATATCAGGCTTATGTAACGGATAAACAGTAAAGAAGGAGAGAAAATCATGGTAAGCAGAATCGTATTAAATGAGACATCCTATCACGGTGCGGGGGCAATTTTAGAGATTCCAGGAGAGGTGAAAAAAAGAGGTTTTAAAAAGGCATTTGTATCTTCTGATCCAGATTTAATTAAATTCCATGTTACTTCCAAGGTTACTAAGATTCTGGAAGAGAATGGATTGGATTATGAGGTGTACTCTGATATCAAACCAAATCCCACCATTGAGAATGTCATAAATGGAGTGGAAGCATATAAAAAATCAGGAGCTGACTATATCATTGCCATTGGCGGCGGCTCCTCCATAGATACCTCAAAAGCAATTGGTATTATCATTACAAATCCAGAATTTTCCGATGTAAGAAGTCTGGAAGGGGTTGCCCCAACAAAAAATCCAAGTGTGCCAATCATTGCTGTTCCCACCACTGCAGGTACTGCAGCGGAAGTTACTATCAACTACGTCATTACAGATGTGGAGAAAAAACGTAAATTTGTATGTGTGGATCCTCATGATATCCCAGTGGTTGCAGTGGTAGATCCTGATATGATGGCAACCATGCCAAAGGGGCTGACGGCAGCTACTGGCATGGATGCGTTGACTCATGCCATTGAAGGTTATATTACAAAGGGAGCTAACCCGATGACTGATATGTTTAATCTTAAAGCGGTTGAGTTGATTGCAAACAATTTAAGAGGTGCCGTAGAAAACTCACCTGAGGGCAGAGAAGGAATGGCCTTGGGTCAGTATATTACAGGCATGGGATTTTCCAATTGCGGTCTTGGCATTGTACATTCCATGGCCCATGCACTGGGAGCTGTGTATGATACACCTCACGGTGTGGGAAATGCCATTTTGCTACCAACGGTTATGGCATTTAATGCCAGTGAGACTGGTGAAAAATACCGGGATATCGCAGCAGCCATGGGAGTGGAGAACACGAAAGATATGACCAGTGAGGAGTATCAAAAAGCGGCCGTTGAGGCCGTGAAACAGCTATCTCATGACGTGGGAATCCCTGCTGATTTAAAGGAGATCGTGAAAGAGGAAGATGTTAAATTCCTGGCAGAGTCAGCAGTGGCAGATGCCTGTGCTCCCGGAAATCCAAGAGAAGCTACGTTGGAGGATATTATTAGCCTTTATCATTCACTGATGTAGGGACGTGTCTGTGACCTGTTTTCATGAACAGGAATAATATTTTTTTAATCTTTTATAGTAACTAAATAACAGGAGTCTGATCATGGTCTTACAGCCAATCAGACTCCTGTTTTTCTTCCAGATATAAACAAATATTAAGGTAAATTTGGATGCAAAACTGAAGTTCAAATGATATGATTGAAAGAAAATAAAAGCTATATGTAGAGTAACTAGAAAGGCGATCGACAAATGAGTAATTCAAAGAATGATTTTACACAAGGAAATATTGTTGGTAACATATTGAAATTGGCAATTCCTATGACATTGGCTCAGCTTATTAACGTCCTTTACAGCATCATAGACAGAATATTTATAGGGAGAATCCCTGAAAATGCAACACTGGCTCTGACTGGACTAGGTCTTTGCCTTCCTATTACTTCAATCGTTATGGCTTTTGCAAATTTGTTCGGTATGGGTGGAGCACCCTTATGCTCCATAGAACGAGGAAGAGGAAATGAAGAGGAAGCAGAAAAAATCATGGGAAATTCCTTTGTACTTATGCTTGCTTTTGGGGTTATTCTTACCATACTTGGTCTGATCTTTAAAAGACCTCTTCTTTATATGTTTGGTGCCAGTGATGCCACCTATCCATATGCAGCTCAATTCGCAGAAATTTATCTTCTGGGTACTGTATTTGTTATGGTGGGACTTGGAATGAACAGTTTTATCAATTCCCAGGGATTTGGAACAATTGGGATGATGACAGTGCTTATGGGAGCAGTTGTCAATATTATTTTAGATCCTATCTTTATTTTTACCCTGAATATGGGAGTAAGAGGCGCAGCCCTTGCCACTGTAATCGCCCAGTTTATTTCCGCTGTATGGACGGTTCGATTTTTAACAGGAAAAAAGGCTATATTAAAGTTAAAGCATTCTTGCTTTCGGTTAGATAAATACAGAGTAAAGAACATTGTTGGTCTTGGTATGTCTGGATTTACCATGGCAGTCACCAATAGCGTGGTGCAGGTCATGTACAATGTATCTCTTCAGCAGTATGGAGGAGATTTATATGTTGGTGTCATGACCATCATCAATTCCATACGTGAAGTTATTTCTATGCCGGTCAGGGGACTAACCAACAGTGCCCAACCAGTGATGGGATATAATTATGGTGCGTCGGAATATGGAAGAGTCAAGCGCGCCATTGTATTTACATCGGTAATCCCGATTATCTACACCACGGCAACCTGGGGGCTGATTCATGGCTATCCGGAATTTTTTATCCGTATCTTCAATCACGATCCTGAGGTGATTCAGGCAGGAATTCCTGCTATGCGTATTTATTACTTTGGCTTCTTTTTTATGTCTCTTCAGTTTGCTGGCCAATCCATATTTGTGGCATTAGGCAAAGCCAGACAAGCGGTGTTCTTTTCGATTTTCAGAAAAGTCATTATCGTGGCTCCATTAATTATATTGCTTCCTATACTTCTTTCCAATGGAACTTCAGGCGTTTTTATGGCAGAACCAGTATCTAATGTCATTGGAGGAGGAGCCTGCTTTTTAACCATGTATTTTACTGTTTGGAGAGAACTTGACAGAAAAATGAAGCAAAAAGAGATGATGACAGGATCAATGTAGTGGCCGGTTTGACTAATATAACTTAAGGTTATACTTTGGATTCCAATTCGATAGAGCATATGCCTTGAAATTCCTTGACAGTCTGCATTTTTTGGAACATAATGATAAACAATTATAAAACTGACAGATATGCCGGTAAGGGAGAGGAAGAGAGTAACATGCAGAATATTAGAATCGAGAAAACAACTTGCCCCAAGGAAAAACCAGGCAATGACAATCCGTTGACGTTTGGCACTATTTTTACGGATCATATGTTTGAAATGGATTACGAAGTTGGAAAAGGCTGGTATGATGGAAGAGTGGTACCATACCATAAGCTGGAGCTGGAACCGTCCTGTATGGTTTTTCATTACGGGCAGGAGATGTTTGAAGGGCTAAAAGCTTATAAGACGGAAGATGAAAGAGTACTGCTGTTTCGCCCGGATAAGAATATTGAGCGTGCCAACCGAAGCAACAGTCGCCTTTGCATTCCGGAAATTCCAGAAGATGTATTTTTAGATGCCTTAAAGGCAGTGGTAAATATAGATAAAGATTGGATTCCAACAAAGCCAGGAACCTCTCTTTATATCAGACCATTTGTGATCGCTACAGATCCATTCTTGGGAGTTAGACCTTCCTATACCTATAAATTCATGATTATTTTATCTCCTGTAGGCGCTTATTATGCCAGCGGCCTCAATCCTGTTAAGATATGGATCGAAGATGAATTTGTAAGAGCTGTAAAAGGTGGTATTGGTGAGGCGAAGACAGGTGGAAATTATGTAGCCTCCCTTGCGTCTCAGGTAAAAGCTCATGAGGAAGGTTATTCTCAGGTTCTTTGGCTGGACGGTGTTCACCGCAAATACATTGAAGAAGTTGGGGCGATGAACATATTCTTTAAGATCAACGGAACTGTAATCACTCCTGATTTAAATGGCAGCATTCTTCCAGGTGTAACTAGAAATTCTGTTATCTCTCTCTGTAAAGAGTGGGGAATTCCAGTGGAAGAAAGACAAATTTCAGTGGATGAAATAGTGGAAGCTGCTAAGAATGGTACGATGGAAGAATGCTTTGGAACCGGTACAGCAGCCGTTATTTCACCAGTTGGAGAGCTTCGTTTTGAAGACGATAGAATGCCAATTGGCGGAGGTGAAATCGGAGAATTAACTCAGAAATTTTACGATACCATTACAGGAATTCAGCTAGGAGAAATAAGCGGACCAGAAGGCTGGATCGTTGAAGTAAAATAAATCCATAAAAACTTATCCGGTGGGGCATCTTTTGCGCCACCGGAATCTTTTGGGGAAATACTTGTAAAAAGGATGTTACGTATGGCGGCAGTAATTACAAAAGCAGTTGCATTTGTTGCTATTATTTTAATTGGCTATCTGCTTAAACGAGCAGGATTTTTTGAAGCCAAGGATTTTTATCTGATTTCCAGAATCGTCATTAAGATCACCCTTCCGGCAGCCATCATCTCTAACTTTAGTAAGATAACGATGGAAACATCGTTGCTGTTTATTTGTGTAATCGGAATTTTGTGTAATATAATGACCATAGTTGTAGGTTATATCATGTATTTAAGGCGGGGGAAAGAAGACAAAGCCTTTGCAATGCTCAACATGTCAGGATACAATGTAGGTAATTTTACCATGCCATTTGTCCAAAGCTTCTTAAGCCCAGTTGGCTTTGCGGTTACAAGTCTTTTTGATGCAGGTAATTCTGTTATGTGTACTGGTCTTACCTATTCCATGGCAGGAATGGTAATCGGTGAAGACGGAAAACCATCTTTACTTAAGATGGCAAAAAAACTTTTTTCCTCCGCACCATTTGACACTTATGTCATTATGACGATTTTAAGCATATTAAATATTAAGCTGCCTGGTGTGATTATCAGTCTTTCTGATACTGCGGGAGGAGCCAATGCTTTTCTGGCACTGTTAATGCTTGGTATTGGGTTTGAAATACGGATGGAGAAAGAAAAATTGGCCAAAATCATTCAAATTTTAAGTGCCAGGTATATCATAGCAATTATCGTGTCCATGGCATTTTATCTTCTAGCTCCCTTTGACATTGAGATTCGCCGGGCTCTTGCGATAGTAAGCCTTGGTCCGATATCATCTGTGGCACCTGCTTTTACGGGAGCATTAAAGGGTGATGTGGAAACTGCAAGCGCGATTAATTCCCTGTCTATTGTGATTAGTATTGTTACAATTACAATTGCTCTGATTGTACTGTTATAAGAAATTTTTTCATGTGTCTTGACAAAATGCTTAACCGTGCTATAATCAAAACATAGAAAACAATATTGGAAACGCGTTGAAAAGAAGAGTATCATTGCAGGAAAGTCCAGAGAGAAGCATGTTTGGTGAAAGTGCTTTACCGGAATGGAATGAGAAAACCATCTTGGAGCGTCCCTTAATCGGGAACGGTGATTCCGTTATCATCAAATGAAGTGGTTTGGACATTTTTGTCCGCTCAATTTAGGGTGGAACCGCGATTTATTATGATTAAATCGTCCCTTTCTGTATGGAAACATATGGGAAGGGACTTTTTTTATTTATTAGAGATTAACAAAGCAAAGGAGAGTAAGGCAAATGAAGATTACATTAAAAGATGGTTCAATCAAAGAATACGCAAATGAAATGTCAGTGATCGAGATCGCATCTGATATCAGCGAAGGCCTGGCTAGAAACGCCTGTGCAGGCGAAATAGATGGAAAGGTTGTAGATTTAAGGACAGTTATAACAACCGATTGCAATTTAAGTATTTTAACTGTTAATGATCCAGCAGGACTTTCTGCATACCGTCATACAGCAAGCCACATTTTAGCTCAGGCAGTTAAGAGACTTTACCCTGAGGCAAAGCTTGCCATTGGGCCAGCAATTGAAAATGGTTATTACTATGACTTTGATATTCCTTCTTTTTCAAGAGAAGATCTTGATAAAATTGAAGCAGAGATGAAGAAGATTATCAAAGAAGGGGATAAGATTGAACGCTTTACCCTTAAAAGAGAAGACGCAATTAAGTTTATGGAAGAAAAAGGTGAGCCATATAAAGTGGAACTGATTCAGGACCTTCCAGAAGGCGAGGAGATCTCTTTCTACCGCCAGGGCGATTTTATTGATTTGTGTGCAGGTCCTCACCTGATGAGCACAAAGTCAATCAAAGCCTTTAAGCTAACTTCCTCCTCAGGTGCTTATTGGAGAGGCAGTGAAAAAAATGCCATGCTCACACGTATCTACGGAACTGCCTTTTCAAAGAAGGAAGAGTTGAATGAATACCTGGAGTATTTGGCTAACATTAAGAACCGTGACCACAATAAGCTGGGAAGAGATCTTGAACTATTTGCTACGGTTGATGTGATTGGTCAGGGTCTACCACTTATGATGCCAAAGGGTGCAAAGATCATCCAGACATTACAAAGATGGATTGAAGATGAAGAAGAGAAGCGCGGTTACATGAGAACAAAGACTCCTCTTATGGCTAAAAAAGATTTATATGTTATTTCCGATCACTGGGATCACTATAAAGAAGGCATGTTTGTTTTAGGTGATGAGGAACAAGATGATGAAGTATTTGCTCTTCGTCCTATGACATGTCCATTCCAGTATTATGTATACAAACAAAGCCAGAAATCCTATCGTGACCTTCCTTGCAGATACGGTGAAACTTCCACCTTGTTCCGTAACGAAGATTCTGGAGAGATGCATGGACTAACACGTGTTCGCCAGTTTACTATTTCAGAAGGTCATCTGGTTGTTCGTCCGGATCAGATTGAAGAAGAGTTTAAAGGTTGTGTGGATTTAGCAAAATACTGTCTGACAACTCTTGGTCTTGAAGGAGATGTCACATATCAGATGTCTAAGTGGGATCCTGATAAAGCGGATAAATATATGGGAAATGCGCAGATGTGGGATGAAGTTCAGGATATGATGCGTAATATTTTAGATCACATCGGAATTAAATACACAGAAGCAGTAGGAGAAGCTGCATTCTACGGTCCTAAGCTTGATATCCAGGCCAAGAATGTATATGGGAAAGAAGATACAATGATTACCATTCAGCTTGATATGTTCCTTGCAGAGCGTTTCGATATGAGCTTCGTGGATAAAGATGGAACAAAGAAACGTCCATTTATCATTCACAGAACATCAATTGGATGTTATGAAAGAACTCTTGCTTGGCTGATTGAAAAATATGAGGCGGCATTCCCTACATGGTTATGTCCAGAGCAGGTTCGTGTACTTCCTATTTCTGAGAAATATCATGATTATGCAAAGAAGGTTGTTTCTCAATTAAAGGACAACGGAATTTTGGCAACGGTTGATGAGCGTGCTGAAAAAATCGGTTATAAGATTCGTGAGGCCCGTTTATCAAAACTTCCTTATATGCTTGTTGTAGGTCAGAAGGAAGAAGAGGAAGGTGTAGTATCCGTTCGCAGCCGTTTTAACGGAGATGAGGGACAGCGCCCACTGGCAGATTTTATGGATGATATCAGCCGTGAAATTCGTACAAAAGAAATTAAAAAAGTTAATGTAACAGAAGAGGCAAAATAAGCAATCTGTTATAAAATTGGAATGGGGAAGGAGATTGTTCGTGAGAATAGTTTCCTTTCCCATTGCACATACTACCTCCTGAAAGAAAATATCAATAAGAATGCCAGGAGGAAATATGCTATGACAAAACTAGATTGTAATGTGACGAATTGTCTCCACAACTCTGACAATTTCTGTTGTAAATCTGCTATTATTGTAGAAGGGTCTCAGGCAAAGGATACCTATGATACCTGCTGTGGCAGCTTTGATGAAAATAAGGATGGTTCCTTCCACAACCTGTTTAAGACCCCAGAAAGCCGTCTGGAGGTAGACTGTGAAGCTGTAAATTGTGTCTACAACGAAGGACGCCATTGCTCAGCAGAACATATTGGCATAGCAGGAGATGGAGCAAATCAGGCAGAGCATACGGAGTGTGCTACATTTAAAACACGATAGAAAAGAAAAAAGATGCGATAGGAATCACTACCAGCGCATCTTTTTTGCTTTATCATAGAAGCATCACAAAGGTTCCTGCTGTGATAAGTAGTATTCCCACTAGTTTATGTAAGGTTATTTGTTCATGAAGAATTAAAAATGCCAAAAGGATGGTGAGAACAAGGCTGAATTTGTCAATAGGGACCACTTTGGAAGCCTCACCGATTTGGAGTGCTTTATAATAGCAGAGCCAGGAAGCTCCTGTAGCAAGCCCGGACAAAATTAAAAAGATCCAACTTTTTCTGCTGATATCTGAAATTCCGCTTGTGCCGCCAGTAAGAAATACGATTCCCCATGCCATGACGACTACAACTAAAGTTCTGATGGCTGTAGCCAGGTTTGAGTTAACCTGCTCAATTCCCAGCTTTGCAAGAATAGAAGTAAGTGCGGCAAAAATGGAAGAGAGGATTGCAAAAATAAACCACATAAAGACATCTCCTTTTTGTTATTTCGAATAACTAAATTGTAGCTTTATGTGAAAGGTATTTCAAGTAAAATTTCTTTGTAGCAAGGTAAATGAAAAAAATATATTGACAAAAGGTTGGTTTTATTGTATCATAATCTAAGTTGTGGAAACAACAGACAGGAAAGTAGGTATCCGCCTCACCACGGCACGAGTAAGTGTCCCTGGTTCATAGCCTTTGATACATAGGTGTACTGTGTAGAGACTTTGGTGGTGGATAGCGTTGTCTATCTACTTTTTTTTATGCCCATGGGCAAGCAATGTGAATCCGACCAACACACACTATTTAATGGAGGTGCACGACAATTAGCGATTTAATGATTAATGAACAGATCAGAGATAAAGAGATCCTGTTGATTGGTGAAAACGGAGAAAAATTGGGAATTATGGCAACCATTGATGCGATGCAACTTGCAAAAGAAGCAGAGCTGGACTTGGTTAAGATTGCTCCGACCGCGAAACCACCTGTTTGTAAGATAATTGACTACGGTAAATATCGCTACGAGCTGGCAAGAAAAGACAAAGAAGCTAAAAAGAAACAGAAGGTAATCGAAATGAAAGAAGTTCGTTTATCTCCTAATATTGATACAAACGATTTGAACACAAAGATGGGCGCCGCAAGGAAGTTCCTCGAAAAAGGAGATAAAGTTAAGGTAACCTTACGTTTCAGAGGTCGTGAGATGGCACACATGTCAAAATCTAGATATATTTTAGAGGATTTCGCTGAGAAGTTGTCTGATATCGCTACAATTGACAAGCCATCTAAAGTGGAAGGAAGAAGCATGGTTATGTTTTTATCCGCAAAACGCTAATAGAACATTATCAAGGAGGAAAATACAATGCCTAAATTAAAAACAAGCAAAGCAGCAGCAAAACGCTTCAAAGTTACAGGAACAGGAAAGCTTGTAAGAAACAAAGCTTACAAATCTCACATCTTAACTAAGAAATCTACTAAGAGAAAAAGAAACCTTAGAAAAGATATTGTTACAGACGCAACTAACGCAAAAGTAATGAAAAAAATCTTACCATATTTATAAGATTTTAAGTTAAGAAGGAGGAAAAACCGATGGCAAGAATTAAAGGCGGTATGAACGCTAAGAAAAAACATAATAGAGTGTTAAAGATGGCTAAAGGCTACAGAGGCGCTCGTTCCAAACAGTATAGAGTAGCAAAACAGTCCGTAATGAGAGCATTAACCAGCTCCTATGCAGGCAGAAAAGAAAGAAAGAGACAGTTCAGACAGTTATGGATTGCTCGTATTAATGCAGCAGCTCGTATCAATGGCGTATCCTATAGTGTATTTATGCACGGATTAAAGATCGCTGGTGTAGATTTAAATAGAAAAGTATTAGCTGACATGGCTGTTAATGATGCAGCAGGCTTTGCAAAGTTAGCAGAACTTGCAAAATCCAAAGTAGCTTAATAACATAGACAAACCCCCGAAACCTCGTGTTTACGGGGTTTTTTATTGCGTTAAAATGGTTGAAATACAATGATGAATCAAGATAAAGAGTAAAATTGGGGTTCCGTGATTGGTTGACAAAACTTGCCTATATAGATATACTGTGTATCACGGGAGGTGACGGAATGAAAACCTGTTTTTATATTAGTAACATTGAAAAAAATAAACATTCCATCTCTGTTTTCGATAAATAAATTTCTATCAAAGGATAACTATATATTATAATCAATATATAGGGATAGAAATTATTTTATCCCAATACAGAAAGGATTTTATAAAATTAATCATAATGTAGTAAGTCGATTGGATTCTTCCGGAGTAAGTAGGGCAGTGGGAAAGTATACTCACATAACAAAGATTGAGCCCAATGCAACATTTTACACATTTTCTGGTCAAGTTGGAGCGGATTTAGATGGTAATTTCCCTGATGAATTTAATCAACAAGTAAACAATACATTTTTAAATATATCAAATTTATTAAAGAGTATAGATGCAACACCGGACCATGTTATTAAGGTTAATATATGGTCAACAGAAATAATTGATTGGGATTATTTTTATAAAGTATATGATGACTTTTTTGGTGATCCTTCCCCCTCAATGACTGTTGCCTATGTAAATGCTTTGGGGTTAGATGAGATAAAGTTAGAAATTGAAATTTGGGCGGCAAAGTAGTTTGCTTCCATATTTCTAAATAAAACCTTAATAAATATACTGGTTTACGGTTAGAAAAATGAGAGATCTGGGACTGTGGTAATTTCCAGGTACACCTTTCTCAGTTTAGGGGACAGCTATCGAATTATAACCGATGGGTGTCCCCTTTTGTTTAAATAGTGTATAATGTAGAAAAGTACAAGGAGGAGAACCATGTTTAGTTTTTCTAGTATTATCTTATTGATTGTTGTTATCGCTCTAATTTTAGCAATTGTAATAACCATTAACAATAAACGAAATTGAGAGACGACCAAGCTCGTCTCTTTTTTATTCCAATCATATATGCCTTCAATAGGTGATGAGACTTGTTTTCATGCCAGTTCATAGCTGACTTCGTTAACAGCTCTTTTCATAGTAGTTGTGGGGTCGTGGCCGAAAAGCCAATCATCATGGCTTTCTTTTGGTAAGATCACAGGCATTCGGTCATGGATAAATGAGATTTCTGACCAGGCTGGACGCGTTAAAACAACGTAATAGGAGAGTCCTGTGTTAAAATCTGTTTTGGATAAACCTGCTAGCCATAAAGGGTCCTTGTTCGTGTTTGCAAAAGCATATTTTACTTTCTTAGCTCCACGTTTCTCCCACTCGAAATACCAGCTGGCTGGTATCAGACATCGGCCCTCAATAAATGGTCGCCGGAACATATTTTTTTCTGCTGCTGTTTCGCTGCGGGCGTTAATAATCTCGCCTTTCCCGTCAAACTTAGGGAAGCCCCAGCGCATTGCTGTCATTGTGCCGGATGGAGATAGTACAGGAGCAATATTGGTAGGATATATTTCGCCACTGCGGATGGCAATGTTTTTCTCGACATCAGATATAATAGAACGAAATTCTGCATTATCAATTTCTATATAGTATCTACCACACATAAGTTTCAATCTCCTTTCTATAGCTACCTAATAAACCAATTCTAAGATAAGTATTGGTTTATTTTTGTAGATTTATCAAAGTTATAAGATCATAGTACCACATCTTATTTGCATTCTACAACATAAAGACTTCAATATTATAATAATAAAATTACTGGAATAAGAAGTTGCTATAATAATAGTTATAGTTAATAAAAAAGACGGCACTGATGATTAGGTGACCGTCCTTTTCGTATGCATAAAATCATTTGATTGATATCATAAATAAATCATTGAAACGAGAGTTATTTACAAATAGGTAGAACAAAGATCTTTGTATCTAATGTGCTGATGTGAATTTAAGCCCTATAATGCCTACGATTAGCAGGATTAAAAAGCACCCTCTTGCCAATGTCATGGACTCGTTAAACATAAACACTCCTACAATGGTTGCCCCAATTGCTCCGATTCCTGTCCATATTGCGTAGGCAGTTCCCATAGGCAATACTTTAGTTGCCTGGGATAAAAAGAAGAAACTGATCACCATTCCCATAATGGTACCAATGGAAAATCCTACTTTGCTGAAACCATCAGATAGCTTTAATAATGTAGCCCAAACCACTTCAAAAACACCTGCAATAAGCAAAAACACCCATGCCATTTTAACGCCCTCCTATAAATGAAAAAAACACTCAAACTTCATGTCTTCAAAGGCCTAACGACATGATATCTGAATGCTAACTTTTGCCCGGCGGCAATTAATAAATATTTATCTGCTTCATTATAAATTATATAACACAGTTTGTCAATCAGATTTAGAATCTTCATAACATTGTCGTAGGACCGCTGATAAACATGGCAAATCTGGTTGAGTTTGTTTATACAATCTGAAGGGCTTTCTTTTTATATGTTTATATTAAGTATAAAAGGAGACTACGAAAAGGCTTTGTCCAATTTTGTTCTTAAAATCATGCTCCTTACTAAGTCAACTGTTCTCTAACGCAATGGTTGGCGGGAAGGAGCATGAGAGGGGGAAATGGCACTTGTCTGGGCTAATGCTTTTGAATTAGCGAGAGCAGGTGAACATATCAATTCGATTTAAAGAGATTCCGGTATAAGACCAGCCGAATCTTCGATCCCAACGAAAGCCTGATATGCTATTTCTCCAAATTTGAATTGGGAAAAACCAGAACTCCTGACCGTTGCGCATCCAGATGTAAGTGAATCGACCGATACAATATCTAATAGAACCAGCGTCCACCATTCTGGTACCTGAACGCATCTGGGCTGGTCTTTGGGGTGGTGTAGAAGGAGGAGGTCCCATTGGCATAGGGCCGCCTCTTGAATTACTATTAGGGGGGATTGGAGGCATATTATTACATCCTTTTCTTATTATTCATACTAATAATATATGAAGCGGAGTGAAAGCAGTTAATGAAAAATTAAAATCAATTTATTGTCGTATTTTACTGCACAGGACATGGAATCACATCTTGTCTGCCGATTTCATACAATAAGGTATAAATAAAAAGAAAAGAGGTGTTATGTATGGGCTGTTTTTGGGGTTCTTGTAACAATAGATGCAATTGGAATCGCAATTGTTGCGGTAATTGGAATAATGATGATTGCAATGGTAATGACAATGATTGTGAAGAAGAAAGAAGAAGAGCTTACTGGAGAGGCTATTGGGATGGCTGCCGCAGATGTGGAAACAATTGGGACGGCAATCGTGACGGTAACTGGGAAGGCAATTGGGACGGCAATTGGGAAGGAAATAATGAAGATTGTGGCTGCTAACTTAAAAAGAAGCGGAAGATCTACAGGAGATAGAGACCTTCCGCCCGATAATAAGGGTGCCCGTAAACACCTAAGTACTACCTTGACAGGTATGTACGTTTAATCTTATTCTTTGCTTGATATAAATATACCAATTGTTATAAAATAAAGAGCTGCTGTATAAAGAAGTAATAGTGTCAATTACATTGACCATTTCTTTTACAGCAGCTTTTATTTGTAAATAAAAAAACACACCAAAGGTGTGATTGAAACTCCCCGAGTAGGACTCGAACCTACGACCTAACGGTTAACAGCCGTTTGCTCTACCAACTGAGCTATCGAGGAATATATCATCTATTATACCCCGATTAAGAGGTTTGTCAATAGAAAAATAAAAAATGCGGGAGATGGGACTTGAACCCACACGATCATACAACCACAAGATCCTTAGTCTTGCCTGTCTGCCAATTCCAGCACTCCCGCACAACGAAAGTAATCTTATCATCCTTTGTTATAATTGTCAATATTTTTTGAAAAATTCATACAAAAAATTATTAGAAAAAAAATGGAAAAAAACATATTGACATAACAGGGCTTGTATACTATAATAGCTATTGTTGTTGCGAAAGATAACAACGAATTGCAGAAGTGGCGGAATTGGCAGACGCGCACGGTTCAGGTCCGTGTGGTAGCAATACCCTGAGGGTTCAAGTCCCTTCTTCTGCATGAAACCTTACAGAGTGTCATGGCTGTCTGGTTTTGTAAAATGACGTGCGGGAGTGCTGGAATTGGCAGACAGGCAAGACTAAGGATCTTGTGGTTGTATGATCGTGTGGGTTCAAGTCCCATCTCCCGCATTAATAGTTAGAATCCTTTATGAGGGTTCTTTTTTTATGCAAGAAGTAGTTGCGTCCTATTACATAAAGGATTCCTACTTGGCGGGAGGTACATGACATGCAAAGGAGGATTACCAGTTAATCATGGAGTAAAAAAGACTTGATTATTTCCTGGAAGTATAGTACTATAATTGTACGAATTAGCTATTCAATTAATACAACTGAGACGCAGAAGTGGCGGAATTGGCAGACGCGCACGGTTCAGGTCCGTGTGGTAGCAATACCCTGAGGGTTCAAGTCCCTTCTTCTGCATAGATAAAAAGTCCCTTGGTTAGACCAAAGGACTTTTTTTGCATTTAACATTCTTTCATACTCATTCCAGGCTCATAAACGGTGTATTGGTTCCGGCCATGCTTCTTGGCATGATAGAGTGCAATGTCTGCTTTTTCATATAATTCTTCAAAGCTGGTGCCATCCTCAGGATATGCAGCAGTACCCAGGCTCCCGGAGATACGGATTTCTGGTTCCAGAGCACTCGTAATAAGGTTGCATAAATTTTCAAGCTTGGTATACAAGTCTATGCTGTAAGACACATCTTTTAAGAGAATAATAAATTCATCTCCTCCCATACGTCCAAATATGTCTTCCCGTCTTAAAGCTGACTTTAATCTGGAGGCAGCCCGATGCAATGCCTTATCGCCAAATTGGTGTCCATAGCTATCATTTAATTGCTTGAAGCGGTCTATGTCAAGCATGATGAGAATATGATGGGTAGGGCAGTTCTTAAAAGTATGACGAATAGACCTTATGGCAGTTGCCCGGTTCAAAAGCCCAGTAAGAGAATCTAGTTCTGACAGCTCCTGCAAGGAGATTGCTTCCCGCTTGGTATCATCGATATCCTTGATCAGTATAAAGGCCTTGATGGAGTCGTTATAAGGGTCACAAACGATCTGAACAGTGCCTAGTGCCCAGAAGATGCTGCCATCTGGCCTGACACGCCGGTGTTCCATATGTAGAGAACGGTTTCCTCTATAATAATGGTAAAGCAGTTGGTCTTTATTAAAGAACTTCAGATACATTTCCTTGTCTTCTTCATAAATAAAATGTTCGGCCACATAACCCATGATTTCAGAAAAAGTGTTGGATGCATAATCTGGCAGCTTGGTTTGTAATTCTCCAATGATTTCTTCGAATAAATCAAATTTAATGTTGTACTCATAGTAACCGATGCAGTTTCTTTTTTGCTCATTCATATACTCCATCCATCTTTGGTAGGCCAGCTCTTTTTCATATTCATCCGTGATGTCCTGGTATGAAATAATACTACGAATAGGAGCTTTTTTATCAGTGAATACAAGAGAATAACGGGTTGAGAACCAGCAAAATTTTCCACCGGTTTTTAGACGAACAATGCATCTTCCTTCCGGGGTTCCAGATTCCATAGATTGAAAAAACTCAAGAAAATCATCAACACTTTCCTTATGTACAATATCGTTTTCGATAAGAAATTCAGGAGAGAGAGATTGAGCATAGGGAAAGGGGAAGTTCCTGGAAAATTCCGGGGTAGGAGAGATGGTCCTGGAAGAAATATCGTAGATGCTAACAAGACAACTGGAATGCTGAGTTGCAAGGCGATATTGTTCTTCCCTAAGCCGTAAACGCTCCTGAGACTTCTTTAAATCTGTAATATCTGTGACAGCACAATATAAAAGATCCTCTTCATGAATATAATTAGCATCAATGGAGAGCCAGATGCTAGTTTCTTCATTTCTTGCCTTAAATTCTAAATTAAATCGATTTATTGTACTTTTAAGTCGGCTTTTTATTTCATAAACAATTGTCTCATAATCCGCTTCACAGACTAGATCTTCTAAAAAAGAATGTTGAATAAACCAGGTCTTAATGGTCTGGTTATAATAGAGGATTGAAAAAGGCTCCTGGGCTTTTAGCTTCAGTAAGCCGCAGGGAATGCGGTCTAAAAATAATTCTTCGTTCATTTTACTTGCTCCCATTGGTGCTTTTTAAAATAGAATAGGCTTTATTTAAAATATATGAGACATGCAGTAAAAAAATGCAAAAAATTATTACAAATATATAAAAAATGTTTTATTTTTAATTGGTGTTGAAACCCAAAAAGGATTGTACTCCCTTCCATATGATTATGGAGTAGGAGTACAATCCTTTTGATAATTCGTAGCTTAATTATGTCTGTAAAGGTAAACGGGAAGACCGTCCTCCATCCTTCTCTCAGGTTCGCCCTGAATGAGAGGGAGTGCGTAATGGAAAAATTCTTCTGTAACATCAGCTCCGTTGCTACAAATCCATTCGTCAGGGAATAATTTTTCCTTGTTACATACTTCGTTTACGTCTACTGTAACGCATTCCATACCATAAGGCGAATGAGCGGTGCGATTGAAAGCAATCATCATTCCTGTAATGCCTTTTAACGCAGCGTTTACGCCTTCTATCCCTGCTTGTACGGATTCTTCAATGTCAATTGCGGATGCCAGCATGCCACTGCACCTTTGATTAACATTCAGCTCTATGGAACGTACCTTAACCCCGAAGCGATCTCTTACAAAGTTCTCCAACATCTTTCCGCTTCCTGTTAGCATTTTGTGACCGAACGTATCTAAGCGGGCTTCATCCGCATATTCACAAATAAACTTGCCATGGGAATCTGAGAGGCCTTCGGATACACAGATAATAACAGAATTTCTTTTTGCTAAGGCGGATTCTACATCGGAAGCAAATTGTTCAAAATCAAAATCTGATTCAGGAAGGTAAATAAGTACAGGATTATCACCTACAAATTTTCTTGCCAAGGCACTGGCTGCAGTTAGCCAACCTGCATGGCGACCCATTAATTCTATGATAGTAATTGATTTCTGCTGATAAACAGAAGCATCTAATACGATTTCCCGAACTGTATTTGCTACATATTTGGCAGCGCTGCCATAACCCGGTGTATGGTCGGTGAGTACCAAATCATTATCAATTGTTTTTGGAATTCCAATGAAACGAATATCACTCTGATGATGGGCGGCATAACGGGAAAGTTTGCTTACCGTATCCATGGAATCATTTCCGCCAATGTAAAAGAAGTATCCAATTTCCATAGTACGAAATTTCTCAAATAAAGCAGGGTAAAATGGAGAAGAGAGATCATCCGGAAGCTTATAGCGGCATGACCCCAAATAAGCAGCAGGAGTTAATTTAAGCAGCTCCAATTCTTCTGCGGTTAAGTCCTTTGATAAATCCATATAATTACCGGACATGAAACCTTCGATGCCGTTAATCATGCCATAAACCCGGTCGATTTCCTCGTGAGCCATTCCTTCTTTAATGATTCCGTAAAGGCTTGCGTTGATTACAGCGGTGGGACCGCCAGACTGTCCTACGATTGCATTTTTCTTCATGTAATATATCCTCCAGATTTGCGTATGCTTTGGGCACGTCTCCTATTCTATAATAGAACGTGTGTCTTTGCAACGGTGATTTCCTTATAATTTCTAGCTATGGCAGCTAAGATACGAAAAATCCTTTGAATACGATTGTTTTTGGGAGATGGGAAATGGAGGAAGATAAACAGATAAAACCCTTAAAAAAGGGAGGAGCCGGTGAAATGTGGGTTTCACCGGCGAGTTATGAAAAAAAGTTTTAATTAAAACAAGTTTTGGGGTTGCTCTTGTTTATGTTTTAAGTATATAGGAGAGATATGAAAAAAGTTTGTAGAACTTGTAAATAAATTTTGTACGTCATGTGAAAAAACTGTGAAGTATAAATAATGGGGGTATTAATATTTATCGTATATGCCCCCAAAGAATTGAAGCAATACCTACCTATTATAATACTCACCATAGTAAATAGTATTTTGTTGATAAAAGCCAGAAACTATCATTAGAAATCCGATGGTTTTTTGACATAAATCATGTAAATTATATATTATTTTTTTAATGAGGTACACACTGAAAAATGAATATTGATATTTGGTATCACAAGGAGTAATATGGCATTAAGGCTAATGGAAAATGATCTGTCCTATTTGAGAGGAGATAGAATTATAAAAAGTAATTTATTACAGCCTTAAAGCTCATAGACGAACCTTATTCCAGGCGAACATACATAATAGGAGTAATTTGTCAGAGAGCAAAATACCGCCACATTGTTGCATTTTGGCTGTATATTTTAATAGGCAAAGGGGTGAAGGTACAGAAGTGATATTTAAAGAGTTTGGTAATAAAGCTCTACCTACAATGATTCTGTTACATGGCGGAGGGCTTTCCTGGTGGGCCTTTACAGATATGATCCCAATACTAAAACAGAAATACCATGTTGTGACTCCGATTATAGACGGACATGGAGATGATGGAAAAACAACTTTTATAAGTATAGAAGAATCGGCTCAAAAGCTCATACAGTTTATTGATACAAATTTCAAGGGAAATGTGCATGCTTTATGCGGTTTGTCTTTAGGGGGCCAAATCATCATTGAAGTTCTTTCCAGAAGAGTGGATATTGCAAAATACGCTATTATTGAAAGTACAATGGTGATCCCACCTGGCAATTTAACACGCCTTTTGGCTAAGAGCAGTGGAATGTTTTATGGTCTTATACGATATAAGTGGTTTGCAAAATTGCAGGCAAAGGCTCTTTACATTAATGAGAATTTATTTGATCAATACTTTATTGACAGTAAAAACATGTCAAAAGAGTCTCTCGTGAATATTAGTTTAAGCAATGCAGGCTACACCATACCGGATCAACTGAAGTATTCAAAAGCAAAGGTAATGATTGTTGTTGGTGGAAGAGAGCTGAACGTTATGGATCAGTCGGCTCGAAAACTAATAAGTATTCTTCCTCAGGCTCAGATGTGCAAATGTCCCGGTATGAAACATGGCGAGCTGAGTCTTGCCAGAAGCAAAGAGTATCTAGCGCTGGTCAATGGCTTTATAGAATGATGTGTAATATAGCTTCTATAATAATATGTTTTATCACAAGCCAATTGAAATGTATCAGCAATATTAGATTAGGAGGAATTATATATGGAACAATGGCTAACCATAGCAGGTATTTCTTTAGGAATTGTTATACTACTGTACCTGCTCATTTTCAAGATTCTTGGATTAAGAGTTATTAGTTCTAATGAGGTAGCTGTAGTTGAAAAATGGTGGAGTCCCAAAGGGTCTCTTAAAGATTCGATTATTGCTCTCAATGGGGAAGCTGGATATGCACCTGGACTGCTTCGTGGTGGAATCCATTTTAAATCCGTTCTTATGTACAAAATACATAAATACCCCCTTATTACAATTCCACAGGGACAGATTGCCTATTTATTTGCCCGTGATGGTTCTCCTCTTGCCCCGGTGCAGACTCTGGGTCGCATCGTGGAAGAAGCAAATAATTTTCAGGATGTTTCAGGATTCCTTAAAAATGGTGGACAGCGTGGCCCCCAGAGGGGAATCTTGAGGGAAGGTACGTATGCGATTAATTTGGCTCAGTTTATTGTTATTACCCCAAATTCCATCAAATCTATCTCCAGCAACTTCAAGCAGGAGCAGAGCGAGCTGGTCAGTATGCAGAAAACCCTGGCTGAAAGGAACGGGTTCACCCCTGTGGTAATTATGGGCAGAGGCAATGAGTCCAGTGACATGATGGGCATAGTTACGGTGCATGATGGAACGTCAATTCAACAAGGGGAGATTATCGCTCCAGATATGGGCGAGCAGCATGCCAGCTTTCAGGATCCAGAGAAATTTCTGGAGCTTGGCGGAAGACGAGGGAAACAGATCCAGGTTTTAACAGATGGTACGTATTACATTAATCGCCTTTTTGCTACTGTGGAATTCCGCCCTAAAACAGTGGTCCCCATCGGATTTGTAGGTGTTGTGGTTTCTTTCTTTGGCCGTGAGGGAGTGGATACCTCGGGAGAGAATTATAAGCATGGAGAGCTTGTTAGTGTAGGCTCAAAAGGTGTACTTGAAAAACCTCTGATGCCCGGAAAATATGCTTTTAATACGGATGCAGGTAAAGTTGTGCTTGTTCCTACAACCAATATCATCTTAAAATGGAACAAAACCGAAACTGGGGATCATAAGTATGATGAAAATCTTACAGAAGTGGATATCATCACAAAGGATGCATTTGAGCCCTCGCTGCCGCTCTCGGTTGTAATGCATATTGACTACAAGCAGGCACCGTGGGTCATTCAGCGTTTTGGCGATATCGGAATGCTAGTAAACCAATCTCTTGATCCGTTGGTCAGCGCATATTTTAAAGATGTAGCACAGACAAAAACTCTTATAGAACTGATACAGGAACGTAGTGCGATACGTGAGCGTGCAGTCTTAGAAATGAAGGAGAAATTTGAGAAATACAATCTTCAACTGGAGGAAGTTTTAATTGGCACGCCTAAAACAACAGTAACGGATACCCAAATTGAAAACATTTTAATGCAGCTTAGGGAACGACAGATTGCTGAAGAAAAAAGGGTTACCTACCAAAAACAGCAATCCGCAGCGGAAAGTGAAAAGTCCTTGCGTGAGGCTCAAGCAATTGCAGAACAACAGAGTTTCCTCACCAAATCTAAAATTCAGATTGAAATTGAAGGTAACAATGGTGCAGCTCTTGCAAGCCGAGCGGAACAAGAATCCAATCAGATCATTGCGCTGGCAAGAGCCAATGCTTCTAAAATCAAGCTGGAAGGCGAAGCAGAAGCTTTCAAGGAATCAAACGTAGGTTTAGCCAAGGCACAGGCCATTGAGGCACAGGTCAAAGCCTATGGTGGTGCTGAATTCCGTGTTATTCAGGAGGTTACTGATAAGTTAACAGATGCCATTAAAAACACCACGGTTGATATTGTTCCTAAAACAGTTGTGCAGATGGGGAATAGCGAAAATGCTTCTGGAAGTGGTTCTGGTGGTAATAGTACTGTCATGGATACTCTGCTTAAATTCATTACATTGGATAAACTTGGTGTATCCTTACAACATATTTCTGAGCCTTCTACTACCTCACAGGCAATTGAATCCATAACACAGCCGAAACAAGTGGAAGATAATCATCAAAAGGAGACAGAAGCCACGAAAGAGGCGGATGTCGATACAGGAACCGTTACCAAATAAAAAATGGGAGATTGAGTGAAATATTTCCTCTATATTGTGATATGTATATCCCTTCAGGCCTACTAGCCTGGAGGGATTTTAATGTAATAAATTTTTAAAGTGCAAAGCAAATTTATCAATTGAAATTTCACCTCTTAAAACTAATTTGATTCGTATTAACTTTAAAAGAGACAACGTTTATTTACCAAAATTTGACATTCTCCAAAATATTGGTAAAATAATAGCAAGGTAATGCATAAGATTATTTAGCGTAAACAATGCATTATTAAGTTACACTATAACTTTCACTACATAATCACATTGTGTAGTAAAAAAATAAAAGGAGAAAAGTATGTTAGAAAAGTATTTACCGTTTGTTTCAATCGTTATTTTATCCATTGCCATACTAGGAATTCTTGCTTCAGGTTATGTAAAGGCACCACCAGATACAGCTTATATTATTTCCGGTCTTAAAAAGAAAACAAAAATCCTAATTGGTCGAGCAGGAATTAAAATTCCATTCCTTGAAAGACTCGATAAACTGAATCTAAAACTAATCCCACTGGATATTAAGACAAAGGACCCGGTACCTACCCAGGATTGCATCAACATTTATGTGGATGCCGCTGTTAATGTGAAGATCAAAGCAGAGAATCAATCAATTGATCTTGCAGCACAGAACTTTTTGAATAAGAGCTCCGAGGATATTGGTGCAATTGTATCAGAAGTGTTGGAGGGGAATGTTCGTGAGATTATCTGTACAATGAAACTGCGTGAACTCATTGGCGATAGAAAAACGTTCGTCAGTCGAGTTTCAGAAAATGTAATTCCTGACCTGGAGAAGATGGGGATTGAACTAGTTAGTTTCAACGTTCAGAACTTTCGTGACGAAAACGATGTCATCAATAACTTAGGTATTGATAATATCTCACAGATTAAAAAGGATGCCGCAATTGCAAAGGCGGTTGCCAACAAAGAAGTTGCTATTGCCCAGTCACAAGCAGACAGAGAAGCAAATGATGCTAGAGTTCATGCTGAAACAGAAATTGCAATGAGAAATAATGAGCTGGAGATTAAAAAGGCGGAATTAAAGCAGATATCCGACTCAAAGAAAGCACAAGCCGATGCTGCATATGAAATTCAGCAGCAGGAACAGCAAAAAACAATTCAGACAGCAACGGTGAATGCGCAGATTGCTAAGACGGAAAGAGAAGCAGAACTTAAAGGGAAAGAAGTCTCAGTTATGCAGCAAACATTAGAGGCTGAAATCAATAAAAAAGCGGATGCTGACCGTTATTCTGTAGAGCAGAAGGCTGCCGCAGAATTGGCTAGAAGACAAAAAGAAGCGGAAGCTAAAAAGTATGAACAGGAAAAAGAAGCAGAAGCTAAAAAGGCTCAAGCAGAGGCTGATAAGTTTGCAATGCTACAGGAAGCAGAAGGTATAAAGGCAAAGGGAGAGGCGGAAGCAGCGGCTATTCAGGCAAAAGGTTTAGCAGAAGCGGAAGCAATGGAAAAGAAAGCAGAAGCTTACCAGAAGTATAATAAGGTAGCCATGGCTGAAATGATGATTAAGGTTCTTCCAGAGATTGCAGGCAAGATAGCAGAGCCACTTTCTCAGATCGATAAAATCACCATTATCGGCGGGGGGAATGGTGATGCTGGCAACGGGGTTAGTTCTGTTGCTGGGAATGTACCAATTGTAATGGCTAAATTATTTGAATCAATGAAGGAGGCAACTGGTGTTGATCTTTCTGAAATCATGAAGGCCGATACATATGATGCGAAAGTAACAAAGAATCTCAATATTACTGGCATCCCAAATAATGTAGCTGCTTCTGATGTGGCAAAAGCTGTATTAGCGGTAGAAACCGGCAATGAGATAAAAGACGAACCCGATGAATCCGACAAACCACTTAATGAGAAGTAAATGAAAAATTATGTCAATTTGCGCTTAGCTTCGGCTGGGCGCATTTTGCATTGGTGAGATTAATCTAGTGTATTTATCTAGGTTGGGCATTATATATTGACAGCTTCTAGAAATGTCTATATGCTATATGTAAAGATATTTGTCGAGGCAATGGAGGATAAGAATGGTATTATTAATCGTGGATACACAAAAGCTGCTTGTCAATAATCAGCTATACAATTTTGAAAATTTCACTAAGAATATAAAGGATCTAATTGTCACAGCAAGAGAAAGCAAGATTGAGGTTATTTACGTTGTTCACGATAATGGAAGTGGAACTGATTTAACTCAGGGGAAAGAAGGATTTGAAGTTTATGAAGACTTTAAGCCTCTAGAAAATGATAAAGTATTTATTAAGAATGTGAATAGTTCATTTAGAGGAACGGGTCTTTTGGAATATTTAAAAAATAAAAATCAGAAAGAAATCATAGTTGCAGGTTTGCAGACAGACAAATGTATTGATGCCACGATAAAGTGTGGTTTTGAACATGGATTTCATATGATAGTGCCAGCAAATGCTAACTCAACCATTGACAATGATTATTTAAGTGGGAAAGATAGTTACAAATATTATAATGAATTTATGTGGAAGGAAAGGTATGCTGATTGCATTTCCCTGGATGAAACAATAGAAACTATGAACAAGCAAATGACTTTTTAATGAAATCAACATAGACTGCTAGCTGATAATATTAGTTAGTAGTTTTTTATAACGGAAATTCTTTTATATTATAAGAAAAAATAAAGAATTTAAGGGGATTCAATAGATGACAAAAGCAATCTTTTTTGATTTGTTTTTTACTTTAATTTATCCTGAGTATTTAGACCAAAATGAAAATGATGTCATCGGCATCACAATATCTGAATGGGAAGAATATGCTGAAAATAATGAATTATATAATGAAAGGGCAAGAGGGAAGATAAAAAATGAAAGAGAAATCATTGATAAAATAGTGAATTCTATGCCCTATCAAATTACTGAGATACAAAAACAGAAAATTTTAGAGAAACGAGAAGAACGTATAAAGAAGGCATTATTCATAGTGGACAAAAAGATTCTGAATACTCTTCGGAAAATTCGTATGAGAGGTTTCAAGTTAGGAATTATAAGTAATGCTGATGTAATTGATATAAAATATTGGAATGATTCTCCTCTGTCTGAACTTTTTGATCTGGCATTATTCTCGTGTGATGTAGGAATAATAAAGCCGGAAACGGAAATTTATCAATTGGCCATGAAAAAGTTAGAGGTAACGCCCGAAGAAAGTATTTTTGTTGGAGATGGGGGATCAAATGAATTATATGGTGCTCAAAGTGCAGGCATGAAAACTATTTTTTCTGAGTATCTAGATTGTAAATCAGTGGATCAAAAGGAATTGCTGAAAAAATATGCGGATTTTCATATTAATAGTTTTGATGAAATTTTAAACTGCGTAGATTAGCAAAATAATATTTGATATTAAAATAAAAACACTAAATATATTCTTATTGTGATAAGAAGTTATGTAGATTAAGAGCTGATGAATTACTGCACGCAGTAGGAACAAATTTCTTAGTTGTTAGATGTTTTGTATTACATATAAGTATGTCGTGATTTTTAAATGAAAGGAAAATTATGAAATTAAGTTTTGTAAAGGCTAGTAAGAAAGATGCAGATTTGTTAGTGAAAATTTATAATGAAGCATTCTATGATGATTATATAACATATGGAGAATGTCCTGCTTATGGAAAAACCAAAGAACAAATGGAAGTTTCGATTGAAAAGTTTCCTAAATTAATTATTTTACATGAAGACAATCCTGTTGGGGTCATTTCTATTGATATCAAAGAAAAGGGAGTTTATTATATATCTTGTTTAGGTGTTATCCCTGCATATCAAGGTAGAGGAATTGGGAAGCAGGCATTTCAATATTTTTTAGACTTTTATAACGATTGGAAGAAGATAACTTTAATAACCCCTGCGGACAAGGAGCAAAACATAAAGTTTTATACAGAAAAATGTGGTTTTATAGTAGATGGTACAGAAATGGATGGTAATGTTAAAGTGTTACATTTTACATTAGTGCGATAAAACCAGGAGAGGTCAATATGCGAGATGATATTATAAAATATCTATGCAAAGAAGTTGAGCGTAGATGCCAAATGCCTTCAAATCACTTTGGCATGGGATGCTTTTATCATATTCAAGCAGTCGTCAATCATTCGGAAGTGTTGGCTGAAACCTACAATGGGGACAAGGAAGTCGTTATAATTGCGGCATGGCTGCATGATATAGCTTCCATAACAGATTATGATTTATATGAAGAGCATCATATTCATGGTGCTGTAATAGCAGAAAAAATTCTGCAGGAATTCAATTATAATGCAGATAGAGTAAAACTTATCCAGCAATGTATTAGAAATCATAGAGGCAGTGTATTAAGTTCAAAAATGACAATAGAAGAAATATGTGTTGCGGATGCGATATCTCACTTTGACAATGTTCCGAGTTTGCTGTATTTAGCTTATGTAAATAAAAAATTAGGAATTGAAGAAGGAAGAGAATTTGTAAGAAATAAATTGAAGAGAAGTTATGAAAAACTCTCTGATAAAAGTAAACTGTTATACGAAGCCAAATATGATCAGGTTATGAGTATTTTGAATTAAATACAGAATGAAAACAATTCGTTATGATTAAGAAAGGGTGAGATGAATGAAAAAAATTGGTTTGGGAATTAGCATTATACTATTCGCAATTTTATTTCAGTTGTGTTCCTCTGGAATGGATCTGGTATCACTGATTATGGGCGTTATAGGAATTGTTTTTACTATTATTGGCTATATAACACATTGACGTGATGAAGGAGTAAGCCTATAATAATAGGGTAACAATAACAGAAAGAGTAGCATTGAATACAGATGCAGAAGGTGAGGCAAATATGAAGATAACTATGTATGGAGCAGAAATTTGTCCTGATTGTGTAAAATCCAAAAGGAGCTTATCAGCACTTAAGCATATTGAGCTTGAATATAAAAATATCATAGGCGATACTGCTACATTAAAGGAATTTTTAGCTTATCGCGATAATGATACCATTTTTCAGGAAATTAAGGATTCTGGCAGGATTGGAATCCCGTTCTTTATATTAGAAAGTGGTGAAAAAGCCTTTGATATAGGGGAGTTTGTTGATCTGCCAATGGAGAATGAGGATTCTGAAAGTTATGCGTCTTCTTGTTCTATCGATAAAAAGGGTCAGTGTTAATTCAATCAGTATGTATTTAATTATGATAAATATTCAGATATGCGCTCGGCCTTGGCCGGGCGTATTTTTATGTAAGAATATGATGTGGATATGAAACTTAAGGAGTTGTTTTTGTATGAGCAAAAAATTTAGTGGGGCGAAAACAAAGACTGGCATGATATATTGGACAAAGAGTTGGTGTCAAATGTATCATAGTATCATATATATAAAATATAATATTGATAGTTGATTTATTTGCTGATAAAATGAGGTAATACCAATAATTTACATTTGTTTTTTTGATACCCAATGTGCGACCGTTGATCTGTGAAATAACATCCTCTTATATGCTTTAAAAATCCCAAATTTCCTTTCTAAATCCAAAAAGCGATCTCTAGATTTCGATCAAATAGAACTATAAATAAAAATTTAATATATAAAAGGAGAAAATTATGTCAGATTGGATTCAAACACGACCTATTGTAAAGGAATTACTCGAAAATGAGAGGAATTCTAACAGCGGGAAGTATAGTGGAGAACGATGTTTTCTATCTGCCTACCAGCTTGCTGTATTAGTGGATAAAAAGAATCCTGAGATGAGAGGAAAATTACCAATTGGAGGCAAGGGGGTTGGACCGGATAGTTTTTCTCGCCAAATTGCGTGGCACCTATCCCAGGAAATTGAGGGTGAGTATTTTGAGGGAAAACTTGAAATTGGTTTCTTTAGCCAAAGTGGTCTTGAAGATTTTGCTTTTGATGATGGCCATAAACCATCATTAAACGAGTTCTCAGTATTTCGGTTACGAGAAATCTGATTACTGATGGCTGAAAGGAAAAATATGCTTTGATATGTACATACCAATATTGTCGCGAAAGATCCAGATAAATTGATTGCATTTCATAAAAAAGTTCTTCATTGTCAGAGTATCTGCTGTTACCTGGTTATGGAAGCGACCATCCGACATTGGAGAGCTTTTCTTATGATGCAATGAAAGATACTATAATTGCAGAAATCAACCGGCCTGGTATCGCTCAACAGAATATCGGAAGAAAATATCATCGAATTGTAAAGCTTTAGGAATAACAGATAGGACAGGAGAAAATGAATGGAAAGACACGAAGCTGGTTTAAAGAAAAAGTCGTTTTCCTTATTTTATAATGGAGGAGAGATTTGGTTTGAACACCTGGATTCTCTCTATGATAAAAAAGAACTGCTAATAGAAAAGTTTCAGCAGGATTTATTAAATATTGGCAGACCATCCACCAGCTCTTTTCTTGCAGTTGTACTAGATGAGTCTGATGTTGACCTTGAATTATTAGAGCTGATCGTAGAAGGGTTTGTGGGTTTGAAAAAGCAAATCAGAAAAGTGGTTTTTGTGGGATTACCGGCTAAAATGAAAAACTATATTAAGAAAAGAAAGACAAGCACTCTATTTGCCATGACATGTATTGATGACCTTGAAAAGGCGAAAGAGTGGTTAATTACGAAGTAGATGATACAAAAGTGTTTATTGTATCACGTATGGAAGGGGTATTATGAGAAATAAAGATATCATTAAAATTGCCATGCAGCAGTCTGCAATTGACAGTAATTGTTCTATGGATGACTTTATGGAGACAGATAATAAGATTGTGCTCTCTGAAAAAAATCCCAATGCCAGAAAGTATTTGAAATTACCATTTCACTGTGATCTGACTTCTTATGGCAATAACATTGTAGCATCTGTTTCTGAAGAACTAAAGGAAATTGTGGAGAAATACATAGAAAAGTATCCTATTGAACATTGCTTTGAGACGCCTAATTTGCTTGTTCTCATTGAGAAGCTAAAACCTTTTGACTTAAATGTTTGCTTTATGGCAGAATATTTTTTACCGGATATGAACTCCTTAAAACGTCTTTCCTGTGGGTATGAAACGAAGCTTATGCATCCGGAAGAATTGTCTCAATATTATCTTCCTGAGTGGAATAACGCGTTGACTCAAAGTGATCCACAACGAGACAAGCTGGCAGTTGGTGCATTTGATAATGGTAAGCTTATTGGACTTGCGGCGTGTTCCGCTGATTGTGATACCTTGTGGCAAATAGGAATTGATGTTTTGCCGGAGTACAGAAAACTAGGGATTGCCTCTAGCCTCACTAGTAACTTAGCAATTGAGTTATTAGAGAGGGAAATAGTACCTTTTTATTGCTGTGCATGGTCAAATTTGAAATCTGTGAGGAATGCAATAAAAAGCGGTTTTCGGCCTGCTTGGGTACAAGCGACAGTGAAAGAAAATCAATTTATTGCTGGAATGAATAAATAATAGCGAAAATCTCTCCACAATAGAATGATAAATGATGATGAGAGTTGCATCTATTCATATATGAAAAAGGAAGTTTTGAAATGAATTTCTACAAGGATGTCTGCTATGGAAGCGATGAATACAAGTAAATAGGGTGTGTTATTAATATAACGATCTTTCTGGAGGCGTAAATGGACATAAAATACCGTGCACCAGTGCTAAATGAAATAGAAAAGCTTAGCGAACAAATCAGGGTAAGCTATGTATCTGCTTATAAAGGGCTTATGAATGATAAATATCTTTCCTCACTAAAAGAGGACCATTGGGTGCCGATCTTACAAGAGAGTGTGCAGTCGGGTGACACCTGCCTGATTGCAGAACTTGATGGAGTAATAATTGGAAGTGCCGTGTTTGGAACTGCCGATGATGGAAATGAGCGATTTGCACAATTGCATGCATTTTTTTTGCTCCCTCAATACATTGGTCTTGGCATCGGGCACTTGTTTTATCAGAAAATTGAAGCTGAAATGATAATGCGAGGGTGCAAGTATTGTGTTCTAGAAGTTTTGTCATCTAACGACCGGGCAATTCAATTTTATCTTTCTCATGGATACCATAAAACTGAAGTGTATGAAATACAGGAAAATGAAATGACATTATCATGCGATAAAATGACAAAAATATTAGGGGGCTGACCGATGGAGTATGAGATAAAGGAAAATGTTCTTACTGCAAAAGATTTTATTGCATTAAGAGTATCGGCAGGTTGGGGAGAATTATTGGAGCAACAAGCACAAGACGCGTTGAAAAACTCGCTGTTTACGATTGCAGTAATGGATCAGGGTCAGGTGATTGGCATGGGAAGGCTGGTTGGTGATGGAGTTTATATATGCTATGTTCAGGATCTTGTTATCCTTCCTAAATACCAGGGAAAGGGTATGGGAAAAATAATAATGGAACGACTGATTGCCTATACAAAGGAACACGGGGTTCCAGAGACAAACGTGACCCTGGGACTTTTTGCTGCCAAGGGGAAGGAAGAATTTTACCAGAAGCTTGGATTTACCATTCGCCCAAACGAGAATCGTGGGGCAGGAATGGAGCTTTCTATAAGGATCTAGAACCTGGCGATCTGAGGTGAATACAATTATTATAAAAATATTAGGGGGTATTGGTATGGACTTGACATTTCAAAAAGAAACTCTATTTTGGGTGAATGAGCCAAAAAGTTATACCATAGAAGAGAACAAAATAATAATTAATACGGAGCCAGGGACTGATTTCTGGCAAAGAACTTATTATGGCTTTCAAAACGATAATGCACCTGCGTTATTAAAGAAAACCGACCAATCATATTTTTCATTTCTTGTTAAGACTGAATTTGACAGTAAGCACCGTTTTGATCAGTGCGGGGTAATTGTATATCAAAACAGTGAGAATTGGATCAAGGCTTCTATTGAGTACGAAAATGAAGAATATCAAAGATTAGGCAGCGTTGTAACGAATCTTGGCTATTCTGATTGGGCGACTACTGATATCCCGGCATCTCAGAAGTGCATGTATTATCGGATGAGCAGAAGAGGCAGAGATTTTTGTATTGAAAATTCCTTTGATGGATTGAATTATAAGCAGATGCGAATTGCACATCTATTTGAGGCGGAACATGAAATACAGATAGGCATCTATGCATGCAGCCCGGAGCATTCAACGTTTCAAGCTGTTTTTACAGATCTATCATTTACAGAGTGTCAATGGGAAGAACATAAATAATAAAGACATGTTTCTCCATGAAATGGTGCTAGTCCCCTGATCGAGCGCATATTTTATATTAGAGCATAAAATATCAGTAGAGAAGGAGGACAAGTAAATGGATAAGGAATATTGGAAGAGATGGATCCGGGCCGCAGGTATCCGGGCGATTAAAACCATGGCCCAGACGGCCGTAGCTGCCATTGGAACAACTGCAGTGATTTCAGGTGTTGACTGGGCACTGGTTGGTTCCACGGCCGCCCTTGCCGGCATCATGTCCCTGCTTACGTCTATTGCAGGGCTCCCAGAATTAAAAGTATAGCGTTTGAGGTAATGGCCCTTTGGGACTGGAATCATTCCAGATCAAAGGGCCTGTTTCTTATCACAATTAAATCACCATAATCCACTTACAGGCTTCCATATAAAAGACCAGTTTAAATCTACATAGAATGCCGCCGATTACGGCTTCGCAGTCATATTCCTTTGACGGGATGCCAGAATAATTTTTATCCTCCATACATTTAATATTTAAGGATGAGACTGTCTGTATGACTCCATCTTCTCCTTCAAACTTAAAGCTTAAGGGGATGGGGCTGCAAGTGGAAGTAAACCACGCTTTGCAGGCAATGTGATACAGCTTTCCCCGAATTGCACCGCTGTCAATATCTTTTACATTGATTCCGATCCCGAATTTACCCATATATCCAACCTCTTACATAATTATTTCATTGCTATAATTTACCGTTCTTTTTTCTCTGCTGACGCCCCCGCTCATGTGATCAACGGATTTTGTTTGTACAAAGCTGGCTCTATTTATACTGTCTGTGACTAAGCGTTTTCTGATTTCATCGATAGCTTTGTCAAGCCGTTCCAGTTTCTCATAATCCGTTTTATCAAATAGGTTCAACTGGCGGTTGGTCTCATTACTTACCCGGCTTGTATGAATGCCCAAATGACGTATTGGCACATGATCCCACATTTCATCAAAGATCTGACAGGAAATCTCAAAGATCTCTTTTGTTATATTGGTGGGAGCGGCAAGGGTTTTCTGATGCCCACAGTATTCAAAGTTGTAATTTTTAATCCCTACCGATACAACGCCGATCTTTACGCCATCCTCTCTCAGCCTTGCAGAAACGGTTTCTGCCAGAGATAAAAGGACCATTTTTGCTGTATTGGAATCTGTGACGTCAAAGGAAATGGTAGTGCTGTTTCCGTATCCCTTATTAGGAGGAGGGTCCGGCTCTACGGCGGAAAAATCAATCCCGTTTGCAAAGGACCAGATAACTTCTCCGTGCTTACCAAAATGATTTTTAAGGATAGAAGGGGCTGTTTGAGCCAGTTCTCCAATGGTCTTTATTCCTAGATTGTGGAGTTTTATAAAGGTAGCACGGCCTACAAAAAATAGTTCTGATACGGGTAAGGGCCACATCTTTCTTTGAATTTCACTTTTCCATAACGTATGAACCTGATGGGGCTTTTTAAAATCAGATGCCATCTTAGCCAAAATTTTGTTATTGGAAACACCGATGTTCACTGTGAAGCCTAATTCTTTGTAAATCCGTTCTTTCATATCTTCGGCTGCTTCTGCAGGGGTTCCAAATAAGGAATTTGTCCCGGTCATATCTACAAAGGCTTCGTCAATGGAGTATTGTTCCACGGAAGGGGAATATTGTTTTAAAACATAAAGAAAGGCTTCTGAGGATTTTTGATATAAGTTATAGTTTGGTGGAACCATAGTGAGATCAGGGCATTTTCTCACAGCCTCCCACACGGCCTCCCCAGTTTTAATGTTATATTTTTTTGCGGGTATGCTCTTTGCCAGAATGATACCGTGCCTCTTTTGCGTATCCCCACAGACCGCAGACGGTATTTCTCGCAGATCCAGCTTACCACCAAGATGATGGAGCCGATATACGGCTTCCCAGCTTAAAAATGCTGAATTTACATCAATGTGAAAGATTACTTTATCCATATGACCACCTCTGTTTTTTATTATATTCGAATATATGTTCGATTAATAGAGGAAAATTCTAGAAAATAATTTGTTCCAGAGATTGACAAATCTCTCAATGTAAGTAATACTAGTATTGATCGGAAGATGATCAATATTTTTCAATTAAGGAGGCATGTTTTTATGAAATTATTCAGATGTACAGTATGCGGCTATGTTTATGAAGGGGAAACTGCTCCAGAAAAATGTCCTAAATGTATGGTAGGTGCAGACAAGTTTGAGCCAATCAGCGAGGAAGATTCAGAAAAAATTTACCGCTCTGATCGCACCAATGCCATTCATATGGAAGTTATTACATTGGCTGAAAAGATCATTGAACTGAGCAAAGAAGGTATTGAGGATAATTTAGATCCGAAATGCGTGTCTGCATTTACTCAGGCAAAGGATGAAGCATGGGTAATCAAACAGAGATGCAAAACAGAGCTTGCAGGACATATGAAGTTAGGAAAGTATTAATTTCCATGAGGGACGTCTTAGGACGTCTCTTTTTTTGTCCTTGCCCAATGAATAGACATTAAACCAAAGAAGACTTGACATTGTTTCTCAAGTTCTATATAATACAACTCAGTTGACTGACAAGACAGTTGACATTACACGTGAGAAGTTAATGTATCTTACCAAGAGAATGAATGGAGAGAAAATCCTATGAACAGTAAGAATTCAATTCAAAAAATGACAATTGCAGCAGCACTGTCAGCAATTGGAATCGTGATACCAATGTTTGCTCCCAAATTAATACTGGAACCAGCGTCCTATACCTTGGCAAGCCATGTTCCAATATTTATAGCAATGTTTATATCTCCTTATGTTGCGATTTCTGTTGCGCTTATATCTGCTTTGGGTTTCTTGCTGGCGGGTATCTATCCAATTGCTGTTGTATTAAGAGCACTGTCTCACATTGTATTTGTTGCTATCGGTTCCTTTATGCTTAAGAAAAACCCCAGACTTCTAAGCAGTGTAAAAGGTTCTGTGTTGTTTGGTCTTTTAATGGCAGTCATTCATTCTGTAAGTGAAGTGACTGTAGTTACTCTGTTTTACTGGGGAGATCATATGTCCAGTGCATATTATGACAAGGGATACCTGACTTCTGTTATTTTGTTGGTAGGGGCAGGGACCATTGTTCACAGTATGATTGATTTTACAATTGCCGGTATGGTATGGAAACCTCTTCAGAGGATTATAAATATTCCAGTCAGTGTGGGTGGGAAAAGAGCAGGTATAACCAAATAAATGAAATATATAGAAAAAGAAGGCATCTTTAAACAAATAGAATTGTTTAAAGATGCCTTCTTTGTAGTGGTTGTGAGTATTGCTTGTCAATTCACCTATTCTATATATTACTCAAGATTAAGGTGCTTGGAAAGAATGCGTTCTGAGCCAAAGAAGAATATCCCGCTTTGTATCACACATGCCACAATAGAAGCGATAAGAACCAAGTGCATGGCTGTGGTAAATCCACTTATTCCAGAATCAAAATTAATTGAATTAAAAAATGTTTGGAAGAAAGGAACCGTGTTTGCTATAATCATGAAAAATCCACTGATAAAGCTAAGAACTGTAGAGATTCCGATATATGCCACTACAGACATTAAGATGCGGTGTCTGTTTGCTAAATGACCTAGTGACATAGAAAAGTATAAGTGAAAAAGCTTTGAAAAGCCATTGAATATGATTAAAACAAGTACCTCTAACATGAGGAGAGGCCAGGATGGGACTGCCTGAAACAACTGACCAATTTTCAACCATAGTTCCGGGGAGGCAACTGCAGTGAAAAAGTCAACAGGACCTAATGCGCCAATCAAAAGCATTAATATTGATATTCCTGCGGTGATGCCGCTAGCAACAGTCATTACAAGGGCGGTAGCGCCTTTTGCAGCAATGAGTACCCAAGGCTTAACTGGAAGAGTGAACATAAGATATCCTTCGTCGCAAAGCAATCCCTTATAAAATCTTTGAATAATTACAATAAGAGTTAATACGCTCAAAGCAACCATTACCCCAAAGTAAGCAAACATCGAGACTGCCTGAAACAGACCCAAAATATCTTTTCCAAAATTAATGTGTTGTAATAAATTATTATAGTATCCGTTTGATAAGGAGCCAACACCCATAAACATATTAATAAAAGATACGGCTATTACAGCCAGATAGATGGGTACCAGTGTCCGCAAAATGGATTTAAATTCGTATTTACATAGTTTAAAAAACATTCTTATTCCCCCTTTCCTTAATGGCCATACGTGAAAATCTCACGGAAGAGCTGATCTACAGATTTGCCTTCCTGTTCACGTATATTGTCAACCGTGTCATGACGTACGACTTTTCCGTTTTGCAGGAAAATGGCTTCATCCAGCACCCGTTCGATATCGGAAATTAAATGGGTAGAAAGCATGACAGTACCATTTTCATTATAATTAGTCAAGATGGTGTTAAGAATATAATCCCGTGCTGCGGGATCCACCCCTCCAATTGGCTCGTCAAGAAGATAAAGCTGTGCTTTGCGGCTCATAATCAGTGCGAGCTGTGCTTTTTCTTTGGTTCCCTTTGACATGGTTTTAATCCGGTCGTTTTGCCCAATCCCAAGTGACTTAAACATCTCAAGTGCCTTAGCGCGGTCAAAATCAGTATAGAAATCCGCAAAGAAAGCTGCCAGGTCTGAAGTTCTCATCCAATCGGCAAAATACATCCGGTCAGGCAGGTACGAAATGATTGCCTTTGATTCAACGCCAGGAGAGTGACCATCTATCTTTAATTTTCCAGAAGAGGGATGTAAAAGTCCGCAAAGTAGTTTAATAAAGGTGGTCTTACCCGAACCGTTAGGTCCTAAAAGACCAACAATGCGACCATGCCCAACGGATAAGTCGATGTGATCAATTGCAGTTTTTGTGCCGTAGCTCTTGGTCAGGCCACGTGCGGTAATGAGTTCTTGATTCATACTGATTCCTCCTTTTTATTCCAAGCTGCAAGCAGCTCCCGTGTCTGTTCCTCTGTGTAACCCAGTGCATGCATGGAAGCAAAGAATTCAGCCGTGCGCTGATATGCTAATTCCTTGCGAACACTTAGTATGAGTGAAAGATCTTCGGTAACAATCCGACCCGCGGTACGGCGTGTCTCAACAAGCTTGCGGTTTTCCAGTTCCGCTAATGCGCGCTGCATGGTATTGGGATTTACTC
>CAURSM010000023.1:0-80330 GCA_963528005.1 uncultured Eubacteriales bacterium
CCGCCTTCCCGTACTAATTGTAAACAGGTATATGATCGTCATAACAATGGTATAGATCATGATATAATGCCCATCAAACTTATATAGGAACATGAAATCTCCCTTCAAAGGAAGATGTCTGAACCAGAGAAACAGAATGAGAGAAAACCACACAACCCATATTATGTATTTTGACAGGTTTTTCCCTTTGCTATTCCAGATTCTATTATTTGCACCAGAAATAAGGTCCTGGACTGCTCCGCCGGGGCAAAGCCAGCCACAGTAGATACGGCTAAATAAAATGGAACACAATAAAAGGAAGCCAAATACCATGGCACTGCCATTTATCACACCTGTGGAGGCAGATAAAATAATGACATAAGGTGATAAAAAGAAAAAGGTTAGAGGAAACATTAACGCCGAAAATGCCAGTATGCCTTTACGTATTCTTTGCCTCATGGTTCTTATCCCCTTTCGCGGAAATTATACCCTTTGCTTCTATGGCCCAGTCCTTCATAGCAGAATACAGATGAATGCCGCAAAGAGCTGTCAGCTTGCTGTAGGTGCTGTCAATACCTTGTTCTTTTGCCCCCTCCATCTCCTCCATATAACCGTTCATATCCTCAAGAAGCTTCTCATTCCTTTTAATAAATTCATCCAGATGTCCAAGAAGCACTTCTTTTGTGGTATTATTCCCAAAGGATATTTTAAGCAAGATTTCATATCTTAGTTTTTCAATCTCAGGCGCTTTTAAAAGCCAGTCTGACAGTTCCTTTTTACCAGCTTCTGTAATGGTATATACAATCTGCCCCCGGCCGTTTCTTTGTTCTAAGTTATGTGAGCTAATTGCAAGCCCCTCTTCTACAAGCTTTTTAAGGGTGGGATAAATCTGTCCATAGCTTTCCTGCCAGAAATGACTGTACTCATTCTCCAGCCATTTTTTAATCGTATAGCCAGTCTGGGGCATTAGAGCAAGCATTCCCAGCATTACGTATTTGGATTTTCCTGTATTTTCTTTCAATGATGCACCTCTGTTTCTAATATAACATTATAATATATCATAATGTTATATCGAGTCAAGAAAAATATTCTTCTATTATTATTTCAAAGTGCTCTAAACTCTTTGACTGGATAATACGTATCGTACTAAGAATACATTGATTACAAATTTTACTGTCAGCAAAAAAATAACTGTTTTTTTCTTTTATAAAATAATAATATTCTTCCAAAACAGATTCATATTCCATAATAGACTTGCTTTTATTGTACACATATGGTATACTAAAAACAATTGGATATAAAAGAACCGTCTTTTGAAGAAGGGCTTTTGTTCGTTTCATTTTATAATGAGACAATAAAAGCCCTTCTTTTTCAGTAACAGGCCATTTTATTCCATACAACTCACAAGGAGGTTCACAATGGATATTATTACTGTGGAAAAACGTAATGAACAATTAAAGGCAAAGCAATTGCGGAGAAAAGGCATTGTACCTTGCTGTGTATATGGAGGCGGACTTGCCAATTCTATCTCAATTCAGATGGAACAAAGAACTGCCGACAAGCTGCTTCGAGTATTACGGCTGGGAAGTAAGGTTCAGCTTAAATTAGAGGACCAAAACATAATTACACAGATTAAGGATAAATACTTTGCCAATGGTAAAGTAGAGCATATTGATTTTCAGGCATTGGACCCAGAGACAAAAGTTAATAGTGTAGCACACATTATTTTAGAAAATAGTGATGTTGTTACCGGAGTGTTGGATAAAATGTTAATGGAAATCCCATATGCTTCTTTACCAAAAGATATGATTGATACGGTAACCGTAGATTTAGAAGGGAAAGCGGTTGGTACTACGATAGCAGTGAAAGATATCCCTGAATTTTTAAGTGATAACATTGAACTGCAAGTAGATACTGACAGCATCATTTTAAAAATTTCCGAAAAGAAATCTTCAATTGCTAAGGATAATGCATTAGCAAATGAATAACGAATACTTAGATTAGATGGATTCCCTAAGAGCCTTGATTGTCGATTTATCATGAGACATGAGAGGCTCTGTGTTTTCATTTACACATCATTAATTTAAGGAGGGATAAAATGTCAGCAACAGAACAAAACCATATAGATACGGCGATTGAAACAAAACAACTGGACACTTATATAGACGATTCTATAAGAATGTACCTATTGCAAGCAGGTGAATCCCCTTTGCTGACTCAACAAGAGGAATATCAACTTGCCAAACTTTCTGCGAAAGGAAATAGAGAGGCGAAAAACAGACTTGTTTGCTCTAATCTCAGACTTGTGGTCAGCATTGCAAAAAAGCATGAACCCTATGTACAATCCTTAACTTTGCTCGACTTAATTCAGGAAGGAAACATCGGCCTTATGAAAGCGGTGGAACGTTATGATTACTCCATGGGATATCGTTTTTCCACCTATGCTACCTGGTGGATTCGTCAGGCAATCACTCGGGGAATCGCAGATCAGGACCGTACCATACGCTTACCTGTCCATTATAAGGATGACGTAAATCTGGTCCATCAAATTCTGCGCAAACTCGATCATGAGCAAGAAGCCTTTACCACTCAGGACGTGTCTGATTTAACAGGATTCTCTGTAGAAAAGATAGATAAGATTTTGATGAATTCTGCATCCATCATTTCACTTGATACCCCAATTGGAGAGGATCATTCATGTTTCTTGGGAGACCTGATAGAAGATAAAACCCTATCCTCTCCCGAAGAAAGTGTTACTGATATTATGCTAAAAGAGGAAATTAATAAGCAATTATCCTCTTTAAAACCAAGAGAGCAGACCGTTGTAAATATGAGATTTGGGCTCAACGGACATATCCCCCATACTTTGGAAGAGGTAGGAAATCACATTGGCGTTACAAGAGAGCGAATCCGGCAAATTGAAACTCGGGCCTTAAACAGACTTCGCGTGGCAAAGCGCAGCAAACATCTGGTTGATTTTTTGTGATTTTTACACTTCCTCTTCCTTATGAAAGTTCTGTTCGTGATCCAGAAGCCATTTTTTTCGCTCCCGTCCTCCACCATAACCGCCTATGTCTCCACTGGTTTGAATGACTCTATGACAAGGAATGATAACAGCCAACTGATTGGCTCCATTTGCATTGCCTACGGCTCTAACGCCGTCGGGTGTGCCAATTTGTGATGCTATTTTTTTATAGGTGGATACCTCTCCTGCCGGTATTTCCTGTAACGCATTCCATACCTTTTTTTGAAAATCAGACCCTAGAAAAAAGACAGGAGTCTGAAAATGAATTAGCTTGTTGTTAAAATACAGAGACAGCTCCTCCTCGATCTGTTTTGATATCTTCGTTTCTCCAGGTAATATAGTCGCCTTTAGCCTGTTTCTCAAACGTTCAATCTCCCGCTCCAATCCACGCCGGTCAACAAATTCAAGCAGATAAAGATACGCTTCATCAGAAATACTGAGCATGGGACCAAGCTTTGTATTAATCCATTTGGCATAGAGAATTTGAATCTGTCCATTTTTGATTGGCGGATTTCCCATAATTTTTGAAAACGCATCATAAAACCCGCTGGCGGAATCATAGCCAGCATTTAACTGAGCGTCAATGACCTTTTCTCCTAGTCGTATGGATTGCAGGGCAAGTCCCATTCTACGGGCCCTTGCATACTGAACGAATGTCATACCATAAGCCTGTTTGAATTGCCGTCTGGCGGTTGCTGGATGAGCCCCTAAGATTTTAAAATCTTCATCCTTCCATCTCTTTTGCGGATTCTCCTCCACCAGTGATACAATCTCTTTTACCAAAGGAGAGAGGTCATGGGGATAAGATAGAGGGTTACAACGCTTGCAAGGTCTGAAACCCGACAATAAAGCCGACTGGGCATCTTCAAAAAACAGACAGTTCTCATATTTGGGCTTTCTTGCAGGGCAGGTGGCATGGCAGAAAACACCTGTGGTCTTAATTGCCGCAAAAAAAATACCGTCGTAATTTGCATCCTTTCGAACCAATGCTTCGTAATATTTCTTTTTTAAGCTCTCTTCTTCTATCATATTTTTACCTCTTATCAGTCAAATATTGTATGGATAATTTTATTTTATATCATACAGAATGATTGATTCATTTGCATACGAAAAATGAACATCTATTTTTATAAAAAACCGCCCACTATCTTTCAATAGTCAGCGGTGTCCTCTCTCCTGTTCTAAAAAAACCGGTGTAAAAAATTAAGTATGTCACTTTTTCTAACGGGTTCACTGTGTCCAACCACTGCTATGTCAAAATCGATTGCACTTAATGCTCTATGAAGCTCTTTTGTCTTTTCCAAATCTCTGTAATGATTGCGATAGAAATCATCGTTATAGATATCACCAAGAAATATAACTTTCTCTTCTGGAATGAGTATCGCTACGGAATCATCACTATGGGCGGACTCTAGATGCATGCATATACATGTGATTCCGCCACAATCAATTACCATCCTGCTATCAAAGGTGAGTGTTGCAGTCACAACTTTGATTTCATTTAGATTGGAATATTCTGCCCGAATATGCTCATCTGCGAATTTTATATCTTCTCCAGAAATCAAGCGTTCCGTCATATTTTTGTCATCCCAAATCCAAGATGACATCCGATTTAATTCTTCATTGGTTTTAACATGTGCTATAGTCTCCGCATTTAAAGCATGCATTCCAAATGTATGGTCCCAGTGCCAATGTGTAATGATACAGTATTTAGGCAGCTTTAATCCTTTTTCTAAGAGCAGAGAATTGTATTCACTGACATGTTTGGCTGAATTTCCTGCATCAATCATAACGGAAAAATCTCTTCCACGAATGTAACCAAGAACTGGCCGATCATTACTGGAATCACATTCTGTATATAAAATATGTTCTTTTAATGTTCTAAGTTTCATATCTTTATCTCCTAATTTTCAAAACCATTGTTAGCAAACACTTCAATTGCTGCGATTGCTTTCCTCTCATCGTCTCCACTTGCTTCAAACGTCAATTTTTCACCAAATAAGCCATTTAGATCCATCACAGAAAGGACATTTTTTACGTCACATTTCCTGGAGCTATCTTCGTTCTTATATACTGTAATTTGACAGTTAAACTCCTTTGCCAGCTTCGTTAGTAAACTTGATGGTCTTGCATGCAGCCCTAGTGGGTCATTTACGGTTACCGTTACTATTTCCATGTTCTTCCTCCTTTCACCTACAGATGACTGCAATTTTGTTATAATAATATACCTGTTCTCTCTAAGAAAAGTATAATGAATATTATGGTATCTGTAAAGTAAAAAGCAAGCCAAATCAATCATTTAACTTGCTTTTTGCTGTTTCAACATTATTTTCTTTTCTTAATCTCTGGCGACCTTTGTTATGGTTAGGGTATAAGCTTTTGTTGTGCCATCTTCTGCAACCACTTTAATATTTAATGTTTCTGTTTCCGAAGTCAAAATCAGTCTTCTAATTGCCGTATCATCAATTAAGATGTCATTTACATAGATTAATGCATTATTTTGTTCCGGTGTAATCTTTATATCTCCATAGTCTACTCCTCGTTCTACGTAGCCACTATAGGAGTTATTTGTTACACTCGCTTCTTTTCCGCTTATTGTAATGCTTTTTAAACGGGCGTTGCTGCTGTAATCTTTAAGGATAGAAAGGGTATCAAAGACTCCACCTACATAACTATTACCCCTATTTGAAAATTTAACCGTGATTTTCGTTTTCCCATTAAGCAAATCCTTTGGAATCTTATAGCGGACTTCGTAAAATCCAGTGGGATTTTTTGCCTGAATGGTTTCCTCTACAAGTAAACGATTGTCAACATAAACATTGAAAGTTCTTCCGGCATCACCACTGTAATACTTTGTACTGATATAGTTAGTTGCAGTCGGATTAATGCTCAGGTCATAACTAAACCAGCCCTGTCCGTCAGTCTTTCCATGAACATGACGGTAATTATATCCACCAAAAGAACCACCAGAGGAATTTCCCTGTAAATTGTGGACAAGCTCGTGCTGATCATTGGTTATCTGTATTTCATCAATGGTGGCTTCCAGTTTTTTCGCTGCATTTTTGCTGTTTTTAATCCCTTCTTGAAACTCAGGAGAATCAATGGCTGACAAAACAAAATAGATACCATATCGATCCGTATATCTCCGATAATGAGGTGTGAATTTCAAGCGGTTATCCTCATCTGTATTTTTTAGGGTGAACTCAACTTTTCCTGGCTTTTGTACCAGATTGCTTTTGATATTGGCAATCCATTCGTCTATTGACTTCTCTTTTATTAGAATGTAGTCCTTAATCAAAACGCCTTCCGGTATGGTTGCCTTTGCAGAAGCCATATGTCCGGCTGAAACCATCTTCTCTGTTCCAAGTCCAGCGCTTAAAACCACTGGTCCATACTTAAATGCGACTGCATTTGGATTGTCAGGAAGTCTTTCTGCCTTGACTTCCATAGGAAAATTAAGTTCTATTTTATCGCCAGCTTTAAAGACTCTGTTTACCTCAAGATATCCATTCATTTTTACTGGATAAAACGTAATATTGTTAATTGTAATTGAAACATTTTGACCTGCTGCAATCCAATAGGGTGCTCTAAATTTAATGTTGATTGGAGAGACAGGTGCTTTACCTACTGTAAAAACCACGTTTCCAGACAACGGGATATTGGCAGATTGGGTTAAGGCAAAGCCTTTTTCTGCCCAATTTAATTCAGAACTCACATACATATTGACGTACAAATCATTGCCATTATTAAAATACAAACTATCATTTAGTTTTGTATAATTCTCCATTCCACTGCCTGTACAGCACCAAAATGAATTGGTTTCTGTTCCAAATAATTTAAAATATCCAGTTCCCATTGGTTTAAAGTAAGTTGTCATTCCTGTTTCCGGATTAATACCTGAAATGATTTCATTGATGTATGCATTTTCATAATAATCTGCATATTGAATGTCACCAGTGATCTTAAATAATTCTCTGGCCAGCTTTAACATATTATAGGAATTACAGGATTCATTATTTATATTATTTCTTGTAGAATCCAACTTTCCAGGAGTTCGGAAACGTTCATTTTCACTGTTTCCACCGGTGATATAGGTGTGGTCTCTTATAACCATATGAAAAAACTGCTTTGCCGCATTGAAATAAAAGTTTTCCGCTTCCCCTAACGTACGATACCTGTTTAATGCTCCTACAAACTTAGGAATTTGAGTATTTGTATGGAGGTTCTCCAGCACATTCCTACCATTTCCTATGGAAGTAAATAAAGAATCTTCATCAAACTTATGAGCTGCTGCCAGATGCCTGATGTTTCTGGTATGCTTAAAAAGTTCATACAAACAATCATTCATTCCACCGTATTCAACACTCAAAACTTTCTTTTGTAAGGAGCTGTCCCAGGCAGAGGTTCTGGTGTATGCCCAGTCTCCTAACCTGCCAGCGACCAGTAAAGCTTCTTCATTTCCGGTGTATTTGTATACATCAACTAGGCCAGAGATAATCTTGTGCATGGTATACCAGGGAACCCAGTTGTCACCTGTAGCTTTTCCTTCAATTATGTCAAAATGCACTTCAAGTGATGCAAATACATAACCATTTTTACTCTTATCTTGGAAGCTTTTTAATTGACTTACAACATAATCCAATGTTTGTTTTACCTGGAGATTTTGGCTTTTATGACTGCTCTTGGTTTGCTTAAAGGCTTGTGCCATTGCTGTAAGATAATGCCCTAAGGTATGGCCTCTTAACAAACTCCAACTGCCTTCCCACCCACCGTACAAATTAAGACCTGGTGTGCTTTTGGGATCTTTTGCTTCAGATACCGCCCTAAAACCTGCCAGAAGTCGATCCGCCTCCAGAGATAAAAGGTACTTCAAATCCTTTTCAAATATTGTTACATAATAATCATCTGTAACCTTTACCTGTTCCATATCAAATTCTTTCATGGTTAAAACTTCCGTTGATAATGAACTCATTCTCTCTTCTAACAAAATAATTTCCCCCTACAAATCAGATATAAATTAATAAACTTAAACCTCAAAACACCCGGCGTTTTACCGCCGGATGTTTTGAACACAGGTCGGATCTTCTATAGGCCTGTACCATATCAATCTTATACTATGGCATAGACGGCAGGAGTATCTTCATTCTTATGATTACTTATAGTTTCTTATTACTCCCAGATCCCAAATAATCTGCTGATAAGGCCCTGATAGGCTGTTCGTACCCTGAATCAGGAACTCAACTCTGTCTATATTATTTATTTCCATCTTCTGATTGTAGCCGGCACGAATAATCTCACCGTGAGATACATTACTGGTCCATCTATCAGCTTTATAGCTTAGATTGCCTCTCCACGCCCATTTCTCAGCCAGCTTATTCCATGGACCACCAGCATTTCTTGATGTCCATAATTCATAATAACGTCCATCCTTTTGATCTTCAATCGTCAGATAGTACTGACCATCTGCTAAGGATTTATAAACATTTGCACCTTCAAACGTATCGGATAATGCTACGGAAGGAGAACCCCAGCCTGTGGGGAAATTAGAAAGTGATGTTTTTCTTACATATAATCTTCCAGAACCATCACTTGGCGTGTTATACATATAAGCATAGGAATCATCACAAATAACATAGTAATCCCATCCCATATTTCCTGACATGCCAAGAGATTTAGGTCCTGACCAGGATCTAGGGTCTGCTATATTGGTAGTTGTGGCATATGCCGCACCATGTGTTCCGTCCTGGTAAATCAAATACCATAGTTTTTTAGGTTCAAAATAAAATACCTGAGGAGCACAAAAGTAATTTTCCCCAATGGAGCTCATATAGGTTCTTGCAGAGTTCTTAAGACCTGAAATTGTAGATGCTGACGTATAAAGCATCTGCCAGCCGCCTCCTTGATTCGCTCCAGTATAAAACACATGATATTTGCCCCCATAATATACGATGGTAGGATCTTTAGCCCCATAATAATCATAAGGTTTTGCTTGCCCATGAAAAATAACTCTCTCATCCACATACCATGTGGGGTTTGTAATTGCTGTTGCACTCATTAACTTTTCCATAAAAACTCTCTCCCTTATTTCCTTTATTTCCTTTTCTACTCATATACACCCTTACATCATTTACCGATCAATATTTGCCTTTTCTAAATGTTGTTTTATCACCTCCCATTACTATTTTATGCACCTGAGACAACTTACGCTCCCCTTTCAATATGGACCCAAGTTAAAGAGTTTCAATATATTATGCTTCTCCATTCAAAAGGTTCTGTACATAGAAAAAGTCGTGGTACACTTAGGAAAAGAAATGTCTAAGTATACCGCGACTTTTTAAACTTTTTAAAATTTTTCAAGATTCAATTGTATAAGTTTTTAGTTACTGCTTATTATTCCGATTGCAATGATAAACAAATGACTGTTTTGTATAATTCCCATTCATGGAAAGCATTCCAATTGCAATCAGTCCCATGTTATCTGCCATATATTGTTTCAGTCTACCTAGAAGTGTATGACTTTTTTGAACCGTATTATTATGATCTGCCATTTCCGGCGCCTCCTTTTGAAAAATCAACTTTTATGTGCTTTATTAGTATAACCATATTAGAAGTTTAGCACCATCTGGTTGTTTCCACAATTGGGAGGTTTGTTTTTCTCTGTTTTTCATGAACTAAAATAAAAACGGTCTTATCCTTACATTTTAATTTGAATTTTCAAGCTTTTTCATGATTTTTTTTATTCAAATTTCCCACGTGATTTATTAGGAAATCTATTTTATTTTGTATATAATTAATGGTTGCTTTTTAAACAATTATTCGAAACGTATTGATTCTCCTGTTTTTGCTGATTCTCTGACAGCCTCCATTATGCAAAGAACTTTTCTTACCTGTTCCGGTTGAATCATTAAATCTTCTTTGTCATAGAAAGAACGAATGAATTGCAGAAAATAATCCCGATGAGAAACCTGTACCTGAGGCAGCGGCTCCTCAATTAATAGTCCTGGTTCAGCAGGTCCAAAGCTTCTTGTGGGACCTGCCGCTGTCATTGTAATCTTACCTGGAACATTTTGAAGAAGATGAGACGTGCGGACAATCTTTCCCTCTCCGGCAAAACCGTCAATCATTGCAGAGCCCTTATCTCCACCAATAAACCAGGCTCTCTTTGGAGTTAAGTAATACGTTCCAAGTTCAATCTGAGCCATCACTCCATTTTTAAACCGGATCATAATATTAAAATAGTCATCCACATTCTCATTGATTACATTTTTCAAATCTGCATACAAGGATTCAATTGGAGCATTTACCATGTTTAAAATCTGGTCGATTAAGTGTACGCCCCAGTCGTAGAGCATGCCTCCTCCTAATTCTGGGAATACATGCCAGTCATGCATATAACCATTAAAGCCATAAAGCTGGGATTTAATTACGTATGCATCTCCTACCATTTTTTTATCATAGACTTCCTTCATAATACAGTAATCCGTATCCCATCTTCTCTGCTGATGCACGGTGAAGAGAACCTTGTTTTCCTTTGTTATCGCTGTCATTTTATCAAACTCTTCTACGGTCATTGCGGCAGGCTTTTCACAGATAATTGCCTTTTTTGCTTTTGCCGCTTTTTCTACCATTTCCAAATGAGTGAGGTTTGGAGTTGATATGATAACTACATCCAGATCTGCTCCATGAAGCATCTCATCCATGGTATGAAATATGTTAACGCCTAAGGGAGCATCTTTTAACTGATCCGGATTAATATCTGCAACGGCTGTCAGCTGAAATTCATCTATGGTTTTTAAAGTATCCGCATGACAATGCCCCATAAACCCAAAACCTACGATTCCAATTTTTATTTTATCCATTCATCCCCTCCTAAATCACAAACTGCTCGATATAACGTTTGCTTAGTTCCAGGCTTTTTTGTATCATTTCCTTTGTTCCCTCAAATGCCTTATCTTCAATTTCAATGCAAGTGCACCCCTCAAAGCCAATATCATAGAGGGCACTCACATATCTTCCCCAGTTTACATCACCAAGACCAGGAAGTTTCGGAGACATGAAATCAAGGGGGTATGCCATAGTTCCAACCTGATTAAGCTTATCCTGATAGACTTTGATATCCTTATAATGGACATGAAAGATCTTATCTGCAAATTCGTACATAGGTTTTATGTAATCAATCATCTGCCAGACAAAATGAGAGGGGTCGTAATTAAGACCAAGATGATCACTGGGAAGCAGTTCAAACACCTGCTTCCAAATGGAGGGCGTTGTCATTAAATTCTGTCCACCAGGCCACTGATCTTTCCCAAAAAGCATGGGACAATTTTCAATGGCAATCTTTACATTCTCTTCCTCTGCCAGTTTTATAATTGGTGGCCATACCTCTTTTACCAGTTCCAGATTTTCTTCGATACTCTTTTTCTGGTCCCTTCCAATGAATGTGGTCACCATTCCTACGGAGAGAATCCTGCTTGCCTTTATCATTGTCTTTAAGTGCTCTACAGCCGCCTCTCCTTTCTTTTTATCTTCGTCGAGAGGATTGGGATAATAAGCCAAAGAGGAAATGGTGATTCCTTTTTTCTTTCCATAATTTTTTATATCATTGGCGTAGGCAGGGTCCTTTACGACTCGTTCTACATCAATATGAGAGACTCCTGCGTAGCGTCTTTGCGCTTTCTCCTGAGGCCAACAGGCAACCTCTACACAATCAAAGCCCAGACTGGAGGCCAGATCCATCATCTCCTCAAAACTACTGCTATCCAGTATTGCGCTGACAAATCCCAGTTTCATACTACCCCTCCTTTTACTCTGCAATCACCTTGTCAAAATCCTTATATTTTTGTAAATGCTCTTCCAGCCATTCTTTATTCTCTATGATTTTAGGAATGCAAACCTTTTTCATATTTTCAATCTCCCAGTAATGGTCATAAAGACCTTCCATACTGGTCCTTGATATTTTCTTATCTTCCGGATTAAAATGAATCTTCATGGAACCATCACTCCACCCCATGGTTCCTTTCACACCGCAGGTCACACAGTAAATGTCAGGTGCCTGATCCAGCATAAAGGATTTTCCATGGCATACCGGACAAACCCCTTCTTCTCCATACCATTCAACTTCATCGTACTCTTTTCCATAAGCCTCAGTTACTCTTTTTCCAAGCTCTCTGCACTGGCCCATAAGGTTATCATCAAACAGCGGATTGGCTCTCTGCCCCTGCCCATATGCATCCAGCTGACCAACCACCTTCATGTGGATGGAAGTGCCAAACTCAGTGATTGTAGGTAGACCTAAGGCTACCCAATGAGGAGTATCTGCACCGCCAATCGACATATAGGCTACATACCGTTTCTTAAAATAACGAGGGTCTAAGAGTTCTTCACCGCTTTTTCCCTCTACGATTCTCTTTTTCTGAATTTCATCTAGGGCAGCGCGGTCATGGGAGGCACCAAAGCGATCAATGTAATTTTTAATCTGGCCCGTAGGTCCTACGGAAAATACAGGTGCTGCAACAATGATTCCATCTGCGTCCAGAATCTTTTCTACCAGCTTTTCATAATCATCCTTAATAATACAATGTACATTGTCTCCCTGATCCCGTTTCTGACTGCAAACTCCGCATCCCAGACATGGATCAATCCGCATCCCGATGGTGCGCACAAATTCCACCTCTGCACCTGCTTCTTTTGCTGCAAATAAAGCTTCCTTTACCATAATTTCTCCGCATTTCATGGCACGTCCGCCAAAATTAATTCCTAATACTTTCATTCTCTTTTTCTCCTTTTTCATGGTCTAATATCGTTTGAAGCGTCCTACGTGTGTCAGACGGTCCGGAACAGAAGGAACTCTGCCTGTGGTACAAAGAATCACCTTTTCGGGGCATGCTTTCATACACCTTAGGCATTTGGTGCATTTTAATTCTTCAATCATATGGATATATCCAGGCAGTCCCTCAATGCAATCCTCAGGGCATTCTTTGATACAGCTTCCGCAGCCAATACAGCCTTGTGGAGCAATATAGATGTTAGTAAAAGCGGAACAGATTCCTTCTGCACATGTACGCTTTTTTATATGATCCACATATTCCTGTTCAAAAAGCCGGAACGTATCCAGTACAAAGTCCGCTCCTGTATTGCCAACAGAGCATCTGGAGCTGTAAGTCATGGCTTCTACCAGTTCTTTCATGATCTCCATACTGCCCCATTCCCCATTTTTCATGGTAATTTCATGAATCCTGGTATGGAGCTGCAGTAGCCCCTCCCGGCAAAAGGTGCACTTGCCGCAGCATTCCCTGCGACCTGCGTACAAGTTTTCTTCTGCTTCATGAAGCATACAGCACTTTTGGTCAAACACGGTTATTACACCCGTATCCTGGTTCCATATATCTGACTCAACAACTGATTGTTCCAGTTTGCCTGGTAAGTGCAGATGGGTTCCAAGCTGTATTGCTTTTATACTCTCAGGTTGCATCTCAATCAATTCGTTTAAAGGTGTGCCTGGTTTCACCCATTTGGGATCACCATACCACTCCCCTTTTCCGCTTTTGTATTTTGTACACAGATAACATTCCGGTTCGTAAGTATCCTCTACTGTTTCGTAGAGTGCTTTTAGTATAATAAAGTTACAATAAAGGCAGGTATCAAGAATATCTGACGGAATCTTACCTAAATGCACCATTACTTCAACGTTAAATTCTGAAGCCTTTTTCTCTAATAATTCTTTAAGCTCCACCTTCTCCTCTGGAAGATAACATAAAAGTTTTACATCCTTCATAAGATAACCGGCAATTGCAAGTCCCTGCAAAATCATCTCTGGGTTTTGCTCCATGATACGAAGAAGCATATGCTCCCTATCGTGATTATGAAGGCCGGTTACAATTGAAACGGTGTTCTTTCCAGTCGTAATCCCAAAAGGAATTTCATTCTTTCTCACCCGTTCTATCAGGAATTCCCGTCCTGCTGCTTTCGCTTTTTGAACTGCATTCATCGAACTTCCTCCTCCCAGTCAAAGCTGCCCCATAGTCTTGGAGGTGTGATCGTTAGCCTTAGATCGCACTGCAAGCATCTGTTTGCTTCCCCGCAGATATCCTCACTGCAGATTCCTTCATGGTAAGGCAAAAAGCTGTTTACCCGCTTTTTATTTCCAAAGTTCTCAACTCTGCCAATGAAATCCTCCCGTTCTGTAGGTGGAGCAAGTATCTCACTAATATCACCGTCCCCGCCTAGATACCGGTCAATGGAACCTGCGGCTTCCCGGCCAGAAGCAATTGCTTCTATTACAGATCTTGTTCCATAGACGACATCACCAGCGGCAAAGATTCCATCAATCCCAGTTTTTAATGTTTTAGGATCTACTGTTATGTAACCACCAGGCGTAAGGGGCACTCCGCTTTCATTCTCTAGCTCAGGGCGCTGTCCCACTGCAAATATAACGGTATCGGCTTGAATGTGGTATTTCGAGTTTTCCTTTTTCGTAATAACTGGACGGCCCTCCTTATCAAAGGTAAAGGTTAAGACCTCCATGAACTCAACTCCATCTGCCTGTGATTCTCCAGTGATGCGCTCAAAGGTCAGGCCAGGATGCACTATGATTCCTTCTTCCATTGCCTGTGTGATTTCCTCTTCATCAGCCGGCATCTTTTCCCTGCTTTCCAGACAGGCCAGATGAACTTCTATCGCACCTAGACGTCTTGCTGTTCTTGCACAGTCGAAAGCCACATTGCCTCCTCCAAGAACAACCACTCTTTTTCCCATTCCAGTATCTTTATTTTCTGTGACAGCCTTTAGAAATTCGGTGTTTACCAGCACCCCTTTCAGCTCAGCACCCTCTATGGGGAGCCGTATGCCTTTATGAGTCCCCAAGGCTAATAGCACAACCTCATATTCTTCTTTAAGAGCAAAAAGATTTTCCACCTTTTTATTGCATTCCACCTTGATACCAATGTCCTTTATGACCTGCCATTCTTCCTCTATAATACTTACTGGAAGTCGGTATTCTGGTATTCCATAACGAAGCATTCCCCCAGCCTTAGGGTTTGCCTCCAGTATAGTCACCTCGTGCCCTTGCTTTCTTAAATAATAAGCTGCCGTCATACCAGCCGGTCCTGCCCCTACGATACAGACCCTCTTTCCAGTATCTGGAAGCTGTTTTCCTTTTCCTCTCCAAAAGGTACCGGTATCGGCTTCTGCTGCAAACCGCTTGATTTCCCGGATGGACATGGCCTCATTGATCTCACCCCGTTTGCACTGCATTTCGCATACATGATTGCAGATGTAGCCAAGAACCTTTGGAAATGGCACTTTTTCCCGAATCACAGCCGCTGCTTCCTCAACTCTTCCCTCTCCCACCAGATAAATATAACGAGGCACATCTGTATGGGCTGGACAGGCGGCGCGGCAGGGTACAATCATCTCTTCTCTGGTTTTCTCTGTTTCCATAAGAGAACGTTTGTCACGGATTGTCCCGGTTGGACAAACTTCCGCACATGCCTGACAAAACCGGCAGTCCTCATCCTTTAAAAGTTTATCATGAAGCGTACCAATGTAAGTCTCCATGTTTTCTTTGGAATACTTTAAAATCCCTACTCCTCTTAAATCCTTGCAGGCTCTGACACAGCGCCCGCAGAGGATACACCGGTTCATATCATGAGCTAGCAGGGGATTTTCTTCCACAGGACGAAACCCTTTTACCCTGTGCTTCATCCGTGTACTAGCTCCTCCTAGATATTGAATCAGGGTCTGCAGTTCACAGTTTCCGTATTTTGGACAGGTAGAGCAGTCTTCTGGATGACCTGCCAAAAGCAGATCAAGGGCCAGGGAACGAAGCCTGCTTATTTTTTCGCTTTTTGTTTTGATGACCATACCGTCTCTTGGCTTTAAGGTACAGGAGGTAACCACCTGGTCCTCTCCTTCTACCTCTACAATGCATAACCGGCAGGAGCCGTGTTCTGGAAGATTGGGATGGTGGCACAAATGAGGAATGTAGATTCCTGCCTTAAGCGCCTCTTCCAACACACAAGATTCTTCCGGCACCTGAATTTTTATACCATCGATTGTTATTGCTGGCATAATCCCCTCCATTATATTTTTTCTTTTATGTATTCCACTGCACTGAGGGCTGCAATGCGTCCTGTATTAACCGCATAGCCCATGGAATTACCAGGCAGCAAAAACATGTAGCTGTCATCGTAGATGTTGCAGGAATCTGCACCTGCACAGTAAAGTCCAGGTACTGGCATATAATCGTTGTCGCAGGCCTCACAGTTTTCGTTGATTCGTATCCCTCCAACAGTTCCATATCCACCGGGGTGAATTGCTGCCGCATAATAGGGAGCCTTAAACAAAGGTCTTAAGTATTTGGGATCTTTAAAGAATTCAAGGTCTCTGCAATCACAAAAATAGTTATAATTGTCTACAGTTTCTTTTAAATTGTCTGCATTAATCCCAGCTAATTGTGCCAGTTCCTCTATGGTATCAGCAATAAAATAATGTTTGCTTCCATTTTTCTTCAGCATCTGAATGCCTTCATAAAAGTCTGACACATCTGGATTGGGAGTTACCAGACTCGTCACGTCTACGCCATGGCTGATATAATAATTTACAATGGAACTATCTACGATTGAAAAACAGACCTTACCCCTTTGATGGTTTGCCACATTGGATAGGTAAGTGGTGTTTTGCATATAATCCTCATTCATAACTCTCTTACCAAAAGAATTCACCAGCAGATTGGGCTGCTTCATAATATTGGTGACTCCACCTGTGGTGGGCTCCCCCCCTCCCAGATCACTGGCCATTTCAATTCTCATCTGGGTCTGGTCCGCTCCTGCCTCCCAAGCCATTCTAAGTCCATCGCCCATTAACCCTGGGATGGCGAAGTTAAAGACATCCTTGCCATGCTCCAGCCCGGTATGCTCCTTAATCATATCCTTATTGGCTCCTGCTCCTCCGGTACAGATAATTGCAGCATTGCAGTTGACTCTAACCTCCTGCCCGTCAGGAGAAGTTCCAATCATACCAGTTACTTTTCCATGTTCCTTTATAATCTTTTTTACAGAATGCTCTAACAGGATTGTTACTCCAAGTTCCAGAGCCTTCTCATACATAGCTCGATTCATAAAAGATGCTGCCCTTGGTCCAATCCCTGTATCTGTCTTTACAATGTGCCAGGTTGCTTCTGACTGGGGGAAGTAGCGGAATGCGCCCTCAAACTCAACGCCCATATCCTCAAGCCACTGTATGGTTTCTCCAGACTGGGAAAAATACCGCTTTACTAGCCTGGCATCCACATTGTAATGGGTATAATCCATAAACATGTTAAACGCTTTTTCTACACTGATGTCTATCATCTGTCTTTTCTGATATAAGGTCCCGATTCCCAAAGGACCCATTCCCATATTGGCGGCGCCCCCAACTGTAGATGCCTTTTCAAGCACCACCACACTTGCCCCCAACTGTGCTGCCTGAACAGCAGCCGCCAGTCCGGAAGGGCCTGCCGCAATGACTCCGACCTGTGCTTCATACTCTTTCATATATGTAACTTCCTTTCAGAACAATTTGAATTAACAAGTATAATTATATAATTTATCTCAAATAGTTTCTCGACACTTTCACGATTATATCAGCATTTATTCTAGTATTTTTAATCTATTTTCCATTATTAATTAATTTCAATTATTAAATATTAAATATTTCTCATATTCATTAATATTATCCGTATGTTTGTACCTTTAAGATAGAAGTACCGGAAGAACCAAAGTACTAATTCTCTTTGATTCCTCCGGTATTTTAATATTATTCCTCTATGGCTCTTCTAAGCGCCTCCTGCTGACGCCTTACCTGTTCAATGCTGTCAACCTCCAGAGCATCATTTAGCATCCGGTTTCCTTCGTATTCGGAAGAAAGATATCCGTTATAACCAGCTTTTTTATAAGCTTCCACCACTTCTTTTATCGGGATGGAGGTTTCTTCATAAGCCTCATTCATATGATAAAACTTGGCATGTGTATGATAAATATACTGGATATTATCAATAATATCTTTGGGATCGCACCAGGTATAATCAAAAGTGGAACCTGCATAGGCCAGTTCTGCCGGCGTGGCATGAATCTTCTCCAATGTCTCCATTAGATTTGGATATCCATTGGCCTTCATATACGCTCCATGAGCCCTTCCCAGATTTAAATCGTATTTAATCTTTGTGAATCCTTGATTCACACGGTTTAAGAAAGCATCTTCTACGATTTTAATCACTTCTTCCCGGCATCCATTACGAACAGCCTGAGCGGTCAGAATATCCGGGATCTTGCGGCAGAAGATTCCAAAATCGGGCATAAAACCAAAATGCCTTGTGCCGGTCTTATGTATCATTTCCATATAGCCGTCAGCCCAGCCGGAACTAAGGGAGAAGGGAGAATGTACCTCTATACAGATTTTAATATCCTTTTCTTCTGCATATGGTATGCTGCCTTCAATCACATCCATAGGAGTAGAAACCAGGGTTCTTAAGGTCTGAAAGCCTAGCTGACTGGCATTTTCAATATCCCGCTTCATCATGGCAATCTGCTCTCGCAAGGTACAAATCCGGTTGTCATAGATTCGATTTTCCAGAAAAGCATCGTAGCAGGTTGGCTCTGTCCCATACTTTTTCATCCAGCCAAACCATTTCTCTTTAAACTCCGGTGTAATCACCGGAAAATCATCTACCATCTGCTCTGCTAAAAGCTCAATGCCTGTGGCTCCTGTTTTCGCGGTTTCTCGTATACAGCCTTCCAGATCAAGCTTTCCTTCGTAATACTCCTGCTGGTAGCTGTATAGAGACACACTTATTTTTATTTTGTTATCCATCCCATTTCCTCCCTGTCTCAAAGTTCAAAATCGTACTCACCTGCATGAACCAGAATATGTGGCATGTAGGAAGGTGCAATTGTCTGGGTACACTTGATGTGATGGTTACCAGGGGCCAGACCACCCTCTGCAATCACCGTAACCGTTCCATACTGGCCAAACAGCCAGCGATTGCTGATTACAGTTTTCATCTCATCCTGTGTAAAGGTTTCCCCATTAACCGTAAACAATATGGATTCCCTGGGATATTCTACTCCATCTACATTGACTTCAATATTGCGTAAAATCGAAAGGGTGATGCCCCGATAATACTGAATCTTCATTTTAAAACAAAAACCTGTAACTCTGCCTTCTTCCTCTATGTTTTGAAAGCCAAGAGGATGATACATCTGTTTTGGAAACATAATGATTTGGCTCCTTTTTATAATTTAATTTAGAAAAAAACTTCTTTCCCGGTTTCGGCAGACTGATAGATGCCCTCCAGAATTTGAGTGACTACAAATGCCTGCTCTGGCTTCACAAGAGGATCCTCATTATTTAAGATTGCCAAAAGCCACTGCTTCTGCTCTCTGACTCCTTCAGCGGAAGCACCACCTTCAAAGAAATCCACCACTCCAGCAGGAGATATGGTTTTCTCCATGAGTGTGTTGTGCTCCACAGTATTGTAGATTAATTCATCTTTTGGATAACTGCCCCCATGATGAATCTCAGCTCCCGCTTTCGTACCGCAAAGTGTGGTGGATGCCTCCATGGATTTTAAAACATTCAGGGCCCAGGATGCCTCCAGATAAATGGTCGCTCCATTTTTCATCTTTACAAGCCCAAATGCGGAATCTTCTACCTCAAAGGTTTCTGGGTCCCATGGACCAAATACATTGCCTTCCGGTCCATCTGCCTGACGCCCCAGCTTATAATATACCTGGCCGGAAACAGATAAAGGCTCATAGTTATTCATCATCCAAAGTGTAATATCCAGAGCATGGGTTCCAATATCAATCAGGGGGCCTCCCCCCTGGAGTGACTTATCCGGGAATACTCCCCAGGTTGGTACTGCTCTTCTTCTTAATGCATGGGCCTTAGCAAAATAGATCTCTCCCAATTCATTGGCTGCACAAGAGGCATGTAGGGTCTGAGTATCTTCCCTTAGTCGGTTTTGATAGCCAACGGTGAACTTTTTCCCCGACTTCTTCCACGCATCCAGCATTTTTATTGCATCTTCCGTGGTATGTGCCATTGGCTTTTCACACATCACATGCTTTCCGGCTTCAAACGCCGCAACTGTTATGGGACAATGAGCCACATTGGGTGTGCAGACATGAACCACATCCACATCAGGATCATTCACCAGGTCATTATAATTGGAATACACCTTTGCATCTGTTGAACCGTATTCTCTGGCGGCTTTCACAGCCCTCTCTTCCACAATGTCGCAGAATGCAACAATTTCATTCAATTCTCCATTTGCTTTTAATGATGGCATATGCTTCTGATTTGCTATTCCGCCGCAGCCGACGATACCAATTCTTAATTTTTTCATATTTGTTTTTCCTTTCTAAATCTTATTTCATTCGTTCCAAATCTCTTTGTTCATTTCTAATCCGAAGCTTCTCCCTGATTTCAGGCATATCGCTCTCTTTTAACTTGTAGCAAGCAATGGGAATAAGGGAAAGTATAAAAATAATTGCAGGCATTACGTTAGTTGCAATGATAATACCTGTTTTCACGTGTTCCGTAATTTCTTGCCCAGCTACATATCCATACCAGCCTATAATTGCAATTCCTAGAGCACCTCCAAGAGCCGTACCGATTAAACCACCTAAGCCATTTAAAGAAAATGCGGTACCATCGGTTCTTACTCCTGTTTTTAAATCTCCATCATCAACTGCATCAACAATCATACAAGATCCGCAGGGCCCAGCAATATATCCAAGACCATATACAATGTGACATAAGAAGAGATAAGGGATATTCATATAGGGACCAAATACCATCATTAGCAGACCTAATGCCTGGACGAGACCAGAGAAATAAATGGTTTTCTTCTTCCCAAAGTGTTCCATAACCTTAGGAGAAAATGGCATAATGAGCGCGCCTACCAGCATCTGCATCATCATAAAGATAGTGATAAAGGTAAAATTTTTCACTACATATAAATAGAAATAAACAGCCACTCCAATACGCCCAAGCATGCCTGCCATATTTAAAATGGTATACAGCACAATCATCATTAAGTTTTTATTCTTAATAATAAGCTTTGCAGATTCTTTTAGGGAAACCTGATCTTCTTTATGTACTTGTACCGTCTCTTTGCATCTCCACGCGCACAACCAGAAGATAGGAAGAGCAATCAATGCAAAAACACTGGCTGTTTTTTGATACCCAACTCCCATATCACCACCACCAAAGAGATTTACAAGGGGGAGGGTTACGAGATTTAAAAGAATCATTCCAAATACCATGCCCATCATCTGAGCCGTATTTAAGCGGTTGATTTTCTTACTGTCTGTTGTCATAACTGCCGGCAAAGCAAGATATGGTACATTGGATATGGTGTAAGACATGCCAAGACCAATGTATGTAATATACGCATAAATAAGCTTTCCTTTACTCCCAAACCCAGGTACTGTAAAGGTTAATACGGTAAACAGAACCAGCAGAGGAGCCCCTATGACAATATAAGGCCGAAATCGTCCGAATCTGGTATGAGTACGTTCCATCAATGCGCCCATTAAAGGATCACTTACCCCACTCCAAATCTTTGCTATAAGAAAAAGAACCGCAACGGAACCGGCGCTTAATCCAAAAACATCTGTGTAAAATACTGCCAGGTAGGTGGTTACCATTGTCCAGGAAAGCTGAGAGGCAAAATTCCCCATGCCATAGGTAACGTATTCCATCGGTCCTATCTTACTGCTTTTAGTCCCCATTTTTATTCTCCTATTCATTTTTTTGTGTCATGCGCGCATTTGAAATCCAGCTGTACCCTTATGATTTCTTGCTCTAATTATAGCAAAATGGACCATTCCTCACGTTTCTATATTCAGCTTTATTCTCTTTATTTCCGGCTTTATTTAACCTTTTATCTTTTCACTCCAACAAATAAATATATTAAAATTAAAGATTATCGAAATTAGTTAATATATATGATACAATGAAAAAAATGGAATCTATGGAGGGGTCATGAATCCAATATTTGAAATTCAATCATTTGTTCAATCAGCCAATCTTTATCTCCTAAGCAAAACAGAAGCACTTCCGGTGCCTGGACTGGATCTTATTACCATCCTTCGGGGTACTATGACAATCAAAGAGCCTCCAATCTGCTGCAGCCCAAAAGACTGCTTGATTCTTGGGCCTGGCAATGTAATCAGCGTCACATCTGACGACGAATGCCTGTTTCTTAAGGTCTCTCTCCGCCCAGAATGTATATTGGATACATTGTTTCAGGAATCCATTCTAGCAAGTCCTACAAGGCGTTTGTCCAGCTCTGAACAAATGCATTCGGTTCTTCTGGATTATGCAAAAGTATATTTAAGCGGGCAGACCTTGAATCAATACCGGTTATCAGCCCTGACCTTGCAGCTTCTTGATCTTCTCAACAAAGACTCCTCTTTGCTAGCCGGCTTACCTCACGGCTCCACAGAACAGGAATACTCGAAACAGGAACTCTTAGTGCAACGGGTTACTGCTTATTTAGAGGAAAACTACAAGGAGAATCCTGGCCTGTCCAAAACAGCAGCCTTTTTTACTATTACACCTCAATATCTGTCCAGCCTTTTTCAGAAATATTTTAATCAGACCTTTCAAAATCATTTAAAAGGAGTGCAGTGCAGACAGGGAGCGCTCTACTATAGATATACGGATCTGGAGTTACATGAGATATGCGAAAGAGTGGGACTGACAAGCCCGGACACTCTCAAAGACTATATTAATCTGGAAGGCATAAAAAAGCCTGTTATCTCCGGGCTGCCTTCCTCTTCTTTTATGAACCCCCTTTCCCCTGAAAGCAGTCTCCTATCGTTCAGACAGATAAAGAGCGGACAGACTCCTCCAACAGAAAAGCCGGTCCGTGTTTATGAGATTATAGAGACAACAGTCTTAAAAAGCAGGGAAATGCCAGGCTTTTGGAACCGACTCATTAATTTGGGCTATGCACAGGATTTTTCCAATGTTAAAATATTTCACCAGTTAACATATACACAAAGGGAAATAGGATTTTCATATGGAAGAATCTGTAGACTTTTTGATCTTGTCTCCCAATATTCCATTGGCGGAAAATCCATTTATGATTACAATCAGATTTTTCAGATTTTAGACATTATGGTAGAAAACCGGATGCTCCCCTTTCTTGAGCTCAGCAATAAGCTCTTTCGCATCCATCTTTCTGCCAAAGAAAATATTGCAAAAAACTTAGTCGGCAGCACAGTTTCTTATTTTGATCAGCTTCTGGAGATTCTTCCCCACTTTTTGCGAGCCTGTATTAACCGCTATGGACAGGAGTCTGTCAATTCCTGGCGCTTTGAAATCAGTTATACCATTTATGACTTTATCGAGCTGTCCGAAATTTTTCCTTTGTCAAAATATATCCGGTATTTCAAACGCCTAAAAGAATTAATTAAGACATATGCCCCAGAATGCCAGGTAGGAGGCCCAGGCTTTAATCAATGGAACAATCCGCAGCTTCTCACAAAAATATATGAGATGATGCAAGCGGCACAAGCTACACCCGATTTTTTAACAGCTTACATCTATCCCCTAACCAGTGATGGTGCGGATGCCTCCATTTCCTCCGATGAGGATCTTGCTATTAAAAGAATCAAAGAAATCAGTGAAATAACAAAGAGCTTAAATCCAAAACATGATCTTTGGATTACTGAATTTAACTCCAATATCTCTTCCCGCAACCTGCTCAATGATTCCAGCTTTCAATCGGAATTTCTTGCAAAGAACTTATCCCAGTCATGCGGACTTGATATTGAAGCTTTGGGTTATTACATGCTCTTTGATGTCCCTCTTCGCCATTCTGATTCCATGGACATGCTGTTTGGAGGATGGGGACTCTTTACAGACAGTGGTATCCCAAAGCCCTCTTACCACGCTTATCACATGTTTTCCATGCTAGGGAAGCATTTGTTATATGCCCATAAGAATTTTTTAATTACGGCAGACTCCAGTTCCAGCTTCCGCTTTTTATTTTTTCATTACGAACATATTAATCCTGCCTTTACTGGCAGAAATATTCAGATTGAAGACTTTGAGACTGATGGAGCTTTTTTTATATCAACAAGCCCGGATTACTGGGAAATCAGAGTTAATGATACCGCCGAGGGTACCTATTTGGTCAAAGAATATGTAATATCTGACAGTCGCAGTAATCTTTTATTTCTCTGGAAGCAAATGAATTTAATAACAGTTTCGCGTCCGGAAAATATATCCGTCTTAAAGCAGAATTCCTCCATGCTGCCTAAGTTAACGACTTTGGAGGTTGACCACAGTGGACAAATGAACTATCAGATCAGTCTCAGACGCCGGGAAGTCAAACTTGTCACCATTGACCTTCACACCGCACCTGCATCCATTCGAAGGAGGCCAGCAAATGAATTGGTACCAAAATCTCCCTACTAATCTTCCAATTATGTTCTTTCGAAGTATGGAAATAAAAGAACCATTAACCTTTCAGCATGAATCTTATGATTTCATCTATGTGGTATCCGGTAAGCTTACAATTGGCTACCAGGAACAAGAAGCTCCGTATTTTATCAGTGATATCTGTCTGGTCAATCCTATGAATAAGGGCACACTGACACCCAAGGAAAACTGTAGCATCTTCCACCTGGGAATTCACCCATACTTTATAGAACAATGCCTTGGGAATTACGGAACACTGATCTGCGACTCTGTGTTGGAGCCAGGCAATAATTATACTGCATTGAAAGAGATTTTAATCAATATTGGAACAAGATATCTGGAGGGACCATCCGAGAATCATTTAAGCATCTTAAGTCTCTTGTTTGAGCTTATGGATCATTTAAAGAAAGAGAATTATTTTAAACCCGTTCTTTATGAAAGCATTACAGAAAAGCATGGGGTACGTATCAGCAAGATCATTGATTATATTGACCACCATTATAACGAGCCCTTAACTCTTACCGCACTCTCAGAGGCCCTTTATTTAACGCCTCAGTATTTGTCGAAATTCTTTCACAAGTACTTGCATCAGAACTTTAAATCTTATCTGATGGAGAAACGGTTGTTTCATGCATACCGGGATGTTTCTTATACAGATGACCCAATTACAGAAATTGCGATTCGCAACGGCTTTTCCGATGTAACATCATTTGGCAAGGCATTTCGGGCAAGCTTTCAAATGACTCCCAGCCAATTTCGGAAAAATAAAAACGTCCATATGATTGCAGAGGAATACAAGCAACTGGATCAATACAGCAACGCCATCCTGGTCTCTGAAAACAGCTACCTTTACAGCAATCAGGTGGATGTAAACATCAATGAAACCGAAGGTTTAAGGAGCAATTACTCCACGCTCCTTAATGTCAGCTCAGCCAAAAACCTGCTATCTGAAAATTACAGAAGGCTTTTATTAGAGTCAAGAAAATCCCTTGGCTTTAGTTACCTTCGAATTCAGGGAATCTTAAGCTCCTCCTTTATTCCAAGGGTATTACCAGATTATAATTACTATTTCCTTGATCTTGATGACATCATGCATTTTATGCAGGACCACAACCTGATTCCTTTCATCGACCTTACACGGCTGAGCCATGCTTTTTATGAACCAGGGGGAACCTTTCAGGATTCCTTATCTTCCTTGAAAAACAACCGTTTCTTTGAATTACTCCAGGCTTTTTTAGTCTTTAGTTCTCAAAGTTATCCAAAGGAATGGACCTCACAGTGGACGTTTGAATTATGGAAATTACCAAGGGAGTCACCAAGCCAATATGCCAATGATTTTAAGCTGATTCAGGAGTCGATCCAGGCGTATCTTCCTGGTGCCTCCCTTGGTGGGCCTGGCTTTGATTCCAGGGAAAGTTTAAAGGATCTTGATGAGATCCTGAAACTGCTATTTCAAGCAGACAGGAAACCCGCCTTTATTTCTACTCATCTTTCCCTCATGAAGCAGCCAGAGTCTTCAAAGGCAATTGTCAGCATGGATCAGAATCTTCCACTGAATTTGGCACAAAAAATCAAAAAATTGATTCACAAATATGATAAGCAAATGCCTTTTTACATTACGGAATGGAATTCTATTTCACTAACCGAACTGCCGATACAGTATTCCTGTTATCAGTCGGCCTATATATGCAAGACATGTCTGGATCTAAATTCCGTTAGTGATTTAATGGGTTATTGGCTGTTTAGCGATACATCAACCCAAACAAGTCCGATAAAACAAAAAGCCTTTTATTTTTGGGGCTCCGGGCTTATTAACAAAGATAACATAGCTATGCCTGCCTTTTATGCGTTTCAAATGCTGGAACGCCTTGGCACTGTAATTATTAAACGAGGAGAAAACTTCTGCGTCACCCGAAAAGGTCCAGACCATTATCAGATTATGTGCTTTAATTACGCTCACCCCCGATCTTCCTGCCTCTATGAAAACGGGAAATATTCCTCATTCTCCAATGTTTATAAGCTATTCGAGGAGGTTCCTGCCGTTAATTTCCGTTTTCTTCTACACGGAATCACCCCAGGCAAGTACCGTATTTCAAGGTTTCTTTTAGATCGGTCCCATGGCAGCATTCTGGATATCTGGATCGGTGGTTTTGTCAGAAGCAACATAAGCGAAACAGAATATCTTATGGATATTAAACTTCCCTCAGCCTCCCAGTTAAATTATCTTCTAAAAGCCTGCATTCCGGAAGAACGAAATATTTACTCTTATGCAGAGGATTATTTGGAGGTGGAAACCTCCATTCTTGCCCACAATGTTTGCGTGTGGGATATTATAAGACAGGTCTAAAATCTAGAATTTAAAAGGCCACCAGATACGGTAGACCCGTTTCTGGCGGCAAAAAATTATTGGACCTTTTTATTCTTGAATATGACAATCACCGCAATTAGTGCTGTAATCATCATTCCTATGGAAGAAACCATATATACATTGGAAGTCGTTACTTCTCCAAAGATTGATTTTGAAACCGTATTTAAGACAGCCGGGGACAAAAGCTGCCCAAGGCAGACGGCAACGTTAAAGCAAGCGGTTGCCATGGCAGTGGCAGTTGGTGTGACTGAATTTGAAAGAATGACCATAGCCGTAGGTACAAAAAGCCCTTGAGAAAAACCACAGAACATAGCACCAACCATTAAAAGTGCTGCCTGGGATGGGAACAGAATGAGAAATACCGCACCAATGGTAAAACTAAACATAGCTGTAGGTATGGTGTACTTATTTGTAATAAGGCCAAGAATAAGTCCAACCAGAATCTGGGCACCAGAGAACACACCAGTCAAATTACCTGAAACAGATGTACTTCCAGCCAGACTTCCACTTAAATGCATGGATAGATTGGTAGAGAATGTAATCAGGAATAAAAATTCCATAAAACCAACCGCTGCGATTGCAGCCACCGTCTTATTCAGCTTTATGGGCTCATGCTGATTTGTTTTCTGAATACCTGTGTCTGGTAGACAGGCAGCAATTAGAAACATGGCAATAAAACCAATGATATGAATGAAATAAGCATATTGAAATCCTTTTGTTCCAAGCAAACCGCTGGCTACTGTAATAATTACCATCCCAGCTCCCACGCTGGCCGCCTGAATTCCCATAACAACAACACGCTCTTTTTCTTTAAAAAACGCTGCAACAACAGCTACATTCAGTGTGGTAGCAATCCCAAGACCGATTCCATAAATGGTTCTGGATAAAAACAAAAGCATAAAGCTGTCTGATACAAAGGGGATAAATCCTGTGATTCCCGTAATAAAACAGCCCACTAAAAGCAACTTTTTTTTACTGATTCTTACAACCAAAGAGCCAACTGCAACTGACATGACCATGGATAACAGGGTGGGGGCTGTAATTAGCATCTGAATTAGACTAATATTTACGTCTGGATAATGGAGCTTTATCTGCCCCAGGACCGGGGATATGCTAAATTGTAATCCTTGTACGAATGAAATACCAATGATAGATAGAATTATTTTAGTTTTCTTATATTGATCCGACAATTTTTCAACCTTCCTTTATAAATTTCTAGTGATGATCTGCCTCATGTTTTCCTGTTCCAAAATTCTTTTATCAGTTTCACCTGATTGCAATATTCTGTCATACAGTGAATCATCATTAGTTTCATCTCTCTCATAGTTTTATCCCGGTCTGGCTCCGGCTTATAAATAAGCGTTCCATCTTTCTGAAAGGTCAGGCCATTCCAGTAATGAACTTTTAATTCCCGGCCTGTATCAGTTTCTCTTGTATGCTGGACCATGCACATAACTCTTTCTCTTGTTTGGATTTCATTTATCTCCTCTGCTTTCCCACCAAGTCCCATGAGAAAAATACATTGAGGATCACGCTTAGAGATATCTTCCTTATGGATTCCCAAATGTTCAAAACAAAAGTTGTTCCAATTCATCTCCATCCGCATCATTCCCCAGCCAAAGTCCTCAATCGCACCGTCTTCAAAATGAATGAGATGGGCCCCTGGATACCACGTTTTATAAAACAGGTTACAGTTTTCGTCATTAGCAAAACCTTCCTGGTAGTTTTTAATCATCTCATCCGTAATTCCGTCCTGCACGATTTTAATTGCAGCAAAGCCGATTCCATTAGACAACACTCCATAGCCATTTTCCGGATACGTATTACTCCCATCAAGAAGTATGCTTCCGGCAAGCTCTGGCATATAACATTCCTCTGGTTTAAGCGGTCCATGTTCCACTGCCCTTACATGCTCCGGCTGAAGCTCTGCCAGCGGTTCATAATAATATTTTGCAAAAGCAGATTCACTCTCTTTCTTCGTTAACCCTATTGTCATATTTCTTAAATCTTCTAAGGAAACCTCATTCATCATTCTCCCGCAGGTACGAGGTGATACCATTATTTTTCCCTTACTAAATACACAAGCCATGTTCTTTCCTCCGTTTCTTCCCTTTCATTCAGTTGAATAATCCTAAGATATCAGGTATAATTTTCTTTAACTATTATCATTGATTCATCATACCGAAATAGATGCGCAAAAAGAAGAACACATTTTAGAAATATGTTCAGTTTGCTCTACGCATTTCATAGTCTATGACTAGAAAGAAAGGGGAATCATGGAGGCAAAAAGTGATAAAAAGCCAGGGAAGGGGCTACTGACAAAGAAAACCATAGCTGATTCCTATCTTGCTATGATTCCTTTTAAAAAGTGGGATAAAATTACGGTTAAGGAAATTTGTGCTGAGGCAGATATTACAAGGGGTACCTTTTATCTATATTACAATGATATTTATGACTTGATGGAACAGATAGAAGCATCACTTCTTTCAGAACTGACAAAGAGATATTCAACACTTACAGATGACGATTCCTCTGCCTCATTTTCGAGAGATCTCCTATCCTTTGATGTGACCCCTCCTGCTATGTTTTTGACCTGGTTTGATTTTTGTAAAGATTATAAACGGGAAATGATTGCTTTATTGGACCGAAAGAATGGGGATATGTATTTTATAAGTAAATTAAAGCATTTCTTATTAATCCATATCAATAACATCATGGATCGGGACGGATTACCTAAGGATGGACTCCGAACTCATTTTTCAAAGATATTTTTGGAGCTTCATTTAATGGCAGCTCAGACCTGGTTAGAGCAGGGAGACGACCAGTTTTTATCAACAGATGAAATCGTAAATCTTTTAAATACCATGCGGGTTGGAGCCAGATATTTGTCCTACCGTAAACTTGTCTAGAAAGTTTGTATGATCCTAAGCGAGTTATCTGCTCTCGTCGCAAGTGCTTCTTATTGCACAAAAAAGCTACAGACATTTCTGCCTGTAGCCTAAATAAAAACATACTTTTTTTATGGATTTTTAATAAGCGCTGCAATGATAATTCCCACAACGATAGCGCCCAGTAAGAAAAATAACGTACTAAAATAAGAACCACTAGAATCGTAGAGATAACCAGCAATGGTACTTCCAAAGGAAGCAAAAAATAAATTCATATTTAGCACTGAAAAATTAATACTATAATTTTTTCTGCCATAAAAGGAACCTACAAAAGCTGAATTAGTCGTAGGTACGCCACCGTAGGCAAGCCCTGTTAATATAAATCCCATAATCAGGATATAAAAGCTTCCGGTGCTTAATGATAAGATCAGAGATATAATGGCACTGCAAAACAAAACTTCATTGATGATCATTGTTTTTACACGGCCAAACCGATCAAACATTCCACCAAATATGACGCGTCCTATTCCATTAAAGATGGAGATCAATCCTACAACCGTGGCTATGGTCCCTGCAGAAGCCTCCGGCTTCACGGAAATAGCGATTGCTCCAGCCTGTGATATAACCGCAAGACCAGCAGCGCACAAAAGAATTGCCCATATGAAATAAAGCCAGAAGGAACTTCTTTTAATCATTTGTCTAAAATTCATTTCCTCAACGTTTACAATTTCACTATTATTAATTTCTTTCGTCATTCTTTCTGTTAAAGCCGCTGTCTCTTCGGCATTTGGCTTTCTAATAAACAACGCACTCAATAGCATAACGATAAAAAGAATAATTCCAAACAGTAATAAAGACCTTCGAAAGCTTTCTCCAGTTCCTGTAAAAGCCTGATATACCTTACCAATCAAGAAACTACCAAATCCAAATCCCATAAGAAGAATTCCTGAAATCAGACCCGGTTTATCCGGGAAAAACTTTGTAACAGCGCCCATAATGGAATTATAGGCAATTCCAGATGCGGTTCCAGAAAGCACACCGTATCCAATGTAAAGGCCTATCAGTGAATTTGTTTTTGATGCGATAACAAATCCTCCTAAAAACAAAAACGCAGAAACAACCATATTTATTTTAACATTTACTTTTCCTGATAAAAGACCAGCAAAAAAACCTCCAAGACAAAAAAACATCATACAGATGGTAAAGGTCATGGAAAGCTGCGCACTGCTCCAATCAGTGAAGTATGCAGAAACCGGCCTGGAAATAACACTCCAGGCATAAATAAGTCCTGCAAATAATAACACCAGTACTCCCATTGCGGCATAAAGCCATCGCTTGTATTTCATTGCTTCATTTCTCCTCTATCTTCTGGGCATATATCCACGGTACTGGCTATAAGCATCACAGGTCGGAACATCCTTGATGAAAATGCCTCTAATTTCAAATCCTGGTTTTAAATACGGAAATACATCACCTTCAGCTGCCCAGAAAGGTGCTTTAATTTTATCAGAAGTTTCTATGGCGATACGATGCCACGCCGTCGGACCTGTAAACCACATTTCAACAACTCGTCCCATAGGGCAATTATTAATTGTTTGGTCTACTTTACTGGTAAGAATTCTTGTACAGCAGGAATTCTCAATAAAGAATGGAAATACCTCTTCAAACAACCACTTATCACCATCTTCCTGGGATACTCCATCCGGATAGGATAAAGCAAAGTTCCAACAGTAATTAGGCCCATCTTCTAACATACGGCCAACTCCCTTAATATCTTCTTCCCACCACATAGGGCAAAATGCAAAGACAAATGGCGGGCAGCCATTGTTACCACCTGAACTGCGCCCTGCATCTCCAGTCAGCATTACTTCGCTTACAGTCTGAGGAACAGTACCTTGCCACTTTAAGACTTCAATGGGGGTATATTCCTGAAAGGCTTTTACCTTCAAAGCTGCATCCATAATATCGACGTTCCAATGGTGTTCGGTCAACTGCATACGCACCGTTCCAAATCGTTCTCCACCTGGAGGCACTGGAAGAGCATCAAAAAAAGCATATTTACCACAATAAGGCTCAAACTGAGCAATACTTTCTGGAATATGATGATAATACAACCAATGATGCAGTCTATGCCTATATTCTTCATCAATTACATCTACATATATAAAACTTCTCATAGGATTGAATTCGATTGCCATGTTAATTTCCCCTTTTTAACTTTCTCCGTAATAATATTTTTGTAAAATAATCCACCCCACACCCCACGTACCATACTCCTACAGCCATGGCGATTCCAATTTGAATCGGCAAGGTTTTTTCCGCCTGTATGTCTTTGAAAGACATCAGACTTAAACCGATGGCCCATCCGCATAACCAGGAAGGTAGAAATACAAAGTGTTCAAATATAGAAGCGATAACAACTGCCAACGCACCTAAAACTGCTAATGTAACAAACAACTCCAACGTTTCATTCCAATTCACTACTTCCATGATTATTAAAGAAAGGACCGCCCATAAATTGCCAAGCCAAAAGCCTGCGGTAATCTTTACGCCATCCTCAATCCGGTTGCCATTTGTTGAGTACAGCCCCGCACAAATCAATGCCACGGCTCCTGTTTTAATTCCCAGGTGTGGAGCAGATACCGCCCATAAGGGCGGTAAAAGTCCAATAGCAAGAGCCAAAACTAATTGTTCTTTCTTTTTTTCATCCATTTTTTATTACACACGCTCACATAAAAAAGAAGAGGCAATGGAATCCATATAGCGTTTTTTACGAAGTTTAAATTCTTCTGTCTGGCGTACTTTTGCAAATGCACCTTCCATACGCTGAATATCATCTCCATGAATAAACTTTCCTGGGATTGTGTCATGAGCGTGTTCTAATTGTTCTACTGGGAAAACAAATTTTGTCTTTCCATCTTCAATCACAACATCTCCCACCATTCCGCATAAGCCACAGATAGCATTTGTAGATTCGTTATCCAGATAAAAGAGCTTATTATGACAATGAGGACATAATCCTTCTTCTCCCTGATAAGCAGCATTCTCTACATCTTTTGCGGCATTTGCTAATTTCACACCAATTTTATGTACTTCAGCCAAACGTACGTCATCCATAATGAGCTCTTTCGCCCATGGATACCAGGTATTATCAATAATCTTCCACATTGGGGTGAGAGCCTGCATCGCATGTTCGCATTGAACTCTGGTTCCCCAGTCAGAACCTCCTACTCCCATGTAAGAAATCACTTTATCCTTTAGAATCCTTGGATCGATTGCCTTTCCACCATTCTCCTCTGCTATCTTGGAACCAATGATGTTGTTTCCACGATCCATTCTAGGTCCGAAACGATCCATAATAGTATGGAATAGGCCAGAAGCCCCTTCCTCAAAGATAGGATCAGATATAATAATTCCATCTGCATCAAGCATTTTGTCTAAAAGCCAGTCAAAGTCATCCTTTATGACACACATATTTCCTTTTCCACCTAATAGTGTCTTTACACAAGCACAACAACCGGTGCAATGCTTGATATCCAGTGATGACATTCTAATAAACTCTACCTCAGCACCTGTTTCCTTCGCTCCCATTAACGCTTCCATACAGATAGAATCATTTGTTCCGTTCTTTGTTCCAAAAGAAATACCTAAAACCTTCATCATAATCTCCTTTTTCGTGTAAATATTAATTTTCTTTCATTTTTAAAATATAAAATCCATCATCAAGGGCATCAATGATGATATAACCTCTATCATCTACCACAATATCCTCTGTTACCGCCATACGAGGCCCCGGAAAACCTGGGAAAAATGATTCCTCTGGTTTTTTATTGGGATTTGGTGGAATAAAGTAAGCAATTTCCTTGATATAATATGGATCTGATACATCATAAACCCTAAGTCCTGCATGGAAATAACAGCAGTACACACGGTCTCCCCTCTGCTCCAGCCATGGTTTCTTATCCATAGGTTCATGTAGGTTATGAGGACCAAATGGGCCTGCCACTCCAAGTCCAGCTACATTAAAGTTTGGATATGGGAAGTCCTTTGGAACTTCCGGATATGGAAACTCAGCAATCAAAGTAGGCTGTTTGGGGTCACTGACATCGATCATGTGTATGTTGTTTAATGCCTGAGCTCTTTTTATCCTATCTGGTGTAAAGAACTGGAAACGTTCTCCTTCGTTTTGACATACGACCAGATCACGCCCTGGCAGCGGGACTGCTGTATGGGTTCTTGCCCCTGATAACTCACTGGAGAATGCAGGCATCAGCGATAATTCTCCCAGGCATTTCGGTCTTTCTACGTCCTGAACATCAAGAACTACCAGTCCTGCTCCGCCATAGCCGCAGTAAGCGATTCCATCACGAACAAATGGCGGTCCGTGAAGCCAGCCTTTATCCATAAAGGAAGGAACGTGAGCGGCACCTGGATCAAAGTTTCGATCTGGATATCCGTCTGCATACTGATCTGGTCTCCACCAGCGTCCTGCTTCCACTGGACTCGTGGGGTCTTCAATATCAATAATGCGGTAAATCATTCCTTCAAAGCCTACGCAGTCACTGGATAAATGAACATATCTTCCACCGTTATACTGAAAACGGTGCACTCCAAGTACATGCTTTAATCCACAATCCCAATAGCCCAAAAATTCCGGATTCTCTGGGTCATTTTTCAGACTGTAAATTCGAATTCCTGCCTCACATTTTATATCAGCAAGTTTTGCCTGATCCACAAGGGCTCCTGGTCCGCTGCCGCAACTCATAGCTACAATCATCAGATCGTCGGCAATCTGAATCTTGGGAGATGTAGTTGTTGGATACTCCTTCGGATTAACGAGTTCAAAGTGCTTCACAAATTTGGGATCATAAGGATCTGTTACATCACTAATCATGACCCCGTTCTTTGTTCCGCCAAAGCAGCAGCCATACAAATAATACTTACCTGCTGATGTTTTATAAAGGGCCATCTGGAACATCCCGCAGGTTCCATCTAAATCACTAAAAGAGCAAACTTCCAAATTTTTAATAAAACCGTTGTTTCCCTCTCCCTTAGCATAAAAATTATCTTTCATATTATTACCTCTCTACTGATTTTTCCTGCTATCTATGTAAGGCTCAGCTTCTTCCTCTCCCTTTAAAATACGAAGGGCACCTGCAGTTAAAGCTTCCAATTCATTCTCGCCTGGCATAACCATGATCGGAGCCAGCTTGCTTACATATTCTTTAATCCACTGTGTCAACATTTGGGAATGAGCCACTCCGCCTGTTAAAATGATAGCATCAACTTCTCCCTTTAAAACGGGAATGAGTTCACCAATTCCTTTTGCAATCTGGTACGCTTGCGCCTGGAATATTTTCTTCGCCAACTCGTTGCCATCCTGAATCATCTTCTCCACTTCAATACAGCTGGAAGTGCCAAGATAGGCTTTCATACCGCCCATACCGGAAACTTTTTTCTTCATATCCCTTTTACTGTAAGTTCCGCTGTAACACATGTCGATTACGTAATTTAATGGTATGCTTCCTGATCTTTCTGGAGAAAAAGGACCTCCATCGGCTGGAATTGCATCTACTATTTTACCCTTTTCATGAGCACTGACTGAGATTCCACCACCTAAATGGGCAACAATAAAGTTCATTTCCTGATATGTTTTTCCCAATTCAGATGCTGCTTTTCTTGCCATTGCCTTGGAGTTTAATACATGACAAAAACTTTGTCTTACTACCTCTGGCATTCCGGTTACTTTTGCAATCTCTGCCATTTCATCAGAACCTACCGCATCATAGATATAGGCAGGTATGCCCAGAGGCGCTGCAATGGCATCTGAAATCAAAGCACCCAGGTTCGATGCGTGTTCAATGGTAGAAGGATCTGTTAGCTTTTTTCTCATATCCTCTGTCACCAGATAACCACCTGCATGGATATTTACCAGCTGGCCGCCTCTTCCCACAACTGCAGATAATTCCTTCACATCTACGCCATGTTTATCTAGTGCATTTAGAATATTTTCCTTACGCATGTCAAATTCATCTACCACTCTGTCATACTTTTTTAACTCTTCATCAGAATGTGTAACGCTTTCTGTAAATAACTCTTTCTCGCCTTCGTAAACTCCGATTTTTGTGGAGGTAGAGCCAGGGTTAACTGCTAAAATTTTATAACTCATTGTACTTCTCCTTCTTTAATCTACTGCCGCTGCTGAAACTGCAATGGATAAGAATTTTTCCTCTGCAGACGATCCTCTGGAAGTTAATACAATCGGACATTTTGCTCCAACTACAAACCCTGCCATCTTCGCCTTACAAGTACAGGTCAGCATCTTACCCATGATATTTCCTGCATGGATGTTAGGAGCCACCAGCACATCAACATCACCAGCAATTTGGCTTTCATAGTTTTTGAGCTTGGCAATCTCTGCATCAATGGCACAATCATAGGAAATAGGGCCTTCTATGATACAGTTCTTGATTTCGCCTTCCTGATTCATACGGGCAAGCTCTGCCGCTTCCACTGTTTCCGGCATTTTAGGGTTCACTTTTTCTACGCAGGTTAAAACTCCCACTTTCGGACAGTCGTAGCCCATGGATCTTAAGGTTTCCACCGTATTTTCAATGATGGATTTCTTTTGTTCCAAAGTCGGATAGGCAACCATGCCTCCGTCTACAGGTACTAATATTTTATGGTAGGAAGGAACATCAAACATAGAAAAATGGGACATAACACCGCCTTTTCCCAAGCCTTTCTCTTTGTCAACCACCGCCTTTAAAAGTATAGCCGTATCCAAATATCCCTTCATTAAAAAATCTGCTTTTCCTTCTCGAATCAAAGAGACCGAAAATTCGGCAGCCTCTTTGTTATCAGTGGCTAAATAGATGTCCTCTTCTGGAACCTCTTCTCCAAGCTTTTTTAATATTCCAAGAATTACTTCTTTATCACCCACTAATATAGGTCCGGCGATTCCTTCTTTTCTGGCATGCAGAGCAGCTTCAAGAGTATGTTCCTCTCCTGCCGCAGCGATTACCATTCGTTTCATGGAAGGAAATTTTTTTACTTTATCAATTAATTCATCAAAACTTCTATAGATCATCTGGCTCTCTCCTTATCTTTGTGACTGACCAATTGAAAGACCTCTTTCAAAAGCTAGTTTATTAAGAGGAAGGAGCTTTGGTTTGCTTTTCAGTTTATGCTCAATGGTTGACCATACAATTTCCGGATCAATAACATTTGTAAATCCTACATATACACCAAGCATAATCACATTTAGTACCTTTGCATTTCCAAGTTCCAAGGCAAGCTCCGTAACAGGTGCTTTCACTATTTTAACGTCGCTTCTTTCTATCTCATCCGTAACAATGGAACTGTTAATAAAAAGCGTTCCTCCCTGTTTTAACGTGGGCAAAAACTTTTGTAAGGATGGTCCGTTCATGATAACCAAATCGTCCATCACATCACCAAGAGGAGCTCCAATGGTTTCATCGGAAATTACAACAAAACAATTGGCGGTACCACCTCTTTGCTCCGCTCCGTAAGAAGGGAAAAACGTAACATTTTTATTTGTAGAATCACAGGTTGCCGAAGCCAGGAATTTTCCAAGGGTCATAACACCCTGTCCGCCAAAACCGGCCACACACAAATTTGTCTCCATTCAATTTTCCTCCTTATCGATCTCTGATTACACCCAGAGGAAATTCCGGGAGCATCTTCTCTTCTATAAAATCAAGAGATTTCATTGCATCAAGCCCCCAGTTTGTCGGACAGCTGGTGACTATTTCTACCATGGAAAATCCTTTGCCCTCAAGCTGGTTTTGAAATGCCTTTTGAATTGCTTTCTTTGTTTTCATTACATTGACTGGGGTATTGCAGCTAGTCCGTTCTAAATAAGCCGGAGCCGTCAGTTGGTCTAATATCTCACACATGTGCATGGGATAACCATGTTCCTTAGGATCACGACCCTTGGGAGCGGTGCTCGCCTTCATGCCTACTAAGGTGGTAGGAGCCAATTGTCCGCCAGTCATACCGTAAATACCATTGTTAATGAAAATAACTGTGATATTCTCTCCTCGATTGGCTGCTGACATGGATTCCCCCAAACCGATGGAAGCAAAATCTCCATCTCCCTGATATGTAAATACAAGACTGTCAGGACTTGCCTTTTTCATTCCAGTCGCCACTGCACAGGCACGACCATGAGGCGCTGTCGTATTGTCATAGGCCATATAGTCCATCTGAAGACCACAGCAGCCGATTCCAAGGACGCAAGCCGCCTTGTCCACCAAATTCATCTCATCTAATACTTCTCCGATCAGCTTCATTACAGTGCCATGCATGCATCCAGGACAAAAGCCAGAAACTTTATCCTCCTGAATGGTTTTTGTTCTTGCATAAATCTGCTTCATCTTTTCCCTCCTATTTTGAAACCATTTTTCTTACTGCTTCCATTACTGCCTCACGGCTTATAATGTTGCCACCTGAGCAAAGGCAGGTTTCAATGGGGCAGCGCCCTTTCACACCAGTTTCCACATCCGTTACAAACTGGGCAGGAATAGACATCTCAACATCAAGAACTGCTTTTACCTTGCTATAATCGATGTGGTCAAATGCGCTGTAAGGAAATGGCTGAACGGTTATGGCACGAAGAAGCCCTACCTTTATGCCCTCTTTCCGCAATAAATCCACAGCCGCTTTTGCGATACGGGCTGATATTCCATAGGCCGTAATCACTACCTCTGCATCTTCGATCAGATATTCTTCCGCCAGGGCCTCTTTCTCCCAGCTTTTATAAAGAGCTGCTGCTTCTTCGTTAGCCACCTGCATATCGCTGGTTTTCCAATGTCCTGGCTGAATCCAGGAACGGTTTGCAAGGTCTAGTGGATGTCCAATACAGGACCAGGATTTCTTTGACTCTTTGATGGACGCAATCTCTTCATCCGGTTTCATTTCCGGAAGTACGACAGGCTCCATCATTGTTCCAATAACTCCATCTGCTAAAATAAGCACCGGATTTCGATCGCGGTCTGCATAATCAAATGCCTGATACGTCATATCTACAGCTTCCTGTACCGATGCTGGTGCAAACACAAGCATTTGAAATCCACCGTTACCGGATGCCTTGGTCGCCTGATAGTAATCCATCTGCGCCGGTTGAATGGAACCAACTCCAGGGCCACCTCTAGAAACATTGACATAGACCATGGGGATTCTGGCTGATGCACAGTAAGAGATTCCCTCGCTCTTTAGCGCAATTCCAGGACTTGATGAAGATGTCATGGATCTGACACCCGCACTGGCAGCTCCATACACCATGTTTACGGAAGCTACTTCTGATTCTCCCTGTACAAAATTACCGTTTACTTCCGGCATTCTTCTTGCAAAATATTCCGGTATTTCATTCTGAGGAGTAATTGGATAACCAGCAAAAAATCGACAACCGGCTCTAACTGCTGCTTCTGCTATTGCTTCGCAGCCTTTCATAAACACTCTAGACATTTTCAATAACCTCCTGATTACTTATAAACTTCTATGGCACCATCGGGACAAATTTTTCCGCAAATGCAACAACCAATACAAGCTTCCATATTTGACGGAATCACATATTCATAACCCTTTGAATTCACTTTTGTTCCAACTGTCAAAACGCTTTTGGGGCAGAACTTTATGCAGTAACCACAACCTTTGCAGCGTTCCGCAACCACTTTTATTTCAGCCATATCCTTCATTTCCTCCTTCTTATACAGACTCCATAGATACAACCCAGGGATAGGTAAGATAAAGATGCAAGGGCATTACAGGAATATTTAGCTTATACTTCACCTTATCAAAAAGTTCTTCTCTCACACAGACAAAATCCAGTTCCTTATAAGTCATGATTAGTTCTGTAAGTTTTTTATTCCCCTCCAGAACTTCTATTTCATTGGTATGACACCCTATATTAGGATTACTAATTAAGTGAAGCTTACCGATATCTATATGTGATACGCTCAAGATTTCACTTAGCACTTTATCAATGCGTTCCAGATCATAAGACCATGGCCGATAAGGATTGATTACGTAATAAACCATAGTATCGCCTCGGTTAATCAAGGGCGCAAAACCACCTATGGATCTGGCCCCAATATAATCTCCACCTACATCCATAACAACATAAGTTTCCTCATCCTTTAGGAATCTACTTACGCCGCCTACCAGAGTTGGCGCATCCATAAACTGTTCTTCATAATGAAAATCAATTCCCAACTCTGTAAAGCTCCGGCTAAGATCCCTGGAACGGAACAACGGTTTTGTCATGTCCATATCAAAGAAATGTACCTTCTTATTTCCTGAATCCACAAGCTGCTTTGCAATATTAACTGCGATTTCACTTTTCCCGCAGCCTGCTTCACCAATAAATAAGAAATTATTATATTTCTCATCTATTATTGGAACTTCCTTGTTCATCTTATCTCTCCCTTCCGATAAAAGTTACCTATTTAATCTCTTATCTATCCCCTATCATAATGATTTATTTTATTGAAATCCAATACTTTATTTGGTGATTCTCATAAGTTAAACTTATTTATTTAGTAATACATTCACATTACACAATATATTTTTGTGCACTTTGTACAAATGTTTTAAAAAATAGTTTTCAAATCTTTTTTTGTGGTTTATAATAATTTTTAGTTATATATATCGTATCGTTTATAGGGAGTACTTTTATGAATTTAAGACAATTAGAATATTTTGTTTCCGTAGCAGAAACATTAAGTTTTACAAAGACAGCAGAAAAGTTTTTTATTTCTCAGACGGCTGTCACGCAGCAAATCAAAGCATTAGAAGAACAGATAGAAGTGAAACTATTAAGACGAACCAAGCGGCATGTGGAGCTGACTCCGGCAGGAAGTATATTCTTAACCGAATCGAAAGCCATACTTAGCCGGACTGAAAATGCAATTCAAAAAACAAAAAAAGCCGCAACCGGCTTTACTGGAAATATAAATCTCGGTATTATAGAAGGGTATGATAACCCCGATCTTCCTGGCATTCTCCGTTCCTTTCGTACCGGATATCCCAACATTTCCATTTCCATTCAGGAAGGGGGAGCAGGTCCTTTATATTTGCAGCTATTGAACCAGACTCTTGATGTGGTTATCAATGCCCGCTTTTCCTATAGCAAGCTGGAAGATAAAAAGATTTCCTATAAGATAATGAAAAAGTACAAATTAATTGTTATGCTTCCTACCACGCATCCTCTGGCTTACCGAAGTATTTTGAATCTTTACGACTTAAAAAATGATTCTTTTATTTTCACTTCCTTTGGTGATGCGGAAGACAGCTTTGGTCATTTTGAGAGCACCATAGCTCATTTTATACGGTCTGGCTTTACCCCTCATATCGTGCAACATTCCGTAAATTTTAACACAACCGCACTTATGGTGGCCGCTAATATGGGGGTGGCGGTATTGCCCTCTTATGCTCTTTCTTCCAGTAGAAACATTGAAAATCTGGTAACAATTCCTCTTGATGAGGAAGCTGATAAGTTTGAAATTGTGGCCGCCCGTTTTAACGAAAACATGAACCCTACAATTGATAAATTCTTGTCCTATATAAAATAAAAAGAATATTCAGTTCTTATATCATAGCCCAACAAAAAGACCGCAAGCATTTAATGCCTGCGGCCTTTCTGTTGGGCTGATTTACAGCGTTCAAATCTATCGTTTATTCCCTTCATTTGACGAAGTTTCTATCATTGTTACTGATTTGAGATATTTTTCTCTTGCCACAATAATATCATCCGTAATCTGTTTTAGTATGTTTACGATGGGAATTGCTAATATCATCCCCCATACTCCTGCTACAGCTCCACCAATCGAGATCCCTATTACAATCAATGCAGGACTAAGAGAAAAGGAATTTCCCATAAGTTTTGGCTGAATTACATTTCCATCTATTTGTTGAGTAATAAGTAAAACTACGGCAGTAATCAGACCGGTTCCAATGCCATTTGTGCTGGCTACAACAATAACTGCGATAATGGAACCAAAAATAGAACCAAAGTAAGGAATAATGTTAAGAAATGCAAGCATCACACCTAAAGCCACAGCGTGCCTCGATCCCAGAACAGAAAATTCAATGGTCGTTATAATACCAAGGATACAAGAATCCAATAGCTGGCAGGCAATAAATTTCTTAAAGCTCTCACTTATAATATTGCCATACCTATAAATGACACCTCTTGTCTTTTGGGAAAGAAATAGCTCTGAAACATGATTGACATAATTTTTGAAATTATGTGTTTCAACCAATAAATATATGGAAGTAATAATAGCAATGATCCCATTAAAAATGACCGAGGTGAAACCAAACACAACATTAAGAGAGGATAAAATATTCGTCAGTCCTATGCTTTCCAAGAGTACTTTTAAGCTGATTTTATTCATCAATGTTTCTAAAATAGCATCAAGCTCTTCTGTATTTGCAATTGGCAATTGTTGAATGGCTATTACAGCATTGTTATAATACGTATTAAAATTTACGATAAAATCGGTTACATTTCTTTGTAGGGATGGAATAATTGTGTTGATTGTAATTACAATGATCACAATCAATAAGACATACACCATAAAAATACTAATGGTTCTTGACTTTCTAACTATAATATTTGATTTGGACTTTTTAAAGTTGTGCTCCAGCGCTGAGCATGGAATATTCAGCAAAAAAGCTATGATAAAACCATAAAAGAAGGGCGTTAATATCTTAATTACAGCTTTTAACCAGATCATAACTCCTGTAAAATTCATAATCATCTTGTAAAAAATAATGATGAAAATTGCTAACAGCAACCTGGATAAAAAGCGTTTTGTTGATGTTTTATTCATGAAATCTAAGATAACAAACCTCCTGACTAATGATATACGTAATATAGATAAACTCAAAGTATCTTTATTAAAATAATGGAATCACAGATATTATGGCCCAAAGAAGGTAATGAAAATACCTGCAATCAACGCCGAACCAATGGTACTGGAAACGATGGGTCCCATGGCATGCATTAAGAGATGATTGTGGGGATTGTATTCCTGGCCAAGCTTCTGAGACACACGGGCTGCCATTGGCATGGCAGATACTCCGGAATTTCCAATCAGCGGGTTAACCTTACCACCTGTCATTTTACAAAGCAGCTTTGCAATTAACACGCCACCTACGGTACCAAAGGAAAATGCAAATAATCCAAGGCATATAATTAAGAATGTCTGTGGATTTAAGATTCTGTCCGCCGTGGCTGTGGCACCAACAGAAATGCCAATCAGCAGCGTCAAAACATTCAATAAATCATTTTGCAGCGTCCTCACATAACGTTCCGTCACACCGCTTTCCCTAATAATATTACCAAGCATCAGCATTGCAATCAATGTTCCTGCTGCGGGTACAATTAATAAAGTCGCAAAGGTAACACCAAAGGAAAAAATTAATTTCTGACGGCGTGTGACTCTTTTGGATTCCGGCATTACGATCATACGCTCTTTCTCTGTGGTGAGAAGACGCATGATCGGGGGTTGAATCAGTGGTACCAATGCCATATAGGAATATGCCGCAATGGTAATGACAGGCAAAAGCTTAGGGGCCAGTATCTCAGCCGTATAAATGGAAGTTGGTCCATCTGAGCTTCCGATAATACCAATGGCTGCTGCCTCCTGCAAACTAAATCCATCAAATCCAGGAACTACATTTGCTAAAAGATTTCCTATAAGCAAAGCACCTCCTAGTGCTGCAAAAATACCAAGCTGTCCTCCTAACCCAATTAAAACACTGCGGGGTGATGATATTAAAGGCGTAAAATCTGTCATGGCCCCTATGCATAAAAAGATCAGAGGTGGATAGATCCCAAGAGAAATCCCCTGGTATAAATAATAAAGCAGTCCCCCAGGCTCATAGGCTGAAAGTCCTGATAAGGGAATGTTTGCAATAGCCATACCAAATGCCAGAGGAAGCAGCAATAATGGTTCGTATTTCTTCTCAATTGCCAGATATGCTAAGAGTAATGAAAGTAATACCATAACAAGCTGAGGTACGGTAAGATGCATAAAACTAAGACTAGAAAGAAATTTACTTAAGAACATTAATATAATCAACTCCTACTTTTAGATATTTGTGTAACCTTCACTGTTTATCACTGCCTCTAACTTATATCCCTCCTTGCACATGGTGCATTCATCTGGATTGCATACCTGATATCCAGGTATGTCTTCGCTTGTAAACATGGAATGGATCTCTTGTTCTGTTTCTGTAGGAAATGCGTTAAACAAAGCAGAAATCCCAACCAATACGCCTCCATAATAAGCAATACATTCTTGGGCACGGCGAATCGTTGTTCCGCTGGAAATGGATGCAACCAACAAGACGATCTCCTTGTCTTTTATATATTGCTGCCGATTGCATTGAAAAATCAACTTGCCATTTACACTGCTAAGTGGTTTTAAAACCCGAATCTCTTTTCCACTGTTTATTACGTTGACACCTTCCTGCAAAAGCTCTTCTGCCATATAAGCTCCAATTACTTCTGTACCTTCCATGCAAACAATGGTATCCACTGATACATTGGCCAGATATGGTATGGACAACTCCCTTGCAACGTCCTTTGCTGCAATTGCATTGGTCTTTAGTTCATTGACATCAAGATAATGACTGATATGAAAGTGACTGGTTGCAAAATGTCCCTGCATTACCTTCATGGATATGAGGGGATTTTTTGTTAACGATACGGTATAAGCCCTGTCTTCCATTTTTTCTCCTTTACCTATGAATTTGGTATCAATACAAAAAACATTGAAACCTTGTACTCAAAAAAATGCATCCACTTTAATAGTAACATATAATGACAGATAAGAGCAAGGCTTCTCCCCGATAAGTACTACAAAATCAAGGTTTCTAGCAAATACTGTGTATATAAACAATAGTAATGACAGTTATATTGGTTGTTTTGGTTATTATTTTTTACGAATTGTACTAAATTTAAAATTATGTATAAAAATACAACTTATTGATTGATAAATTCACTTTAGTGTGGTATAGTGTTAACGAATGTTTAGCCACATTCGTACAATGCTTAACAGAGCCATACTGATTCAGTTGGCTCTGTTCTTTGTTTTTATAGGATTAATTTTTGCATTTTAATAGCAGTATGAAATTATCGGCTAGATGATTTAATTTTTCCTTATTCACAGAAGTTCTGGCATATACCCGGACACCGAGTAATGTACCATGTAATATATCTGCCAATGCATCCGCGCTGAGGCTGCTGGTGAATTCACCGGATTTTTGACCTTTTAAAACCAGTTTCTTGATCAGTCCCTCAGTTTGTCTAAATACTGCTTCTGTTTTTTCCTCAACCTCTTGATCCCGCAAGGCAAGTTCAGTGGCTGCATTCACAATAAAGCACCCCCAGGGACATTCCTTACTTCCATGGATCATGATGTCAAAGATAGCCTTTACGCCTTCGCTAGCTGTCTTAGTATCTGCTAATACACGGTTCAACCTCTGTGAAGTATTCTCACGATAGTGATCTATGGCCTTAAGATATAACGAATGTTTATCTCCAAAAGTATCATATAAGCTCTTACGATGAATTCCCATATGCTCTACCAAATCGCTCATTGATGTCTTTTCATATCCCTGCTCCCAAAACAACTCCATGGCTTTTTGAAGAACGGCCTCTTCATCAAACTCCTTGGTTCGCCCCATTGTCTCACCTCCGATCTTATCTTTAAATCATTCATAGAAGGCATCAATATTTATTCATTATAAAATGCAGCGGATAATGGCTCTCTCTCTGTAAATCGTTTGAAGCTATGCTTTGGATATCCTACCATAACACAAGCAGTAATAATCTTTTCGTCTGAAATGTTTAATAACTTATGTATCGGAGAATCTTCGCTGCGGGCACATATTTCTAATATTCCAGCCCAACATGATCCCAAACCAAGAGATGGAGCAAATAATTCAAGATATGTCAGTGAAAAAATTGAGTTTTCTCTGGCATTTCTAAAATCCTTATTTGCTAGTGATAAGACAATGCTTGGAGCATCTCTTAAAATTCTATCCGCATTATTTTCTCTATATTCCTTTATCAAACCACCTAATAATTTATGAAAAACTGGATGATTTTCAAACCAAATTACACATTCCTCTACCATTGCCTCAATTGTTTTTTTATCATCTATAATCAGATAAGAAATCCCTTGTGTATTGCTTCCAGTTGGCGCTAAATTAGCAACCTCTACAAGCTGTAGCAGCTTTTCTCTTTCTACCGCTTTGGCCTTATAAGAACGAATGGAACGACGGGAACGCATAAAATTCTTCGCTTGTTTTGCATCTAACTTAGGCAGATCTCCAATCTCATGCTGCATTGCAAGGGGCGACTTTTCATTGTCTATGGCTTCCTTTGGGCAGACTGCCACACAATGACCACAGGCAATACATGAATTCCCGTTGATCTCGATTGGACCAGTTGATTCTAATTTTAATACTCGTGTTGGACACTCTTCCACGCATAACCCGCATTTAATACAACTTTCTTGATCCACTGTGATTAAACTCATTTTGATTCTCTCCTTGTTTTGACCTCTTTGATTCCAAATTGCCGACACTGATTCACTGGCTATAAATTGTAGAATGATCATTCTTTAATTTATAGCCAGTATATCTATTTTAGAACGAATAGTCAAGTATTTTTTAAATCCTCATCCACCGTTTCACTTACTTTGGTATATTTACGCTTCTTCCCACAATACTCTTCAATGGGAATCGGCCCCCTGACTACGGTACGAAGAATTTGAAGACCACCATTTTCATCGGCTGCGATTCTCCAGTCAACCATTAAGATTTCACCATTTAAAATCTCAATTCCTGATATTCCTCGAGTACGGGTACAGCATCCGGTATTAAAATATGGCAGGTCATCTGCCTTTGGAAATTTGGGTCTGTGGGTATGTCCACAAATTAGCATGACTTTACGTCTTCTAATCCATTCATCGTAGATTCTTTCCACCTTGTGCCTTTTAAATAGATTGCGGGCTGGGCTTGTAGGGTTATCAAACCCCACCAGATGAAGATATCTCCAAAAATAGCGAAGTAATAACATGGATAAAAACCAGAGCTGGTCATTAATAATATCACCCTGGTGCCCATGAAGAACAAAAATCTTTTGCCCGCTGTTTTTATATTCAAGAACCAAAGCCTCCTTTGGTTTTAGCCCCCGAAACAAATCCACCTTCTTTTGATTATACTCATCATAATATTCAAAATAATTTGTTTTTACAAAATGTTTGGATTTTAAATATATATTATGATTTCCATATAACATGATGAAGCGGCCGGCATCATAAAACTTCTTTATTACAGTAAAAACATCCGTATGAGCAAGGCGAATGACACTGAAATTCTTATATTCCCATAACTCATCTCCATCTCCTACTTCTATATAAGTATAATCTTCTTTATAGTAATAGTTTAATGCATGCAAAAAGATGTTCTGGTTTCTAATAAACTCGTCCGATACACTGTCATCTCCTCGATGACAATCACTAAAAAATATATATTTGGAATTTTTATCAAATGATATTCTCGTTGCATTTTTATATGCCTTGGTCAGTCTTTTATTGGCTCTCATATTTGCTCCAGTGTCCTTTTTTTATATAGTATAAAACTTATCTTCTGTTTTATACGGATAAAAAAGGGAAAACAACCGAAGGATTTTGTCATCTCCAGGATTTGGAAGCCCTCTTCCATCCCTATTGCTGGTGCTAAGGTAGATAGAACCGTCCATGGCTTCATAGACATCTCTTAGACGTCCGTACTCATTTTCCAACAATCGTTCCACTTGAACCACCTGGGTCCCTGTTTCATCAAAAGTGATTGCCAGTAACACATTTCCACGTAGGGTGGCTACAAGAAGCTGCCCCTTTCTGGGACCATCTGTTACAAAGGTGATTCCTGTTGGAGCCCAGGTAGCATCACCACTTTGTATTACAGGCTTAATAAAATCATTTTCCCGGGTTTCCTCATCACCTGTTACCAAAGGCCAGCCATAGTTGCCCCCTGGCAAAATGATATTAATTTCATCATGAGCACTTTCTCCATGATCGGAGGCATATAACACATTGTTTTCATCCCACGCCAATCCTTGGGGATTTCTAAGCCCCAGGGCATATACGGCTGAACCTGGAAACGGATTGTCCGTTGGAATGCTTCCGTCAGTTCCAATTCGCAGAATTTTGCCTGCCAGACTGTTTCTATCCTGGGAAAGATTACGGTCCCCGGCATCTCCGGTAGTAATATACAAATAACCATCTGGACCAATTTTTAACCGACCTCCGTTATGGATCAGACCGGCTGGAATTCGATCCAAAAGAATTTCCTCTTGAGACGCAGCATTCCCCTCCACTCGCATGCGCACCACACGGTGAAAGAGCGCTCCATCTTCCTCATAAGTATACATAAGGTAAATAAATCCGTTGGAAAGAAAATCCGGGTCAAGCGCAAGCCCCATAAGCCCGCCCTCTCCGCGGCTCACAAAAGGAGTGCCAAATGCATGCACCGGCACGGGATTTAATATCCCATATTCTACAACGCGAAGATTCCCGTTTCGCTCCGTAAAAAACAGCCTGCCATCCTTACTAGCATCTATGGCCCACGGGACAAAAAGATCCTCTGCAACAACTGGAGTCTGAAAAGAAGAAATTCGAAAGATTTGTTTGTTCATCATGGCGTCACCTTAATTACTCTTGGTATTGCCTACCACGTTCTTCCTAGCATTATATGGAAAGAAAAAGATTTATGTGAGAAGTTCTTTCGTACTTGCCTAAAGATAATGATAAGTCAGTGATAAATGTGGTATACTCAATGTAACAGGAATTTAAAGGAGGATGCTTATGAAATCAAACTATAAAAGAGTGCTATTTTTTTCTGCACTGCTTACCATGCTGTTGGTATTTACTACAACTCCAATATTTGCAGCGGAAGATGCCATACCATCCATTCGTGTGGATGTCTCCCTTCAGGAGAATGGTTCTGCCGTCATAACGGAGACTTGGGATATACGTGGGGTTTCTAGTGGCACGGAATATTACAAAGCTATCAATAACGCAGATGGAATGAACGTCCACTCTCTTCTTGTATGGGACGAAACCGGAACTAGGTTTAAAACGTTAGACAGCTGGGATACCAAGCTCTCAAGAGCAGAAAAGGCACATACCAGCGGTATCTTAAAAACCTCAAAAGGATATGAACTCTGTTGGGGAATCGGAACCTATGGAGACCATCAATATACCATTCAATATACACTTGATGGATTGGTAAAGGATTACGGGGACTATGCCGGATTTTATCACCAATTTATATCAGAGCTCTCGAGTGCTCCCCAGTCCGCTTCTATTAAGATCTGGATGCCAGATACTCCCTTCCATGGAAACAATGCCCGAATCTCGGCTTATGGTTTCAAAGGAGAAGTTGGAAACGGCAGTGATGGAAGCCTTACGGTTCTTTCTTCCAAAGCCTTAGGAAACAACGATTATGTGAATGTCCTTTGCCGCTTTGACAGAGGATTGTTTCCCACCGCCCCCACAGCCAATATGACGTTTGAAAAGCTTCAAAAATCCGCGGATAATGCAAATTCAAATTTAGGTTTGTATATCACCTTAGGCATTTTGGGGGCAACCCTTGCAATCATCATATCTCTCATCACCTTCTTCTACTCCAGATTTAAGCTGGCAGATGGAACAACCGTGCGATTACCTGGAAAGCATAAAATAGACGCCAACTGGTGGGCCCCTTTTGAAGGTAACATTCCTGCTGTTTGTTCTATGATGAAGCTGCTTCGTATGAGTATTTCACAAGAAAAGCTTATGGGAGCTTATTTGATACGTTGGCAGGAGGCAGGATACATCCGCATGGAAGAACGTGCAAATGAGGGGAATTCTAAGAAACCAAAGAAAGAAGAAGCCATTCTTTTTAATCCGGACAAAATACCTGATCAGGGAGTGGAGCAAACGCTGTATAGAATCTTAACCGACATTACAGATGGGAACCATATTCTTTGGACCTCTGACATCGAGAAACATGCAAAAGAACTTGAGAAAAAGCTCACAGTATGGGCAGAAGAAGTGAAACAAAACGGTGAAAAAGAATTAATGCGTTTAGGTGCTGCTGCAACCAACCAAAAAGGTATTATCTCACTTACTTCTTTTGGCTTTGAGCAGGCAGTTAAGATAATTGGCTTCCAGAAATATCTGATGGATATGAGTAAACCAAGGGATGACAAGGCGGCTCCAAGAGAACTTTGGGGGGATTATCTTGTATTCGCCACCTTGTTTGGCATCGGAGAACAGGTTTTAAAGAGTATGAAGGCCCTTGATCCTACTCATTTTGATTCCTTTGCAGGCATGTATGGCTGCAACTCTTATAGCATGATCTACCTATTGACTATGACAAACCATATTTCCGGCGCCACATCACCGAGTACAGGCATGAATAGTGCCGGAGGTGTCAGTTCTGTTGGTGGTGGAGGTTTCTCCGGAGGCGGAGGTGGAGGCAGCCGATAATCGGCTTGCCCCCACCTTTTTTATTCAGTCCTATTCCATTGTAGCTGTATAATTAAGAGATTAACTTATGCTCTTTTAAAAAATCAAGGGCAACCTTAGATGGAGCTTCCTGCAACTCATCCACCCTATAATTTAAATCTCTCATGACATCATCAGTTAACAGAGGTCCTAATTCTTCTAAAATCCCTGAGATTTCGGGATACGTTTCGAGGGCCTCTCCTCGAATGATTGGCATTGCAAAATACGGTGGAAAGAATTTCTGATCATCCACAAGAGATTTTAATCCAAACTTCTTTAAAAGCCCGTCTGTTGCATAAGCATCTATGACATCAACGGTCCCATTTTGAAGGGCAGCATAGCGAGGTGCATTGTCTAAAGTGATGTTTTTTCCTAACTGAAAATGATACGTCTTTTGCAGACCGCTAAGACCGTCGTCCCGGTTTGTAAATTCAAAAGTAAGACCAGAGGTCAATCCACCAGCTTCCTTTGCTAAATCACTGACGGTTTCAAATCCATACTTTTTTGCAGTCTCCTGGGTTACCGCAAGTACATAAGTGTTGTTAAAGTTCATTTGTTTTAATACGTTAATATCATACTTCTCTTTTAACTCCGTCTTCACCGTCTCATATACCTGATCCATATCGTTGATGGGCGGGTGTTTTAGCGTATCTGTATAAGCAGTACCGCTGTATTCAATGTAGAGATCAATATCCCCATTTTTCAGTGCTTCAAAACAAACCTGGGTTCCCCCAAGATTCAACCTTCTGTTTACAGCAATATCCGTACGATCCTCAATAAGATCCGCCATCATGTTTCCAATGATCTCTTGTTCTGTAAAGTCTTTGGACCCGATGGAGATAGATCTGGCACTCTCCGCCCGACCTCCTGCGGAGGTGAAAGCAAAGATTACGGCCAAAAGAAGTGCAGCCACACTGAGTCCTGCTTTCTGTGTGGTACGCCTTTTCTTCTTCAACGCCCCATCTCCCTTTTGAAGGTTTATGGGCGTTACCAGCTTCTCAACCAGCCCGATCAAATAATCCACCACAAGTGCCAGTAAACAAGCGGGTATGGCTCCAGCCAGAATCTGGCTGTTATTCACGGTTCTTATACCGGAAAAAACAAGATAACCAAGACCTCCGGCACCGATAAATGCCGCCATGGTCATCAGCCCTACCGCTGTTACGGAAGCGATACGAACTCCAGCCATAATCACTGGAAGAGCCAAAGGGATCTGTATCTTAGTCAGTACTTGAAACGGAGTTAATCCAATTCCCTTAGCGGCTTCCAGTGTCTGGGGATTGATATTTTCAATTCCCGTATACGTATTCTTAATAATAGGAAGCAGGGAATAAAGCACTACCGCAACAATTGCCGGAATGGTGCCGATTCCAAACAGAGGAATCATAAATCCTAACAGTGCCATACTTGGGATTGCCTGAATTACATTGGCGACGGATAAAATAGCTTTTTCTACTTTCGACGTGTAGGAAACGAAGATACCAAGAGGGACTCCAATTACGATAGCCAAACCGACTGAAATGGCGGTTAGTTTTAAATGTTCTATTAATAATGATAGGATCTGCGGATAATTACTTCCTATATAATTGAAAAAACTCATTACAGCTCTCCTCCTTCATAATCAAAGTACTGTTGACTTAAAGTCGTTACCAAGCTGCTTCGTGTAATTAAACCCATAAGACGCTTTTGCTCATCCACCACAGGAACCGTGGATACATGGTTCTCCGTTACTATTTTTAGTGCATCCAGGATGCTTTGCTCTGGTAACAGAGATGGAAAATCCTCATACATGTATTCTTCTGCCGGCCTGGACCGATCCTCCACACCGCGTAGTCTGCCAGCTTTTACGATTCCTGCCAATTGCCTGGTTCCTCGTTCTACGATCAAAAGACTGTCTACCTTGTTCTGGCGCATCTTATCAATACATTTTAACACAGTAAGATCTCGAAACGCAGTGACTGGATTTTCAATCATAATATCAGACACCTTTATATATTCTGGTGATGACCAGATTCTGTTTCTTCCAACGAAGCTGGATACAAAATCATCACTTGGATTATTTAAAATATTTTCGGGGGTATCGTATTGAAGAATGTCGCCATCCTTCATAATGCATATCATATCTGCGATTTTAATGGCTTCATCCATATCATGGGTCACGAAAACAATGGTCTTTTTTAATTTAGAATGCAACTGTACCAGCTCATCTTGAAGGTCAGATCTTGTCATGGGATCCAAGGCAGAGAAAGGTTCATCCATAAGGATAATGTCTGGGTCCGTAGCAAAGGCTCTGGCGACCCCCACTCTCTGCTGCTGTCCACCACTAAGTTCGGTTGGATAACGATGTAAGAACTCTTTTCCATCAAGTCCTACCATTTGCATTAATTCTTCTGTATTTCTTTCAATCTCCTGAACAGGCTTCTTTTCAAGCTTTGATATCAGTTCAATGTTTTCCTTCACTGTCATGTGAGGAAACAATCCTGTCTGCTGGATTACATAACCAATACTTCTCCGTAAGGTCACTTCATCCATACTGCTGATGCTCTTATCATCAATGTAAATCATACCAGATGTTGGTTTAATCAAACGATTAATCATTTTAAGGAGCGTTGTTTTTCCACAACCACTCTCACCAATCACCGCCACCAGGCTGCCACTTTCAATCGTAAAAGTAACTTCATTTAGAACTTGTTTTGTTTTGTACCGTTTTGAAATTCCTTCAAAATGGATCATATTTATGCCTCCTTCTCAACAAAGTAACAACTTAATTATATTTGAAAGTTGTCACTTTGTCAAATCGTGACATGAAAAAAGCCTGAAGCAAAACTGCTCCAGGCCTTATAGTTAGGGCTTATTTGGGGGGATATAAAAAATCTTTCACCCTGTCCAAAGTATCATCTTGGGTCACAAAATATATGGTGTCATTTTCCGAAAGAGCAACGTATGGCCCTGGGGATTTCATAAGTGTATTGTTCCTGCTAACCCCTATGACAGTTGCACCGGTGCGCTGCCAAAATTGTATTTCTGTCACTGTCTTATTAAGATACGCGCATTCTGGGGTAATTCTAATTTCAAATGGCATAAACGGATTCATAGACCGAAAGTGTACCGAAGCCTCAATAAGATCCTTCAAACAATCATTTAAAGTCTCCATTTCCTGTTTTTGGCGGCTTACACTTTTTAAGAGATTCTCTTTGATGGTGTCAATGGTCTGCCGCTTGCCATTTTGCTGAATGTACTCCGATGCCTTTTTCTGAGATTTAATAATAATCCCATTGCCCTTTTCGGAAGTCACGATTCCAAGATCGCTAAGAATGCAAATCGCCCTTCTGGCAGTCTCCGGGGATACGCTATATTGACTGGCAAGAGAGGAACGGGCATAAATCTTCTCTCCCTCCATATATTCTCCATTGGCAATACGGGCTGCCACTTCCACAGCTATCTGCTGATAGCGGGGAATCGCTGTTTTAGTTTTTATCTCTTCGGCCATGCGATTTTCATTTCCTTTACTCATTTGATGATGTTATGTCAAAATCAGTATAGCCTAAAACAATATATAAGGCAAGGTGGACAATATATCCATAGCAGAAGAAAGAAAAAATAGCCGCCCATTTACATTATGTTTTTCGTAAACATAGGTAAATAAGCGGCCATCTCTGTTATTCTTACAATCCCATTTTTTGTCTCTTCTTCATAATGTGGCTTTCTATATCGTTTGCCACCTGTACCGGATCATCTCCCAGAGCAATTTTTCCACCAGTAAGTCCTTCCACATCCTCTGTGAGAAGCTTAACAAGTTTTGGTGCACCTGTAATAAAAGGGGTAGGGGAAAGATGAGTGTAGGCTCCGTATGCTACAGCAAATACACCATCTATGGTTGCTTTTTGCTCCATCCATTCTGGTGCAGTTACTGCGATAGGAAGATCTGGTATATCCACATTAAGATGATCTGCCAGAGCTGTTACAAGCATGGAAACTCGTCCGGTGTCTGTACAGGTGCCAAAGCTTAATACGGGAGGGATTCCAAGAGCCTTGCAAATTCCTTTAAGCCCTTCTCCAGCCTGTTCTGCTGCTTCCATATTGCACATTCCTGCAACTTCCAGTCCATGATTTCCACAGCCACCTGCAACGACTAGTATATCTTTTTTAATCAATTGTTTTGTTAAATTGACTGTATTCCAGTCCTGAGGACCATTTCTTAAAGTAGAGCAGTTAGCCAGCGCTACAATTCCTTTTAACTGTCCTTTTGCTATTACATCAACTAAAGCATTTAAGTCGTTCCCAACTGCATTTAAAACTGCCTCAGTGGAAAATCCTGCAATTGCTTTTTGTTTGTGATGTGGTACCATTGGTTTGATTTTATTATGTCTTTTCTTAAAGTTTTCAATGGCTACATGAATGCATTTTACCGCCATTTCCTCTGCCTTCTGGGGATAATAAGGCATCTCATGTTCCACTCCTGGAACTCCGATGATGGTGCTGACGCTTACAAGGGCAACCTGATATTTTTCCGCATATTGATCAATGGCTGGGGGAGAACAGTTCTCTTCCATAACAAAGGCATCTACGGTACCTGTAGCTAGAAATGGCTCAATGGCTAACCAGTTCCCCATAAGACCGATGAAAACATCATCTACTTCAAATCTCTGAAGCATCTCCTGTCCGGTCTCAATGGAACCCACAATATGAATTCCTTTGGCTCCTGCTTCTCTTGCAAGTTTCTGAAATTCCTCTGTTTTGGCTAACTGTAAGGTAGCAACCCCGATCCATGGCTGATGTCCATTAAATGCTATATTTACATAATCAGGATCCATGATACCCAGATCAACATCCACCTCATGAGGTTTCGGTGTTCCAAACAATATATCCTGTGTCATTTCAAGGCCAATCTGGGCGGTGTATATGGTAGATAAGCCCAATCGCAACGCCTTTTTTGCCAGAGACACATAATCTCCGTCTACGTTGGTCAAACAGCTTGCAATGGAGTTTTGCACCTCGTGTTCAATTCCTGATGGATAGATATTAAGCTCCTTCCATACCTTCAAACGTTTTTTAGGGGCAAACGCTTCTACCATAACGCTATTATGATCCGGATTTATCTTCATTTCCCGGTCTAGTAACTCTGCCAAGCAGGTAGCCATCTGGTTTACGTTTTGATTGGTATCGATACCAGTTTTTTCACACATCCATTTTAATTTATCCACGTCTGTAATCTGAAATGTAGTATTGCCTTTTCCTGTCTCTTTTAAGGTTCGAAATGCTTCATACGCATGATGTGCATAAGTAGCTGCTCCCATGATATTTCTCATGAGTAGATTTCTCATTGCCATGGCATCTGGCCCGATTCCACAAACACCTTTTTCCGGGCCTTTCTGCTCATTGATTCTACAAGGACCGTTGGTGCACAACTGACAACTTAACCCCTGCAGGCAGAACTTGCATCGGATTTTTTCCTGTTCATCGTATCTGGAAAATACACTGGATAATCCATCATCTCGTATTCTGATTAGCATCTCTTCTACAGAATCATGATAACTTACCCGACCCTCTGTCTTCTCTAAAATTGCTTCCGTCATAATAACCTCCATTTATAAAGATTAAAATTAGTATGCCAAATTTTAGGAATTCGATTCTATTAATTATCAGAATTGGGTCCTTTTCCTTTCGCTTGGTGTATGCCAATCAACAGTAATAAAAAATAACGAATCAGCCGCCCCAAATATGACGACTAATTCGTTATTTATTCATTATACGATTACATATAATTATCATTCACTTGCCAAACCTTTGGCTCCTAAATGTCTACTCCCTCAAAAGCAGCTACTGAAACTTAAATAATGGATCCAGAGCTTCAACCACGCCGAGATGAGGCAAACTCATTGTGCCCAGTATAGCAGCATTAGGTACCAGAACCATAGTGGTTGTCTTATAACCTTTTTCTATAATCTTCCCACAATCAAATTCTACCAGCAGCTCCCCTGCCTTTACATGATCTCCCTGCTTAACTAAAGCCTGGAAACCATCACCTTCCATTTGTACGGTATCAATACCTATATGGAGTAAGACCTCCATCCCCTCCTCTGTTTTCATGCCAATTGCATGTCCAGTAGGAAATACGGATATAATTTCTCCGTCAACGGGAGCATATAACTTTCCCTCTTTGGGTTCAATGCCAACACCTGGTCCCATCACTTCTTCTGCAAACACCGGATCACTCACCTGGGAAAGTGGAACTACAGTTCCCTTTAACGGGCTGTACATTGTTTTCGGCTCACAAATGATGTTCTTAACTACCGGATTGTGTGATTCTTTTTTTTCTTTACTATGAAATATATTATCTAAAAATCCCATTATATTCATTCCTTTATATGCTTAGTCCATGGATTCCCAACGGTTTTTCAATACAAAAGCAGCACTCTTTGGCTGTCTTGCCCGGTCGAAAATCCCCTTTTTGTTTCCATTTACACGCATGATACCTTCTGTTGTTTGAAAATCAGCAAAGTTCCATACCAGCTCGCCTTGTATAAAGTCAAACTGGTCAAATATTTCAAAATTCATATCCAGATATTCATTCTGGTACTCCTGGCTCCACATGATACTTGGGAGTTTATGCTCTGCTGGCATTGTGTCAGTACCAAACTCTGTGAATACGAACGGAATATCCAGGTTTTTATCTTTCCACTTGTTCATCTCAACTAAGAATGCTTCCTTCGCATCAACAAGCTCCGGACCTCCCTTGATATACCAGCCGTAATACCGGTTCAAACAGATAAAATCGCAAAGCTGATAACACTTACAAAGTTCCGGCTGACTGTTCTTTTCAAAGGCACCTGTCATAGGGCGCTTTTGAGGGTCCAAAGCTCTAGCCGCATCAAAAATCGTTGTAAAATAATCCTTAGACTCCTCACTGGTGGTTTCCGGCTCATTAAACAAACTCCAGGCTATCACAGAAGGGTGGTTCTTATCTCTGACAATCATCTCTTCCACTGCTTGAAGATGGGCTTTCAACAGGTTAGGCACAGTTGGTGTTTCAAAAAATCTGGTAAATTTACCTGTACCTGCATCTGCAAAGTTTCTTGTAGATCTCATCATTCCAACTGCAGGAACCTCATCAATGATTAAGAAACCTTCTTCATCTGCAAACTGATACCACTCTTCCGCATAAGGATAATGACTGGTTCGAAAGCAATTGGCACCAATCCACTTCATGCATTCAAAGTCTCTCTTTAAAACACCCCAGTTAAAGCCCCTACCAATTACTTCAAAATCTTCATGTTTACCAAAGCCCTTTAAATAAACTGCTTTGCCGTTGATTTGAATTTCTTTTCCTACTATCTTTACAGTGCGGATACCGATTTTTGATGAATACTCATCAATTAACGTTTCTCCGTCCCAGATACGCATGACCGCTTGATAAAGATAAGCGTTCCCTACGTTCCAAAGATGAGCCTTAGGAACAATTACACTTCCCTCACTACCTGTACTTTTTGCAACCGGCTGCTTATCTTCATCATATAATTCAAACGAAACTTCATGTGTTCCATTGGTTACAATCTGATAATTAACAACAGCATCTTCTCCATTTAATTCATATTCTACGCTAAAATCTCCAATGGATTCCTTTGGTTTTGATACAAGCCATACGCTTCTTTGGATACCAGAATAATTGAAGAAGTCAAAATAAGGCTTGGCCAGTTTTCTTCCATCACTCAGCACCATCGTTGCACCACATGGAAGGCTCTCTTCGTTTAATTCATTGTTGGCTTTTATGACAAAGGTATTGACTTCGCCAAATTTCACATAGTTTGTCACGTTGGCGACCACTGGTAAAAATCCGCCTTCATGGGTTGCTGTCAGACTTCCATTGCAATAAACACTTGCGCGGTGGGTAATGCTACCGAAACGGATTTCCAACTCCTGTTTCTCCCATTCTCGTGGTACAAATACTTCTGTCTCATACCAGAAATCTCCGCAGAAATCCCGTTCTTCCTTTGTGGTAAAAAAATCAGAAAAACTTGCGGGAACTGGCATGGAGATGGGGTGTGGCAGCTTATGCTGCCAGCCCTCCTGCAGTCCTTTTTCCTCCGGATCAAACCGGAATTTCCACATACCATCTAACAGCTGGGCCATTCTTGCCTGATTGCTGCATGGGTATAATTCTGAAAAATTCAGCATCTTTCACTCTCCTGTTATCTTTTTATGCTGTCAAAATTCACCATTCTTTATTATACTTCATCTTTATAGATGAAGAAATAAGTTAATAAAAATACTACTACAAAAGAAAATGTGATTGAAACAACAATATATGGACCCGCCATAGCAAAAAGGGCTGGAATCGTCAAAAGGTTGACTGGAACCTGTGCGGTACGGATACATCCTGCAACCGCTGCAATAATACCACTGATTCCGTTAACAATGCACATTCCGATGAATATTTTACGGTTTTTCATTAAAACTCCGTAGATACCCGGCTCGGTTACACCACCAATCAGAGCTGAGATGGAAGCAGAACCGGATACTAACTTCATATCTTTATTTCTTGTCTTTAAGAATACTGCCAGACATGCTGCTGCTATACCAAAGTTAGCGCCAAATGTAGCTGGTGAGATATAATCATATCCTAATACGGAATAGTTGTTCATAATAATAGGTAAAAATCCCCAGTGTAAACCAAACACTATAAACACCGGCCATAAAGCACCCATTGCAAATCCTGCAATTGCTGGAGAGAAAGCAAATATTGCCTGAATTCCTCCCGCTATTCCTCTGCTCACAATATCTGTAACCGGTCCGATCACAATCAAGGCCACAGGGAAAACAATAGCAAAATCAACTACCGGAATAACTATACTTTGAATAATCTTTGGAATTACTTTCATCAACCCTTTTTCCAGTTTAGACTGCGCATAAACGGTTAAAAGAATGGGCAGTACAGAGCTTGGATAACTGATCAGCTTCACCGGAATCGAGAAAAATGTAACAGCAACTTCTTTATCGGCAAACAGAGCCGTCATAGATGGATAACACATCGCACAGGCGATTGCCATTGAAATAAACGGCTTTGCGCCAAATTTCTGTGCTGCACAATATGCCAGGAAAATAGGCAGGAAATAGAAAATACCGTCTGAAGCAGCATAGAGTATGGTATAAGTGGTAGAAGTTTTATCAAGCAGGGACAGAGTTGTGAATAATACCAGAAAACCCTTTAAAAGTCCTGCTCCGGCAAATGCTCCCATAAAGGGCATAAAGATACCGGAAATAAGATCTGTCATTTTATCCATAAAACTGGTCTTTTTGTTCCCTGATGCCGAATGATCTGCTTCTGCTGATTCACTCTCATTTTTCTTCCCAATGGAAGTGTTTAGTAAAATCTGGTCATAAACATCTTCCACATCACTTCCGATTACAACCTGATACTGGCCGCCTGCCTGCATAACCTTAATAACACCCTGCATATTTTTCAGTATTTCTGTATCTGCCTTGCTTTCGTCCTTTAATTTAAAACGAAGCCGTGTAATACAATGAGTCAGGGAATTTACATTTCCTTCTCCCCCCACATGTTCCACAATGTCTTTGGCTAATTTTGAATAATCTGCCATACTATTATCCTCCTATTGTTTTCTATCAAAAAAGCCTGGTTATCCCCTACCATCAGAGAATAACCAGGCTTTGCTGAACTTAATCATAACACTGCCAAACTAACTATTTTTCAATTGTGACAAATGAACTGCAAGATAAATCAATTCATCATGACCTGCCTTGTAATGATACTTATCTTCAATGTATTTACATACCTTCTGACTACAACGATATTCATCAGGGTAATTTCTAAGCAGTTCCTCTAACATACGTGCCCCACCATGCTCTTTATAATAATACTTTGTCATGACACGCTGTGCAAAAAATTTCAAATGAGTCATATATCGGTAATAGGGCAACGAATCTTCTTTTACCTGAAAATTCAACTCAGATAGAATCAAATCGTTTAGCTCACTTACCATGACAATCATCTTTTTTGCGTTTCCGCTTATTTGATTATGCCGTGCCGTTACAAAATGCATGGCCACAAATCCTGCTTCATCATTGGATAACCGGTAATCAAATTTTGCCTCGATTAAATCAAGCATCTTCAAACCAACCTTATATTCATCCGGATAAAATCGTATGATATCATGAAGAATCGAATTCGGTACAACAAACCCCTGCTTGAAATTTTCAACCGCATGGTAAATATGATCCACCAAGGAGATATGAATGGTTTCATTCAGGGTCATATCATAGACCTGAACTGCATAATCAATTACATCCTCCGCCACCATAATATATTCCTGTGGTACGGTATCTAAAATTTCTCGAAACTGACTTTTATGGTTTTTATCTTTTAAAATAAACTGTTTCTCAACCCGCTCCTGATCGATGACATCTCCGTTACGGCTTTTAAAACCAAGTCCGCTTCCAAGAAGCAAAACATCTTGTCCATTTTCATCATTCGATATCACTGCATTTGTATTTAATATCTGCTTAATAACCATTTTCATAAAAGTATCCTCAATCCCACTGTTTCAATGAATTATAAACGTTACAGATATATTTTAAAAACAAAAAAACAAGCATGCACCAAAAAAACAGATGCAGACTTGCCTAATTTAATAGTAACACTCCTGTAAACTATCTCAATCTTAGCACAGGAGTGTTAGAAAAACAACCGGAATTTTAACCAATAATATTCCGTGCAATTTGTACACTTTTACAGATGTTCTCCATTGGTTGCTATTACATTTTTATACCAATCGAAGGATTTTTTCTTATATCGATTTAAAGTACCTGAACCATCATCGTTGCGGTCAACGTAGATAAAGCCGTACCGTTTCTTTAATTCTGCAGTAGAGGCACTCACTAAATCAATGCATCCCCAACTGGTGTAACCCATAACTGGTACACCATCTTCTATGGCTTCCTTCACCTGTAGCAGATGATCTCTTAAATAATTAATTCGGTAATCATCAAGAACAGTTTTCGTTCCATCTGGTTCTGTTACCAGCTCATCAACTGCTCCTAATCCATTTTCTACAATGAACAGAGGTTTCTGCCAACGGTCATAAAACTGATTGAGCACATAACGAAGTCCCTGAGGATCAATCGCCCAGCCCCATTCGCTTTGTTTTAAATAGGGATTTGTCACGCCGCCCATAAGATTTCCTTCACCAGCTTGTGCCTTGGACCTGTCGGCTGCTTCACAGGAACTCATGTAATAGCTAAAGGATACAAAATCCACCGTGTGATTCTTCAACAACTCTTCGTCGCCTTCATCCATCTTAATTTGAATGTCATTTTCTTTGAAATATCGCTTCATGTATCCAGGATATTGCCCTCTAACATGCATATCACCAAAGAATGTATTCATATGATCGGATTTCATTGCCGCAATCACATCGTCTGGGTTTGAGGTCAGGGGATACATCGGCATGCTTAAAACCATACAGCCTATTTTGCTATCAGGTATTAATTCATGGCCAATTTTTGTTGCCAGAGCACTTGCAACCAGTTCATGATGAACGGCCTGATAAAGATCCTGTTTCTTTAATTTGCTCTTATCCGTATAGATTCCACCGCTTAAAAACGGTTCATGGAGTACCGAATTAATCTCATTAAAGGTCAGCCAATACTTTACCTTCTCGCCGTAGCGATTAAAAATAGTTCTGACATAGCGCTCATAAAAGCTTATCATGTCCCGGTTAATCCAGCCATCGTATTTGATTGACAAGTTTAATGGAGTCTCATAATGAGAGATCGTTACGAGAGGTTCAATCCCATATTTAAGCAGCTCATCAAATAGATCGTCGTAAAACTGGAGTCCCTTTTCATTTGGTTCTGTTTCATCCCCGTTTGGAAATATGCGGCTCCAGGCAATGGAGGTACGAAATACCTTAAAACCCATTTCAGCAAATAGCTTAATATCGTCTTTATAGCGATGATAAAAATCAATTCCAATCAGTTTCATATTATCTGGTGTAGGTTCTATTGTTCTAGGACCTTTGATGCCCTGGGGAGTTACATCCTGGGTGCTTAACCCTTTCCCATCTTCGTTATATGCTCCTTCACACTGGTTCGCAGCAACTGCTCCGCCCCAAAGGAATCCATCTGGAAATCTTACATTCATAGTGAAACCTCCTTAGTTATAAATACAGATGACGACTATATTATCAGATTTTTACCAAATAGACAAGCCAAAGAGCGATTTGTTCACGAAATCACTTACATCTACTCAAAAATTCTCCAGGCTACGATAAAATTACTTTTCCACCAGTTGGATCGTTTGCGGTGAACTACCTTTCCATTTCCGGAAGAAGCATCAATCACCATTCCTCCTTCTGCTGCAATTCCCATATGGCCGTTTTCTACTACAATATCTCCAGGTTTTATATCCCCATAGCTTGAGATACGTTTATATTTACCCATGTTTTTCCAGCCACTGGAAGTGAGATAACTTTGTCTTACCCCAATCTGATTCAAACACCAATAGACAAATCCGGAACAATCAAAGGAATTCGGTCCTTTGGAACCCCATACATACTTAGATCCCACTTTAGAAGCGGCAATATCAATGAGTGCCTTTACATTTCCTTTGGCTGCACTGCCTCCGTTACTGCCGCCTGTGCTTGGTTTGCCGTTTCCTTTGACATTCTTATCTCCAGATAGATAGGAAAGTGTCTGCACGCCTACTGATCCATCTGCCGTGAGGCCATTATCCTTTTGAAATTTTTTCACTGCCTGTTCTGTGATTTCTCCAAAATATCCGGTAGCATTACCAGAGGATAAATATCCGTATTGATTCAAAAGCTCCTGAACTCTTTTTACACTCTCTCCTTGTTCCCCTAAGACCAGACCGTTTGGTCTTGCATCACCCTTTTCAAGGATTATTCTTGTGGAAGGCCCCAGGTATCCATCAACTACCAAATCATTTCTTGCCTGAAACTGTTTTACAGCCATCACCGTATCCTTGCCATAATTCCCATCTGGGGTGGTGGTAAGGTATCCCAATCCCTTTAACCTCTTTTGAGCAGAAAGAACCACATCATTATTTTCTCCATAAGTTAGAAAATTAGGTTTGATTTCTTCGCTATAAAGCAGGTTCATTGTCTGTCTGCCTACTTTTCCGTCTATGGACAACTGGTTTAGTTCCTGCAATTTAATCACTGCTTTTTTAGTAATCTTATCAAACGACCCATTAACCTCCTCTTTATTCATGAGATACCCTAACTCATAGAGTCTGTTTTGGATTCGTTTCACGTCATCTCCTGATATTCCCAAGGAAACAGCATAATATTTTGCTTCGTCTGAAAGCAGAATTGCCAAGGTCTCTGGTCCCACCACTCCGTCCTGAACCAGATTATTTTGTCTTTGGTATATCTTTATGGCGCTAGCAGTTACCGGGCCAAAAAAAGAAGTTGGTTCATCATTTTCCATAAAGCCAAGTTCCATCAGTCGTTCCTGTAAGGTTGCTACAAAAGGATGCTCTGTGCCCTCTTTTAAATATTCAGGAGCTGGTGGGGTTTCCGGTTTCTCCTCCTCTTCTGCTACCGATGGAGTTGCTTTGTTTTCTGTTTTCAAATTTATGTCTGGTTTTTTTGCCTGTGGGGAAAGCACCTCTTTTCCCTGTTTCGCCAAAGAACCGTTTTTTTGATTGTATGTAGAGATACCGTAAATTCCTGCGATCAGTGCGGCAACAGCCACAAATATAATAGCTTTTTTATGTTGTTTTATCATTTTTAGCATTGTAGTATTTTGGTTCCTTTCTGATGTATGCCTAAACCCCGGGACCTAAGGGTTGCTCCCTGCCCTCTGGTGCTTTTGTTGCCTCTGTTTCTTCAGGACCCTTAACAGACTCGACTTCTTGATCCACGATTGTTGGTTTTTCTGCGATGCTTTCAGACTCCTGGATCGTTTGCGCCTTTGTCGTTTCCGATATGGCTTTTTTTGTTTCTTTCGGTATTACAACACCAGTCGTGTTTCTTTTTACCAGACCTGGTTTTCCCTTGTAATTACTGGAATGAAAATACACTTCTTTTAATACGACTCCATCTTTTGATGTGATTAAATAAGTCTTCCAGGTTGACCCTTTTACTCCTGGTGTAACTACCACCTCTTGATCCAGCTGCAAGGTTTGATCTTCTTCATATTTAGGCTGTGGTGGGTCATACTCTTTTACTTTTTCAGAACGCATGGATATGGTCATTCCCTTCTCCAGTATTGGCATTGCAATAATGGAAATGGTCATCTTTTTATCCTTAAACACAGCGCGTATAGCAATGGAGGTTTTCGTATTATTGACAAAACGAAGATCAGGCCCACTGTAACCATCATAGCTTACCATTGCGTCTTCTCCTGGTATTACATAAGATGGTTCAAAACTGTGTGGATGTCGTTCTGTTGTTGCAATTCCAGAGAGTATAATTGCATTATATAAGGTGGACGAAACCTGACAAACTCCTCCACCTGGTTCCTCTACAAATTCGCCATTGCGATAGGCTCCGGCTGGTTTATATCCACGTTCAATGGTTCGGTTTCCAGTGGTCTCATTAAAGGAAAAAGCTTCTCCTGGAAATATCACCAGACCATCTAGTGCATTTATGGCAAGGTTAATATTGTTATTTCTATTTTCATTATTTGTTGCCACGGTTTCAAATGTACCAATGATCTGATACTTCTCTTTTGCCTGGGCAGCGGTTAGGTCTGGCGCCTGTTTGAGTGCCTCGGCATCCACTTCAGCCTTGAAGTTCTTTTGTTGAATAAGACTCATGATTTTTTCAATCGTCTTTTCTTCATCAATCTGGATTCCGCTCTCTCCCTCGGAATAAATCCATTTGTTATTTTCCGCATCCCGCCTGGTCAACTGAGCATTTACTGGTTTTTGATTCCATTTGGAGGCCGCATCTTTCACCTGAAGTTTTATATTTTCCCGTACATCTGCCAAGTTCAGATGATACTCTCCGCCTTCCTTTTGTAAATTGATCTCCTCTAGCAGTTGATCAATGATACCTGGAAGAGGATTATTTAACGCAATTGACTGTTCTTTATACTTAAGTTTTAAATCCCAAGGAAAGGAATCCAGTAATGTTTCTTTTGCTTCTTTTTTGTTTCGCCCAGTAAGGGAAATACCATCCACGTTCACTTCTTTTAACGTAACGTTATCTGTCTCCGATTCTATTATAGTTTCCGTAGTCTCAATGGTATCTGTGGTCTCATTGGCTTGAGGATTCTGCTCCTTACTCTTTGAAACAGAGGTCAGCAAAAACACAGCTAAACCGATTAATATTACCAAAAAGATGACAGCTTGTATGGCAAATCTTCTTCTGGTCCCAGACCTTTGCTTTCCCATCTTATCCTGTTTTGTACGGTTTCTTCTTTCTCTATCACCTTGTTGGCGCATAGTTAACACTCTCCCTTTTTTAACATTGGCAATATGCAGACACTTATTTAATCTATCATATAAATATGGGGATTTTATGGGGATGAAAAGGCAGCACCGTCATTGACTCATGACGATGCTGCTTTTTCCTATCACAATTTTAACTTCATTACAATTTATTGCAGTGGTAATATTATGGTGAAAATCGCCCCTTTTTCCTGGACATTTTCTGCATAGATTTTCCCTTGGTGATTTTCTACGATTGCCTTTGTAATGGACAGACCGATGCCCATTCCTCCAGTTTTCTTACTTCTTGATTTATCAACACGGTAAAACCGATCAAACAGGTAGGGTAGATCTTCATTTGGAAAGCCGATCCCATTATCCGATACAATAATATAAATTTGCTTTCCTTCATTCCGATATTCTACAGTAATTGTTCCGCCTCCTGGCGTGTAGGCCAGTGCATTGGATAAAAGATTAACCATGCACTGCTTTAAACGATAATAATCGGCATAAACCGGTGATTTGTCTGGCACAATTAAGAGCAGATTGATGTCCTTATCCTTTGCCTTGATCTCGAAATCACGGAAAATAGCTTGACTCATTTCTTTAAATTCAAATAAAGTTTTATCCAGGACCTGTTTTCGATTTTCCAGATCATATAATTCTTTCAGCTGATCTACAATCCTTACCAGACGTAAAATCTCACTATGGCAACTTTCCAGCCTGCTCCCTGTTGCTTCCCATACACCATCTATCATGGCCTCCATATGACTTTGCAGATTGGTTAGTGGGGTGCGTAGTTCATGGGCCACATCGGAAGTGATCTGCCGTTTCTGCTTTTCTTCCATCTCCAATGCCTTTGACATATCATTAATGGATTGAACTAATTTATTGGTTTCTACCACAGGGGAATGGGTGATTGCCTGAGCGCCATATTCTCCCCCAGCAATCCTTTGAGCCAGATGAATTACGCTAGTAATGGGTTTTGTCACAATCCATGCAATTAAAAATCCTAATACGATTACAAGAAAAATAGCGGCACCACCAATCATCAAAAGGGAACTGTTTAGATCCTTCATTAATCCAATCTCTTGATCATTTAATGAATACGGTCCATAATACCCTATCTTTAGTGTTCCCGTAACTGCGCCTTCGTTTTTTAATGTATAGGTTTCTTCTAAATAACTGCCATTGAAATTCGGATATTTTCTATGCATAACATTATCCGCATGCTGAAGTAACATATTACATTCTTCTGCCCGGTGGCCTTTCGCATCCCAGTCAACTTCTTTGTTGGTTGACTGAACATGGATAATCAAGCCATTTTGTAAGGCAGCGTAGCCAATGATTTCAATCCCCTTTTTATCATACATTCCGGTTTCAGAATTATACAACTGATCAATCTCAGCCATAACCTGTTGTATTTGATTCCTTTGTTGTTTCCTTGCGTATTGCTCAAAGATATCATCCGCCGTTATATTCAGTATAAAGCTAAGGCCCAAAACCAGGAGCAATGCAATGGCAGAATAGGATACAATTAAGGTATTTTTTAGTGTTAATTTCATACTTCTGCTCCTGCAAATTTATACCCCATACCGTGAACGGTAATAATATATACTGGTTTCTTCCGGTTGTCCTCAATCTTTGTTCGTATGCTTTTAATATAAGTATCAATACTTCTGTCATAACCGTCAAAATTATCATCCAGTGCAAAGGTGATTAACTGCTCTCTGGTAAAGGTCCGATTGGGGGCCTTGGCCAGGGTAATGAAAATTTTATACTCCGTAGGGGTAAGCCCCGCTTCTCTTCCTCTGATCTTTACATTTCGGTTCTCAAAATCAATTACCAGCTCTCCCTGGCCAAAGAAAACAGGAACGCCTGTTAGCTGGTCACTTTCCACTCTTCTTAAGACAGCTTCAATCTTTGCAACTACCGTTCTTGGGCTGAATGGCTTAAATATATAATCGTCTGCCCCTACTTTAAGCCCTTTTATCAAATCCTGCTCTTCTGTCTTTGCAGACACCATGATAATTGGCACACGAGAATGCATACGAATCATCTGACAAATCTGCTCTCCCATCATATCCGGAAGCATCAGATCTAAAATAATCAGAGATATCTCATTATTGCGAAACAGGTTCATTGCATTTGCACCATCATAAGCATAGAGAATATCATACCCCGCCTTTTCTAAATATGCCTGTAGCACTTCCACTATTTTTTCTTCATCATCCACAATAAGGATTGTCCTACTCTTCTTCATATCGAATTCCTCATTTTATATTTATTATTCCTTAATTCCATTCTCAGGAAAGATTTACTGAAACCAACTGTGATTTCTTACATCATAAAATAATTTATAGAAAATTGCTACTTAATACTTATTATTATGATTAAGCATTTCCTTTCATTGTATCATATCCTTTTTCTCTTCTAAAAAACAGTGCTTACCCTTAAAGCAAAGATAGCCTGTTCTTTATTGAGTTTTATAAAAGTAATTTTATCAGAAATATATGGGAATAATATGAGGATTCTAATAGAAATAAAAACAAAAAAATTACGCTTGACAATTGAGTGTTCATTCAACTATAATAAACATATGAACAGTTGCTCAATCGTTCAGTTAGCAATCTGGACACTTGACACTATAAAATTTAAAAATAATAGGAGGATTCACTATGAAACAGACATTTATACTAGAAGGACTTGACTGTGCAAACTGCGCAGCAAAAATTGAACGGGCGGTAGGTTCCTTAGATGGAGTTACATCAGCTTCTGTTAATTTCATGACAACAAAGATGACCCTTGAACTAAACGATGATGATACAGAGAAAACATTACAATCAGTTAAAAAAACTGTCAAAAAAATAGAACCTGATGTCTCAATGAAATTGCACAGCAGGTAACTTGGTAAAGGAGATGTCCTAACATGAAAAAGAGATTGATACGCATTATAATAGGCAGCATAATTTACTTGATGGCCTTTTTAATCAAACCAGAGATTAGCTGGTTTTCCCCTGCTATGTTTACCATTAGCTATATTATCATAGGCGGGGATATTGTATGGAAAGCCATACGTAATATTCTTCGAGGCAAGGTTTTCGATGAAAACTTTCTAATGACCGTTGCCACTGTCGGGGCCTTTTGCATACGAGAATTTCCCGAAGCCGTAGCTGTTATGCTCTTTTATCAGGTGGGGGAATTATTTCAAAGTTATGCCGTATCTCAGTCCAGACGATCGATCTCAGAATTAATGGATATCCGTCCTGATTATGCCAATCTGGTGATTGAATCAGGAGATACTACCCGTGTGGACCCTGATGATGTAAAAATTGGTGACACAATACTGGTTGCTGCGGGTGAGAAGATTCCTTTGGACGGTACGGTAATCGATGGCACTTCCATGATTGACACTTCCGCATTAACTGGTGAATCCGTTCCTAGAGAAGCCGGAGTAGGAAGTGATGTATTAAGTGGCTGTGTGAATATAAACGGTATTTTAAGAATTAAGGTGACAAAAGAATACGGGGAATCTACCGTAAGTAAGATATTAGATCTGGTTGAAAATGCCAGCAGTAAAAAATCAAATTCTGAAAACTTCATTACTAAATTTGCGGCTGTGTATACACCGATTGTTGTAATATCTGCGTTATTGCTTGCAGTAATTCCACCTCTCGTGATACCAGGAGCCTCTTTTGAACAATGGTTATACCGTGCACTGACATTCCTGGTTGTCTCCTGTCCCTGTGCTTTGGTTATCTCCGTTCCCCTTAGTTTCTTTGGTGGTATCGGTGGTGCATCAAAAGCTGGCATTCTTGTTAAGGGAAGCAATTACCTAGAGGCACTTGCCCAGACTGAATTAGTCGTATTTGATAAAACAGGAACCTTAACCCAAGGAGTCTTTGATGTTCAAGAGATTTATGCTAAGGATATTACAAAAGAAGAATTATTAGCCCTAACAGCTTATGCGGAGAGCTACTCCAATCATCCAATCTCTCTTTCTTTAAAAAGAGCTTACGGAAAAGAGATTGACAAAAACCGTCTCAGTAATGTAGAAGAAATCTCTGGTCACGGTATCATTGCTTCTGTTGACGGGAAAGTAGTGGCTGCTGGAAACAGTAAGCTTATGACAAGGCTTAATATCTCCTACTCAGAAGATGTTGCAATCGGAACCGTAGTTCATGTAGCCGTTGATAACAGTTATGCCGGATATATCGTAATCTCAGATAAAGTTAAACCAGATGCGGCTTTGGCAATCAAGACTTTAAAGGCAGCTCACGTAAAGCAGACAGTGATGCTCACTGGTGATTCTAAGACTGTTGGAGAAAAAGTTGCAAAAGAGCTACAGATGGATCAAGTTTATACCGAGTTACTACCAGGAGATAAAGTAGATAAGCTAGAAGAATTGTTTACTCATAAATCTGCAAAAGGAAAACTTGCATTTGTAGGTGATGGGATTAACGATGCTCCTGTTTTAGCTAGAGCTGACATTGGGATTGCCATGGGTGGTTTAGGATCCGATGCTGCGATTGAAGCCGCTGACGTGGTAATTATGACAGACGAACCATCAAAACTTGGAACTGCTATTAAAATATCGAAAAAGACACTTGGTATTGTACGGCAAAATATAATCTTTGCCCTGGCTATTAAAATCGGAGTCCTGATTTTAAGCGCATTTGGATTGGCAACCATGTGGGAAGCTGTCTTCTCAGATGTAGGTGTTTCCGTAATCGCCATCTTAAATGCACTCCGGGCACTGAATGTAACAAAACTTAATTCCTAATGGAAACAGCGCCTGTGCTTTCGCAGCAGGCGCTGTTTTTACTTTTTCTGGTGCTTTACATGAATCAAAGCATTCTCTATTATCTCAAAAACATGTTCATCGTCTAATGTATAGTATACAAATTTCCCGTCTTTCCTTGATTTCACCTGACCAGACATCTTGAGCAATTTTAATTGATGAGAAATTGCAGATTTGGTCATATTTAAAATCACTGCCAAGTCATTTACACACAACTCACTTTTTGACAATGCGTACATGATTTTAATTCTGGTATCATCACCAATTAATTTAAAGAATGACGAAAGAAGTGAAATACAGTTGTCATCTTCCATCTCCGCTTTCACCTTGTCTGCTAATTCCTCATTAATTGCCTGACAATCACACTTATTGATTGAATCTCCCATGCTGCACCTTCTCTTTACACCTTCTAAGTTTAATAGTTTTAATTATACTTAGCCACAAGCCAGAACGTCAAGCCTGTTTTCATAAAATAAGCAATCTATACAACCAGAACACTGTGAGCTTCTTAAAAATCTTCACTTAAGAGGTAGACTGCACCGGTAACTTCAGTCTGTGTATCATAATTAACGGATATAAAACCAGTTTTATATTTGAAATGCATGTCGCCATTTTTATCGCTGATTGGTTCTCCAAACGCAGTCTTAAATTTTTCTATCTTATCACCGATTTTTGCACCATTGAAATCAATGTCTTTTGAATCAAAGAAAATCTGACTGACGGCACCAGTATCCGCATGAAGCCACACTCGAATCCCTGCCTTTTCAAATTCCATACCACCTTCGTCAATTGTATTAGGCTCCTCGTTCATGGTCTTAATAAAATCCTCTTTACCAGTACCTAGTAAAGTAAAATATGTTTTAAAAGAAGAGGCTTCTGTATCTGAAGAAGGCTTTGAGTCAGAAGTAGATGATTCTGATTCGGTTTCAACAACAAGAGGAGACTGAGTCGTGGACTCCTTGCTGCTGCTCATTGAACTGCTTTGGTCAGGACCTGAGGAACTTGAGCAACCTGTTATTAAAATAAGGCTTAACATCGTAACTACGGCTAATTTAACTTTTTTATTATTATATTGTCTTTTCATAATAATTCTCCTTCATTCTATTCTTTTGTATTTGGACTAAAACGTTTTATACCAATAAAAACCAATGCTCCTATGAAAGAACCTATGATAGCTGCCCCTAGAACATCGCTGGGAAAATGAACAAATAAATATAGCCTTGAAAAGGCAATCAGGCAAGCCAATGGGATTGCAATATATCCAAACTTCTTATTGCTCATGGTAAGAATTGTTGCAGCAATGGCAGATGCAAGGGTATGGCCTGACGGAAATGAAAAATCCGTTGGATTTGCTATTAAAAGTGTAATCGTTTGTTCAATCCAGTTAGGCCTGGAGCGTTCTATTAGATTTTTAAGAAACAAATTTCCAACAAGAGCTCCTGCTAAAAGTCCTACAAATAGCGTAATTCCATACTTTCTATATCGTTTTATACACAGAAAAACGAATGCTGTCAGGATCCAAATAAACCCTTTATCTCCAAGTGATGTGATCTTAGGCATGATATAATCCAATGCGGGACAATGAAACGTGTCACGAATCCAATATAAAACTGCCCAATCCATATTTTTAATAAATTCCACCATCAATTATGCCTCTACCATCGTAATATTTCAAATCTCTAAAAAATATTTTCCTTTCACTCAAGCGGTTATCAATACCCTAACGTTCTTTTAATCTCCCGGAAAACAGACGAATGGGTTCAAACTCTCTTTTCAACCTTTTGACCATATCATTCTTGGATGAATTTTCAATTAGAATATCACATTGCTCAGGGATACTTCCCAAAATCACACTTTTCTCCATATCCAGCATCGCTTTCAACCGTTTTAGCATGTATTCCCGATTTGCATCCTTATGATATATTTTCATATAAGAAAATCCGGGATAATCATGAGACTCATAGGTGCGTATTTTCAGTTCTCCCGACCAATCCTGTTTCATTAGGTTTTCATATGCCGTCTTGATCTGTCTTGTAGTATCAATCACCATGAGATAAACTACCTTCTCATACTTGGGAAGCTTTCTATTTACGTAATTGCGTAGAGGATTCTTTCTGAGTTTCTGGTAAATACCCTGTTCCGCCAGATTATCCAGCTTTTCATAATAAATGATAAGTGAATCATCAATTACTACATTGGCAAAGTAATTAAGATTATTTTCATTTAACAAATCGATTATTTTTTCAGCCTGATTGTAAGATAAGTCATACGTCAAAAGATAGGAATTATCATTGGTATCGTAAAGTGCGGCTCCATCCATAACAATCACCGGTAATTTTAGATTGATTCCGCGGACTGATTCCATCAAAGTTGCCGGTGTTCTGCCAGTAGAAAGGGTAAATTTCATCCCATTATCAAGGAGCCGGTTTAATTCCACCTTACTATAAGGGGTTAATGTTTCTTCCCTGGTAAGCAAAGTATCATCTACCCCCGAAACATATAACACATCCAACTGCTTTTTTCTGGGTAAGTGTGCGAAGTTTACAACAATTGCCATGAACACGCCTATCAAAGTATCTGCCACACGATTCATAACAAATATAAACGGACTGCTGTCCCCCATATGCATCACTGTAATGCTTAAAAATACCACACAGGAAAAATAAGAGGTATCTTTTTTATTCAACAAAACAGTTGTATACAGAACCACTCCGGTGAACAGGGAAATCATTAGGTAGCTGAATGCACTTTCCTTAAAAATTCCTCCTCCCCAGTCAAAGATAAGAAGCAAAAGAAGTCCCCATGCAGCACCAATAAACGTACCGAAACACCTTTGCTTTGCCATCTGGGTGCTGCTTTCCTTATATGGCTGAATACACTGTAGTACTGCAAGGGCAGAATAAAAGGGAATCCCTTCTTTTCCACGAATATAATAAATAGCAAAACATAAACAAACTCCAAAGACAGAGCGGTAAATTCTCTGTCCCACTGCCGGCAGCTTCACAGATTTTATGGCCATTTCTTTCATAATCTATTCCTCCGTCTAAAAGTAGGAAAAAACATTTATTTAGCGTACTATATCAGATTTCGGAGAAATTGTCCAATTCTCTTTTGCTATAACCGTAAATGGAGATTTTACGCATAAAATAATCCCTCCAAAGTAGTAGTACTTTTTACTTATGTACTATCTACCTTAAAGGGATCCTATCAAACGAAATATAGTCATTATACAGTAAATTTCTCTTTTTAGTATGCTCCACCATTTAAAAATTCAATCATCTGCTCTTTTAAAACACCGACTCCGTATACAGCATTCAATTGCGCTTGTCCTAACTTATACGATGGTACTGTATCCAGGTGATTTTCTTCCCAAGCGTACTTGCTTAATGCCAACTGCCGTTCCTTATAGGTTTCTGAAACCAATGCCTGCCGGAATGCATTTACTTCACCTCCAGCATAAGAAGCACAGTCACTCAGGACATCCAGATTTTCAATGTCTTTTCCATCGCGAAATACCGCATTATATACCGCATCATTATAACGTCTGATATCCGCCCCTTGTTCCTCCAGACATAATAAGCCCTGTATTGCCAAATAGGTATAATTGCCAGTGGGGTACGGGGGATTAATGGTTAATCCGGCACTTTCCAGGCGAGGTTTTAATTCAAGAAGCCACGGAGCAGATTCCTCCCAGTCATAAAACCGGGGCTCCGGCTGAGGATTGAGTTCACAAGGACTCCATGTTACTGAAAGTTCAGGATAATTTGGTAACAATTGATTCAATTCATGAAGAGCTAAATAGCAGTATGGACACGTATAATCAAAAAACACTTCCAGTTTCATCATTTATTCCCTCCTGTTATAGGCTTTTCTCAATCATAACATAAGCATACAATTAATCAAGTAGGCACATTCAAGTAATATACTTACCAAAGGGTAAGTTTTATGGGATTATTGATTGTGAAACTTGCTGAGGTCAGGGGTTATCCTTCCCCTCTAACTCATTTTTACAGCTTAATATGGAATATTCCACCATATCACTCACCGCTTCTTCGGTATAAAAAGCAGTGTGGGGAGTGATGATTACATTGGGCATAGACTGTAATATAGCAAGCTGGCGATTGGATATTACTTTATGTTTCAAATCTTTATAGAAAATTTTCCTTTCATTCTCTAAAACATCCAAAGCGGCTGCGCCAATTTTCCCAGATTCAAGTCCTTCAATTAAGGACAGAGTATCAATAAGGGTACCGCGGGCGGCATTAATGAGAACGACACCTTCCTTCATCTTCTCAATTTCCTTCTGCCCTATCAGGTGTTCTGTCTCTGATAATGCAGGGGCATGAAGTGAAATAACGTCACTTTTCTGCAGGAGTTCGTCAAAAGATACATAGGTAACAAAGGGTGCAAGTTCTTCTTTCGGATGCAATGTATGCACCAGAATTTTACACCCAAATCCATGGAGCCGTTCTATTACAGCCGCTCCGATTCTTCCTGCTCCTATGATACCCACGGTACAAGTACGAAGCTCCCGTCCCCGCACATTGGTGAGTGAGAAATCCTGCCCCAGTCCTCGGATCATAATCGTCTTTACTTTGCGCAGCGCCATTAAAATGAGCATTATCGTATATTCCGCCACACTTGCTGGAGTATAATTGACTGAGGAGACCGGAATCTCCAAGCTCTTAGCGGCCTCTATATCAATATGATCAAAGCCTATGGTACGGGTGGATACACAGCGAATACCACTTGCTTTCCATTTTTCAAGTATTTCTTTTGTAATTGCGGAGGTGACCACGCTGACAGCGTCACAACCTTCGGTATCTCCTGCATTTTCTAATGTGGGACTGTATGGCAATGTATGGAGTTCCACCCCGTATTCTTTGGCAAACTTTTGGAATAACATTTTTTCGTCTGTTCGGACGTTATATGCTAGCAATTTCATAATAAGTCACCCCTTTTTATTTGTTATAATCTCATTATAATCTTAGTTCTATAATTATCAACATTTAATTCTTTTTCACCACCAAATGTCTAAAAGAAAAGAGGCGTGCTCCTGACATAAAATCAAAGTTGATTCCTTGTCAGAAGCACTACCTCCTTACTTTATCATATAATGATCCAAAATATTCTCTAGCTGTGGTTGATTCTCTTCTACATATTCATTCAATTCTTTCTTTGCCTTTGAAAGCTCTGACGCAAGCTCATATAAAAACTCTGGCAGGCTCTCTCTTAAGATATCTCCGCAGTAATCAGCAAGCTTTGCATTTCCAACGCCAAGTCTTCCTCCTAAATGCAATTCAAAGGCATCTTTTACTTCTCCCTGTACGTTCAACTTCTTACCACAGAAACCGATTTCACCAATTTCATGGGCACTACAGGAATTGGAACAACCTGAGATATGGATTTGAGGTAATACATCCTCTGTATAATTCTTCTCTTTAAAATAAGCGATTACCTCTTTTAATGTTTCCTGACTTTCAAGTATCCCAATCTGGCAGGTGGGCACACCAATGCAGGCAACGGACCGCTCCAGTCTGCTATCTCCACCTATGTGCTTGGTAAGTTCCAGGATTTTTTCAGCTTCCTGCCCATCTAGATTTCTTACATAGAAGCCCTCGCTCATGGCAAGTCTTATCTCCGCTTCTGGAATCTCCCTTACCTGATCCATGATAAGCTTTAAATCACTTAAGGATAACTGTCCCCCAACCGGATGAGCATAGACACTATATAATCCATCTTGCTTTTGCTCATACAAACGGCTGCTTTTAACTTCTGTCTTTGAACCCGCCTTGTTATATTCCTTCTCATCAATAGAAAGTTTCAGCACTTGGCTTTCTTTTACCTTTTCAAGATGTTCTTTGTAACATTTCATAAATTCTTCTGCTCCCATTCGATCAACGATATATCTCATACGAGCTTTGCTTTTATTTTGGTAATCCCCTTCACTGATAAATATCTGTGTAGCCGCTTCTACATGATATAACACATCTTCCAGTTCAATCAGCCCGGGGAATTCTAATCCTAGCTTTGAATTTCTTCCAAGTCCTCCTGCTACATAAACCTTGAAATATCTCTTACCATTTTCCTCTACCGCAAGAAATCCAAGATCAACTGCCCCTGCATGAGACGCATCTTCTGCATTATTAGAAAATGACACTTTTAATTTCCTTGGAAGCTTATATGTATAAATCTTTTGCAAGAAATAATCTCCCACTGCCAGTGCATAGGGAGAAACATCAAATACCTCATCTTTTTCCACACCTGATAAGGGAGAAAGAGCAATGTTTCTTGGGAAGTTACCGCCGGAACCTCTTGTATATACCCCTTGCTTAATACCAGCTTCCATCACCTCGCAGACTTGATCTATATCGATTCCATGAAGCTGAATTGCCTGACGTGTTGTAAGATGTATATTTTCCGCACCATATTTTGTTGCATAGTCATAAATAAACTGAAGTGCTTCTAACCGAGCGATGCCGGATGGGATTCTAAAACGAATCATTAATTCTTTGCCGTTTCTATGAGCATATACCCCCATGCCACCGGATGCTCCCTTAAAATCCATTTTACTTACTTCGCCAGATAAAAATTTATGTCCTAGTTCTCGAAACCCATCAATTTCACCCAATAATATTTCGTCTAATGATTTCTCCATCCGCCACTCCTTATGCTTATTGCATCATATTCTTGGATATAGTATACTGTGTTTAAACCAATAAGTATAATACTTATTTTTTATTACACCCATTAATTTTTCTAATGCTTTATGTATTATAAAATAGAAAATACGAGGTATTCCATTTGATCGAAGAATTAAAAACGTTCATTGCTGTTGTAGATAAAAAAAGCTTTACAAAAGCCGCTGTTGCAATTAACATATCCCAACCAAGCGTAAGCCTTCATATCTCTAACTTGGAACATTATTTTCACACCCGGCTGATTGAACGTTCCAATAAGCAAAGGAACATATTTATCACGGCTCAGGGGGATTTACTATATAAACGTGCGAAACAGATCTTATCTGTTTTGGAGGAAACAAAAGAAGAACTTTTACAATCGGACCAATCTCCTTGTGGGACATTGAGAATCGGTGCCAGTATGACCATTGGAGAATTTCTACTTCCTTCTATATTAAGTGAGTTTATGAAATCATATCCTAATATTAAGCTGGATATGACAATTGAAAATACAGAGCATATCTATGAGAAATTTAAAAATCGTGATATTGATATTGCTTTAATCGAAGGCACTGTACCAGTAGAGAATTATATCTACCATAATTTTTATAAGGATTCCATGGTCATAGTGGCTCCAGTTTCTTTTCAATACGAAAAAGGAGCCGAACTAAAAACCTTCTTGTCAAATCAGACCTGGATCCACCGGGAAAAAGGCTCTGGTACTGGCGAAAATTTAAATATATTTTTAAACAGCTACGGAATATCTCCTAAAAACTTAATCACGTTAGGAAGTAACTATGCGATTAAAGAAGCAGTTAAAAATAATATGGGAATTAGTTTCATCTCTTCTTTAGTGGTCGAGGAGTCAGTGAAACATAAAGAAGTTAAAATCATTCCGTTAAAAAATCAATATTACAGGTATTTCTCCTATCTCGTTCATGAAAATAATTTGCCAAAAGCAGTGGAGTTGTTTCTTGAACGGTTGCACAAAAACGCTGCCTTTCATTGATTTAATGATGTACTTCTAACTTGTATTCATACACAGGTTTTAAGAAGATTCTCTCAACACTGGCAACCATTTTATTCACTTCTTCTTTTCTTCCTGCCATTGTAGATTCTACATTAATGTTGCTTCCTTCCTTTAAAGGAGTGATTAGAAGAGTGATTGTTTCACCTGTCAGACGCTTTTCAAACAGCCTCAGTCCCGTTTCCCACTGCTGCCCATTGTAGAAATTATCGGCTATCATATCTCCATCGATGAAGAGGTGGGCAATATCTCCTCTATACTGGATTGCCAGAATCAACTCTTTGATTCCCTCCATATAATGTTCCGGTACTTTTATGGTATAGCGGGTGGGTCCAATCTGCCTAACTTCCACAGCTAACTCTTTTTTCTTTCTGACAAGAAGAAACCCTTTGAATATTCCCATAGCCAGAGAAGTCTTAACCTGATCCTGATCTTTATCCTGATTCGATTCCAATTTCAATTCCGGCCAGAAAAAAATGGGTTCTGTTTCTCTTTCTGATTCGATACGCAGTGTTTTTTCTTCCTGTAGAAGCGTTCCTGCTGTCAAAACTGCAAATTGCCTTTTTGCTAACTTGATCTTATAAAAGTTCAAGCTCTCTTTTGCCGTCAGAGTAACAACTCTGATTTTTGATTCGATTCCTTTTATAATAAAATCATCAATTTCATTTTGCTTTGGATATATCTCTATGGTTTTATCCTTTTCCTCCTGCCTGTACTCTCCTTCCACTCCTTTTACAGTTTCTGCATCAAAAACATAGCGAGGCGCTAACCCTTCCGGTGAAAAGAAGAAATAAGTGATATCGCCTTCCTCTCTCACTATGGTTAGTGGCTGTACGGTTGCGTATTTCAATTGAATTCCTTCCATATCCATTCCAAGTGGAAGTATCGCATTTTCCCCAGCCGCTAAGGATATATCTGAAATCTTTATCTCTTCTTCCTTCATCTGAATGGAGATGGTACAGCCTTTTTTCTCCTTTAACGGAACATGGTCCTGATAATTATTAAGAAAGACAAAACCGCTTGTCCCATCATACCGAACTGCAAAACGCAGGGTTTCCACGTCTGACGGATCAATGTTTTCCCCTTGATTGGATAAAAAGGTCTTCATGCGACATAGTTTTTCTCCCCATTCCCTAACAAATAAATGGATCCGTTTTAGTCTGTCATAGGAAGGCCGCTTCTGTCCGTATTCTCCTATGGGTGCCTGATAATCATAAGACAGCTTAGATACCTGGCTTTCATTTAAAAAGGGGGTCTTCTGACCCTTAGGGTTCGTGCCACCCTTAAACATATAGTAACCCAGAAGGTTACAGCCTGAAGCCAGTTTTACATTTGCCATAGCATCTACACTTTCAAATGGGAGGGCAAAACGGTAATTATAACTACACATCATACCGCCTCCCATCTCACAACAGGCGTAGGGCATGGATTCCGGCTGGTAAAAGGGTTCAAAGTTATATGTCTTTGGAACTTCATTATTATGAAAATCCCGATAGATATATTCTGGAGTTACGGGGTGCTCGCCTTTATGGGAATAAAAAATCCAGGGCCAGAACGCATATCCTCCCCAAAGAGGAAGCATTTCTTTAGTAGGAGTTGCCGCACCTCCCCAACCCGTGCAGGTATAGAATGGGACGTCGATTCCAGCCTCCTTTGCCATTTCCTTTATCTTTAACATGTAATTGTTTCCGTCCGCTCCTGTGGAAATCCATTCCTCAGAAACTCCCGTGGTTATCTCCCACCCCGCTGCAGAATGCTGGTATTCGTTATCAATCTGGGCTGCAATGATTGGCCCTCCCTCTTTATAATATAACCCGTCAAACTGTTTCCCCATCTTATTAAACAAACGACGCACATAGAATAAATACGTTTCATCAAGGCTTCTTAGCTCACAATCCATTCCATACAACCAGTCTGGAAATCCCCCATTGCGAACCTCTCCATGGTTAAAGGGTCCAATCCGTAGGATTACAAACATACCATGTTTCTTGCATAGTTCAATAAAACGACGGGCATTACGCCTTCCATCAAATCGGAATATCCCCTTTTCTTCCTCATGATGAATCCAGAATACATAAG
>CAURSM010000024.1:0-58282 GCA_963528005.1 uncultured Eubacteriales bacterium
GATACCGGACCTACTGGTGACACTGGACCTACTGGCGCAACCGGACCTACTGGTGACACCGGACCTACTGGCGACACTGGACCTACGGGGGATACTGGACCTACTGGCGATACTGGACCGACCGGGGACACTGGACCTACGGGTGCAACCGGCCCTACGGGCGACACCGGACCTACTGGAGCAACCGGACCAACTGGCGCAACCGGACCTACTGGTGATACTGGACCTACGGGGGATACTGGACCTACCGGCGACACCGGACCTACTGGCGATACTGGACCTACCGGATTTACCGGACCTACTGGACTTACTGGACCTACTGGTGCAACCGGACCTACTGGCGCAACTGGGCCTACCGGCGACACCGGACCTACCGGCGATACTGGACCTACCGGATTTACTGGACCTTCTGGCACAACCGGACCTACGGGCGCTACTGGACCTACCGGCGACACCGGTCCTACGGGCAACACAGGCCCCACGGGCATAACCGGCCCTACAGGACCCACTGGCGCAACTGGACCTACCGGTGCCACAGGACCCACGGGTATTACCGGTCCTACAGGACCCACTGGTGCTACCGGTCCTACAGGGCCCACTGGCGCTACCGGCCCTACCGGTGATACAGGACCTACTGGTTCAACTGGACCTACCGGGCCCAACATTATTGCAACTGGCTTTTCAGCTTTTAAGCCTACCCTATCGGTTTCAGCTAGTACTCAGATTACCGCATGGACTGTCAGCTCGCCTTACTATGGAAATGCAGCACTAAATGCAACAACCGGGAACTTTACAGTTCCCGCCACAGGGCGATATTCACTCAGCGCAACCATTAATTTTTCTACAGTGGCGGCACTGTCTGCATCTATTGGCAGCCAAAACCCTACTTTTATATTAAGAAGAACCTCTCCCTCGACTCTTGACTTGATTTCGGGACTGCTTCCAATACTAAATTTAAGTTTAACCCTTTTAACTGTAAGAGCACTTTTAGGGAACGGAAGCGTGACACTATGTGGAGAAGTAGAATTAACCGCAGGAGATGTAGTTGGACTATTTTACAATGCCGACGGCCTAAGCTTAAACTTAAACTTAGGTGGCAATAACTCAGGTGGTATTGTTTGGTCTGTTCACAGACTGACATAAATATAATTACTTGATTGAAGCCAAATCTCCTGAAAAAAGAAGCTTTAACAAGCTTTTTCAAAAACAATAGATAATTCCTACGAAAAACATACCCTCTGAAAAATAATAACTAAGCAAATCAATTATTATATAGATAAAAAAAGAGACCTGGCACCTTCAGGTCTCTTTTACTATAGAGCAATCAATCAATTAACAATTCATCCACCGTCACAAACGTATAACCCTGTTTGGATAATTCATCTATTACCTCAAGTGCAGCTTCCACTGAGGTCGGATATACATCATGCAACAAAATCACATCTCCTGGTTCAATATGTTTCATAATATTTCGCACTACCTTTTTCGAACTTTGAGTCTTCCAATCCAGCGGGTCTTTGTTCCAAAGCACCACTGTCATATTGGTGGTACATTCTAACTCACTGGTCCATGCACCATAAGGTGGGCGAAGATACTGTGGCCTCACACCTGTGATTTTTTCTATCTGTTGGTTATTTCTTTCAATTTGTTCGCAGGCAGCATTGACGGTTTCCTTGCTCATCTGTACATGACTATAGCCATGATTGCCAATCAGATGTCCATCCTCCTGCATCTGTTTCACAATATCTTCTTTTCCTTCTACATTTTCTCCAAGAAGAAAGAATGTGGCATGAACTCCCCGCTGTCTGAGACCATCCAGCAGCCGTGGGGTATAAACAGAGTGGGGGCCGTCATCAAAGGTCAACGCAATCTGCCTGCTGCCAGAGAATTGATTTTTCACATCCTCTTTCGCTTCCCCTCCCGCATCCGCAGGAAGAAAAAGGGTATCCTTTGTATTTGAATAAGATTCGTACATTGCTTTCATGCATAAAACATCCAGTATAAAAACAGCCAAAAATAAGGCAACTTTCCATCTCATTTTCATAATCCACAAGCCCAGCTTTCTGCCATTATTATTAAATCTATGGGCAATGACAGGAAAATAAAACCGAAACCTTTCAAGGCATGTGTCTAAAATTCAGGACAATCAAGTGGCTGATCCAATCTGTAAGAAGAAGCCATTTTCAGTTTCCTCTCAAATGCATTAAAAAAGGGTTGTTCCTCCATCGAAATGGGGGAACAACCCTTAAAGCTCACTTGAAACAGAAGCTTTAATTAAGCCATGCAAACGTTAACTGCCTGCAGACCGCGGTTTCCTTCTGTTGTTTCGTAAGTTACTTTCTGGCCTTCTTCTAAAGTCTTGTAACCATCAGACATGATACCAGAGAAATGTACGAATACTTCTTCTCCTGTAGCATCATTAACAATGAAACCATAACCCTTAGCACCATTAAACCATTTTACTGTACCGTTATTCATTACGTGTACCTCCTATTAAATAAAAAAATAATTTTGATTTATCGCCTGAAACAAAAAATCACATATTTTGGTAAATCATCATCCGAAAATAATGACTTACAAAAATATGTGAAATCATAACTCCATTCGATAATACACGTACATTCTAACCCGTTTTTCCAAAAATGTCAAGACTGTTCTGACATTTATACAGGGAAAAAAACAAGGCCTCATCCTTTGGAAAGGATGGGACCTTGATAATTGGTCTATAATTACTTTAATGTAACTTTAGCGCCTTCTGCTTCTAATGCAGCCTTAACCTGCTCAGCCTCTTCCTTAGAAGCGCCAGCCTTTAATACCTTAGGAGCTCCATCAACTACGTCTTTAGCTTCTTTTAAGCCTAAGCCAGTAGCTTCACGAACAACTTTGATAACCTTAACCTTGTTAGGACCAACCTCTGTTAATTCTACGTCGAATTCTGTCTTCTCTTCAGCTTCTGCTGCGCCGCCTGCTGCTGCAACTACTACGCCTGCTGCTGCAGAAACACCGAATTCTTCCTCACATGCTTTTACTAATTCGTTTAATTCTAATACAGATAATTCTTTGATTGCTTCGATAAATTCAACTGTTGTTAACTTTGCCATGATAATATACCTCCGTATTTAATATGAGTGTTTTTGATTGAAGTTCGATTCGCCTTTGGCTCATCGAACGGCTAATTTTCTAAATTCAAACTGCGCTTCGCTTGCTTTCATTAAGAAAATTATGCCTCTGCGCTCTGTCCTTCTGCAATCTGCTTGAGAACACGAGCAAAGTTTGTGATAGGAGACTGAATGCTTCCAAGTAACTTTCCAAGAAGAATCTCTCTGGAAGGAATGCTGGAAATCTTCTCCATACCTTTTGCATCATAATAAATGCCTTCAACAACACCGCCCTTGATTTCTAATGCTGGAGCTGTTTTAGCAAACTCAGCAAGAATTCTTGCAGGAGCTGTTGCGTCTGTCTTGGATACAGCGATTGCTGTAGGTCCTTCAAGACTTGGGTCCAGTGCTTCAAAAGCTGTACCCTTTGCTGCAAAACGGATCATAGTGTTCTTATATACTTTATAAGTAACACCAGCTTCTCTTAATTTCTTACGAAGCTCTGTATCCTGTGAAACGGTGATACCGCGGTAGTCTACTACAACTGCAGTTTCAGCGCCATCCAGTAATTCTTTGATCTCGCTTACGATTGGTTGCTTTAATTCAACTTTTGCCATTATGGTTTACCTCCTGTATAGTCTGAGCCCTACGGTTGTCCGCATCGCCCGCTTGTATAAACCGCAAAGAAAAACCTCTCCGCCAAAAGGACAGAGAGGTCTACAATTCATTTATAAAAAATGATTCTTGTATGTTCCTCGGCAGGCGTTCACAACTTATGCCTTACGGCACCTGCTATCTTCGGCAGTCAATACTAAGTTAGTATAACATTATCTATAATTAATGTCAACCACAAAACAAAATTAGTTCATTAACTTTGCTACGTTAAGCTTAACGCCAGGTCCCATTGTGGAAGCCAGAGTCACGCTCTTTAAGTAAGCACCTTTAACTGTACTTGGTTTTGCTTTAACGATTGCATCAACAAGCGTCTGGAAGTTGTCCGCTAACTGTTCTTCTGTAAAAGAAGCTTTTCCAACTGGCACGTGGATAATATTAGTTTTATCAAGTCTGTACTCAACCTTACCAGCTTTGATATCATTAATTGCTTTTGTTACGTCCATAGTAACAGTACCAGCTTTAGGGTTTGGCATTAAGCCTTTAGGTCCAAGGACACGTCCTAAACGACCAACTACACCCATCATGTCTGGAGTAGCAACAACTACATCAAAATCTAACCAACCTTCGTTCTGGATTCTTGGAATTAAATCCTCAGCTCCAACATGGTCTGCGCCTGCTGCTAAAGCTTCGTCAGCCTTAGGTCCCTTAGCGAAAACTAAGATACGAACAGTTTTTCCTGTACCGTGAGGAAGTACTACGGCACCACGGATCTGCTGGTCAGCGTGACGTCCGTCACAACCGGTTCTGATATGAGCTTCAATAGTTTCATTAAATTTTGCACTTGCATTCTGCTTAACTAAAGAGATTGCTACTGGTGCATCGTAGAGAACAGAACGATCTACTGTCTTAGCTGCTTCTACGTATCTTTTTCCTTTTTTCATTCTAAATAACCTCCTAGTGGTATTGTCGGGGATTTTCCCTCCCACGTTTTCAAAACTTCGATGATTGCAACAAAGGAAGTTCGGCTTGCCACAGGGCCTGCCGAACAGCTAATTTTTTGACTAGTTCAAAAAATTAAGCCTCTTCAACGGTGATACCCATACTTCTTGCGGTACCAGAGATCATGCTCATAGCTGCTTCCACAGATGCAGCATTTAAATCAGGCATCTTAAGTTCAGCAATCTTCTGTATTTCAGCTTTGGATATGGTAGCTACCTTTGTTTTATTCGGAACAGCTGATCCGGATTTAAGCTTACAAGCTTTCTTTAATAAAACAGCAGCTGGTGGAGTCTTTGTAATGAAGCTAAAGCTTCTGTCAGCATAAACAGTGATAACGACTGGAATGATTAAATCACCCTGATCAGCTGTTCTTGCGTTAAATTCCTTTGTAAACTGTACAATGTTTACACCATGCTGTCCAAGAGCTGGACCTACAGGAGGAGCTGGTGTAGCTTTTCCTGCTGGAATCTGCAATTTGATATATCCTGTTACTTTCTTTGCCATAATTAGGCACCTCCTAAATAAATGTGGTATTGTCGGGGAATTCCCTCCCACGAGCCTATACAACTGTATAAGCCGCTTTTACTTGTTACATCTTCTTAATTTCGCTGAAATTCAGTTCTACCGGGGTTTCCCGGCCAAACATCTCAACATTAATGGTGATGGTTTTCTTACCTTCGTTGATGGACTTGATGGCACCAACAGTATCCTTCCATGCACCGGAAGTTACCACTACGGTATCTCCCACTTCAAAGCCGATAATGACCTCTTCGTTTCTGAATCCAAGTTTCTCCATCTCATCTTCTGTCAGAGGAACTGGTTTTGATCCAGGACCAACAAAGCCTGTCACTCCACGGGTATTACGTACCACATACCATGTATCATCATTCATGAACATGTGAATCAGTACATAGCCGGGAAACATCTTTTTATCGGCCTTCTTTTCCACGCCATTTTTAATTTCAATGACTGCTTCGAGAGGAACCGACACTTCCAGGATCTGATCCTGTAAGTTTCTGTTTTCGATTGTTTTTTCAATATCGACTTTTACTTTGTTCTCATAACCTGAATAGGTATGGACTACATACCAATTTGCTTCTGACATAAACTCACCTTAACCCTTACGAATTATAAGATAAAACTTAGACCAAACTTGATGATCAGATCAATAATCGCAATAATCAGTCCTAAAGCAATCGATGCTGATACTACAGCGATCGTCTGTTTCGTTACGGTATCTTTGTCAGGCCAAACGATTTTTGTAAACTCAGCCTTTAAACCTTTAAAAAAGCTTCTTTTCTGAGCGCCCTCGTTGTTCACTGTATCTCCCATAATTTCACATCCTTTACAAACTGATTACTTTGTTTCCTTGTGCATTGTATGGCTCTTACAGAATTTACAATATTTCTTTGTTTCCATTCTGTCCGGATGAGTCTTCTTATCCTTGGTCATATTGTAATTACGCTGTTTGCATTCAGTACATGCCAGTGTGATTTTTGTGCGCACGACTTCCACCTCCACTTAAATTTTCGTTGTTGTGTTTCAGTCTCTTTTTATCTGCTGTAATCATTTTTGAGCATAAAAAAAAGACCTAAGCTCTTCCATTCGCCCAATCACTATAACACATAGAGGCAGGATTCGTCAATCTTTTTTTATTGAAACCGATTAAATTATAACGTCTTGACAGTATAACACGGGAAACTTTAAAAAGCAAGTAGAAAGTTTCCCGTGTTGCTAATTAATACTCGATCTCTGTCAGATATCTTGCAAGGGCATCCTGCCAGCTAGGAAGACGTACAAAACCGTTCTCCTCAAGCTTATCCCGGTTCATCCGGCTGTTCATTGGGCGTTTTGCCTTGACCGGGAACTGATCCGATCCTACAGGTTCCACTGTGACATTCATACCAGCCTGCTTAAAGATCTCACAAGCAAAGTCATACCAGGTGCACTGTCCCTCATTGGTTGCATGATAGCGGCCGTACCGGTCTGTCTCAATCATATCTACCAAAAGTCTGGCAAGGTCATAAGTATAGGTAGGAGAACCAATCTGGTCGGCAACTACTGTAAGCTTATCTCTTGTCTTTCCAAGGTTTAACATGGTCTTTATAAAATTCTTTCCATTCACTCCAAATACCCAGGCAATGCGCACGGTAAAGTATTTTTCAAGAATTTCTTCCATTGCAAGCTCGCCCTCATACTTTGTCTGTCCATAGACATTTAACGGCTCTCTTTTGTCATCTGGTTCCCAGGGGCGGGTTCCCTGACCGTTAAAAACATAATCCGTACTGATGTACATCATCTTGATGTCTAAGTCCTTGCATACTCTGGCAATGTATCCAGTTCCAGTGGCATTTACATTTCTGCAAAGTTCCTCATTGTCTTCTGCTGCATCTACAGCAGTATAAGCGGCACAGTGGATTACTGCATCAGGGGCGGACTCTTTTATGACACGGTTTACACTTTCCTCATTGGTGATGTCCATCTCTTCAATGTCAACACCTACGGCTTCATGTCCCCGCTTTTCTAATTCGTTTACAACGTCAAATCCAAGCTGGCCTTTTACGCCAGTTACTAATACTTTCATAAATGCCTCATTTCACAAATGGATTTTATAAACGGTTTCCGTACATATTATCGAAGTAATTCTGATACTCACCATTAATAATATGCTTCCACCAGTCTTCATTATCCAGATACCACTGAATGGTCTGACGGATGCCAGTATCAAAGTTGTATTTAGGTTTCCAGCCAAGCTCTGTTTCTAACTTCTTTGGATCAATAGCATAACGTCTGTCATGACCTGGGCGGTCTTTTACATATTTAATCAGGCTTTCTGGTTTATCAAGAGCTTCTAAAATGGTCTTTACTACTTCCAGATTCGTGCGCTCATTGTGTCCGCCTACGTTGTAGACTTCTCCTTCTTTTCCTTTGTGAATGATTAAATCAATGGCCTCGCAGTGATCGGATACGTGAAGCCAGTCTCTTACATTCTCTCCGGTTCCATATACAGGAAGTTCTTCCCCTGCAAGAGCACGGCTGATAATCAATGGAATCAGCTTCTCTGGGAAATGGTATGGTCCGTAGTTATTGGAGCATCTGGAAATAGTCACAGGAAGTCCAAAGGTTCTCTGGTATGCTAACACAAATAAATCAGCACTTGCCTTTGAAGAGGAGTATGGGCTTGAAGTGTGAAGAGGTGTTTCCTCTGTAAAGAATAAGTCAGGGCGGTCTAATGGAAGGTCGCCGTATACTTCATCGGTGGAAACCTGATGATAACGCTTGATTCCGTAAGTACGGCAAGCATCCAGTAAGGTTGTTGTTCCCATTACATTGGTTCTTACAAATGATTCTGGGTCAGTAATCGAACGGTCTACATGGCTTTCAGCCGCAAAGTTAACTACCACATCTGGTTTTTCTTCCTCAAATAATCCAAATACAAATTCTCTGTCTGCAATGTCACCTTTGACAAATTTATAATTTGGCTTATCCTCTACAGGTTTTAATGTTTCAAGATTTCCTGCGTATGTTAAAAGATCTAAATTGATAATCTGGTAATCTGGGTATTTCTCTACCATATGGTGTACAAAATTTCCGCCGATGAATCCAGCTCCGCCTGTAACGATGATTTTCATGGATGTTTTCTCCTTACATTCACTTGATTTATAGTTTATCAATATATTTCCCGGCAAGTACGTCTAATAAGTATTGTCCGTACTGATTTTTCTTTAATGGCTCGATGCTCTTCATCAACTGATCTTTTGTGATCCAGTGATTTAAATATGCGATTTCTTCCAGACATGCGATCTTTCTATGCTGATGTGTCTCCATAGTACGGACAAAATCAGTGGCATCTACTAAGGATTCGTGAGTTCCGGTATCCAACCAGGTAAATCCCTGACCGAGTAATTCCACATCAAGCTGACCGTCTTCTAGATATATACGGTTTAAATCCGTAATCTCAAGCTCACCCCTTGGGGAAGGCTTTAAGTTTTTTGCATATTCTACAACTTTATTATCATAGAAATAAAGTCCTGTTACACAGTAGTTGCTCTTTGGCTTTGCTGGCTTTTCTTCAATGGAAACCGCTTTGCCATCGGAATTAAATTCTACGATACCAAAACGCTCTGGATCATCCACGTAATAACCAAATACGGTAGCTCCCTCTTTTTTATTGGAAGCATTTAATAAACGCTTGGTCAGACCATGGCCTGCAAAGATATTGTCACCCAGGATCATGGCAACGCTGTCATCTCCGATAAATTCCTCACCGATAATAAATGCCTGCGCAAGACCGTCTGGTGATGGCTGTACTGCATAGGATAACTGAATGCCAAACTGAGCACCGTCTCCCAAAAGAGCTTCAAACCTTGGAGTATCATCTGGGGTAGAGATGATTAAGATATCACGAATCCCTGCGTTCATGAGCACGGACAATGGATAATAAATCATAGGCTTGTCATAAATAGGCAGAAGCTGCTTTGATGTTACCATAGTCAGCGGGTAAAGTCTGGTGCCGGAACCCCCGGCAAGAATAATTCCCTTCATTTTTACAATTCCTCCATATTATTTCATAACCCTATCATACAGGGTGACGTAAGGTCACTGTCAAGCGTTTTCTTCTATAATTATTTCATACAGAGAAAAACACCGGCTTGCTTGGTGATATGAATGTAGCCTTTCTGTTTCATTTTACCCTCTAAAAAATCCCGAAACTCCCCGTATCGGTCACTTAAAAACTCCTGCTGGTTGCCATGGCAGGAAAGGATATATTCCATCAATGCACCTGCATCTCTTACTTCCAGATGATCTTCAAACTCGATTTTTTTAATGGAACTAAAATAAGGTGATAGCCGCTCTTCTCCATTTTCAAGTCCGAACACATCATAAAGATTTACTTCGGAAAGAGTGATCCTGGAGTCAAACTCCTTTACTAGCTGGCTGATTTCTTTCATATGTCCTGCACCATAGGTGCTGCAGCAAAACATTCCGTCTTGCTTTAACACGCGCTGTACCTGGCGAAAGGCCGCATCAAGACTTGATAAGTAAAACAGCACATGATTTGCCATTACAAGGTCGTAGGTCTCCGATGGCTTTGGTATCTGTCTGCAGTCAAAAACTTCAAAAGAAAAGTTTCCAATTACATGTTTTAGATTATCTTCTACATCACGGATCATTCCTTTTGATACGTCAGAAAGACAGATTTTTGTATCCTTTGGTATTTGGCTCTGGTTGGTCAGCCAAAGTTCTCCATTGCCACAACCAAGCTCTAAGACCTCTTTTCCTGCTATGGGTTCTATCAGTCCATACAGCCACTGGAACCAACTAATGGGATTTATTGCATATTTCTTGTGGAGTCCGATTCGTATATTAATATTAGCGGCATCTTTATACTGTTCCACAAGTGTCTTTTCCATATTAGTAATATGTATGAGGTGAAGAATTTTGTTCCAATCAACGGCCTGGTTATCCATCACCAGTCTGGAAGTCTCCGTAAGAGTCTGCTCCACCAGCTTTAAGTGTTCAATTCGTTTTCTCACCAGATTGAGCTGAAGGCGCAGAGATTCGTCCACGTAATCATTGTCATCATCATTAATCGTAATGGAACGAATCTCATCCAAAGAAAAGCCAAGGTATTTTAAGGAAAGAATCTTTTGCAGCTTGGCAAAATCAGAATCCGTATAAAGGCGGTATCCGCCTTCACTGACTGCTGCCGGCTTTAAAAGTCCCTGCTTGTCATAATAGCGGATGGTACGTATGGTTACATTTGCTTTTTTGGCGAACTGGCCGGAGGTATAAAATCCATCCTTATGACTCATATCAGTTACTTCCTTCCTATACCATAAGCTGGTAATTTATAATATCAAGCATTTTTCCAAACTTCATGCCCATTTCTTTCATGGTTCCGCAGTAAACAAAGCCTAGATTCTCATGCAAAAGAATGCTGGCCTCATTTCCTCCCGTAATCACGGAAATAACGGTATGCACATCGTCATTGTTTCTTGCAAGTTCTATAATATCAGCCGCTAATTTTCCTGCAATTCCTTTGCGGCGGTAATCTTTGCTTACATAAATAGAAAGCTCCACTGTAGTTTTATAAGCTTCCTTTGGCCGGTAGGAAGAAAGACTTGCATAACCCACAGCCCGATTATCTTCCTCTGCTACAATGAGAGGATGGTTTCCTACATTATGATCGTGAAACCAAACCATTCTCTCCTCCATGGTTTTAGGTGTCAAATCAAAGGTGGCAAATCCATGCTCTACCTCGTAGTTGTAAATATCTAGTAATTCCGGCATATCCTCTTCTTTGGCAGTTCTAATGATCATACGCATTCCTCCTGAGTTTCATTTATCTTATCATAATACAACATTCTATTGACCTCGTCCAATACAAATTGTCAGGAAATATATCCTCTTTATTCCTGTCTTTTTCAGGGCTCTGGCGCAAGCTTCCATGGTACTTCCAGTGGTGTAAATATCATCTGTAAGTATGACTCCCTCCACTCCATTCTCCCTCACCCCTGGGGCAAATGCTGCCTCTAGATTTTTAAGCCTCTCTCTGGGATCTAGCCCCTTTTGAGGCATGGTATTTTTATTTCTTATGAGCATATTGGCAGAAACGGGAATGGATAAAGCCTGTCCCACCTTATCTGCCAAAACCTCCGCCTGATTAAATCCACGCTCTCTTTTCCTTAAAGGATGAACCGGTACAGGAACCAACACGTCTGCATTCATTCGGCGTATCTGCTTCTCGTAACGAAACGCTATGGCTTCCCCATAAAAATCCAGATACTCCCGTCTGTTCTTATATTTTATCTTAGACATGGACTTCCTGGCTGTTTCATCGTAATTAAGAAGAGCCAGGCCATAATCAAAGGAGCGCTTATGTCTGACACAATCAAAACAGTATTCTATGGTTCCACTGATCACTTCCTTGCCGCACTTTTTGCAGACAGGGCCTTTTAAAATGGATAACTTTTTCAAGCATTCCGGGCAGATGAGCCTGCCTTTTGGCATCACAATATCATCACAGACTGGACATCGTCTGGGAAATAAAAGATCAACAAAAAAAGATGGATTCATGGCAGAAGGTTCTCCTTGTAAATAGATGGTGAGACAGGCAGGAAAGTGACCCTTTCCTGCCTTAAGAATATCATGAAAGGTGATTTATTTCACAGATACGGTCCTTTAGTCCGGAATATCTGCGCTGTTCTGTTTCATTATTTACCATTTCCTGAAAGATCTCAGGTACGCCCACAAGACACACGCAGGCTTTCGCCCGGGTAACTGCGGTGTAGATTAAATTCCTTGTCATCAGCATCCTGGGACCTGAAAATACAGGGATTACCACCGCTGGATACTCACTTCCCTGGGACTTGTGAATGGTGATGGCATAGGCAAGTTCTAATTCTTCCAGCTGTTTATAGCTATATTCCACCAAACGGCTTTCGTCAAATTCTACGGTAATCAGCTCCGCAAAGCTGTTGATTTCTCGAATGATTCCCATATCTCCATTGTAGATTCCAGTGCCCTTGTCTACGGGAATTCCGTATTTGTTCCGTACTTCCCACTCGATATTGTAGTTATTTTTAATCTGCATGACCTTATCGCCCACCCGGTAGATAATGCCAGTGGCTTCCTTTTGGGGTTTATCCTCTGAAGGGGGATTTAAAAATTCCTGCAATATGGTATTTAATCGTTCCACGCCCATGGCTCCCTTTCTCATAGGAGTCATGATCTGAATATCAAAAATATCCGCATGAACGTATCCAGGCAGCTTATCCTGCACCAAGGTAATGATGGCATTGATAATCGCATTGGGGTCTTCCCTTTTTATAAAGAGAAAGTCATTGCTTTTCTTTCCAAGAGAAATCTTCTCGCCCCCGTTAATTTTATGGGCATTGACTACAATGTCGCTTTGGGTTGCCTGACGGAAAATCTTAGTCAGCATTACCACATTAAAGCACCCGGAGTCAATCATATCCCGAAGCACATTACCAGGTCCAACGCTTGGAAGCTGATTCACATCTCCTACCAAAATCAGTCTGGTTCCTGGATTGATCGCCTTTAATAAGGACTGCATCAAATTGATGTCTACCATGGAGGTTTCATCAATAATGACTGCATCCGCATCCAGGGGATTTTCTTCATTCCGTTCAAAATGCATTCCAACCGAACGTTCATCTCCTGGAACGCCTGACAGCTCCAAAAGTCTGTGGATGGTTCTTGCTTCATAACCGGTAGCTTCTGTCATACGCTTAGCGGCTCGTCCCGTTGGTGCAGCCAGCAAGATCTCCATCTCTTCACTTTCAAAGAAACGGATGATTGTGTTAATGGTGGTTGTCTTTCCGGTTCCAGGTCCTCCAGTCAGGATTAAAAGGCCGCTGTTTACCGCCTCCACAACCGCTTTTACCTGTTTATCATCAAGCTCAATCTGCTCTTCTTTTTGTAACTTTAACAGCTTTGATTGTATGTCACTTTCTGGCATCCGTCCTCTTATGTTAAGGTCATGCAGCATCTTGGCAGCGTTTAACTCCATATAGTAATACTGGGAAGCATAAACCACGCGCCGTCCTTCCGTTTCCCTGATGACAAGACGTTTATCAAGCTGCATATCCATTAGATGTTTCTCAATTAACTGTCGATCCACCTTAAGCAGCTCTGAGGACTGAGAAAGAAGGTCCTCTTCCGGAAGATAAGTATGTCCGTTTGACGTAGCCTGCAAAAGGGAATAAAGCACTCCACATTTGATTCGAAAATCAGAATCTGTAAAAATGCCTACCTTTCTGGCGATTTCATCTGCCATCTTAAAGCCTACGCCCTGAATATCGTCTGCCATCTGGTATGGATTTTCCTTGATGATTCCATAAAGCCTGGGACCATACTCCTGATAGATTTTGGCAGCCAGGTTCATGGAAATTCCATACTCCTGCAAAAACATCATGGCCTGACGCATCTCTTTTTTCTGCTCTACCTGTTGGGAGATGGCCATCGCCATCTTTTCACTGACTCCCTTTACTTCGGAAAGGCGCTCCGGTTCTTCCTCAAGAATGCGAAACGTATCCGCTTTAAAGCGCTTTACAATTCTTGCAGCCAAAGCAGCGCCAACTCCTTTAATGGCCCCGGAACCAAGATAACGTTCCATGGCGGCTGTATCTTCTGGCGTCTTGATTTCATAGGTTTCCACCGTCATCTGCTCGCCATAGACGGGATGCTCCGTCATGGCTCCTACCGCTTCCACCATCTCTCCCTCGCTTATGTAATGAAAGTTACCAACAAGGGTATATTCTTTGCCTTCATTTACGAGACTTAGGACCGTATAGCCATTGTCTTCGTTCCTGTATTTAATTCTCTCTACAAATCCGCTGACTGTTGACATAATTCCTCCCGTAAACACAGACAGACTGCTTTCAAACAAGTCCTGCGAAAAATCTGTCGATCCCGCAGGGGGCGTTTGAAAGCAGTCAAATAAATATCTTTTATACTTTGCTTAAAATTCTCTTTTGTTATCTCCACCGTGGGTGAACTCAATGAACTTACCAGTTCCAATAGCAACTGCTGTCAAAGGATCTTCTGCGATCATTGTGGTGATTCCAGTTTTTTCTTCAATGAGGGCATCAAGACCACTTAAGAGTGAGCCGCCGCCTGTCAGCACGATTCCACGGTCAAAGATATCAGCTGCAAGCTCTGGTGGTGTGCGCTCTAATACGCTGTGAACTGCATCTACGATCTGCATCGCTGGCTCTTTTAATGCATCAAGGGTCTCATCGGAGGTTACAACAATGGTTTTTGGAAGACCGGTAACCAGGTTACGTCCTCTTACTTCCATAGTCAATACCTCTGGTCTGCGGTATGCAGCTCCAATGTTGATTTTAATTTCTTCCGCAGTTCTCTCACCAATTAAAAGGTTATGTTTCTTACGCATATAACGCACAAGTGCTTCATCAAAATCATCTCCGGCAACCTTAATAGAGGTACTCACTACGGTTCCGCCAAGAGAAATAACTGCGATGTCAGATGTACCGCCACCGATATCCACGATCATGTTACCGCATGCTTTAGAAATGTCGATTCCTGCTCCGATTGCTGCTGCTACTGGCTCTTCAATAATCGATACTTCTCTTGCTCCTGCCTGATAGGTTGCATCTTCTACTGCTTTTTTCTCAACTTCAGTCGCTCCGCTGGGGATGCAGACACTGATTCTAGGCTTTCTTAAGGTCTTTTTACCCACAGCCTTATTGATAAAATACTTCAGCATCTTTTCGGTAACGGTGTAATCAGATATAACACCCTGACGAAGCGGTCTTACTGCAACAATATTTCCAGGAGTTCTTCCGATCATCAATCTGGCTTCTTCTCCAATGGCTTTGATTTTATTGGTGTCACGGTCAATGGCAACAACAGAAGGCTCTTTTAAAACAACACCTTTGCCTTTAATATATACCAGTATGCTGGCGGTTCCTAAGTCAATTCCAATATCATTGGACATCATAAACATCTTTTCCTCCTGATTCCTAATTCCAGTTCCCAAAGTTTCCTTTATCTTCAAAATAATATGTTATTCGCAATTTAGGTCAGACTTTCTACCCTATTATATACAATAAGCCCAGGTTTTTAAAGGGGTTTTTTTATTTTTATTTTCTTTATTTTTTTTTAATTTATCGTACATAATTTCGACACATTTTCATTGTATACTGTAAATACGTTATCTGAAAGGATAACGGGCCTTTTGTTTCAAGTAACTTACTTGAAATCACAAAGCTTTTTCATACTCATACCGGACGGTGCGAACCGTCCGGCCCCCCTAAACCACATTTTGATTGCATTTTTCAATCAGATTACATAGAACGTGATATTTGAAACAGGACCTGGGCTTCCTTGCGAACCAGGTCCTGTTTTTTCTATCCGGATATTTATATCCTTTTTAATAGGATGCTTTTCTATTATGAGAGTCTGAGTGCCCATTCCTTGCAGTCAATCACTCTAGTCGCAAGTCCTTCATAAAATTCTGGTTCATGACAAATCAAAAGAATGCTTCCCTTATATGCTTTTAACGCTCTTTTCAATTCATCTTTTGCATCCACATCAAGATGGTTGGTAGGCTCGTCCAAAAGCAGTACATTGGATTCCCGGTTCAGTAATTTACATAATCGAACTTTTGCCTGCTCTCCTCCACTTAAAACACGTACCTGACTTTCAATATGCTTGGTGGTCAATCCGCATTTTGCAAGAGCTGAACGCACTTGATACTGGGTATAGGAGGGGAACTCTTTCCAGATTTCTTCAATGCAGGTGGTAGTATTGCCAGGAGCCATTTCCTGTTCAAAATATCCGATGGATAAATAATCTCCTAATTCCACGGATCCACTTAAGGATCGAACCTGACCTAGGATGCTTTTTAAAAGAGTGGTCTTTCCAATTCCGTTAGCGCCAACCAGAACTACCTTTTCTCCTCGTTCCATAGAAAGGTCAAGAGCCTTAGAAAGCGGTTCGTCATATCCAATGACCATGTCTTTTGTTTCAAATATCATCTTTCCAGCCGTTCTAGCTTCCATAAAATGAAATTCTGGCTTTGGTTTGTCCTTGGCAAGTTCTATGACATCCATCTTATCCAGCTTTTTCTGTCTGGACATGGCCATGTTTCTTGTGGATACTCTGGCTTTGTTGCGCGCCACAAAATCCTCAAGCTCTGCGATTTCCTGCTGCTGACGCTTATAGGCTGATTCCAACTGAGACCGTTTCACTGCATAAACTTCCTGGAACTTCTCATAATCCCCTACATAGCGGTCAAGACTTTGATTTTCCATGTGATAGATGATATTAATTACGCTGTTTAAGAAAGGAATATCATGAGAAATCAGGATAAATGCATTCTCATATTCCTGTAAATAACGTTTTAACCAATCGATATGCACCGTATCCAAATAGTTGGTCGGCTCATCAAGCAAAAGAATGTCTGGCTTTTCTAATAACAGCTTTCCAAGAAGCACCTTGGTTCTCTGTCCTCCACTCAGCTCTGTTACATCCTTATCTAGTCCCATATCGGTTAACCCAAGGGCTCTGGCAACTTCATCTACCTTGGAATCTATGATGTAAAAATCATGGGCCATGAGAAGGTCCTGAATGGTTCCCAGTTCTTCCATCATGGTATTCATACTATCTTCGTCTGCCTCTCCCATACGGTCACAGATATCATTCATCTGCTCTTCCATCTGAAACAAGAACGCAAACGCTCCTTTTAATACTTCCCTTATGCTCATTCCCTTTTCAAGAACCGTGTGCTGGTCCAGATATCCAACGCGGACTCTTTTAGACCATTCCACCTTTCCTTCATCTGGCTGCAACTTTCCTGTGATGATATTCATAAATGAGGATTTTCCTTCCCCATTGGCTCCGATTAATCCAATATGCTCTCCCTTTAACAGACGAAAGGAAACATCCTGAAAAATAGCTCTGTCTCCAAATCCGTGGGTGAGATGCTCAACATTTAATATGCTCATTGATATAACTCCTTTATTCATGGGTATGCAAGTACGAAACATCATAATTCTACATGACGAAAGCAATTAAGGCAAGCTAAAATACCGGATTCCCCAAAGAGTTTTTTCCAGTTGCAAAAAAGGACAAAACCGTTTATGATAGTTCCAACACGATTCCTATTGGAAAGGGGTTATGCTTATGTTCGTATATACCTGGTATCAATGGTTGTTGTTTTTCTTTATTTACTGCTTTATCGGCTGGATCATTGAAACCACTTATGTTTCTGTAAGAAGTCTCCACTTTGTCAACCGAGGATTTTTACGGCTTCCACTTCTTCCTTTATATGGAAGCGGAGCGATCATCATGCTTTGGTTGTCTCTCCCAGTCAAAGGGAATATTGTTTTGGTCTTTCTTTTTGGTATGGCAGGGGCTTCTATCTTAGAATATATCACTGGCTACTTGATGGAACGATTATTTAAGATGAAATATTGGGATTACAGCAACAATCCTTTCAATATCAATGGGTATGTCTGTCTTGGTACTTCCATTGCCTGGGGGTTTTTGACCATTACTTTGACGGAGGTGGTTCATAAGCCTTTGGAATGGCTGGTTCTTTCCTTGAGCAGCACCGTTACCATTTCACTTGTTATTGTAATTGCCATTGTATTTCTCATTGATACTGTTATCTCTGTGAAAGAAGCACTGGATCTTGGACGAATCCTGGAATCCATGACAAAGTTAAAAGCAGAGCTAGAAGAGGTACAAGTTCAGATTGCCTTGTTAAAAGCAGAAACTACTCAAAAGGTTTCCGAATTTAAAACCGAAACCATGGTTAAGATCACCAATCTGAAAACAGAAACAGCCACTGTCATCAAGGAATCCGCACTTATGGAACGGCTGCAGTCGCTGACTGAGAACAAGGAAAAGCTAACTGGATATATCAGCTTTCAACGAAAGGGAATCCTTCGTAGAAACCCTACCGCATCCTCTAAGTTATTTGGAGATGCGTTAAAGGAATTAAAGGAATATTCGAAAAAATACAAAAAATCATAATTGCATAAAAAGTGAGCACGATTTGACTCGTGCCCACTTTTTTATTGGAATCTTTTATAACATCTGATTCACCAAAGCCATTACAGCCTCTCCAAGATCACGAGACATTTCGTCTGCTTCTTTCATGGATGAACCTTTGATTCCATAATAGAATTTGATTTTAGGCTCTGTTCCTGATGGTCTTACGCAAAGCCAAGCATCACCTGACAAATCATAATAAAGGACATCGGACTGAGGAAGACCAGTAGGTCTTACAGTTTCGGTAGCCGTATCCAAAATGGTATCCAGCTTATAATCTCTGGCAGATACCACTTGATAGCTGCCAAGTGTCTTAGGAACCTCTCTCCTCATAGTCTCCATGATTTCACGAATCTTTGCCTGGCCTTCAATTCCCTTAAGCCCAATGGCCTGAACCGAATCCTTGTAATATCCATAGGTTTCGTACATGGCAACCATGGCATCCCATAAGGTCATACCCTTTGTCTTATAATAAGCAGCAGCCTCGCATAATGCCACGGAGGCGGAGATTGCATCCTTATCACGGGCATAAGTGCCAATCAGGCAGCCATAACTTTCTTCCAGGCCAAATAAGTAAGTGCCATGTCCGGAGGTCTCATTCTTTAAGATCTGCTGTCCGATGTATTTAAAGCCGGTCAGCACTTCAATCAGCTCACAGCCATAAGCTTTTGCAACGGCATCCACCAAATTGGTAGTAACAATGGATTTAACGACCTGTCCATCTTTTGGAATCTGGCCTCGCTCCTTCTTTTGACTGAGCACGTATTCACAAAGGAGAGAACCAGACATATTTCCAGTAAGAGGGATATATTCTCCTGATCTGTCATCCTTTACATATACTCCAAGTCGATCTGCATCGGGATCTGTTGCCAATATCAGATCTGCATTCTTTTCTTTTGCAAGGGCTAATCCTAGGGCAAACGCCTCTTCCGCCTCTGGGTTTGGATAGCTGACAGTTGGGAAATCCCCATCTGGAAGTTCTTGCTCAGGAACTACATGAACCTGGGTAAACCCAATCTCTTCCAGTGCTCTCCGTACCGGAAGATTGCCCGTCCCATGAAGGGGGGTGTAAACAACACAAATATCACTTTGCATACGTGTAATGGCATCCTGGTTTAATACCTGAGCCTTTACATGGGCAATGTATTTGTCATCCACAGAAGCTCCTATGATCTCATAGTTTCCAGCCGCCACAGCAGCTTCTCTGGTGATGGTCTTTACGGTAGAAAGATCAGTAATGTTCAGAACCTCTTTTGTCACCCCTTTGTCATGAGGGGGTGTAAACTGGGCGCCGTCCTCCCAGTAAACCTTATATCCGTTATAATCCGGTGGATTATGGCTGGCAGTTACATTAATGCCCGCAATGCACCCCAATTCCCTGACAGCAAAAGAAAGCTCCGGTGTTGGACGCAGAGATTCAAATTTAAATGCCTTAATGCCATTGGCCGCTAATGTCAAAGCAGCCTCCTCTGCGAACTCCGGAGACATATGCCTGGAGTCATATGCTATCGCCACGCCTTTGTGGGCGCCGCCCTGTTTTATTATATAATTAGCAAGCCCCTGAGTGGCTCTTCTTACGACATAAATGTTCATTCGGTTGATTCCTGCTCCGATGATTCCTCTTAAGCCGGCAGTCCCAAATTCAAGATCCTGGTAAAAGCGTTCCTTAATCTCATTTTCATCTTCCTGAATTTCTAGAAGTTCCTTTTTGGTAGCCTCATCAAAATATGGATTCAAAAGCCATTCGTCATAAATGCTCTTGTAATCTTTCATCGCATATTACTCCCTTCTCTCCATTTCTGTTATGGATATTATAAAACATAACATAATAAAAGAAAAGCAGATTCCACTATTTTATTCTTGACAAAAAAGTATTGCGAACCGATTGCTGAACCTCAAGATCCTTAAGTTTTTCAATGTTTCTTGATGGGATCCATGCCTTGTTGGCATTATAATAGAAGTTAAGCTGCTTCCAATATTTTTCCGGGTATAAGAATAAGTAGTAAAGGCAGGTCCTGTCTGCATCCGAAAGAGAGAGGATCTGAGAATAAGTATCAAGCATTGCCATTCCAAGCTTTAAACTCCAATCGTGTTTTTCCATGGCTTTGCGCATAAAATGATACAGATCCTCCATCTGCATCCCTTTATGCATGCGGTTAAATTCTACAATGGCCACATCATGGGAGCACATTAGAATATGATGCTGGTTTAAATCTCCATGGCATAAATATTCCTCCGCTGACTCACGCTTTTCTAAAAAGCATGACATTCCCTTACAGGCTTCCATGGCCTGTTCATAAAATGTATCGTAGTTACCCATGACGCAAAGCTCAAATTCTGATTTTTTTCTCTTATTTCGAATAAAGGAACGTGCCCGCACCAGCTCTTTGTTGTGACGCTCCATCTCTTCTGCTGGCTGCTGAACCAAAATGGATCCTAAGTTCCATTCTTCCTTAAATTCAATTCCTCTTAGTATTTTATGTAAGCAGGCAATCTGTTCAATGGCACACAGTACTTCCTTGCTATCCTTTAAATTGCACTCCCGGTCCGCATACCAGTCCTTTACAATCCACCTTGTACCGTCCTCGGCGGCAGAGAGGAGTTCCCCTTCCTTATTCCTCACGTATCGATCCACGTTCAAATGGCCGGCTTCTTCCATCTGTGAAAATACCTGATCCTCAAATTCAAGGCGCTTTAAAGTTCCTTTATATTCCCGAAGCAGTTTCAGACCCTGATTCGTCTCACACAACCAGGCGCCCCGGCCGCGCTTTACATCAAGAATTTCAAGCTCATACTGCGTAAGCACCTCTGTGTATTTCTCGTTCACAACCACCCCTCCAACTCTTAGCTAATCAGCTACTTCTAGGGTATGAAAGGCCAGTAAAAAATATGCAAAATCTGGCTGAAAGTTATACGGACCATGGGCCCGTTTTTCATAACTTTTCAGCCAGATTCATGAGATAATCTTTTTGGTTGTGCTCTGGATTTTTAATCACTTCTTCAAATAAAGTATCTAAAACTTCTCCAATCTTTGGTCCTGGCTTTCTGCCAGCTTCTATCAGCTCTTTGCCAGTTACAGCCATGTCCTTTAAGTGAATGCAATCTCCGTCTTTTCGAATTTCTTTTGCATACTCTTCCACCTTTTTCAGGGTGTCTAAATAAGCTTTTTCACCAAAAATGGTTTGAAATAACAACAGGTCGGAAAAAAGTTCTGGAGTTAGCCTGCTCATCACTTTTCTGATGTCTGGTTTCTTTGCAGGGATTTCCTGATTCCAAAGACTGACAAGAGTTTTCACCTGACTGATGGTCTCATTATCCAGCTTTAACTCCCTTAATATCTTTACAGAAACTTCCGGCAATTGATGCCTTAAAAGACCAGCCCATCGCATATGCTTATTGGCAGGCAGAAGCTTCAGTCCCTCTACACCTGAGAAAGTTTTTAAAGCCTGGTTGAATGGTTCACAGATATAGGGCGCAATCTTGCTTTCATATACATCCACAATCTTTTCTGGATGATTGGAAACAAGAAGTTTTGTAAGTTCCACCTGAATCCGTTCTCTGCTTACCTTTAGCATATTAGGAGCGATGACAGTAATTGCCTTTTTCGTTTCCTCTTCAATAACAAATCCAAGCTGGGCAGAAAACCGAATGGCCCGAAGAATTCGAAGGGCATCTTCCGTAAACCGATCCTGGGCATTACCCACACAGCGAATGATTCCTTGTTCTAGATCTCTTTGTCCTTCAAAAATATCCACAAGACCATCCCGGTCACTATATGCCATGGCATTGATGGTAAAATCCCGGCGTCTTAAATCTTCCGTTAAGTTCCTGGTAAATTCCACAGACTTGGGATGTCGCCCATCTTCATATTCTCCATCAATTCGGTAAGTGGTTACTTCATATCCCACCTTATCAGCAAGAACTGTAACCGTTCCGTGCTGAATCCCTGTATCAACGGTTCTTGGAAAAATGGCTTTTACCTGCTCTGGAGTGGCAGAGGTCGTGATGTCCCAGTCTTCAGGTGTCCGCTTAAGCAGACTGTCTCTTACACACCCGCCTACCACATAGGCTTCAAATCCATGGGCATTCAGTTGTTCTATGATTTCTCCTGCTGCCTGGGGCACTAAAATCTTCATCACGATCTCTCCTTTTGCTGGTTACTTACTTTTTAATAAGCTCTTCCCCAGTATACCATCTTAACGGCTGGTTTGCCGCAGCAGATACAGGTGTCACTCAGTGTTTTCTGCTCAAATGGGATACAACGGGACGTTGCTCCGGTTGTTTCTTTAATCTGATCTTCACATTCCTGACAACCACACCACATTGCCTTTACAAAGCCTGGTTTCTCTTCTACCGTCTTCGTAAAAGTATCCAGATCAGTTGCTTCACTGGTATGTTCATCCCGGTGATTCTTAGCTTTTTCATACATATTCTTTTGGATGTCGTCAAGAAGATCTTTTACCTGCTGATCCAGTTCATCTAAAGATACCATAATCTTTTCATGGGTATCTCTGCGGACTAAGACAGCCTGGTTCTGTTCAATATCTCTTGGCCCGATCTCTACGCGGATTGGAATTCCTCTCATCTCAGATTCGCTGAACTTCCAGCCTGGACTCTTATCGCTGTCATCCACCTTAACTCTGAAATTAGATAACATACCCTTTAGCTCAAAAGCCTTATCAAGTACGCCTTCCTTCTGCTGCTGAACTGGAACAATCATAACCTGAACAGGAGCAATTCTTGGAGGGAGCACAAGTCCGTTATCATCGCCGTGAACCATGATAATTCCACCGATTAATCTGGTACTAAGTCCCCAGGATGTCTGATGAACGTAGCTTAACTTATTTTCCTTATCAGAGTACTGGATCTCAAAGGCTTTTGCAAATCCATCCCCAAAGTTATGGCTGGTTCCTGACTGAAGCGCTTTTCCATCATGCATAAGAGCTTCAATGGTGTAAGTTGCTTCTGCACCAGCGAATTTCTCCTTATCGGTCTTCTGGCCTCTGATGACTGGCATAGCAAGAACTTCTTCACAGAAATTAGCATATAAATTCAGCATCTGCTCGGTTCTTTCCTCTGCTTCTTTTGCAGTTGCATGAGCAGTATGACCTTCCTGCCATAAAAACTCTCTGGAACGTAAAAATGGTCTGGTGGTCTTTTCCCAGCGAACCACGGAGCACCACTGGTTATATAATTTAGGAAGATCCCGGTAAGACTGGATCTCTCTGGAGTAGAAATCACAAAATAAAGTTTCTGATGTAGGTCTCACACAAAGACGCTCCTGTAACGGCTCAAGTCCGCCATGAGTCACCCAGGCTACTTCTGGAGCAAAGCCTTCCACATGATCCTTTTCCTTCTGGAGAAGTCCCTCTGGAATAAACATAGGCATATAAACATTTTCAACGCCTGTTTCCTTAAATCTGCGGTCCAGCTCGCTCTGAATGTTTTCCCAGATGGCATAACCTGCTGGTTTGATGACCATACAGCCCTTTACACTGGAATAATCCATCAATTCCGCTTTCTTTACAACATCAGTGTACCACTGGGCGAAGTCCACATCCATGGATGTGATCGCTTCTACTAATTTCTTGTCCTTTGCCATGACAATTCTCCTTTATTCGGTTAATTAAAAAAGAGCCATCCGTTCCCTGTAAAAGGGACCGAACAACTCGGCGGTGCCACCCAATTTAGCCATAGAATTTTTCTCTGGCTCACTTTTAGATCCCGTAACGCAGGAAAACGCGCCGCAGTTTGCTGCGGGACTCCGAGGGAGGTTGAGTGATGAGTGGTATAAAGGCTTTTCACCAAATAGCCTTCTCTCTGAAATACATCATTACCTAGTAGTCCTCTTCAACGTCTATTTCTTTCCATAATATGAAAGTTGGTATGGTTGATTTTACGTTATTTACAAATGTTTGTCAAGAGGAGAGCCTGGCTTTTCTTTTTCTTCTTCTATCAGCTTTTTGCTGTCTTCCCTCACCTGATCCCTTAAATCCTTTGTCTGAGGAAAGCTGTCACAAATCTCATTTCCATAAGTCAAGTTTAATTCGTATTCTAAGGGAAGCCAGGTACTGGTTCCTGCCTCATTATGCTGTATGAGGGTCTCAATCTTATCAAGGGACTTTACCAGTCTGGCTTCTTTTGACTGGCATAGAGACATTTCTTCAAAAAGAGGGGCGAAACGGTCAGAAGCGGATTTTGGAAGTTTAGATAAAAGGGAGCCAATAGCTTCCTCTTCCACTTCTTCGTCCTTACCAGTCTTTAAAAAGGCTGGAATATCTCCTGTCACTGCTTCTCCCCAATCATGAATCAGACACATGCGAAGTACTTTATTCATGTCAAGATCGGTAAATTCCGGCTCCATTAACATAGCAAGTACTGCCAGCCTCCAGGTATGCTCTGCCACACTTTCCTGACGACCAGAGGTGGTCCAGTTGTGTCTTGTATTACATTTTAATGGTTCTATTAATCGTAAAAACTCAATTAATTCCTTTGGATTCATCGTGTTTTGCCCTTCCCTTCGTGATGGGTTTCTTCTCTGCAATTATAACACGATCCACCGTATAGCTCCACAATATCTTCTATAATTAGTAAGCCAATTGGTCCCATAATGAAACCAAATAATCCAAAAAGCTGGAGTCCTACAAACATAGAAGCGAGGGTTTCAAGAGGAGTAAGCCCAACCTTTCCTCCCATGATCTTTGCCTCCATAATCTCCCTTAAGAAATAAGTGATAATATAAATCACAATAAGACCAATGCCATATACCCAATTTTTACTCACCAGAGCAGCTATGGCCCAGGGTATTAAAACGGTCCCAGTGCCAAAGATCGGAAGAGCATCTAAAAAGCCGATTCCAATGCCAAGAAGAATAAAATAGGGATTGCCCATAAGAAACAGGCCCACGGAGCAGATGATCATGGTGAAAACCATGATGGTTGCCTGAGTTTTTAACCACGCACTTCCAACAGACATCAGACGGTTTCCCAGCATGGCGTATTCATAGCAAAACATAGAATTATCCCGCCTGGTGCGAATATCATCCATCTCCTGTAAGGTCAAGATGGTGGCAATAAATAATATAACAGTAAGGATGGTAATCTGTACCAGCCACTTTATAATGCTCATAGAATTTAACATGACAAATGACATTGCCTTGCTTTTTAGGGCCATTTCACCTCCCGAAATGACCTCTCGGACCATTTCAAGAAGATATCCGTCTGGAAGCTTTAAAAACTGTTCCGCAAACGTACAGTTCTGTGTCAGCCAAAAATCAATGTTTCTCATAATTTGAGGAAGATTTTGAAATAAAAGCGTTGCTTCCATTGTAAGCTTTCTTCCTCCAATGTATAAGAGAATCCCAAATACAATCATAAAAAGTATAACTTCTACTCCTCCAATGACTGCAAGCGGAATGGAAATCACTTTCTTCTTTATGGTAAATCGGGTTTTCCTCTCAATCCAAAGGGCAGAAGGCCGCAAGGATAAGGCAAATACATATGCAATCAAAAAGGGAATTACGAGGGGCAGCAAATATCGAAAACTCAAATACACTGCCCCAGTAACTCCCAATATCAATAATGTTTTCTTCAGTTTCCTGCTCGGTTTCTCCATGGACTCACCTGTTTTTTGTTTTGTACTTCTTTTGTACAGTTTCTATTATGAGCACAGGCAACACAAAATATGCAGATCAAAAACTAGTAAAAAATTCCTTAATTAAATCTCATTTAAAAAACAAAAACGCTCAAACATCTCGCCTTTTGGTTTCACAGAAAAAGATATCTTTTTGCCTGTCACTGGGTGAGACAAGGTAAGGCTTGACCCATAAAGGGCGACATTGGTACGTGTTCCTTTTTGCTGAAATTTGGGATTGTATTTTTGATCCCCCCACAAAGGAGTATCATGACCCGCCATCTGGACTCTGATTTGATGATGACGTCCGGTTTTTAGTCTTATTTCAAGAAGACTTAATGTCTCATCCTGATACTCTGTGTTATCCACAACCTTAAAACTAAGTTCCGCCAGTTTTGCACCATTTATCCCCTTGTCCACAATTTTGGAACAATTGTTTTTTCCGTCTTTCCACAAATAATCCACGTATGTGCCAAAGTTTTCCACAGGTTTTCCACATACGACAGCATAATAGATTTTCTCCATCTTATGGGCTGAAACCTGCTTACTTAAAGACTCTGCCGCTTCTTTTGTTTTCGCATAAACCATAACACCACCCACAGGCTTATCCAGTCTGTGGATAACTCCTACATAAGGTTCTCCAGATTTTGGGGATAATGTGTGGATATGTCGCTTTACCTCACTTACCATATCGGGTTCAAAGGACCTGGCAGACTGAGATTCCATGCCCACCGGCTTTTCCACAATAAGGAGCTCTTTATCTTCATATAATATATTTAAATTCATAATTAATTTAATCCTCTTTCTCCCAGGCTTCCATCATGGCCTTTACCGAACGGCTCATCTCCACACTGAAATCGGAATTCCATTTTCTGTTACAAAAAGCATTTACCCAATGGGAAAAATCCTCTTTTTCTCCCTCGCTGTATAAAAGCTCCTCTTTAAATTCTTCCGGGCTTAAATGGTGGTATGTATTTTCAAAAACCACGCACTCTTTGCGAGGACGTGCTGGTTTCACCCGTTCCATCTGCTGCTTCGTTGGATAACCAAATACAACCATTGCCACAGGTACCGCATACTTTGGCAATCCAAAAAGTTCTTTGTGAATCTCATAGTTTTCTATAATATCTCCAATATAACAGGAACCAATTCCCAAGGACTGAGCAGCAACTACTGCGTTCTGAGCGGCGATTAAGGCATCGTCCACTGCAAGGAAAAGATCTCCCATCTGGGGACGCCGAACCGTTTCTACGTGCTTACAGAACAAATCATACCATTTTTGATCATCTGCTACAAAAACAAGGACAAGTGGTGCCTTTGCAATAAAAGGCTGATTATCACAGGTTTCTGCCAATCGATTCTTTAAGTTCTGGTCCGTTACATCTATGATGGAGTATAACGTCATTTTCCCAGCTGTTGGAGCTTGCAACGCAGCTTCTATGATAATTGATTTCTTCTCAGGCTCAACTTCTCTATCTTCGTATACCCGTACCGATTTTCGTTCCATAAGTTCTTTGATTGTCTGATTCAAGATAACCCACCCTTTCCAACTATACACTGATTTTCTTTTCTATTATATTGGATAGACCCTTTCATGGCAAATTATTTTAAAAGAATTAGTTTGAGTTTCAAAAAAAGTATTGCAAAATACAAATTGGAAGTGTATAGTATATAAATATATCATACATAGTATTAAATACTACATCATATGTTTTTATCAACTAACAAGGAGGAACTGTCATGAACATAAAAGTCAAAGACCCTATGAGTGCACTTACTCACTTCATTGCTATGATACTGGCTATTTTTGCTGCCGTACCTTTGCTAATTAAGGGATCCTCAGCAGGAGCACTTCATATCACCGCTCTGGCGGTATTTATAACCAGTATGGTCCTGCTGTATGCGGCCAGCACTACGTATCACACTCTGGATATTTCACCAAAGATTAATAAGATGCTTAAAAGAATCGATCATTTTATGATCTTTATCCTGATTGCAGGAACCTATACTCCAGTGTGTCTCATCGTGCTGGGGGATAAGACCGGATACAGTCTTTTAGCAATTGTGTGGGGAATCGCACTGACTGGTATTATCATCAAGGCCTGGTTTATTATGTGTCCCAAATGGTTTTCTTCCTGCATCTATATAGCCATGGGCTGGGCCTGTGTCCTTGCCTTTAGTAAGATCACCCAAGCACTTTCTCCTGCTGCATTTGGCTGGCTGCTGGCAGGCGGCATTATTTATACCGTAGGCGGTGTTATCTATGCCTTAAAGCTTCCTATCTTTAATTCCAGACACAAGGGCTTTGGTTCTCATGAAATATTCCATCTCTTTGTTATGGGCGGCAGCTTCTGCCATTACATGCTGATGTATCGTTTTGTGGCATAGAGGAAAGTGACCGCCAGATCTCAACTCTCTCCTGAGATCTGACGGTCACTTTTATGTAATTCACCAAATAGACTTAGCTTGTCCTTTCTGGACATCTTCTTGATGGCAGCCTCCCGTTTCATGGCTTCCTGTTTGGTATCAAATTCCTCATAGTAAGCCAGTGAGACCGGCCTTCGTGTCTTTGTATATTTCGCACCTTTGCCTTCGTTGTGGGCCTTGATTCTATGTTCCAGATGGTTTGTCCATCCACAGTAGAGCGTATTGTCCGCACACCGTAAAATATAAGTATAATTCATGTTTACTCCGATTCAAAACATTTTATGTAAACGGTAATAACGCCTTGCAATCACGTCACTACCGCCCAGGCTAACCTGTCATCTATCTTCAGCACCAGCTGGATGCGTTTTGGCGCCATCGACTGTATGATACCATAGCTCAGCTATAGTATATTATATAACAGGACAAACCGATATGTGAATAACATTTTTTATATTGCCCTTTTTTCTTAAAATCATTCGGTTTCTTACATAAAGATGCCAGGCAGATGACTCAGTTTCTGCCTGGCAATCCATTTTAAGACAATTCTTTTACTAAAATCAAACGCTCCCCAGGTTTTACGGCTTTTTCTGTTAAACCATTGGCCGTCATAATGGTATCAATGGTGGTATGGAATTTTTTGGCAATGTTCCATAAAGAATCACCAGGCTGTACGATGTAGCCTACGATTCCAGGAAGTTTTTGCAATTTATTTAAATCCATGGGTGCATCTGCTGCACTTATAATGATCTGCTCACAAATTGGCTGTAATGCAAGTAAGTCAAGAGATGTGGTGGCTTTGATCTCTACGGTGCCTCCGCCCATCATAACTGCACTTAGCTGCTCTAAACCGGAGCTTAGCTGACAAATGGTATCTTGATTAATACCAGGAGCTTCAATCAAATAGTGGAAAGGAACAGTTTCTACGGTTGACTGGATGGGTTGAGAATCATCAGAGGTTAAGTAAAGGAGCCGAACCTCTAACACGCCTTCTACATGAAGACCATCTTCCTTGACTTCCGTATCATCAATTTTAACGGTTCCTTCGCTATGACAAATCTGAAGAATCCGATCTGCATTATCAAGAGCTACTTTTTCTACGATTTTGCATTTACTCATATTTTTGGTGAGAATTTTATCAAAGCAAGCTTCTCCTGTTTGCAGGGCAAGCTCACGGTTGGTGGAATACAAATCGCTTAACAGTTCCATGTTTTCTTCCCTGTAAAGCTTCATATCAAGTTCAAGAACGGCATCCACATCCATTTCCCGCATTTCCCCATCAGAATCCGGTTTTGCTTCCATATCTTTATGAATGAGGTGTACGCTGACATATGGAACCATATCATCGGTTACATCTGCTACGTCAAGCTCTCCGGAAAATGGAATGCTCTCCTCCAGCCACTGGATTGGAGCACCTTCTCCCTCTCCCTGATAAATCACAAAGACCATTAATTCCCCATCTAACATCATCTTGCCGGCCATTGGTCTTGTGGTCACACCTCTAAGCTTCATCTCACTCCATAAAACATGGTCGATGTTTGGCTTGTTTCCTGAAAGCGTAATATTTTCCTTAATACGGAACGTATCCTTATGGCGCAGTGCGATGGCAGCTACATCCACATTTCGGCGGAGCACCTCTACCTGAGGACAGTCTGCATATCCGCTTCCCGTGTCCACTTCTACCGCAGCGTCTACGTCATAGGCAGTTTCCACCTTAACCTGCAGCGTTACAATTGCCTTTACACTGATTTTTCTGGAGTTAATAATTCCGGCATTCAAATCCTCAAGTTCACAGGAGAGCTGGACCACGTCTTGCTCTTCCAGTCCAGGTACATTGATCGGCTCCTCAAAGCTGATGCTTCCGGAGAGGGTCTGAAGTCCGCCTTCTGTTCCCCGGTAGAGGATGGTGAAATCAAGCTTGCCCCTGACTGCGACTCTCTCGGTTTGGTTTTTTACGGAATCGATCACGACTTCGCCGGCACTTAAAATAATCTGTTCCACATCGTCCATGGTATCTGGAACAATAAAATCATCATCCAGAGTCAACTGGGATGTGGCATTTCCTTTCCAACGATTCATATGTATGTTTTTCTTCAATAGCTCCAACATAAAACAGCACCTGCCTTACCTTCTTTATTCCTTTAAGAAAGTTTATGCAGGTGCATGTTTCAATATACTTTTTTTATGCCTATTGATTGACTTCTATTCTTCTGCCTCAGAATGGGTCTCTTTTGAGCCTTCATTTGAGTCATTATTTTTATACTGGGATAGCTGGTTTCTAAGCTCTTCCATGGTCTTTTCCATGGTTCTGATTCGATCTTCCATCTGGCAATAGGACTCCATGGTCACTTCTGCCTTTTCTTCCTTGGGAATTGGAACTCCGCTAATCTTAATGGGACGGGCAGGAATACCTACTGCAGTCACGTTATTTTCCAGGGGATTTAAAAGAACTGCATTGGCTGCAATGGTACAATTATCTCCCACTTGAAAGGAACCAAGAATCTTAGCTCCTGCTCCCACAGTTACATTGCTTCCAAGGGTAGGGTGACGCTTTCCTTTATTCAGTCCCACGCCTCCTAAGGTGACACCCTGGTATATGGTACAATTATCGCCTACGATCGCTGTCTCTCCGATTACCACACCGCATCCGTGGTCAATCAAAATTCCATGCCCCATCACGGCTCCTGGGTGAATCTCAATCAACGTGAAAAACCTTGCCATCTGAGAAATGAGTCTGGCAATGAAAAATAACTTATGACAATAAAACCAGTGTGCAAATCGATGCCAAATCAACGCATGGACTCCCTGATACAAAAACAGCACTTCCAGTGAATTCCTGGCTGCCGGGTCCCGTTCTTTAACCGCCTTAACATCAAGCCATATGTCTTTTAATATCATACAACCATCCTCTTCTCCTACTGTTGACTTCTGTATAAGGTAGTATATCATAGGACGATACAAGAAAAAAGATAAATTTTAAAATAGCCACTCTGCAAACCATAAAGCAGAGCGGCTAAATCTTATATCTCACTTATTGAAACACTACTGGAAGTTCCGACATCTCCGTCTTTATGACGATAAATGGAAAGGAAGCTTCTACTCCGGCAACCTCTCCCTTGGAAGGCCCAATCAGTTCCGTCTTTAAAACAATGGAATTATCTGTCAAAAACAGATCATTAACAGCAATGCTAAAACCTCCGCTTGGCTGCTGTCCGTATCCAACTACTATGTATAGATTCTTGTCATCGCTGTAGGTAAGCTTAAAAGGTGACTGTTGCTTCTGTGTAATGATTTCCTTTAATTCCTGAGGCATATCGGTATCTGCTACTACGGAAAACTCCATATCCTTCACTTTTTTTCCGCTGTCCCCTTTTCCAAGGCATCCACTTAAGGTAAACGCAACCAATCCCAACAGAACGAATCCGAGGCAAATCAGCCGTTTTCTGATTAACAGTTTTTTCATGACACATTCCCCAATTTATTAATTATTACAATCTATATGGGGAATGTGCTTTTTTTATGAAAACTTTAAGCCTTTTTTACCACGGGGATCCAAAGTGAGTTCATGATGGTTCCGTAATAGTCTTATATTGATCTGGTCTCCGGTCCCGGAACAGTCCCCAGTTTCTTCTATCCTTAGCAATCTGATCCAAATCATAGGTTTCTAAAATAACCCCTTCTTCGTCTCTGCCTAAAGATTTTAATAAAGCACCTGTACTGTCTGTTAAGAAGGAAGAACCATAAAATTTAAGAGAAGAATTTTGATTTCCATTTTCCTCACAGGCAGTAACCCTTTCTTCCCCAATTCGGTTTGCAGCAATCACTGGTAAGATGTTAGCGGCTGAATGCCCCTGCATACATCTTCTCCAATGCTCCATGCTGTCACATTCCAGAATTGGCTCACTTCCAATGGCTGTGGGATATAAGATGACCTCAGCTCCCAAAAGGGCAAGACACCTTGCGGTCTCCGGAAACCACTGATCCCAGCAGATTCCGATTCCAATCTTACCATATAGGGTATCGAAAACTTTAAAACCTGTATCACCAGGCGTAAAGTAAAATTTCTCCTGGTAGTAATGATCGTCTGGAATATGGGTCTTTCTGTAAGTACCTAAATTCCGTCCGTCTGCATCAAGAACTGCCACAGAGTTAAACATAGTATTGCCGGAACGCTCATAAAAACTGATGGGAAGCACGATAGAAAGCTCCTTGGCAATTGGTTTAAAATGGGCGATGGCAAGATTTTCTTCCACAGTTCTTGCATAATCGTAAAAGTCATACTGTCTTTCCTGACAGAAATAAGGGCGTTCAAACAGCTCCGGAAGCAGAATCACATTGGCACCTTCTTCTGCTGCCTGTCTGACTAGATGCTCCGCCTTAGCTATGTTTTCATTGATGTCCTCACAGCATTTCATCTGAACGGCTGCTACTGTTACCTCTCTCATGCACGTCTCCTTCTGGAATCTGTTGGGTGATGCAGTGAATGTTGCCTCCCCCTACAATAATATCTCTTGCATATATGGGATAGATCCTTCGCTCTGGGAAACACTCCCCTAAGAGTTTTAAGGCTATCTTATCATGTTCATCTCCAAACTGAGGCACAATTACCCCGCCGTTAGAAATGTAGAAGTTTACATAACTGGCAGCTAATCGCTCTCCAGCTTCTCTCATATCTTCACCTGGCTCGAAGCTAAATCCAGAAAGCTCCTCAGGCTTAATATATACCGGCTCTTTGGGAATCGGAAGCTTATGGATGATAAAATGATTTCCCAATGCATCTGTCTCTTGCTCTAATATCTTTAAATCTGCTAAGGACATCTCATACTGAGGATCATCCTTATCATCGGTCCAGGCTAAAACCACTTCTCCCGGCCGGACAAATGCGCAGACATTGTCCACGTGTTCATTGGTTTCATCTTGATATATTCCATATGGAAGCCAGATAATCTTTTTTGCTCCCAGATAATTCTTAAGCTGTTCTTCGATCTCAAGCTTTGTCAGGGAAGGATTGCGTCCTGGGCTTAAAAGGCAGCTCTCAGTAACTAAAATGGTCCCTCGTCCATCGGAATGAATGGAACCTCCCTCCAGCACAAAATGACTGGCATCGTATGTCTCATATCCAAACGCATCAAGAAATTGCCCCGCAACAAGGTCATCCTTTCTCCAGTCTGCATAAAGCCCATCCACTTCTCCGCCCCAGGCGTTGAACTGCCAGTTAATGCCTCTCACATGCCCTGTCTGGTTCACAACAAAGGTAGGCCCAGTATCTCTCGCCCACGCATCATCCGACTCCATTAAGACAACCTGGATCCGGTCAGAAAGTAACGCTCTGGCAGAATCAATTACATCTGCTTCGGCCAGCATAACTACATGCTCACTGTCAGCAATGGCCTCTGCAATCTCTGCAAAGGCCTTTCTTGCTTCTTTCGCACCAAAGGGCCAGGATCCCGGCCTCTTGGGCCAGATCATGATACAGCCCCAGTGAGGTTCAAATTCTCCCGGCATTAAGTAGCCGTCCACTGCCGGATGGCTTGTCAGTTGTTTCATCATCATCTTCCTCTTACTATACGGTCTTAAGATAACCTGTATTTAAAATCCTCGTATCCAAATTCTTTGATAATACGGCACTCCCCATTTGGGTCCATACTTGCTATGGAAGGAAGGGGCATCCCGTTAAAGGTATTATTCTTAACCATGGAATAGATAGCCATGTCCATAAAATAAAGCTTATCTCCCGGTTTTATCTCCTGATCAAAGGAATAATCCCCGATCACATCTCCTGCAAGGCAGGTACAGGAAGAAAGGCGGTAGGTATATGGCTTCTCTCCAGGATTTCCGCTGTCTTTCAACGGTGGCCGGTAAGGCATCTCAATCACATCTGGCATATGGCAGGAAGCAGAAGCATCAAGGATTAAAGTCTTAATCCCGTTATCCACCACATCCATAACCTCTGTTACCAGATATCCTGCGTTTAACGCTACCGCTTCTCCCGGCTCCAGATAAACATGAACCCCGTACTTCTCCTGCATATGATTGATGCAGGATTCCAAAAGCTCAAGATCATAATCCTCTCTGGTGATGTGATGTCCGCCTCCCATGTTCAACCAGGTCATGCCTTTTAAATACTTGCCAAACTTTTCTTCTACCGCATCCAAGGTCTTTTTTAAATCATCGGAATTCTGCTCACATAAGGTGTGAAAATGAAGCCCGGAAAGAAGGGGCAGCCACTCTTCCTTAAAATGCTCCGCAGTAACTCCAAGCCTGGAGCCAGGTGCACAAGGATCATAGATGGCGTGATCCTCCTGGGTGGAACATTCCGGATTGATTCGAAGGCCTACACTTACCTGTGATAAATAATCCTTATATTTTTCAAGTTGAGAAAAGGAGTTAAAAATCATGTGATCACAGATCGTAACAAGCCCTTTTACATCCTCTTCCTTATAAGCAGGGGAAAACACATGGTTTTCAAGTCCCATCTCCTCTTTCCCAAGCCTAGCTTCAAAAAGACCGCTGGCTGTGGTCCCGTCAATATATTTCCCAATGAGAGGATACTGGGAAAAACAGGAAAATGCCTTCTGAGCTAAGAGAATGGTACAACCTGTATTATCCTTCACCCGCTTTAACACCTTTAAATTTTCTTCCAGTTTCCCCTCATCTACCACATAACAAGGGGTCTTTAAATCCTCTATTCTCATGGCTTATTCCGCTTTCCATACCGTAACAGTCTCTGGGTCTTCACAAACCACCCATGGAAGGCCCCACTTGTTTAATGCCTCCATGTATGGATCTGGATCGAACTCTTCTACATTGAATACACCTGGTTTTTTCCACTGTCCCGTAACCAGCATCATAGAGCCGATCATCGCTGGGACTCCAGTGGTATAGGAAATTGCCTGAGACTCAACCTCTTTATAGCATTCCTCATGGTCGCATACGTTGTAGATGTAGATGGTCTTTTCTTTTCCATCTTTCACACCGGTAAAAATACATCCGATGTTTGTCTTACCCACAGTTCTTGGCCCCAAAGATGCTGGGTCTGGTAAAAGTGCTTTTAAAAACTGAATAGGAACAATCTCCTGTCCATTAAACTGGATTGGAGAGGTAGAAAGCATTCCCACATTCTCTAAACATTTCATGTGCATCAGGTAACTAGGTCCAAAGGTCATAAAGAACCGGATACGTTTCACTCCAGGGATGTTCTTTGCCAGAGATTCGATTTCCTCATGATGGAGTAAGTACATGTCCTTTTCTCCAACCTCAGGGAAGTTATATTTTGATTTTAACTCCATAGGTTTTGTTTCCACCCAGTGGCCATCTTCCCAATAAGAGCCGTTTGCAGATACTTCTCTTAAGTTAATTTCAGGGTTAAAGTTGGTTGCAAAAGGATATCCATGGTCACCGCCGTTGCAATCTAAGATATCAATGGTATGAATCTCATCAAAATAGTGCTTTAAGGCATAAGCAGAAAATACGCTGGTAACGCCTGGATCAAATCCAGTACCAAGAAGCGCGGTCAGTCCAGCCTTTTCAAAACGCTCCTTATAATCCCACTGCCAGGAATAATCAAAGTAAGCGGTAAAGCCAAGATCCTTGCACCGCTTTTCATAGATGGCACGCCACTGAGCATCATCAGTATCTTCAGGCTCAAAATTAGCCGTATCGATATAATGAACCCCTGCCTTCAAACAAGCATCCATAATGGCTAAATCCTGATAGGGAAGTGCCACATTAAGAACTGCATCCGGGCCATAGGATTTTATTAATTCTACGACTTCATCTACATTGTCAGCATCAACCTTCGCCGTTTCAATCTTTGTGCTTGTCTTTCCTTCCAGCTTTTCCTTTAAGGCATCACACTTTTCCTTGGTTCTGCTTGCGATACAAATCTCTGTAAATACCTCGCTGTTTTGACAACATTTCTGAATTGCTACAGAGGCAACGCCTCCACATCCGATTACTAATAATCTGCTCATTCTTTTTCCTCCTCTTCCAGTAAATCTTCTACATATTTGGGAAGCATTAATGCTACCATATGAATATTAGAGGTATAATAAAAGTTTTATATTTTTAATTTTTTAAATGCATCTTGTTTAAAATCGTTGATTGGATGATATTTTTTTGATGCAAAGCCAAAAAGCCAGTAGCCAGATGGACAGGTGGGGATATGGGCCTGATACACCCTGCTAATGGGGAAAGAACGATATACCTTGCGGTGCATGCTCCGACAAGCGTCCTCATCCTCATCGTAAAATGGGCTTCCATGCTGATACACCATGATCCCATCACTTTTTAAAGCCTTATAACAGCTTCCGTAAAATTCCTTTGTAAACAGTCCTTCCGTATGACCAAAGGGGTCTGTAGAATCGTTAATAATAAGGTCGTATTCTTCTTTTTTATTTCTTAAAAAGCGAAGACCATCATCATAATAAACCTTAACTCTTGGATCCAAAAGCCCACATGCCACCTCAGGAAAGATGTCCTTGCAGACGTCTACAAACAGCTTATCCGTCTCCACTACATCTATAGACTCAATGGAGTCGTACTGTAGCAGCTCCTTGGCTACGCCGCCATCTCCTCCTCCGATGATGAGCACACGCTTCACGCATGGATGAACCGCCATGGGAACATGGGTCACCATCTCATCATATATAAACTCATCTTTCTCTGAAAAAACAATGTCTCCATCGAGAGCCACAAATTTTCCAAATTCTTGAGACTCAAACACATCGATTCTTTGATATTCACTTTCCCCTGAAAAAAGCTGCTTGTCAATTCGGACGGAAAGCTTTACGTTTGAGGTATGCAATTCAGAAAACCATATCTCCATCTTTCCCACTCCCCTCTCTCCATGTAATTTTTATTTTAGTACCATAAGGTGTTCCACGGCAGGATCTTCTGTTCCCTGCATGGAGCATCCTTTTTCTTTTGCATAAACGATATATTCTACAATTTCCTCTGTGATCCGCTCGCCAGGTGCAAGGATTGGAATGCCTGGAGGATAGCACATAACAAATTCTCCACTGATTTTTCCAGCCGCTTCCTTTACAGGTACAGAAACCTTGCTGGAGTAAAATGCCTTCTGAGGAGATATTTCCACCTTTGGTGCTATGTATTCCCCTGAGAGCATTCCACTCCGGTCCTTCTTATAAAGACGCTCAATATCAGCCAGAGCCCCTACCAAACGCTCAATATCCTGAATCCTGTCCCCAATGGAGATATAAGCAAGGATGTTACAAATATCACCAAACTCAATCTGAATGTCATACTCATCACGAAGCAGGTCATAAACCTCAATGCCAGCCAATCCAATTCCAAGTGTGTAAACAGAAAGCTTCGTCACATCATAATCAAAGATACTGGTGCCATTGATTAAATCTCTGCCATAAGCATAGTATCCCCCAATGGAGTTAATCTCTTCCCTGGCATACTCTGCCATCTCTACCACCCTTGCAAAGGATTCCTCTCCTCTAAGGGCAAGATTCCTTCTTGAGATATCAAGGCTGGATAATAAAAGATAGGAGGCGCTTGTGGTCTGTGTTAAGTTAATAATCTGTCTCACATAGTCTCCGTTTACGCCCTTATTTAACAGGAGCATGGAACTTTGTGTTAAGCTTCCGCCTGATTTGTGCATGGAGATTGCCGCCATATCTGCGCCTGCTGCAATTCCAGACACGGGAAGGTCTTTTCCAAAATACAGATGGGTACCATGAGCCTCATCCGCCAGCACCTTCATTCCATGAGCATGGGCAAGTTTTACGATAGACCGAATATCGGAACAGATTCCGTAATACGTTGGATTATTTACAAGCACTGCCACTGCATCGGGATTTTCCATAATGGCTTTTTCCACCTGGCTGATCTCCATTCCCAGGGAAATACCTAAGGTACTATTCACCTCCGGATTTACATAAACAGGTAGTGCTCCGCAGAGAACAAGTGCATTGATGGCACTCTTATGAACATTCCTTGGGAGAATGATCTTATCACCTGCCTTGCAGACAGATAAAATCATACTCTGCACCGCTGAAGTGGTGCCACCTACCATTAAGAACGCATCAGCGGCTCCAAATGCCTCAGCAGCCAGCTCTTCCGCATCTCGTATCACAGAGACTGGATGGCATAAATTATCAAGAGGCTTCATGGAGTTTACATCAAGCCCCACACATTTCTCTCCCAAAAGCTGGGCCAGTTCCGGGTTGCCCCTTCCCCGCTTATGCCCAGGCACATCAAAAGGAACCACCCTTTTTTTTCTGAATGATTCAAGCGCTTCATAAATCGGCGCTCTTTTTTGATCTTCTTTGTTCATACGGCAATTTACCTCTCCTTCGTCACATTCTTAGGTGGCGCCTTTGGGGCGTCTGATCACACAAAAAAGGCAGGTGATTCTACATCACCTGCCTGAAAATTTCATGAATTCATATGGATATAGGCATAGAGCCATCCAATATTTCCATGACAATTATCGATTTCGAGTCTACATAGCAAATATATGATCCCTGCTATTATTGATCGTTTCACAAGATGATGTGCGTTAGCACTGATTATAAAGTAATCAACTTATAAAATTTGAGCTTCTAACTCAATCAATAATGTGGTTTCCCACGCTCGGCAGCCGACCCGCCTGTCCGTCTGGGCTTAACTTCATAAAGAAGTGGTCTATATCTGCATGAAAACGATAATGTCTCTTCATACTGGGAAACAGAATAACATATTTTGCGGATTCATGTCAACTAATTTTTTGTGAATTTTTAATTCGAAACAGCCGCCGTCTGAGAACGTCTACCATTTCTCAGACAGCGGCTGCTCCTGTACCCATTTTTTCAAGAATTCTTTTTGCTGCACATCTGCAAACGATGCTGATACTTTTCCTTGGTGGCTAGGCCGCCCCTGATGTGGCGCTCGGACTTGTTAATGTCCAGGATCACCCTGGCCCGGGCTGCCAGGGACGGATTGATGTGTTCTAAGCGGTCCGTTACATCTTTATGTACCGTTGATTTGGAGATGCCAAATTTCTTTGCTGTCTGCCTCACGGTTGCATGATAGTCTATGATGTAGTTGGCGATCGCAACCGCGCGTTCCTCAATATATTCCTTCAAGAAAATCCCCCTGCTAGGACGTTTTTACATACTTATGCAGGTTGTGTTACAAGTATGAATAGGTAACCATCTATTTCTTAAATCCGTTTATAAAATTTTTACTATTTATGGAGAATTTTAACAATTTCTCATTTACAATCTTCCCCATGCTGCAGCTTAATACAAAAAGGTGCCGCTGGAAGTCCTTCCTCAGAGAATAATAATCCTTTCCTTGGAGCATTGGAATAACAGTAGGAAACATTCTTTGGCTCTGACACTTTGGCGCACCACAAGGAAACTGTGGTTCCCTCCAAATGAACTTCGGCGGGATAATAAATATGATCCGATCCAGACAATAAGAATGCATCGTCTCCTACTTCGCCTTTTATAATAAGTTCCTTATCTGCATTGGTATGAAAAGAAAGCAAGACACGATCTTTCATCACCTTAAAAGAGCCAAGCTTTGGTCCCTCCCAAGCTACAGCTTCCTCATAAATCATAGCTCTCACAGCCAAAGACAAACGTCTGGCTACCTCTTTTTTATTCAGAGGGTGAAGATCATTCCACTCTCCAAGATCAATATTTACAGTAACAGCCACTAGAGGAAGCTTGGACGCCCGTGACTGGGCATACCGAATCTTTGGCCAGGAATTAGAATTCTTCTTAAAGTCAATGGAAAATCCAGGAAGCTGAGCCACTACAAACGGCAGTGTATCCTGCTTCCAATGTTCTCTCCAGTTTAAAATAAGACGCTGAAGTAAATCTTCATAAGTATCCGGTCTTCCGTCATTGGACTCTCCCTGATACCATAAGACTCCCTTAACGGTATAAGAAAGACAGGGCGCAACCATAGCATTATAAAGTCCCGTTGGCTTTCTGTTTAGAAAGTCCATCTCAGGAGCAGGACCACACCGAAAACCAATCCGGTATTCCCATGATCCTTCCAGACAAATCTCATGATCCTTTGTAAAGATCTTATAGGGCTTTTCCGGAGTCATCCGGCCTTCCCCATGGTCACAGACCAGACGGATGGCAATCTCATTTTCACCGCTTTTTAAGAGTCCCTCTGGAATCATATACTTTCTAGGTGGATATTGATAACCTGTCTCACCTACTAAAACTCCATTGATATAGGTTCTATCGCTATCTACCATGGTTCCAAGCCAAAGTCTTGCCGCTGCTCCCTTCATAGCGTCTGGCACATGAAACTTTCGCCTAAGCCAGATGCTTCCGCAGAAATCTTCTATTCCGGCATCCTTTAAAAAGCCTGGGAGAATAATTTCCTTCCAAGACTCCTTTTGATTCTTTATCCCAATGTCCTGCTGGTCGATTCTCTCATGCCACTCTCTCTGAAGCCTTTCATTTTCTGCCATATGACTTTTTACAAAGCCTTTATCCTGAAACCGCTTTAAAGTCTCCAGAGCTTCTGGATAAGGAAGAAGTGCTTCCTTTCCCATCCAAGCCTCTACTGGCGTTCCTCCCAGACTTATATTAATAAGTCCAATGGGTACTTGTCTGGCTTCCAAAAGAAATCTTCCAAAGAAGTATGAAACCGCAGAAAAACTTCGAATCGTCTCCTCTGAACAGGCGGACCAGGAGGCATCCCTGTGGTCTGATAGAGGTCCATCAAAATCAAAATGCTCCCGGACCTTATAAAGCCTGATATTAGGCTCTCCCGGACGGGATAATTCCTCTGGGTACTGATCTTTGACCCGCTCCATGGGAAGCTCCATATTAGACTGACCAGAGCAGACGAATACTTCTCCCACATACACCTGCTGCAATCGTATTACTTCCCCCGTCTCGGAACGAACGGTTAAGGAAAAAGGGCCGCCAGGATACAGTGAGGACAGCATAATCTGCCAGTCCCCCATTACATCTGCCCTGGTAAATATTGTCTTTTGTTGAAATTCTACGGTAACTCCTTTATAAGCTTCCGTTTTTCCCCAGATCCTGGTGCTTTTTCCCTGTTGTAGAACGCATCCTTCACTCAATAATTTAGGAAGACAAAGGGGGCTTTTGCCCCCCTTCCCTTCTGCCTTATTGTGAAAGGATTCTATATTTTCTGTCATTCTTTCACCTTAAATCCTTTATTTATTTAGATACAGCAGGTTTCAAGAACTATCCTTTGGGCTGCTGATATTGTAATACATTCCGGCACTTTTCCTGTCAGTTCCATACTTCTGGCATCTGGCTGCTGAGTACCTACATAAACCAGATAATCTTCTGCCTCAATCACAAGATCTCCATCATGATTGCGAAGTCCAAAGGCCCGGTCGCTTAAGGACAGAGTTACTTCTTTTTCTTCCCCAGGGTTAAGCTCAACCTTTTTAAATGCCTTTAACTGGGCATTTGGAGCATCCCCATGACAGGATTTCACGTAAACCTGTAAGGTCTCAGCCCCTTTCATGGATCCGGTGTTCTTAAGAACAGCCTTTACAGTCATAGTTTCCCCTTCCAAAACCGTATCTTTGCTAAGAGAAACATCTTTTACTGCAAAATCTGTGTAGCTAAGACCATATCCAAAGGGATAGAGTGCATCCTGCTTCATATAGCGATAGGTTCTTCCCTTCATGGCATAATCTCTAAAGTCTGGAAGTTCCTCCGTTGTCTTATAAAATGTCACAGGAAGCTTTCCTTCCGGTGAGTGCTCACCAAATAAAACAGAAGCCAATGCTTTGCCTCCCAAAGATCCAGGATACCATCCTTCCAAAATAGCTGGAATATGTTCATCTGCCCAGGTCACAGAAAGCGCACTACCAGATAAAACAACCAATACCACTGGCTTTCCGCTATGATAGATTTCCTTTAATACTTCTTCCTGAAGTCCTGGCAGTGACAGATTAGGCTTATCACCGCTTGCAAACTCATTGCCCTCGTCGCCTTCTTCTCCTTCCAGGCTGGAATCAAGACCCATGCAGGCAATAATCACATCGCTTGCTTCACAGACACCACGTACCTCAGAAATACGGTCATTGTCCTGACCCAGACCACTTACCTTTGGTCTGCAAAGATGACAGCCCTCAGAAACCATGACACGGACATCCTCACCCAGATAATCCTGAATTCCTTCTGTAATGGTATAATACCTGGAAGCAGTGCCTTCATAATTTCCTACCAGTGCCTTTCTGTTGTTGCTGTTTGGACCTATAATACCAATTGTCTTAATTTTGTCCTTATTCAGAGGCAACAGGTTATTCTCATTCTTTAACAGAACAAAGGACTTTCTGGAGGCCGTCATATTAAGCTCCTGGTGCTCCCTGGTGTCATTTTCTTCATATGTAATTCCACTGTAAGGAACCTTCTCCGGCTCATCAAATACTCCAAGCTTTAGTCGGGTCATCATCAGATTCTCCACCGCCTGATTCAACCGTTCCTCAGAAACCATTCCCCGATTAACCGCCTCCGTTAGATATAAAAATAAGCTGCCGCAGTTAATATCACAGCCATTCTCCATAGCCATTGCCACAGATTCTACCGCAGTATTCGTTACCTTATGATGCTCATGGAAATCCTTAATGGCCCAGCAGTCAGAAACCACATGGCCCTCAAAGCCCCAGAAATCCCTTAAAATATCTTTTAATAAGGTCTTGCTTCCGCAGCAAGGCTCTCCATTGGTCCTGTTATAGGCGCCCATGATTGCCTCGACCTTTCCTTCCTTTACACATGCTTCAAAAGCAGGCAGATATGTCTCAAACATATCCTGTTTTGATACGACTGCGTCAAAAGAATGACGATCCTCTTCTGGCCCGGAATGAACAGCAAAATGTTTTCCACATGCTGCAACCTTTAAATACTCCTCATCATCTCCTTGAAGTCCTTCTATAAAACGAACTCCCATTCGGGAAGATAAATAAGGATCTTCTCCAAAGGTTTCATGTCCTCTGCCCCAGCGTGGATCTCTAAAAATGTTTACGTTAGGAGACCAAAAGGTTAATCCCTTATAGATATCCGTATCTCCGTATTTTTGCTGCATGGCGTATTTTGCCCTGGCTTCTGTGGAGATCACATCAGCCACCTGATTTAGAAGATCTTCATCAAAGGTTGCTGCCAGACCAATGGCCTGTGGAAATACGGTAGCCACACCAGCCCTTGCCACTCCGTGAAGTCCCTCGTTCCACCAGTTATAAGCCTTTATCCCTAATCTTGGGATTGCAGCCGCACCGTGTATCGTCTGGGAGACCTTCTCCTCCAATGTCATTTCTGCTACCAGTTTCTTTGCCCTTGTGCGATATTCCTCTAATTTTATCTTGTTCATGAGATATGCCCTTCCCTTTACTTATAATGATGCGATTTTGGCCTTTCAACCATTTTCTGTAATCCCATCATAGCATTCTATAAAAAACAAGACATCTCATTTCTTGCTTGTATTTAAGCACATATTGCTAACTATTCTTTATTCCTTGGGGATCGTCTGCTGCCGCATCTTTCTATAATCACTTGGAGAACAGCTCTTAAGTCTTTTAAAAGTACGATTAAAAGCACTGATGGAAGAAAACCCAGAGCCCATGGCAACCTCTGTAACGCTTAATTCTTTGGTATGATAAAGAAGTTCTTCCGCCTTTTTCACCCGTTTGGAATTGAGGTACTCATAAAATGTCATATTCATATATTGCTTAAAAATCCTGGTAAAGTGATACTTGGAAAATCCGACGATCTGGGCCACCTGTTCCAAGGATAGATTTTCCATATAATGCTTATTAATATAGGTGCAGGCACTCATAACTGCTTCAAAATATAATCTCTGCCTTGTGGATTCATTTTTTCCAGGAGTAACGTTGCGATACACTTCCTTCCTCCCCAGTTCCACATAAATCTCAATCAATGCAGCATAAATAGAGGCCTCTCGAAAGGTAGTGTCATCCCGGTACTCCCGAATAATCTTATCAAGCTTTTCCTTAAAGAATCCGTGAAGCAAATCTTCCCCTTCTTTCTTTATAAAGATCACAGGAGGCATCATAGAAAGAAGAGTTTCCATTTCCCTAAGATTATAAAGCAATGTAGTATCAAACTGCAAGATATAACGTTCTCCTCTGGAAGGTGCTCTTAAGGAGTGGATCACACCAGAATGAATGAGAATAATATCATCCGGCTCCAAAAAATAACGTTCCTCCCCAACGGTAACTTCATATCCGCCCTTAGATGGCATAATAATTTCAATTCCCACATGCCAATGTTCCGGATAATCTTCATACTTAACATTGCGGTATAGCTGAAGTCCCATGGGACACTCATAATGTATGGTTTCATGCAACCCATTTAAGATTTCGATCATATATTTTCCTCTGTCTTAACCTTCTGTCCTTATGCCTAAATCTGAAATGAAATAGGATGCTTTTATTGTTTTCATACCTTATTTTATCTGATTTTTGTTCTTATTACAATCTATTTTCAAGCCTTTTACGTCTTCTTAATTTAATCCTGCCTCCTTCCTTTCGGTTACAAAAATCAATTGACTCTATCGTCAATTCCAACTATAATTTAAGGTGGAAATATATAATTATTCCCATTTTTGACAGAATAAGTAATTTACTTAATATAGAGAAAAGACTGCCATTTAGTCTGTTGAGGTGAAAGAATTGATTTATCTTCCTATAGAGAAATTGACCGAAGGTATGATACTTGCCCGTAATATACCTGGAACAAATTCAATACTTCCATTTGCAGTTGCCGGTTATCAGCTAAGTGACCGCATCATAATCCGCCTAAAACATATTGGGGTTCAAGGTGCTTATATCCATACAGCACTGACCGAAGGCATTGAACCTGTGGATTTCGTTGAACCTGAATTAAAAGCCAAGATGTTAACCAGCATTCGCCAGACCTTTGACCAGAGCCTAAAGAAAGTGACTATCCAATCCAGTATGCAGACCTATAACGAACTTACCTCTGCTGCAAAATCAGTGGTCATGAATATTTTAAGTATGGATAAATATTTATTTCAGATGATTGATATCAGAGATTACGACAATTATACTTACTCTCACAGTCTTTATGTAGGTATATTAAGCGTACTTCTAGGGCGTTTTATCGGCCTTTCCCTTGACCAGCTCAATGACCTGGCTCTTTGCGGATTGTTGCACGATATTGGGAAAACAGACATCCCCCTGGAGATTACCAACAAAAAGGGCCCTCTAAATGATGAAGAATTTGAGATCATGAAGAAGCACCCTGATCTTTCCTATGAAAAATTAAGCAAATGCAAGCTATACTCCCAGACGATCTTACAGGGAATCCGTACTCACCATGAAAAGTATGATGGAACTGGCTATCCCTTTGGCCTCACAGGAGATGAGATTCCCCTGTACGCCAGGATTTTAGCCATTGCAGATGTATACGATGCCCTTAGCTCCACTAGACCTTACCGGAAAGCATGGCCGCCAAAAAAGATTTTTGACTATTTAACCAGCCGTTGCAGCTCTCACTTTGATACAGATCTTTTAGCCGCCTTCCTACAATGTGTATCCGCATATCCAGTGGGCACCGTTGTCCAGTTAAGTGACGGAAGTACTGCCGTGGTGAAAGACAACACGCCAGGATTTACATTACGCCCCATCATCCGATTTATTGCCCCTGCTGCAAAAGCCGGCCACGAGGTGGATCTTTCCAGGGACGCCTTAAATATTACCATCCTAGATGATGAGGATGACTAGAAATAAAACTAAAATGCGTCTTGATCGGTTTTTAAACCGTTTCAAAACGCATTTTTATAATAGACTTTTATTTTCCACCCTTGGAATCAAATTCCTGTGTGCATATGTGGTCCAAAAGAGCTTCACAGCCTTCCAGCACGTCTTCATAGGTTGTATCAAAATCTCCGGTATACCATGGATCAGCAATATCTCTGGGCCTTGTTCCATAATCAAGAAGTCTCTTTGCCTTGCCCTCAGGATCACTTCCAAATATTTTTATCATATTGGTAATGTTTCGTGATTCCATTCCAACGATATAATCGTACTGACTATAATCCTCTTTCCTAAGCTTAACCGCCTGTTTTCCAGCTACGGAGATTCCAAACTCACTTAGCTTTTTTCTAGTACCCGGATGTACGGGATTTCCGATTTCTTCACTGCTGGTGGCTGCTGAGCCAACAGAGAAAAAGCTCTCCAAATTTCTTTTTTTAATTAAGTCCTTCATGACGAACTCCGCCATAGGGGAACGGCATATATTTCCCAGGCATACGAATAATATTTGAATCATGTTGTTTACTCCTTTTCGTATTCTTTTTATCAAACAGTTAATTTACGCATCATCTTATCTCTTAATTCTTCCATACTTTGAACTGGCCCAAGAATTCTTTTAACCGTATGATAACCAAATTCATGACATAAAATGGCTTTGATACTGATCTCTAATAATTCTTCCGTTGAAATCGCCCCGTAGTATCCCTCTAGAAAATCCCCATCAAAATGAAATGCGTCACAAATCAAGTTCATATCTTCATAAATAGCTGGCGCACATAAGGCATCTGCAAAATCAAGAACAGTTACTTTTCCCCCCGGCTCCACCATCAAATTATCTTTGTTCAAATCTCCATGCACAAACACAAAAGACTTCTCATCCAAACCTTCCAAGTACTGTTTTTGTGCTTCCTTCACATCTATTGGTGCATCTTCCCACCGCTTACTGTTTAGCGTTCGTTGAATCACATCAATTCCATTAAAGTTTTCACAAGCTGTTGCCCAGCTCTTCACAATATTAGAAAGTTCCTTACCAATTGCAATTTTTTGTTTTCTGCCAAACCTGTCTTTTATCTCCCCTAACATTTCCCCTTTTACATAATCCATAATTATGTAGCGAAATAAGTACCGATCCTGTATCTGCCCTTTTGCAATCAATTTTGGAACACTAACACCAATCCCATTGGCTCTTTCCATAGCAAAAAGCTCTGCCTTATAATCTGGAAGACTATCATAACCAGATTCCAGAGGAACAAACACTTTCACAACATAATCTCCGACTCGAAAAACACCGTTGGTACCTGGCTTACAATTTTCAATTGGCCAGATCTCTAAGCCTTCTTGTTCCAATATTCTTTCTATTAAAGGCCTAAATTCCTCTTTGGAACAATAAACCTTTCCCCAGGAATGCCAATCATGAATATCAAAATGAAATAAATAATCTGACAATAAAATCCCCTCCCCCTTGCATTTCAGTCCCATTACAACAAACCAATTATAACACAAAAACACCTTTAAATTGGCATGATTCATAACCATTTTAAAGATGTTTTTGTTTGAAGCACTAATATTTTAACAATCCTTATACGAATAATTGTATTATCAACGTTTTATAAAACCAATTATTCTGCATCCTTAATCACATAACCATGCATTTTGTTATACCATTTCATGACAAAATAAATCGGTACAATAACTGCCATAGCCCCCAATCCCACCAAAGGTTTGTGCTTATCTGCATTAGCAAGAAGCCAGATGCTGACACCAGTTGCCAGCAGAGGAAGAAAATATCCAAATGGAATCTGGAACGTGGATTTCATCCCTCGCTTTCTAAAAGCAATGACAGCCAGACAGGTAGGAATGTACTGGCTGAACCTGGATATCGTACTTATCATAGCAAGCTGGGTAAAGTTCCCGGACAATGCCACTGGAATCGTAATGGCAGCGGATAAACAGATAGACAAAGAGACTGCTGGTGCCCATAGATTTATATACATTTCCTGGCAAAAGAAAGATTCCTGACCCGATGATTGCATTAATCCCCAATAATACAATACTGAATAATCCAAAATTTTTCTTACTCTCCATAATTCCTCCCCCCTCTTAATCTGTGCATGTTAAGATAAACTTCTGAAACAAGTGTATCATGCTTTCATCCTGAAATTTAGCCATCATCTCCGGATGCCACTGTACGCCGCACATAAAGCTGCCTTTCTGGCGCTCGATGCATTCCACCACTCCGTCATCTGCTCTTGCTGTAACGTCAAAGCCATCTGCCACATCCTTCATGCCCTGATGATGGAATGAATTAATGAAGCCCCTTTTTCCTATTATGCTCTGAATAAAGCTTCCATCCTCTGTATCCACCATGTGGGTCCCCTCACCCCTGGGCGCCTTTTGCACATGTTGAAATGATCCAGAAAGCTGAGATCCAAGATCCTGATAAAGGGTTCCTCCAAATGCCACATTCATCATCTGAGCGCCTTTACAGATACCAAGAACTGGAATCTGCTGCTTGTCCGCCTCTTTGATCAGCTGCAAATACTGTGTATCCACCTCACGCATGGTAAATCCCTGCACAGGAGTCGGCTGCTCCCCATATAAGTCAGGTGCCACATCATAGCCGCCAGAAAGAACCAGACCATCCACCAGTTCAAGGAGTCTTTTCCCATCCTCCTGATTGGTTAATACCGGAAGAAGTACTGGTATGCCTCCAGCCATTTCAATGCTTTCCACATAATCATTGTTCACATAAGCACGGTAAATACCAGGAAGCATACCGCCCTCCATGATTAAAATATTTGCTGCGATTCCAATTACAGGTTTTTTCATCTTAGCGCCCTCTTTTGTCTTAAATTGTTCTGTTCCCAATCATGATATTTAATATTTCCACATCAGTTGTTTTCATTCCTTCTTTTCCCATATATCCAATGGCACGGATGGTTTCCTCCGGTTCACTTTGAACTAATCCTTCTCCAGCTTCAAAGGTAATGCCCTGCATGGCCATCTGATGCCCCAGGATTGCAGCCTGGAGAGCTGAGGAAACCTTTGCCGCACAGCTTGCCTTTGCCCCGTCACAAATCATGCCGCCTACATTGGCAATGGTATTGACCACCGTATGCTCAATCTGCTCCACCGTACCGCCGTATAAATAAGTAATGGCAGCTCCTGCACTGGCTGCAGCACATACCACTCCGCAATATGCTGACAATGGTCCGATGTACTGCTTTTGGTCCTGAGCCGTTAAATTGGAAATACAAAGTGCACGGTAAAGCTCCTCCTTTGTCTTTCCAAGCTCCCTGGCATATTCAATCACAGGAATGGAACAAGTCATTCCCTGATTGCCTGACCCGGAATTAATGACCACAGGAGAAGGACATCCTGCCATTCTCGCATCCGATCCTGCTGCCGTCTTAGCGATAGCACGCCACTGTACTTCAGGCAGATACCCTGACAAAAAGAGTCTTCCGATCTGGGCTCCCCATTGCCCCTTAAGACCTAGTTCTGCTATGGCAGTATTATAGGAAATCTGCATATCAAGTACTTCTTTCACATCCTGGATTCTGACCGAATCTGCAAACGCCACGATATCCCTAATATTAAGCAGTGATTTGTCACTTTTTGTATCATTCAAATCACAAGCATTTTCATATAAGGTTACTCCATTTTTCTTCACCAATGTAATATTGGTATGGGCATGCTCTATGGTCACTTCCGCCCACTGATCCCCCTTCATTGCCTTTACTGTCAGGAATAAATTCCCAACTCCTTCTACTAATATACAGCGGCAGAAATTCTTGTCAAGCAGTTCTCTTACAGTAACCTGGTCGTCTTCGGTTACAGATTCCAGTATCTCCAGCTTTTTTTCAGACTCACCTATGAGCGCTCCAAGAATAACTGCTGTCTCCACCCCCTTAAGCCCACCTGAATTTGGTACTCTCACACCCTTAACGTTTTTTATAATATTACCGCTGCAATGAGCCTCCATATAATCGGGAAATTCACCAAGAGTCTCCCTTGCCTTAGCGGAAGCATAAGCGAGAGCAATCGGCTCAGTACAGCCAAACGCCGGAATCAGTTCATTCTTTAAAATCCTTACAAAGCTGTCATATATCTTTTGATCCATTGTTTTCCTCCCTTTTGTTAGTATTGTTACTGATTATATTACTAATAATATCACTGATAATATTAGTAATCCATCTAATTTTTCAAATTTTATAGAAAAAAATGATCCAATCTTTTCTTCCCCTATAAGAAATATCATAATCGGCGTAAAAGTTCAGGTGTTTTCTTAAAATGACCTTACATATTTTGTTAATATTACGTATAATAGACATGTTATCCATTTGATGTTTAACGTAAGCTTAGGAGGCTGCATGGAAAAACAGAATTTAAAAGAAATTGTTTATAATGAAGTAATGAAAAGTATATATTCATCTGAATATAATCCTCATAAAATTATAACAGAAAATGAATTGATCAAGAGATTTGGCTATAGCAAATCGCCCATCCGGGATGCATTAGTTTCCCTTTGTCATGAAGGAGTCTTAAAAAGCATTCCAAGGTATGGCTATGAGGTGGTACCTCTGACTGCCGAAGACATTTATCACATTCAAGAATACCGAAAAGTGGTAGAAACCTCCTTCCTGCGCCTTGGATTTTCCAACATAACAGACCGGGACCTGACTTCTTTAGAAGAGCTAAACAAAAGCTGCTGGAAGGAAACAGAAGATTTGATGGAACGCTGGATTCATAATGCAGACTTTCATACTGCATTAATATCATTTGCAAAGAACCCCTTTGTCTATGAGGAGCTAAAGCACTGCATGAATGTTCTTGGGCGGGCCTATGCCCAGCTTCATTGGGACAAATGGAACCGTTTTTCTTTGCTCAATGACATGAAAAACCACGATTTGATCATTCAATCCTTAAAAGAAAAGAACATCGACCAGGCCATTACTCACCTGGAACATGATCTCAATGATTTTGGTACCTGATTTCACCTCATATAAATACTCCCACATAGGACTCTATATCTTCTTGTCCTATATGGGAGTATTTTATTTTTTATTTCACATAGATAGTTGTAAACTTACAATGGGAAAGCTCTTTCACCTTTATGGTGTTATTCCTAATCTCTATGGCCTCTCTACTCTCCTCCAGCAGATTAACATAATACGCCTCAGAAATATCATAATGAAACCTTATCTCATCTCCTAATACTTCATGATCCTTCCCATTAAATAAGCGAATCACAATCCCATCACCCTTTTCTGCCATTTTAATTGCGGAGACCACCAGCCGGCCATCTGTTTCAAAGAGGGAATGAGTCGCTGGCCTCGTGCCCTCTATCTCCCGCTGGGAAAAAATAAGTCTTCCGTTTAAAAACTCTCCATAAGTGTAAACCTGGACAGGCGTGTTATAGGATTTTGACAACATATCAATATTTCCATCATTGATACCTGAATTGTAAATAGTAAAACCAAAAGAAAAATCCATTTTCTTTAAAAGCTGTGCATCTGGTGTCTCTATAATCCGTTCCCCACTGGCTCTGCCTGGACGGTAGACCAGATTTTCCTTCCCCATAAACCCATAGGTGCGGAATAAAGTAAGACGTATCTTTTGATCCTCAAGCACCTCATATTCCCTCACACCTTGAGGAATGACTCCAATTCCCCTAGAACCATCTGTCAGGGAAACATAGGACTGCGTGGGTTCAATGGAAATAGGCGGTTCCTGCCAGGTAGTCTGATCATTGGCCCAGTTGGCAAGCTCCAAAACACCTGCTGCCTTACCTAAGTGGTTCTTCTGCCTGTCCAGATACAAATCCATTTCCTTTTTATAATAATTCTCTCTCTTAATCAGCCCAAACTGCTCATCCGCATAATTAAATTTGCTGATAAGCTGGCTGTCAAAGATTACACAAAGGCGATGAGAAAGCCCCTTATTGTCCACATGAACATTAAAATCAATGACTTTTTCTCCAGCCCTTAAGCCAATTGTCATAGTAACCGGAAGGATCGTGTCCGCCTTCTTTTTACTTCTTGCCTCCAAATCAGCCGGTATTAACATTTGATAGGCAATTACTGCCCTTCCATAGATCTCACTGCCCTCTATCTGAACCTCAAAGGGTGCACTTGTAGAAAATACCTCCATATCCTCTCTTGGAGGGGAATAATTGAAGCTGTCACCATCATCACCATTCTCCACCAGCACTGCCTGGTTTTTATAATAAATTCCACTCTCCTTATCAAGAATCGTGAGAGAACCATCAGGAGCGATTGAAAGTGAGTAAAATTCATTTTCAAGAACTTCCTTTTTATCCATTGGACAAGCGCTGGATGTGCTCTTATCAAGACAGTACTGCGCATATCCAAGAGCAGGAAGCTGGAAAGCCTTTACAGCTACCACTGCCTCAAGCACCTGCTCAGGAACATAAAAATGTCTGGAAGGATCCAAGCGAATTGTCTGAGAAAGAACATAGTCAGTCAGATCCCTTGAGGATACAAGGGTATAGGGAACCTTTTTCCCCTTCTCATCCAGTATAGCAAAATCTCCTCCCGGTACATATGTCTTAAAAAGAACAACGCCATCACGTTTAATCGGAAGTGTGTTAATCATGGTAAACGTAATATCAGCCTGATTTTTTATACTGGTGGCAATGAGCCTTGCATGCAGCTCCACCAGATTAACGGATATGTCCCTTGCCTGCTTATACCTGGTATAAACATCCTCGTTGGCTGTATCTGAAATGCAAGAGCCAATGGAATCATGAGCCGCATTTTCAAATAAAAGCTTCCATACCTCCTCCAATGCCTTATAAGGATACTCATTTCCCATCTGCGCCGATAATGTCAGCAGCGGCTCCAGAACCCCCGTCACATAATTCTGAACCTGAGTATTAAGCACCTTCAAATCTGACCGGGAGGAAAAGATAGACTTGTGAATCCGCATATGTTTCGCAATCAAAAGCTCTCCCGCTACCTCCTCCAACTCAGGATTCTCCTGTTTCACCTCATGGATGTAGTCTTCAATACAGCTAATTACATATTCATTTTCAGGATCCTTTTCATTTCTCTCTTTAATAAGTGCAGGAAGATTGGTGCGGATGGGTGCCTGATCAAACCCGTTTGGAAAGTAAATATGTTTCGTACTGCTGCCTTTTCTCGCCTTTTCAAAGCACTCCTTCTGCCAAAACAGTTCACTTTGCTCTGAATCCTCTGGTATATTTCCTCCAATATAATAACCAAATGGAATCTGAGTGGCAAAAACAACGCTTCCATCATCACCTCTCCAATTAAAATCCGTATGTGTTACCATATCATCACTGACACCACGCCAGAATAAGGTATCCTCAATCCCAAATTCCCGATAAATCTGAGGCATATTACCAGCCTGACCAAAAGAATCCGGCACATAACCCACATTCATATAACCCCCAAACTCCTTACAGCATTTCATTCCATAATACATATTTCGAACAATACTTTCTCCGGAAATTACCATCTGGTCACTCTGAGTATACCAGGGACCTACAATTAATCGTCTCCCCTCAACCAGTTTTGTAATCCGCTCCTTATCCTGAGGCATCCATTTTATATAATCCTCCAAAAGAGATCCCTGGGCATCCAGCATAAAATATTTAAAATCCGGGTCTCTCTCCAGGGTGTCCAGTACATCCTTTAAATCCTTCATTAAGTAAACCTTTGACCGGGCTGTGGTAAAATACCACTCTCTGTCCCAATGGGAGTGTGGTATTACATGTATTTTCTGTTTCATTAAAAATTCTCCTCTCAATGATACACAAAGGAGCAGAGGTGCTGCCCCCTGCCCTTATTTGATGTTATTTGATATCCTCAAAAGATAATTCAATCTCGTCTAAATTAATTTCCTGCTCCGTACTAGCTGTATCCTGATTAAAATCAACCAATGCTGTTGAAAGCACTGCAATCACTACCGCTCCTACTGCAATTCCCACAAGATAAGCCCAACCATTGGTAATGGATACAAAACCGTAGATACCGCCTACAGGAGGAATATCTGCCTTTGCGCCTAAGAGGCAGCAAACAGCAGTTCCAATTGCACCACCAAGCATGTTAACAGGAATCAGAATCTGAGGTTTTACAAGGGTGAAAGGGATCGCACCCTCTGTAATGCCGATAAAGCCCATAACCCAGTTACCCTTTCCTGTTTCTAAAAAAGCAGTTGAGAAACGTCTCTTCCTCATAACAGTAGCAATTGCATATGCCAAAGGTGGGATACAAATTGCACAGTTAATAAATACATTTGCCTGAAATACTCCCTCAGCCAATAATACATTACCCGCCATCCAGGCTGATTTGTTGATGGGTCCGCCCATATCGGAGGCAATCATAGCTCCAAGAAGAATGGCCATTACCAATTGAGAGGTTCCACTGGTACTCATATCTCTCAGCCAATTAACAAGAGATCCATTAATTGCTGCCAGTGGGTCTGCCAAAATGGCCCCCATTATAATTGCAACACTGCCAGTTGCCAAAAATGGAAGGATAACAAGGGGCATTACATTTCTCATAGATTCTGGCAGATGAATATGTTCTTTTCCCCACTTAACCGTATAGCCTGCAATAAATGCCGCAATGACTGCTCCTAAAAAGCCTGCCTGAGTGGCTGTAGCCAAAGCGCCTCCGATAAATCCTGCACCAATAGCTGGTTTATCCGCAATGCTGTAAGCGATGAATCCTGCGAGAACGGTATTAATCAGCCCAATTCCTGTCCAGCCTACATTTTCAATCATTTTTAAAATGTGTAAAAACCCCGTTCCCTCTGCATATGGATCCAGTGATGGGATTCCCATACATAAGGCAATAATCTTTGGAATCGCCACCACCAGGGAAGCTCCAATAATAAGGGGAAGCATATAGCCAATGCCAGTCATTAGATGACCCTTTGCCTCTTTTAGAAACTGTTTCATAGTCTTTCTCTCCTTTTTCAATTACCTTCTTCTGCTAATTGAATATCTCTTATTTACTGATGGCGTCCACACATTTTTTTATCACTGCCTCTGGAGCCTTAATGCAAATATTAATATCCACACGAATGACCTTTTTTCCGGCAAAGCGCTCCATGCCGGTAATTTTCTGGTCGGAAGCAATGATTACCAAGTCAGCCTCTCTGGCCTCCTCAGCCGTGATCGTATTGATTTGTCCCATGCTGCCTTGCTGCTCCATCTTAATATCGTATCCCAGACTGATCCCTGCCTTTTCAAGAGCCTTAGCGGCCATTGGCGTATGTGCAAGTCCTGCAGGACATGCTGATATCCCTACTATTTTCATCTCAATTCTCCTCCCCTTCGATAATCATTTTTTTCAAATATTCGATCAGCTCCCCTTTATTAAGGGCTGTCTTTACCGTTTCTTTAAACTCAACCTCTAAAAGGCCAGCGGCCAGTCTTGAGATCATCATCAGATGCTCATTGTCAGCACTCTTTTTTGGTACAATCAGCGCAAACAAGTCAGTCACGCTCTTATCATCCATGGTTTCCCACTCCGGAATGCCGCTTTTACATCGAACATAAAAAACACCCATTTTTTTTGCAAAATCAGACTTTGCATGAGGAATGGCAAATCCATCCTGTAGCCCAGTGGAATATTCTTCTTCTCTTTTAAGAAAATCCTCTTTAAGCCCTTCCTCGTCCTCCGTAAGCCCCAGCTCCAGAGCTTTGCGGCTGATGAATTTTAGAGCCTCCTCCTTGGTACTGACGTCAACATCGAAAAACAAATATTCTTCCCTAAGCATTTATAGCCTCCTTCCAGCCTCTGCACTTTTCTTTCTGTCATTACTATAATACCAGACACTCTTTCTTTCAATTGATGCATTTTCCATTTAAAAATGGAAATGAAAGTCCAGGCCCGCCAACCTATTTCCACATAGAAGTGGAAATGCTATGGCTATATTTTATGGAAAGAATACATTATAATAAAGGTAAAAACCAGGATAGACAGAGTCTGGATATATCATAGATAACAGGAGGTAAGTGATCGATGTTCCCATACGGAAGATTGAATGACATATATAATTATATAAAAAGACATGATTTTGTATCATCAGACCGATTGGCGGACAAGTTTCATGTCACCGACCGAACCATACGTGGAGATATCCAGGAGATCAACAGTATTTTCAATGGTCATGGAGCAGTTATAAAGCTGAAGCGAAAATACGGTTACTATATTGAGGTGACAGATGAAGTTGCATACGGATATTTTCAAGAAGGGATTGAGGCAGCATCGGCAGATTCCATGGAGCTTGACTCCTTCCAGGACAGAATCAGATATATCCTCAGCATGCTTTTGTTTGCAACAGACTATATATCCACGGATCAAATTATGGATACTGTTTTTATTTCCAAAAACACCCTTAACAACTATATAAAAACCATCAAGCGGATCCTTGATAAATATGATTTAGAATATATCTCAAAGCCAAGCTCTGGCATAAAGGTCATTGGAATGGAAGAGGATAAACGCAGATGTATCATGGCCCATGTAATCACATCCGATAATGACAGCTACATCACAGGATTTGCCAAAGAGGAACGTCTTTTGTTCCATGAAGTAGATCTGGATTATCTCAAACGAATTACATTAGATGAGCTAAAAAAACGAAATATAGATATAAGCGATTACAATTTGAAAAATTTGATCATACATCTGGCCCTAATGATCACAAGGGTTAAAAGCAACCACTATATGACTGTGGGGGACATTGAGACAGACTATTCCATTATGGCCATTATCAACAGCCTTTGTGAAAAAATCGAGTCTCACTTTGACATTGCCATATCCAAGGGAGAGAAATTTTATATGTATCTCCACATGGTGACTAACACCCATATGGATGCTACGGATATTGACGATGAGTGGCTGAAACGCTCCATTGATGAATCCCTGGAAATCATATATAAAAATTATAATTTCGATCTGCGAAATGATGAAGTTTTGCTTCTCAATCTCTTCCGGCACATGAAATCCATCTTTACCAGTAAGTCATTTGGGCTAAATATTCGCAACCCCTTACTGAATACCATTAAGAATAACTACTCTCTGGCCTTTGAGATATCCCTGACCGCCTTTTCCCAGGTCTTTGACACCCCGCCCTTTACATTAAATGAGGAGGATGCTGGTTACGTGGCTGTTCACATCTGTGCTGCCATGGAAATATTTATCTCAAAAGGACTGAAAAAAAAGAATGTTATTCTTGTTTGCGGGAATGGTCCCGCCGCCCTGCGCATGCTGGAAGCAAGAATCGGCATGACTTTTGAAGGACAGATCAATATTGTCAGAACCGTGTCCTATAATGAGTACATCAATCTTCTTGAGGATAGCTTAAATAAGGCCGACTGTGCCATAACCACAAGCCCTCTAAGCGATGGAAGGCTGCCCAGCATCACTGTAGACTTTGCATTAAAGAACAAGGACATTGAATCCATTGCCAGATTTTTAACCACCATAGACGTATCAGAAAAAGAAAAGAAATCAGGATTTTTTGAGAAAGATCTGTTTTTCCGACTACGCAGTATTTCTGACAAAGAGGAGCTTCTTGCCATGCTCTGCCAAAAGCTAGTAGAGAAAGGTACCGTAGAACATGATTTTATAGATTCTGTTTTAGAACGAGAAAAGCTGGGAAAGACAAACATGAACGAGCTTTTCGCCCTCGCTCACCCTATGAGCCTATGCGCCAGGGATACAAAGGTGGCCGTAGCAATCCTGGAAGAACCTCTGGTATGGAACCATAACGAATGGGAACAGGCTGAAACTGTGCAGATCGTCTTTCTGCTTGCCATCAAGCAGGAGATGCAGAAGGACCTGGTACATCTTTATGACAGCATGATAGAAATTGTTAACAATTCCAAATTGCAGCAACGGCTCATTTCCTCTGATAGTTTCGAGAAATTTATATCAGAATTTCATGCAATCCTCCCCACTTAGTATAACAGGCTGATCTCTCAATACTTTGAGTCAGCCTGTATATATAAAATTCACTTATAAAGAAAGCATAAACCAAAAAAAGCGCAAATCCACATTAGGACTTACGCTTTTTCTCTATTTAAATGCTGTGTAACTCATTACACATACCCTCAAAACCACACATTGTTATATATCTTTCATCCGTTCTTTCCTCTTACCTAAACCAACCTGGTTAAGCCCTCGACCTATTAGTGACAGTCAGC
>CAURSM010000025.1:0-52242 GCA_963528005.1 uncultured Eubacteriales bacterium
AGCGTGCGCACTGCAGGCACCGCCGAACCGGATTCGTATATGCCAGATACAATAAGCATGGTAAGCTGTTCCACAAGCTGTATCCAGATTGGTCGGTCTTCAGTCAGTTTCCAATTCATAATGCGACCTCCTTTTGTTCTGTTGTATTAGTGATTTAATACAATGATACAGCCGTTTGGTTAGAATGTCAATACTATATTTTGAAGGTGTATTCGTGGGTATGTTTTATGATGCTAGAATGGGAGATGTGGACAGTGTTGCTTGGTTTGGATTTTAGAGTTGAGAAAAGAGCGGTATAATCTCTTATTGTAATTAAATAAAAAAAGAATTATCAGCTTAATATGGCAGCTGATAATTCCACTTTATTTATTCTGCTTTTTATTGTTATTGAACATTAGATTTATCTTTTTTATCTATAACTTTTTCATAAATCATACTATCAGTCCAGTCATCACCATTAAAAATATACTGGGTATAGGTTCCGACAAAGCGAAAGCCATTTTTAGTTAGAACAGTTTGGGAACCAATATTATGAGGAGAGGTTCCGGCTTCAATTCGATGCAATTTATGTACTAAGTTAGCTTGTGTAAGAATTTGTTCCACAGCAGCGGTTGCGACTCCTTTTCCTTGATGTTTTTCATGGATGCGATATCCTAGTTCGGCCTTATTAAGAGGTCCTCTTATAACATCGGTAAGATTAATTCTGCCAATGACCTCATCTTGCTCATTCATTATTAGATACATATAATGAATTCCTTTTTCTTGTTCCTCCACTAAACTTTTTTGAATTTCTTGAAACGAGTTACGATCATAATAAGCATCGCTACGAGACAATCCGATGGTTTTAAAATAAGAACGGTTTTCTAACTCAAAATCAAAAAGTTTGTTTGCATCATCTAAAGATAATGGTTTAATTGAAATCTTATTCATGGGGTATCCCTCCAATTAGGTAAACGTTTTTTCGTTTATTATTGTTTGTTATTTTCATAATCAGTATCTATGAATGTATATCATTTAATGAATTTGCAATGTAGTCAATATATCCCTGATCTAGAGCGTTAAATTGGACCATTGCAATTACTTTTATTTAAGTAGACGCATTGTTGAGAGGCTCTGTAGCAGGAGTGCTTATTCGTTAATACTTTTGTTCTACTCTTTAAATATAAAAAACAGAAAATGGTTTCTAAAAGTATAAACCAGTTAAGTTTAAATATCAAGATTATAATACTACTGAAAAGCAGAACATAGCAATATGTAACTTTTTTAAAAACAAAAGTTAAGGAGAGATGCAACAGTTATATTGAATGCAGTAATAGTAAAGAAGTTGCAATGATGGATAATATAATTTTAATATTACGCAGTAGGGAAAAATAAAATCGTTTATATGATTTGTGGAACTGGAATTTTATCAGTTACTGTATATAGAAAGCTTGATATTGATAGATGAAAAAATTAATAGTATTATATTTGTATAGATTAATGAAGGAGCATTGAATATGAATAGAATAGAAAAAGTTAGAGAATACGTAGATAACGTGCTTTTGAATATTCCTGATGACGCCCAAAAACGATGTGGATATTTACATTTGTATGGCGTTTCCCAGAATTGTGCAATGATAGCTATGAAAAGGCGTGAAAATGTAGAATTAGCTACAATAGCTGGAATGCTTCATGATATTTATACGTATTTAACAATGGATGGCATAGATCACGCGCATAAAGGTGCTGTAGTGGCAAGAGAAATTTTAGATTCCTTACATATTTTTAATTGTAAAGAAATTGATACAATTTGTAGTGCAATACATAATCATAGTGATAAAGATATAAAACATTTGCCTTTTGACGAGGTATTAATAGATGCAGACGTTATGCAACACTGTTTATATAATCCGCTGTTTGATGTACATGAGAAAGAAATGACTAGGTTTAAAAATCTGAAAGCAGAATTTGGTTTGCTGTAGAAAATAAGAAAAACTTGAATCTGATAAATTCAACATTTTTAGAAAATTAGTATTTGATGGATTACAGTACTTTGAAAACTTAACATTGATAGTTAGTAGCTTTTCCAGTAATATATAGTAAGAAAATTATTGGTAATAAGTGAGGTGAATATGTCATGAGTGATATCGTGCACAAGTGGTATGAGAATAAGAAAAATGTAGATGAAATGGTCTGTTGGAACAAAGGAGAACTTAAAAAATGGGAACGGGCAGTCGCTGGCTTTTTTCCGAAAGAAGCAAAAATTCTTGATATTGGATGTGGAATGGGGAGAGAGGCATTTGCGCTTTTCGATTTGGGATTTTCTATTATAGGCATTGACATTTCAGAAGAAGTTATAAAACAAGTTGCAAAATTAGCCTTAAAAAACTGTTATGATATTGATTTCTTGGTGTATGATGGGTATACATTACCATTTGATGATGCTTCATTTGAAGTAATCATTATATGGGCGCAAACATTTGGCTTATTGTATGGGGATACGTATAAGAGTAACTTCCTAAATGAATGTAAGCGCGTTCTTAAAAAAGATGGCTTACTAAGTTTCTCCGGTCATGATTATGATTATTTAATGGAACACCATAAGCAATATCTAAGCGGCAGAAAGTTTTATCCATATGCCAATACTGAAATTTATTGGGAAACATTTTTACCCCAAGAGCTTTTAAGTTACGGTGAAAATGCTGGATTTTCTGTGGTGTTTTGCGAACGCGGAAAAATACATAAGACAGAAGATGGAGTCGTACTAGATTGCTTGTGTAGAAAATAAACAAAATACAAAACTGACATACACCAATTTGTAATTATAAAGACTACTAACTATCAGTAACTAAGTTAGAACTTTTTTTATGATGTAAATTACTCGACAAAACTAAAATTTTACGAATTATTGAGCATTGAATAATTAATATTAATAGCTAGTAGGCATAGTGGTATTATATCTATACGGAATATTTATAAGCTGGGAATATCTCGGAGGCTGATACGATGGTAAGAAAAGAAAAATATTTGTTTTATGGAGGAGACAAAATTGTCTATAACTATTTATAATGATTGTGATGAACAAGAATTTTATAATTCAGTTCGTATAAATGGATTGCTTGATTATAATATGAAAAAAACAAACGGTAAATTAAAAGTACCAAATATAGAATTTACGAATATAGCACGAAATGAAAAGGGAGTTGTTGTGGGAGGTGTATCGGGGTCTACTTATCTCTCCTCCATAGAAATAGAGGTTCTTTGGGTACAGGAAGCTTATAGAGGACAAAAAATAGCATCGCGTTTATTGGAAGAAATTGAACATCAAGCAATTGCCGTTTGATGCAAAATGGCTCATCTGACAACATATTCTTTTCAAGCTCCACATTTTTATCAAAAGCAAGGATATGTTATTTGTGGGGAAGTAAACGGTTTTCCAAATAATATTAGACTATATACATTAAAGAAACAGTTGTAATTTATTGCAAGGATTTGAGCATGATGTAAGGCCAATAAAAATAATATGAAACAGAATTCCTAACTATCAGTATAAGCTGGTAGTTTTTTGTAGTTCATACGGAAAACAATAATTTTCTTTGTTATCTTAAGGGGATTCAACCTTTTTATCACTAAGTCTAGCTGCTTCGTATTTCTTTTTCGTTAAACAATCGCCTTTCATATGTGGTGACATTGTATCAGATTTTATATGGTAGAGCAAAAAATAAAAGAATTGATATTGAATTTTCAAATTAGTATTTAAATTAATTAGTGTATATTGATAACTTAATATTGATTGCTAGTAGAAAACTCTGTATTATATAAATAATAACGGAATTTATATAGGGGAGTGTAAAATGAATGACCTAATTGATTGTATAAATGATGATAAAAATCCTAGTATGTATGGCATTTTGACTGGTATATGTAAAGGTGAACGTTGGTCTTTAAATGAAGATTCACTTATCTTAGATATAGCATACTCTTATTGTGTCGGGGGTTGTGGCGTGGTTGGTAAGATTCCATTTAAGAAAACGAAACAAGCAAGAGTATTTTTTGAAAAAGTTTTTTCTTCACTTAAGGAAAAGAATATATGTGAATTTGAATTTTCATCAGAGGACAATGAACTATCCGCAAAGATACTGGATATTTTTTTCGATAAAGAAATATATTCGGAGGAAGAATATTCATATCGGAAAGCAGATAAGTGCGTAGTTAATCCTGTTATTCCATCTTATACATTTTTAGAAATAGATAGAAATTTTATGAAAATGATAAATAAATATATAAATGCAAATATGTTGCTTGAACGCTTGAACAACTCATGGTATTGCCAAAATGATTTCTTTAGATATAGTAAGTGCTTTGTAGCAACACAAGGAAAGGAAATTGTTGGTATTATATTCGGTTCTGCAAGATTTTTATATATTATTGATGTTGATATTGAAGTATTAAAAGAACATAGAGGAAAAGGGATTGCTACAACGCTGACTTCTTATTTTGTAAATTCTTGTATTAGTGATGGGGTGATAGTGCAATGGGATTGCGTTGAGTCCAATATTCTATCTAGATCAGTCGTTGAAAGATGCGGATTTCAATTGTTTAAGAAGAGACCATATTACTGGTTTGCTTTATAAAATTATATTTATTTTTGTATTATTATTATTTACTAACTATCAGTGTAAAGCTAATAGTTTTTGTTGTAGTAAATCCAGAAAACTTTTAATTATCATAACAATAACACTATTCTCAAAGTTATATATAATTGTCATTAAGGTTCTGTGCATTAACCTTCATTGCTATAATAAAGAAAAAGAGAAGGGGGAAACCTTATATGACCATAAAATTAAAAACTGTAATACTAGAATGTTGTGATATACCGCAATTGCTGTCTTTCTACACTGGTCTTTTAAATTGGCCAGTAGTGTATGAAGTAGCTACCTTTGTAGGAATATGCTCAGATATGGGCGAGGTGGGAATTGCTTTTCAATACGATGAAAATTACATTCCTCCAATATGGCCTTCACAGCCAGGACGCCAGCAGATGATGGCACATTTAGATTTTGCTGTAACTGATAAGGAAGAGTTGAAAGATGCCGTGGAAAAGGCAATTATGTTAGGTGCCAAGATTGCTAGTGAACAATATGGAGGTGAAGATTGGGTTACCATGGTTGATCCTGCTGGTCACCCATTTTGTTTTGTTGTATGGGGGCATTAATAATAAATAATGAGTTTGAAGTTGAAAGCAGTATTCTAAATTAGGATGCTGCTTTTCAATTATCAAGAAATCTAGTGGGATATTAGTAGGAATCTATAAGAAACAGAGAGAGGTAAGAAAAAACATAGTGGGTAAAATAGAAAAAAACCTTGAATCTTCAAGGTTTTTTGTGAAAGCTTTCGGGGGGACTCGAACCCCCGACCCACGCATTACGAATGCGTTGCGCTACCAACTGCGCTACGGAAGCAATCCGGTTAATGATATTGCATCAAAACCTTTGATATTATAGCATCTAATCATCTAAAAATCAATCCTTTTCCCTAAAATAAGTAAGATTACATAAAGATTGCCAAAACTTCCATAAAAAGCTATAATGAAACTAGTAGTTATTGAGCCAGATGCTTAAATCGAGGAGTCAGCATATATGCAAAAGATGGAAGATTGGAATATGAAACAGAAAAATATGCTTATTCCGGTACTTCTCTGCCTGACATTCACCATAAGTTGTCTTTTATTTTTAATTTACATGATGGAAAAGAATGAACAGGAGAAGATTACCTATTTTTATAATGCAGCAAAACAAAATAAGTCCACAATAAAAAGCAGGCTGGAGGATGAGCTTGAAATCCTCAGCGGGCTATCCGTGAGCTTTGGCTTAGGCGGAATACATAGCATAGATGGAATTAATAGTATCATAGATAAAATAAATGAAGGAAATCCTTCTATGAAGATAGGTTTCATAGACAACAACAGCCAGAATTCAGAGGATCGCTTTCAAAACTATTGTAAAGTAGCTGTCAGAGATGATACAGACCATGCCATCGGAATGATTTATATTAAAAACTCTGGTGAAATCCTCAATAATATTGTGGGCACTATGGCGCTGGCAGGTGAAGGATTGCTTGTAATATTTGACAAACAGGGCAAAGAGATTGCTGTCTCTAGCCAGGCTTTTTATTCCATTGCAGATGCACCGAAGATAAGAACCCAGATACAGCAAGTAATAAAAGCCAATAAGCAGACCTCTTTTACGATCCGAGCCAAGGACAAGGAGAAACAAAACGTGGTTGTGATGCCTTTAGGGGTCAATGATTGGTATTTACTGAATGTTTTTCCACAACCTAATTTTTACAACCGATATCTGGAAATGACCATCGGTGTAGGAGTCATGATTTTGCTTTCCTGCGGTTTGTTTCTTTCCTTTTTCTATCGCCAGTTTTTAATCATTAGTAAAAATCAGAAAACATTAGTAAAACTGGCTTATGGGGACAGCGTCACCGGAACCAGGAACTATTCCTCCTTTAAGCACGAGATGGAAAAAAAGCTGCGGAAGGAGAAAGCAGAAACCTATGCAGTATGGTATTGTGATATTAAAAAGTTCAAATTCATGAATGAAATACTAGGATATGAGGAAGGGGACAGGGTTTTGATTTCCCTTGCCAACCTATTTCGTGATTATGGGGGTCCTGATACTCTTTATTGTAGAATATCCGCAGATAATTTTGCAGGACTTTATAAATATAAAACAAGAGAAGAGATGGAGGAATGGTTTCAAAAACTGGTTACCTTATTTCAAAACCATTATCTGCCCTATAATAAAAAAATTCCCATGGAATTAAGTATGGGAGCATACTGTATTGAAGAAACTGATGTAGAAGAACTTTCCATTGATCAGATTGTAGACAAAGCCAATATTGCACAGAAGAATGTAAAAAGTTTACCGGGAAATCCATTTGGATTCTATAACAAAGAAATCAGGAATCGTGTCCTCTTTGAATCTGAGTTGGAATCGGAAATTGACCGAGCTCTGCGTAATCAAGAGTTTAAAATATTCATACAGCCAAAGATATCCATTCAGGAAGAGAATCGAATTGTGGGAGGGGAGGCTCTTGTAAGATGGGAGAATCCAAGAAAAGGAACCATACCTCCAGGACAATTTATTCCAATCCTGGAACGAGCCGGGAAGATCGTGCTTCTTGACCGATATATGTTTGAGAAATCCTGTCAGTGGCTTCACGATTACTTAAAGGCAGGCAGATCTCCAATAAATATTGCGGTGAATGTATCTAAGATAGGAATGCTCCGAGAAGATTTTGTAGATTTCTATGGAAAAATTAAAAATAAGTACGAAATACCAGACGGCCTGCTGGAATTGGAGTTTACAGAAACAGTCCTGCTTAATGACGATACCATGTTTAACAGTCTGGTAACAAGGCTGAATGAAAAGGGATTTGTATGTTCTCTAGATGACTTCGGATCTGGTTACTCCTCTTTAAACTTATTAAAGAATTTAAAAATCGATGTTCTTAAATTAGATATCATGTTCTTTAGAAAAAGCAGTGATATCACCAGAGAACGTATTGTAATTTCCAATATTATAAATATGGCGAAAGAGTTAAAGATTAAAACAATCGCAGAGGGCGTAGAATACGTAGAAACAGTTGATTTTCTAAAAGCAGCTGGTTGTGATGTGATTCAAGGTTATGTTTTTGCCAAAGCAATGCCAATCAAGGTGTTTGAACAGATGTTGATTGAAAAGGAAAATGAACATTTCATCCCTGTGGATACAGGAGAATAGGTGGTGCAAATGATTGGGGGAATCGTTCGTAAACGAATTTTTGTTAGCGGAAGAGTACAAGGCGTGGGATTTCGCTACCGGGTAAAGTATCTTGCCCCTGGCCTTAGTATCACGGGCTGGGTGAAAAACTTAGATGATGGTTGTGTGGAAATGGAACTTCAAGGATTGGAAAACGGCATAGAAAGACTATTTCAAGAGCTGCAAAATGACCGATTTATTGTCATAAAGGACATTCAGATGAATCAGATTCCTGTAATAGAAGAAAAGGGATTTCAAATTAAGTAGGATGTGAAAAACAAGAGGACTGCACTTTAAGAGCAGTCCTTTTTTTGACAAGCGGAAATAAATTCAGTTTAATAAATGAAATTTAATAGAATCTCGCATTTGCGAGGACAACTGAATATATAAGGTAGTTGTTATCATCACTTAGGGAGTGCTTTCAAAAACTGGTTCTGATGTTTTTGTTTCCTGTACCATATTTCGGGGATGATTGGGAGGAGCGTAGATCGATGATATTTTAAGCGGCTCGTTCCCAATGTTAATGACGTTGTGCCATGTTCCCGCAGGCACAAAAATCGCATAGTCAGTAAATGCCAAGTATTGATCATATAATGAGAATTTATCATTCCCAAATTGGATTAATCCTACCCCTTTTTCGACTCGTAGCATCTGATCGTGATCAGGATGAGATTCCATACCAATACCTTCGTGTACAGGAATGCTCATTAGTGTGACTTGTAATTGGTTTCCTGTCCATAAAGTTGAACGGTAATACTCATTTTGCTGTGCAGCTTTGCTCAGATCAATGATAAATGGATTTGGACCGTAATCATATGGGAAGGTGGGAGTGTAAGTAGTAACCGGAGTAACGTTTAAGTCGTATAAATCAGACATTTGATTGTCACCAAACATTGTATTTTATACTAATATATGTGTTTTCATAGGCGATGCTATCCAGATAAGTGGAAAGTATTTAATATTATGAATTAATGACTGAAAAAACCTGACAACCACATGAATTTCCTTGGGTATATCAGGACAAAAAAGAAGCATATAATGGGAAACGGACCTACCTACTCAGCTTGGGGGCCAGATGCCTTATTTAGTTAAGTAAGAATATCTAACTGAACAAATTGTTTTTGCAGCAGAGCTGCGAAATGGGATTCTTTATCTTTTAAGAGTAAGCCTCTGCCCGGCAAGCTGTACCTTAGATGAATTAGGACTTCGTTGTGAAAATAATTCATATGGATGATTAAAAGTACTATTAGTTTTCTTTGCAATGAATAGAGTACCCTCCGCGCAGCATAGAAATTTCAGCAGCATAAAGTACATTATCTAAATGAAAAGTTATAGGTTCTTGGGTACTTACAAAATCTAGTTTTTCGCCGGTTGATCTTGAGTAATTTTCTATGTTTGTACAGATTACTTTTGCAGATGGATATGTTAATGAATCATCCAGATCAATATAAAACCCTTTTTTAAACATATAAAGCCCCTTTCAATGAATTATTTTCACATATTGATTATACAAGAAATTAGAAAAAAGTTAAATAATAAGACTGAAATTTAATCGTGTTAATTGTGAATTACTAACTAACAGTATTAAGCTGGTAGAAGAAAATGAAATGATAAAGACCGTCACTCCGATGATGGAGCATATGTGATCACCTGTGCCGGTTCCCTGAGGAGATAAAAACACAGAAAGTCCTGGATAGGATATGTGCCAATTGCCAGATGGGAGATCATATTTGTATTATCCTGAATATATATAATCGGGCAAGCAGATCAGAGAAGAATTAAGGCGCGTAGACGCTACAAGAACAGGCTGCGCATGAGAAAATAGTGATTGACTGGAAGTGGTATTTAACGTAATATCGCACATTGGAAACTTAATATTGATAGTTAGAAAAAAATGATGTATTCTATAAATAGAAATTGAAGTATAAATATTTAATGGGGTGAATGTATGAAAGTTTTGCTTTTTTTGGCCAAAGGATTTGAGACAATGGAATTCAGCGCTTTTATAGACGTGCTTGGCTGGGCGAGGCATGATCATAATTGTAATATTGATGTGGTAACATGCGGATTTAATAAAACAGTTATTAGCACATTTAATATCTCTGTTAAAGTAGATTGTTTGATTGATGAAATTTGCGTTGATGATTACGACGCATTGGCTATTCCCGGTGGATTTGAAGACTTCGGATTTTATGAAGAAGCCTATAACGAAAATTTTTTAGATCTGATACGTGAATTCAATGAAAAGAACAAAATTATTGCCACTATCTGTGTTGCTGCATTAGCTCTCGGCAGGAGTGGAATTTTGAAAGATAGAAATGCTACAACATATCACCTGCAAGGGGGACACCGTCAAAAACAATTAGCCCAGTTTGGTGTGAATGTGTTAAATAGTCCCATTGTGATCGATGATAATGTAATTACTTCATATTGCCCTGAAACCGCTTCAGGCGTTGCTTTTAAATTATTGGAGAAACTTACTTCTACTGAGCAAATGAGAATAGTTAAAGAAGCGATGGGGTTTTATTAAAAATTCAATAAAAATAATCAACATCAACTAACTATCAGTGTAAAGCTGGTAGTTTTTTTATTACCAAAAATAAGTCAAACTGAAAAGAGGACTCTCCAAAATAAATCGGAAGTCCTCTTTTTTCCTTGTAAATAAAAGGTTTAGAGCAGATAACGGGAATCGGACCCGCCTCCTCAGCTTGGGAAGCTGATGTTCTACCAATGAACTATATCTGCTTAATAGTTTTAATTCAATAAATATTATATCATAAAAAACTGAAGGAAATCAATAGATATTTACAAAAAATGGAAAAAGAATCTTAGTAACTTGCCAAAAATGGAAAAAGCATTGTATAATGGAATTTGATTATACGAAATGTGGAGGAGTATCATGGCGAAAACGCAGTATAATGCGGAAAGTATTACCGTATTGGAAGGCCTTGAGGCTGTACGAAAACGTCCTGGAATGTATATTGGCAGTGTAGGGACAAAGGGATTAAATCATTTAATTTACGAAATAGTAGATAATGCAGTGGACGAGCATCTGGCTGGTTACTGTGACCAGATATGGGTGGCGCTGGAGGCAGATGGCTCCTGTACAGTAAAGGATTCCGGGCGAGGAATTCCGGTGGAGATGCATAAAAAAGGCGTTTCAGCTGAGCGTGTGGTTTTATCTACCCTTCATGCAGGTGGTAAATTTGACAATGATGCTTATAAGACCAGTGGTGGTCTTCATGGAGTTGGTTCCTCTGTTGTAAATGCACTGTCTGCCCACATGAAAGTTAAAATATATAAGAACGGTCTAATTCATTATGATGCATATGAGCGGGGCATACCAACGGTAGATCTGGTGGATGGCCTGCTTCCTACGTTAGGAAAGACAAAGGCGACGGGAACAGAAATTAACTTTCTTCCGGATGGAGAGATTTTTGAGAAGACATATTTTAAAGCAGATTGGCTAAAAAGTCGTCTTCATGAAACCGCATATTTAAATCCCAACCTGAGGATTACCTATGTGAACAAAAGGCGGAGCGAAGAAGAGACGGTTGTGTATCATGAACCGGAAGGAATCGTTGCCTATGTAAAAGAATTAAACGATGGAAAAGATAAGATGCACGATCCCATTTATTTTAAAGGAGTCGTTGATAAAGTTGAGGTGGAGGTAGCACTCCAGTTTGTGGATACGTTTGAAGAAAACATTTTAGGATTTTGTAATAACATCTTTACCCAGGAAGGCGGAACTCATCTGGCCGGCTTTAAGACCCGTTTTACCCAGATGATTAACAGTTATGCAAAAGAGCTTGGGATCTTAAAGGAAAAAGACACTAACTTTACCGGGGCTGATACAAGAAATGGCATGACGGCTGTTGTGGCAATTAAACATCCCGATCCCATCTTTGAAGGACAGACAAAGACGAAGCTTGCAAGCGCGGATGCCACAAAAGCAGTTTTCTCTGTAGCAGGTGAGGAACTGGAACGGTATTTTGACCGTAACCTGGAAGTATTAAAGGCAGTCATTAGCTGCGCTGAAAAATCCGCAAAGATTCGAAAGGCCGAGGAAAAGGCAAAGACAAATATGTTGTCTAAATCCAAGTTTTCATTTGACAGCAACGGAAAACTTGCAAACTGTGAAAGCAGAGATGCGCAAAAGTGCGAGATCTTCATCGTAGAGGGAGATTCTGCGGGAGGTTCTGCAAAGACAGCACGTAACCGTCAATTTCAGGCCATTCTTCCCATTCGAGGTAAAATTTTAAATGTGGAAAAGGCTTCTATTGACAAGGTTCTTGCCAATGCCGAGATTAAAACAATGATTAATACCTTTGGCTGCGGTTTTTCAGAAGGCTATGGTAATGATTTTGACATTACGAAGTTGCGTTACGATAAGATCATATTAATGACGGATGCCGATGTGGATGGAAGTCATATTGATACCCTTCTTTTAACCTTTTTATATCGGTTTATGCCTGAGCTGATTTACGATGGACATGTATATATCGCTATGCCTCCTTTATTTAAAGTCATTCCAAAACGTGGCGCGGAGCAGTATCTTTATGATGAGAAAGATCTGGAGCGGTACCGCAAAGCTCACTCGGGAGATTTCATTCTCCAGCGCTATAAAGGTCTAGGAGAAATGGATGCAGAACAGCTTTGGGAAACAACTCTTGACCCGGAACGGCGTGTGCTTAAGCTGGTAGAGATTGAGGATGCCCGCATGGCTTCTGAGATTACAGAAATGCTGATGGGAAGTGAAGTAGCCCCCAGAAGACAGTTTATATATGAGCATGCAGACGAAGCAGAGATTGATGCATAAGGAAAAGGAACCCCCTTCCAGGGATACCTAGATGTCCGGGAAAACGGACAAAAAGAGAGGAACCCCCTTCCAGGGATACCTAGATGTCCTGAAAAACGGACCAAAAGAGAGGAACCCCCTTCCAGGCATACCTAGATGTCCTGAAAAACGGACAAAAAGAGAGGAAATATGGCAGAAAAAATAATTAGAACAGAGTATTCCGAGGTAATGCAAAAGAGCTACATGAATTATTCCATGAGCGTTATCACAGCCAGAGCGATCCCGGATGCCAGAGATGGATTAAAGCCCGTTCAGCGGCGTGTATTATATGATATGAGTGAACTTCGTCTAAACCATGATAAGCCACACAGGAAATCGGCGCGTATCGTGGGTGATACCATGGGTAAGTACCATCCCCATGGTGACAGTTCCATTTATGAGACCCTAGTTGTAATGTCGCAGATATTTAAAAAGGGAATGCCCCTGGTCAATGGACATGGAAACTTTGGTTCCATAGAAGGGGATGGAGCGGCTGCCATGCGTTATACCGAGGCAAGGCTTGAAAAATTCGCAGAGGAAGTCTATTTAAAGGATTTGGACAAGACTGTGAATTTCGTTCCAAACTACGATGAGACGGAACAGGAACCGGAAGTTCTTCCAGTGAGAGTCCCCAATCTTTTAATAAACGGCGCAGAAGGAATTGCGGTAGGTATGAGTACCAGTATTCCTTCTCACAACCTGGGAGAAGTCATTGACGCTGTTATGGCTTATGTTGACAATACTGAAATAACAGTCCCAGAGTTGATGGAATATTTACCAGGTCCTGATTTCCCAACAGGAGGCATTATAGCGAACAAAAGTGATTTGCCAGCTATTTATGAAACTGGTATCGGCAAGATTAAGCTACGCGGCCGAATTGAAGTGGAACTTGGAAAGAGGAAAGCCGATAAGGACAAGCTGCTGATTACAGAAATTCCTTATACCATGATTGGTGCAGGAATTAATAAGTTCCTAGTAGATATTGTGGATTTAGTGGAGAGTAAGAAGCTTACAGATGTTGTGGATATCTCCAACCAGTCCAATAAAGATGGAATTCGGATTGTACTGGAACTGCGTAAAGATGCGGATGTAGAAAAGATTCGCAACATTCTATATAAGAAGACAAAGCTGGAAGATACCTTTGGAGTCAATATGCTAGCCATAGCTGGTGGTCGACCGGAGATTTTGAATCTAAAAGGGATTCTAAAGAACTTTCTGGATTTTCAGTATGAGAATGCTACGAAAAAGTATCAGGCATTACTAGATAAGGAATTAGAAAAGAAAGAAATTAAGGAAGGTCTTATCAAAGCCTGTGATATCATTGATCTCATCATAGCAGTTTTAAGAGGTTCTAAAAACTTAAAAGATGCGAAAAATTGCCTTATGACCGGCGATGTATCCAATATTAAATTTAGAGTCAGCGGGTTTGAGGATGATGCAAAAAAACTTTGCTTTACCGAAAAACAAGCCAGTGCCATATTAGAAATGCGTCTTTATAAGTTGATTGGTCTGGAAATCCTTCAATTAGAGAAGGAATTTAAAGAGACTCTTGAAAAAATTGCTCTCTATGAAAAAATCCTTTCCAGTAGAAAAAACATGGATGAAGTAATTAAAGACGATCTAAAGGCTATAAAAAAAGAGTATGCGACACCAAGAAGAACTGTTATAGAGGATGGAAAAGAAGCTGTTTATGACGAAACTGCGGTTTCTATTTCAGAAGTCACCTTTGTAATGGACCGGTTTGGTTATTGTAAGATTCTTGATAAAAGCACGTACGACAGAAATAAAGAAACCATTGAAACCGAGAGTCAGTATGTGGTAAACTGTTTCAATACGGACAAGATCTGTATTTTCACCAATACAGGAAACCTATATCAGGTAAAGGTGCTTGATGTTCCTACAGGAAAACTCAGGGATAAAGGGACGCCCATTGAGAACTTAAGTAAGTTTGACGGAACAAAGGAAAACATCATATACTTATCTCAGGCGGGTGCATTAAAAGGTCACAAATTCCTGTTTGCAACAAAACAGGCCCTTGTTAAGCTGGTGCCAGGAGAAGAGTTTGAGACAAATAACCGGATGGTAGCAGCGACAAAGCTTCAAGACGATGATTCTGTGATCAGTATACAGCTTTTAGAACAGCAGCAGGATGTGGTGCTTCAGACTTCTGCAGGTGTTTTCCTTCGGTTCCGCGTAGAAGAGATATCTGAAATGAAGAAGAATGCCAGAGGAGTACGGGGAATTAAGCTGTCTCCAGGAGAGGAGCTGGAAGAAATTTATCTTTTAGGTGAAGATCCAGTGATTCTATATAAAGAAAAAGAGGTACACTTAAACCGGCTGAAAGCTGGTAAGCGGGATGGAAAAGGCAGTAAAGTTCGTCTTTAGTACGTTACCACGAAGTACATTTTGAAGAAATGTCTTTGTGACACGAACAAATGTATTTTTATCGCGAATAAATATTGATTTTTCTTTCGATTTGTTATAGGATAGTTAAGAATTTAGCATATTTGGATATTACAAATTGAATAGAAGTGAGGAGAAAGCGATGGAAAAGAAATTGCAAGTTGGCATCTTGGGAGCGACCGGTATGGTAGGACAGAGATTTATATCTCTACTGGAACATCATCCTTGGTTTGAAGTAGTGACAGTAGCAGCAAGTCCACGCTCTGCCGGAAAGACATATGAAGAAGCTGTTGGAGACCGCTGGAAAATGACAACACCCATGCCGGAATCTGTGAAGAATTTAACGGTTATGAATGTGAATGAAGTGGAAGCAGTGGCTGCTGGCGTGGATTTTGTATTTAGTGCAGTTGATATGTCAAAAGAGGAAATCAAGGCAATTGAAGAATCTTATGCAAAGGCAGAAGTACCTGTTGTATCCAACAACAGCGCCCATAGATGGACTCCGGATGTACCTATGGTAGTTCCAGAGATTAATCCAGAGCATTTTGAAGTGATCAAAGACCAGAGAAAACGTTTGGGCACGGAAAAAGGCTTCATTGCAGTTAAGCCAAACTGTTCCATCCAAAGCTATGCTCCAGTGCTTACTGCTTGGAAGGAATTCGAACCTTACGAAGTAGTAGCTACTACTTATCAGGCAATATCTGGTGCAGGAAAGAACTTTAAGGATTGGCCAGAGATGGTGGGAAATGTAATTCCCTTTATTGGCGGTGAAGAAGAAAAAAGTGAGCAGGAACCACTGCGCCTTTGGGGAAAGGTTGAGAACGGACAGATTGTAAAGGCAAGCGAACCTGCAATTACCTGTCAGTGCATCCGTATCCCGGTATTAAACGGCCACACAGCAGCAGTTTTTGTGAAATTCCGTAAAAAGGCGTCCAAAGAAGAATTAATTGACCGTCTCAATAACTTTAGTGGACTTCCACAAGAACTTGAGCTTCCAAGTGCACCAAAGCAGTTTATTCAGTATATGGAAGAGGATAATCGCCCTCAGATCACCCTTGATGTGGATTACGAAAACGGCATGGGAATCTCCGTAGGACGTCTCCGTGAAGATACGGTTTACGATTATAAATTTGTGGGAATGTCTCACAACACAGTAAGGGGAGCAGCAGGTGGTGCCGTTCTCAGTGCTGAACTTTTAACGGCTAAAGGATACATTACAGCCGGTAAATAATAAGACCATGAAGCCCCTTTTTTAAAGGGGCTTTTAGGAAAAGGTATATGGAGGAAGCAAAATGGCATACAAAAAAGAACTATGGGGAAACATGCCTGATGGCAGAAATGTGTATTTGTATACACTTGAAAATGGAAATGGGGTTTCTGCCTCATTTACAGATTTAGGTGCAGTCTGGGTGAGCATGATTGTTCCTGACCGGGATGGGAAGAAGACGGATGTGGTGTTAGGGTATGATACGGTATCTGAGTATCTTGAAAATCCTCCTCATTTTGGAGCACCCATTGGTAGAAATGCTAATCGGATCGCCAATGCGAAATTTACAATCAACGGCAAAGAATATGCCCTAGAGGCCAACAATGGAGTGAACAATCTTCATAGTGGTTCCGACTTGTATCATTCTCGGTTATGGGAAGCTGAAGTGGAAGAAACTGAGGAAGGTACAAAGATTAGCTTCTCACTTTTCTCACCGGACAAGGATCAGGGATATCCTGGAAATGCAAATATTACAGCGGCTTATACCTTGACTCAGGAGGACAGCCTTATTCTCTCTTATCATATGGTTTGCGATCAGGATACAGTAGCTAATTTTACAAACCACAGTTATTTCAATCTTGATGGTCAAGATGGTGGCAATGCTATGAAGCAGCGTGTATGGATTGATGCAGATACTTACACTAGAGCAGATGAAGGTTCCATACCTACTGGGGAGATGACTCCGGTAAAAGGAACGCCTATGGATTTTACTGTTATGAAGCCGATTGAGCAGGATATCAATGAGGATTACGAGGCATTGATATTTGGCGGTGGTTTTGATCATAACTGGGTGCTCAATCATCCAGAAGGAGAGGTTTCCTTATGTGCAGCAGCAGAATCGGATAAAACTGGTATTCGCATGGATGTGTATACAGATTTGCCTGGAATGCAGTTTTACACAGCCAACTTTTTAAAGGATGGCATGACAGGCAAGGGCGGTGCTGTTTATGAAAAACGATGCTGTTACTGTTTTGAAACCCAGTACTATCCGGATGCCATCAATAAACCTGAATTTCCTTCTCCATTATTAAAAGCAGGAGAAGAATATCAGACAGTAACAATTTATAAATTCTCTATAGCAGAATAAATATCATACATATTAATAATCCAGGGACGCAGTTTGCTGCGCCCCTGGACTTTTGTGAAAGGACTTTGTTCGTGTACTTATGATTATACAGGATGGAAAAGGAATTAAGGCATTGTCAGTTGTGGGGCTTATTATAACAACTATAATCTGGGGAAGTGCCTTTGTGGTAATGAAAAATTCGGTAGATATTATTTCTCCCACCTATTTACTGGCTCTGCGTTTTACCATTGCTTCTATCGCACTGGTTGCAGTATTTTTTAAGCGCCTTAAGCTGGTAACTAAAACAGAAATACTATGCGGCAGCCTTCTAGGCGTGTTTTTGTTCGTCAGTTATCTGCTTCAGACTTATGGGGTGAAGTATACCACTGCCAGCAAAAATGCATTTATCACTACGTTATACGTAATTATAGTACCTTTTCTGCACTGGTTCTTTAATAAAAAAAGGCCCTCTGTGAACAATATAGGCGCAGCCGTCATCGCTGTATTCGGACTGGCCCTTATTTCACTAGAAGGCGATCTTTCTATTAATATCGGTGATTTACTGACACTTTTCTGTGGTCTGTTTTTTGCGTTCCATATCGTATTCGTTGACCGGTACACCAATCATCACGACCCAGTGAGGCTGACCGTAATTCAGATGGTGACAGCAGCAATCTTTAGCTGGGTGCTGGCACCAATTATGGAAGGAACACAGGATTTTACCGTTATCAATGGTTCCATGCTCATTGGCTTATTGTATCTTGGGATATTCAGTACCATGATCTGCTTTCTCCTTCAGAATGTGGGACAGAAGCACCTAAGCCCAAATACTACTTCTATTATACTGTCCTTTGAAGCCGTATTTGGCCTGGTGTTTTCAGTCATATTCCTGGAAGAAGAGGTAACCCCTAAACTCATGGCAGGATGTATCTTATTGTTCTCTTCTGTAATCCTGTCAGAATATCAGAGAAAGAAGAAAGCATAATTGGTGTGATAAATCAGGTTGCATCAATTATTTTACACACATCGATCCATTCCAAGGCACCTGATAGCATGAATAGCTCTTCACAGGTCAATTCGATGGCAGAATTGGAGCTTCCGGCAGCCGGAAAAACGGTTTCAAATCTTTGCATGGAGATATCTAAGTAGGTAGAAACCTGTTCCGGGTTAGCAAAGGGGCAGACTCCGCCTATTTCATGGCCGGTTAGTAAGGAAACCTCCTCAGCTGCCAGCATTTTTGCCTTGCAGCCAAATGTCTTTTTAAACTTTGCGTTATCAATTTTTGTGTCTCCCGCAGTAACCACCAAAATGCAGCTGTCTGAACCTTCTTTACGAAAGGACAGGGTTTTGGCAATGCGGGCGGGAGATACATCAAGGGCTTTGGCGGCCAGTAGAACCGTGGCACTGGATACCGGGAATTCTTTTACCTGGCAGTCTCTTCCAAAGTCTTTTAAATACTCTTTTACCTTTTGCACTGACATGGTTCAACACTCCTTTTTAATAAAATTGTAAATCATTGTACCATTGATATTCCTTTTTTTCAATGGTATAATAAGTTTTAAACGGTCAAATATTTGCTATTCTAAGGGTTTAATGTTATAATGGTCAGGTTACTAAAAAAGAGCAGTAGGGAGTTATATGTCGAAATCGTTATACATTGCAGAAAAACCAAGTGTAGCGCAGGAATTTGCCAATGCTCTGAAAGTAAAGGGAAGGCGCAGTGATGGTTATATTGAGTCTGATGAGGCGATTATTACCTGGTGCGTAGGCCATTTGGTGACGATGAGTTATCCAGAAAGCTACGATCCAAAATTCAAACGATGGAGTCTATCCACCCTTCCATTTCTTCCAAAAGAGTTTAAATATGAGGTAATTCCCAGCGTTGAAAAACAGTTTAAAATTGTAAGCGGTCTGCTGAATCGCCCGGATGTAGATGTTATTTATGTCTGCACTGACTCCGGTCGGGAGGGAGAATACATATACCGTCTGGTTGCCCAAATGGCGGGAGTTACTGAAAAGTGTCAAAAAAGGGTATGGATTGATTCTCAGACAGAGGATGAGATTTTAAGAGGAATCCGGGAAGCAAAGGATGAATCAGAGTATGACAATCTTTCCGCGTCTGCTTATTTGCGAGCAAAAGAAGATTATCTCATGGGAATTAATTTTTCACGTTTGCTCACACTAAGATATGGACAGCATATTTCGAATTATTTACGAAGTGGGAAAAATACGGTGATATCCGTTGGCCGGGTCATGACTTGTGTTATGGGAATGGTAATCCGTAAGGAACGGGAGGTAAGAGGCTTTGTAAAGACACCTTTTTACCGCGTGATCGGAACCTTCTTAAAAGATGAGCTGGACTTTGAAGGTGAATGGAAAAGCGCTCCAGGGTCTAAGTATTTTGAATCACCTTTTCTTTATAAAGAAAATGGCTTCAAAGAACGCAAATATGCAGAAGACTTAATTTCCGTGTTATCTGCTACAGAGCCTCTAGAAGGAACCGTTGCTTCTATAGAAAAGAAAAAGGAAACTAAGAATCCCCCTCTTCTCTATAATCTTGCAGAGCTTCAAAATGACTGTTCAAAGATGTTTAAGATTAGTCCTGATGAGACCTTAAAAGTGGTACAAGAGCTTTACGAAAAGAAACTTGTCACCTATCCCAGAACCGATGCCAGAGTTCTATCCAGTGCTGTGGCAAAGGAAATCCATAAAAATATCGGTGGATTAAGGGGATTTGAGCTGCTTTCTGAAGCAGCAGCAGAGGTGTTTGAAAAGGGATCTTATAAAAACATTGAAAAAACCAGATATGTCAATGATAAGCAGATCACCGATCACTATGCGATTATTCCCACCGGTCAAGGTCTGGGGGCAGTAAGGAGTCTATCTCCTCTGGCATATAAAGTTTATGAGGTCATTACCAGGAGATTTCTTAGCATCTTTTATCCACCTGCAATTTATCAGAAGTATGCGCTGGAGCTGGTAGTGGATAAGGAGCATTTTTACTCTAACTTCCGGGTTATGCTGGAAGCCGGCTACTTAAAGATTGCTGATGTATCAAGCAACAAGAAAAAGGCCCAAGAGGATAAAACGGAGGGAACAACCGAAGAGAATAATTCCGATGCGCCACAAAAGAATATGGACAATCCTGCTTTTGTCGCCATGCTTGGAACCTTAAAGAAGGGCATGACTCTTCCTATTAAGGAATTTGCCATTAAGGAAGGGGAGACTTCCCCACCGAAACGCTATACTTCTGGTTCTATCATTCTTGCCATGGAAAATGCTGGACAGTTAATAGAAGATGAGGAATTAAGAGCTCAGATTAAGGGAAGTGGCATTGGTACCAGTGCTACCAGAGCTGAGATATTAAAGAAACTATGTAACATCAAATACCTTTCCCTCAATGGTAAGACTCAGGTGATAACGCCTACATTGCTGGGAGAACTAATTTATGATGTAGTAAATGCCTCTATCAAACAGCTATTGAACCCGGAACTTACGGCAAGCTGGGAAAAGGGTCTTACTTATGTTTCTGAAGGATCTATTACTTCTGAGGAGTATATGCAAAAACTAGAGAATTTTGTTGCCGGCCGTACCGCAGGGGTGCTTAGACTCAATAATCACTACGATCTGCGTAGTGTGTTTGACGAAGCGGCAGCTAATTATATTAAAGAAAAATAGGAGATTACAAACATGAAAAAAGAAGATATGACAAACCAAGATCTATTTGATACAAACTATACTGTAGCCAAATTATTATTTGAGCAGACAACATATCCTTGGGAAGTACTTCCTAAAATCAGTGAATTTATTGTATCCTTAGGAGAGCGTCTTCCTAAAGATGAGTACGTTCATGTTGGAAAGGCTGTATGGATTCACAAATCTGTCAATCTTCCTCCAACAGCATGTATGGGTGAGCACGTTATTATCTGTAAAGGCGCTCAGATCCGTCACTGTGCATTTATTAGAGGAAATGCAATCATTGGTGAGTTTGCAGTCGTAGGAAACTCCTCAGAAATCAAGAACTCCATTCTTTTTGATGGCGTTCAGGTTCCTCATTTTAATTATGTAGGAGATTCCATTTTAGGATACAAGTCTCATATGGGCGCTTCTTCTATCGCTTCTAATGTTAAATCAGATAAGTCTCTGGTATCAGTACATGCAGAAGATGGAGATATTGAAACTGGCCTTAAGAAATTCGGTGCCATCATTGGAGATTATGCAGAAGTTGGTTGTGGAGCTATCTTAAATCCAGGAACTGTCATTGGACCAAAATCCAGCGTTTATCCTCTTTCTTGTGTAAGAACCTGCGTGGATGCTAACTCCATCTATAAAAATCAGGGTGAAGTTGTAGAGAAGGCTGTAACAGAAGAATAAATAATTGCATTACCATATAAGAGTTTATAAATAAAATGAAGAGAGGAACGTTTTTTTGAAAACGGTTCTTCTCTTCATTTTATTTTAGATGATAAATTAATGTAACAAAGATAGTGTTTAATAGAATAGAAAAGGGATTCAGAGCTGTTTAACTACTCTGAATCCCTTTTTGCAATTCCTATATCTATAATTATCTTGTTCCGAAAATACGGTCTCCAGCATCTCCAAGGCCTGGACAGATGTAAGCGTTTTCGTTTAAGCCACGGTCTAAGTGTCCAACGTAAATCTGGATGTCTGGGTGAGCATCCTGAAGTTTCTTTAAGCCTTCTGGTGCAGCGATGATACACATGAATTTAATATTCTTACCACCATGCTGCTTAATGAAATTTATGGCTTCAACAGCAGAGCCACCAGTTGCGACCATAGGATCTGTTACTACAATAGTTCTTAATTCGATTGGGCTTGGAAGCTTGCAGTAGTACTCGTGAGGCTCATGAGTTACTTCGTCACGGTATAAGCCAATATGTCCCACCTTTGCGGAAGGAACTAAAGCAAGAATACCATTAACCATACCAAGACCTGCACGAAGAATTGGTACGATTGCCATCTTCTTGCCAGCAATCATAGGAGTCATACAGGTCTCCAGAGGAGTTTCTACCTCTACATCCTGTAAAGGAAGATCTCTTAACGCCTCAAATCCCATAAGCATAGCAATCTCTTCAATAAGCGCACGGAATTCATTGGTTCCGGTGTTTTTGTCTCTTAAGATAGAAATCTTATGCTGAATCAGCGGGTGGGTAAAAATAGTTACATTGTCCATTGAAAAATCCATAATGTTATTTATCCTTTCTTGAGTCACTAGTTGCATCAGGTGTTTCTGGCAGAATGAGGTTCATAAGGACACCTACAACAACTGCGATGAAAAGACCTGAAATGTTTAAAGTTATATTGCCGACTTCTGCGTTAAGTCCACCAATTTGACCAAACCCAAGTCCAAACACTAAGATGAGTCCGACAATGGATAAGTTTCTGCTGTGTGTGAAGTCTAAATTAGATTCAGCAAGAGAGCGGATACCAACGGCTGCGATCATACCAAAGAGCATGATTTCAACACCACCCTTTACAGGACCAGGTATTGTCTGAAGGATTGCTCCCATTTTTCCAAATAAACCTAAGATAATAGCAAATACTGCGGTAATACGAAGAAGTCTTGGATTGTAGTTCTTTGTGGTAGCAAGTACACCGGTATTTTCCGCATAAGTAGTGTTTGCTGGTCCACCTGTAAATCCTGCAAAAAGGGTTGCAATTCCATCACCCATAAGAGTGCGGTGAAGACCGGGATCCTTTAAAAAGTCTTTTCCAACAACGGTTCCATTGGTAGTGATGTCACCAATATGTTCCATAAAAGTTACGCAGGCAATGGGGGCGATTGATAAAATAGCTCCCAGGCTGAATTTAGGAACTGTCATAAAGCCGACTCCGTTTAAATCCTTGGTCACATAAGGGATATTAATCCATGATGCAGATGTAATTGCTGAATAATCCATATGGAACAAGCCTAGGCCTCCCAAAATTACGCACAACAAATAACCTGCCGCAATTCCAATCAAAATGGGCACAAGCTTAAAAAACCCATGTGCAAATATGGAACAGAGGATTACAACAAGCAGTGTGAACAGGGCAATTCCAAGGTTTAATGCTATGGTTGGAGTCAATCCGTCGGCAAGGCTTAAGTTGCCGGTAGCATCATTAATTGCCGTGCTTGCAAGGTTAATGCCGATAACAACGATGACAGGGCCTGTCACAACCGGAGGGAATACCCTTTTAATCTTGTCCGACCCAACGATATAAACAAGAAGGGCAAAGAGAAGATAGACAAAACCGGCAAAAATAATTCCACCCTGTGCTAAAGGTACGTTCTCTGGAATCACGGTTCCTTCTGGGCGGACGATTGTAGTAACGGCTGCCAGAAATGCGAAGGAAGAACCAAGAAACACAGGAACCTTAAATTTAGTACAGCAGTGGAATATTAAGGTACCAACGCCTGCAGAAAAAAGTGCCAGCGATGGGTTGAGACCAGTCAACAAAGGAACCAGTACGGTTGCGCCAAACATGGCGAACAGATGCTGAATACTGAGCAGATAATCTCGGGTAGTGAGTTTTTCTTTATTACTCATTTTTCGACTCCATTTCAATTTATTTTCCGTCCTATTTTATCAGAGAAAGGAGTAAATAGCAACTAGTTTTCCTATTTTGTCTCAGGAGTATAAGAAACCAGGGCAAAATCTCCCAAAGCATGAGGAACAGGAATGGAAAAAATGATATTTCCTTTGTCCACATAACTAAAGGAATCCGGAAAAACGGGGGTTCCATCAGACAACTTCGTTTTAATAGGAAAGTCAGCTTCCTGGAAAATTTTTACATAGGAGTTAAGATCCATTTGTGTTCTCGCTTCCATAAGTGCTTCTGTAAGTTCAGGAGATGCATCGTAAAATTTCACTTGGTCAGAAAGAACGTATTTAGCCAGAGCTTCAGGATCTGCATAGTCAGTAAGCCCTAAATCCTTAACCTGATCTAAGTCTACGGTGTTGGTGTAAAAGAAATTAAGGGGATGGGCTGCGCCTTCTGCATAAAAGGTGCCGGTATAAACGGCCGTAATCCGTTTAGAGTCAGCAGAGATAATTTCTGCGTCTATAATTACGGTATCCTTTATGGGATCAATGGAATTAATATGTATTAAGTTAAGAGCATTCTCTTTTAGAAGCTGATTGATTTTCTCTTCTTTGTTCTTATCGTTTAGATTTGAGATAACAGGGTATTGGATGGAGACGTTTTTGTCTTTATATGATTTTATAGAGGTGGTCATCCCGGAGTGAGATACAGGTTTTTCCGAATAATCCCTGATTACAATCGTACTTGCCTGACTTCCCGTAGAAGAAGTCTGAGGTGGAACTTCTTTGATATAATTTCTCTGTGCGCATCCAGTTAAAATCAAGATAAAGAGGGCAGAAAAAAAGAAAAGCTGTTTACGATACATAGGATAATTACCACCTTTCTTGTTATTCACATTCACAATCAGTATATCATAAACTATGAAACTATGGAAAAAAGAATGTGAGAATCCCTGTATATTGGCAAAAAAAAGAAACCAGTCTAATAGAATGGTTTCTTTTCGCCCAATATAGAGTGCCGATGGCCGGATTCGAACCGGCACGGAGGTTGTCCGCTGCATTTTGAGTGCAGTGCGTCTGCCAGTTCCGCCACATCGGCTTTTCTCTGCAACGATGATTATTTTATCATAGGATTTTCCATTTGGCAAGTGTTTTTTTATGATTATTAAATTGTAAATAGGTAAAATATATTGTATGATAGATGAAAGATATTGTTAAGGAGGTGTCAGGATTTTGACATGCAAAGAAGCTGAGCGTCTCGTCATGCCATATATCAGAGACGAACTTACAGATGAAGAATTAAAGGAATTTCTGGAACATATGGAATCCTGTCCTGGCTGCCGTGATGAACTGGAAATTTATTTCACTGTAGAGGTGGGAATTAGACAGCTTGACTCCGAAACTGGGAACTATAATATAAAAGGCGCCCTAGAAGCTGCCATCGAACAGTCCAGACAAAGAATACAGGCTGTAAGACTTATAAAGATAGCAAGGTATTCCGTAACCACTTTAAGTGTTATGGCATTGATAATCACTGTCCTATTGCAATGCAGAATCTGGATGCAGCAGGGCTTATTATGATAGGAGAACAAATGAGCAGAAAACGAATTGTTTTAATAGATGGAAGCAGCATGATAAAGGAGGCCTTTTACAGTCTCCCGTCTGATGGAGCGAATGGGGTACGAAACCTTCTGATGACGATTTTGGAAGGGAAGGAAGCAGATTACCTTGCCATGGCATTTTCTTCTTTTCGTAACAGTCACCCTGTGGTAGAACAGGAGCTTAAGGGAGAAGAAGAACGATTAAAAGAGATTGTAGTATCCTTAAAGGCAACGGTCCTTATAAAGGAAGGGTATGAATCCTATGATATTCTTGCGTCTCTTGCAAAGAAGTACAGCGAGGAAGATAGTGATATAACCATAATCACCAAAGATAGAAGGCTTTTACAAACGGCAGCAGAACATGTAACGATTCAGATCCCTACAATGGGAGAAGAAGGCCTTTTTTTAAAGACATATAACCCGGAAGACATTCGAAGCGAATACGGAATGGAACCAAAGTATCTAAAGGAGATATTTTCTCTTGTCATAGCAGAAGGACTAGGAGAAAGAACTGCCTGTAAGCTGATTAAGCAGTTTGAAAGCATAGCCAATCTATACGAACACTTGGAAGAAGTTGAATCTCTCAGGATTAAAGATATCCTTAAAACATTTGAGGACAAGATTCGTCAGGAAGAAACGTCTCTTATTCTAAAAGAGGATTGTGAACTATCTCTGGATTTCACAAAATCCATTTCAGAAGCTGAGATTCAGGAAATTATGGACATGGACTTTGTTCCAGCAGAATTTCCGGATGAGGAAAATGAATCTGACATATCGGCTGGTTTCCATTTGATAACAGATCTTTCAGAGGCGGAAAACGTATTTTCAAAGTCCATAGCAGCAGACCGGCTGGGCTTGCAGCTTATAATTGAAGATAAATCCATCACGGCCCTGTCTTTATGCTTTGGGGAGACAGATTGTTACTGTATTCTTCCAGAAGGACTTTTAACCAAAGAATATCTGGCTGGCAAGGCAGAGGAAATTTGTAAAAAATCAGGACATGTTACAGTTCTTGATCTAAAGAGTCAGCTTCCCTATTTAAAACTGGAGGCAGGAAGCTCTGTGATTGATGCTGGGGTTGCAGGATATGTTCTCAATCCATTAAAGGATTCATATACCTACAAAGATCTTGCAGAGGATTATCTTAATCTGACCGTGCCTTCTAAAGTAGATCTCATAGGAAAAAGTTCCATTGGGCGCGCGCTGATTGATAACCGGGAGAATGGTGTTTCCTGTGTTTGTTATATGTCTTATGTTGCTTATCTTTCCGGAGAACGACTGATCGAGGCTCTAAAGCAGGAGGAGATGGAAACGCTCTTTTATGAGATTGAGATGCCATTGATCTACAGTCTTTTTTCCATGGAGACGGCTGGTATTCAAGTGGAAAGAGAGCGGTTAAAGGAATACGGAGACCGCCTAAAAATACGAATTAAAGAATTAGAAGAGAAGATATATGGGGAAACTGGAGAGACCTTTAACATCAACTCCCCCAAACAGCTTGGTGAGGTGCTCTTTGATCATATGAAGATCCCAGGGGGCAAAAAGACAAAAACTGGTTATTCCACTGCGGCTGATGTGCTGGAAAAGCTGGCTTCAGATTATCCGGTGGTAAGCCTTATTTTGGATTACAGACAATTGACAAAATTGAATTCAACCTATGCAGATGGACTTGCAGCTTATATTGGGCCAGATGAGCGAATTCACGGAACCTTTAACCAAACCATCACTGCAACTGGAAGAATCAGCAGTACGGAGCCAAACCTACAAAACATTCCGGTTCGTATGGAATTAGGACGAGAGATAAGAAAGGTCTTTGTACCCAAGGAAGGTTGTATTTTTGTAGATGCTGATTATTCTCAGATAGAGCTTCGAGTATTGGCTCATATGTCTGGGGACTCCCGTCTTATCAATGCTTATAAGCAGGCAGAGGACATTCATGCAATCACAGCATCAGAGGTGTTTCACATTCCGCTTAATGAAGTGACTTCGCTGCAAAGAAGAAATGCTAAGGCAGTAAACTTCGGAATTGTATATGGAATTAGCTCTTTTGGATTAAGCGAGGGCTTAAGCATCACCAGAAAAGAAGCTTCGGAATATATTGAAAAATACTTTGAGACCTATCCAGGAGTAAAATCTTTCTTAGATGGGCTGGTGACGAAGGCAAAAGAAAGCGGTTATGCCGTCAGTATGTTTGGCAGACGCCGTCCTGTGCCAGAGTTAAAATCATCGAATTTCATGCAGCGGTCCTTTGGAGAGAGAGTCGCCATGAATTCTCCTATCCAGGGAACGGCAGCAGATATTATAAAGATAGCTATGATACGAGTGGATCAGGCTCTTAAAAAGCAGGGACTAAAGTCCCGAATCGTTCTTCAGGTCCATGATGAACTTTTAATAGAAGCGTATCAAGAGGAACTGGAAGCTGTAAAAGAACTTTTGACAAATGAGATGATCCATGCGGCGGATCTGGAAGTATCCCTAGAGGTGGAAGCCAATGTGGGTGAATCCTGGTTTGACGCAAAATAAGGAACTGGTGACAGAGCATGAGAGTAATTGGATTAACAGGCGGAGTAGGCGCAGGAAAGAGCCTGGTTCTTTCTATATTAAATAATGATTACAACGCACAAGTGATAAAGGCCGATGAGGTCGCCAGGGAATTAATGGAACCAGGAAGAGAAGGGCATGGATTAATCATCAAGGCTTTAGGAGAGAGTATCTTAAAGCCAGATGGTTCTATTGACCGCCAAATTCTTTCTAAATGCATTTTTCAGGACGATCGAATCAGGAAAGCAGTTGATGAAATTATACATCCTCTTGTATGGAAATTCATAAAGGGTAAAATTTCTTCTTCCCAAGCGAAGCTTATTGTGGTAGAATTTGCAATTATGGGAGAGAAAGCGGATATTGGTTATGATGAAATGTGGTATGTTTATGCATCAGAGCAAGTAAGAATTCGCCGACTTTTTGAAAACAGGGGTTATGAAAAGGAGCACTCGGAGCGCATCATAGCGAGCCAGGCTGCCGAATCAGAATATCTGGCCCGTTGCGACCGGGTCATCAGAAATGATGGTTCCATCGAAGAAATCAGGAACCAGCTGGCGCAAATATTGAATAACAGGGGACAGAGAGAATCATGAGATTGGTAAGCATTGCAAGCGGAAGCAGTGGAAACTGCATTTACGTGGGCTCTGACACCACCCATATCCTGGTGGATGCAGGCATAAGCAACAAACGGATTGAGCAGGGATTAAATGAAGTCGGTGTCAAAGGAAGCGAGCTGACAGGAATTGTAATTACTCATGAGCATTCCGATCATACAAAGGGACTTGGAGTTCTCGCCAGAAAGCATGGTATCCCTATTTATGCAACAAAAGAAACTTTAGAAGAAATATCAAAGCAAAAAAGTCTGGGAGAATATCCCCAAGAACTTTTCCGTGCAATCCGCCCTGATGTGGATTTTCAGTTAGGGGATTTGGATGTAAAGCCGTTTTCCATCGACCATGATGCGGCAAATCCAGTGGCTTACCGGGTACAACACGGGCATAAGTCGGTTGCAGTAGCTACGGATATGGGTCACTATGACCAATATATCATTGAAAATCTTCAGGGACTGGATGCTCTTCTTTTGGAATCCAACCACGATGTAAACATGCTTCAGGCTGGACCATATCCATATTATTTAAAGCGCAGGATTTTGGGAGACCATGGACATTTGTCCAATGAAAATGCCGGCCGGTTGTTATGCTGTCTTCTCCATAATAATTTAAAGAAGATTCTGCTTGGTCATTTGAGCAAAGAAAATAACTACGAGGAGCTGGCTTATGAAACGGTAAAGCTGGAAATCACAGAAGGCGATAACCCATTTCAGGCATCTGATTTTTCCATCGCTGTAGCAAAAAGGGATCAGATGTCGGAAATAATCACTATATAATCAAAGAGGAGAGCATTATGAATAAGACGATTATTACTGTAGTTGGAAAAGACACCGTTGGGATCATTGCAAAAATCTGTACATATTTGGCGAATAACCAGGTAAATATCCTGGATATTTCTCAAACCATCGTACAGGGTTTTTTCAATATGATGATGATTGTCGATATGGATGATTCTGCAAAGTCCTTTGGAGCAATTGCTGATGAACTGGAGCAGCTTGGTGATGAGATTGGTGTAAAGGTAAAATGCCAGAGAGAAGAAATATTTACAAAAATGCACCGAATCTAATGATAACAGTTAGGCATAAGAAAAGGATGGGTCCCCGATATGTTAAATATGTTTGAAGTGAACGAAACCAATAAGATGATTGAGCAGGAACGGCTTGATGTGCGCACGATTACCATGGGTATCAGCCTATTAGACTGCTGCGACAGCGACTTAGATGCAGTGAATGAAAAGATATATCGTAAGATAACAACTGTTGCAAAAGATCTTGTTTCCGTAGGAAAGGAAATTGAAAAAGATTTTGCAATTCCTATTGTAAACAAACGAATCTCTGTAACTCCTATCGCTTTAGTAGGTGGTTCTGCATGCAAAAAACCGGAAGATTTTGTGACTATAGCACAGACACTAGACCGTGCAGCAAAAGAAGTAGGCGTTAACTTCATTGGTGGCTACTCGGCTCTGGTAAGCAAAGGAATGACCACTGCAGATGAGCTTTTGATCCGTTCCATACCAAAAGCGCTTGCATGTACAGATCGTGTGTGCAGCTCTGTTAATGTAGGTTCCACTAAGGCAGGTATTAACATGGATGCCGTAGCGCTTATGGGTAAGATCGTTTTGGAAACTGCGGAAGAGACAAAGGAAATCGATTCTCTTGGATGTGCCAAATTGGTTGTATTTTGCAATGCGCCGGATGATAATCCATTTATGGCTGGAGCGTTCCATGGTGTTACGGAAGCCGATGTCATTATCAATGTAGGTGTAAGTGGTCCAGGAGTTGTGAAAACTGCCATTGAATCAGCAAGAGGACAGAATTTTGAGGTTCTTTGTGAGACAATTAAAAAGACTGCATTTAAGATTACACGTGTGGGACAGCTTGTTGCTCAGGAAGCTTCTAAGCGCCTGAATGTACCTTTTGGTATCATTGATCTTTCTCTTGCTCCGACTCCTGCTATCGGAGACAGCGTTGCAGAGATACTGGAAGAAATCGGTCTGGAGCGTGTTGGTGCTCCTGGAACAACCGCAGCTCTTGCATTATTAAACGATCAGGTAAAAAAAGGTGGAGTTATGGCATCTTCTTATGTCGGCGGCTTAAGCGGTGCATTTATACCAGTCAGTGAAGATCAGGGAATGATCGATGCAGTAGCTATGGGTGCTCTTAACTTAGAAAAGTTAGAAGCAATGACTTGCGTATGCTCTGTAGGACTTGATATGATCGCAGTTCCTGGAGATACTCCGGCTTCTACGATTTCCGGAATCATAGCAGATGAATCTGCAATTGGTATGATCAATCAGAAGACCACTGCGGTACGTATTATTCCTGTAATTGGTAAGTCTGTTGGAGAAACTGTAGAATTTGGTGGACTTCTTGGATATGCACCAGTTATGACTGTAAATAAATACTCTTGTGAGAAATTTGTAAGCAGAGGGGGAAGAATCCCTGCTCCTATTCATAGCTTTAAAAACTAAATATTGAAACGTTAGTCATATAAAGTTTTGTATTAAGGAGAAAGGAAAGGCTTGATTCGATGGAACAAAAAGAAAGAGAACATTTGATTCATACTGCCCAGAAATATCTTGACGAAGCCTTGCTCCGTATCGTAGTCAGTAACCCAGTAGGTAAAGAGGGGATTTCCAAAGTAAAGATTCGTCCCCTCCGCCTAAAGGGCGATGTGGTATTCCAGGCGGAAGAGCTGATTGGTAATCAGGCATTTCACAAGAATCTCTCAGCCATGGAGTGCATAGAATATCTGGCGGATCTGCTGGAGGACAAGCTGCGGCAGATGGAGCTTGACTCAAATAAGGGCCAGTTGAGAGTTTTGGTCAGTAAAAAAGGAACGTTGAGCATAAAGGAGAAGCGGCAGCAGCCTAAGATGGAAGCTGCTTCTTTTGTACCTGAACATAATAGACAGAAAAGCTATATTTTAGAAGAAGGGATCCGTGTCCCATTTCTGGTGGATCTGGGAGTAATGACAGAAGAAGGTAAGATTGTCAGATCCAGATACGATAAGTTCCGCCAGATTAATCGGTTTTTGGAATTTATAGAGGATATCCTGCCAAAACTTCATTCCGACAAGGAAAATGTTATTATTGACTTTGGCTGTGGAAAATCCTATTTGACCTTTGCCATGTATTATTATCTTCATGAGTTAAAAGGATATCCTATCCGTATCATTGGATTGGACCTAAAGCAAACGGTTATTGATAAATGCAACCAGCTAAAAGAAGAATATGGATACAATAAGCTGAATTTTTATCATGGAGACATCGCTTCTTACGAAGGGGTAGATCACGTGGATATGGTAGTGACTCTTCATGCTTGTGATACGGCTACCGATTATGCACTTTATAAAGCCGTGAACTGGGGTGCTTCTGTTATCTTATCAGTTCCATGCTGCCAGCATGAGATGAACCGTCAGATAAAAAATGATTTAATGGCCCCAATCTTTCAGTATGGAATTGTAAAAGAACGGGTAGCTGCTCTTTATACCGACGCTCTGAGGGCTGAAATTTTAGAAAACCAGGGATACCGGACTCAGATACTAGAGTTCGTTGATATGGAACATACTCCGAAAAACATTCTGATTCGTGGGGTAAAGCAGGGTGGGAAAAAGGACAATCAAAACGAGATGAAGAAAATTATGGAGTCTCTTAATTGTAATTTGACCTTGCCGAGACTTTTCGCAGAAAAAGAAGAGTCATGCTTGGAAAGATAGAAAATTTCAACTGCATATGATATAATTTGATATAGGAAACTAATTAAATGAAGGAGGTATAGTATGCCTTTTATTAATTCAAAAGTGAATGTGCCGTTATCCGATGAGGTAAAAGAGGTTTTAAAGACAAAACTTGGTCAAGCAATCAGCCTGATACCTGGAAAGTCTGAAAATTGGCTGATGTTAAATTTTGAGGATGACTGTTCCCTTTACTTTAAAGGAAAGAACAATACCAAGATTGCATTTATTGAGGTGAAGATATTTGGTCACGCAAATGACCGTGATTATGATCGCCTGACCGAAGAAGTTAGCAAGATATACCGGGATGTTGTTGGAATCTCCCAAGATAAGATATATATTAAATATGAAGAAGTAGAACACTGGGGCTGGAATGGAACGAACTTTTAACCATACGGATTGATGCTTATGGCAGGAGGAATTGCTGATGGAGCTTTGGGACGTTTATGATGAAAGCAGAAGAAAAACTGGTAAGACTCATGTTAGAGGGGTACCCATGGAAGAAGGGGAATATCACCTTATTTCAGATATTTGGGTTGTAGATGAATTGGGAAATGTTTTAATTACCAGAAGACATCCAAAGAAAACCTATGGCTTGATGTGGGAATGCAGCGGAGGAAGCGTACTAAAAGGAGAAACAAGCCTTCAAGGTGCGGTACGAGAATTAGCCGAAGAGACGGGGATTCATGTCAGGGAGGAAGAACTTAATCTGATTCATACCATCCAATGTAAAGACCGGTTTGTGGATACATACATTACCCGCCAGAAAGTTTCTCTAAAGGATTTGACTCTGCAGCCAGAAGAAGTGGTAGATGCTAAACTGGTTACATTTCGTGAACTTCTTGGCATGTGGGATCAGGGAATTGTTGTACCGAAAACACGCTTTCTTCTATACAAAGACTCCATTTGTGCATTTATAACTCCGCCATCATAAGATGATGACGGAGCGGGTGAATTCATTCTTATTATTAATATGATATTTATTCTGAAGGACCGTTTGATAGATATGGGAACAGTAAAAATCCCTCCGGAGCATAGAACCAGCTAATTCGGAAAGATTTGCTTCTGCACCAGCTGTCTTAGTGATGAGAGGGATGCTCCCTCTCATTTTTATTTGTCCCATCAGTTCTTTAGAGGCTTTTCGAAACCCTAAAACCCTTGCATATGGGGCATATCCGGCTTCTTTTCCTAGTAGAATCTGTTCTGTGGTGATCCCTAAAATGATGTGGAGCAGCGCTCTGCTGATTCGAGTGTAGGTGTATTGCCTGGTCTTTAAACTGCTTATTTTTTCTTCAAAAGGGAGAAAATCTGGCAGTTGTTTTTTTATCCTTGCAGCCAGCTCTGGAGAGACATCAGCATATGATTCAAAGGGCTGATTCTCCATAGACAAACGAAGAAGAGCGGCATTTAACAGAGTGCTAAAATCATCGGGAAACAAAGGTAAACTGTTTTCTGCCATCTGTCTTGCGGAATCCGGAATCTGTAAAAACATTGAATTGCTATTGGTTTGATTGTCCTCTTTTTCCTTTAGCAATTTCCGGATTCCGGTGGCAGAGCCAAATTGATCTGGACTTACAATGGAATCATGATAGCCGCTTCCTTCTCGTTGTATGGTCAGAGGAGTAAGCCTGCTATTTTGCTTGTATATGGCTTTGCAATATTCAATTCCAAGTATATTGTTGGGAGATAACAGTATGGAAGCATCGTCATCTTCTAAACTTCCGCTGGAAATCAACGCCGAAGTTCTTGCCTGAGGAAAGCTCACTCCCTTTTTTAATTCCAGGCGGAGCGCTTCTTGATACTCCTTTGTTTCTTCCGCTAATGCAGAGGCGATGGAAGAAAGTTTTTTTACATCACCGCATTCGCTTCCAAAGCAGACCGATTGAACGACTGAAAGACGATCAAGCAAAGCTATGCTGCATGCAGCAAAATCTTCTGCACTGCTGGTTGCAAAGAGGGATGGAATCTCGATAACAAGATCAGCACCGCAGGAAAGTGCCATGGCGGTTCTGGTGTATTTGTCGAATATTGCGGGGGCGCCTCTTTGCACAAAATCTCCGCTCATCACGACGATACAGTAATCTGCCTGTGATAATTCTTTGGCTTTTTTGATATGATATGCATGTCCGCTGTGAAATGGATTATACTCTGCAATGATGCCAACGGCGTTAAAATTGGTATGGTTTGCCATGTAAATAGTCCTTTTTTCTATATTTTATACCTTATTATGCTATTGTTTTGCAAAAAATGCAAATTATTTCAACTCTGTACTTGAAAATTTTCAGGAATGCTCATAGAATAGAGTGAGAGTTAATTTAAAACTTTGAGGAAGAGAACAGGAGAATATCGAAACATGAAGTTTATTGTCGAAACATCAGCTCGTCATGTACATTTATCTCAAGAGGATCTTGAGGTTTTATTTGGTAAGGGATATGAACTCACTAAAAAGAAAGAATTATCCCAGCCAGGGCAGTTTGCCTGTGAAGAAAGAGTAACCATCGTTGGCTCTAAGAGCGAGTTCAAAGGAGTTTCTATCTTAGGACCTGTAAGAAAAGTAACTCAGGTAGAACTTTCTCTCACAGATGCTCGTTCCATTGGAATTGCAGCTCCTGTAAAAGAATCCGGTGATATTGCTGGAAGCGGTGCTTGCAAGATCGTTGGACCAGCAGGTGAGATTGAGATTGCAGAAGGTGTTATCGCTGCAAAGCGTCATATCCACGCAACACCAGCAGATGCAGAACAGCTTGGCGTAAAGAACGGCGAGATCGTATCTGTAAAAATTGACACTGATGGCAGAAGTCTTGTTTTTGGAGATGTGGTTGTTCGTGTAAACGAAACCTACGCTCTCGCAATGCATATTGACACCGATGAATCTAACGCAGCAGGCTGCGGAAGAGAACAGTACGGCGAAATCGTTAAATAATCGAAGGAGAATTATATTTTTATGAAAATTTTAGTAATCAACTGTGGAAGTTCTTCCCTGAAGTATCAGCTAATCGATATGACGAATGAGGGAGTATTAGCAAAAGGTTTATGTGAAAGAATTGGTATCCCTGGTTCAAAGTTAGTTCATAAGGCAGAAGGAAAAGGCGAGAAGACAATTGAAGAAGATATGTCTAACCACACCATCGCCATTGAGCACGTTATGAATGTATTGGTTGATCCTGAATTTGGTGTAATTAAAGATACAAGTGAGATTTCCGCAGTAGGTCACAGAGTTCTCCATGCAGGAACTATCTACAGTGATTCTATCGTAGTAACAGAAGACGTAAAGAAAGTAGTACGTGACTGCTTCGATTTAGGACCTCTTCATAACCCTGCAAACTTAATGGGTATTGAAGCTTGTGAAGCTGCTATGCCAGGCGTTCCTAACGTAGCTGTATTTGATACAGCATTCGGTATGGGTATGCCAGAGAAAGCTGCTTTATATGCAATTCCAATGGAGTATTATGAGAAATACAGCATTCGTCGTTATGGCTTCCATGGTACAAGCCACAGCTTTGTTTCCAAAGAAGCATTAAAGTTCTGTGGTCTTGACGAGAAGAATGGTAAAGTTATCGTTTGCCATTTAGGAAACGGCGCCAGCATCTCTGCTTCCATCGGCGGCAAGTGCGTTGATACCAGCATGGGCTTAACACCATTAGAAGGACTCATCATGGGCACCAGAAGTGGTGACATCGATCCAGCTGTTGTACAGTTTATCTGTGATAAAGAAGGAAAGACTGTTACTGAAGTTATCGATATCTTAAACAAGAAATCCGGTATCCTTGGTATGTCCGGCGGCATTTCAAGCGATTTCCGTGATGTTCAGAAGGCTCAGGCAGAAGGAAACCATCTTGCAGATACAGCAATCAAAGCTTATATTTACCGTGTAGCAAAATACATCGGTTCTTACACTGCAGCTATGAATGGTGTTGACGCAATCGTATTTACTGCTGGAGTAGGCGAGAATGATAAGCCAATCAGAGCAGAAATTTGCTCATATTTAGGCTATCTTGGCGTTGCTATTGATGAAGAAGCTAACAGCAAGAGAGGATTTGACAACATGATTTCCACACCAGATTCCAAGGTTAAGGTATGTGTAATTCCTACCAACGAAGAGCTTGCAATTGCAAGAGAAACAAAGGCTCTCGTATAAACCTGGATTGAATGGTGCATCCTAGTGATGCAGCAGCAAATATGGAAATATTTTGTTGACAAATAGTGCGCGCCTATGTATAATAACATAGGTGCGTATTAGGAGACTAATATGCTTATTAATTTAACCGAGTTGTTTACCCTTGATGGGAAAGAGAAAACTTATACGCCAGATATCGAGATGAAAGTCTTTCATTGGCCAAGCGGTCAAGGAGAAGTAGTTGCTGAGAAACCAGTGATACTGCGGATCATTAACTTAGGTGGCAAAAAACTGGAGGTCGAAGGGAAAGCTGAGCTTACCCTTATCATTCCATGTGATCGTTGCTTAGACCCTGTGCCTGTTGATTTGGCTTTTGATATTATCCGTACGATTGACTTAAGTGAATCAGAGGAGGAGCGTATAGATCTTCTTGAAGAACAACCATATGTTAATGGTTATAATCTGGATGTAGACCAGTTGGTTTGTGATGAACTCATACTGAACCTGCCTATGAAAGTTCTCTGCAGTGAAGACTGTAAGGGGATTTGTAATAGATGTGGAACAAATCTCAATCATGAGAATTGTGACTGCGATATTAGGCCTACAGACCCTAGAATGGCAGTCATCCAGGATATTTTTAAACAGTTTAAGGAGGTGTAACCATGTCTATCTGTCCAAAGAACAAATCTTCTAAAGCAAGAAGAGACAAACGTAGAGCAAACTGGAAGATGAGCGCTCCAAATTTAGTGAAGTGCAGTAAGTGCAATGAGCTTATGATGCCTCACAGAGTATGCAAGGCTTGTGGCTCTTACAACAAGAAAGAAATCATCAGCGTTGAAGCTTAATTCAAGTTTTGTGTGATACGTTTCCGTGTAATGCAGAAACTCCACAAAAATGATGAAAAGAAAGCTGTTACCCATTATTGGGTAGCGGCTTTTTTAATTGTCTAAAATGGTATAAAACTGTGCGTTTATTTATAAAAATTGAGCAAGTATTATGTTTTGATAAAAATATATCTATGTTACAATGAAGGAAAATAGTTTGATATTTTTACCTAGGGGGATATATATGGCATTGATTAAGTTACCTGAAATCTTTCAAGATGGAATGATGCTTCAGCGGGATAAAACGATTAAAATATGGGGATCTGTAAGTGGGGCAGAACGGTTGCGTATCTGCCTATGTCTTGATGAAGTAAATACAAAGGTGGATGGGGATAAATTTTATTGTGAAATTCCAAAGCAGAGTGCAAGTAGGGGAGAGATTCTTACCATTTACTTAGATGAGAAAGAGACTCCAGAACTTACCATATTAAATATAAGCATTGGGGATATTTATATCGCAGCGGGTCAGTCAAATATGGAATACTTCCTAAGATATGACGCTCATTGGAATGATGTCAAAAAGTTGGAAAGAAACGACGATATACATATGTTTAATTGCAAAAGAATCGCGTATGAAGGTCAGGAGAGATATCTTCCGGATTCAGGTAACTGGTTTTTAGAGCACGATTTTCAATGGGAAACATTCTCTGCCCCTGGATACTCTTTTGCCAGATCTCTACAGCCAGAGATTGGAGTTCCGGTAGGCATTATCGGGTGCAATTGGGGCGGAACACCAGCATGTGCTTGGATGGACTCATCCTGTTTTGAGAAAGAACCTTTAAATATATTCAAAGAAGAGTATGAGCAAGCATTGGCTTCTATGCCAGAAGAAGAAATAAAGAAAAAGAGTAAAGAGGCATGGGCATTTGAAGATTCCTACGAACATCAAATTGACTGGAGAGCCATGATGTATGGCATGAATGAGTCGGATCAAAAAGAGTGGATGGAAAGAAATGCGGGTGATCCTGCAGTTCCGCTGGGGCCTTACCATCATTACCGTCCATCTGGTCTTTATGAGACTATGCTTAAGAAGCTGGCACCATTTTCTGTAAAGGGAGTTCTATGGTATCAGGGGGAATCCGATGCTGGTCATGGGGATATCTATGATATCACCTTTGAAGCCATGATTAGGTGCTGGAGAAAGCTTTGGCAAGATGAGCTTCCCTTCCTCTTTGTTCAGCTTGCACCTTTTGGTGTATGGTTAGGAATTGATGGCAATGGTTATCCAGAGGTGAGAGCACGACAGGAAATGGTATCTAAAAATGTACCAGGTGCATACATGGTTTCTATTATGGATCTAGGAATGTATGAAGATATTCACCCCAAGGAGAAAATGGAAGTTGGGGAGAGACTGGCGCTTTTAGCACGGGGAAAGATTTATGGAGAGGATTTGCTTTGCGAATCCCCGGAATTTATAAAAGCGGAGAAATTAGAGAAGAAGCTGATTCTTCATTTTTCCAATACTGGCAAAAGCCTTGTGTTAAAGGGCCAAGAAATCAAAAGCCTGATTGTGAGGCAGGGAGAATGTGTTAGAGAAATAAAGGAACATGAAATTAACACAAAAGTTACCCTTTCCTTTGAATCCTTATCTGAGGTGCCAATACAAATCTTATTTGCTCAAGAGGGTTACTGTGAAGTAAATCTATTGAATGAAGCAGGCCTTCCCGTGAAACCGTTTGTAACAACGTGCATGTAAGCTCAGATTTGAGAGAAAGGTAAGTGACATGATAACAATAACAAATCCCATTCAAAAGGGGTTTTACCCGGATCCATCCATCTGCAGGGTGAAAGAAGAGTATTATATGGTTCATTCAACCTTTGCATATGCACCGGGGATTCCGGTTTTCAAAAGTAATAATCTAAGAGATTGGCAACAGATCGGCCATGTACTGGAACGGGAGGAACAGCTTAACCTAAAGGGTGCAAGGATATCTCAGGGAATGTATGCACCAACCATTCGTTATTATAATGAGAAGTTTTATGTTATCTGTACCAATGTGTCTGGGGGAGGAAACTTTTATGTAACGGCAGAGGATGCAAAAGGGCCATGGTCTGATCCGATTTATTTAAAGGATGCCCCTGGCATTGACCCCAGTCTATTATTTGATAACGGAACCTGCTATTACGTGGGGCAGAGAGCGAAAGAAAATGCGGCTTATTATGGAGACTGTGAGATATGGATTCAGGAGCTTGACTTAAAAGAAGGAAAGCTGGTTGGAGAATCGATCAGTATTTTTGATGGAAGTATGAAGCATACGATTTGGGCAGAAGGCCCCCATCTCTATCACAAAGACAATTATTACTATCTAATGCTTGCTGAGGGAGGGACAGCTTATGATCATAGCGTAGTTGTGGCCAGAAGCCAGTCTATCTCCGGCCCTTATGAATCCTGTCCACATAACCCGGTTCTAACCCATCGTCATCTGGGCCACTCTTATCCCATACAATGCATAGGACATGGAGATCTGGTGGAAAGTCCATGTGGGGACTGGTTTATGGTCATGTTAGGAACAAGACCAAGGAACGGCTGTGCAGAGCTTGGGAGAGAGACGTTTTTAGCTGAGGTTAAATGGGAAGAGGATTGGCCTGTAGTAAATCCCTCCGTAGGGAAAATTATGGAACAGCAAAAAATGTTATTTTTGCCAGGATCCGATAATACAAAACCAGCGGGTAAAGGCGATATTCTATGGACGTCTCCTCTTGATATGAGGTGTCTTGGATTAAGAGAGAATCCTGCCACGATGCCTCAGAGGGTAGAGAGAGGGCGATTATTCCTTCCTTTTAAGGCTGTTACCATAGAAGATCATTCCGTGCCTTCCTTTATCTGTACCAGGCTTTTGTCTCGTAGTTTTGAAGCTTGGGTGGAGTTAGAAGCTGATCTTATGGAAGGGGAAGAGGCAGGATTGGTATATTTTTACGATGAAAGCCATTATGTAAAAGCTGTGGTTAAGAATACCGCTGGTGTCAATGAGGCGGTTGTTATAAAACGGACTGGTGAGGAGGAAAGTGAGTGGGGGAGAACTGCCGTGACAGGTAAGATTCATACTATTTACTTAAAAGGGGAAGAACAACGGCTCTGCGTGGAAGCAGACCAAAGGGTTATTGCAGAATCCATTGAGCTAAAAAAACTCTGTTCGGAGATGGCAGGTGGATTTACTGGATGTACCATTGGCGTATATGCAACCTCTTCCCATGGAGAATCAGGCCGATCGGCGGCGTTTGGTACCCTTTATCTGGACTTTATGGATTAGCTGTCTATATACATGCGGCGAAATTCAGTTGGGGTACAGGATTTTACTATTTTAAACATACGAATAAAGGCGGATGGACTTGAGAAACCGGAACGAAGAGCAACCTCGGTAATAGTAATATGAGGATTGATTAGCAACGTTTCGGCAGTGGCTATCCGCTTTTTGTTTACATATTTATAAAAAGATATATTTGCAAATTGCTTAAAGAGCCTTGCAAAGTGATATTTGCTAAAGCCCACCAGGGAAGCTACTTCTTCCAGAGACAAATCTTCGGTACAATGACTGCTGATATAACTGCAGATGAAAATAAATTTTTCGGTGTATTTTTTCTGTTTGATATACTCAGAATCCAATAAGCTTACCTGCTCTGTGTGATTGCGTCCGATAAGAGTGAACATATCTAAAAGTGCAGAATAAATCTTGGTCTCAGTTAATGGGATGTCTTTTTTGTATTCCTCTGTAATTTCCAACATATAGTGGTAAAGTTTTTCGTGAATCGTTGGGAATGCTTGTGGAGTGATAATCAAGGTAGGACTTAGTAGGGTAAGAATAGATTCTAGTTCCTTTATTTCGTTAAACATGGGGAGTTCTGCCTGAAAGATAATTCTTCGTCCGATCTTAGGTGCTTTTAAAGAATGAATGACTCCTGGGCAGATTAAAATAATCTCACCTGGGTTTATTTCAAAGGTATGGGTATCACAGACCACGGAATAATGGTTCTTTATGGGCATGATGATCTCCAGGGGAGTATGCCAGTGTGCAGGGTAATCTTCAGCCTCTGTATTGTCATAAAGGCGGATGTTCGTGTACTCTTTGTAATTAACTGTTTCGTGGATTCCTCTTAGATTTTCTATCATTTTACGGCTCCTTATAAAAACAGCAATAAATAATTGCTTGTAGTAATAAAAATATTATAAGGTGCATATGTCAAAATTACAATAATAAAAGGCAAATTGTAACAGCAAATAATCGATATATTGTGAAAAAGCATAAAAAAACACTTCTGATACCATTTGTGATATCTAAAACATAAAAAAATAATATATATGAAAAATAAATGATAGCAATAATTGATAATGTAGAGGCAATAATTTTAAAGAAATAATAAGTGATTTCTGTTAAAGTTAATTTATCAAATAAACATGAAACATGTGAGTCATGGAGGAGAAAGGTATGATGAAAAGATTCATTTCAGGCTTCTTAGCAGCAGGACTGGTAATTGGGTCACTTTCTGGTTGTGGGGTTTCAACTAATACCGGGGCTACCCAGGGGGCAGGTGGTACTGCAGAAAGCAGTGCTGCAACTGTAAAAGCAACTGGCACAGAAGAGCAGATTACATGGATGTTCTGGGACAACCTGGATGCAACTGAGGATCTCATTACGAAAGGGTACAAGCAGGTCATCGACCGCTTCAACGAGCAGTATAAGGGGAAATACTACTGTAATGTTGTTACAACCAATCTGGATGATTACTATACCAAGCTGAATGCTTTGGTTGCAGCAGGGAATACACCTGATGTATTTATCTGTGATCCAGGACCAAACCTTAACCAGTATGTGGATGTAGGAGTAGCAGCAGATTTAACAGATATTCTAAAAAATAAAGAATCTGAATGGTATAAGACATTTAACGATGGTATTTTCGAGCGTATTACATATGACGGAAAGATTATGGCGGTTCCTACAAACTTTGCCGCAGCCTGTGTATTTTACAATACAGAGATCTTTGAAAAGGCAGGAGTTGAGGTACCAAAGGACTATACTGATTTAATCGAAGCTTGTAAGAAGATTAAAGAAGCAGGCTACACACCAATTTCCTGTTCCGCAGGTACTTCCTGGTGTTTATCCATGATTGCTGGATATCTTTGTGATAGAGAAGGTGGTCCGGATAATTTGATTGCTGTCAATGAAGGCAAGCTTGATTGGACAAATAAAAGCTTTATCGATGCAGGAACTAAGTTAAAAGAGCTGTCCCAGTATTTCCAGGACTCTGCTGCTGGAGATTCCAATGATCAGGCAACTGCTAACTTCTACAATGGAGAAGCAGCAATGCTGGTACAGGGATCTTGGGCTATTGCTCAGATCAATGGCAACAATCCTGAGTTTGAAAGCAAATGTGGTATCTTCCAGTTCCCAGCTATTGAAGGCGGAGCAAATCCTAACCGTATGATTGTTAAGACGGATAACCTAGTTATGAGTTCATCTACAAAGCATCAGGAAGCCTCCCTTGCTTTGTTGAAGATGTTCACAGATGATACTGCACAGAGATACACGGCTGAAGTAGCAGGTAAGATTCCTGTAACTGCTGTAAAGATCGATTTTGATAAAGCACCAAAGCAGTTTGCTTATATCAGTGATATAATGAAGACTGTTACTGGAACCTTAGGCTTTTACAATGAATCTTTAGCTAGCGTTGAAGCAGGAGATTTCTTTGATAATGCAATGGTAGATATCTATCTTGGTAATGCAACTCCAGAAGAAGCATTCCAAAAGGTTCAAGATTTTTATAATAAAAATGTTTGGAAGAAATAAATCATAGGATATTAGAAGGTATACGGTGCAGAAATACATTCGTATACCTTCGCTTTGAAAGGAAAGGGATATTACATGAACAAGTTATTGGAAGATAAAAAAGCAGCAGTTATATTTCTTGCACCGGCATTCCTTTTGTTTACACTGATTTTATTTGTTCCAATCATTCAGGTTATCTATTATTCTTTTTGTAATTATACGGGGCTAACGAAACCAGATTTCGTGGGACTAAAGAATTATATAGATCTGTTTACTAGTGATGAAACAATGAAAACTGCTTTGAAAAACTCGATATTTTTTATGGTTTTTTCTGGTATCACGCAACAGGTAATAGGGTTATTTCTTGCTGTCATATTAACAAATCTGAAATGGGGAAGAAACCTTTTTAAAAATATCTATTATCTTCCTTGCGTATTGTCTTCCGCAGCGCTTGGACTCTTGTGGGCATTTTTATTTAATCCTAAGATAGGATTAAACCAACTCTTAGGTATGATTGGGGTTCAAGGACCAAATTGGTTGTTTGCTACCAAAGGACTGATTCCACTTCCTATGTGGGTCATTGGGTTTGTAGCACTGTGGCAGTATGTAGGGCAGACAATGATGCTTTATATGGCGCAGATCAGTGGAATATCAAGAGATATTTACGAAGCTTCCTATATTGACGGAGCATCGAAATCCCGAGCTTTCATGCATATTACGCTTCCTCTTATTCGGCCTATGTTAGTTACCACCCTTTCTTTAAATTGTATTGGCTCCTTGAAATTTTTTGACTTGGTTTACAACATGACACAAGGTGGCCCGAACCATACAACAGAGGTTTTGGCATCTCATTTGTACACCCAAGGATTTAAATTTTTTAAATACGGATATGCTAGTTCGATTTCCATTGTCTTACTGATCTTATGTATGGTCACGACAGTTATAATCAGCAAGTGCATAAAAGTTGAAACTTATGAGGCTTAAGGGAGGTGGCAGAATGAAAACAAATGAATTGGTAAAGAAGAAAAAACAAATTACCATAGTCGATGTTATTATATATTTAGGTCTTGTCATCCTTGCGCTGATTTATCTTCTTCCTTTGCTGTGGATGCTCAGTGTTTCCTTTAAAACCAACCGGGAAGTACTGACGAATCCATTTTCCATACCCCAGGTATTGCAATTAGGGAATTATATATTTTCTTGGGTAAATGGTAAGCTGGGAATCGCGACCTTAAATTCCATGATTGTCTGTGCCGCTGCATTGATTATCAGCCTGCTAATTGGTTCTATGGCAGCATTTGCCATTGCAAGAATGAGATTAAAGATCATGCGTTATCTTATGCAGTATTTTTTAATTGGTATGATGGTACCGGTTCACTGTGTATTAATTCCTCTGTTTGTTCGTTTCTCGAGCTGGAATTTGACCAATCAATTAATCGGTCTTATTATACCTTACATAACCTTTTCTCTTCCTATAACAATATTTCTTATGGTAGGGTTCTTTAAAAGTATGCCAAATGAGCTGCTGGAAGCGGCATGCATTGACGGTTGCTCCATCTATGGCTGCTTTATAAGGATTTGTCTTCCGCTAGCAAGAGTTGGTATGTTTGTTGCAGGGCTTATGACTTTTATTGGTAACTGGAACGAACTGTTGCTTGCAATGGTATTTATTTCGGATAATCTAAAAAAGACATTGCCGGTTACATTGACCTTTTTCGTAGGACCTTATGCAACAAACTATGTTCAGATGTTTGCTGCTATTATTATAGCAATTGCTCCAACGGTTGTGGTATATAGTATATTCAGCAATCAGATTGTTGATGGACTTACGACTGGTGCAGTTAAGGGCTAATTGATTTTGACATGTTGACAAATGATAAATTCTACGATAATATAAGATTAATTGAATATGATTAATCCGGTTGGGCAGATCGTTATGTGCTACATGTCTGTTTTCAAGAATTGTTGCTTTTAGGGTGGAGGCTTCGTTGGAAGCTCCTGCCCTTTTTTTGTGTCCAAAACCGGAATCTTAATGAAAAAAGGAGATAGAATCTATGGATTTATTAGAAAGTATAAGTGTATCGTTGTTTTTACTTGCAGTCGTATTTTTCGTATTGCTTTGTCTGTATTTATGTATTCGATTGTTTTCTTTTCTGCTGAAAAAGTTCCAGCAGGGAAGATTGTCTTGTGATATGGAAGAGAAAATTTGAATTTTGAAAGAGGAGATTAATTATGTTTATTAATGCGTTAAGAGAATTATGGGAATCTTCAGGATTTGCTGTACTTACCTGGCAGCAGGCTATGATGATTCTTTTGTCTTGCTTTTTGATTTATCTTGCAATTGTTAAGAAATTTGAGCCTCTTTTGCTGTTGCCGATTGCTTTTGGGGTGTTGCTGGTTAATTTGCCTTTGACAGGGGTAATGTCCCAGCCGGATTCTGTCACAGGGCCGGGTGGTCTTCTTTATTATCTGTATCAGGGAGTAAAGTTAGGGATTTATCCTTCTCTAATTTTCTTAGGTATTGGGGCGATGACTGATTTTGGGCCGCTGATTGCCCGTCCAAGCAGCCTGTTTTTAGGGGCTGGTGCACAGTTTGGAATCTGTGTTGCCTTTGTCCTTGCTAGTGCATTGGGGTTTCAGCCTGCCCAAGCAGCATCAACAGCAATCATAGGAGGAGCTGACGGACCTACTGCGATTTTTCTTGCATCAAGGCTTGCCCCAGAATTGCTTCCTGCTATTGCTATAGCAGCTTATTCCTATATGGCCTTGATCCCTTTAATCCAGCCTCCTATTATGCGCCTGCTGACCACGAAAAAGGAGAGAGAAACAGGGATGGAACAGCTTCGTCCAGTCTCTAAACTTGAAAAGGTTTGTTTTCCTGTGATTGTTACCATCTTATGTGTGCTTTTGCTTCCTTCCGTGGCACCTCTCATTGGTATGCTCATGCTTGGAAATCTATTTCGGGAATCCGGGGTTGTGGAGCGTTTATCAGAAACAGCTCAAAATGCCCTGATTAATATTGTTACAATCTTCTTAGGTGTTACAGTAGGGGCAACAGCCAATGCAGAGACCTTTTTACGTCCACAGACAATTATGATTGTTGGTCTAGGATTGCTTGCGTTTGTTTTTAGTACGGTAGGTGGATTGTTGTTAGGTAAGGTGATGTATTGGGTCACGAAAGGTAAGATCAATCCTTTAATAGGCTCTGCTGGAGTTTCAGCAGTACCTATGGCTGCAAGAGTATCTCACATAGAGGGGCAGAAGGCAAATCCATCGAATTTTTTGTTGATGCATGCCATTGGGCCTAATGTAGCTGGCGTTATTGGTTCTGCTGTGGCAGCAGGTGTTTTGTTATCTTTATTTGGTTAGTATAATGGTAAATAAAAATGCTCTGATTGGATCGTTTGATCCAAATCAGAGCATAACTTTTATAATTCTCCGTCAGAGCAGCCTTTTGATTCTGTTTTCCCGTTCAGAGCTTCTTCTAGGGTATGCCATGCAAGTACAGCGCATTTCACTCTGCCTGGCATATGGGAGATCCCTTTAAGGGAAACAATATCATCTAGCACCTCTAACTGATCGTCATCGGTAATTTCACCCTTTATCATTCCGTAAAAAAGAGTGATAAGGTTTTTGGCTTCTTCTACGGTTTTTCCTGCGATCAAATCGATCATCATGGAGGTGGAAGCTTGTGAGATCGCACAGCCGGTGCCTGTAAAGCCAGCATCTTTTATGATACCGTCAGAGACTTTAAGCTCCAGAGTGATATCATCCCCGCAGCTGGGGTTGACACCTTCTAAAACTGCGGTTGCATGCTCTATTTTGTGGCGATTGTGAGCAGCCCTGCTGTTCTCCACAATAATTTGATTATACAAAGCTTTAAGATCCATAACCCATCAACCCCCTTACGTTTTTCAAGCTATTTAAAAAGATATCAACATCCTCTTTGGTATTGTAGATTCCAAAGCTGACACGGGCACATGAATTGATTTTTAAGTAATCCATAAGAGGTTGTGCACAGTGGTGACCTGCACGGACCGTAATCCCATCTGAATCCAGAAGAGAGGCCGTATCATGAGGGTGGACCTCCTCCACATTAAAGGATATAACACCATGGCGTTTTTCGGGAGAGGGGTCTCCATATATGGTTATATGGGGAATCTCTGCTAACCCTTTCAGGGCTTGTGTCATGAGCTCTTTTTCATGGTTTTTAATGTTTTCCCAGCCAAGGGAGTTTAAATAGTTTATGGCTGCAGCCAGACCAACCTCGCCCCCAACATTTCTAGTGCCAGCTTCAAACTTGCGGGGCACTTCTGCGTAGGTAGAGCTTTGCTCATGAACACTTCCAATCATATCGCCGCCTGTTAAAAATGGGGGCATCTTCTCTAAGAGTTCTTTTTTTCCATATAAGACGCCGATTCCCATAGGAGCATAAAGCTTATGACCAGAGAAAACGGCAAAATCCACGTCCAGGGCTTTTACATCCACGGTCATATGAGGAACGCTTTGTGCACAGTCTAAAACCACGACAGCACCTGCACTCCGCGCATGTTTAACTATAGATTCTATGGGTATTTCTATTCCAAGAACATTGGATACCTGGGCTACCGCAACCAGTCTGGTCTTAGAGGTGATTTTTTTATCCAATTCCTCTTCGGTTAGATGTCCCATGTCGTCTGGATAGAGATAAACCAGTTTTGCTCCTGTTAGCTTGGAGACCCTTTGCCATGGAACCAAGTTGCTATGATGCTCCGCCACGGAGAGGACGATTTCGTCCCCTTCCTTTAAAAATTCCATCCCGTAGCTGTAAGCGATCAAATTCAGGCTTTCTGTGGTATTCTGGGTAAAAATAATTTCATTAGAAGAAGCATTTAAAAAATCAGCAACGACTCTCCTGGAATCTTCATGGGCTTTTGTGGCTCGAGCACCTAGCTCGTAAACACCTCTGTGAGGATTGGCATTGTCCATTCGATAATATGACTCCACTGCATTTAAAACGGCCAAAGGCTTTGAAGTGGTGGCGGCATTATCCAGATATATAAGTGGCTTTCCGTTTTCCAAAACAGAAAGAATCGGAAAATCATCCCGGATTGTTTTCATGGTGGTCAAGCCTCCTTTCGATGTCTTCAAGAATTTCGTTGCGCAAGTCTTCATCCGGAAGCAAATCAAGTACCGGCATGAAACGGGCCTCAATCATAAGCCGTTTTGCCTGAGTAGGGGTAAGTCCCCTGGAGCAGAGATAGTAAAGTTGTTTTTCATCAAACCTGCCAAGAGTGGCAGCGTGTTGGCCTTCCACCTGTTCTTCCCCGCAGAGTATGAGTGGGGCAGTGCGGTTGCGTGCGGTTGGGTCCAGTAAAAGTACATTTTCATTTACGTGGCCTGCCGATCGAACGGCTCCGCTGCGAAAATCAATGGTACCTCTAAGAATTTTACTGCTTTTATCAGCCAGAACCCCAGAGGTGTACATATCACTTGAAGATTCTATGCCTAAATGCACCGCAGTATCATTAAAATCAAGATACTGTGTTTCGTGCCCAAAGTATGCGGCGCTTAAGGTGTACTCGCTCTTAGGCCCTACCAGTTCCATAAGTGATCCGCAGGCAGCCACGCTGCCGCCAAGAACGGCACGAACCAGCTCTACCTTGGCGTTTCCTTCCACACGTGCGCCGACAGCTTCCCAGCTTCGGCTCTGAACGCCTAAAAGCTGGATTTGAATCAGACGGACAAAGGAGCCTGGTTTGGCGAAAATCTGTGTTAAACTCATGGCAGCGCCATCCATAGCGTCTCCTTTTAGAATCTGAACCATGGTAAGGTGAGAGTCTCTCTCTGCTACTATACCAAAATGAGTCCGGATGGCAGGAGAGGAGGAATCTATTTGCTCTGTTACTACAAGTGGTTCTTTCACATCATAATTAACATGGATAAAGCAGGTTTTATCGGCATTATTCAGGATATAGTCATCGTAGCTTGATCCCATTCCGGTGGATATCTTTACCACCTCTGAGGGAAGCTCCTCTATGGTTTGTATGCCATTTGCATTGAAATTGGCATAAGGTGTTTTTTTCCCTTTTGGTAAGGCTTCTTTAGGCAGTTCGGCTCTTGTCTCTGCCCAATTGACGCCCATACGGTTCCAGGTAGGAACCGGCAGTATGTTTATTTTATCGTTCATAATCCAGTTCCTCCTTTTAACCGATACTTCCAACCATTTCAAGATGGATTAAGTTATTCATCTCTACGGCGTATTCTAACGGCAGTTCCTTTGCAATAGGTTCAGCAAAGCCACCTACAATCATTGCTCTTGCATTTTCTTCAGAAAGTCCGCGGCTCATAAGATAGAAGATGGCTGACTCACTGATTCGGCCAATTTTAGCTTCATGGCCGATATCCACCTCGTCACATTGAATATCCATGACAGGAATGGTATCTGACCTGGAAATGCTATCAAGCATCAGGGATTCACAGGATACCGAGGATTTACTGCCTGACGCCTGTGGGGTAACGGTAATTGCGCTTCGGAAGGTGGATACACCACCATCTCTTGAGATGGATTTGGTGGTAATATGTGAGGTAGTATTGGGTGCGGAATGAAGCACCTTCGCTCCTGTATCCAGATTTTGTCCTTCACCGGCAAAGGTAATTCCGGTAAATTCCATGCGGGAATTTTTCTCCTTTAAAATGCTCATAGGGTATAAGTAGGAGATATGAGATCCAAAGGATCCGGAGACCCATTCAATGGTTCCTCCTTCTTCTACCACGGCACGCTTGGTGTTTAAGTTAAACATATTTTTTGACCAGTTCTCAATGGTTGAATAACGGAGTCTGGCATTTTTCCCGACATAGAGTTCCACACATCCGGCGTGTAGGTTTGCTACATTATACTTTGGAGCAGAGCAGCCTTCAATGAAATGAAGATATGCCCCTTCATCTACGATGATAAGGGTGTGCTCAAACTGTCCGGCACCTGGCGCATTCAGTCTAAAGTAAGACTGAAGAGGAATTTCTACCGAAGCGCCTGGAGGAACGTATACGAACGAGCCTCCAGACCAAACAGCACCGTGAAGTGCAGCGAATTTGTGATCTGAGGGAGGGACCAGTTTCATAAAGTGTTTTCGTACCATTTCGGCATAAGGTCCAGTTAAAGCGCTCTCCATGTCAGTATAAACAACGCCTTGAGCTGCTACTTCTTCCCTTACGCTATGATAAACCACTTCTGAGTCATATTGTGCACCAACGCCTGCCAGAGATTTTCTCTCTGCATCTGGAATTCCCAGCCGCTCGAAGGTGTTTTTAATATAGTCCGGTACGTCAGACCAGTTGGTACGCATGTCGGTCTTTGGACGGACATAAGTAACAATGTCTTCGATGTTAAGTCCATCAAGGGAAGGTCCCCAGATCGGCAGTGGAGTCTTATGATAGGTCTCCAAAGCCTTTAGTCGGAAAATTCGCATCCATTCGGGATCGTTTTTTTCCTGAGATATCTTTGAAACGATGTCGGAAGTCAGGCCTGAATTTACTTCAAAAGAAGAATCTACCTTGTCCTTGATATCATAAATGCTTCGGTCTACTTCGCTTACATGAGTTTTTTCGTGATTAAAGTCTTTCATGGCCTCATCCCTCCTTCTCCAGTCCACCAAATCCATCGTTAGTGATCATGGAGATAAGTTCCTTTCCGCCAGTTCGGACAATTCGCCCGCCCTCCAGAATATGGACCACATCTACGTCAAGACCTTCCAGGATTTTAGCGTTGTGGGTAATGATAAATAAGCCGTTTTTCTTGTTTGTAAAAGTGCGGATGCCTTTGGTCACGGTTCGTACCGCATCCACGTCTAGGCCAGAATCGGTTTCATCTAACAATGCCAGTTTGGGGTGAAGCATAAGCATTTGTAAAATTTCTGCTTTTTTCTTCTCGCCTCCGGAGAATCCTACGTTTAGATAACGCTCAGAGTAAGACGGATTCATATCCAAAGCCTCCATTTGCTCCATCAGCTCTTTACGGAAGGAAAGGATCTTTGGCTGGCGGCCGTCAACGGCCCCTCTGGCAGTACGGAGAAAGTTCTCCAGTGTGATACCAGGAATTTCTTCGGGAACCTGGAAGGATAAAAAGAGTCCGGCTCTTGCCCTGGCATCTGCTTTCTCTTCTGTAATATCGTTACCCTCAAATATAATACTTCCCCGTCTTATGGTAAATCTTGGATCTCCCATAACAGTGGATACAAGAGTGGATTTTCCAGTTCCGTTAGGGCCCATGAGGACGTGAAGCTCTCCCGGATTGACTTTTAAGTTTACTCCATCTAAAATTACTTTATCTTCAACAGATACACATAAATCTACAATTTCAAGCAATGGTTTGCTCATATTTTTCAGCCTCCTTTATGCCTTATTTCAGGCAATTACAGGGTTAGAACATGCTAACTAACCTTTCATGATAATACTATACCTTTTTAGTATGAATTACAAGCCCTAATTTCAATTTTGTGCAATCTTTTCCAAAAAAATTACCGTTTCGATATGCCTTTTTAAATTTTCCATAACGATACAGGATATGATAAACTTTAAGTAACTTAAAGAGAAGGAGGTATCAGTTATGAAGATTCTGGCCATTACAGCCTGCACTGCAGGCATTGCCCATACGTACATTGCCAAAGAAAAATTGGAGAATGCAGCAAGAGAAATGGGAGATTTTATTAAGGTTGAGACACAGGGGTCCATTGGGGTGGAAAATGAGTTGACACCGGAAGATATTAAAGACGCAGATGTAATCTTAATTGCAGCCGATATCCGCGTGGGGAAGGAACGCTTTACTGGAAAGGCAGTGGTGGATGTGCCAATCAGCATGATTATGAAATCGCCCAAAAGCGTGATTTCTAAGATTCATGAAAAACTGGGGAAATAAACAAGGAGACAAGAGTGACGTATTAGAGGAGGGATATCCATGGCAAAGCAGAAATTTGAAATTAAAAAGCATGTTATGACAGGTATTTCATACATGATACCCATTGTTGTATGCGGAGGAATCCTATCTGCACTGGCAAAAGGGTTTGGGGGATATGACATTGGAAGCGCAATTGAGGCTGGTGCCACAC
>CAURSM010000026.1:0-42649 GCA_963528005.1 uncultured Eubacteriales bacterium
AGCGTATGTTTATAAAGGGATTTACCTATTAAACGCAGTATCAAGTATACTGCGTTCCTTTTTTAATCTTTATCACCCTATAAATTTTAGATTTCTGACCTTTTTACATACATATATTAAGAATGGGATATGAATATTTTGATTGAATAGAATCACTATTTCAAATTTAAAGAATATAACAAGAATTAAGAATGGATGCAGACTTTAATAGTCTGCATCAAACCATAGACAAACATAATATTTTTTATCCAGCGAAACAATATAACAAATTTAATCATCTACCATGATATAAGTATACTAATGAATCGTAATCCAATATCTTTGTTCAACTACTCCATCTACGACAATTTCGTTCTCCAAGATACCACCATTATTCTGGATACTTTTCGCAGAACCGATATTTTTCTTATCGCATACCATTAAAACCTTATCTAATCCTATTTTCTCACATTCCTTCAGTGCAAGACCGATCTTTTTGGAGGCTATGCCCTTTCTTCGTTCAGAAGGTCTTACTCCGTCACCAATATGTCCACCATTTAACAACAAGAAATCATTTAAATAATGCCGAATATTAACGGCGCCTACAAATATGTCCCTTTCTTCGTCCAGGCAAAATAAAGTAGTATCCGGTACCAGGGACCCATTACCATCTTTGTTTTCTAGTTTACTCCTATAAGGGGTAAAATCACGATAATCATATCTAGTTAGTGCACTGGGTACGACTCTTTCCCCGCTGGCACACCACTCTTCCATCATATCATTTAAATGCCTCTTGTACTTTTCATGTAATGGTACTAATTGTAGTTTCATTTTCTCTCTCCCTTTCATGTTTATCAAATAAGGCGGACATAAATTTGTCCGCCTTAAGTTGTTCTTCATTTATTTGATATGTTTTAATACTTTCCGTTATGGAATATATCTTCTTGAACATCTGGCACAAAGATATTATTCTGCTGCTCTACTTGTTGAAATGATGCTGAAACATCCTTTAAGGTGAATTTCTCCACCTCCTGTTGTAGGATAAGAGCTTGAGCTGCAAGCTCTTCACTGGAAGCAGAACTTTCCTCTGCGGTTGCGGCATTGGTCTGAACCACTGAGGATACCTGGAAAAGACCTTGATTGATCTGTTCTATGGCTTGTGCCTGATCATAGGAAGCCTTCTCAATCCGCTGAATGGATTCGTTGGCAAGTCTTGCTTTCTCAGCTACTTCTTCCAGAATCTGAGCCGTCTCCCCTGCAAGCTTCTCTCCCTTTGCTACAGTAATTACGGACCGGTCAATTAATTCTGCTGTCTTTTTGGCAGCTTCTGCTGATTTTGCAGCCAGATTGCGGACTTCATCAGCAACAACGGCAAATCCTTTTCCAACGCTTCCTGCTCTTGCTGCCTCAATGGCTGCATTTAACGCAAGAATATTGGTCTGAAACGCGATGTCTTCAATGACCTTTGTAATGGATGAAATCTCTGCAGAAGATTGGCTGATCTCTCCCATGGCAACGTTTAACTCCTGCATGTGGCCATTGCTCTCTTTGATTCCAGTATCAGCCTGTACCACGTATTCTGTTGCCTTTTGTACATGGATTACATTTTCTTCAGCCTGGGAAGAAACACCGGTTATAGAGGCATTCAGTTCCTCTACAGAAGAGGCCTGTTCTGTGGCTCCAGAGGCCAGTGCCTGAGAAGCACTAGATACCTGATCCGCACCGCTTGCTACCTGATCGGAGGCACCTTTGATATTGGTGAATGTTGTATTTAAATTTAATATAATCTTATTAAGAGCTTCCCTGATCTGAGTGAAATCTCCTGAATAATCTTGAACAGTCTCTACGTTACAGTTGCCCTGCTCTAAGCTGTTTAGTATGTAGGAAATTTCCTGAATGTAATCGTTTAATTTATTCACTGTCATCGTAAAGGATTTTGAAAGCTTACCAACCTCATCTTCAGAATCAACTTGTGGCACCTCAGAATGCAGATCGCCTAAAGCAAGCGCTTCGATTCTCTTAACAAGTGAGATGACTGGATTGACAATTGGGCCTGCGATCCGAAATGCCATAAATATGGAAAGCAAAACAAATAATAACGAGAGAAAAACTGTGATTCCGATGGAAACATAAAAACTAGATAACATCTCAGAGGTCTTTGCAGTAACTGCGATGGACCAACCGTCTGTTCCAGGAATGCTCATATAGCTTACAACCTGTTTCGCTCCATTGTGCACAACCGTATCCAGCCCCTTGTTACCTGATGTCATCTTCTTAATCAGACCAGCTAATTGGGTGTAGGCTGGGTCTTCCTTTGATTTTTCTATGTAATTTACTTGATTTGTCACAATGCTGGTATCGGGATGAGCCAGATACTTACCATCTTTATCAACGACAAAACCATAACCGGATTTTCCTATGGATACATCATCAATCATCTTACTAAAGGTATTGCTATCTAGTTTCGCATAAACAATGCCCTTTTGACTTCCTCTAGCAATAGGTGCAGAAATAATTATAATCACTTTGCCATCAACTGTACTTACAAGAGTAGAGGATAAGTATGTATTCCCTGCCATTGCCTGCTTAAAATATTCCCGTTCGCTGACATCAGCCCCGTTTGTTGCCTTTCCTTCTGCGTCTGTCACTGCCACTTCAAGGAAGCCATTTTTTTCTGCCAGTTCAGCCATGACTTGTTTTCTTCCTATGATAGGTCTTGATGTGTCAGTGATAAATTCATTCGCTGCAAAGGATTCAACCTGAACCCGATAAACATCAATGGCGTTTTGTATGGCCAAACAATATGCATTGCGGTTTTCAGTCAACCGTGTCTTCATGTTGTTGTTCGAATCACTGTATAAAACAATGGCATTTGCTATTCCAAAAAAAACGGAAATGACAACTGCCAATCCTATAATGCCTCTTAGTAGATTCTTTTTAATTGATCTTTGACTCCTGCCTGTTCTTCCTCTGCCTTTAAGGCTTTGGGATATTTCTTTTGTTGAATCTTTTTCCACTTTTGTATCCTCCATTATTTTCTAAATGAAGCATAATCAGGAAGGAACCGGCTTTTGTAATTTTAGTCAGAGGCTTTCAGTTATACTCCATTTATGGGTAACCGATTTAAGCATAGCACTTGAGATATTACAAGTCAATCATCTATTCTGAATTTTATTATCAATATTTTAGGGGAAACAATGATCACTTATAAGATAAGAAGAATGTTATAGAAAAGATTTGATCCGCAGCTTCCATGAGAAACTGCGGATCAATGTTTTAACTAATCAAATTGGTCTTTTATGTTTAATAAATGTGCCTCTTCGAAGTTCATCAAATGCCAGGTCTAATTCCGCTTGAGTGTTCATGGCAATTGGACCGCCCCAGGCGATAGGCTCATGCAATGGCTTTCCGGAAAAGTAAATAAACCGAAGATCCTTATTAGAAGCTGCACGAACGGTAATTTCATCACCTTCTCCAAAAAGAATGGCTGTTTTTTCAGGTATGTCCTGATGATCTACTACACCATCTCCTTCTATTAAGAAGATGTATACCGTTTCTTCTGCTTTTGTAGGAATGGTTATCTCCTCTTCTTTTGGAAGTTCAACATCATAAATGGTAACAGGAATATGCTTTGGAGTAACTCCCTTGGCATCTTTATAACTTCCTGATAATACTCCCACTCTGGCATTCCCACTTTGAACTCTTGGAATCATATCCTTTGTAATAGGAAGATACTGAGGATCTGCCATCTTTTCTTCCCTGGGAAGATTCAGCCATAACTGTAAGCCCAGCATTCTTTCTGATGGCTTTGGCATCTCTTCATGAAGAATTCCACTACCAGCTGTCATCCACTGACATTCCCCAGAATTAATGGTCCCTTTGTTACCCAGACTGTCTTTATGATCAATCCGGCCTGAGATCAGATAAGTAACCGTCTCAATTCCTCTATGAGGATGCATGGGGAAACCTGCCACATAATCAGCCGGATCCGTAGAATCAAAGGAATCCATCATTAAAAACGGATCAAATTCCTTCACATCGTGATATCCAAGGACACGAACCATATGAACGCCTGCACCGTCGACGGCTCTCTGACCACGAATCTGTTTTGCTATCCCTCGATTGCTCAACTTCTTTCCTCCTAATTATTTAATTAATTATGAAGCAGAAACTTTATTTACCCAATTTGAGAATGCTTCCATATAATTCTTTAAATATTCCAGGCTATTTTCATCTGCATATTCGCCTTTATCATTCAGGTGATCTGCTACATTGCTGATGTAGGCTTCTGGCTGCTGTAACATGTATACGTTTAAAAAGGTCATTGGCTGACGCAGATGATGGTTGGCACCAAACGCTCCAAGACCACCTGGAGTAACGCTGATGATTCCGCCTGCCTTTCCGTCCCATACATTGCTTCCGTAAGGTCTTGAGGCTATATCAATGGCATTCTTAAGCACTGCTGGGATAGAGCGGTTATATTCAGGAGTTACAAAAATAAATCCATCAAATTCTTTTACTTTATTTCTGAATTTTACCCAAGACTCTGGAGTTTCGCCGTCATCATCAAAATCCTGATTAAACATAGGTAAATCAGCTATCTCAATGAATTCGAGGGAAAGATCTTTTGGAGCTACCGAAATAGCTGCTTTCGCAACGGCACGGGAAAAAGATTCTCTTCTAAGGCTTCCTACAATAACACCAATTTTTTTTGTACTCATAATAACATCTCCTATCTTAATTTTTTTATTTTTAACCAATCGCTCCACTGGAAGAAAGTTCTTTCCACTTAGCTTTAATTGGCAATCACTACCACTCTCAAAGGAGTTAATCCTATTATAGTTAATACTTTGATTTGCTGTCAAGTATCATACCTGATCGTACCCCTATAATAAGGTTAGAAAATCAGTCTGTAAACATACTTGTTGATAAATAACGGTCTCCCGTATCTGGTAGAAGCACAACAATGGTCTTCCCCTCGTTCTCTGGCCGCTGTGCCAGTTGAATCGCGGCCCAAACTGCGGCACCGGAAGAGATACCCACTAAAATTCCTTCTGTCTTGCCGATTTTTTTGCCGATTTCAAATGCATCTGCATCAAAAACTGGTATTACCTCATCGTAAATCTTTGTATTTAACACATCTGGTATAAAACCAGCACCAATTCCCTGAATCTTATGGGGACCAGCATTTCCGGTCGATAACACAGGAGAGGCCGCTGGCTCAACTGCAATAATTTCAACATCTGGATTCTTTGATTTCAAATACTCTCCCACGCCTGTGACCGTGCCTCCTGTACCAACACCAGCCACAAAGATATCTACATTGCCATCCGTATCTTCAAAAATCTCAGGACCTGTGGTTTCTCTATGGACCTTGGGATTTGATAGGTTATTAAATTGACTGGGAATAAAACTACCAGGAATTTCTTTTGACAATTCTTCTGCCTTTGCTATGGCCCCCTTCATTCCTTTGGCACCTTCTGTTAAAACAAGTTCAGCTCCATAAGCTTTCATAAGGGTACGGCGTTCCAAAGACATGGTTTCCGGCATAACAATCATAACTCGGTAACCTCTGGCGGCTGCTACTGATGATAGCCCTATTCCAGTATTCCCAGAAGTTGGCTCTATAATTACAGAATCTGCCTTTAAGATTCCGGCTGCTTCCGCATCATCAATCATTGCCTTTGCTATCCTGTCCTTCACAGAGCCCGCCGGATTAAAGTATTCAAGCTTTCCTAATATCCTTGCCTTTAATCCTAATTCTTTCTCTATATTAGATAATTCAAGAAGCGGAGTTCTTCCAATAAGCTGATCCGCAGAAGTATATATTTTGCTCATAATGTTTATCTCCTTTACATGACTAAATATTGATTACTAGTACTACTATAATAGTACTTTTTAAAACATACTTTGTCAATGGGTTTGTATGCACTTGTGAGAGATACGATTATTCTCACAAAAAAAGACTACTGACATTAATACTCAAAGTTAGTAGTCTTCTTTATATATATAACAAAATTAAATATAACTAATCATCCAGCTCATCTTCATCTAACCGTTTTTGAATTTTGGCTTGTTTTTTGTTATTTAGATAACCCAAGAATGACAGTACAATATAACAGCCAATGGATGCGCTAATGAAGGTAACTGCCAACACAGCTATAAAATACCCCATACCATCCACCTTATATTTCTCTGCGTATTTTGAATAATTTAGAATACCATTAATAGCTGTTACTACGACTCCCGTTACTATGCTGTTTACCAAAGGAATGCTCTTTGCCCGTTTTGTTTCGCCATATAGATTGAGTCCCATCATCATGTACCGTATGATCGTATAAAAAGAGATTCCTAAGAAACAAAAAAACTCAACAGCATACTGTTCAAAGGGAGCGTTTAATAAGAACTGTTGTACAAGAATGGATACTGGAAGCACAAACATTAGTATGCCATATGCTTCACTGGTTATTTTACGGCGTTGTGTCAAAATTCTTTCGTCCTGCATATTTTGTTGTTTCATTTTAATTCCTCCCAGAATAAATCATTTAATGTTTTACCGAGTACCCTGCAAATAGCTATGCATAAGTTTAATGTAGGATTATATTCTCCTGATTCTATCAAACCAATCGTTTGCCGAGTAACACCTACGGCTTTTGCCAAGTCATCCTGTTTCATATCAACTTCCATTCGAGCGATCTTCATTCTCTTGTTTTTCATTTATTGCCACCTTTCATAGTCATATTGTAATTTATATAATCCAAAATGTCAACTATATATTGCATTTATATTTTTCCATATTATTGAATATTAGCTAATTTTTATGATAAGCGCTTTCTATATAAAGGCATTTTTTATTGAATCCTCTTCTTTCGGTATATAAAAAGAACGTCCAGCTTAGGACGTCCTCTTCATTATTTTTTATTAAATTCATAGACAAATAAAATCACAAATCTAAGGACTCATGGTTTCATGTTGCTTCTGCTTAATTTCACGCCAAACTTCTTCACCTATCTCTTTTAATTCCTTAACACTTGAGTATCCATCATAAATAAAATGCAACGCTCTATATCCTTCACCTTGATGAATTAAAAACCTCACATTATAAACAGATTCGGAAAAATCGTATTGATAATAATGAGAAGAAAGTAATGACTGGGAGAATATATAATATCGGTATCCGTCTTTATCAACCTCACATATTTTTGACAATGCCTTATTGGCTAATTGGTTTTTTTCATTATTAATGTTTGCATAAACATATAGATTTTCATTAAATAAATGCAGTGTATCATCATCAATTCCTTCTATTTTAACTTTAGCAACTACATAGGGTGTATAGGAATGGTCTACGTCTGCTTTATCCTGATATAATTCGCATGATGAAAATTGAAGTGTATGTCCTTTGTATTCCATATCATAAGGCAAAGATCTCAAATCAAATATGACTCTCTTATCACCTTCATAAATGCTTACATCGTTCTTAGTTCCAACATTATTTTGCACATCCTGGCTATCGTTGGAACAACCCGTTGTAAAGATAATTCCTAAAGCCAAAGCTATAGTAAAAAAGTACTTTTTCATACCACATCCTCCTGTTCATATAGAATAAACATAACATACTTTCTAGTGACAATCAAAAAAAGATCCTATATTGAATGTCGGAAGTTTGCTTTTTAAGCACACCTCAATATTCAATATAGAACCCAAAGCGTAGATGTATAAAAAAGAGGCAACCATCTGACAACTTCTCATAAAAGGTTGTCAAATGGTTGTCCATATCATTTTTCTACTATTAAATTCTCACTAATCCTCGTAACTACTTAATTTTAAAGCATTCGTATCATTAATATGTAAATAACTGTACCCAGTACTGTGTACCGCTTCCGTTTTGTAAGTTGCCTACACCGATATGAGTATAGCTCTTATTCATTATGTTTGCACGATGTCCAGGGCTGTTCATCCAGGCAGTCATAACTTCCTGAGGAGTTCTCTGTCCCCAAGCAATGTTTTCGCCAGCGCCACGGTAATTTACGCCCTGCTCTTTTAATGCGCTAGAGAATGAACTTCCGTTTGGACGGGTATGATCGAAATTAGACTGAATCTCTTTGGCTCTAACGTTAGCTGCTTTCTCTACACTTGTATCAACGGTAAGAGGAGAAAGACCTTCTTTTGCTCTTTCTGCATTTACCAGATCAACTACCTGCTGAGTGAATGTCTTGTTTGTAGTTGGGGTAGTTGGTGTGGTTGGAGCTGGTGTGGTTGGTGTTGTTGGATCTGGGGTGGTTGGTGTTGTTGGGGCTGGTGTTGTTGGTGTTGTTGTACCATTCCCTGAATTCTGGCAGTTATTAAAATATTTGTTAATATCGTTAAAGTTGATATTATCGCAATTATATCCCATCTGCTGTAATTTTGCTTTTAAATCATCGGAATTGCCATATCCATTGATAGAAATTACATTTTTTCCGGAGAAGGAAGGGATATTACACCTCACTGCTGCGTTTGCTGTTAATGGGAGCATGCTAGTTAAAGTCAGTGCCATTAATCCAAGTGCTGTTAATTTTCTCAATTCATTTGCCTCCTTTGAATTATTACATTTGTGTTACATTTCTGTTACTTTTAAATGATAACACTGAATTTGCCATTTTACCAGTGGAAAGAATTGGGATTTTCCTGTTAAGTAAAAATCTTCTAAATAAATGGTAAAAGGTGTATTATTGGACATAAAAAGAGCAAAGGACCAGCTTTAATCACCTGGCTCTTTGCTCTTTATTGTCCAACGCCTATATGATGTAATTGTCACTGTAATCACTTTTACGAACAAGATCCGCAATGGTGATTCCATTAAAATAATCATTTATCAGCTTGTTTAAACCTTCCCACATCTCAAGAGTCTGACAATGGGAAGCTCGGTTGCAGCTATTCGTATCCCCTTCCATACAAGAAACAGGAGCAAGGGAACCTTCGGTCAGCCTTAAAATGCTGCCTACGGTGTAATAGTCCGGATCTTTTGCAAGTTTATAACCGCCGCCTTTTCCTCTTAAGGAGATAAGAAGACCGTTCTTGCTGAGTATGGAAACGATAGATTCTAAATATTTCTCTGAGATCTCCTGCCGTTCAGCAATATCCATTAATGTTACAAATTCTCCATTGTTATGCTCTGCAAGGTCTATCATAAGTCTGACCGCATACCGGCCTTTCGTTGAAATTTTCATAAGATATAACCTCCTTAATCATAATTTACCACAAGGTTAGTATGTATTTCAAGTATGATTTTAAAATAAGGTCAAATTTATCGATCCAAATCATAATCATCAAGGAAATGATGGACGGTTCCATTTTTCTTATACGCTACTATGGTATTTAAATTTACATTTTCAACGCTTTTAAAAATATTCCCCTCAATGTAAGGGTTCACCTTTTTAAGTTCTTTTATTAAATCCTTGATCTCCACTCTCTTAGAACCAGTATTGCCATCTGTCCTACAAGTCGTACAGGTATCAGTAAACCGGCAGGCACACTGAATAAAATGAAGACCGTTATAATCTCTCCATGCCTTGATATCATCCTCACGGATAAGGTACATAGGACGAATCAGTTCCATACCTTCAAAATTGGTGCTGTGAAGCTTTGGCATCATGGTCTGAACCTGGCCGCCGTACATCATTCCCATGAGTATGGTTTCAATTACGTCATCGTAATGATGACCTAGTGCTATCTTATTGCAGCCCAGCTCTTTTGCCTTGCTATATAAGTATCCTCTTCTCATTCTGGCGCAGAGATAACAAGGTGATTTCTCTACATCATAAACAGCGTCAAAGATTTGAGTCTCAAATACAGTGACGGGAATATTAAGAAGCTTTGCGTTATTTTCAATGACTTCCCGGTTCATCCCATTATATCCAGGATCCATAACAAGGAAAACAAGCTCAAAAGGAAATTTGTTATGACGTCTTAATTCCTGGAACAGCTTTGCCATAAGCATGGAATCCTTACCACCGGATATACATACTGCAATCTTATCATTTTCTTTTACCAGCTTATATTCATTGATTGCTTTCGCAAATCGGCTGAAAATATCCTTATGAAACTTTTTACGTAGGCTTTTTTCTATTTCTTCCAGACGAATTGCTCCGTCCATCTCTTTTTCTTTTTCCATGGAGCTTATAAGCCAGTTTCCGTAACCGCCCTCTAAGTTGTACGCCTCAAACCCTTTTTCCGTTAAGTATTCTGCGGCCTCCAGGCTGATAATTCCTTTTAAGCAATATAATATCACCTTTTTATCTTTGGGTGGGACATACTCCCCGTCTAAGATCTTATCAAGCTCTACATTGATTGCATTTGGAATATAGCCATGGTTATAAGCGGTCTGATCCCTAACATCAATAAGCAGGCATTCCTCTTCCTTTAGTTGTCTCATTTGGTCCAGTGACAGACTTCTATCAGGCATTTGAATTCCTCCCCACTGAATCTTTTCCCATTTTCGCCAAATCTTTTATGACTTCCCCTGCAATAATAAGTCCTGCTACCGAAGGAACAAAGGAAACGCTTCCTGGTATATCTCTACGGTCTGTACATTTATGCTTTGCTCCAGGAGGACAAATACAGTTTGTCCTACAGCTAATAGACATATCTTCGCTAGGTCTGGTTGGTTTTTCTTTGGAGTAAACTACCTTTAACTTTTTGACCCCTCTTTTTTTCAATTCTCTTCTCATAACCTTCGCAAGAGGACACATGGTAGTTTTGTAAATGTCTGCCACTTCAAAACTGGTTGGGTCAAGCTTGTTGCCTGCACCCATACAACTAATAATTGGTACCCCGGCTTCTTTGGATCTCATAATCAAATCAAGCTTTGCGGTAACCGTATCGACTGCATCCACAACGTAATCGTATTCTGTAAAATCAAAATCATCTGCATTCTCCGGCAGATAAAAGCATTGACGCATCTCCACCTGAGCATCTGGATTGATTTCCAAAATTCGATCTCTCATAACTTCAACTTTATATTTACCTACTGTTTTTCTGGTTGCGATAATTTGTCTGTTAATATTTGTAAGGCATACCTTATCATCATCTATCAGGACAAAGGAACGGACTCCGCTTCTTACCAGCGCTTCCACAACGTATCCGCCTACTCCTCCAATACCAAAAACAGCAACTTTTGCTTCCATCAATTGACCCATGGCCTCTTCGCCAAGGAGAAGCTGGGTTCTTGAAAACTGATTCAACAACTGATTCTACCTCTTTCTTAATATATTATATCTTTTTACTAGGAAAAAACACACTTCAAGTAATTATACTTCGAAATGTGCTTTTGGGCAATTGATTTTTATTGGAGATTAAGAGAATCTTATTTTACTGCTAATACAGAAAACATGGGAGTGGATCCATAATTGACCTTCTCTTCTTCTGACCACACACGTTTCCATATGCCAAGGTCTATATCCACCTTAGTTATGGAGAGTTTTTTCAAGACATCCATATCCCACTGGGGCCTGAGTCTGCGGCTTAATGGCAGCTTTCTGGCAATCGCCTCCATGGCATCTATATCCGTACAGGTGTAATGGTCTTCAAGACAGTTATCTTCTACACGCTTTCGGTCCATTTCATACCCCATTCTTTTTTCATCATCGTATAGATACTGATACCAGTTTGCATCAAAATTCAATAGGATTCCGCCTTTTTTTAAGATTCGAAGCCATTCCCCATAGGCCTTCTCCGGCGATTTTAAATTCCAGGTTAAGTTTCTGCTGACAACTGCATCAAACGTTTCTGACTCTAGTCCTGTCTGCTCTGCATTAGCAAGCACCCAGGTGATCTCATCTTTTAAATCTCCTGCATTTACCTTAGCCTGTTGAATCATAGATTCTGTGCAATCCACTGCCGTAACTTGAAATCCAGCCTCTGCTAAAATAATGGCAAAAAAACCTGGTCCGGTTCCCATATCGAGAATTTTAATATGTTTTCTCTCTCCTGGAAAATGTGGGGTAATAGCCGCCAGCCATTTTTCTTTCTGTTCCGAAGATAATTCCTTTTCATTTACCTTTGAATAACCACTGGTCCGGTTTGTCCAGTATTTTTTATTCTCTTCAAATAACATAAGCTCAGCCCCCCGCTTTTTCTACTGCTATGAGAAACGTAGGGGTTTTCTCCCCATTATTCTCTCTTAAAATTCTAGCACCTGCTTCCTGGTCACAACTGATTTTGCAGCCACCCATGGCCTGTAGTACATTAAGATCCCAATTAGGCCTTTTGTTCTGACTGATTTCCATAGACTTTGTTATCTGATTTGACTCTAAAAGGAGTTCCTTTGTCATTCCAATATGACAACCGGATCCACCCCAGTCTTCCTCTTCTTCTGGTTTTCTGTTTAGAACATCCTGACCGTAATCTGCATCAAAATTCAAAAGGATTCCGCCCTTTTTAAGAACTCTTATCCAGTCCTTATATGCTTTTTCAGGCTCTGGCAAGGTCCAGGTAAGATTTCTAGCTATTACCACATCGAAAGCCTCATCTGAAAATGCCAGATTTTGGGCATCCATTACCTCGAAACTTATGTTCAGACCTAGATCCTTAGACAAGCGTTTTGCTTCTTCTATCATAGCTGGAGTAATATCAACGCCCCATACCTTATGCCCTTCCATGGAAAGCAGCACCGCAAAAAATCCAGCACCAGTCCCCACATCAAGAATCTTTAAAGGTTTATTATCTGGTAAATACTTCCTAATTTCAATCAGCCAGCGCTTACTGACTTCTTCTTCTAATTCTCTTCTGCGTACGGAAGAAAAATCATGAGACCGTATGGTCCAATATCGCTTTACCCGTTCTTCAATCTGTTCCAATTGATAAGCTCCCATCTATTCTTGCCGTCTTTAGCAATTTTTTTGTATAATCCTGACTTGGGTTTATTAAGATGTCTTTTGTCGCTGCAGCCTCCACACATTCCCCATGGCAAAGCACCATGATAGTATCACAAAAACTGCTTACCAGTACAAGGTCGTGGGAAACGAAAATAACGGACATTCCTGTTTCTTTCACTAAAGTTTTCAATAAATCTATGATTTCTTTTTGCACCGATACATCAAGGGCACTTGTGATTTCGTCACACAATAGCAGTTTCGGGCTTATGGATATGGCTCTGGCAATGGCGGCTCTTTGACACTGACCTCCGCTCAATTCCCATGGATACCGATCCGCAAGTTCTGGACTTAAGCCAACCCGCTTCATGAGTTCATCGATTCTTTCATTTCTTTCTGCTTTGCTCTTTATATTACATAGATTTTTTAAGGTTTTATCCATGGCCTTGCGAATGTTATATCTTGGATTAAAGGATTCCGCTGCATGTTGAAACACCATCTGTACATTGCAATAATCATCTTTTTTTCTTCTTTTTTCCATGATTTGATTTTTAAAAATCACCGAACCGTCAGTGGGGGAACCAAGCCCTGCAATCATATTTAAAAGTGTACTCTTTCCACTTCCGCTTTCGCCTACAACCCCAAGGATCTCTCCCGCTTTCACTTCCATACCAACCTGGGAAAGAGCCAAAAAGGGAATCTTCTTTCTTTTGTATTCCTTACTAACCTCTTCTAATTTCAAAATACAGTCAGATATTTTCTCTTCCTCTATCCATTCTGGAACACTGAATTTAGGTACCGCCTCTAATAAGGTTTTGGTAAAGGAATGTTTCGGAGATTCAAACACCTTACGAACCGTTCCCCACTCTACCAGGCTTCCTTGATTTATGACGCCCACCTTATCTGCCACTCCAGAGAGAAGGCCCATGTTGTGGGTCACCAGAATCATAGAGGTATTGGTAAACTCCCGAATACGCAGAAGTTCTTCCATTACAAGCTTTCCCGATGCTACATCAAGTGCACTGGTAGGTTCATCCGCAAGAAGAAGCCTGGGTTTTAACAAGATAGAAAGAGCAATTGCAATCCTTTGATTCATACCGCCGCTCATCTCATAGGGGCAGCTATCTATAAGTTCTCTTCCATTTGTAAGATTCATACGTTCAAAGGTTTTAAGAACAAGAGACTCAAAGGTTTCCTTATGATACATGCCATGACTTTTTAACGTCTCTATAAACTGGCTTTTGTATGTGCGTATGGGATTAAAGGAAGCTTTGGGATTTTGAAAAATCATGCCAATTCCTCTACCACATAGCTCTTCTGACTTTTTTCCTTCCTCACTTGCCAGATTCTGATCTTCAAATAAGATACTGCCAGAGGAGATGATAAGATTGGGAGTTCTTTTGGGAAACAATGCTTTTAACAGAGTGGTTTTTCCACACCCGCTTTCTCCAACAATTCCTATGATCTCTCCTTTATTTACTTCAAAGGAAAGGTTTGATAATACTTTATGACTTGCGTACTGAACGGAAAGGTCTGTTACAGACAGAACGTTTTCACTCATATCGACCCCTCCCAACACCGAAATAATCCCTGAGAGAATCTCCCAAAAGCTGGAATACGAAGACGGTAATAAAAAGGGCTGCTCCCGGTGCCATCACAGCCCAAGGCGCCTGCTGCATATAACCAATCCCTTCACTTATCATGGAACCCCATTCCGCTTCCGGAACAGAAACGCCAATGCCCAAATAGGATAAACCTGCAAAACCTATCATCACAGCCGAAATCTGCAAGGTTGCATTTACAATCAACTCTCCTGCGATTCCTGGAAAAATATGTTCTAACATGATTTCTATATTACCACTTCCACTTAGTCTGGCTGCACTTATGAACGTCTCTTTTTTCATTGTCATGACAAGTCCTCTGGAAAGCCTAGCGTAAGAGGTCCAGCCCGTAAGTGTTAAGGCAATCATAGCGTTTGTCATATTTCCTCCCAATAGCCCAGCAACTCCAATCGCCAATACCATCTGAGGAAATGCAAGGAAAATATCACAAATCCCCATAATCACTCGATCTAATAATCCACCGTAATAACCTGAGATAATTCCAAAAGCGGTGCCTGTGGTCAACGATACCGCTACCACCAAAAGGGCAGAAAAAACAGAAGTCCTTGTTCCCATAATCACTCTGGAAAAGATGCAACGACCAAGCTTATCCGTCCCAAAAGGGAAGGTAAGATTCGGAGGCCACTTCCTATATAGGGCATTGGTTGTGTAAGGATCATTGGGTGTCAGATAAGGAGCGAAAAGACTGAGAAGCCCTAAAAGAAACACCAGGAACAAGAAAAATATTACATGTCTTTTCATACAGCTTTGGTCTTCCATAGTTTTATATCTCATCATTTATATCTCCTCCAGTCTGGGATCTAAAAGATGATAGCTGATATCAACAAGTAGGTTGATGATTACGTAAATTAAGGCCATCACCAATACAAATCCCTGAACCACAGGATAGTCTCTTGCTGTTATGGAATCCATTGCCACTTTCCCCATTCCCGGCCACATAAATATATTTTCTATTACCACGCTTCCACCCAAAAGCGTTCCAATTGACAAACCAAATACGGTAAGAATGGAAATCATAGCATTCCGAAGGACATGAAACATCAGGATATATGATTTTAATACTCCTCTGGCCTTTGCCCCATCTACAAATTCCATCTCCATTTGAGTTAGCACAGAGGCCCGTACCTGGCGGGTTAGCCGGCTGGCCAGAGGCAGCCCTAAGGTTAAGGTTGGCAAAAAGAACCCCTGGACAGTTCCCTTTGCGATGATAGGAAAGACCTTTAAGCGGATGCAAAAAAGGTATATGAGGAGTACGGCTAAAACGAAACCTGGAACAGCATTACCAGCAAGGCAAAACAGTTGAATCATACGGTCAATAAAACCAGACTTTTTAACTCCACAGTAAATTCCTAAAGGTAAGGAAATTACCAGTGCTAAAAGAAAGGCACTGATGGCTAAAACTCCTGTATATTTCATTGCTTTTACAAGCTTTCCTGCAACCGGCGTGCCATCTTTATAGGAATTTCCCAGGTCCCCATGGAGAAGATCAGAGAGCCAGCTTACATAGCGAAGTGTCCATGGACGGTCAAGCCCCATTTCCTTTCTCGTCTCGATTAGTACATCTTTTGTTACTGCAATCCCCTGGGCACTTAACTTCTTCTGTGCCGGATCCCCAGGCGCCAGGGAAAGAAGGGCAAAGGTCAAAAAGGTGACTCCAAATAAGACTGGAATAAGCTGCAAAAGTCTGCCCCATACATATCGTTTCATATTCATATCTTAGTCCATATCCGTATCTGCACTTAAGAAATAGAAATCAAAAGGATTATTCTCAGCTACACCTTTTACTCCATTTCTAGTGACTGTAATCTTGTTAAACAATGCCACATAGCCAAAGGCATCCTCATCTATGGCTGTCTGTATCACCTGATTGGCAAGTTCAGTCCGTTTATTGGTATCCGTTTCAGTCTCCAACTCTTTAATCATTAATTGAACCTGATCATTTTTAAATCCACCGCAATTATAAGGGGCCCCGTCTGCCAGGGTGCAGTTTATAAAATAATACGGATCTCCTGCCTTATCTGCAATCATGCAAAACAAACCAATATCAAAATCGCCGGTGGCAATATAAGTGCCATCCGGATCCTCCTCGCAAGTCAGGACTGCCTGGATACCCGCCGCTTTTAACTGTTCCTGCATGAGAGCCGCCAGAGTATCCAGGCTCCTTGCGGCATAATAAGCAAGATTGATGGACAATACCTTCCCGTCCTTCTCATAATATCCGTCAGAATTTAAGGTATATCCATCCTCCTCTAAAAGAGCTTTCGCTGCCTTAACATCCGGCTTTGCCTTTGTCACCTTTCCATAAGGTGCCGATGGACCAAAGGGTCCCATTGTTTCAGATACCGTTCCATTTAGATAGGCTCCGATGGCTTTGGAATCTACCGTCAAATTAATGGCTTTTCGAAGAGACGAATTCATTCTGTTTTCATTTAATATATAAAACTGCAGTCTGGTGGCGGGAATCGTGGTTAGTGTATACGTATCTGGTTCCTTCCGATACTGCTCTGCTGCATCAGAGGTCACACTGGTATAAGTGTCAATCTCACCATTTTGAAGGGCCAGGAAAGACGTACCTGCCTCAGGCATGTAATAAAATACAGCGCCGTCAAGCTTTGCCTTTCCATTCCAGTACTGTTCGTTTCTTGCCACCTTAATGGTACCACCTGGTTCAAATGAAGATACCACAAATGGTCCGGTTGCCACAAGTTCAGTCTTTTTATCCCCACTGTGGTCAAGGTCTGCAATGGCTAATTCAGGACTTGCTAAGTCATTTATCAGCATGGGGTATATGGTTCCAGTATCAATGGTAAAGGTATCTTTATCTACGATGGCATATGTATACTTTGTAAAGTTTGAAAACCTGAAATTGATCTCACCAGCTTCTTTTAAATTGCGGATCACCATATCTGGAGTTACCGGATCCCCGTTGGAAAAGCAAGCCTTCTCTTTCAGCCGTATGGACCACACCGCTCCGTTTGCACTGGCACTTTCTGCAAGAAGAGGGGTTACGGTTGACTGGTCATTCATATAGAACAAAGTTTCCGTCACTCCATAAATGGATGTGTACCAGCCCTGATAATCCAGATGAGGATCTAATGTCTGAAGGGCAAAGGATTCAGAGACCCGAAGTATTTTCTTATCCGGTACTTGTCCTTTTGAAGCCGTTCCCATAGCAGTGCTGTTATTACAGCCGTATAAAGAGGCTGCCATAACAACGGTCCCCAGTAATACAGCCAATATTTTTTTTATCATGTGCTCCCTCTCTCCATACATCATTCTTCCATTTAGTATAGTAGAAAGGAGGCCTCTCTTACAAGCCTCCCCAGGGGATATTTATTTCATAAATCGGTCAATGGCACGGTTTAAATCGTCAATTGCCTTTCTGTCTCCAGATTCCACCGCATCCACGATACAATTTTCTATATGGTCCTTAATAATAACCTTCCCCGTACTATTAAGTGCAGAAATAACAGCGGAAAGTTGAATTAAAACCTCGCTGCAGTCCCTTCCTTCGCTTACCATTCGCTTTACTGATTCCAGATGACCAATGGCACGGGAAAGACGATTTTCCACTACCTTTGTATTCTTGTGAGTATGGGAATGTCCATTGTGGCTATGGGTAAACTCCGTTCCATCCTCTGATACGTGGGTATGATATGTTTTCTCTTCTTCCATAATTTTACCTCACTCCTGTTCTCTCTCTATTGTACTAAATATTACCATTTTTCTCAATAACAGATAACAGGAACTTCTTGCAGCCATATTTCCTTTGTGCTATACTGTTTTTCCATAAATTCATTATATTAAGAGAAGAAGAGGAGATAATATTAATGCAAATTACTTATGAGACAGATCGGCTGATTCTACGTACTTCCCATATTTCTTTAACAGATATGGTCCTTGATTACCATAAGAGAAATCAAGAATTTTTAAAGGAATGGGAGCCTATCAGAAGTGAGGAGTTTTATACAAAAACCTATCAGGAAAAGGAATTGATAGGGGATTCGTCCAATGAGACCGCATTAAGACTTTGGATATCTAAGAAAGAAAATCCAGAGAAAATCATTGGTAACATTGGCTTTACAGGTATCATCAAGGGTGCCTTTCAATCCTGCTATTTAGGATATAAGCTGGATGAGAAAGAAATAAACAAGGGTTATATGACAGAGGCATTGCAAAAGGGAATCCAGATTATATGGGAAGACTTTGGGTTACATCGGATTGAAGCGAATATCATGCCCCGAAATAAAAGGTCAATTAAAGTGACGGAGAAATTAGGATTTTTAAATGAAGGCATTTCACCAAGGTATTTGAAAATCAACGGCGTTTGGGAAGATCATATTCATATGGTGTTGCTAAATGACACTATGGTTTAAAAGAAAGTTATAATTGAATTGAAATGCTCTGAAAGGAGAATTGGCTATGTTACCATATGCTATTATTACAATAAGCCTTGCTCTGCTTTTTTACACAACTGGAGTCTGGGCTGAAAAGAAACAGGGTGTTTTAAAAATATGGCACCTTATAATATTCTGGTTGGGGTTTGCCTTTGATACCATAGGGACCACTCTGATGACGACTCTAGCTCCAGGTGATTTCCATCTTAATTTCCACGGTATCACTGGTTTTTTGGCTATTATGCTCATGTTTCTTCATGCAGTATGGGCTACTATAGTGCTGGCAAGTAACCAAGAACAGAGGAAGAAGAATTTTCATAGATTTAGTATAATAGTGTGGTGTATATGGCTCATTCCCTTTCTTTCTGGAATGTTATTTGCTATGGCAGGAGCGTCTAAATAGGCGTAATAATACGAACAAATCAGATTGTTATACTTATGTGATATACTATTAATTATATTAAATATGAAAGAAGGTATCACATTTGGAAAAGTATATTGCACTTTTAAGAGGTATTAACATCGGAGGTAAAAACAAAATATCCATGCCAGAATTGAAACTGGCATTTGAAGAAATTGGGTTTTTAGATGTTATTACTTATATCAATAGCGGAAATGTCATTTTCTCCAGTAACACGCAAGATAAAAATGAAATGATAAGAAAAAGCATATCCATAATAGAAGATAAATTTAAAATAAGTATTCCAGTAACAATTATTTCCGCAAAAGAGTTATCAGATGTTTTGAAACATGCACCAGAGTGGTGGAATACAGATAATAAGGAAATATATGACAATGCAATTTTCGTGATTTATCCCACTACTACAGATGAGGTATTTGCAGCCGTTGGCGATGCAAAGCCTGAATATGAAAAAGTAGGTAGTCATGGCAATGTGATTTTTTGGTCTGCTTCTTTGAAGACTTTTAATAAAGCAAGATGGTCAAAAATTGCTGGTTCATCAGTAAATAATAACGTTACAATTAGGACTGCAAATACTACAAGGAAACTATTAGAACTTGCTGAAAAATAAGACCATATAAAAAGCAAATTACCATGTAAATTATTTTTACGTTTATCGTTGCAAAAGAGCAGAGCACATTTTATATATGCTCTACTCCTAGTATGAAACATTCTATTAATGAGTAATTAACTTCGTTTTAATAATCCGCTGCTGCCTTCATGATCAAAGCTGCCACAGCAGCCCCTGGATCCTTTAAAGCACGGGATGCCTCACCTCTGGTTGCTGCTCTACCATGAACGGCTATCATGGTTGTCGTATGCTCAAATCCTTCATTCGCTTTCAAAGCAGCTTCTTTTAATGCTTCTTTAAGACTATGGCCTGACTCCAACTTCTCTCCCAGTGCCAAAACTCCTGGATGAAAGCCATCCAAAAAGGTTTTATCTCCCGGTTTCGCCTTACCAAGATCTGCTACGCCCTCTTCAAAAGCTTCAAACAGGAGACAGACCTCATAATCAGTCAATTCAGTTTTACCTTTTAACGTCTTCCCTGCACGCATAAGACCAGCAGCCATTAAAGTTCCCATAGTGGAGGGGACCTTATTTCCCATGGTTTTACCTGCCGTGTAAAGCAACTTTCCAAGATCTGGTTCGCCTCCATGGGATACCGCATGATAAGCCGCTAAAAAACCGTCAGACATGGTAAGTCCTAAGTCACTATCCCCCACCACCCGGTCCAGTTCAATTAAGTAATTCCTGTTTTCTTCCATAATCTTACTAATTCTGTAAAGCATGTTGATTAATTCCTGTTGGTTCATATCATGCTCCAATCCGCTGCAACATTCCCCTGTTTGAAAAATGGTGTATCCGCAGGTGCATCTAAGTAACCCTTTAATTCTTCATCTAGTTTTAAAAGAGATATAGATAAGCCAGCCATCTCAATGGAAGTTACATATTCTCCCACATAATAACGGTAAACCTCAATCCCTTTTTCCTTGAGAATCTGATGGACCCTTCTGGCAACAATATACTGTTCATCAAGCGGTGTAGCTCCCAGTCCATTGACTAAAACGGCTGCTTCCTCTCCTGCCTTATAAGGTATATCCTCTAGGATTTTTTCAAGCATCTCTGTGGTTATTTCATCTGCAGATTCCAGCTTTCCACGCCGAATCCCAGGCTCTCCATGAATGCCCATGCCGATTTCCATTTCATCTTCTGCTATCTCAAATCCAGGATACCCTACTCTTGGTACGGTACAGGGGGTGAGGGCTACTCCCATGGTCCTTACATTAGAAGCTGCCTTTTCTGCAATCCGTTTTACTTCAGAAAGCTCTTTTCCGGCTGTTGCTGCCCCACCGGCACATTTATATACAAAAAAGATACCAGCAACTCCTCTTCTCGTATTTCTCTCTCCCGGTGCTGCCTGGGGAGATGCTACATCCTCTCCAGCAACCACTTGCTCTACCTTGATTCCCTCTTCCATATCAGCCATCTCTGCGGCCATCTCAAAATTAAAGATATCCCCATTGTAATTTCCATATATGTAAAGGACTCCGGCTCCGGAATCTATCCTCTTTGTTACTTCTAGCATCTGTTCTGCGCTTGGTGACTGGAATACATCTCCCACAGAACAACCATCTAGCATTCCTTTTCCCACGTAGCCTAAAAACAAAGGCAGATGTCCGGATCCGCCGCCTGTAGCAATTCCCACCTTTCCCTCCACAACTTTTGAAGTAACCAGGCAGCGCAAATCTTCCCCTGCATGGGTAACATAATCTGGGTGAGCCAGATAGATTCCTTCCAGCATTTCGTTCACATAGTTTTCCGGTGCATTCATTATTTTTTTCATAGAAACGCCCTCTCCATCTCATGATCTAACGCCATAATAGGCTTTTTTATATACCTCAGCTACTTCCTCTACCGTAGGTTTTACAGGATTGTCTTTCATACAAGCATCGAGCATTGCCCCTTTTGCCAGGTCATAAAAAGAATCTGGGTCTATAGAAAGCTCCCTCAAGCATTCTGCCAGTCCAACTTCTTTTGACAATCGTCTGATTAAGGCTATTGATTCTCTGACCGCTTCTTCTCCTGTCATGGTTTCTGCTCCAGTTATCCCAAGGCCCTTTGCCACCTTTTGATACTGCCTGGCACCTGCTTCATAACTTCCATTGAATTCCATGACAAAGGGCAGTAAAACCGCATTGCATATTCCATGGGGCAGGTTGTAACGTCCCCCCAGGGAATGAGCCATGGCATGAACCATTCCAAGACCGGCGTTAGAAAATGCCATACCCGCGCTGTATTGTGCGTAAGCCATCATCTCTCTTGCCGTTTCGTTTCCGCCGTCTCTTACTGCCTTAGGAAGATACCTCCCAATTACCTTCATTGCCCAAAGCGCATCTTTATCCGTAAATGGATTCGCCCTTTTTGATACAGCCGCCTCAATGGCATGAGTCATAGCATCCATACCAGTGGAAGCAGTCAGCCCTTTTGGCATACTCATCATGAAGTCAGTATCATTGATTGCAACGCTTACCATACAATTGGGATCCACCATGCACATCTTTAAGTGTTTATCCGGGTTAGTCACAATGTAAAAGGAGGTAACCTCTGACCCGGTTCCTGCTGTTGTATTAACTGCCACTATGGGAAGTCCAGGTTTTTGGGACCGATTTACTCCCTCGTACTCCTCTATTCTGCCGCCATTTGTCATGACTATGCTCACCGCTTTTGCAGTATCAATGGCAGACCCACCGCCTACTGCTACCAAAAGATCTACCTCCAGAGCTTTTGCTGCCTCTAAGCATTCATTGACTACAGCCACCGCTGGGTTTGGCTGAACCAGATAATAGATTGCATATTCCAACCCTGCTTTTAGAAGATAAGAACCAACTTTATCCCCTGCCCCATTTTCAAACAGAAATGAATCCGTAACAATAAGACCTCGTTTAAATCCCCGCTTTCTAAGCTCTTTTGGTAAAAGTTCAATGGAACCTTTGCCAAAGAAACTGGTTGCTACTGCATTTGCCCTAAAAAGCCCCATAATAAGTTCTCCCTAGAATTCTATATTTCTGTAATCACCAGGATCTATGCGTCTCAGTGCAGAAAGTTCTTCCCTGGTGGGAGGAGGTGTGTACGCAATCCTGGAATGTTTAACTGGAAATCCGGTGTTTTTCCTTACTTCTTCTAAGCTGGAGGTCTCATGAATGGTATCTAGCACTATTTCCCCGTTTTCCATCTTAAAGACGCACAGAGGTGTGACAATCCTATCCACATTTCCTCTGGTCGTAATAAAATCCACCTGATTCACAAAGGTACGCTGATCGTGCTTTGTCCTCCAGATGATAGCCCGCTTTGCCGTTGGGATTAGGACTGCACTTCCCGCTCCCCCCGGCAGCCTGACTTTTGGTTTCTTGTAATCTCCTATGACAGATGCATTCACATTACCCCAGACGTCAAACTGGATACCGCTAAGAAAGGCAACATCAAGTCCGCCTCTCATGGATAAGTCAAAGACTTCCATGAGAGGGAAATAAGATTTTGAACCTTCTAATAATTCAGGACCTGCACTGGTATATTTCTGGAGTTTTCTAAGGGCGGGATCCACCCCTCCCGGAATATTTAAATGCACGGCTTTGGGGGCATGCATCGCCTTGGCAAGCAGTACAGCGACCATAGGCATGTGAGACGATACTCCATGAAATACGTTATCCCCGTCTCGAATCATACGTGCCATGGCACAGACCATGGTATCACATACCCTGTTTTTGACTTCCATCATAAACCGCCTCCATATCCTTTGTGATCCCCATATTCCAAAGACAACAGATGCTCCCCAAGCGTTTCCTTATCCTTAAGGGCTTTAAATCCGCTGATTCCCTTTCTGTCAATATCATAGCAGCCAAAACAAGAACAAGGCGCAGCACCCCTTGGTGCCCTTACAACAGCCTCTACCAGAAAATGGGGAATATCCGCCTTTTTCTTTCCACTTGAAAATAAGGATCCTGGAACAATCTTCTCAGCCGTAAGAATCACTTTCCTGGCAGCTCTTGAAAATAAGACATCCTCAAACAATGGGCCTGTGATTCTGGCGTTGCCTTCTTCATCTGCTTCTTGTACATGAATGACTGCAACATCCGGGCAAATAGCTTTAACAACTGTAATCATTTCATTGGTAAATGGATCCTGTATCCGTAAGAAGTAGTCATTTACCCCTATAAGATCACTGACTACAAGGCCTTTTACAGGCATAAACCCAACACCATAACTGGCTGCCCGAAGAGCGGAGATAACGGTATAGCAGGCGTGCTCATTTCCCACTATTTCCCCAGACTCTACTGCTTTTCTATAATGTCCAGCCAGGGAGAACTCGCTTTCATAGCTGATAAATCCTGCATCCACACTGGATACACAGCCTCCAAAGCAAAGCATATCCACATCCATTGCCCCGGCAGTCTTAACCAGTCTTAAATCCTTTTTGTTCTGTCGCACAAGTTCCCGTACCAATACCATGGGTGCACGATGCAGCACATTGCCTCCAAGACCAAGGATGTCTCCGTCATGGATCAATTTTGCAGCTTCCTGCAAAGATATGACCTTGCTCATGGTCTGACCTCCCTTTATTTCGCTGCGTTGCAGGCAATCTGAATGGCATCCCATACCCCGGCAAAAGGAGGGGCGTATATAAGGTCTGTCATGCCAAGCTCTGATGTCGTCATCCTAGCATGGATTGCCACAGCAAACACATCTGCCCGAAGAACTGCACCTTTTTTTCCACAGGTCTGTGCCCCAAGCAGCCGTTTGGTGTCTTTTTCATAAATGAGTTTAATTGTAATTGGGGTGGGGTCTGGATAGTATGCCGGATGGTCATTGGCTTTTATAACCAGGGTCTTGTAATCCACCTTAAGGCGTTTGGCATCTTCTTCACCCATACCGGTACGTCCAAGCTCCAGATCACATACCTTGATGGCGGCAGATCCCAATGCCCCCACAAATTTTTCATGACCTCCTGCCAGATTGGTGCCTGCTATCCTGCCACATTTATTTGCCACCGTTCCTAGAGCCTGATAACAGTCTTCTTCTAAGACTTCATGATAAACAAGGATACAGTCTCCTGCTGCATAGATGTCTTGTATGGAGGTTCTCATTTCACGGTCCACCACCAAAGCTCCATTCTTTCCCATCTTAATTCCAGTACTTTTTAAAAATCCGGTGCTTGGTTTGATTCCTGTTGCTACCACTACTAAATCCGCCTCATAGACAGCTTTATCTGTTTTCACATGACTGACATAAAGACCGTCTCCCAAAAAGGCTTCCACCCGTTCTCCGGTATGAAGCATAACCCCCTGGCGAATCAGCTCTTCCTGAGCTAAAGCCCCAATCTCCCCATCAAAAGGAGCAAGAACCCGGGACGCTGTTTCAATGATACGGACGTTTTTACCACTATGTAAAAATGCCTCGGCGCATTCCACCCCAATATAACCGCCGCCTACAATGACCACATTTTTTACTTTCTGCATCTTACTAAATTCTTTTAAAAAGATACCATCCTCCATGGTTTTCAGCACATGAATCCCCAAAAGGTCTCTTCCTGAAAATGGGGGTATCACTGCCTCTGCTCCTGTGGCAATCATAAGCTTATCGTAGGAATCAATGAATTCCCTTCCGCTTTCTAAATCCTTCACCACTACCTGCTTTTTTTCTGGATCAACAGATCTTACTTCATGTCGTATAAAGGTTTTTACCCCCATAGTTTCAAAGGCCTCTCGGCTTCGGGCAATCATCTTTCGGTAATCGTCGTTAAAACCGCCTACATAATAAGGCAGTCCACATGCTCCATAGGAAAGAAATCCACCTTTTTCATATACCGTAACCTGAATCCCGGCATCCAGCCTGCGGATTTTAGATGCAGCACTCATTCCTGCCGCTACCCCTCCAATAATTACAACCTTCATCGTCTCTCCTTGATTATACTATGGAATCAATCTCCCGCCTGGCTGCTTCTAATGCTTGCCTTGCTGTTATCTGTCCAGCAAATGCCTCGTTGATGTACTCGTAGAGGACTGCGTTTTTATCACCACATTTATGAATAGAAGGAAGAGGCTTTGCCACATTCATCATATGCATCTGTACCGGATACCAGGGGCAGTCAGCAGTTCCTTTTTGATAGCTTGATACCCTTAACGGAGCACCGCTTTTCCTTCCAATCAGTCCATCTACAGACGAGGACCGAAGATATCTTAAAAATGCATTGGCAGCTCTTTTTTGCATACAGCCAGAACTCACAGCAAAGGACCAGGTTACATTCCAGGCAGTGGTAAAGGTGGAAAATCCAAGATCTTCCGGCTCTGCACAGCCATTTTTCATGACCTCCCCAAGCTGTCCGCTCCATGTAACTGCCATGGCAGCCCTTTTTTCTCGTATTACTGCTGCAATCTCCTTATTTCCAAAATTCTCTGTACCAGACAGAGAAAACTTTTTTAATTCCAGATAAGACTCAAGACCCGCTATTACTTTCTCACTGTCGCAAACAGACCTGCCATCTTCTCCATACACTTCACCTCCATACATGCGTAGGAAGGGAAGGGCATCTGTAAATATTTCTGATTTATGAGCCTTCATTGCCACTTGGCTCTTTAATTATTAGATTTTAAGTTCTATGGCTGACTCAAGGTACTCAAGTTGAGTAATGATTGGACCTAGCTCTCTTCCCAAAATCTGATAAAGAAGACGTTTGCGGTATACGATCATATGACCGTCAAAAAAGGAGGGAGACAGGTATGGCTTGTTTTGATACTTCATCTCTCTTGTTATTACAGGTAATATATCTTCTTCCTCAAACTCTATTTCCGAAAGATACCCTTGTTTTGCAAAATCCCTAAGCCATAAATGACCAGCTACCATAACAATGTCATATTCTGCTCTTCCGGCAAATACCTCCATCATTTTGGAATAATAGTCTGCCCAGGGCACTATATCAAAAACCACGTTTTGCTGGCAGCCATTTAAGATCCCCAATCCCTTATCTGCATACCATATGACTGCCGGGTCCTCCACTGCGAGAACCCGCAGTTCCTCCTGTCCCATACCGTTTCTCCTTTCCCTTTACTTTCCTATCTGAGGTGGTGCATCCACAATGCCAACCACATAAGCGTCAACTGGGGCCGAGCGGTCCATTGCGTACTGAGTCGTATTATCAGTGGTTATTAAAACCAGTTCTCCGATTCCTGCGCCTAAGGTATCGGCTGCTACAAACACATTTTGCTTCTCTCCGTAGTAAGGTTCCACTAAAAGAAGTTTAAATCCAACAAGATCCCTGCACTTTCTTGTGGAAACTACAGTTCCCATAATTGTTCCTAATATCACTGGGCGTCTTCCTTTCTAATGGTTACCCATTGTCCCTGCTCCAGCTCAAAGGCATTGGCATCGTCAGTATCCACATGAAAATCCAGCCGGCTCTTTCTGGTGATGCGAATGAGCACCTGGCTAAGGACGCCACCCCTTGGACCTTCTACAACCACGCTCACCCGTTCCCCGTCTGAGACTCCAAACCAGGCAGCATCTTCTGGGGTCATATGGATGTGACGGTCTGCAATTATGACCCCCTCCTGTAAAAGGACTTCACCCTTTGGCCCCTTTAGCATTGCACCGGGCGTTCCCCTTAACTCCCCGGAGGTTCTAACCGGGGGACGTATTCCAAGTTTCCTGCAGTCGCTAAGAGACACCTCAACCTGACTTTCCTTTCTCTCCGGCCCTAGAATCCGTACGTCTGGCAGAGTACCGGAAGGACCGCAGACCATGACCTGTTCCTCGCAGGCAAACTGCCCAGGCTGACTGAGTGGCTTTAAGGGGGTAAGCTGATAACCAGCTCCAAACAAAAGTTCTACATGCTCTTTTGTTATATGTACATGCCTGGCTGAAATCCCCACTGGAACCTGATAAGGATTTTTTTGCAAACGCTCCAATTGTTCTATAACCATTCCAGATAACTTATCAATCAGTTCTTTCCTGCATTCCATAAAAGTTCAAATTCCTTTACTTAATGAATGGAAGGATTCCTCCCACGGAGTTATGGGGTCTTGGAATTACATGGACTGCAACTAATTCTCCTACTCTGGAAGCCGCTTCTTCTCCCGCCTCTACCGCTGCTTTTACTGCTCCTACATCCCCCTGAACCATTACTGTGACCAAGCCGGAGCCAATCTTTTCGGTTCCTACCATCTCAACATCCGCTGCCTTTAACATCGCATCTGCCGCCTCAATGGAAGCCGTCAAACCTCTTGTCTCAACCATTCCAAGTGCAAGCATCCCTTTTTTAATTGCTGTCTCCGCCATTTGCTTCTCCTCCTTTTTCTCCTGTTACCTGAATTATGGTTTCATGATTCTTTTCTTTTTCATGCCTGTCTATCATGTTAAGTAGCTTTAAGATCTCCGAATGGGGATTACTTATGGAAACAGCTACTTTTATGTTGTCAATTCCTACAAGCCGTCCGGATTCTCTAGCTGCTTCCATGGCTGCTTGTATTGCTGAAGTCTCGCCTGTCAGCACGGTATGGCACATCTTGCCTCCCAGCTTCTTATGGCAGCTTACAATTTCTACTTCAGCTGCCTTTAAGGCCTGATCAACCACCACAACCGTATTGGCATAGCAACTGGTTTCAAGAACTCCTATGGCATTGCCCCTTCCCTTCATCACACCACACCTCTTTCATTCCACTGTTCTTATTTTGCCTTTGGCAAGATCTTTTCAATATCCTGATGAGGTCTTGGGATAACATGAACCGCTATGAGTTCTCCGATTCTTGAAGCAGCCTCCTGACCTGCTTCGGTTGCCGCCTTTACAGCGCCTACCTCTCCGGTCACAATGACCGTCACCAGACCGGAGCCGATTTTCTCTGTTCCGACTAATTCAACATCCGCTGCCTTTAACATTGCATCTGCCGCTTCTACAGAAGCAATTAACCCTCTTGTTTCAATCATACCGATCGTAGATGCCATACCTTGTTACCTCCTGAATTTTTTCGTGGTTTCGTCTGTGAATGATATCTTTGATATCCTTGCCAGTGCCTTAGTACCCTCATATGGCATTTCTATGATTTCCACCAGGACCTCTTCTGGACGATTAAGGGTCAGAGCTGCCTGTCTGGCTGCTTTGCAGGCTTCTTTTACATCATCCACTCCGCCTTCAAATTTCACCTGAGCTGTGAGAGGAATAAATGCGGTGGCATCCTTTGGGTTAATGGTATCTATACCGATGATTGTTATATCTGCTGCTTTACAGGCTTTATCCATGGCATATAGAACCGCTCCATACCCTGCACACTCCAAAAAACCAATTGCCATATGTATTGTCCTCCTTAGATGATCCTTAAGCCGCCATCTGCCAGCATACATCTGCGCTTTCTGGTAAAGCTTCTGGCACAGGTAAGACCTTCCCCGGTAGGTCCGGCAATAGTCATTGTGGTATGCCCTTCCCCACCAATTCCCACTCCTTTTAAGGTAGCTCCATTCTTTGTGAAAATTGTGGTTTCCACCTCTTTTGCAAATTTCGTCATATGTTCCACGTTGCGGGAAAATATGGAGGCGGTGTGGCGGTTCCCTAATTCTGCAGCTACAGCACTTTCCACACATTCCTCAAAGGACTTTAAGCGTACAATGGGAAGTATGGGCATTAGCTGCTCTACCATAACAAAAGGATGGGTTTTGTCTGTCTCGGAGATTAAAAGCCGCACTTCCTTTTGCTGTACCCCAATGGCTTTAAGAAACTGCTCTGCGTCTTTTCCTACCCAGGACTTATTCACTTCATAACTATCCCCTTTTTTTGTCATGGCAAATGATAATATTTCTTCCAACTGACTCTTTTGAAGGAGATAGGCGCCTTCCTTTTGTAACTGGCTAATGAACTCATCCGCCACCGATTCCATTACGAAAACTTCCTTTTCCGCCAGACACAAAAGATTGTTATCAAAGGAAGCTCCCTGGAAGATTTCCCTTGCTGCCAGCTTAATATCTGCGGTATCATCTACGATGACCGGCGGATTGCCAGCTCCAGCACCTATCGTCTTTTTTCCAGACCGTAACAAAGCATTGACCATAGCCATTCCACCCGTACCTGCCATTAAGCGGATTTTAGGATCCTCAGTCATACGATTGACCGCCTCCATATCAGGCTCTTTCTGCATGGTTATAAGATTTGCAGGTCCACCATTTTCTACAATTGCTTGATGCAGCAGCTTAATGCAATGGGCACAGCTCCTTTTCGCACCTGGATGTACATTAAATACAACGGAATTTCCTCCGGCAATCATACTGATGGTATTGTTAATCATTGTTTCTGTTGGATTGGTGGATGGTGTAATTGCTCCGATCACCCCAAAGGGAGCATACTCTTCGATCATTAATCCGTCATCACCGGAAATGGCCTCGGTTGTCAAGCATTCCACACCTGGTGTTTTATCGATTACTGCCAGATGCTTTAGAATCTTATCTTCCCTTCGTCCCATACCAGTCTCTTCCCATACCATACCTGCCAGCGATTCTGCATTGGCTCTAGCCACAGACCGGATGGCCTCAATGATTCGTCTTCTGTCTTCTACCTTATAATGATTCACCCATTGCCTCTGAGCCACGTAAGCTGCCTCAATGGCATCCTCCACTCGCTCAAATACCCCATGATCTCCGCGGATAGGAACGGAGGCGGCAGGCGGATTGCTCCATTCAATTCCGGCAAGTACTTCCCTTACAATCAACTCAATTTCTTTTGCCCCAATATCCATTTATTTCCTCCTAGTTCAGTTGCTCTGTCACCCGTCTCACTACTTCAGCAATGATCTCCTCCTTTACCTTGCTCAAACGCTCTGGTTCTACCCTTCCTGCAAAAGACCCTGTATTTCCGGAAGGAACTGTACTACAACTGCATCCTTTTATCTCTTGGCTATCTCCCGGCTTTACAATGGGTGTCACTCCCTTTAATGCCTGACCGGGACTGCCTCCTCCCGAATGGATCAGGGTCACTGGCTCCGGAGGGAGAATATCCGATGATGAAACAATATCTCTCATATTCATTTCCTGTACAGAGCAGGGCGGAACCCCACCAGCGGTGATTCCAAGCTTTTGCCTGATATCCAGAAGCTTATCTACCTGATCACAGGATAAAACATTTTGCCGCCCAATGATATTTCCTGTATACATTAAAATGGTGGCATAATACTCAATGGATTCCAGTCTGTAAAACGCCTGGTAAATATCCTTTCCCCAGGTCAGCGCCCCATGGTTTGCAAGTAGCACTCCATTGTGGGTGTTTACAAATGGAGCAATGGATTCCGGCACCTCATCGGTTCCTGGTGTGGCATATTTTGCAATAGGTATGGAACCCAGTCCTAAGACCGCTTCCGTCAGAATTGCGGCGTCCAGATTAATTCCCGCAATTGCAAAGCTGGTGGCCACAAGGGGATGGGCGTGTGTAACCGCCTGCACCTCTGGATTTTCCTGGTAAACTCTTAGATGCATCTTCACCTCTGAGGAAGGCTTATATTTCCCCATCAGTACCCTGCCATTTAGATCCATCTTAACTAACATTTCCTGTTTCATAAATCCTTTTGAAACTCCGGTGGGCGTTGTCCAGATGGTGTTCGGTCCTACTTTACAGCTAATATTCCCATCATTGGAAGCTACGAAGCCTCTTTCATACATCCGCCTTCCGATATCAAGGATTGATTTCTTGGCCTCAAAATCAGACATGTACCTGACACCTTGAACTGTTATCATAAAAATCCCTCCAAAATCCAAACAACTATTTACTTTTCTTGTCTGAACTCTCCTTTTTTATACTGTATTTTTACCATTGTAATGTTTGTTTGTCAATGTTTTATGTTGTTTTATTTCTGTTTTTAGTGTTTTATTTTTATTTTTGCCATCTTACCTTTACATTTGGTCAAAAAAATATTACAATATGCTTATATGTAACTTGTTTTTTATTGTTTCATACTGTATTCTATTTTGAAATATTATGATCCTTAATAAGAAAGGAATATGTCAATGCTAGCAGTAACAAGAAAATCTAAAATTAAAGATATTGTTCTGGAAAAGAAAAGTGTTACAGTTACAGAACTTTCTAAATTATTTTCTGTAACCGAGGAAACCATCCGCCGAGATCTAAAGCAACTGGAGGATGACGGTTTCCTTACAAGAACATACGGCGGCGCATTCATACAAGACGGGGTGGAGAATAACGTCGATTTAACCATAAGGGAAACCGCATACATGGAAAGCAAAATAGCAATTGCGAAAAGATGCTTATCCGTCATACACAATGGAGATTCCATTTTTTTAGATGCCTCCACCACAGCCCTTCAAATCTCTAAGGAGCTTCAGGGAATGCGCCTGACTGTGGTTACCAATTCCCTGTTGATTATTAATGAGCTGCAGGACAAAGAAGACATACGTCTCATCTCCATTGGCGGAGCCTACACGCCCAGGGACAAAGCTTTTGTGGGAAGCACCGCGATTCATAACCTGGAATCCTTTTATGTAGACAAAACCTTTATGTCATGCAGAAGTGTATCCATGGAACACGGCATCACAGATTCCAACGAGGCAATCGCCGCCATCCGCCAGACCTTAATTACACGAAGCAACCATATCTATCTGGTAGCGGATCATTCCAAGTTTGATAAGACCTCTTTCATCCGGATCTCTGGTTTTGAAGCCATCACAGGCTTAATAACGGACAAACAATTGGATGACCAGTGGTTAGATTATCTCTCAAAAAATAACGTAGAGCTTTTAAAAGCGGGTGAATGATATGTTGATTTAGCAAGAGGATGTCTCATTTTTGAGACACCCTCTTGTTTTTTACGATTCTTTATCTTCTGCTTTGAGGGCCTCTTCCTTTTTTATGAATATCTCTTTTAAAGATTGTGTGTATGGTGCCCGGGCAATTCCATATTCCGTAACGATGCCGGCGATTAAATCATGGTCTGTTACATCAAAGGCAGGATTAAACACCTTTACTCCTTCGGGAGCCATTGGTTTTTCATACCACATTTCCACCACCTCTTCAGAAGGACGCTCCTCAATATGGATGTCCTCTCCAGACAAGGTTGACAGATCAATGGTTGATGTGGGTGCACAGATGTACATAGGGATGCCGTAACGCTTAGCAGCCAGCGCAACCATGGAAGTGCCAATTTTATTGGCAGTATCACCGTTGGCAGCGACTCGGTCACAACCTACAAATACCGCATTGACCCAGCCTTTTCTCATGACGCTTGCAGACATATTGTCACAGATCACCGTAACGTCCAACCCAGACTCCTTTAATTCAAAGGAGGTCAGCCTTGCTCCCTGGAGCAAAGGTCTTGTTTCATCGGAAAAGATGCGAAAGTGATAGCCTCTTTCCTGGCCTAAGTACATGGGGGCCGTTGCCGTTCCATACTTAACGGTTGCCAACTGCCCAGCATTGCAGTGGGTCAAAAGGCCATCTCCTGGATTCACCAGGGTAAGACCATACTCTCCAATTGTTTTGCAGACCCAAATATCCTCTTCCCTGATTTCTACTGCTTCCTGATGCAGGCATTCTACGATTTCGAGAATGGTTTTTTCCTTGTTTCTAAGTACCACTTTCTCCATCCGTTTTAATGCCCAGGACAAGTTAACTGCAGTCGGTCGGGCGGAATCGAGGTAATCTTTGGCCTTTTGAAATTCCTGGTAGAACTCAGTAAAATCAGAAGTCTCTATTTCTCTTGCCGCCAAATAAATACCAATGGCTGCCGCAACACCAATGGCAGGAGCCCCTCTTACTTGGAGAAGGTAAATCGCATTCCAGATATCCTCCTGCTTTGTCAGAGAAAGTATCTCCGTGTGGTAGGGAAGCTGGGTCTGGTCTATGATGACCAGTGCATGATTTTCTTCATCAAGGGCAACGGTATCATAATCCAGAATGGATTTCTTTTTTTCTTCACTCATATTATTTTCCCATCCGTTCTTTAAGACTCAAATTTTTGAACCGCTTCTTTGATGGCCTTACTATAGTCTGCACCACAGCAGAAAGCGTTCCGGTTCATAATATAATTTTTTGCAAGAGTAATAACGATTTTTTCTGCTCTGGAGCGCTTCTTCTCATCGGATATGGTGGTGATATCAATTACATTTGCCATACCCACAATTCTACGTATGGATTCAAGTCCTGCCATCCCTGCCGTATCAGAAAGTATGCCCTTAAGATACCACGCCTTAAATCCAGGTACCTTTGCCATGATTTCAGTGGCGTATTCGTCATATACCTGATTGTATTTTTTGACGAAAAGATCTACAACTTCTTCAATGACGGACAGGCACCAACTGCAGAATTTCTCTTTCTCTTCCTCATCTTCTATGGTGGCATCACCGTTACACCATGCAAAAAACATGTTTGCAATCACGTTGCCGATATCATAGCCCATAGGACCGTAAAAGGCGAATTCCGGATCAAATATAAAGGTGTGCTCTTTGTTGATGAAAACAGAGCCGGTATGTAAATCCCCATGAATCAGAGACTGGGCATTGTTCATGAAATCAAATTTCAGCTTTGCCGCTTCCAGATGAAGCGCTTCATCCTCATAAAGCTCCTTTTTCACAAAATCTTCATTGGGCGCAAAAACGTTATTTCTGTGGTTGTAATCAATAAAAGGCTCACTGTATACAAGATCTTCACTGATCTCACACAAATCTGGATTTATGAAACTCTTAACCAGCTCCTTTTTCTCCTTGTGGTTCATTACCACATCTGTGGTACGAAGCAGAGAATTTACTAAAAAGGTGGTCACATGGTCAGCAAACTCAGGATATATCTCATGATTGATAAGACCGGTACGCATCATGGTATGTCCTGTCATATCTTCCATAAGCATGGCGCACATGGTGCCATCATATAAATAGACCTTAGGAACCAGCCCTGGGGAATACAGCTCCTGAATCCCTAGTATTTTTGCTTCGATTCTTCCACGGTCCGTCGAGATATGCATATCTGCGGAGATTCTTAGAGCTTCTCCTGCCTGCTTTACAATCATAGATTTTCCAGAGACCGGATCCTGGACCCGAAATACATAATTTAAGTTTCCATCTCCTATTTCCCTGCATTCCAGACTGGCATCCTTATCAAAAAAGGAGAGTTTTTCCCTAACGTAATCTGGCACTTCTTCTGTTTTCATTAAAAAATAACTGTCAAATTTAGACATTACTGTCACCTTCCCCTAATATCGTTCTAATGTTATTTCCTAGTGTTTTTCTTCTTTGACTATGCGTTTTTTGTCTTACCACTTGCATAGGTCATAGCAAGTGCAACGGCAAGAACACCGCCTTTTATGATATTCATAGCATAATAAGGAACCGACATCATAATCAAACCATTCTCTAGCATCCCCACTAGTACAGCTCCTGCAAAGGTGCCAAACGCATTGGCTTTTCCCGCCCCAAATACGGAAAAGCCGATATAGGCAGCACATACAGAAGGCATGAGATAGGAATCTCCAGCCGAAATTTGAGCCGTTCCCACCCGAGCTGCCAGACACATTCCGCCTACAGATGCAAAGATAGCAGATAGAAAATAGGCCAAAATCTTATAACGTGCTACCGGAATCCCAGAGAGCTGGGCTGCCTCCGGATTTCCTCCTACTGCATACATGTATCTGCCATGCTTGGTATAATTTAAGAAGAAATAGGCAAACAACACCACGCAAATCATGATGATAATGAGCCACGGTTCTTTTCCCAGACCTCGGAATGCCTCAGGAACTAGACCTGGTGCCTGTGTTCCATCTGCCCGTGTCATACGTTCCGTAATGGCTCCGCCCCTGGAATAAGTCATAGAAACCCCTTGATACATAAACATAACAGATAGTGCTGCAACCATGTCCGGTATCTTAAACTTAACAATGAGAATACTGTTAATGACAGCAACGCTTAAGCAGACCAAGACGGTGAGAATGATAGAAACACCAATGTTAATATTGTGCCAGACAAAACATGTCATTACAAAAACATTGGCAAACTGCGCCGTGGCTCCTATGGAAAGATCCATTCCGTTAACAGCAAGTGCAAACGTAAGACCGATTGCTATGATGGTGGTAATGGATACCGCACGCAAAATGGTAATCATGTTGGACTGGGTCAGGAACATGCTGGCCCCCGCTTCCTTACTCCAGTTCCCAAATGTGAAAAATGTAAACATAATAACCATAGTTGCGATGGTGCCCCATTTTGTAATGAAATCTGAAAGATTACCTTTCTTTATTACCTTCTCTGCCCCAGACATATCATTTACCTCCTGTCGAATAGTAAAGCAGTTCTTTTTCACATGTATCTGCTGCTTTTAATTCCTTTATGATTTCTCCATCATACATCACATAAATGCGGTCGCAGATACTTAATACTTCCTGAAATTCGCAGGTTGCATAGATAATGCCCTTCCCTCTGGCCGCCAACCTTTCTATCAGCTCATACATATCCTGTTTGGCACCCACATCAATTCCCTTTGTTGGTTCATCAAAAATATAAACTTCGGAATCCTTATTAAGCCACTTTCCAACAACTACCTTCTGCTGGTTTCCTCCAGATAAAAGTGCCACCATTTGTTGTTCGGATGGAGTTTTGATTCCTAGATCCTTAATCATCTTTTTGGCATCTTCTTTTTCCCTTTTTTTATTAACCACAGACAGACGGTTGGTGTATTTTTCCATTGCTGCCACAGAGATATTGGATACTACCGGGTCTGTAATTAAAACACCTTCTTTTCTCCGTTCCTCCGGTACCAGGGCAAGCCCACTCTTTACTGCCTGCATGGGGCCTCTTGCCTTTATTACGTTTCCCTTCAGCTTCATAATGCCGCTTCCATGCTGATAAGCAGAAAACAAGGTTTTGCAAAGCTCTGTTTTCCCTGCGCCTACCAAACCTGCCACACCTACGATTTCCCCTTCGTGTATGGTCATGGTAATATGCTTTACCCTTTCTTCCTTCTCCGTTAAATCTTCTATTTCAAGGAGAGGGCCTCCGATTTGGCATTTTTTCTTCAGGTAATTATCTTCATAACTGCGGCCCAGCATATGTTCCACAAGAGTGTTGACCTCCAGCTCTTTTGTCAAAGGCAAGTCTATTACCAGCTTTCCATCCCGCATGATGGTAATGCTTTCACAGATTTCATAAAGCTCGCTCAAACGGTGGGAAATAAATACCACACCAACATTTTCTTTTGTAAGCTCCCTGACTACCCGAAATAATTCCTGAGTTTCGGAATTGGATAAAGGAGCTGTAGGCTCATCCAAAATTAGAAAACGGCATTTCCCTACCACACATCTTGCAATGAGAACCATCTGCTTTTGAGCCAAAGTCAATGCAGATACCTGTTTATTGACATCCACATCCATATTCAACTTTTTTAAGACTTCTGTGGCTGACCGCCTGAGTTCTTTCCAGTTCACGATCTGCTTTTTTCCCATTTTATTGACCAAAGTATTAAACATGACATTCTCTGCTACGGTCAGATAAGGAATCAACGCTGTGTCGACTTCCTGAAATACGATTTCTATTCCAAGATTCTTTGCGTCTTTGGGGCACCGGATTTCCACCGGTTCCCCTCCAACGTAAATTTGTCCTGTATAATGCGTATTAACTCCGGCAAGTACTTTCATAAGGGTGGACTTACCGGCGCCATTGGCACCCACGAGCGCATGAATCTTACCACTTGTCAAACTAAAATCAACTCCATTCAGAGCCTTTACCCCAGGAAATTCAATGGATATATCCTTCATTTCAAGCTTAATTTCGTTCATGGCATCTCTTCCTTAAATATGTAATGGCAACAATCTCAATCCTGCTATTGTGCATAAAGTCCTTTGATGATATCACTGTATAAGGCACCTTTTGGATCTTCTGCATTCCCCCAGCCCTTAATTATCTTACCAAGATCATTCATTGTAGTATCCGCACTTAACTGATTCGTTTCGATGTTATTGGCATCCAAGTCAAAATAATCTGGTGTTTCTGATCCAAGAAGTTTAAGTGCAATAAGCCGTGTATCTACAATTCCAATGAGTTTCGGATCTACGGCTGCAGTGGATTTCCAAACTTCGGGATTCTTTACCATAAGCTGAATGTCATCATTTGAAACGTCAATGGTATACATAGGAATATCGGTACGGCCTGCATCATTTAACGCCTGCAATACACCTTTTGCCAGCTCATCGTAGCAACCCCAGATTGCATCCACAGAGCCTTCCGGATATTTAGGAAGAATAGCAGCTGTCTTATTGGTCATATCACCTCTGGCATTGGCAGAATCAGAAGGTGCAATCACCTCCAGAGTCTTAATCTTCCCTTCCCCTTCCAGTCTGGTATAAATCTCATTGCGTCGGTCAAGTGGCGGAACTCCAGGTCCCATGAATGTTTTGAGGACCTTCATAGGATATGTGCCTCCTTTGGCTTCAAACTCCTTCATCATGTGCCCAAGGGAAAGCTCTGCAAGTGCCTGATCATTTTGAGCAGTCGAGGTTACGCCTTCTAAAAGCAGTCCGTTGGCATCTCCACCCTGAAACGGCATGGTATCAAAGGTTACGACTGCCATGCCCTTATCTCTTGCAGGCTTTAACATATCATAAGAATAAGAAAGCTGCCCATGGGATACGATGAGTCCGTCATAATTCTTTGCAATTACCTGTGCCACTGTTTCCTGAGCCTTTGCATCGTCCCCATCCGTTACAAAGGTATCTACGGTCCAGCCAAACTTTTTACCTTCTGATACACAGCCATCAAGAAACTGCTGGGTATGATCACCTGCCGCCAGGTTTCTTACAACGGCAACCTTCTTTCCTTTCAGAGAACCAGATGCTTGTGCTTCTGATACCTTTTGAGCTGCAGTTGTTGTTTCATCTGTCTTAGATGCCTCTGTTTTCTTCTCCGTTGGTGCTGCCGTTGTGGCTGAGGTTGTCCCACTGCCGCAGGCAGTTGTAGATAATACCACCATTGCAGCAAGGATCATTGCTAACTTCCTTCTCATAAAATAAACCTCCTTAAAATATAGAATATAGTTTATTGCTCCGGACACACCCCGTTATGTCCTTTATGTTGAAATTGTAGCATATCGTTTTTGCTTTTGCAATATTTTTATTTATTTTTATGTGTTTATTTTGTTTTCATTTGTGTTTTATATTTGTTTTATGTTGTTTTGTCTATTTCTGGTAATAAATACCAGCTTCTTATTAGTTTTTATGTCTTGATACCATGAAATCAATATAATTCAATAAAATGTTTTAATAATATAATGAAGAACTGATTTACTTGTATTTTAAAATGGTTTTTACGGATATAGAAAAAGCGCCACAACTAATTTTCTAGTTGTGACGCTTACTTATATTATTTCACAAGCCGGTATAAGCCATTCTCTTCCTTTTGCATTCGCATTTCAATCGTCCGTACAATTTTATCTGCTTCTGAGTAAAAACGATCTTTTTCTGCAAGAATTTTAAACTTTGTATTAAATCCTTCTTTAAACTCAGTAAACACAGCAAGAAGATTTCCCATCTCCTTCTGGTATTCCACTGCCATAGTTACCAGTTTTGAATCATTGGACTGTAGGAAGGAAGGATAAAGATACTGATCCTCTGATGATAGATGTATTTTTAACTTTCCTGCCAGACTGTTAATATGTAAGGCTATTTCGGCAGCGTCCTGTTCAATAACCTTTTTTTTAAAGAGTGCTTTGATTATATTTAGTTCCTCCCAGATCCGCTCATGCTGATCCATATAGTGCTTTAATTCCATGTTTAAAGCTCCCTTCTTTTGTACGGTATATAAATAGACAGGACGGCCTGTGTTCCCAGACCGTCCCTAATTTTTATTTCTTCATGTTCTCATGGAGCCAGGTTAAATAATGATCCCGTAGTCCATCTCCGTCTGCCTGTTTTTCGAAGGATTCTGTTTCCTCATCCACTGCCTTTTTATGTTCGTCTGAAAGCGCGCGTACCGCAAAGGTGTAGACAACTTCATCCTCTTTTTCAATGTGGCGCTTTAATAAAGCACCATATCCAACACCATTAGAGATAATATCAAGCTTGTAATCATCTAGTGGATTTTTCTCATATTCCTCAACTGCTTTTTCAAGTTCAGAAAGATACAATCTTCCAAAATCATGTTCTACTAACATACCATTGCGAATCAGTTTTTCTGCGACTGGACCCATATTATCAAGCATAAACTGAAACAGAATCTTTTCTTCCTTGCCATGGTGATGCTTGTCTGCATAATTTCTACCAAAATCAACGCATTCTCTTAACAGCTTTCCATCAACTGGCTCTCCGTTTAAAATACCGGTACAAATCTTTCTTAAAAAAGCAGTAAAATCAAGAATATTCTCATGTTCTTTCATTAATAAGTCAATTCCGTACATAGCGTCATCTCCTTAATTCGTACACCTGGTTTTCGATTTGGTTGAACTGGATACCGGAATTCTTTAACATTCCCTTGATCAGCGCGCCTCTTAAGGTGTAGTAATGATTCACATCACCGTGAATCATGTTCCAATATGCTTCATGAATGTCCTGAGTCTGTCTCCATACGACACGGTCCTGTGAATTCTCTTCCATTGCATTGACGTGATCACAAGGCATACCGTTTAAAAGGATCGCATCTAAGGCTCCGAATGCGTCACTTGCTGAGATTCCAGTTTCTACTGGACTAGTTTCTCCTAGCTTACTAATTGCTTCTTCCATCAAAGGAAGTGCATCTTTGTCAGCTTCTAGTACTTCGGTTACTGCATAAGCCAGTCTGTTCTCTACTAAACTTACTCTCTCCTGCAGCCAGCCGTGAATATTACCGGTATCTACGAGATCTTCTAAATTGCCTTCTGGCAGTAATCCGTAACGGTTATCTGTCTTTTCTCTTAAGTCACCTGCAATGCCTTTGTCTTTTGCTAAATCTAAAACAGCATTTGCCATTGCATCCTGAAATTTGATTTTGTTATATAACCAGATATGAATTGGTCCTAAAAAAGCACTCATGGGATTCCTCTTTTCTCTATTAGATGTTATTCAGTTTCTCAATAAGGCCTTCTGAGTCAAGACCGTGTACCATACAAGCTTCTTCCAAAGACTCCATCTGGGAAGATGGGCATCCAAGGCAGTGCATACCAAAGCTCATTAAAATCTCTGCATAAGCAGGATTGATTCTTAAAACTTCACCAATTGTCATTTCTTTCGTTATCATAATAAATTCCTCCTATATTCTTTACACATTATTTGATTTCAATTCTTTTTATAAATCATCGGTACCAGTGTTTGCCCTATTTAAAAGCTCCATACATAAGTAATTCATTTCCCCCAGCTCAAGTGCCACTGGAAGAAGCTGTTCCATGGTCAGATCATAGCTGATCATACACAATGCTTTGTAAAAGAAATAATTGACTTTCTCATCTTCATAGTTAAGCTGCAAGGCTTGGTAAGCGTAAGCTGCTAACCCTTTTACTCCCAATAAGATTAGAGATTTTAGGGACTGAATGTCCTGATCGTCATTTAACATTTCTTTCATATCAAAATCAGAGGTATTGCCGCATACAGAAAGGCAAGTACTGCAGTTAGGTGCAACTCGTACCTTTTCTTCTCTGACTCTTTGAATCATTTCCTTTAGACCATCATCGGTTGTGTTGAAAACGGTAGTGAATAACCCCTCCACAAGTATTGCTGTAGTTGTGGGAAGTTTTTGATGATTTCCACAGGATTTGGCTAAACCTATCATTGCACCAGTCAACTCATCTACCAGCTTAATGGTATCTGCTGATTTGCTATCCATCTTCTTACTATGACCTTTCTTTATTCCTTGAAATATCTTGCCTTTACATGGAAATTATAATATAATATTTTCAACAATTCAGTTGTTATTACAACATTTTGAAAACTTTTTTGAAAGGAAGAGAAAAATGCAGGAATATCTGCCTATTTTAAAAAAATCCAATCTTTTTCAGGGTGTTACATCGGAAGAAATTCAAACTATGCTTAGTTGTTTGTCTGCCCGTTTAAAACATTATAAAAAAGATGAATTCATTATACACAGCGGAGATTACATCAGGTCCATTGGAATGGTAGTTTCCGGGACCGCACTTATTATCCAGGAGGATTTCTGGGGGAAACGGACCATTATTTCTGAGGTTATGCCAGGTACTCTATTTGCAGAGACTTATGCCTGTATTCCCTCCAGCCCCATTGAGATGAGTGTACTTTGCGACACAGAATGCGATGTGATCTTTATGGATTTCAACCGCATTATGAATATTTGCAGCTCTGCCTGTAATTTCCATACACGACTTGTCCAGAATTTTATTTCTGCCATTGCAAAAAAGAACATGGTGCTTACGAAGAAAATGCAGCACATGTCCAAAAAGACCATACGGGAAAAACTGCTCTCTTATTTGTCTGCGGAATCCATAAAGGCTAGTTCTTCTACCTTTGATATTCCATTTAACAGACAGCAGCTTGCGGACTATCTTTCCATTGACCGAAGTGCTCTGTCAAACGAACTTAGCAAACTCCAGGCGGACGGAATTATTACTTATAATAAAAATCAATTTACATTAAGCACATTTTCTAATTAACAGAAAATGTGCTTAATGCATTTAGTCACTATTAAATTTGTCGCTCAGACGAATATCTCTTGAGGAGCTTCCCACTAAGAGTTCACATTCCTCTTCAATTTCAGTCTCAAGGCTCAGTGTGATCTGCATTTCCTCTCCATGTTCCAAAAATACTTTTTCAAATCCAATCAATTCCTGTAACTGGAAACCTTCTTTGTCTTTCCTACGCTTGTATACTTGAATGATTT
>CAURSM010000027.1:0-41905 GCA_963528005.1 uncultured Eubacteriales bacterium
TTTGTATTTAATCCAAGTTTTTGTTATGAATTAATCCGAGTTTTTGTATTTAATCCAAGTTTTTGCATTGAATTAATCCGAGTTTTTGTATTTAATCCAAGTTTTTGCATTGAATTAATCCGAGTTTTTGTATTTAATCCAAGTTTTTGTTATGAATTAATCCGAGTTTTTGTATTTAATCGGAGTTTTTGTTATAAATTAATCCGAGTTTTTGTATTTAATCGGAGTTTTTGTAGGTGTTTGCCTCCTAAATCAACAAAAACTCCAATTAATTCCAATTAATTAAAATGTCTTTGTCCACTTCCCATCTAATTCAGTCCTATTATCCCTCTCAAATTCGTCTTTTTATTTCAATCTTTTGTTTATATTTATTTCTTCTTCCTGTATCCTTTCCTATATATCTTTCTTCGTTTTCCTTATTTTCTTTGGTCTTACTTTCCAGTTTTTATACCGGAAATGGCTTTCTTAATCAGAATAATAAGAATAATGAAAATTTAATGTGAAAATAAGTCAAAGGATAATAAAAACACAAAAATAAGCAGAGACAGTAGGAAATTTAATCCCACTGCTCTGCTTAGAGTAGTTTTCTTTTTGCTTGTTTTCATACGGATTGTTGACGCATATTCATCCGGGTGTTAACACTTATTTAATGTTTTGAGTAAGACGATAAGCCGGGTTATGTCGTTGAATGGTCATCTATCTAGGCCTGCTGTCACCAGCAGGCTCAAGCGACCTACCCGGGAGCAGACGGGCCGCCTTGCGCTCCCTGTTCGGTCTTGCTTCGGATGGGGTTTACATATGCCCTCCCTGTTACCAGGAAAGCGGTGGTCTCTTACACCACCCTTCCACCCTTACCGCATAAAGCGGCGGTATATTTCTGTTGCACTGTCCCTAGAGTTGCCTCCGCCAGACGTTATCTGGCATCCTGCCCTGCGAAGCCCGGACTTTCCTCACCTGCAGCCTTTCGGCTTTGCAGCTGCGACCATTTGTCTTACTCAAAACTACAATATTCTACCATAAATTAAAACATTTGTAAAGCGTTACCTTAAACCCGAAAGCAGCTTCCGCCAATAAACTCCCTAATAATGGAATTGTGTGGAATGTCTTCGCTGTTGACTCCCAGAAAATAATCAAGGAATTTAAGAAGACGTTTTGCCTCCATATACTCTGGAGATTCTCTTGGAATACCAAACAATAAGGGTTCTGCAAATTGCTTAAGCACCGCCAGTTCGTAAACCGTCGCAGAGTTAAACATCATATCAGCAGACTCCTGGAAGGGGAATATATACGATTCCTCTCCATGTCTTACCGTGGGCCACATACGGATGGTATCTTGAGCAGAAGCCCCTCTGGTTCTTGCATCTCGCACCATACGTCGAATCAGGCGACAATCCGTGGTAGGAATCCGGTTGTGTTCATCCACATTAAGCTGAGTCAGTGCACTGACATAAATCCTAAACTTACTATCCAAGGGCAAAGAATAGGATAATTTGTCATTAAGGCAGTGAATGCCTTCTATCACCAGAATGTCATCCTTTCCTAGCTTAAGGTAATCTCCTCGGTACTCTCTCTCGCCTGTTTTAAACTGATACCTTGGCATCTCCACCGTTTCTCCAGCAAGAAGAGCCGACATATCTTTGTTAAACTGCTCCACATCAAGACTTTCCAGTACTTCAAAATTGTAGCTTCCGTCTGGATTTTTCGGACTGTTCACTCGATTTACAAAATAATTGTCCGCTGCGATTGGGTGTGGAATCATGCCTTGCGCCTTTAACTGTATGGACAAACGATGAGAAAAGCTTGTTTTCCCCGATGATGACGGACCAGCGATCATAACGATCTTTTTACTCCGGTCTGCTCCAATTTTAGCTGCGATCTCAGCAATCTTTTTCTCTTGCAAAGCTTCCTGAATGAGAATCATTTCATTGATTTTTCCTTCAGCAATCTTTTCATTTAATGCACCTACGTGAGAAACATTAAGACATTCTCCCCATTTTACACTTTCCTTTAACACCTTGAAAAGCTTTTTCTTTTTCTCCGGTTCAAAGATCGGTACCTCTTTTGGATTATCCTTTTGAGGGAGCATAAGCATAAAACCATCATCAAATAGCACCAGGTCAAAATATTTTATATAGCCAGTATTTTGAACCATGTAACCATAGTAATAATCTTCAAATCCACCTATGCTGTAAATATTGACCCTGGAAACCCGACGATAGCGAAACAGGCGCTCTTTATCATACATACGGTGCTTATGAAACAGCTCGATGGCATCATCTGTATTTACACTACGCTTCATAATAGGGATTTCCTGGCTAACATATTCCTGCATTCTAATCTTCACCCGGTCAATCAACCCCTGACTAAGAGCGATATCTCCGTGTGGCTTAATATAGTAGCCCTTGCCAAGTGAAAAGTCCACGGTAACTTTATCAATCTTATCAACACCTACGATATCATAAAACGCTTTCATCATTAGAAATATCGCACTTCTATGATAAGTTTGAATCCCCGGCTGGTCGATTCCTGTAAAGAAGTTTAAATTACAATCAAACTGTACGGTTTTATGAAGCTCTCTTAATTTGCCATTGATACTAACTAACAATATATCATTTTCGTACTGAGGCTGATATTCTCTTGCGATTTCCTGATAAGTCGTTCCTTTGGCATATTCTTTTGCCACTCCATTGATTGTTACAATTGCCATATGATACCTCCTTATACTAATGTCTGAGGAAATGCCACTTCTGCCTTTCGAATAAAAAGCACCTCTTTTGCTTCCTGCTTCAAATAATTTTCCATAAAATCAAGAAATAGATATTCCAGACCATAATGTCCTGCATCAATAACCGCCATATGATTGGCCGCCGCATCAATGCCGCTATGATGGCCAATGTCTCCGGTAATCAATACATCCACTCCTGATTCGAGGGCATATTTGATTAGACTCTCCCCTGATCCTGGACTAATCGCTACAAATTGAACAGATGCTCCTGGAGCGTTCTCTCCATATATGGTAAGAAACGGAAGATCAAACCGCTCTTTTACAAGCTCGGCTAACTCCCGCATTGTCATTTTCTGTTTTAGGTACCCCGTTTTACCAATCCCGTAAGAAATCCCATCTATTTCCCCTTCCGGCTGAAGGACCTTTATCTGGGTAAGCTCAAGCTTATCTGCGGCTGTATCTGCCATACATCCTGGTGCTACATCAAAATTCGTGTGCATTGCGTAGTAAGAAATATCATTGAGCAAAAGATTAAGAATACGTCTTCCAATAAAATCCGTATCATTGATTTTCTTTAGGGGTTTAAATATAAGGGGATGATGTGTAATGAGCATATCAGCTCCCCAATTGATGGCATCTTCGACTACTTCATCTGTGGCGTCAAGAGCCAAATACACCTTTTTAATCTCTTTGTCGCTTCTTCCTGCCAAAAGTCCTACATTATCCCAGTCACAGGCACAACTTACTGGTGCAAGTCGTTCCAGTTTCTGTATCAGTTCATCGCATCGCATCTTGTGCCTCCTTATTCCATGAAAGTTCTGTCTCCAGCTCTCTCATTCTACTTTTTGCGGATTCCGTTTCTCCATTAGAAAGTCCTTTTCGAATTTCTTCTAATTGATAGGCTTCGTCTTCTAAATATTCTGCCAAAATAGGATCCTTTGATTCTAAAAGACTCTTTCCGTAACGATATGAGACTTCCCGCCCGTCATCTACACTGACTGATGTCGTTCTTACCGCTCGCATAACCACATAATATTTACCATCTTCTTTTATCATAGTCTCTTGTTCAACGAAAAATGCCTGTTCCACAAGGAACCGGCGCATCTTCTGAAGCTCAGACTGAGGGGATAGGACCCAACACGGGATATTATCCCATAAGTTTTTGCCCTCCTCCAGAATATGTATCATAAGTTCTCCGCCCATTCCGGCGATAACAACACAGTCTGCCTCATCTTTATTCAACTTTAAAAGTCCGTCGCTTAAACGGACTTCAATCACATCTGCAAGGCCAGCTTCTGCGATATGTGACTTGGCCCTCATAAGAGGGCCTGTCCTCACATCCATAGCAATGGCATGCTTTGCTTTTCCTTCTTGTACTAAATGAATCGGAATATATCCATGGTCCGTTCCAATATCTGCCACTTTGCTTCCTTCTGGTACAAAGGAAGCAATGGTTTTCAATCGATTTGATAATTTCATACAAAAACTCCATCTTATGTCTTAATCGTCCAGATAATCCTTTAGCTTTTTGCTTCTGCTGGGATGGCGCAGTTTGCGAAGTGCTTTGGCTTCTATCTGTCTAATTCTTTCTCTAGTCACATTAAATTCTTTACCGACCTCTTCTAAGGTTCTTGGGCGGCCGTCATCTAGACCAAAACGGAGCTTTAATACCTTTTGCTCCCTCTCCGTCAGAGTGTCAAGGACCTCCATTAACTGCTCGTGAAGCATGGTAAATGTAGCCGCATCGGCAGGAACTGCTACCTGATCATCCTGAATAAAATCACCAAGATGACTGTCTTCTTCTTCGCCAATTGGCGTCTCTAAGGAAACAGGCTCCTGAGAAACCTTCATGATCTCTCTCACCCGCTCTACCTGCATATCAGCTCTTGCTGCTACTTCTTCTGGCACAGGCTCACGTCCAAGTTCCTGCAAAAGCTGTCTGGAAACTCGAACCAGTCGGTTTATGGTTTCCACCATATGAACTGGAATTCTTATGGTACGGGCCTGATCGGCAATGGCTCTGGTAATGGCTTGTCTGATCCACCAGGTCGCATAGGTACTAAACTTATAACCCTTGCGGTAATCAAATTTCTCTACCGCCTTAATAAGTCCAAGATTTCCTTCTTGAATCAGATCAAGAAACTGCATGCCTCTTCCAACATAACGTTTTGCTATGCTGACCACCAGTCTTAGATTGGCCTCTGTTAGACTTTGCTTTGCGTTCTCATCTCCAAGCTCAATGTTCTTGGCAAGCTCGATTTCGTCTTCACTGGAGAGAAGTGGTACTTTTCCAATTTCTTTTAGATACATTCGAACCGGATCTTCTACACTAATGCCTTCTGGAACAGAAAGATCAATGGTCTCCATGTCAATATCTTCTTCGTCTTCGATATCCTCTTCAACAAAAAGATCTTCATCCAGTTCCAATTCCTCAGCACCAATTTGAAGCACATCCACCTTATTCGTCTCTAAAAAATCATAGATCTGATCCAGCTTATCGGAATCCAACTTCTCATCTGCAAAAAAATCCAAAATCTCCTGGTTTTCCAGTACGTTTCGTTTCTTTCTTGCCAAGAGAAGAAGCTGGTTTAATTTTTCTTCCAATGCCGCCGCCAATTCCTCGGCCTTTTTTTCTGCTAATTGTTCTTCTTCCGTCTTTCCTGATCCCACCATCTTATCTGCTGTCTTCTTCACATTTTCGTCCATGTTTTTCCATCCTTCCACAGCCTGCCTATAGTGTACACCCTAATCCAGCGAAATATGCAAGTCCTTTAACGCAGCCTGTTCCTTTATAATTCTTTGCAGTTCTTCAATTCCTTCTGCATGACGGCTGGCGTAATCCAAACTATTCTTTTTCACCTTCATAATCGTTTCCGAAAACGCCTTTTTCTGTTCTTCATTATTCGGGGATTCTTTTAAGCTCGCATGAAAAAGACCTGCGACTGCCCGGTATTGATCATCATCATTAATGAAATGATTCAAAATCTCAGCCGGATTTAATGTTCCGGCAGCGTGTCCATCAAAAACCATCTGTGCCACTTTGTGATACAGTTCTTCTATAAAATCTTCTGGAGTTATGACTCCATGAATCTTATCAAATAGTACTGGATTCTCAATCAGCCAAGTAAGAAGCAGTCTCTGCGACTGTTTCACACCATCTTCCTTATCTTTTTTCTTCTGGTCCTTAAACCCTTTCTCCTCTTCCCTTTTGGATGCCGGACTAACAGCCCCCAAAGTGGCTCCGAGACGATTGACCAGACGCTTTAAATCTTCGTAATTTATAAAAAATTCCCTGGAAACTGCTTCTAGATAATTCTCCCGTTCCAGAGCCTCTGGAAATTCAAGCAGTTTTTTGGAAACTTGATTGTAAAATGCTGTTTTCTGTTCCGGATCATCCATCTTGTAATCCTTCTTCAACACATCGATTTCAAACAGAAAACTATTCCTTGCCTCCTTAATTCTCTCCTCAAATGCATCCGATCCTAAATTCTTAATAAAATCATCAGGATCTTTGTAAGGCTGCATATTAAGCACACGAATAGACATTCCCACCTCTTTTAAAATCGGAATCGCCCGAAGCGCTGCTTTGATACCTGCCCCATCATTGTCGTAGGTGAGAATCACTTTATCCGTATAACGTTTTAAGAGTTGAGCATGCTGAAGCGTAAATGCCGTTCCAAGGGAAGCTACAGCATTGGTAAATCCAGCCTGGTGAAGAGCAATTACATCAATATACCCCTCGCAGATTAATATGTATTTTTCCCTGGAAAGTCTGGCATAATTCAGTCCATATAAATTTCGGCTCTTATCAAAAAGCTTTGTCTCTGGAGAGTTTAGATATTTCGGCTCACCGGTCCCCATAACTCGTCCGCCAAATCCAATGACCCGGTTATTCACGTCCATGATAGGAAACATGACCCGGTTCCAGAATTTATCAAAAGTCCCGCGCTCTTCTATGGTTACAAGGCCTGTCTGCTTTAAAATTGCATCATCATAGCCTTTTCCCTTTAAATAACGGTATAAATCATCACTTGTTTTATTGGAATATCCAAGGCCAAAACGAACGATGGTATCATCACTTAGCTGCCTGTCCCTTAAATACTTATAACCTAATTCCCCCTGAGGGTTCTTAAGCTGATAATAAAAATAGCTGGCCGCCAGCTTATTAATTTCCAAAAGTACCGCTCTTAAATCTTCCTGTGCCTTGGCTTCCTTACTGTATTCCTGAACTGGAAGCTTTACTCCTGCCCGATCAGCCAAAACCTTTAATGCTTCGGAAAAGGAGTAGTTTTCATATTCCATGACAAACGTTATGGCATTGCCGCCAGCACCACAACCAAAGCAGTAATACATCTGTTTTGCAGGTGATACGGAAAAAGAAGGCGACTTTTCATTGTGAAAAGGACACAGTCCAAAGTAATTACTTCCTTTTTTCTGTAGTTTTACATATCCAGAAATGATATCAACCACATCATTCTTCATTCGGACCTCTTCTATCGCATCCTCCGAATATCGCATGAAACCATCATCCTCCTTCCCTTATCTATAAATTCTCTAAATGGCCTTCCATGCTTTCGGAACAAACAGCTCTTCAAATTTAACAATCGAATAGCTGTCACTCATACCGGCAATATAATCACAGACAGCCCGCTCTTTGCTTACTCCCTGTATCTCCATGAAATTCCGATATTCTTCCGGTAGTTTATCCGGGTTATCCATATAGTACTGAAACAGCATAACGATCAGATGCTGTGCTTTTCCCTCTTCTGCCTTAGGTATCTCATTCTTATAGACATTGTTAAACATCCAGATACGAAGGCCCTTCATCGCCTCTTCCATATGAGGTGACATGATAATCTTTTGTTTTTCATAGCTGTTGTTGATGATGTCATGAATTAGATTATTCAGCCGCTCTCTTACACTGTGTCCAAGGACCTCGGTATAACACTCCGGTAAATCTTCTTCTACAAACATCTTTGCCCGAATCGCATCATCAATATCATGATTGATATAGGCAATCTTATCTGAAAGTCGGACGATGCCACCCTCTAACGTGGATGGATTGCCGCTGGTTCGATGATTTAAGATACCATCTCTCACTTCCCAAGTGAGATTCAGTCCCTTCCCATCTTTTTCTAAAAACTCCACAACCCTGACACTCTGTTTATAATGTTCAAACCCTTCCGAACAAATCTCGTTTAATACGGATTCTCCCGAATGTCCAAAAGGTGTATGCCCCAAATCATGCCCAAGCGCAATAGCCTCTGTCAGATCCTCGTTCATACGAAGTGACTTTGCTATGGTACGGGCAATCTGTGACACTTCTAACGTGTGAGTCAGTCTCGTACGGTAATGATCACCTTCCGGTGCCAGAAAAACCTGGGTTTTATGTTTTAATCTGCGAAATGCCTTACAGTGGATAATCCGGTCTCTATCTCTTTGATATGCAGTCCGGATATCGCAGGGATCTTCTATCCGCTCTCTGCCTCTTGAATTCTTGCTTAAGGAGGCATAAGGGCTTAAATATGCTTCTTCCCATTGTTCCGTGGATTCCCTGATATTCATTCAATCACATCCTTCGCCCAAAGTTATGGTACATTATATCATATTTTCTGTGATTTTAACACCCTATATTAAAATATTTGCAATTCCTGCTACTTGTTTCCCGCAGTCTGCTTTCGATAGGTACTGGGAAGACATCCATACCTTTTTTTAAATGCCTTGGAAAAGGATCTGCTATCTGGAAATCCATGATTCATTGCAATTTCCCCAATCTCATGATCCGACCCCACCAGCTCTCTGACTGCATATTTCACACGCAGATCAATTAAATAGGTACGGTAATTAATCTGCGCATATTTTTGAAAAATCCGAGATAGATAGGTAGAGCTGAACCCAAACCGCTCTGCCACCTCCTCCAGTTTTAAATCCTGATCATAATTATCCCTCATATACTGAGTAACATCGGATAATTTATCTAGTTGTCTCTTTTGCCGAAGCAATTCTTTATCCATTGTCTCCGTCTTAAATTCCGTCACCAATAGATATAAAAGCTGGTAAAATTGACTTTTAACCTTTAAACTGCCGCCGTATTCCTGCTTTTCATAGATGGAAAACATGGAGGTAACCAGCTCTGCTAGTCGCAGGTTTTGAGCATCGCTCTTTTTTTCAAAATTCATATACCCATCTTCACCCAAATACTCTTTAAATGTATCACCAGGTATCTGAAGCACTATGGTGACATTTGGATCAGGACATTCAATGGAATGAACCTCATTGGAATTTACCAACACGAAATCCTGTCTCGCAAGAGATAGATGGCTGTTATTAATATAGAAATCAATTTTTCCTTCCTGAACCAAAAAGATTTCTACGGAATGATGCCAATGCTTTGTTACTTTATAGTTTCCCTCCCTGCCTTCAAAGATAAACAGCCGGAAAGGAAGGTCATCGTTAGGGATAACCAGCTCATATCTGACTTCCATTAGATACCTCCCGAAAAAGAACTAATTTTATTATAAATCATTTTCGTTTAATTTCCAATGGTTTTAGCAGAGGCTATATCGGCAGGCTGTCACTGACACATAAAACCCCATATCCTAGCTCCGGGTTTGGATATTGAGAGATTCCAGGTAACTTTCTCGTTCCCCGGATTAAATAGGCTTTTACCTTCTCTCCAAATAAAAATGGATCCCTTCCATCAACAATCCCCCATTGCATTAACAAAGCAGAGCTTCCCGTTACAAACGGAGTTGCAAATGAGGTTCCCGTAACGGATTCATATCCTCCCCCAGCTTTGGCGGCTATAATTCCTACCCCTGGTGCTGCAAGATCTGGCTTGACTTGATTGGTTCTCCTGGTATATCCTCTTCCTGAAAAATCAGCATAGGACTGGTATGTATCATCATACGCGCCTACAGAGATTACTTTGGTAGCTGTTGACGGAATGGTGAGGGTAGTTTCTGGTGTAGGCCTTAAAAAGCGGGTAGATTCGTTTAGTACCCCGGCGGAAGGAAGCCACAAATCATATTTCCCCTCTACAATTTGTCTTGGTGTCAGCCGAAACTTCCAGATGCCACTATCTATATAAGTATCCAGGGGAAGAAAGTCCAGGTAAATCTCCTGGGCAACGCTGTAAGGTCCAGGCTTTCCATAATATAGAAGAATTTGTGTATTGCGGTAATTAATTGTTTGAGGTCCAAGTCTGCTGCTGATGGGTCCAATCACTTCCCCAGAAGGAGTAACGATGCTGATATCAAAGATGTCTGCATAAGATTTCCAGAGCTGAACACTAAAGCTTTGCTGGTAGGTTCCCACACTTAACTCCACTTCTTCTGGATTTGCCATCGTAAGAACTCCAGATATGTGGCCTCCAGCAACGCCTTCATTGCCCGTACCTACAACAATAACGGTTCGTCCGTAATTGGATATATCATCAAGAAATGTTTCCAAAAGGCTGGTTCCATCGTGAGAACCATATGTATTCCCAAAACTTAAGTTAATTGCAACGGGCATTTGCCTATCCACAGCTTCTTTTACTACAAAATTCACAGCCTCCATAAGCTCCGTGGTTCTTGGAAATCCCCCTTCTTGAGGAACGCCAAGCTTTACAACAAGCAAAGGACTTTCATATGCGATTCCCCGGTATTGACCTCTGTTTTCCCTTCCATTGCCGGCTGCAATGGAAGCCACTGCTGTGCCATGACCGCTGATGTCTACGGAGGGCACAAGAGCTCTTGCTCCCTGGCGGGTTCCCGTAGCCAAAGCTGCATCAATTTCTTCTTTTGTAAATACACGGTCAAGAGTCTGGTCCCAAAGTTTCAGAATTCTTGTGGTACCGTCTGGATTTCTAAAATCTTGGTGGTAATAGTCAATTCCTGAATCTATAATTGCCACCAAAACTCCCCGACCGTCTAGATTATTGGTGCCTTGTTGGACCAAATTGACGCAAGAGGCCGATTTTGCTTGATTAATAGCAAAAAACAGCCTCTTTGGTTTTTCTACGTATTCAATTTGCGGCAACTCGCTTAGTCGATCAATCAGGGATTCTGGAACCGTTAATATGGCATATTCATTCACCATCGGCACCACTTTGATCCCCAGAACGGACAAATCACTGATATCTCCAGAGTACTTAACAATCACATCCCAGGATTTTTCCTCAGGATTATATCCTACATTTAAGTTTCCTGATTTCGCCCGTTCCTCAGGAGTGGCACTAAGAGCAAGGTTTAACAGGTTTTCCAATTTCTGATCTTGCATATAATAATCCTGTGCTTTTTTAATATCCTACGCAGAAAAAATCATTCTCATGACTCTGTATGCTCTGCTTCCCGAACTTCAACGCCATTGTAGAAAAATTTTAAGATATCTTCAAAACTTTTCCCCTCTTTTGCCATAGCCTGAGCCCCATTTTGGCTCATTCCTACCCCATGGCCAAAGCCACCGCCGTATATATGGAAAGTAGTAATATTTTTATCATCCACACCTTGATTTTCAATTGCAATATAAGCACTTGGAAGAGAATCAAAGTTTTTCATCACATTGCCATCTTTTTTCGTTAAGACCATGTACTTATTTCCCATCTTTGCACGTACCTGGCCTTCGCCACTAATGGTCATAACGCCGTCAGATCCTTCCACCCGGATTTTTTTAGCAATTCCACCTACGCCTCGTTCTGTCACCGTAATATTTAAGATAGAACCGACTTCTGTAATTTCTTCTTCTAATTGTCGGTTTGTCACCGTAGTTTCCCAACGATACATTGGGAAGGTAGAATCATAGGCAGGGTAATCCTTATTTTTAATAAATGCCTCAAAATCGGAATTGGTGGATAAATTTAAGATCCCTTTGTTATCCTGCATCATGGTGCCATCCAAATAAGGAAACTGAGCAGGATTTCCTCCCCATACACTTCCATCTGTGGTATGTCCGCAGGAGGTAGAAAAATAAAACGCTTCTATTGGAGTCTCCTGGTAAAACAAAAGCTTACCATAGGTTTCCCGCACTGCTTCCTGAGTCTTTGCTGCTGTAGGCAGATTGTTGTACACCTGAAATCTAGTGCTATCATCCACATGAGCTCCATACTTGCTGTATGTATTACTTTGAATCTGACGGTAAGCATAGGTTCTTGCACAAACTGCCTGGGCTTTTAGAGCTTCCTTTTCATAGCTGTCTGGCATCTCACTTGGAACCACTTTTGTCAGATAATCTTCTAAATAGATTTCATTGATGAGGAGCAAGCCATCCCCTTCTTTACAAATCTCAAGGGTTCCGTTATAGGAGGGGGTCCCGTATGACCTGGAGATGGAATTAACGGATATTGCATCCCCTTTTTCCAAAGGAGAGATGACAATTCTGCCATCCTTTAACCTTTCGTCAGATGGGTCGATCACAACCTCTGCTTTGGCAGGGATCTCAACTTTTTCTTCTCCATAAGAAAGTGTCAATCCACTGGCAGCAGATAAGGTCACAGAAGGATGAAAGACAGATTGAAAGTTGGTATTCATTAAGAGAACCCGGATACTCTTTGCATCGAACTCTCGAACCAAGAGGGCCGCACAAACTTTACCTTGTGCCACGACAAAGTCCTGAATATCATATCCTACTAAAATATCAGCTACGGTTTTCTCCTCAAACTGACCGTATAAGCGATAAACTTTAATATCCTTATCCAGTTTAAGGCTGCCATAACCTTCAATTTCAATGGAATCCTCTTTTACCGCAAGAACCTTACCAGAAATCCGTTTCTTCTTCAGTGTAACCTTTTGAAGATTGCCCTTTTTTAAGGTAATATCAGCTACATTATTGGCAAAATTATCTGCCTGCCCTAAGGAAGCATCGAGAGGAAAACTGCGTTCCACAGAACCTAAGTGCACAAGAAAGGTTTTACTCTCTCCAGTTGTCAGCCATACATTCTTATAAGTAACGGTATCTGTTACAGCTTCTTTCATTGCAATAATTTCATTGCCTCTCACAAGAATTTTAAGCTCCCAATCTATGTACGAATCCAGGCTGATTCCTTCAAATTGATAATTCCCCTGACTGGTATAAGCGGTCCACGCAATTGCGTTGTTTACATTGGTCGGAGTCCCATATAACTGTACAGTAAGCTCCTTGATCTTCCCTTCTCCGTCTAGAGATGTTCGAAGCTGTTCATATAGGTTCCACCAATCGTCTGCGGATATCTGTTTATTCCTTTTTTTCTTTCCAACATGAAGCTCTTTTCCAGAACCAGGAACCAGTGCCTCTGCAAGTTTTTCAGCTTCTTGATACGTTAAAAAGCCCTCTGCAGTTTCCTTTTTCGCAGGTACTTCATCCGTTTTTAAGTAGTTTCCTGCATACAAATAACTCATATATTTTACATACCAGTTACCTTTATCTGCTCCTGAAAAATATTCCTGCTTTTGATCTGCCAAAGCTTTCTCACAGCTTTCCCTATCGGTCAGAAGAAGTGCCGCTGACTTATAGGCAAGTCCTCTCGATATTCCTGATGGTTCTGGTTCATTCACCAGAATAATCACTATGAGCAACAAAACCAAAAGAGGAATTCCCACAACAAATCCAATAAATGTCTTTTTATTCATGTGCTCCTCTTACCTATTTTTATTTTTCTATACTTTACCATATTTTATAAAAAATTTAAAGCAGCGATTGCTCGCTGCTTTTTTCTTTAGTAACCCCAAAATGCCGGTTCTTACTTATTGACGCCTAGCTTTGCTAGGTGGGCAACCTCACTCAGGTTTCTGCCTTCCACTGCTAAGGAGGCTTGACATCCACCCGAAAATATCGGAATCCCATGAGTCATAATGTAGGTTCAAAAAAGGTAAGATTGTCGTACATCTCAGGAATTACATTCATCATTATTCTATGGCATTAGTATACACCACTTTGATCTGATTTTCAAGTTCCTTTTCCTGTCAGTTTATTTAACATTTGCCGCCGATTAGCCTGCCATGTTCTACGTACAGTTCCAGATGCTTTAAAAGAGAATCGCAGGAATCTTCCTGGACCATTAACTCCAACCCTTCCACCGTTGCCAGAGAAAGTACGGATAGTAACGACTTGGCATTTACAATACTGTCACCGCAAACAATCAAAATCCGTTCCTTAAATTTACCAGCAATTGTAACAAAATCCAGGATGGATTCAACCCCCCAAAAACCGATTTCCATCTTTCTCATCCTAAGTATTCCTCCTGATTACAATACGTAAAAATTCAAAACTCGTATAAAAAATAATGCCATCTTTTCTATTACCGCACCGCGGGAAAGAACTTCTTCCCATGTTTAGAGACCTAGTATAGCACACTATAAAAGATTCTGCAAATCAAAAATTGTTTTTGCAATTTGTCCGGCTCCGGCGTCCTCTAATTCCTGTCTGCTTCCAAAACCATATAACACTCCCACAGAATCAATAGAAACCTCTTTCGCTCCCAAAATATCATGTTTTCTATCGCCGATCATGACGATACTGGAACGATCGTTCAGTCCACATTCTTCCATTACGTAACGGATAACATCTGCCTTATTGTCCCTGGTTCCTTGAAGATCAGCTCCGCCCATAAAGGTAAAATAAGAATCAAGTTCAAAATGCTCTAAAATTTCCCTTACAAATATTTCAGGCTTTGATGATGCCACATAAAGCTTCTTTCCTTGTTTTACAAAAAAGTCCAGTACTTCCTCTACTCCGGCATACACTTTATTGTCAAGCATTCCTTTTTCCCTGAAATATTCCCGGTAAAAGAGCACTGCCTTTTGGGCATCCTCTTCTGAAAAATTGTAGAATTCCATAAAGCTATTTTTTAAAGGCGGACCGATAAAGGGGCAAAGTTCATCCCGGTTGTCAACTTTAATACCAAAAGCATCCAGTGCATATTGTACCGATTTTGTGATGCCCTCTTTCGGATTCGTCAACGTACCATCTAAATCAAACAACAGATGTTTTTTTGTCATGGCTTCTCTCCCATTACATTCCAAGTTCATCTACTACTTTTTGTATCGCCTCTAATGCGTCCTCTGGAAGTTTATCATACCCTTCTTTTAGCACTGCTGTATTAGCAACAAATTTTAAGCGTTCTTCCATTCTGGCTTTTAACTGAGTTCTGTAATCTTCATCTGTAATATCTGGTATAAAGCCTTCCCAGTCAAAGATTTGTATATCTGACAGCGGCCCCCATTGATGGAACGATGCTTTGCCATCGAGAATCGCTTCCATGATTCCAAGTGTATCCTGAGGCTTTACTTTTTTCCCCATAAAATCTCCGGTATTAATGATATAGCAATCCACATTCTTTTCTTCCACTAATTTTTTAAATTTTGCATAATCATTTGCTAATGGATAGGTCCGGAAAGGATTGGCGTAAGGCACAACTACCAGGGCATTGGGATCTATCCCAGGCGCCAGGCGTTCTGCCGTAGATCTCTTTGTTGCAAGTGTGGCTCCCATAACCGAAGCAAGGGAAGCTCCATTTAATTTTACAACAGGTGGAATGGTTGGATCTTTCATGATCCAGAAGATAGCATTTACAGGTTCATCAATCTTGTCCACACGATTAGGAGACCATAACCTTGATTTAATGGCTCGTCCGTTTCCATTTCTGATATCTTCCGTCACAAGCTGAATCTTTCCGTTCATATCAAGAGTACAACCGCAATTTTGTGCGGTAAGGAGATATTTGTTATCTTCACAGCCTGCTGGATAATCCTGAGTCTTATCAAAATAGGTGGGCTCCAGGGCTACGGATACGCAGGTGTCAGTATTGATGATAAAGGCATCATCGTGAAGTACCGTAACTTCATACTTTCCGTCATGCTTCGCATGGGTAAGGGTTGATTTCCCGGACCCTGACAGTCCAAAAACAGAAGCAACGTATTTGCTGCCATCTTTTAACGTATATTTTTTCTGACCTCCATGACAGGATGCATAACCATTTCGGTTTGCAAGGGCCCACGCCATCGTAAGGGTTCCCTTTTTATGCTCCCCAAAATATCGCATACCAAGGATTGCCGCACAGTTATGGTCTGTATTAAAGTAACACAGGCACTTAGGATCACTTAAGCAAGACAAATCAATCCCGGCCCGGTCTAAGCCGCTCCACTGTGGATCGGAAAAAAGATAGATGTCTGGCTCATTCCCATTGCCAACTGGCTTGGAGGAACGATACATTCTTACATATTCATCGGACATGTACTGGAAATTCAACATCCAGTTGTACATGATATTTTCTTCACCTTCTGGAATTAAAAGGTGTGCCTTAACCATAAACTCTGGATCAAGACCAACAAAGACTTCTGCATGATATAAAGTCTTCCAACGAGTTTCATAAACTGCGTCCATTAAGATTTTATCAAGAGCACTGCAATCTACGGCAGGCTCATTGGCGATTTTTCTTGCTGTGGAGTACCTTCCGGTAACTGCTCCGTCATTAAAAAGAAGAACCTTTGCATCCTTATCCAGTCCAAATTCCTGTCCCCGATAAATTGGGATGTCTGTAACAATGGTCCCCGGAGATTTTTTTGCCAATTCATACGCTTCTTTCAACGTCTGGATTTTAATTACGTTATTTCCATAAAACGGGGTTTCTATAATAGACCGGGTAGGTGAAAAACCTGGTTTATCCTTTCTGATTTCCTCCGCTGAATAATTTGCCTTTGATGACACTGGAATTCCTCCCTGAATAAAATTTTCCCCCATTATCTCATTAGCTTCTCCCAAAGTCAATGATTACTCTTGCAAAAATGCGCCAAATTGGGTATATTTAGTGTATGTTTTGCATTTTGTACACAAAAGGAAAGAAGGTTTGATATGATTCATATTGCACAGGATGGCTCCGGGGATTTTAAAAGCATCATGGAAGCCCTCAATTCATTACCAAAAGATAATACCTCCGAACAGATTTTATTTATCCACAAAGGCTTTTACCAAGAGCAGATTACCGTTACGGTTCCTCATGTAACATTTCAAGGTGAGGACACAGAAACAACCGTTCTCTCTTACGGTCTTTACGCAAAAATGAAGATGGAAGACGGAATGGCGAGGGGAACTTTTCGTACCTATTCCTGTATCATCGATACCCATGATTTTACTGCCAAAAACATTACCTTTGAAAACAGTGCCGGAATAGGGACTGAGGTTGGACAAGCTCTCGCTCTCTATGCAGACGGAGACAGACTCGTATTTGAGAACTGCCGTCTTTTAGGGAATCAGGATACTCTTTTTACTGGTCCTCTTCCTCCAAAGGAGATAGAAGTCAATGGCTTCATAGGACCAAAACAGCATTCTAAAAGAATCAATGGACGTCATTATTACAAGAATTGTTATATTGAGGGAGATGTTGATTTCATCTTTGGAAGCGCAACTGCCTATTTTGAAGCCTGTACCTTCTTCTCCAAGTATACAGGAAAGGAAATCAGCAGTTATGTGACTGCCGCTTCCACACCAGAAGGACAGGATTATGGATATGTTATGACAGACTGCCGTTTTGAGAGCAACTGCCCTCCCAATAATGCTTACCTTGGCCGCCCCTGGAGAGAATATGCGAAAACAGTCCTCATCAACTGCTTTATGGATGATCATATCTGCAAAGAAGGCTGGCACGACTGGAATAAAGAAGCAGCCCATGAACATACCTTTTACGGGGAATACGGCAGTTACGGACCTGGAGCAGTTATGGATCAGCGTCCAGACTGGATTCGCCGCCTCAAGGAAGAAGATCTGAAAATATATACAAAAGACGCCGTTTTATGCGGCATAGATAACTGGAAAGTATAAGAAACGGGGATTCGTCCGCAGCAACGGAACGAATCCCCCTTATTATTTAATTCTCTTTGATTTTGACAATAACTTTTTTAATTGGTGCCGGTTGTCCGGCTGCAGCCTTAGGCTTATGGCCATCCCAAGGATTAAAAATCATATATTCTCCAGCTTTTACAATTACCTTTAAGCCTGGATTTTCATTGTCGTAAAAAACAACATCTTTTTCTTCGTTATAAGGTACCTTAACATTCAGTTCATCGATCGGAGCATATGTCATGGTTTCAGTACCGGATATCATGTATTGAATATCAGAATAATCACGGTGTGTTTCATATTTTGCTTCTTCCCAAGGAATCGTTGTATATTCTACTACATTCGCAAAAACATTCTTACCATCTATTTCATATTTACCTGGCGCCAGGTTCTCTAAATCGGTGTTTTTAAGAAAATCCACTGCTTTTGTGTATCTTCCTTCCACCCCAAGGTTTTTGTAAAAATCAAGGTTCTTTGCTGAGTCAAAAATCATAGTCGTACTCTCCTTAAGTGTAATTTATCGTTAGATAGAAATAGTATACACCTAAAGCAGAATATATCACAATGCTTTATTTAAAAAATTCATGATTTCCATGCTGGAATAAATAAGTGAGCCTGGAATCAAACCAGCGGACTGCTCCACTTCTTGAACCTCTTCGATTCATAAAATATAATGCCCCATCAGAATAATCTTCACCAGATAATGCACGATCAACGCACCCTTTGGTATTCTCTGTGACCTTCACAGTATTAATACTTCCGTTTGATACAGGTGAAAACTGGGAAGGAGAATAAACAACTCCTCTCACCGTGTCTGGGAATTTACCGCTTTTTATACGATTTAAAATTACATTTGCCACAAGAATTTTGCCTTTATCATCACATACTCCTGCTTCTGCCTGAACGATTTTAAGAAGTACCTGGTAATCGTCCTGACTGACAGATGTCGCATTGGCTGCTTTTTCTTCTTCGGCCTTTCTGGCTGCTTCCTCTGCTGCTTTTCTTTCTTCTTCTGCTGCTTTTGCTGCTTCTTCCGCTTGCCGTTTTGCCTCATTGTCCATAGCGATCTGGGTATTGATAAGCTTTATCTGGGCCAGGGAGTCTTTTTCACGCTCCTGTTTTTCAATGGCCTGTTTAACCAGTCGATTACCGGCTAACTGCTGTGCCTGTATTCGGGCTTCGGTAAGCGTAATTTGTACATTTGCTTCTGCAACTGTTTCCTTGTCTTCAACATGTTCTTCTTCAGCTGCATCTTTTAATGCCGGCGTTTCTGCAAACGCGGTCAAAGCATTTCTGCCGCCGCTGCCAAATCCTGCTGAGGTAAACGCTACTACAGTTATCACTGCAGCTCCCGTCATAAATACTGCGGAAGAACGATACATCCTCTTTGTGACCTTAATGGCCATACCTCTGAAGAATTGACAAACCTGCTGAAGCATAGAGCGTAGTGTAAGCATACATACTCCTCTTTTCTTCTTTCACTTGCCTTGGCTGTGAATACATTCCACAACCGTTTCTAGGTGACAGCCGTAATTATAGAAGAAGCATGTTAAAAAAGTCAATGGGGATTTAACATTTTTGTGATATTTTAACTTTTGATTTTTACTTTGATTTTACACTTTAGTCTATTTGCACTATTTTAACAGGGTATTACGTGGGTTTTTTATGTTATTATTCTATTATTTTTTTACAATAGTGTTACATTTATGTTAATAATTCTTTTTTCCAGTGAAAGCCAGTCCACTGGTTTTTTGTTTTATGTAAACTAATTATGAGTGAGAAGTGCAAATTTGCCTCGTATGAACGAGGTCAGACTCTGTGGAGAGATTATAATTTGCTGACCTCTGACCCCTCCGCTTACTGCGATTTGTGGATATTCCTGGGCAGATTCTTCTATAAATGTCGGAAAAGACTTTTTCATACCGATTGGTGAGCATCCTCCACGAATATAGCCAGTAATTGCCTGTAAATCTTTCATAGGAATCATTTCCACCTTTTTATCTCCAGCCGCTTTCGCTACTTTTTTTAAATCCAGTTCTCCATCCACTGGAATACAACAGACGAGATAACCCGTTTTTTCTCCTTTTAATACAAGAGTTTTGAAAATACTTCCATGATCCACTCCCATCAAGTCTGCTACATGACTTCCTGAGAGATCATTTTCATCTACCTCATACTCTTTTGTACTGTATGATACTCCTGCCTTGTCTAACATGCGCATTGCATTTGTCTTTACCATTGAATTCCACTCCCTGTATTTTTTTCTAATTATAGTACGCTTTTACCATAATTTCAATGTTCCATAAGAAGAAGCCCGTAATTATCAAATACAACATTTGACAATTACGGGCCCTTTTTCCATGAAAAATAACCTATTTCTTCCTATTAATATAGGGGAACAATCCACCTGCCGAAATAATTTCCTGCATAAAAGGCGGAAATGCTTCACCCTGATAGGATTCTCCTGTCGATTCATTAGTTATGATACCAGTGTCGAAATTAACCGAAACCTCATCTCCTGCCTGTATGGCTTTCGCCGCCTCAGAACACTCAATGATAGGAAGACCGATATTAATGGCATTGCGGTAGAAAATCCTTGCAAAGGTTTCAGCAATGACGCAGCTCACTCCGGCACATTTGATTACCAAGGGAGCGTGCTCCCTGGAAGAACCGCAGCCAAAGTTTTTATTGGCTACAATAATATCTCCGGGTTTTACATTGGATACAAAATCCTTGTCAATGTCTTCCATACAATGCTTTGCCAATTCATTCCCGTCTGTAATATTTAAATACCTTGCCGGAATGATTACATCCGTATCTACATTGTCTCCATATTTGAAAACAGATCCATTTGCATTCATGTTGTGCTTCCTCCTATAATCCCAATTCAGCCGGTGCTGATATATGTCCAGTGACCGCACTGGCCGCTGCAACTGCTGGACTTGCCAGATATACTTCTGACTCCACATGACCCATACGTCCTACAAAGTTCCGGTTGGTGGTGGAGATACAGCGTTCTCCCTTTGCAAGGATGCCCATATGACCTCCAAGACAAGGACCACAAGTAGGGGTGCTGACAATCGCTCCTGCTTCAATAAAGATTTCCAAAAGTCCTTCTCTCATAGATTGTAAGTAGATTTCCTGAGTTGCAGGGATTACGATGCAGCGAACATTTTTTGCAACCTTTTTCCCCTTTAATACAGCAGCGGCGATACGCATATCATCTAGTCTTCCATTGGTGCAGGAGCCAATGACAGCCTGATCCACCTTAATTTCATCAAAGGTTCCAATGGTTCTGGTGTTATCTGGAAGATGAGGAAATGAGATGGTTGGCTCAAGCTCACTTAAGTCAATCGTATAGATCTCTTCGTATTCTGCATCGTCGTCTGCATCAAATATCTTAAAATCACGTTTTGAGTGATCCTTCATATACTGAATGGCTAAGTCATCTACTGGAAAAATTCCATTCTTTCCACCAGCCTCAATGGCCATATTACAGATAGTGAAACGATCATCCATGGTCAGATTCTGAATTCCTTCTCCAGTAAATTCCATAGATTTATAAAGAGCCCCATCCACGCCGATCATTCCAATGATATGCAAAATCACATCTTTTCCACTGACCCACTTTGAGGGTTTCCCTATCAGTTTAAATTGAATGGCGGAAGGAACCTTAAACCAGGCTTTGCCAGTTACCATACCAGCCGCCATATCCGTACTGCCCACTCCTGTGGAAAAAGCTCCTAATGCCCCATAGGTACAGGTATGGGAATCTGCTCCAATCACTGCGTCTCCAGAAACTACCAATCCTTTTTCAGGAAGAAGTGCATGTTCAATTCCCATCTCTCCAACATCAAAATAATTGGAAATTTCATGTCTCGCCGCAAAATCACGACAGCATTTACAGTTCTCCGCAGACTTTATATCTTTATTTGGTGCAAAATGATCCATAACCAGGGCAATTTTGTCTTTATTGAAAATTGTTTCCTTGCTAAATTTCTCCATCTCTTTTATGGCAACTGGCGCTGTAATATCATTTCCCAATACCAGATCCAAATCAGCTTCAATTAACTGTCCAGCTCTAACTTCATCAAGCCCCGCGTGAGCTGCCAGAATTTTCTGGGTCATCGTCATTCCCATAGTCTGCTTCCTCCTGTTGGTTCTTTTTGGTAAGAACCTCTATCATTTTACTGCTTTACATTCTAGCATACTTATTGATATAATAGAAATACATAATATGAATATTTAACATAATAACTAGTTATAGGATGAGAGGGGATATGAACATGGAGCAAAACTTGTCCCAGTATAAGATTTTCTATGAAGTTGCAAAAACCGGTAATATTTCTAGGGCTGCAAAAGAACTATTTATCAGCCAGCCTGCTATTAGTAAATCCATTAGTAAGCTGGAAGGAAGTCTCGATGTTTCTCTTTTTATAAGGAATTCAAGAGGTGTTCAGCTTACGGATGAAGGAAAGCTTCTATATAATCACACAAAGGCCGCCTTTGAGGCATTGGCACAAGGGGAGCAGGAACTAAAACGAATTAAAGACTTTCATATCGGTCATTTAAGAATTGGTGTCAGCAACACGTTATGCAAATATATTCTTCTTCCTTATTTAAAAGGATTCATTGAGAAGTATCCTCATATTAAAATTACAATTGAAAGCCAATCCACCGCTCATACGGTGAACATGCTGGAACAACAAAGGATTGATTTGGGATTGATTGCTGAGCCCTCCAACCGCCGCCCTCTTTTGTTTACACCGGTTATGGAGATTCAGGATACCTTTGTTGCTACAAAGTCATATTTAAACAACCTATATTTAAGAGAAGGTAAAGATGCGGACCTGTTTCAAACAGGAAATATTCTTCTCTTGGACAAGAATAATATGACAAGAAAATATATCGATGAGTATTTAAATGAGAACCAGTTAATACCCAATCAGTTCTTAGAAGTGACTACCATGGATTTACTCATTGAATTTGCTAAGATAGGTATGGGAATCGGATGTGTGATTAAGGATTTCGTTCAGAAGGAGCTTGACACGGGTGACCTGGTCTTGGTACCACTAGAAAAAGAGATTAATAAAAGAACGGTTGGCTTTGCATATAATCCGGCTGGAATGTCAACATCAATGGAAAAATTCCTGGATGCAATGAAGACCAATATGAAACACAATCTTATATAGAAGAAACAGCTTCTATTTTTGACAAAAAATGAGCTTTTACTGGTTGATTACCAATAAAAGCTCATTTTATTTATTTCAGTTTAGTTGTCGATCATCTTTCCGCCATCGTTCCAGCTATAAAGCTTTCTAAGCTCTGAACCTACCTGCTCCAGCTTATGAGATGCTTCTTTGTTTCTCATAGCATGGAAGTGAGCTCCGCCTACCTGATTCTCTAATAACCAGTCCTTTGCAAAGGTGCCGTCCTGGATATCGGTAAGAACCTGCTTCATTGCCTTCTTTGTCTCATCGGTAATAATCTTTGGTCCAGTAATATAATCACCAAACTCTGCTGTATTGGAGATAGAATATCTCATTCCTGCAAAGCCACTTTCAAAAATCAGATCAACGATCAGCTTCATCTCGTGAATACATTCAAAATAAGCATTTTCAGGAGCGTATCCAGCTTCTACAAGTGTCTCAAAGCCAGCTTTCATAAGTGCACATACACCGCCGCATAATACTGCCTGCTCACCAAAAAGGTCGGTCTCTGTCTCATCTTTAAAGGTAGTCTCTAAAACACCAGCTCTTGCGCCGCCAAGTGCCAATGCATATGCAAGGGCTTTGTCTTTTGCTTTTCCGCTGTAATCCTGGTGAACAGCCACCAAGCATGGTGTTCCTCTTCCAACCAGGTATTCGTTACGCACGGTATGACCAGGAGCCTTAGGTGCGATCATGGTTACATCAACATTCTTAGGAGGATTAATCTGTCCAAAGTGAACTGCAAAACCATGGGCAAACATGAGCATGTCCCCATCCTTTAAGTTCGGTTCGATGGATTCTTTATAAAGTGCTCCCTGCTTCTCATCGTTAATGAGGATCATGATGATATCAGCTTTCTTTGCAGCATCAGCTGCGGAATATACGGTTAAGCCCTGTGACTCTGCTTTTGCCCAGGAATTACTTCCCTCATAAAGTCCTACAATGACATCACAGCCGGACTCCTTTAAATTAAGTGCATGGGCGTGACCCTGGCTGCCGTATCCAATTACTGCAATGGTCTTACCCTCCAGTAAGGATAAATTGCAGTCTTCCTGATAGTAAATCTTTGCCATCTTATATTTCCTCCTCATTGATTGACTCGTATTATATTTGTTAAAGGAACCATGCCGACGACTCTCTGTCCGCCTTTGGCAATACCTCTAGCTAGCTAATTGCGGTTATGGCAGATAACGGATATCGTCTGATCCTCTGGATAATCCAGTTAGACCCGTACGGGCAAGTTCTAGAATTTCATAATCTTCAAGCAGGTTAATGAGTGCGTCAAGCTTTGACTGATCTCCAGTCAGCATAACGGTTAAGGATTCCCTGCCTACATCAACGATAGTAGCTCTGAAAATATCAGCTATGGCACTTACTGCCTGTCGCTGTGCAGAGTTGGCTTTCACCTTGACTAAAATAAGTTCCCGAAAGACTGAGCTTCCTGGCTTTAGTACCTTAATATCCCTTACATCTTCTAGCTTTCTGAGCTGTTTTTCAATCTGATCCAGAATCTCCTGATCACCAATGGACACTACAGTCATTCTTGAATATCTCTCGTCTGCAGTCACACCTACGGTCAGGCTCTCAATGTTATATCCTCGGCGACTGAATAAGCCGGCCACACGGCTTAAAACGCCGGAAGTATTATCAACTAACAATGATAAAACAATTCTCTCCATCCCTATCCCTGCCTTTTTGTATAGTGATTTTAATCATAGCAACCTAACTTCTGTTTGTCAATTAATTAAAAGGAATGTGTATTATAATTTAAAGTTATACCATGGCAAAGTGTCAAAGATATGAGACTATGTTACTGCTCCATGACATTGTCCATTGCGCATTCATCCGTTTCTGGATAATCAATAATTACATATTCATACGCATTTATGACGGTGGTATTGCCATAGACGTCCCTCCTCTTAAATGCATTTCCATAATTGGCGTGAACATGACCGTGAAGGAAATACTGAGGAGAATACTTATCCATTAAAGTCTTAAAGCAAGAGAACCCCTTATGCGGAAGGTCCTGCAAATCATTGAGTTCGTATGCTGGAGCATGGGTGACTAGGATGTCAAACCCCTTGTTTTTTTTAAGCTTCCACCACATACGGCGAATCCTTTGTTCCATCTTCCGTTCTGTAAACTGATTGGGGGCATCTGGAATGTATTCCATCGATCCTCCAAGCCCCATAATACGTATTCCTTTGTAAGTAACAATATCATCCTCAATGCAGATGCAGCCCTCAGGCGGACATTGCATATACTGGCAATCATGATTTCCACGAATATAAAATACGGGCGCGCGGGAAAAGGTGGCAAAAAACGATAGATATTCCGGTCTCAAGTCTCCGCAAGATATTATGATATCAACATCCTTTATTTTTTCCGGGGTGTAAAATTCGTAAAGCGACTTAGACTCATGATCCGCCAATACCAGAATTTTCACGCTCCTGTTCCTCCATCTCTGAATTATCGTATATAGTCTGGCCCTGAAGGCGTACCAGGGACCGAGCTTCTTCCGTTAGTTCTTCATACTCTGGGATCTTACCAACAATATTCTCTGTCAGCCAGTTCATGGTTGTAATTTCTTCTGGAGTTAGGCTTTCCCCTTCCTCACACTGTATTTTGCCGTCTTGAGAATAAATAGTCCCTACAAAAGGCTGAAAGCTTCCTGCGCGTATGGAATGTTTCAAAAAGTTTAAAAGGCGCTGTGTTCCATGAGGAAGGCTCTGTGAGCAGATTACGTCAATTACATCCGCAGACATTCCCCACCAGTAATTGATGGCCTGCTTTCCTTTTAACTCTTTTCGTTCTGTCCCGCCGTGGCAGGTAATATTAATAATTCTTTCATAGAATTTTCCCCAGTGATAGATGGGAGTTGCTAGATTCTTAAGAGTCCCATCCCCCAGCTTCTGGTATAGACCATATTCTCTGGTAGGAGCCTTTGGAGTGATCATATCATCTCCTGAGATGAATGTAATTCCTTCATTCTCAAGCTCTTCATGGGCATCTCTGCCTTTCACCCTGGACCATTCCAGATGAACCACAGCATAAGGGTTTATCATTCTTGCTCCCAAAGCAAATGCATTGATGTTCGCCAAGGTTCCATAGATTGGATAATCAGCAATATATCCAAGCTTATCTCCCTGAGACATAGAAGCCGCCAAGGCTCCCATCAAAAACTTAGATTCATACATTCTGCCGTAATAAGTACAAATGGAGGAATAAGACATGTTTACCGAACAGTTGAAAATCTTAACTTCCGGGTGATCGATCGCCGTCTTCACAGAATCATTAATCATCTGGGAAGCTGTGGTAAAGATCATATTGCAGCCAGCCGAAAGTGCTTCTTCCATGGCTCTTGCAGTCTCTCCTTCTGAATCTCCATGGAAAAATGACATGGTTTCTATTTTTCCATCATAAGCCTGTTCCAGATACATTCTTCCCAGCTCATGTCCATAAGTCCAGCTTGAAGTCTCCGATGTTTTTGAATGGATGAAAGCAATCTTTAGCATCTCAGGTTCAATCATCTGGACAGGGAGCAGCCAGTTGATAAATTTGAGTGGATTGCTATCTGGGATATCGTCTACTTCCTGTGGTTGCTCCAATAACGCAATTTTATTGCCTCTGGAAGCCAAAAGAAGCTCATCCTTTATCTTTATCAGGTCCTTTTTCATTTGCCGTTCCACACGGTCCTTCACCGCGCGGTAACCAAGCAGCTCCACATAAACGAGAAAAGCATCCGAACACGTCATATCATAATCATCCCCACCAAAAGCATGGAATGCCTTGGAAAAACGATCGTATGACGACTTAAAGACAAGTCTTTCTTCATCACTCCACTGCTCACCAGGGGTTTTATTCATGGCCTTAATAAGCCGGTCATAGCTTCCTTCTTTACTAAACCAGATATCGCAGTTAAAGGAAACCTGGTAAAAATCCAGGAATTCATAATAAAGACGATTGTCAAGATCATCCGTTCTTTTTGGAATCATACGAATAACAGATGCAGCTATGCTAAACGCATTTACATATTTAAGTACGCTTACCCGCTTATTTCCCTCCTGGACATAATACTGGTTCATAAATTCGTATACCACAATAGGATCATGGATTCCTTCCTGAATCTGATGATCATAGAGGTATGCCCATTTAGCCCCAAACTCTGATTTTTCAGATAACAGGGGCATAAAATTATTGGCAAAGGCGGTGGTACGCCCCTTCGTTTTCGTTCCTATTACCTTCTCAAGAGGTATGTCCATAATCCCAAGGTTTACTTCTGACACAATATCTGTATAGGATAAGATGTCGTCCAGAACCGGAAGATAGGGATACTCTCCTTTTGCCACAGAAGTCTGATACTGTCTGCGTCCCTTTCTTACTGCCCCAACATAATCATATAGAGCCATCCGCTTCTCCTTTTCTTATTATAGATTTCTTACCTTAAAGTCTCGTTGTAATTCTCTTCGTTGATCCTTTTTGGCTATATCCTCTCTCTTGTCGTAGAGCTTCTTACCTCTGGCAAGACCGACTTCTACCTTTACCAGACTTCCTTTTAAATAAACCTGGAGAGGAACCAAGGTATACCCTTTCTGAGCCATCTTTTCATCCAGTTTAATAATCTGGATTCTATGAAGAAGAAGTTTTCTGATACGAAGGGGATCTTTATTGAAAATATTCCCCTTTTCATAAGGGCTGATGTTCATGCCATACACAAACACTTCCCCTCGTTCAATTTTTATAAAAGATTCCTTGATACTACACTTTCCCATACGCAAAGATTTCACTTCAGTCCCTGCCAGTTCTATGCCTGCCTCATATTTTTCATCAATAAAATAGTCATGGTATGCCTTCTTATTATTGGCTATGAGTTTAATTTTATCTTCCACTTTAATTAACCTCCGTAATTACGTTTCATTTATGATACTACATAGTTTATTTTAAGTAAAGGTCTATTGGATAATAGGGTTATTTTTTGATGTATCATGCCCTTTTAATGATCATTTTCACCGAAAAAGGCCCTTCCTGATTGCCATACCTTTCAGTATGAATCGGGGAGGACCTTTTACCTGGTTTTATTGCTTATCAATATGTAAAATAGTATTTAAGAGCACATTGGCTCCTTTTAAACAATTTTCTACGGGAGTATATTCTATTTCGCAATGACTATGCCCACCAACACTAGGCACAAATATCATGGTAGTTGGAACAAGATCAATGGCAAACTGCGCATCATGCCCTGGCCCGCTGTAGATCCTTCGATTGGTGTACCCGCATTCTTGTGCGCTTTTTTCTACGTAATCGACTAACTCCGAGGTAAAGCTAACGGTCTTACGAGACCAGGCCTCTTCATAACTTACCTTGCAATTTTCTACCAGACCCGGGATCTTCTTAATGACAGCCAATACCTGCTTAATTACCTCGGGATCCTGGTGTCTTGCATCCAAAGTGATTTTAACTTCGTCTGGAATAATGGTATGAATGTTTGGATGAGCAGAGATCTTACCAGTGGTATACACCAGTTTTCCGTCTAGCTGATCCAGTTCATCGTGAAGATACTGAATGGTCTTTACTGCTGCATAAAGAGCATCCTTACGGTATTTCATGGGAGTCGTGCCTGCGTGGCCTGCCTGCCCGGTAAAGGTGAACTCATAATTTATCATACCGCAAACACCTTCCACCACACCAATATCAATGCCTTCTGCCTCTAGCACTGGCCCCTGCTCGATATGCAGTTCCACCAAAGCCTTCGTATTAGATGGATTCAGGCGATTCTTTTCCTCTCCCATAAAACCGCTTTTTTCCAAAGCTTCTCCAAAGGTATAGCCAGGTATGTCTTTTGCCTGAGAAGCCAACATATCCTCTTTCTTGAATTTTCCGCAAATTACCCCGGAAGACATCATTGCTGGTTCAAATCTGGCGCCTTCTTCGTTGGTCCAAACGATAACCGTAATGGGGTGTCTATGGGGAATCTTTTCTTTTACAATGGTTTCGGCCACTTCCATCGCCGTTAATACCCCTAAGATTCCATCATAATTTCCACCTTGACGAACGGAATCCATATGAGAACCGGAGTAAATCACTGGCAAATCTTCCGTCCCGGCAAAAGTCGCATAAACATTTGCCATATCATCGGTTGTAACCACTGCACCCAGTTCTTCCATTCTCCTTACAAATTCACGTCTTGCAGTCACGGCTTCCTCTGATAAGGAAAATCTTGTAATCCCCCCTTTACCTGTATCCCCAAACTGACTAAAAGTTTTTATCTTGTCTTCCATTCTCTCATAATCACATTGAACCATGTTCCTTACCTCCTTTTATGCATGAATAATAACCGTTTTCTCACCATATCACGATGGTCTTGCCGCCTTTTTTACCCTGGTTCCTTGTGTAATTGCTCCCACAGGACATACCAAAGCACACAAATGACAACCCACGCATTTTTTACCGTCCATAATTGGTTTTCTAGTCATCTCATCCTGCCTTAACGCTTGGTGTCCGCCATCATAGCAAGATACATAACACCTTCCGCAACCCAAGCATTGATTCCGGTCAAATTTAGGATAGCAAATAGAATCCCTTTCAAGTTCATCCGCAGGAATGGTATAATCAAGCGCTTTTCCAACGATTTCTTTGATTCCTTTATAGCCATGGGAGCTTAAATAGTATTTCATTCCTTCTATCATATCATCAATGACCCGATATCCGTATTGCATGACAGAAGTTGTAACCTGGATATTTTCGCAACCAAGTGCCATAAATTCAAAAGCATCCCTCCAAGTCTCAATCCCACCCATGCCGCTGATTGGCACATGAGCGAGCCCCTCATGAGTTTTCATGGCATGAATGAAGCGGAGTGCAATGGGCTTTACTGCTTTTCCTGAGTAGCCGCCTACACTTGTTTTGCCCTTTACATAAGGGCCTGAGACAAAGGTATCTGGATCCACATTCATAATACTTTTAATGGTATTAATGGCTGCAATTCCATCCGCACCCGCCTGAATCGCTGCAAGGGCTGGAACTTCCATATTTCCTAGATTGGGAGTCATCTTTGCCAAAATCGGAAGATGGGTCCCTTTTCGCACTGCTTTTGTAAAAGCGGTGACAAGCTCTGGATTCTGACCCACATCTGAACCAAGGCCATTGGCTGCCATATGCGGGCAGGAGAAGTTGCATTCAATGATGTCTGCCCCTGCTTCCGTCACCACCTTAGCAAGGTACGTCCACTCGTCCTCGGTCTGACCCATAATGGATGCAACAAACACTTTTGTCGGATAATCCCTTTTTAAATCTCTGATAAAGCTCAGATTTTCTTCCAAGGTATGATCAGAAATCTGCTCTATGTTCTTAAAACCCACAAAGGGAAGCGCTTCTTTTTTCAGTGCATCGAATCTAGGAGATACCTCTTCGGGCACAAAGGTCCCAATGGTCTTAAAAGCCACACCTGCCCAGCCCATGTCAAAGGCTTTTGCTACCATCTCATAATTGCTTCCTACCACAGAGGAGGATAAAAAGAATGGATTTTCACATGGGATTCCACAAAAATCTATGGAAAGATCTGCTTCCAGACATTCCTCCTTTTCATAAGTGGCAAGCTTTGCAAACATATCTGGTATTGGGACTGGGGTATTGATTTTTCCTTTTAGACAAGCAGATAAGCATGGGGTATCCTTACAATCATTACAAGGAAGGGAATCTTGTAAACGGTTGATCGCCCCAGCCTGATTATCAAAGCGAAAACACCGAATTATCTTATCTATCTCTAAACCATAAGGACAAGCCTTGGTACAGGACGCCTCATTGCATAATAGGCAGCCACCTGCGTCTTCTAAAAGAGAAGTTTCCTTATATAATAAATAATTCATGTAATCACTCCAAGTCATAATTTTGAGGTTCCCTCTTTACAAAGGATCCATATCCCGGAGTTCCTATAAACTCCCCATTGTCGTATACCAATTGTCCTCTTACATAAGTCTGTTCTGGATAGCCGTTTACCTTAATTCCTTCCCATATGGTATGGTCGTAATCAGAATGCATGTTGTGAACGGATATAGTGAACTCTTTTTCTTTATCATAAATTACAATATCTGCGTCCTTCCCAACGGTTAAAGATCCCTTTTGAGCACATCCAAAAATCTTAGCCGGGTTAGTTGCGCATAATTCTACTGCACGGTTAAAGCTTATCTTACCTTCATTTGCCTTGGAAAGCATATAAGGATATAAGTTTTCAATACCAGCACACCCATTAGGAATCTTGGTAAAATCATCTTTTCCCCAATCTTTCTCATAACTTTGGAAGGGGCAATGATCGGTAGCTACCGTATCAATGCTCCCATCCATAACTGCTTTCCAAATGGCATCCTGACTTTCCTGATTTTTCATTGGCGGAGAGCATACAAAGTTTCTTCCATCTTCTCTTTTATAGACATCACAGGTAAATTCCAGGTATTGGGGACATGTTTCAATGAAAATATTATGACCTTCTCTTTTTGCAGCAACTGCCGCTTCCAAGCCTTCTTTATCTGCCATATGGACAATGTAAAGAGGTGCATCAACGGACTTTGCCCAGTGTATGGCCCGTTTGTCGGCCTCTGCCTCCACATATTCTGGTCGGCTTAAATAGTGATACCAAGCCGAGGTCTTCCCCTCTGCCTTAAACTGCTCAATGTTTAAATCAATTACATCCGGATTTTCAGCATGAATATTTGTGATGGCCCCTGCTTCCTTAGCTTTTTTTAAGATTCGGACCAGAGTTCCGTCATCCACCATCATGCCTTCCTTTTTATAAACTAGAAAGCATTTAAAGCTGGTGATTCCATACTCTACTGCTTCTTTGAATTCGTCTAAAATAGCTCCTCCGTTTAAATCTGTGATGCAACAGTGAAATGCATAATCTACACAAGCCTCGGGATCACACATATCTTTTCTTTCCTGAACCGTTTCAACAATACCTTTCCCTTTTCTCTGAATGGGATAATCAAATACAGTCGTAACTCCTCCGCAAGCGGCTGCCCTTGTTCCAGATAAATAGCCGTCTGCAGAAACCGTTCCTCCAAAAGGCATTGCAAGGTGTGTATGGACATCAATGGCCCCTGGCAAAACTAACTTACCAGCAACGTCAATGACCTTTTTCGCTTCCATGTTCAAATCGTTTCCGATGCATACAATTTTACCGTCTTTTACTGCAATATCACCTTTATATGTTTCTTTTGCAGTTACAATCGTTCCATTTTTAATTAATAAGTCCAATGTCATACCTCCTTAACGGATACGTCCTTATTTGTTCTTTTTATATACCAGCACTAAGCCTGATCTTTGATAAACCTGTGACACTGCAATTAAATTCATACCTCCCGAATTGGCAGCTATAAGGTTGGCATCCCAGGTGACACCGAAATCCACCTGACCAGAATTTACAGCTGTTGTTTCACCAATATCTCCGCCGCCTGGTGTAATGGTTACATTTAAGCCGGCATCTTTATAATATCCTTTTGCTGCTGCAACGTAATATCCCATAAACTGAGCCTGAGGAAGCCATTTTAACTGAATGGATACATCCGTTTTTTCTGGTTTACCCAAATTGCTCCCGTCTTTTGCATCATTCCAATAGGATGCATCCCGGAAATCATCTAACGTTAAAGTCTGTAACTTCTCTGCCGCCGCACTGTCATTTAATTTGATGTATTTCTTAGCTAAATCAAGGGTCTGCTGCAGTGCCTCATCATCTAATTTTCCTAATTCAGTTACCTTATTTCCCTTGGTATCCGTTTCTACTAATTTCTTTACTTCTTCTGCCATGTAAGCCTGGTGTTCACTGGAAACCGAAGAACCTGCATTGAAGACGATTTCTGCTGCTTCTTTTGGATTGGCACAGGCATACTCCCAGCCTTTCATAGAGGCACTGACGAACGCTTTCACTGTGTTTGGATTTGCAGAGGCAAATTCCTTTGTTGTAAAGATGTTATCTTCTAACATGGCCACACCTTCGTCATTCATATCAATGTAGCTCACAGTATCTCCATATCCATAACCGCCCTGATATGTATTCTTTATAAGACCAAGCTCATTATAGGTCATGGCCGAAGCTAACAAAATAGAATCGTCATCAAACCCATCCATATCAAATGCCTGACTTAAAAAAGCGGTATCCTGACCGTATTTGCTTAAAAGTGCCTGAACCTCATATTCATTGCCGAGTCCCCAGTTACCCACTTTCCCTTTTTTAGCAGCATCCTCTACAATGTCCTTGGCCTTGGCGTCTGCGGAATAATAATTGCCTATACCTACCGATCCCTTTGTTCCTTCTGCTGCACTAGTTTCTTTTCCTGTTGTGCTCTCCGCTACTGTCGTGGTTGTTGTGGTTTCTTTTTCCGGTGCACCTGAGCAGCCAGATAATGCTGCGGTTGTCAGTGCTAGTGTTAATGCTGCTGCGGTTAAGCTTCCTGTTCGTTTTTTCATAAATAATTCCTCCTCTAAAATAGTGTTAAATGATTTATTTCCTACCTTTTAGCAAAGCTCCTTCTGCAGCAAGTAGTATGCCATACATAATAATTCCAATGGCACATGCTACTACGATATATGCCCAGGCTGTCGCATACTGGGCAAGCACGATATTTTCCCTGATTTGTCTGCCAACTCCAATGATAAATTCAGCAAAATACTCACTGACCAGTGCACTGATGATGCTGGCAGGAACACTGACTCTTAAGGCAACAAATATATAGGGGACGCTGTTAGGAATTCTTAGCTTTAAAAAGACCGTCAATTTACTTGCTGCGTAACTTTTCATTAAATCAAGGGAGTAAGGCTTTAATTCATTTAAACCTCTGTATGCATTAATACTCATAGCTGCTGTACAGGTTATGGTGACCACGATTGTCTTTGCAAACATACTTCTTATACTGGCAACATCACTAAAATCCTTTGTTAAATTGTTTAAGATGGGTGCAATGGCAATGATAGGTACCGCGCTGACGGCCGATGCGATGCTTAGACCTCCTGCTCCCCATTTTGGAAATACCGTTGCAATGATTCCCAGTAAATATCCTAAGATAGAACCAAAGAACAAGCCCCCCACGGAAACTATAACCGTTGCTTTTATGTTTTCCATGATAGTCGGTCCATTATCAAATATGATCCTTAAGATTCTGCCCGGAAGGGGAAGGGCAAAGGTGTCAGCTCCCAGTAACTTGTGCAAAAGCTGTGTTTGCCAAAGAATCAATAAAAGGATACCAAATATGACTGGATACAAAACAGTTGTTGCAGACTTTATCTTCATATTTTCTCCTCCTACTTTTTCTTCTTTCTCTTATATGGAGAGATTGCCTGCTCCAGTAAAACCATAAGATAGAAGCTCAAAATACCAATCATGGCGCTTAAAAATACAATCTGCCAGAAAATATATATGGTAGTGGCATGTTTTAAGGATTGGGAAAGTACCGTTCCAAGCCCTGCACCACCCTGTAACGTGTCAACCAGGATTGCTGCTGTAATGGCCATGGGTGCTGATATTTTTAGTCCCGTAAAAAAATAAGGCAGAGATGCTGGAATTAATAATTTACGGTATATCTCAAATTTGCTTGCTGCAAGAGAATACATAAGCTCGTGCTTTTCCTTCTCTACTGATTTAAACCCTGCCAGCGTATTGGTGGCCACCGGATAAAAGGTCAGTATGGCAGCTATGATAATACGGCTTTTATTAATATCCTTTGTAATCGCAAGGACGATCGGAGCCATACCAAGAATCGGTATCATCTGTATCATCATCAGATATGGAAATAATATCTTCTCAACTGGCAAGAACAGATTCATTACTAATGCAAGAAGGAACCCTAAGCCTGCACCAATCACAAAACCAATCCCTGCTCGTAAAAGAGTAATCCCACCATTGCTTAAGACGATCTGAAACGCAGTCTGAGTCCCATTGACCTTGTTGGTAGTAAACACAGAAGCCAATATCTGATGAAGATGGGGTAACACATTCTCAGGAGACCGCTTTGTGCCTTCTACCACCGTAGCGCCTAACTCCCATATGAGGATAAGACCTAATACCCATACAAGGGTTACCATATATTTGGAGGAAAGTATCTTTTTGATCTGGATCATACTCATACCCCCTCAAAACTATTTCTTACCTTTGATACCAAGGCATTAAATTCCTGGGTTTCCTTCATTTGTATCGGTCTTGGTCTTGGAAGATCAATATCAACAATTGCGGATACACGGCCAGGGTGAGGAGAAAGAACCACTACCCTGTCTGATAGAAAAACTGCCTCCTGAATGTTGTGTGTAACAAATAAAATCGTTTTATTGGTCTTCTGCCAGATACGAAGCAGATCTTCATGAAGTTTCTCCTTTGTAAACTCATCCAGGGCAGAAAATGGTTCATCCATCAAAAGGATTTCCGGACGAATTGCCAGGGCTCTTGCAATGTTAACCCTCTGCTGCATACCACCACTTAATTCATGAGGATATTTTTCTCCAAACTCCATCAGTCCTACCAGCTCCAGCATTTTTGTCACTCGTTTTGTCCGATCCTTCTTTGGCATCCCAAGTAATTCCATGGGCATGCATACATTTCTTCGGACACTTCGCCATTCATATAGAACTGGTGACTGAAACACGATGCCGTATTTTTTTTGCAGGCGGATCTCTCTTGGTGACAGTCCTCGAACGGATATGGTTCCTGACGTCTTTTCCTGTAAATCAGCAATGGTCCGAAGTAAGGTTGTTTTTCCGCATCCAGATGGCCCCAAAAGAGAGATAAATTCTCCCTGTTTGATCTCTAAATTCACGTTTGATAGGGCTACAATCGGTTCTCCCCCATCTTTATCAGGGAAGTTCACACTTAAGTTCTCGATTATAATTTCGGTTTCTCTTGGAAGGGATGCGTCTCTTTCTTTAAATTCTTCTTCAAAATTCACTACGTTCACCATTTAAGTCCTCCTGTTATGCAGACAAGGGTGTAAAGCTTTCGCCTTACACCCTTGTAAGTTTCTTACGATTCGTAGGAAGTTTCATGATTAAAACAATCTACTATATATTTTGATTAAATCCTCTTTGCCTATTTCTTTTCTTGTATTAGACGGACTTCCACTAGCCATAGCATCGCTTGCCATCTTATCAAAAGCGGCTTCAAAGTCCTCTTTTTGGATTCCATACTCTTTTATTTTGGGGATATTGCATTGACCACACAGCTTACCAAGTGCAGTTAAAAACGCTTCGCAGGCTTCCTTTTCGTCGTCCTCTTCTTTGGCAGCTCCAATTGCTTTTGCCATATCAGTAAATCGATCGTAACAGCCATCTGCTACATAAGAAAGACAATCTGAGATAAGCATTGCATTGGAAATCCCATGCGGAATGTGAAACAACGCACCTATCGGCCGGCTCATTCCATGTACAATGGTTACCGATGCATTGTTGATACAGACTCCGGCTTCAAATGCGGCAATTGCCATCTCTTCCCTCGCTTTCATATCAGAGCCATCTTCATAGGCAAGGGGCAGATACTGAAAGATGCGCCGAATCGCGGATAATGCGTAGGTATCCGTCAGAGAATTTGCTTTTCTGGATATATAGGATTCTACTGCATGAGTCAAGGCATCCATGCCGGTGGCAGCCGTAATGCTTTTTGGAGCTGTTACGGTTAATTTGGGATCAATAATTGCAACCTTTGGGAGCAAATCATCGCCTTTTAACAGCATTTTGATTCCTTTATTCGTATCCTTAATAACAGTGAACTTTGTAGTCTCTGAACCAGTTCCTGCAGTTGTGGGTATAAGCACCAGGGACGGAAACTCCCCTTTCATTTCTACGCCCATATAATCAGAAATACTGCCCTCTAATGCGGTCATTGCTCCAATTGCTTTTGCACTGTCAAGAGGACTGCCGCCGCCAATTCCAATGATAAAATCGCATTGGGACTCTTTATAGGCACTCACTCCGGCAAGAACCATTTCATCAGTTGGTTCCCCTGTTATATCATTAAATACTTGGTGATCAATCTTCCATCTGTCAAGGTATCCCGTAAGAATAGAGACCAAACCTGTCTCTGTTACAATTTTACCCGTTACAATAAATGCTTTCTTTCCCAGGCTTTTGATTACATGCTCACTGCTTTCTAATGCATCAGCGCCTAACATTGTTCTTCCTGGTAACATAAATTGAGTCGCCATAATCCACCCCTTTTCTAAACTAATTATAAAAGTTCCTGGTCAACAATCGTAAGTACCTCTTCCATCTTCATCAGTTCTTCTCTAAGCTGTTCCTCCGTAATAATAAGGGGAGGTGCAATTAATACCATATTTTCATGGGTATAAGTCATAAACTTTCGTGCTTTTAAAAGACCTGCTATTTTTCCCATAACACCCTCTGGATCTTTTCCATAAGGCACCAGTGGTTCTTTTGTTTCTTTGTCCTTTACCAGTTCAATTGCTGAGAATAGACCAATGTAGCGAACATCTCCCACACATGGATGATTTTTCTTCATCTCTTCCAGAGTTTCACCAAGAACCTGACCTACTTTATTTACATTTCCTAAAATATCAGCTTCTTCATAATAATCTACGCATGCAACGCCGGCTGCACAAGAGAGTGGGTGGCCGCTGTATGTAAGTCCACAGGATAATAAGTTCTCATCAAAATAGGAAGCAATCTCTTTACTCACAACCACTCCACCAAGAGGAACGTATCCGCAGGTAACCCCTTTGGCAAAGGTTACAATATCAGGCTTAATATCAAAGTGCTCAAATGCAAACATCTTTCCTGTGCGGCACCAGCCGGTCATGACCTCATCACAAATCATTAAGATTCCGTATTTATCACAAAGGGCGCGAACGCCTGGCATATAACCTTTTGGCGGAATCAGTATTCCGTTTGATCCAGTAATCGTCTCCATTACAATTGCCGCTATGCTGTCTGCCCCCTCGTACTGAATCTGTTCTTCCAGCTTTGTTAAATAATAACGTGTAGCCGATTCCTCTGAATCAAATGTAACTGCTTCCCGATATATATAAGGATCAAAAAACTTGATAAATCCTGGAACCCCCGGCTCTAATGGATATCTTCTTGGCTCTCCAGTTAAATTTCCTGCTCCAAAGGAAGAGCCGTGATAACTTCTGTATCGACTAAAGACCTTATTCTTTCCCGTAAACATTCTCGCCATCTTCACAGCATTCTCATTGGATTCTGCACCTGCATTGGTAAAGAAAACCTTCCCCATGTTATCAGGCATTAGATCTATAATCTTCTTTGCAAGGGTGGCTCTTGATTCCGCACCGTACGAGGGTCCAATAAAACAAAACTGATCCACCTGTTCTTTGATTGCGTTGCCAATCTTCTGATTTCCAAACCCAAGATTCATATTTACAAGCTGTGAGGACATATCGCTGTAACGATTTCCATCGTAATCCCAAAAGTAAATTCCATCTGCCTTTTCTACTGGAATAGGGTTAATGTTCTTTTGCTTGCTCCAGGACTGTAAGTTATATTCCATTGATGTGCTTCTTATTTCTTCACCCTTCATTATCATTTCCTCCTACAAAAAAAGCAGCGGACCGATGGCTTTTGGTAGCATCGTCGCTGCATTCATTATTTTTTTGCATTTCCTTCTGCGTCTAACATGGTAGTATTATAAGCATAGTCAAACAGGGATTGCAACCAACAGTTGAACAAAGATATTTGTGCATGTGCACAATCACTTTCCTGTTAAACTGCTAAAAAAAGACCATAAACAAAGGACGAAAGGGCATCCTGTGACTGGATCAGATAATATCACGAATATAGAACCCTAAATATAATTTCACCTTATCTTCCAATTCCAAGGGATTAAATCCGGTAATAGTTTCAATTCTCTTTAACTGGTTTGTTACGGTATTACGGTGAATGTACATTTTTTCTGATACCAGTTGAAGGCTACCGTTATTTTCCAGATATGTTTTTAATAATGAAACCAAATCGGTTTTATTCTCTCTGTCATACTTCTCTAATAGACCAATGGAATCATTGTAAAAGCTTCTTAAAACAGACCGTTCCTTTACCGCATACAGAATTTTATAAATACTCAGCTTATCATAATAAAGTACGTTTTCATTCTGCTTTTGTGCCATTTCCATTGCAGAAAAAGATCGTTCGAAATTCTGCTCCTGATTATAAATTCCAGGCTGATTGGAGCTAATTCCCATATGAATCAAGGATTCACTCTTTTCTCTTCTTACAGATTCAAAAAAGTCTTTTACAAAAATATCAATTTCCTCATCGGTATAAGCAACTAATACAAACACAAGATTTTCTTTATAAGTAAAGGAAATAAATAATTCATGAATCCTTCTGGCAGTTTTTTCTGCATATATTGTGAACCGATCCATATATTCTTCATATTCTGTAATATCCTTTTTTTCTATCAGTAAACTAATAAAACAAAAAGAGTCACTTCTTTTATACCCATAACGCTCCATCTGTAAGATTTGAGATTCCAGATCACCAACATTAAAAATAATGTTCTTAATGGTGGTCGCCATCGTGTTTTCCACATTATCATTTTGCATGATTCTTCGGCAGAAATCCCGTGTCATATCCACCATTCGTGTCTCCCATGGAATGGTAAATAGAGGCATATTCACCTCATCACAGTATGCAGCCACTTCCTTTGGAATCTCTCTGGTATGAGGTCCTAGATTAACTACAAAAGCACTGACACCTGATTGATTTAACTTTTTTGCAAAATCAAGAAGCCAGTGATCCGATTGGTTTAAAATACCAGCTGTAAATACCAGCTCATACCCATGGAGAAAGGGACTTACTGCATCATCCTCAATAATATGAACCCATTGCACCAGATTGTTCATTCCATTTCCACCGGCAACCAATTCCATCTTATATAGGAAATATGCATTTTTAACTAACTTCTTTACAACAATTGCCATAGAAAACCTCCCTTTCCAAGGATAAAATGATATTACGATCCGGTTTCCCCCATTATACCGGATTCAACTGGCAAATCAAGGCCTTCCTGGAATCAGTTTTATTTCTTAAGACAAGATATGGTGACAAGGAAAGGGATTTAACTTTGACTTATCAAAATTAAATCCCTGTGCGTAATTTTTCTTATAATTTTTTCGCTGGTGCAAAATCGATGGTACGTAAAAGCTTGTCTGTGTTTTCTACAACAACTCGTATGGGTTGACCAAGCTTATATGTCTTTCTTGTGGTTTCTCCCACCAATTCATAATGTTCTTCATCAAAATGATAATAATCATCCTGGAGCTGGTTTACATGAATCATGCCTTCTACGGTATTGGGAAGTTCCACATAAAGTCCCCAGTTTGTTACCCCTGATATTACTCCATCAAACTCTTCACCGATATATTTAGACATGTATTCACATTTTTTAAGCTTTATGGTCTCTCTTTCCGCCTCGTCAGCTCTTCTTTCCATGGCAGAAGACTGAACGGAAACCTGACCTAATATCTTATCGTAATGGCTGATTCGTTTCTCACTCAAACCAGACCTTAAATTCTCTTTGATAATCCGGTGTATCTGAAGATCCGGATATCTTCGGATCGGGGATGTAAAATGAGTATAATACTTAGCAGCCAATCCAAAATGTCCTGTATTGGTCACGGTATACTTAGCCTGCTTCATAGACCTTAGAGCCAAACGACTGATAAGAGCTTCTTCTGGTGTATCCTCTGCATTAGCCAAAAGCTTCTGTACTTCCTTTGGATAAACCTCTCCATTATGAAACCGGATGGAGTACCCAAAATTATTAATCAGAGTCGCCAGACCTTTCATCTTTTCCGGATCGGGATTATCATGAGTCCGGTACAGGAATGGTATCTCCTGCCAGAAATAATCCTCCGCCACAGTCTCGTTTGCCAGCAACATGAAATCTTCAATAATTTTCGTTGCAGCATTGCGGTCGTAAGGCTTGATTTCAATGGGTTTTCCTCTTTCATCAAGAATAACCTTGGTCTCTGGGAAGTCAAAATCAATGGAACCTCTGTTTTTTCTTCTCTCTCTAAGAATATCTGCCAGATCCTTCATGAGGAAAAACATAGGTGCAAAAGCAACATATTCCTCGGTAACGGCTTCATCATGATCTGTCACAATGGCATTCACTGCTGTATATGTCATTCTTCTGTCAACATTAATCACGGTTTCGGCAATTCTATGAGAGACAACATCTCCAGTTTCATCAATATCCATTATACAGCTTAAAGCCAATCGATCCTCGCCCTGATTTAAGGAACAGATCCCGTTTGACAGCTTATGGGGTAACATAGGAATCACACGATCCACAAGATATACGCTGGTTGCACGATTCAATGCTTCTTCATCAAGTGGGCTGCGTTCTGTTACATAATTCGTTACATCCGCAATATGGACTCCCAAAGTATAAATGTTCCCCTTCTTTGTAATGGTAATTGCATCATCAAGATCCTTGGCATCTTCCCCATCAATGGTAACGGTCTGAAGCTCTCTCAGATCCAGGCGGCCCTGCATGTCCTTCCCATCTATCTCATCAGGAACGGCAGCAACCTGCTTCATGACACTGTCCGGAAACTCCTCTGCAAGTCCATAAGCACGGACAATTGAGAGAATATCAGTTCCCGGATCATTCACATGTCCAAGTATCTCTGTAATAACACCTTCCGGCTTACGTCCAGGACCTCCAAAGTCAGTTACCCTAACTACGACTTTATGACCGTTTACTGCTCCCATATCTTTTCCCTGGGGCACAAACACGTCCTTTGCCAACTTCTGATTATCTGGAATTACAAAACCAAAGTTCTTATTTTTCTGGTAAAATCCAACAATCTCACTATTGGCATGGGTTACCACTTTAAGAACCCGGCCTTCTGCTCTTTTCCCATTCCCTGATTCTGACTCTACGGAAATAAGCACGGTATCTCCGTGAAGTGCTCCTCCGGTCTTTTCTTCTGGAATGAATACATCCTGCTCCATTCCCTCAACTGCAACAAAACCAAACCCTTTGGCGTGACCGAAAAATACACCACTTATAGAACTAATGTCTGGTTTCCCATACTTTCCTCTTTGCGAAATACCAATTTTTCCTTCTGAAAGAAGGGAATCCAGCACTTCTTTTAAATCCTCTCTCTGATCCTTTGGAACATCCAGGAGTATTGCGATTTCCTTAATCTTCATAGGAACAAAAGCAGGG
>CAURSM010000028.1:0-39870 GCA_963528005.1 uncultured Eubacteriales bacterium
CCGGTAGGTCCAGTAGCACCCGTAGGTCCGGTAGGTCCAGTATCGCTAGTAGGTCCGGTATCACCGGTTGGCCCGGTAGGTCCAGTAGCACCCGTAGGTCCAGTGTCACCAGTAGGTCCAGTGTCACCGGTAGGTCCAGTATCGCCGGTAGGTCCAGTAGCACCCGTAGGTCCGGTAACGCCAGTCGGTCCAGTATCGCCAGTAGGTCCGGTATCACCGGTCGGCCCAGTCGAGCCAGTAGGTCCTGTAATGCCAGTAGGTCCAGTATCGCCGGTAGGTCCAGTATCGCCAGTAGGTCCAGTCAAGCCGGTAGGTCCAGTAGCACCAGTCGGTCCGGTATCACCGGTAGGTCCAGTGCCACCAGTAGCACCGGTAGGTCCAGTAGCGCCAGTAGGTCCTGTATCTCCAGTTGGTCCTGTACCACCTGTTGCTCCACCAGAGATATCATCTTCTACAACAACTAAGGATCCTTTTAACGGGACAATGGTTGAGAAGAATATTGGTGCATTACTAATGTTTACCAGTGATACAGTAACTGGAGCTGTTGTAACTTCAATAATTCCAATACCAAAAACTTCACCGGTTTTTATAGGAGAATTCCCTTCCAGAAAATCTCCCTGTGAAGATGATAGGGCAAAAGATGCCCCATTTGTAGATTGAGAGGATTGTGTGGCAAGCCACCAATCAATTACGAACCTCCCAGCCTCTGTAAACGTTATAACACCAGTGGCCGGGTTATAGGTTATTCCCCCAGATAAATAGACTATGGTATCAAATAGAACATTTGCGCCTGTGGCGACAGTCGTAGCTGTATTTAGCTCTATTTGAAGCGCACTATTAGCCATATTAAATCCTCCATTCCATAATATTTAAGACATGTACCTATAAATGTGAAGCTTATATATTTTATGAGCAATATTGCATTTGTGTAACCATACTTATAATTTCAGAGAAATGTCAAAAAATTATCGTCATATAATCTGCTTCTATCTAATATGTATTTCTTACAAATCAGCGTATTATGTTACAAATCAGGCGTTTGCTGTTATTTGTGGAGGTGAATTGTCTGCAATTATTCTAAAGAGCATCCATGAACTGTATTAGAAATTAATTCTTCTTATAAAGTCATCCTGAAAAATAGTTCAGATAGAATTAATAACGTATCAAAGAAAGTATGTAAAAAGTCATTAATCTGCTATAATAAGAATACAGGCAACCATAAAGGCCTAAAAACAGTCGAAATCAGCAACTGCATTCATATAAGAATAAATTACTTATTAAAGGCAGCCAATGTCTTGCAGATAAAGCAATAACTTTTGGCATCACTATGAAAGGAATGTAATATTCTATGAAATTAATGTTTAAACAACGCTTATTTTCCTGGCTTGATAGTTATGATATTTATGATGAAAATGGAAATACTGTATACACAGTTATAGGAAAACTGGCCTGGGGTCACAAACTTGAAGTATATGATCGCTACGACAATTATATGGCAACGTTAAATGAGCGAATTATAACGTTTCTGCCTTGTTTTGATATCCAGATAAATGGGCAGACCAAGGGAACCATACGCAAAGAATTTACCTTCTTTAAGCCTTCATTCTCTGTAGACTGTAACGGCTGGCGTGTGGAGGGAAGTTTTCTGGAGTGGGATTACAGCATACTATCCTCCACTGGAAGAACAGTAGCTACTATAGAGAAGCAGTTATTACGTCTTACGGATACCTATATCATTGATGTTATGGAAGAACAGGATAGTCTTCTGGCTCTTATGGTAGTGCTGGCAATTGATGCAGCAAAGTGTAAAAACTAAAAAATAAAATAATCTCTTGACTCCTACGCTGCGTAATACCATATGATTGAAATTGCAAGGAGGAGAATCCAATGAACACCAATGAGGTTGCAATTTTAACCGGGGTGAGTGTGCGCACGCTCCATCATTACGACAAAATTGGGCTGTTAAGCCCTGGTCGGAATCCGGATAATGATTACAGGGAATATACAGAAAACGATTTGGATATGCTGCAGCAGATCTTGTTTTTTAAAGCCTGTGGATTTTCTCTTGCAGAAATCAAAGTGATGTTGACCAGCCCTGGTTTTGACCGGGACAAGGCGTTTGTTCTACAGAAAAAGTATCTTTTGCATGAAAAGGAACGAATCGACGCCATGCTGGACACGCTGGAAAAGACCATAAGGTCGTGGAAGGGAGAACAAGAAATGACGCATAAAGAAAAATTTGCTGGATTTGCAATGGGAGATAATCCTTATGAGGAGGAGGCACGCCGCCTTTGGGGGGAAGAAGCGATAAATGAATACAACGCTAAAATCAACTCATTGTCTTCCAAGGAACAGAATGCAGTGGCAGAAAATATGGAGGAACTGTTTCGAGAGCTTGGTAAGATACGATTGGAAGAACCAGATTCCCCCTTGGCTCAAGAGGCTATGGATAAGATGTACCAATTTTTCAATAAAAACTTTGGCTATCATTATTCACTGGAAGCATTTGCAGGATTGGGACAGTTATATGTAAAAGATGAACGCTTCTTAAAAAACATTGATCAATATGGGGAAGGATTATCTGTCTTTTTATCCAAAGCTATGAAAATTTATTCTGAGAAACAATAAGTATAAGAATCCTGTAAATATAAATATTAACATCTCCCAGCTCATGTATATCACATCATGGGCTGGGCTTTTTTGTTTGTAAATATTTGATTGGTTTGAAGACATAATAACATGGTTTCGGTTGTAATCCATAGTTGTTATTGATAAACGCTACCAATGTGTCTTTTCTAATAATTAGTCCAAAGAAAAATATTTGGTAAATTCAATAAAAATATCGCCCAAATCCTTAATAAAATCCAGAATGTTCCGAAATATATGTAGATAGGTTATTCTAATTCTTTCAAAAGATGGAGATTTTTGATTATAGGTGTATTTTGCTACATATTGTTCTAAACTCACTAATTTGCATATGATTTGTTTCTTCTGGTGTATCCTTTTTCCACAGTTTAATGATTTAAAAAAGCAAACAAAACATCAAAAGGTATCCTTGGACACTGAGGGATTGGAAAAGACATATAATATTAGTGGGCAGTGAATCACAGTATCTTAGTTGTTGAACTGTAAATGTAAGGCAATGGATGCTTAACGATAATGGAAAGGCATTGTTGCCGCTTGTAGATGGTAATCTTTAATTGATATACTAAATTAAGATGGAAAAGTACCTGATAACGAACGGCCCGATTCTTTTGCCACCAGATTGTATGTTGATTCGTATCCGTCAAGGATTTAAGAAGTGTCGGAACAAAAATCATGCAATATTCAGAAAATCTTAAGGGAACAAGAAAGGTGATTCTTAAGAATCTGTGATAAGATAGATGCCGATGGTTTTTTTGCTGGTCACAGAGAAAAAAGCAAGTAAATAAGGATCAGCCGGGTTGATTTTTAGGTATCCAGCCTGACTGCAGTCATCATAGAGATAACCTGCAGTCAGGCTTTTTCTTAATAAGAGGGAAATCAAAGCCAAATGGCTTTACATTTGAAATATAAATAAGAAACTAAGATGAGTATGGAGGAGAATATGGAACAAAATAAAAGAAAACAATGGATTCGCCTCAGTCTGTCTGGAGTCTTTGCTGTGGCAGCGGCAATGATTTTGTTGACTCAGATATTGAAAAACAGGACAAAACCCATATTTGATAAGAATATCACAACTACCTTCTACGCAAAAACCAATGTTGGCGAGGCTCTGGATTTAAAGGCAGATGGGTATTTTTCTAAGAAACTCTATGATTATACGAAATTTAGTTTTGATTTATCCCAATGTGATTGGAACACACCAGGCTTGTATCGTGTGCCGGTATTATATAAAGAGGAAAAGACCAACTGCGTAGTCCAAATACAGGTTGGGGACGTAGGGAATGAAGATACATATCATGATAAAGAGATTAACATGGATGCTGTAATCACGGAACAGGATGGAATGGAGAGAGCAGATGGCTCATAAAAACCTTACAACCTTATGTTATCTGGAGCAGGAAGGCAGTTATCTGATGCTGCACCGGATTAAGAAGAAAAACGATATAAACCAGGATAAATGGCTTGGGGTGGGAGGACATCTAGAGGCTGGGGAAAGTCCAGAAGAATGTCTTTTAAGGGAAGTAAAAGAGGAAACAGGATTAACCCTTCTTTCTTACCAACTGAGAGGAATTGTGACCTTTGTATCCGATGCGTATCCAGATGATTATATGTTTTTGTATACTTCAGACAAATTTGAAGGAACTTTAGTAGAATGCAATGAAGGACATTTGGAATGGGTTCCCAAAGAAAAAACGGGACAGCTTCCCTTATGGGAAGGAGATCTGATCTTTTTTGAACTATTAAAAGATGATATTCCATTTTTTTCATTAAAGCTGGTATATAAGGGACAGTGTCTATCTGCAGCTATATTAAACGGAGAATCATTGGAACTTCTAGATGAAAGACAACCAGACGGGAGCTTGACTGGAAGAGTGATGGCAAGGTTTTTTATGCATCGGGAAGGGATTCTTCATGGCACCGCCCACGTTTGGATTATAAGGCCAAATGAAAAAGAAGGATTTGATCTTTTACTGCAAAAGCGCAGCGGAAATAAGGACTCCTATCCAGGCTGCTATGATGTTTCTTCGGCAGGTCACCTAACCGCTGGAAGCGACTATCTGGAATCGGCAGTAAGAGAATTAGAAGAGGAACTTGGAATCAAGGCATTGCCTGAGGAACTTAACTTTGTAGGTCTTCGCAGTGAATTTGATAAAAGGGAGTTTTATGGAAGGACGTTCTTTAACCAAGAGGTCAGTCAGGTGTATGCCTATGAAAAAACAGTAGAGGAAACTGACTTGATTCTTGATCCTTTCGAAGTAGAGTCCGTTCTGTGGATGGATTATAGAGAATGCCTTTTGCGTATGAAGTCGGGTACCATAAGCCACTGTCTAAACGAGAAGGAAATCCTTATGTTAGCAGATTGGTGGAATACTAAAAAATATCGTTGACCGCAATGAATTCGTATGTTATATTGAAGAAAGAATAGAAAAGAATAGGATGTGTGTTTTTGTTAATTGTATCTAAACATGGAGCGTAAAGCAATTTTATAGAGAAAACAGGAATCACGTAAGGAAAGCGTGTCGGCTTATCCTTTGTTTAGTGTACCTGTTTTGCCCATGAAGATACAGAACAGACACATTAGGTTTATAACCTGTGAGATGTCGATTTGTGATCTCCCAGGTTTTTTGTTGTCTGTAAGGCTAATTGCATTTACGCTCCATGGATTTTAGAATCTTATCGATCATTTAAAATCAAGGAGAAAGACATGAACCATACATTTCAAACATTGGAATTTAATCGGATAATAGAAAAACTAGAAAGCTTTTCCCATACAGAAGCAGCAAAAGAACAGATCAGGACTTTAACGCCCATCCATATGGAAAGTGAAGTGAAAAAGAATCTGAGAGACACCACGGAAGCCAGAATTATACTGGATCACATGGGGCTTCCACCAGCAGTGGGGATGAAAGACCTTACTGTTATAATAACAACCACGAAGCAGGGCGGTTGCCTTTTGGCAGAAGAGCTGGAGGAAACTAGTGTTATGCTAACTGGTGTAAAGCGGTTGAAGGATTTCTTGATTCGGTGCAAGTACTTGGAGCTAAGTCTTCCTTATTATGAACTTGAACTGGATCCCATGACGGATTTGTCAGAGATGATTCGAGAAAGCATACGAAATGGAAGAGTTGAGGACCACGCTAGTAAACTCCTGAAAAATGTCCGTCAGGAAATCGGCAGGTTGGAAGAACGATTGAGGACAAAAGCAGAGGTTATTTTAAGAAAGAATAAAAACTGGTTTTCAGACTCTTACGTAACCATAAGGAATGAAAGAATCTGTCTGCCTGTAAAAAAAGATTATAAATCCTCTGTGCCTGGAAGCGTAATCGGGCAGTCATCAACAGGTGCCACCTTATTTATTGAACCCTCGGCAATTGCAGTGATGAATGAAGAACTAGAACGATTGCGGATTGATGAGGAGAATGAGGTTAAGAGAATTCTATATACCCTGACTGCAATGGTGGAAGAAAATCTTCCGGTATTAGAGAAAAACAAACGATATCTGGATAAACTGGATTTTCTCTTTGCCAAAGGCCGGTTGAGCCAGGAGATGAAAGGCGTAGAACCAACAATTAACAGGGAACAGGTGATACGGATTGTTGAGGGACGTCACCCGCTTATGGAACCAAACACTGTGGTACCCCTTACCTTTGAATTGGGGAGAAAAGAACGGGGGATCGTTATCACAGGACCAAACACAGGAGGGAAAACCGTATCCATTAAGACCGTTGGTTTGTTTTGCCTTATGGCACAATGTGGACTTCATGTACCATGTGTGGAAGCGGATCTTTGCATGAACCGGAAAGTGTTATGTGATATCGGTGATGGCCAGAATATTACAGAAAACCTCTCTACATTCTCTGCGCACATTACAAATGTCATGGAGATTTTAAAAGAGGTTGGAAAAGATAGCCTGGTACTTCTTGACGAACTGGGATCTGGAACGGATCCTTTGGAAGGCATGGGAATTGCAATCGCCATTTTAGATGAACTCAGGCTGAAAGGATGTTTGTTTCTTGCGACAACCCACTATCCGGAGGTAAAGACTTATGCTAGGGAAAGGGAAGGAATCACCAATGCACGAATGGCATTTGATAAAGAAACCCTAAAACCCCTATACCGTATGGAGGTTGGAGAAGCAGGAGAAAGTTGTGCACTGGCCATAGCAATGCGGCTTGGAATGACGGAACAAATGATAGATAGAGCCAGAAAGTATGCTTATGGAGAATGGGGGAGTCTGGAACAGGGGGATTTTGAACGTGTCATAGAAGAAGGGCTGAAGCAGACTCATATAGATAAGCAGTTAGGAATCAGTCAAAGCGCGAAGCTTAAAAGTGATTTACAGAATAAGTTTACCATTGGGGACAGTGTCTGTGTATATCCCGACAAGATAAAAGGAATTGTATGTAAGCCGGTTAACGATCAGGGTGTGCTGCAGGTCCAGTTGCCAGATAAAAAGATATGGATCAACCATAAGCGAATAAAGTTGTTGGTTCCAGCAGAAAAATTATATCCAGAGGGGTATGATTTCTCCATCATCTTTGATACAGTAGAAAACCGAAAGGCCAGACACAAGATGGATAAGGCATATCAGGAAGGCCTGGAAATAAAGACAGAATAAGCCCAGGCGTTCCTGAAAAACATTGCATTATAATGGCTCATATTCATCTTCGGTTATGTCTGCTTCATCTTCAACTTCTGATTCACCGCATTCGGCGGATTGAATCTGGCATTCGCCGTTTAACTCAGCCAGGATAAGCCGGAATATGGCTACGTGACACTGTTCATCAGCGATAATCCGGTTTAAAATGGCTTGAATTTGACAGTCGTCAATCCATTGAGCCTGAGCCTGATATTTTTTTATGGTCTCAAGCTCCCCGTTAAGCGCGTTGGTCACCAGTTCTCCAATTCTGGTTGGGTAACGGTTGTAAGCAGGAGACCAGTAGTTCATGCGACCGTTTTGGTTGCTCCATAGTCTGGGGTCTACTCCCAGTTGTACACAAAGCTCTCCAAATGCATTTAAATGGCGCATTTCGACAACACTGATTTTGTGAAAGCATTCTGCAATTTCAAAAAAATAATTTTTTGTTATGATACTATTGTAGACATAAAGGCTGATTGCAGACATTTCAGAAACTGAGGCGCCAATGTTTGAGAGTATGGCGTAGCCGTACCGTTCATTTTTTGATGCCACCTCTATGGGAGGCCATGGAGAAGGATCTGCAAATACAAGTGATGATAATTTCATATGATACCTCGTTTTATGTATTCACTTAAATATATCCCTAAGACGGTAGAGTATGCTAAAAAAACGATGAAAAGAGGACAAAAGAACGTGAATGAGAGAGAACAGTTGATTCAATCTGTAGAGAATTTTTCTCCTTATAATGAACAAGAAGAGCGTGATAAGGAATTGATCCTTGATTATTTGCGACAAGGAGACGCCTGTTTTTACAGAGAAAACAAGCAAGCACATATATCTTCCTCTGGCTGGGTCGTGAATCCGTCCCATAAAAAAGTACTTTTGGCATATCACAATATTTATGGATCCTGGGCATGGACCGGAGGACACGCAGACGGGGAAAAGGATCTGCTTTGTGTCGCCATGAAGGAAGCGATGGAGGAGACTGGAATTAGCAAGGTAAAGCCAGTGACAAACGATATTTTTTCCTTAGAGATTCTTACGGTTGACGGTCATGAAAAAAGAGGCACTTATGTTTCTTCTCATCTCCATTTAAATATAACGTATTTATTAGAAGCAGATGATGCGTTGCCCATTCGTAATAAGGCAGATGAAAACAGTGCAGTCGGCTGGTTTGAACTGGAGGACTGCCTAAAGGAAGTCAATGAACCATGGATGAAGGAAAGAATTTATCAAAAGCTTCTTTATAAAATGCGATATCTTGCTTATTAACAGAAAACTTATAAAAATTTTAGGATTGGTTGTTTTATTTTTCCTGATTATGCTTTATAATAGAACCATCTAATAAATGCAGTTTTGCCAAATGAAAAGTGAGGTGGTAGATATGAAGATAATTTATGCTATCGTAAGCTCCGATGATGGAAACCGGGTGACCGATGCACTGAATGAACACCAGTACAGCGTGACAAAACTTGCCACTACAGGCGGCTTCTTAAAAAAGGGCAATACGACTTTGATGATAGGTACAGAAGACGAACAGGTTGAAGTGGTCATTGATCTGATCAAAGATACCTGTGGGAAACGCCAAAAAATAACATATAATGTACCAGCGCCAAACTTAGCATCTGTCTCATCTGGCTTCATGATGATGCCAACGACAGTTGAACTGGGCGGTGCTACGATATTTGTAACAGATGTGGAAAGATTTGAAAAAATTTGATTCGTTTAAGGGATTGCAAAGCAATCCCTTTTCGTAACAGGAGGTATTATTATGTCAGACACAAAACGAGTATTTTTAATCGTACTGGATAGCTTTGGAATCGGAGAAGCACCAGATGCAGCTAAATTTCATGACGAAGGAAGTAACACACTTGGAAGCATAGCAAAGGCAAAAGAGTTTTACACCCCAAATTTAAAAAAACTAGGAATGTTTAACATAGACGGTGTAACTGCAGGAGAAAAGGAAGAAAGCCCTATTGGTTCTTATGGACGTTTGACCGAAAGATCTCAGGGAAAAGATACCACCATAGGTCATTGGGAAATCGCCGGAATTATATCCGAAGAGCCTCTTCCCACATACCCCAATGGTTTCCCAGAGGAAATCCTTTCTGAGTTTAAAAAGCAGACGGGCCGTGGAATTCTATGCAATATGCCATATTCCGGGACAGATGTCATCCGCGATTTTGGCGAGGAACATGTAAAGACAGGAGACTTGATTGTTTATACATCCGCAGACAGCGTATTCCAGATTGCAGCACATGAAGATGTAGTTCCTCTTGAGGAGCTTTATCGTTACTGCAAGATAGCAAGAGAATTATTGACTGGAAAACACGCCTTAGGCCGTGTAATAGCAAGACCATTTGATGGAAGCCATCCAGAATTTAAGAGAACACCTCATCGCCATGATTTCTCTCTTCTTCCGCCAAAAACAACCATGCTTGACTGTTTGCAGGAGGCTGGTTATGATACCATCGGTATTGGTAAGATATACGATATATTTGCAGGCAAAGGAATTGATAAGACCACATCAATCGTCAATAATAACGACGGTATGGTTAAGACCTTGGAAGCACAGAAAGACGATTTTAAAGGCATCTGTTTTGTGAATCTAGTAGACTTTGATATGGTATACGGTCATCGCAACGATGTAAAGGGATACGCTCAGGCGGCTACTGATTTTGATGTGCAGCTTGGTGAATTTATAAAAGGCATGAAATCAGATGATGTCTTAATCATCACCGCGGACCATGGTTGCGATCCAGGAACTCCTAGTACAGACCATTCCAGAGAGTATACTCCAATGCTCATGTATGGAGAAGGAATTAAGGAAGGTGTTTCTATTGGTACGAGAGACACGTTTGCAGATATTGCGGCAACCGTTCTTGACTTGTTTGATGTAAAGGGTGACATTGCAGGAAAGAGCTTTTTAGATCAAGTAGCAAAATAATAGGAGGTGCCTATGAGACTGAGTGAAGCTACGAAAAATATGCTGGTAGCAGAGGCCTATGAGGCACAGAAGATGGCATATGTGCCATATTCGGATTTTTGTGTGGGAGCAGCTCTTTTAGCGAAAAACGGAACGGTTTATCGTGGCTGCAATATTGAAAATGCTTCGTTTTCTCCTACAAACTGTGCAGAGAGAACTGCCTTTTTCAAAGCAGTTTCCGAGGGAGTCAAAGAATTTGAGGCCATTGCCATTGTAGGAAATAAATGTGGAAAAGAAGGAGATTTTTGTGCTCCTTGCGGAGTCTGCAGACAAGTAATGGCAGAGTTTTGCGATCCGGACGAATTTCAAATTATTCTGGGAGCCGGAGATAAGACCTCCGTTTACACCTTAAGGGAGATACTCCCAATGGGATTTACCAATGACAGTTTAAAATCCAATTAAAGAATGAGGGGACGGGAACACCATGAGGATGTATGATGTAATTGCAAAAAAGAGAAACGGAGAAACGTTAAACGAAGAAGAAATCCGTTTTATGATAGATGGTTACGTAAAGGGTGAGATTCCCGACTATCAGATGTCAGCCATGCTGATGGCTATCTATTTAAATGGAATGAGTGATAAGGAAACGGCTGTATTGACAAACCAGGTCGCTCATTCCGGGGATATGGTAGATTTGTCTCCGATTCAGGGGATCAAGGTGGATAAACATTCCACTGGTGGTGTGGGAGATAAGACTACCTTAGTGGTGGCACCCATTGTTGCCGCTTGCGGAGTTAAGGTTGCAAAGATGTCTGGACGAGGACTTGGTCATACCGGAGGAACGGTTGATAAGATGGAATCCATTCCTGGTATGCGAACTACTCTAACAGAAGAAGAGTTTTTCCAAGTGGTGAATGCCACCGGTCTTTCTGTAATCGGACAGTCTGGCAATTTGGCTCCAGCGGATAAAAAGCTGTATGCCCTTCGTGATGTAACGGCAACGGTGGAAAGCATTCCATTAATTGCTGCATCAATTATGAGCAAAAAGCTGGCAGCAGGCAGTGATTGCATTCTTTTGGATGTGAAAACAGGAAGCGGAGCATTTATGAAAACTCTGGAAGATTCCATCACTTTGGCTGAAAAGATGGTGGCAATTGGGGAGCATGCAGGAAAGAAAACTATGGCATTAATCACCAATATGGATATCCCTCTTGGAAGTTTGATTGGAAATAGTTTAGAGGTCATCGAGGCAGCCGAAACCTTAAAGGGAAAAGGGCCAGAGGATCTTACAGAAGTGTGCTTGCAGCTCGCATCCGGCATGCTTTATCTGGCAGGAAAAGGAAGCCTTGAAGTATGCAGAGAACTGGCAGAAAAAACCATTGCAGATGGAAGTGCCTTAGACCGTCTGGTGGCCATGGTAGAAGCCCAGGGAGGCGACTCCTCTGTCATAAAGGATACTTCCCTGTTTGAAAAGGCACCTTTTTGGCGTGAGGTCATAGCACCAAAAAGCGGTTATATCACCCATATGGATACCGAACGGTGTGGCATTGCTTCTTCCATGCTTGGAGCGGGAAGAGTAACAAAGGAAAGTGAAATAGATTATACGGCTGGTATCGCCATTCTTAAAAAGGTAGGCCAGAGCGTGGTTGAGGGAGAAGTAATGGCAGTGCTTTATACTTCAAAGGAAGAATTGTTTTCCGCCTCTTTAGAAGAATTCTTAAGTGCCGTTATCATCGGTGATGATAAGCCAGTAGCAGAGCCTCTTATTTATGCAAGAATCACAAAATCAGGCGTAGAGCGTCTGATATAGAAGAAAGGAAATAAATTAAATGACTGATTTAGAAATGTTAAGCTACGTAGACCATACGGTATTAAAAGCGGTTGCTTCCTGGGAAGAAGTTAAGGAACTTTGTAAGGAGGCAGTGGAATATAAAACTGCATCTGTATGTATTCCTCCTTGTTATATCAAAAGAGTACACGAGGAGTTCCCAACTCTTAATATCTGTACGGTAGTAGGATTCCCTCTTGGCTATAGTGTGACAGAGTCAAAAGTTCTGGAGACGAAACAGGCGATTTTAGATGGCGCATCAGAAGTAGACATGGTAATTAATCTTGCGGACGTTAAAAATGGCGAGTACGGCAAGGTAGAAGAAGAGATCAAAGAGTTAAAGAAAGAGACTGGAGATAAAATCCTAAAGGTTATTATTGAGACCTGCTATCTGACAGAAGAAGAAAAGATTGCAATGTGTCAGGCAGTGACTGCAGCAAAAGCTGATTACATTAAGACCTCCACTGGATTTGGTACTGCTGGTGCAACTCTAGAAGATATTGAACTGTTTAAAAAACATATCGGGCCAGATGTAAAAATTAAGGCAGCAGGCGGTGTTCGTACTCTGGAAGATTTAAGAGCTTACATCGATGCAGGATGCAGCAGAGTAGGTGCAAGCGCAGCGGTTAAGCTGGCAGCAAAAAAGAACTAAAAAATCTTATAAAAAAAACTTATAAAAATCTGACATTTTGGGAAAGTTTGGAAGTATGTATTGTTTTCTATGGCAATTATCCTGAAATTGAACGAATAATACAAGGGTTGTATCTGGTAATAATTCACGAAAATGTCCGAAATTTGAAAAAACACTGACAAAACCCCGCTAAAAGTGTTACAATTATAGTAGAGTAGTTGTAACATTGGCAGTATTGTGTTGTTTTTCAGTCAGGAGGAGTGCATTATGTTTCAGGTAAACGATCTGGTTATGTATGGTACCCATGGTATTTGTAAAGTAAATGCCATAGGATGTCTTGCTATGTCTGCAGCTGAGGAAGATCGGCTTTATTACACACTTAAGCCGCTTTACGAAGAGCAGCACAGCGCGGTTTATACACCGGTAGACAATCAAAAGGCGGCCATAAGACCTGCTGTTACCAAAGAAGAGGCATTGGAACTCATTGACCAGATTCCAGAGATTGAGACCATTTGGGTGATTGATGACAGGCAGAGGGAAGGCAAATATAAAGAAATCATGCAGCGTAACGAAGGTAGTGGCTGGATGCAGATCATCAAGACGCTTTATTTAAAAAAGCAGAAACGATTGGCAGAAGGCAAAAAGAGTACCGCCAAAGATGATTTCTATTATAATATGGCTCAGGAGCTTCTTTATGGAGAACTGGCTGCAGCCCTTTTGTTGGATAGAACCAAAGTAAAAGGTCTTGTAGAGAAACAAGTAAGTCATGAGGAAAGCTGATAAGGCTGTAATATCATGAAACTGCGATCGTAATATTTATATAGCGACAGGAAGCGAAAATGCGTTTTGATTGGTTTTTATAACCAGTCAAAACGCATTTTTGTATCTTTAGTGGTAAAGTTTATTTTCCTCGTATAATGGCTCGCAGGTCAGGTGAACCCCAAGCCGTTTAAAAATCTTCATATCCACATCAGAAAGAATTACGGAAGTATGGGCTTCGCAGCCTTTTAACTTTGGAAGCTGTTCTAAAGCCATCTGTGCAGTTGGGTCTGTGGCCGCGCATGTAGACAGAGCAATTAAAACTTCGTCGGTATGCAGCCTTGGATTTTTGCTTCCTAAATAATAAGTTTTTAGTTTCTGGATTGGTTCAATGGCAGAGGGAGCGATTAAATGAACGTCATGAGGAATTTGTCCTAAATACTTCACTGCATTTAGAAGAAGAGCAGCGGAGGACCCTAAGAGGTTCGTTGTTTTTCCTGTGATAATGGTACCATCTTCTAATTGAAGTGCAGCACAAGGAGAACCTTTTTGCTCTACTAATTCGTTGGCAGCCTTAACCACTGGACGCTTCTCCGTTGTAATTTTCGCTTGCTTTAAAATGAGCTCAATCTTATAGACTTCATCCTTAGAGCCGGTATCCTTTGCCAGTCTTAAAAGTGCCTGGTAATACCTTCTTAAGATTTCCTGCATAGAAGCTTCTTTGCAGATCTCATCATCTATGATGCAAAAGCCAGCCATATTCACTCCCATATCAGTTGGTGATTTATAAGGGCATTCTCCATAAATCTCTTCAAAGATAGCACTAAGTACAGGAAAGACTTCTACATCCCGGTTGTAATTAACAGTCGTTGTGCCATAAGCTTCCAGATGGAAAGGATCGATCATGTTCACATCATTTAAATCGGCGGTTGCTGCCTCATAAGCAAGATTTACAGGATGCTTTAATGGAAGATTCCATACAGGGAAGGTCTCAAATTTAGCATATCCGGCTTTGACCCCTCTCTTGTTTTCATGATAGAGCTGTGACAAACAAGTGGCCATCTTTCCACTGCCTGGTCCTGGGGCCGTGATAATGACAAGAGGTTTCTTCGTCTCTATGTAATCATTTCTTCCATAACCCTCATCGCTGACAATGAAAGGTATATTACTAGGATAACCGTCGATGATATAATGACGGTAGACGCTAATTCCCATGGACTCCAGCTTACTCTTAAATACATCAGCAGATTTCTGACCAGAATACTGAGTAATGACTACACTTCCCACATAAAGCCCTTTGTCCCGGAAGGACTGAATGAGGCGGAATACATCCACATCATAGGTGATTCCAAGGTCATGGCGAATTTTGTTCTTCTCGATATCGGCTGCGTTGATGGTAATAATAATTTCTGCTTGTTCAGAAAGCTGCATCAACATGCGGAGTTTGCTGTCAGGCTCAAATCCCGGCAGTACCCTGGATGCGTGGTAATCGTCAAAAAGCTTGCCTCCAAATTCCAGATAAAGCTTGTCTCCAAATTGACCGATTCGCTCCTTGATATGCTCTGACTGCATGTTTAAATACTTGTTGTTATCAAATCCAAATTTCATTTGTTCCTCCATAGTGTTACTTGTTTTGAGCCTTCATAAACTCTAAGCCTTTAATATCAATAAATTGTAACATAAAAAGGAGGTAAAAGCCATGGGATTTTTCCTTGTTCCTTTATTTGACTGAAACACTTTACATTCGCGGCTAAACATGTTAAAACGGTGTAGTAAGAAGGAGGTAAGAAATGCAAAGAACAGGACGAAACGATGCATGCTGGTGTGGTAGTGGTAATAAATATAAAAACTGCCATCTGGCTTTTGACCAAAGATTAGAAAATTATGCGATTATGGGAGACGAAGTCCCGGAGCATTCCATGATAAAAACACCTGCCCAGATTCAAGGAATAAGGCATGCCGGTGTGATTAACAATCAGATTCTGGATATTGTCAGTGAAAATATAAAGGCAGGAATGAGTACAGAGGATATTAACACTCTGGTTCATGAAAACACCATTCGTCTGGGAGGAATCCCAGCACCGTTAAATTTTGAAGGATATCCCAAAAGCGTATGCACATCCATTAATGATGTGGTGTGCCACGGAATTCCAGATCCCAAACGTATTATAAAGGATGGAGATATTATCAATGTGGATGTGACCACTATTGTCGATGGTTTTTATGCCGATGCTTCCAGAATGTACTGCATTGGCAAGGTTACTCCAGAAGCAGAAAAGCTTGTGCGTGTGGCAAAAGAAAGCTTAGACCTGGCCTTGAAAGAATGCAGAGCTTGGGGGCATTTAGGAGATATTGGAGCCGTTATATCAGAATATGTCTATGAAAATGGATATACGGTTGTTAGAGAAATCGGAGGACATGGCGTGGGCGTTGATTTCCATGAGGAACCGTGGGTTAGCCATATTGGTACCAGAGGAACGGATATGCTGCTTGTGCCCGGTATGATATTTACGGTTGAGCCTATGGTTAATGCAGGCAAAGCAGATGTGGTTCAAGACAGCAAAGATGGCTGGACCATTTACACCACCGATGGCAGCCTGTCGGCGCAATGGGAGTATACCATATTAATTACGGAAGACGGACCGGAGGTGCTGGCAAGATAATGGAGAAAAAGCGATGTTTCTGGGTGGATGAAAAATCACCAGTATACGTGAAATACCATGACGAAGAGTGGGGCGTTCCAGTATATGATGATAAGAAGCTATATGAAATGTTACTTTTAGAAACCTTTCAGGCTGGTCTGTCCTGGATTACTATACTGAGAAAGCGAGAGGCCTTCCGGGAAGCTTTTGATAATTTTTCAGTGGAAAAGGTGGCATCCTATAAGGAAGAAAAGTTGGAAGAACTGATGCAGAATCAGGGATTGATCAGAAATCGTAAAAAGATGGAGGCAGCCATTAAAAATGCCAAGATATTTATGGAGATACAAACAGAGTTTGGCTCTTTTTCAAATTATTTATGGAGCTTTACGGATGGGCAGATCATTGTGAATCAAGACGACGATTTTCCTGTGAAGACTCCGCTATCTGATAACCTCTCCAAGGATTTAAAAAAGAGAGGGATGGGATTTGTAGGTTCTGTGACTATTTATTCTTATCTTCAGGCTGTTGGTGTGGTGAATGATCACGAATTATCCTGTTTTTGCCGGGAGAGTATTTAATAGAAGGAGTGATACCATTTGGGAGTTATAAAACTAAAGGATCCCTCAGTGTTACAAGCACTTTTTGAAGGGTGGGAAGAAACCATAATATGGTCCTGCTTGGGTGGTGTCATGGGAAGCGCTTATGCAGATGATACAACAAACCCAAAATCAGGTCAGATTATCCTAGGAGATTTCAGTCTTTTTTCTGGGGAGCCTAGTGAGGAACTCATTCGTAATAAACCACAGGGAAGAGAATCTGATTTTATAATTATGGTCCCAAGAGATGAAGCGTGGGCTGCTAAAATTGAAGAAGTATGGCAGGAAAAAGCAAAACAAGTAACAAGGTATGCCATAAAGAAGAGTGCGGAAGGCTTTCAAAAAGAAGAGCTGGAGAAAATGGCTAATGGACTTAAGGAACCTTTCTCCCTTCATATGATTGATGAAGAACTATATCATAAAATCATGGCTGAACCATGGTCTAAAGATTTGTGCTCCCAGTTTGACAGTTATGAGGATTATAGCAGAAAGGGGCTTGGAGTAGCAGCTCTTATGCATGACCAAGTGGTATCGGGAGCATCTTCTTACTCCGCATATCCTGGTGGCATTGAAATAGAAATCGATACAAGATCAGATTACAGACGGCGTGGCCTGGCCCTTGCCTGCGGAGCCAGACTGATGTTAGAGTGTTTAAAAAGAGGGCTTTACCCAAGTTGGGATGCCCAGAATCCAGGTTCCGTTGCCTTGGCTAAAAAGCTTGGTTACGAGCCCGATTGTGAGTATATCGCATACGAGATAAACGGATATTAAAAGGACTGCATCCGGCATATATAACTTTTTAACTGGTAAATTTTACAAAATGTGGTAAAATGTTAAATAATTATTACAATACGACACCTTAAACCATAAAGAAAGTGAACAGAGTATTATGAAAAGATGGCTTTTGGCAGTAATTGTGTGCTCGTTAGTAGCATCCGGATGCAGCAGATACAAAAAGGTTACGGAATTAGAAGATTCAGATTCATCAAAGAAAGAGACGGAAGAAAGTGCCGTTAAGGTTTCTGCCCAGCCAGGGAAGAAACCGGTCAAGGTGAAAGGAATCTATATCTCCGGCTACATGGCAGGTTCAGAAGGCATGGAAAAGATCCTGGAGAAGATAAAAGGGACTGAGATCAATACGGTTGTCATTGATGTAAAGAATGACGATGGGCGTATTACGTTTGCCATGAATGGTGCCCCTATGGTCCAGGAGATCGGTGCCGAAGAACGATGCATCAAAGATATGGATGCTCTTATGAAAGAATTAAAATCCAGGGGACTTTATACCATTGCCAGGGTCGTGGCTTTCCGCGATCCTTATTTGGCAGAAAAGAAACCGGAATGGGGCCTTAAGAATAAAGATGGAAGCTTGCACCGGGACAACAAGGGGCTTCCATGGGTAAACCCCTATCGCCAGGAAGTATGGGATTATCTTGTTGAAGTAGGAACCGAAGCATCAAAAGCTGGATTTGATGAAGTTCAGTTTGATTATATTCGTTTTGCTACAGATAGCTCCATGGATGAAGTTGTATTTGATGAGAAGGACACAAAAGGCCGTTCAAAGACTGAGGTCATTACAGAATTTATCCAATATGCATACGATAAGCTTTCCACCCAGGATATCGTTGTCTCTGCCGATGTATTCGGCACCATCATAGGAAGTAAGGTGGATGCGCAAAGAGTGGGACAGGTTTATGAGGATATGGCTGAGCATCTGGACTATATTTGTCCTATGATTTATCCTTCTCACTACAGCGACGGAAACTTTGACATTGAACATCCGGATATGGAGCCATATAAGACTATATTGGCAGCTTTGGAGCGATCAAAGCAAGAGCTTTCAGAGAACAAGAAAGAGGGAAAAAGACAGGCAGTTGTCCGTCCGTGGCTTCAGGATTTTACAGCTTCTTATTTGGAACATTACATTCCCTATGGTCCCAAAGAGGTAAGAGACCAGATTCAGGCCGTTTACGATGCGGGATACGATGAATGGATTCTTTGGAGTGCCTCCAATCGTTATACCTGGGAAGGGCTGCTTTCCATGGAAGAAGGAAAAAAGGAACAAGAAGAGAGGGAACGTCTCAGACCATCTACAGAAGCCCCATTAGAGGAAACAATAGAAAGCAGTAAAAGCAGTGAAGCGTATCATAGTCTGGAAGGGCAGGTGGAAGAAGAAACCACCCCTGAAACCTCTGGAGAGAAAAATAGTAAAACAAGGAAAAAACCAAATGTTGTGATTGTAACCACAGGAGGTTCCAGGAAATAAAAAAAGTGAGGAAAGCCATGGAAAGAGACCTGAGGCCAGGAGATTTTTATAGACATTTTAAAGATAAATTATACCAGATTTTAGCAGTAGCAATTCATTCAGAAACAAGAGAAGACATGGTGGTATATCAGGCACTTTATGGAACGTATAAGGTGTATGTTCGTCCTTACGATATGTTTGTCAGTGAAGTAGATCATGAAAAATATCCCGATGTAAAGCAGAAATACCGGTTTGAAAAGGTATTGATAGAAGAAGCACCTCAGCCAAAAGAGTCAGAGCTTCCCAAAGAAGAAACCAGAGAAACAAATAAAAATCTTCTTGCATTTCTTGATGCGAGGACGTATCATGAGAAGTTAGAGGTTCTTTACGATAGAAAGGATGAATTTTCTCCGGAGGAACTTCTTGCTATTTGCGAGATTTTGGAAATCGGAAGAATAGATTCCGAGCCAGAAGAGAAATATTACGCAATAAAGCGGCATCTGGAACTGCAGAATAAGTACGATGGAGCAAGATTGAGGTGATTCGTTTCCATGGACCACATCGAATTTAATATAGAAGAAGAATTAAAAAAACTGCCATCTCAACCTGGCGTGTATATCATGCATGACAAACGAGACGAAATTATCTATGTTGGAAAAGCGATCAGCTTAAAAAACAGGGTCAGGCAGTATTTTCAAAGCAGTAGAAATAAGACGGTGAAAATCGAACAGATGGTGTCGAGGATCGCCCGGTTTGAATACATTATAACAGACACGGAATTGGAAGCTCTTGTATTAGAATGTAATCTGATTAAGGAGCATCGTCCCCGTTATAATACCATGCTTAAGGATGATAAGACTTATCCATATATCAAAGTGACGGTAAATGAGGACTTTCCAAGAATCCTGTTTTCCAGAGAGATGAAAAAGGACAAATGCAAATATTTTGGTCCTTATACAAGTGCGGGAGCAGTAAAAGATACCATAGAGCTGATACATAAGGTGTATCAGATTCGAACCTGCAACCGGAACCTGCCAAGAGACATTGGCAAAGAGCGCCCTTGCTTAAATTACCATATTAAGCAGTGCCAGGCTCCCTGTCAGGGATATATAAGTAAAGAAGAATACGGCAATTCCATTAGTCAGGCTCTTGAATTTTTGGGCGGGAAATACAGTCCGGTGATTACCATGCTAGATGAGAAGATGCAGGCTGCTTCGGAGGAGATGGATTATGAAAAAGCCATTGAGTACCGGGATTTATTAAACAGCGTCAGGCAGATTGCCCAAAAGCAGAAGATTACGGACAGTGGCATGGAAGACAGAGATATCATTGCCATGGCAAAAGAGGAAAAGGATGCGGTCGTGCAGGTGTTTTTTGTTCGGGAAGGAAGACTGATCGGCAGAGAACATTTTCATGTGAACATTGGAGCAGACGAAGATCACAGACAAATTCTAACCAGTTTTGTGAAGCAGTTTTATGCTGGAACTCCCTTTATCCCCAGAGAACTCTGGCTGCAAACGGAACTTGAGGATGAAACTGTCATCGGAGAATGGCTGTCTGCCAAACGAGGCCAGAAAGTAAAAATTGTAGTTCCCCAAAAGGGTCAGAAAGAGCGTTTGGTGGAATTGGCAGAAAAGAATGCTGCTCTTGTGTTGTCACAGGATAAGGAAAAAATCAAACGAGAAGAACTGCGCACCATTGGAGCTATGAACGAGGTGGGCGGTTGGCTTAAGCTTGCGCAAGTTAAACGCATTGAGGCATTTGATATTTCAAACATAAGCGGGTTTGAGTCTGTAGGCTCCATGATTGTCTACGAAAACGGAAAACCCAAACGCAATGATTACCGAAAGTTTAAGATCAAGTGGGTGAAGGGTGCCAACGATTATGCTTCCATGCATGAGGTGTTGACCAGAAGATTTTCCCATGGATTAAAAGAAGCAGAAGAGTTAAAGGAAAAAGGTGTGGAGGAAGAATTAGGAAGCTTCACCCGTTTTCCGGATTTGATTATGATGGATGGTGGCCGGGGCCAGGTTAATATTGCTTTAGATGTTATCCGGGAACTGGGCCTTGCTATTCCTGTCTGCGGTATGGTAAAGGATGATAACCATCGTACCAGAGGCCTTTATTTTAACAATATAGAGATCCCAATCGATAAGCATTCGGAAGGATTTAAGCTAATTACCAGAATTCAGGACGAAGCCCACCGATTTGCAATTGAATATCACAGAAGCTTAAGAAGCAAGGGACAGGTGAAGTCCATTCTTGATGATATTGAAGGTATTGGACCAAACAGGAGAAAAGCGCTTATGCGTGAATTCAAAGGGCTGGAATCTTTAAAGGAAGCGTCGGTTGATGAGATTGCAAAGGTTCCTGGCATGAATGCCAGAGCTGCAAAGAGTGTTTATGATTTCTTTCATTGACCATTATAGCTTTTCAAAATACAAAATCTGTGTTAGTATGAAAAAAACAGATGGAAAAAGGAGCGTTTCGCCATGCATGGAGTAGCGATTACGGATTTGATCGAAAAGATGAGTCTTAGAAATTTGACACCGGAAATTGATGCGGATAAAATAGTGTTAAGCCATCCAGATGTCAATCGTCCGGCACTGCAGCTTACCGGATTTTTTGATCATTTTGATAATGAAAGAGTGCAGATTATCGGCTATGTAGAGCAGGAATATATTAATCAGATGGGCAAAGAAATTAAGCTTGAGATGTATGATAAGCTTTTAGCTTGTCAGATTCCGTGTCTGGTGTACAGCCGAAGCCAGGAGCCTGATGAAGATGTCTTGGCTCTTTGCAACCATTACGGCGTTCCTTGCCTTGTTTCGGATAAAACAACTTCTGATTTGATGGCAGAGATCATTCGCTGGCTGAAAGTGAAGCTGGCTCCTTGTATCAGCATTCACGGAGTGCTTGTGGATGTATATGGAGAAGGCGTACTTATTATGGGAGAGAGCGGAATCGGTAAAAGTGAAGCTGCTCTGGAACTAATTAAAAGAGGACATCGTCTTGTTACTGACGATGTTGTGGAGATTCGTAAAGTGAGCGATGCTACACTCATTGGAAGTGCTCCTGAGATTACCAAGCATTTTATCGAATTAAGGGGAATTGGAATTGTTGATGTTAAGACCCTGTTCGGTGTAGAGAGTGTAAAAGATACCCAGGCCATTGATATGGTAATTAAATTAGAGGACTGGGATAGAGATAAAGAATATGACAGACTGGGGATTGAAGACCAGTATACGGAATTTTTAGGAAACCGGGTGGTGTGTCATTCCATTCCAGTACGTCCAGGACGTAACCTGGCCATTATCGTTGAATCAGCGGCTGTTAATTACAGACAAAAGAAAATGGGGTACAACGCGGCACAGGAATTATATAATCGCGTCCAGGCAAACCTGTCAAGAAAACAGGATGATTGAGGTGTTTAATGACTGATATATATGAAAGACTTCTTGGTGCAGCCGATAAAACCCATATTAAAGTTGGGGAAGAGATGCGAAAGCATACCTCCTTTAAGGTGGGTGGACCTGCGGCCTACTTTGTGACCCCTTCCGATGAAAAAGAGCTTGCAGCAGTGCTGCTTGTCTGCCGGGAGGAAGATGTTTCTTATTTCATTCTTGGAAATGGAAGCAATGTCTTGGTGGGAGATGAAGGGTTTGACGGAGTTGTCATATCAACGGACGGCTTAACGGGCTGTGATGTAGACCGGGAAACAGGGATTGTTCAGGCTGCTGCCGGATTATCCTTAGGTCGAATTGCCCAGGAAGCTTATAAGGCATCTTTGACCGGTTTTGAATTTGCAGCAGGAATCCCGGGTACACTGGGAGGAGCGGTTGTGATGAATGCCGGTGCATACGGTTCTGAGATGAAAGAAGTATTGCGTTCTGTCCGCGTATTAACGCCGGAAGGTGAAGTAAAGGAAATACCAGCCGCAGAGCTTTCTCTTGGATACCGGAATAGTTGTATTATAACAATGCAATATGTGGTAATAGATGCCAAGATTCGATTAAAAGAAGGAGACCCTGTCTCCATTAAAAGCAGAATGGATGAACTTGCCGGCAGAAGAAAAGAGAAGCAGCCTTTGGAATATCCAAGTGCAGGCAGCACCTTTAAAAGACCGGAAGGTTATTTTGCAGGGAAGCTGATTGAAGATGCGGGACTTAGAGGATTTACGCTCGGCGGTGCTCAGGTATCAGAAAAGCATTGCGGATTTGTTGTGAATAAAGGGAATGCCACAGCAGCAGAAATCAAAGCGTTGTGTGAAGAAGTGAAAGCACGGGTAAAAGAAAAATCCGGAGTAGAACTTGAGATGGAAGTAAAGACATTGGGTAAGTTTTGACAATGCAAAGGAGAATGACGTGAGGCTTGTAATAATAACTGGCATGTCTGGAGCAGGAAAGACACAGGCGTTAAAGATGTTGGAAGACATGGGATTTTACTGTGTGGATAATCTTCCAATTCCTCTGATTGAAAAATTCGCAGAACTGACCCTGAATAATCCGGATGGGGTACCGAATGCTGCTTTGGGAATTGATATCCGAAGCGGTGAAGATTTGTCGGTATTAAATCGGATTTTTGATGAATGGTCCAGAAACCGGGTGCCCTTTGAGATCCTTTTCCTGGATGCGAGTGATGAGACTCTCATCAAACGGTATAAGGAAACGAGAAGGGCACACCCTCTGGCAGCCGGAGGACGGATTGACAGCGGAATCGAAAAAGAACGAGGCAAGCTTGCGTTTTTAAAAGAAGAGGCGGATTATATCATCGACACCAGCAAGCTCCTCACGAAGGAACTTAGACAGGAACTGGAAAAGATTTTTGTTAATCACGAATCTTACCGGAATTTATACATTACTCTGCTTTCCTTTGGTTTTAAGTATGGAATTCCATCGGATGCAGACCTGGTATTTGATGTCAGGTTTCTTCCAAATCCTTATTATGTGGAAGAACTGCGTAACAAAACAGGAGAAGAGAAAGTGGTGCGGGACTATGTAATGCAAAATGGGACCGCTGCTCTATTTTTGGACAAGCTGTATGATATGCTGGATTTTCTCATTCCCAATTATGTACAGGAAGGTAAAAATCAGCTTGTGATTGCCATTGGTTGTACCGGAGGCAAGCATCGGTCTATCACCATAGCAAGGGATATTTACGAAAGACTTAAGCCAAGAGAGGAATTTGGGCTTAAGATAGAACATAGGGATATTGATAAGGACAATATACGGAAAAGGATGGGCTAGATATGTCATTTTCTTCCAAGCTAAAAGAAGAGCTTTCCAGGCAGATTAGCCCGGCAAGGCATTGTCAGATTGCGGAAATGGCTGCCATCATCAGCCTTTGCGGTAAAATAATGATATCCGAAGATGACCGCTACACCATCAAGATTCATACGGAAAATGTAGCAGTTGCAAGAAAGTACTTTACATTATTGAAAAAAACATTTAATATAAGTACTGATGTTTCTATTAGAAGAAACGCATATTTAAACAAGAACCGGACGTATACAGTTACGATCCGTGAGCATGAGGATGCCATTAGGGTGTTGCATGCTGTAAAGCTTCTTGATGAAAATGGAGAAGTTGGGGAAAACTTAAATGTAGTACAGAATGTAGTCATTCAACAGTCCTGCTGTCGAAGAGCATTTATCAGAGGCGCTTTTTTATCTTCAGGTTCTATCAGTGACCCTGAAAAATTCTATCATTTTGAAATTGTATGTGCGACAGAAGAAAAAGCAGAGCAGTTGAAAAATATTATTGCAACGTTTGATCTTGAAGCAAAGATTGTAAAGAGAAAGCGTTATTACGTGGCCTATATCAAAGAGGGAAACCAGATTGTAGATATATTAAACGTGATGGAGGCCCCCATTACCCTAATGGAGCTTGAGAATATTAGGATTTTAAAGGACATGCGTAACAGCGTGAATCGTCAGGTAAACTGCGAAACTGCCAATATTAATAAAACGGTATCCGCTGCGGTCAAGCAGATAGAAGATATAGAATATATCAGAGATACAATAGGACTTGATAATCTTCCTGAAAATCTAAGGGAGATCGCGAGAGAAAGACTTGAAAGACCGGAATCTACGCTAAAGGAGCTTGGAGAAGCTCTTGACCCGCCTGTAGGAAAATCAGGAGTGAATCATCGGCTTAGAAAACTATGTGATTTAGCAGGGCGGCTGCGCACCACAGGTATGGGCAGCAGAATGGAATAGATTCGTTCATAGGAATGAGGAGGATAATTATGGTAAGAAGAACAGTCACCGTGGAACTTGCATCAGGCTTAGAAGCCAGACCGGTTGCTATGTTAGTTCAGGTTGCAAGTCAGTATGATAGCAATATCTATGTAGAAATCGAATCTAAAAGAGTCAATGCAAAGAGTATTATGGGAATGATGACCCTAGGTCTTGCGGCTGGAGAACAGATTACGGTCGTTGCTGATGGTACAGATGAAGAACAGGCAGTTACTGAGATTGAGAAGTATTTAAGCAATCACGAGTGAATCTGAGATAATATAAAGTTAGTTAGGCGGAGATTTCCATTTAGTAACATGGAATCTCCGTCTTTTGTACGTTCCTCTAAAAGTTGGGATAAAATGTTTCAGGGTGTGTTTCTTTGTGTTATAATAGAAGAAATCAGGAAAGAAGGAGATACGACAGATGGCATTTACGCATTTACACGTTCATACAGAATACAGTCTTTTGGATGGTTCCAGTAAGATCAAAGAGCTTGTGCGAAGAGTCAAGGAATTAGGTATGGACAGCGTAGCGATCACGGACCACGGTGTCATGTACGGAGTGATCGATTTTTACAGAGCGGCCAAGGAAGCAGAAGTAAAACCCATTATTGGGTGTGAGGTATATGTGACCTCCGGATCAAGATTTGACCGGGAAGTCAGCAATGGAGAAGACAGATATTACCATCTGGTACTTCTTGCGGAAACAAATCAGGGATATCAAAACCTGATGAAGATTGTTTCCAAGGGATTTGTGGATGGATTTTATTATAAACCCAGAGTGGATTATGAACTTTTAGAGCAATACCATGAAGGGATCATCGCACTTAGTGCATGTCTGGCAGGAGAGGTTTCCCGGTTAATCAGCCGTGGAATGTACGAGCAGGCCAAGGCAGCTGCGTTTCATTACCAGGATATATTTGGAAAAGGAAATTTCTTTCTTGAATTACAGGATCATGGGATTCCGTCACAGCAGACGGTGAATCAGGGATTAGTCCGTATGAGTCAGGAGACAGGAATTGAACTGGTGGCGACCAACGATATCCATTATACGTTTGCGGAAGACGAAGCGCCTCATGATATCCTTTTGTGCATTCAGACTGGTAAAAAGGTTGCAGATGAAAATCGAATGCGCTACGAAGGCGGGCAGTATTATTGCAAGTCTGAGGAAGAGATGAGGAAGTTGTTCTCGTTTGCCACTCAGGCCATAGACAATACACAAAAAATTGCAGACCGATGCAATGTGGAGATAGAGTTTGGTGTCACCAAGCTTCCCAAATACGATGTACCGGAAGAATATGATGCCTGGTCTTATTTAAATAAGCTTTGTTTGGACGGTTTTAAAAACCATTACCCAGAAGATGATGGAACCTTAAAGGAGAGACTGGATTACGAGCTGGATGTCATTCATTCCATGGGGTATGTGGACTATTTCTTAATCGTATGGGATTTTATTCATTATGCAAGGTCACAGGACATTATTGTAGGGCCGGGAAGAGGTTCTGCGGCAGGAAGTATCGTCTCTTACTGTCTGGGAATTACCAACATCGATCCCATCCGATATAATTTGCTGTTTGAACGTTTCCTGAACCCGGAACGAGTATCCATGCCTGATATTGATATTGATTTCTGCTACGAGAGACGGCAGGAGGTAATTGACTATGTCGTGGAGAAATACGGGAAGGATCAGGTAGTACAGATCGTTACCTTTGGTACGTTGGCGGCAAAAGGTGTGGTCCGGGACGTTGGAAGAGTGTTAGACATGCCCTACGCCCGCTGTGACGCCATTGCAAAGATGATTCCAGGAGATCTTGGCATGACCTTAGAGAAGGCCTTAAAACAAAGCCCTGACCTTCGTAGTGCCTATAACGAAGATCCCGAAGTAAAGTATCTGATTGATATGTCCATGCGTTTGGAAGGTCTGCCAAGACATACTTCCATGCATGCGGCAGGTGTTGTAATCAGCCAGACCTCTGTGGATGAATATGTTCCTCTGTCAAAGGCAGCCGACGGCTCCATTACCACACAGTTTACAATGACCACCCTGGAAGAACTTGGCTTGTTAAAGATGGACTTTTTGGGGCTTCGTACCCTTACGGTAATTCAGAATGCGGTAGCAGGGGTAGAACGAAACAGAAATATTACCATTGATATGGATCAGATTGATTACGACGATAAAGCAGTGCTTGATTCCATTGGAACCGGTAAGGACGACGGTGTATTTCAGTTGGAGAGTTCGGGCATGAAAAGCTTTATGAAGGAATTAAAGCCAGAGAGTCTGGAAGACATTATCGCCGGAATCTCTCTGTATCGCCCAGGCCCAATGGACTTTATTCCTAAGTATCTAAAAGGGAAGAATGACAGAGCTTCCATCACCTTTGACTGTCCTCAGCTTGAACCAATCCTAAGACCGACCCATGGTTGTATCGTATACCAGGAGCAGGTTATGCAGATCGTTCGGGATCTGGCCGGTTATACCTTAGGACGAAGTGATCTTGTCCGCAGAGCCATGTCAAAAAAGAAGACATACGTCATGGAAAAAGAACGGCAGAACTTTGTGTATGGCAATCCAGAAGAAGGGGTTACCGGATGCATTGCCAATGGCATTGATGAAAAGGTGGCAAACCGCATCTATGATGAGATGATTGATTTCGCCAAATATGCCTTTAATAAATCCCATGCAGCCGCCTATGCAGTGGTATCTTATCAGACTGCTTATCTGAAATACTATTATCCTCAGGAGTTTATGGCGGCTTTACTGACTTCTGTTATGGATAATGTAACAAAGGTATCGGAATATATTTTAAATTGCAGACAAATGGGAATAAAAATTCTCCCACCTGATATTAATGAGGGAGAAAGCGGTTTTTCTGTATCAGCCGGTTCCATTCGCTACGGATTGTCAGCAATTAAGAGTGTAGGAAGATCAGTGGTTGAGCTTATTGTTCAGGAACGGGAGCAGAATGGAATGTTTCATGATATGGAAGATTTCATCGACCGGATGAGCAATAAGGAAGTGAACAAGAGGACTTTGGAAAACTTCATTAAATCAGGAGCTCTTGATACCCTGGCAGGAACAAGAAAGCAAAAACTTTTAATCGCTCCAGAGCTGCTAGATCAAAGGGCGAAGGAACGAAAAAACACCATGGAAGGTCAGATGACTCTTTTTGACATTGCAGGAGACGAGGAAAAGACACGATTCCAGATCACCTTTCCAGAGGTTGGAGAATTTTTAAAAGAAGATATTTTAGCATTTGAAAAAGAAACCCTGGGAATCTATTTAAGCGGTCACCCAATGGAAGCTTATGAAGAAACCTGGAGAAACAACATCACAGCCGTTACCAATGATTTTATTGTAGATGAGGAAGTAGGCGCTGCAAAGGTCTCAGACGGATCCTATGTGACCGTTGGAGGAATGATTACCAGTAAAACAGTAAAAACTACAAGAAACAACAAAATGATGGCCTTTATTACTTTGGAGGATCTCTTAGGTTCGGTGGAAGTAATTGTATTTCCAAAGGATTACGAAAGCAAGCGGGAATTGTTTGTGGAAGAATCCATTGTATTTATTCAAGGTAGAGTCTCCATTGGTGACGATCCGGTTGGAAAGCTAGTCTGCGAGCGAGTGACTCCGTTTTCGGTGCTTCCCAAGGAGCTTTGGTTAAAATTCCCGGATAAAGAAGCTTATGTAGGCATTGAGAGAGAGCTTCTTGAATCTTTAAAGGATTCCGAGGGGAATGACTCTGTCATCATTTATCTGGAAAAAGAACGGGCAAAAAAGGTTCTTCCAAGTAACCGGAATGTGAATGCCAATGAGGAATTACTTCGTCATTTGGTAGGCAAACTTGGTGAAAAAAATGTCAAAGTTATGGAAAAAAAACTTGAAAAGATTGGGAAAATGAATTAGAATACAATTTGTACGTATTGAAAAACAATATTAGTATCCATAAATCAGGAGGAAGTTACTATGGCAAATCAAGTGAAAACCATTGGCGTATTAACCAGCGGCGGCGATGCACCGGGTATGAATGCTGCAATTCGCGCTGTTGTTAGGACTGCAATCCATAAAGGATTAAAGGTTAAGGGAATCATGAGGGGATACGCGGGCCTTCTGCAGGAAGAAATCGTGGATATGGACAGCACCAGTGTGTCTGATATCATTCATCGAGGAGGAACGATTCTTTATACAGCCAGATGTCAGGAATTTACGACGATTGAGGGGCAGAAAAAAGGCGCCGAGATCTGTCGGAAAAATAACATAGATGGTATGGTGGTAATAGGCGGAGATGGTTCTTTCCGTGGAGCTGGTAAGCTATCTGCACTTGGTATTAATACCATTGGACTTCCGGGTACAATTGATTTGGATATTGCATGCACGGACTATACCATAGGCTTTGATACAGCTGTTAATACAGCGATGGAAGCAATTGATAAGGTGCGTGATACATCAACTTCTCATGAACGCTGCAGCATCATTGAGGTAATGGGCCGCAATGCCGGATACATTGCCCTTTGGTGTGGTTTTGCAAACGGCGCGGAAGATATTCTTCTTCCTGAGCGGTATGACGGTGATGAGCAGTCTCTTATTAACCGCATTATAGAGAACAGAAAACGTGGAAAGAAACATCACATTATCATCAATGCGGAAGGCATCGGACATTCTTCTTCTATGGCAAGAAGAATCGAGGCTGCGACCGGAATTGAGACGAGAGCTACCATTCTTGGTCATATGCAAAGAGGTGGAGCACCAACCTGCAAAGACCGTGTTTACGCTTCTATTATGGGAGCCAGAGCGGTTGAACTTCTTTGTGAAGGAAAGAGTAATCGTGTCGTAGGTTACAAGCATGGAGAATATGTAGACTTTGATATCCAGGAAGCTCTTGCTATGACAAAAGATATACCAGAGGATCAGTATCAGATCAGTAAGATGCTGGTTCGCTAATTAGAACATAAAGGCTTTTTATGAATAGATAGAAATTATAAAAATGCGTGTCGAATGGAGATTAAAACCATTCAGCACGCATTTTTTCTATGATTCTATGATAGATTTTCCAGCCAGGTTTTCGCAAGAGGAATCCAGCTTTGACAGGATGGTACAATGAATTTACCGTCCTCACCGGATACCTCACTGTTTGCAAGAGATAAGCCGTGACAACCAGTGGGGTAGATATGCATTTCCACAGGGACTCCGTTACTGGTTAAGGCATCTGCCAGCAGATAGCTGTTTTTTACAGGAACAGCATCATCGCTGGAGGTGTGCCAGATGAAGGTGCTTGGTGTGTGCGGGCCTACCTGATACTCCAGGGAAACCAGGCGACGGGATGCTTCATCCTCTGCTCTGGATCCTAATAAATTGATGAAGGAACCGGAATGGCAGAAAGGACCAGCCGATATGACTGGATAAGCCAGTATCATGCCATTAGGCCGGATATCCTCTGGGGTTAATCCCAGTGGACCATATAAGAAGGACTGATTCCAGAACGCTCCTAAGCTGCAGGCCAAATGTCCGCCCGCAGAAAAGCCGGCAACTACAATTTTTTCTGAGTCAATCGGATACTCTGTGGCAATGGAACGTACTATAGAGACAGCCGTAGCCAGCTCCATTTGGGGATAGGGAAAGCCGTCTGGTGCCAAACTGTAATAAAGAACAAACGCATGGTAGCCCATAGCTAAAAACTGCATTGCGATTGGTTCAGCTTCCCGGTCTGATAAATGACCATAACCGCCGCCTGGGCAGATGATTACGGCTGGTCGCTTCTTGTTCTCGCATACAGAGATAGAATCAAGGATATAAGCGTCCAGACTGGCCGTGACGGAAGTCTTTTTAAAACCAGCCTGTTCTTCTGAAATTAGAATACTTTTTGTAAAATGCTTCATGATTCACCGCCATTCCATTCCTTACGAAATTATATTAGATTTAATTCTCTTCCAGAACTGTTACCACGCCATCAAATAGGGTTTTTGCTGCGTCCTCTGGTGTGATTTCATTGGCACTTAGCTTACCAAATACCTTATAGTATAGTCCATCTGGGTTTGCCTTTAACTCGCTGTTGTCAAACTGAGGATCCTGAAGGAATTTACAGTAGTCAAGAACTTTTGCGTTAGCTTCTTTTGTCATAGCATCGCCGATTCCTTTTTCTTCAAGGATCTTAAGAGCAGCAGCAGAGCAAGGAACACCACGAGTTGTTGATAAAGTTTCAACACCTTCTGGATCATTTAAAAGGAAATTTACTAACATAGCAGCTTCTTTTGGATGTTTTGTGGATGCTTTCACTGCGAAATCCATGGAGATCTTCGTGGAACCGCCGTTAAAGTCGCCAAACTTTAAGAAGTCACCAATAATAAATTCCTGACCTGGCTTGTTCACGCTGCCTTCTAAAGCTGCTTTCACTTTGGATACACCGGAATCCCATTCCATAAGGCCTGCATATTTTCCATCAATCCATTTTGCATTTTTATCAAGAGAGTCAGCCATATCACCGCTGATCGTTGCAATGCTTGGAATTACATGCTCGTCTTCTAACTTCTTTAAGAAGTCCATGCCTTCTTTGAGTTCCGCTTCGGTGTAATTTAACTTGCCATCTTCAATCCATTCTTTGCCGTACTTTGCTTCCAGATAATATACCATAAAAATGGCACGGTCATATTCGCCCAGAGCTAAAGGATAGTAATCATTGTTAAACGCTTTAAAAGCTGCACCAGCAGCAAGAAGAGAAGCTTCATCGGTAGGAACTGCTACCCCTACTTCATCAAAGGTTGTTTTATTCCAATAGAAGAGACGTCCAGTCAAAGAAATTGGAACAGCCATAAGCTTTCCGTTGATTTCATTTGATTTTAATTTATCCTCAGGGAACTGGGTTAAATCAAGAACATCGGAATACTGGTTTAAATCCAGATAGGTTTCCCCGCCCTTACTGTAATCCTTTACCCAGTTAGATCCAATTTGGATGATATCAGCACATTCTCCGCTTAAAATTCCAAGAGACTGTTTTTCTTCCCAGCCAGTCCACGCACCATACTCAGAAGTTACCTTAATGTTTGGGTATTTTTCCATGAATTTTTTTATTGCAGCTTCTGTAGCGGTATGTCTTTCGTCACCACCCCACCAGGACATGCGAAGTTCAACTGGTTCTGTTGATGCAGAGCCGCTTCCTGTTGTAGTATCTGTCTGTGCTGTAGATGCTGTTTTGGAGTCAGCCTTTCCCTGGGAGCCGCCGCAAGCTGTTAAAGATAAGCCCATGGCTGCGGATAAAGCAATTGCTGTAAGTTTGGCCAGCTTCTTTTTCATAATTACTTCCTCACTTTCTTTCTGCCGTATATTTGAGTGGTTGAATTTGGGAAATTAATCCCATATGTAGTGTAAGTGCTTACACATCTCATTTATCTTAACACATGAAACGAAAGATAAAAGGTGAAAAATAAATAAAAATAATATTATTTATTATGGAAAACAGCTAAAAAAGGCAGTTAAAATAATGGTTAAAAACTTAACTAACAAAAACATAGTGTATATTTACTATTAAAATCGTAGAAAATAATTTGAATATATAAAATATGCATAGTGAGTCTGGCAGTCTCTGCAAACCTTTGCAATATAAATCAGCAGGAGATGACAAAGGAAAAAAAGAATGATATGATAAGCAAAAAAGGAAGGGGAAGCTATGGCTGTAACGATAAAGGATATTGCTGCTTATGCGGGAGTTTCTTACTCGACCGTTTCCAGAGCCTTAAATGGCAGTGGAGCGGTAGAAAAAGAAAAGAAAGAAAAGATACTTGAAATTGCAAAGTCTATGGGATACGTTCCCAACCAGGCAGCTCTTATGTTAAAAAAGTCAAAATCCAGGAACATAGGTTTATGCTTTTCTACAATCAGCAAATCCACTTCTCCTTATATTCTTCATGATGTACTCATTGGGGTATACAGTGTGATTGGAAGTGATTATCATATCATTGTAAAAGCAGTGGACATGCATGAACCTGGAACCTTAAATCAAAGTAATTTTTCAGGACTGTTAATTATGTCACAGGGGGATTGGGACGAAGGGTTTGTGGAAGAGGCCCGCATCAAGGGGATTCCTATGGTAGCTATTAGCCGAAGGATTCACTCTCAAGTTCCAGCGGTGGTCACCGATGAAAAGGGTGGCATGGAAAAGGTGATGGAATACTTGTTGGAGCAAGGTCACAGGAAAATTGGGGTAATTGAAGGCAATCCTGATCTGGAAGCAACCATGCTCCGCCATGAAGGTTTTTGGCAGGCAGCAGACAGGTGGGGACTAGATGCGAAATCCATTCCAATTGAGTATGGAAATTACCGATATAATAGCGGGAGACTAGCGGCTGGAAGACTCCTTGATGCCCACAATGATTTGACAGCCATTATGTGTTTTAATGATGAAATGGCAATGGGAGCAATCGCCGCTATTCGTGAGCGGGGACTAAAGGTGCCGGAGGATATTTCCATAACAGGGTTTGACAACTTGGATATTTCCGGTTATGCTGATATAAGGTTGACCACAGTGGAACGCAATTCAGTACAGATTGCTACAGAAGGGGCCAGAATGCTCCTTGCCTATATGGAAGAGGGAATATTGCCAAAGGATGTGTGGCTGGAAAATCGGCTGATGAAAAGAAATACAGTGAGAGACCGAAACAACGTGTGAATCTACAAAAACGGAAAAGACAGAGAGCAAAGAGAGGAATACGAGCGTGGATGCAATTGAGATGTACATCAAAGAGCTAATGGAAAAAAGTACGCCGGATTGTCCGGCCTGGAACATTGAAAAACTCCTTCTTGGAGAAAAATCAGACTGGAACTATATTGATGGCTGTATGATCAAGGCTATTTTAGAAATGTATGCCATAACAAAAGACTCTAGATATTTTGAGTTTGCGGATGCTTTTATTGATCATCGGGTAAGAGAAGACGGAACCATTGATGGTTACGATGTAAATGAATTAAACATCGACAATATCAACGCCGGAAAAACCCTGTTTGAGCTTTATGATCTGACCGGTAAGGAAAAATATAGAAAAGCAATTGATGTAATATACAGTCAGATTGGATTGATGCCAAGAACCGAAGAAGGAAATTTCTGGCATAAGAATATATATCCAAATCAGGTATGGCTTGACGGACTTTATATGTGCCAGCCATTTTACATGGAATATGAGACCAGATTTCATGAGAAAAAGAATTGCAAAGACATCTACAGTCAGTTTGCCAATGTAAAACAGTCTATGAGAGATTCAGAGACAGGACTATATTACCATGCTTATGATTCGAAGCGGGAAATGTTCTGGTGTGATAAGGTCACTGGTTTGTCTCAGAATTTCTGGTTGAGAGCCCTTGGCTGGTATTCTATGGCGCTTCTAGATACCATGGATAAAGCGGATCCTTCTGATGAAGCGGAAGTAAGTGATATGAAAGAGGCGTTCTTAGGTCTGATCGATGCCATGTTGAAATACCAGGATGAAAGTGGTATGTGGTATCAGGTAGTGAATCTAGGAGGAATGGATAAGAATTATTTAGAAACCAGCGGAAGTGCGATATTCTCCTATGCCATATTAAAAGGAGTACGCCTTGGATATCTTCCAGAATCCTATGCTCAGTACGGAAAAAAGGCATTCTTAGGAATTTGTGATCGATATCTCCACTTGGAAAAAGGTAATATGAGTCTTGGTGGAATCTGTCTGGTTGCCGGACTTGGCGGGAAAGACAAAAGAAACGGTACGTTTGATTACTATATGTCAGAACCGATTGTAAAGGATGACGCAAAAGGAGTAGGTCCCTTCCTGCTTGCGTATACAGAGATGGTACGGACTGGCTGGAAATATACTTCATAATGAATAAAAAGAGATAGGATCAGAACAAATATTAAGTTCTGATCCTATCTTTCTTTAACTCAGGCTGTTTTGAGCATATTTTTTTGGAGAGATGCCAGTTTTTTTGGTGAAAGCTTTGAAAAAGTTACTATAATCATTAAATCCGCACATACTATAAACCTCATTGACACTGTATCCACCAGAAAGCAGAGTCTGAGCAAGTTCGATTCTTCGGCTGGTGATATAGGAATTAATGGTAGTACCAGTCCCCTTTTTAAATAATCTGCAAAGATAAGAAGAGCTTAAATAAAAATGTGCAGCTATTTCACCAATGCTAAGTGGGGAATCAATATTGTGGTGAATGTAAGTAATGATATCCGCCACTTTACTGTTAAAATACTGTCTCTGATCCTGAGATTCGTCACCAAGTGAGGCATCGATGGTTAATTTTGTCACAAAAACCATAAATTCGGCGAAAACGGAACGTTCTTCGACATCCTGTCCAAACCCTTCTTCTGAGGATAATTTGTTAATATAGTAGATAAAACGCCGTTGTTGGCCTTGGCTTAGAGCAATGCAATGGGAGAATTTGTCGGGTCGGTGAGTAAAGCAATAGGTTAAGTCGGTAAGTTCAGTAGAAATGCTTTTTAAATAAGTGGGATCTATAAAAATAGCGTATCGTTCGTGAGGAATTGATGTGTCCATTTGGAGGACACGATGCTTTTCATGGGCATTGATCATGAACAAATCCCCAGCATTTATGCGGTAATTATTGTCGTCGATTAAAAAAGTACATTCCCCGCTAATGGAAAAATAGAACTCATAACAGCGGTGGCTGTGCTTGCTTAATACGCCGGATTCTTTATTAAGATGTGCAATAGAGAAGTATCTGGAAGCCATGCAGTGGTCAATTCCGTCTGAATATGAGGTAAGTACTTTCATAATTTGTATTCTCCTTAGCTAATATTACTAAAATTATACCATAGGATGTCAATATATTCAATGTTTTGAGCTGTATTTGAAATGAATTATAACATGAGAGGTGCTATAATATAGAAAAAGCACAGTGTAAGCGCTTACGCAACAAGTGAGAAATTTGTTGGGATTTGTAAATGCGGCACAACGCTTTGAAAGAACTCGTTTGAGGGAAAGATAAAAGGAGAGAGAGAAATGAGAAAAATCAAACAGTGGACAGCAATGGGGTTAGCGACTGTTATGGCTATGTCTTTATCTGCTTGTGCAGGTAACAAGGGTGGCACATCTGAGACAACCAGTGCAGCAGAGACATCAAAGGCAGCAGAGACAACTTCGGCAGCAGCATCAAATACTACTTCCGGAGAGCCAGTAGAACTCAAGTTTTCCTGGTGGGGTGGAGACACAAGACATGCTGCAACAGAAGAAGCAATCAAAGCATTTACAGCAAAGTATCCTAATATTACAGTAACTCCTGAGTACGGCGCATGGTCAGGCTGGGAAGAGAAGCAGTCCTTAAACATCTTAGGCGGTAATGCAGCAGATGTTATGCAGATCAACTGGAACTGGATTGATTCCTACGGCCAGGGCGGAAAATCATTCGCTAATCTTGAGGATTACTCCGATGTTCTTGATTTAAAACAGTTTTCCCCTGAAAGCCTTGAACTATGTAAATTAGACAAAAAGTTAATGGCAGTTCCAATTTCTTTAACAGGACGTCTTTTCTATTGGAACAAATCTGCTTTTGATGAAGTTGGTGTAGCAATTCCTACTGATCTTGATTCCCTGTATAAAGCAGGCGAAGCTTTCAAAGCAAAAGATGCTGATATGTATCCATTAGCAGTTGGTGAGTACGATCGCATGATCTTAATGGTTTACTATCTTGAGTCCAAATATGGCAAAAACTGGGTAGATGAAGGACAAGTTAGCTACACAGAAGAAGAAGTAAAAGATGGTATGGATTTCATCACTGGTTTAGAGGAGAAGCATGTAATTCCTTCTTTAGCAACCATCAGCGGCGATATGGCTGACTCTCTTGACAAAAATGCAAAATGGATTGATGGCAAGTATGCAGGTATCTTTGAGTGGGATTCTTCCGCTTCCAAGTTCAAAAAAGCTCTTGAAGGTAGTGTAAACAAGCCAAATCAGGAATTCGTTCTTGGTGATTTCATTAAGATGGGCAACAACAATGGTGGATTTACAAAGATCTCCATGGCATTTGCAGTTCCAGCAAGCTCCAAACATCCAAAAGAAGCAGCTATGTTAATTGATTTCCTTTTAAATGACGAAGAAGGCGTAAAGCTTGGCTCCACAGAGAGAGGAATTCCTTGTTCTGCAGAAGGCTTAAAGATTCTTCAGGATAACAAACTTGGCGATCCTTTAACAATTGAAGCTAACACAAAGGTTATGGGTTACAGCAAGTTCACATTGGATAGCAAATTTGAGCACAACGACTTAAAGGCTAACCCAGACGGCGTTTACTACAAAGTATTTGGTAAATTAAGTTCAGGTGAGATTGATTCCAAGCAGGCTGCTAGCGACTTAATCAAAGGCGTTACAGATACTCTTGAGAACTAATAAATAAAAAGAGTAATACGTTTTTCATACGAGCCGCCATATGGTTATGGCGGCTCCCATAAAGAAAAGGGCAGACAAAAGTCATGGAATGCAGATATGAGACATTGAAACCATACCAGCTAATTGGAGCAATACAGATGTATGAGGCAACGAAAGAAGTAGCCTATAAAGAATTTGTATTGGATCACATAGCCGGGCTTAGAACCCTGGAGGGGACGGCAGGCATCCTGCCGATGCAGGATTATTTAGCATATTTTTTTGCTTATGGGCAAACAAACAATGAGGAATACAGACAAGAAATTGATTCGGCAATGGATAGAATTGAATGGACTTTGGATTTCATGCCATTTGTAACCGCGTATGAAACAAGCTATAATAGGAAAGAACATTACAACGAAATTGCTGCCATGTTTCGAAACAAAGAGTCTTTTACCGGGAATGATTTAGTGGCCTTGATCGAAACCATCAATCAGATGTCAGAAGAAATCTACGAATATTATAGAGAATTAAGGGATTTGTTTCAGGTTATAGTCAAAGAAAAGATGAAAGACCTCCCGGATTCTCCTGAAATTTTGGAAATCGGTTATTCCATCCTGAAGGCGTGCAATATAGGGGTACTCCAGAAGGAGAAATACAGTAATTTCGGGGAACTTGTATGGAAAACTATTGCGGGGAACAATAATAATACTTGTGTAGGTTTAGAAACTATGATTCGTGCGCAAGTTACAATACTTAGAAAACAGGAGGTATAAGCAGTATGAAGTCTAAGGGTATTAGTAAGTTCCTGTCGGATAATGCGGGATTTTTCTTTGTACTACCGTGGCTGATTGGATTTATACTTTTTAAGGTATATCCGTTTGCATCTTCACTGTACTATAGCTTTACAAATTATGACCTGTTCAGTGGTGTTACTAAGACAGGCTTTATGAACTATAATAAGATCTTCACCGATTCTGATATCAGAAGAGCTTTCATGGTTACATTCAAGTATGCGATAATTGATGTTCCAGTTAAGCTGACATTTGCATTGTTCATTGCATATATTCTAAATTTTAAATTAAAAGGCGTTAACTTCTTTAGAACTGCATATTACATTCCCTCTATTTTGGGTGGTTCCATTGCCATTGCAATTCTTTGGAGAGCTGTATTTAATACAGACGGTCTGATTAACACTGTAATTGGTGTTTTCGGTGCTGAAAAAATTAACTGGATGGCTTCTGCTAACGGTGCTCTTACTGTAATCATTCTTTTGAGAGTTTGGCAGTTTGGTTCCGCCATGGTTATCTTCCTGGCTGCGCTAAAGGGAGTTTCCGAAGACCTTTATGAAGCTGCCTCCATTGATGGAGCAGGAAAGTGGACACAATTTTTCAAAATAACAGTTCCACTTATCACACCAGTTATTTTCTACAATCTGATTACCCAGTTATGCCAGGCGTTCCAGGAGTTTAACGGACCTTTCCTTGTAACAAAGGGAGGACCAAACGGAGCAACTACACTGATTTCCATCTTGATTTATAATAACGCATTCTTGCGTCATAAGATGGGTATGGCAAGTGCACAGGCATGGATTCTGTTCCTTATCGTTATGACCTTTACGGCTGTAGCGTTTGTAAGCCAGAAGAAATGGGTTTACTATTCAGATGAGGACGGGAGGTAGATGACATGACGAAAGAGACAAGAAGACAAATCAGCACAGCGATTCGTTATACGTTGCTTATCGCAGTAGGTTTCATTATGGTATATCCCCTGATCTGGATGGTGGGTGCTACCTTTAAGACAAACTCTGAGATTTTTACCAGTGCATGGTTCTGGCCTAAAAATCCTGTTATGGACGGTTATGACAATGCATTTGTGGACTATGGCGGTAAGATCAACCTGATCAAGTCCATGTTAAACACTTATAAAATCGTAGTACCTAAAGTTATCTTTACAGTTATCTCTGCTACCATTACTGCTTACGGTTTTGGACGGTTTGAGTTCAAGGGAAAAGCAATTATGTTCTCTTTGATGATCTCTACTTTGTTCCTTCCTCAGGTAGTTTTAAATGCACCACAGTACATCATGTTCAATCAGTGGGGATGGACAAACTCTTACCTTCCTCTTGTTATTCCTTCCTTATTTGCAGGTGATACTTACTTCCTGTTCATGTTGGTACAGTTCCTAAGAGGTGTGCCTAAGGAATTAGAAGAAGCAGCTAAGATTGACGGTTGTAACTATTTAAAGACTTTATGGTATGTAATTGTTCCGATGTTAAAACCATCCTTGGTTTCCGTTGCACTGTTCCAGTTTATGTGGACAACCAATGACTTTATGGGACCCCTCATTTACGTTTCAGATATGCCCAAATAC
>CAURSM010000029.1:0-33166 GCA_963528005.1 uncultured Eubacteriales bacterium
TCTTCTGTTTTCAAAGTGCTTTTTGTGTTGTCCGCTTCAGGAGCAACTCGTATATTCTATCATGTCGCTTCCAGCTTGTCAACTGTTTTTTTATTTTCTTTTTTCGCTGTTTTTCGACAGCTCATATATATTAGCACATCTTCACGATTGTGTCAATAACTTTTTTACTGTCAATTTAAAGCAAATTTTCATTTGGAATTAAGCGGAGAAAGAGGGATTTGAACCCTCGCGCCGGTTACCCGACCTACACCCTTAGCAGGGGCGCCTCTTCGGCCTCTTGAGTATTTCTCCGTAGTTCATAGCTTCCATATGATGCGTCTTACAACTATTAGGTTTTCCAGACGCATTGACAATTATACATAATATAATTCGACTTGTCAACCTATATTTTGATTTATTTCTTCCTGAATTCTATCATGTACTATTTCTGCTATCTGTGTGGTTCTCAGAGTCTGATAATCCTGGGAATAAAGGGGCTTTAGAAAGCATATCTGTACACGCTGCCTTTTGGACGACTTCTCATCAAAGGGTTTGAAACAGTCTATGAGAGCTACTGGTACAATGGGGCACTTGGCATTAACGGCGCTTTTGAAGGTCCCCCCCTTAAAGGGTAGCAGCTTATTTCCTTCCCTGCTTCTTGTTCCCTCAGGAAAGATCACGTAATTGTTTCCCTTTTTAACATTCTCTGTCATCTGCATAATAATATTCATAGAAGCTTTGATGTCTTGTCGGTCTATGAAAAATCCATTGAGTGCATTGACGACTTGTTTTACAAGTATAAGATTAGAAGCTTCTTTTTTAACGATTACGCTAAGTGGCTTAGGACTTGCATCTATGAGAGCCAGCATATCGTAGAGTCCCTGGTGGTTTGGAAAAAGAATAAAGCCATTTTCTGATGGTAGATTCTCAACTCCATGAACCTCTACTTCTACCTTACCGGAGATATTGACCTTTTTTACTACATTGCGTATATAATCGTAACGTTCTGTAAGGGTGTGTTTATCTTTTGGAAGGCTAAATTTCCAGATCCGGTGAAACCAGATAGGTACCCGGAATAAATTTTTTATTACCATATAAACGATTCGGTTCATGTTGCTTCCTCTCCATAGGCTTTTATGGCAGTCTCATATAAGTTGTTTCCTTTGCTGTCTATCACAACAATAACTGGAAAGTCTTTTACCGTTAAGCGTCTTATGGCCTCGGTTCCAAGATCTTCGTAGGCAATGACTTCTGATGAGAGAATACATTTTGATAAAAGAGCTCCTGCTCCGCCTACGGCAGCAAAATATACAGATTCATTTCTTACGATGGCTTCCATTACTTCTTTACTTCGTTTGCCTTTGCCTATCATACACCCCATTCCAAGGTCAAGTAATGTCGGGGTATATTTATCCATTCGACTGGATGTGGTTGGTCCTGCAGAACCAATAGGGCGTCCTTCTCTTGCAGGTGATGGTCCCATATAATAAATGGTATTTCCTTCTATGTCAAAGGGAAGAGGTTCTTTTCGGTCCAAAGTTTCTATCATTCTTTTATGTGCTGCATCTCTGGCGGTATAAATGGTTCCTGTCAGATATACGTAATCTCCTGATTGCAATTTTCTTGCATCCTCTTTTGATATTGGAGCATTAATATGAAAATCCATGAATTCCTCCCATTCAATTGTGTATTATATAACCCGGTGTGCGTGTCTGTTTACATGACAGCAGATATTAACAGCAACAGGTAAACCAGCAATATGGGTTGGATATGTTTCTATATTAACAGAAAGAGCCGTTACACTTCCTCCAAGACCACCGGGACCGATTCCCAATTGATTGATTTTCAAAAGCATCTCTTCTTCTAGTTCTCTCACATATGCAATCTCTGGTTTCTCACTTAGGTCTCTTGTTAGTGCATGTTTTGCCATCTGAGCGCATTTTTCAAAGCTGCCACCGATTCCTACTCCAACAACCATTGGGGGACATGCATTGGGACCGGCTTCTTTTACGGTTGTTATAATAGCTTCTTTTACTCCTTCCAAACCATCGGAAGGTTTCAGCATAAAAATGCGGCTCATATTCTCACTTCCAAAACCTTTTGGAGCAACTGTGATATCAATCTGATCACCGCTTACAATTTCATAATGGATGATAGCTGGAGTATTATCATTTGTATTGATTCGTTCAATGGGCTCTACAACGGACTTTCTTAAAAATCCCTCTACGTATCCCTGGGAAACCCCTCGGTTGATTGCATCCGTCAGATTTTCACCTTCTATATGTACGTCTTGTCCAAGTTTAATAAATACTATTGCCATTCCTGTGTCCTGACAGATGGGAATCATCTCTTCCCCTGCAATCTTTAAATTCTCCTGAAGCTGGCAGAGCACCTGACGTCCTAGCTGGGATTTTTCTGTGCTTACTGCATTTAAAAATACATCTTCCATGTCCTTTGATAATACATGGTTGGCTTCTATACACATTTCTTTGATGCTTTTTGTTATTTCCTCACTATTAACTGTCCTTAACATGGTTTCCTCCAAAGATAGGGCTACATCGTATTTTTTTATCATATATGATTCAATCCATGAAATCAAGTCAAAAAAAATGACAGGGTGCGATGTTATTCATCATCCCCTGCCATTGTCTCTAAGTTTAGGCGGTTGCTTATTAATTTTCCTTGTATATCTTTTATGGTAATCTGTTCCATTCTTTTTCTGCAAAGCTCATTTAATTCTTCATATACTTCATCCATAACGGCTGACATGCCAGATGCCACCATGCAAGGTAGGTTTTCATCTCCTGATTTCCATGAGGAAGAAACAAAACTTACTTCCAGCGCATCACAGATCTGTTTTAGATTAATACTGGATGGTTCCTGGATTAATTGATATCCGCCTTCTAAGCCTTCTTTTGTTTCTATGATACCCGCTTTTTTAAGCTTTGACATCACTTTACGTATTCTTGCTGGATTGGTGCATACATTGGTGGCCAGCTCTTCACTGGAAGTTGTTTTTTGTCTCTGATTTAAATATACTACGCTATGGACAGCTACTGCAAACTCACTTGTCATTCGAATCCCCCATTTTCACGAACATCATATGATTCTTCTCATCTGTAATCATATTGGTTTCAGTTTGTATCTTATCAAATTTGTCTGCCTCTTGTCAAGGGACTGGCATAAAAAAGAGATCCAGCTCCTAAAAAAGAAGCTGGATCCCATAATAAGATGTGCCGTTAACTTCCGGCTCATCTCAACTTATATTAATCTGTTTTTTCCTTTATCTGAACAATAACATCTTTTATGACCTTATCCTTCATCTCCAAAATGGTATATTTATTCTTTTCGTCCTCTAATTCAAGAGGCATCTGAGAATCCTTCGGAATAAAGCCCAGCAGTTCAATTAAGTATCCGGACAGGGTATCACAGGAGCTTTCAATCTCATCATGAAGAACTTCATCAATATCATAAAGAGAGATACTTCCTGAAGCCTTGTATACAAATGGCTCTATTTCGATTAATTCAGGTTCTTCATCCTCGTATTCATCATGGATATCACCCATAATCTCTTCGATTAAATCCTGCATGGTGATGAGTCCTGATACGCCACCGTACTCATCAATCAGGATTGCCATATTCTTCTTGTGCTTCTGCATGTCCAAAAACAGATCATCTGTTTTTTTATTTTCCGGGATGAAGTAGGGCTTTTGCAGGATGGGTCGAATATCTATATCTGCAAGCTCATTCTTATGCATCTCGATGGTAACGTCCTTCATGGACAAAATACCGACTATATTATCAATCTCTCCGTCATAAATAGGGATTCTGGAATGTCGACTATCTAAAATCTCTTTCAACACCAATTCAAGAGGCTGTTTAATATCCACGGCCACCATGTCCTGTCTTGGGATCATGATTTCTCTGGCTCTCTTATCATCAAAAAGGAATATAGATGTAATCATATCCTCTTCAATCTTGTTAAACACTCCGTTTTCACGTCCGGTCTGGAGCATGGAACGAATTTCCTCTTCTGATACTTCTTCTTCTAGATTATCTGTCTTCATGCCAATCAGCTTTAAGACACCGTTGGTTGAAACGGAAAGAAGCTTTATAAACGGTCCTAGAATTCTGGAAATGATATAAATGGGGCGGACAGCAAATAAGCTGAACCATTCTGCTTTTTGCAGAGCCACTCTTTTTGGTACCAATTCTCCAAATACCAGGTTAAAATAAGACAGGATAATCGTTACCCCAACCATTGCCACACTGTGGCTGTAGGGAATACCTATTGATTCAAGCTTGACTCCAAGAATCTGGGATATACCGGTTGCCGCTGATGCACTGGAGAAAAATCCTGCGAATGTAATGGCTACCTGGATGGTTGATAGAAACCCCGTTGAATCTTCCGATAGTTTTTGAATCAATGCTGCCTTCTTATTACCGCTCTCGGCTAACATCCGAATTCGGTTCTTATTGACCGATACAACGGCCATCTCTGCCCCTGAGAAAAATGCGTTCATTATGGTGAGGGCAATTAATAATAAAATCTGTGCGGCTATCTGCGCCGCGCCTGGGTCACTCTCCAAGCTGGTATTCCTCCTTTTTTTTGGACTATGTCCAAGCAGGCTGAGCCTGCTTAATTTCAATATGCAAAAGACTTTGATTGCAGTAAATTATATTGCTGCTTTCAAAGTCCTTTACCGCTTTTATTGATGCCTTATATTATAATATAAATATTTAAATATTACAATAGTTATCTTGTTAAGATTTAATTGTCAGAATCGCTTAAATCTTCCAGAGACTCTTCAGTAACCTCTTCTGATTCTCCATCAAGCTCCTCTAACTCATCCTCATCTGACTTGGATCCGTCATCCCGCACCTTTGCAATGCTTGCGACGCGGATATCAGATTCCTGGCCAACATTCATAAGTCTAACGCCAGAAGTGTTCCTTCCGATGACAGAAATATCATTGGCTGCAATACGAATTACAATACCTTCTGTGGTAATAAGAAGCAGGTCATGTTCGTCCTCAACCAGTTTCGCTCCAACGATATCACCGGTCTTTTCTGTGATCCTATAGCAAAGAACACCTTTTCCACCTCTTCTTTGAGGGGAGAATTCTTCGATTGGAGTACGTTTTCCCATACCGTTTTCGGATACAATTAAAAGTTTTGGTCCCTGAGTTTCCATCTGCATTCCAACTACCTGGTCGTCATCGTTTAACTTCATACCAATAACGCCCATGGATACACGTCCAGTCACACGGACATCTTTTTCATGGAATCGGATGCACTGACCTTTCTTGGTGATTAAGAAGATATCAAGCGTATTGTCTGTTGCTTTAACTTCAATGAGTTCATCATTTTCACGAAGAACAATGGCCTGAAGACCATTCTTTCTTACATTTGCATATTCCATCATCGGAGTTTTCTTTACCATTCCGGATCTGGTGGCCATGAATAAGAACTTCTCATCGTCATATTCCTTCATCGGTATGATGGCAGTTATACTTTCTCCTGGAAGCATCTGAAGAAGATTGATAATAGCAGTTCCTCTGCTGGTTCTGCTTCCCTCAGGAATCATGTAGGTCTTTAACCGGTACACACGACCTGTGTTGGTAAAGAACATGAGATAATGATGAGTGGTTGTCATCATAAGGTCTTCAATGTAATCTTGATCTATGGTCTGCATTCCTTTGATTCCCTTGCCGCCGCGGTTCTGGTTCTTGAAATTGTCTATAGACATTCTCTTAACATAGCCCAGCTTTGTCATGGCAACGATGGTATTCTCTTCAGGAATTAAGTCTTCCATGGTCATGTCGAATTCATCAAATCCAATGGTGGTTCTTCTATCATCACCAAATTTAGCAGAAATAATAGAAATTTCCTCTCGGATTACAGCTAACAGCTTTTTCTCATCTGCAAGGATGGCCTGTAATTCCGCTATGCGAATCTGTAATTCATTGTATTCATTTTCCAGCTTCTCTCTTTCTAAGCCGGTTAATGCCCGCAGTCTCATGTCTACGATGGCCTGAGCCTGAACATCACTTAAACCGAAGCGTTCGGTTAATTCAGCTTTCGCTATCTGGATATTTTGAGATGCACGGATGATTTTAATTACTTCTTCGATGTTGTCCAGAGCAATGAGCAGACCTTGTAAAATATGTGCTCTCTCTTCCGCCTTATTTAAATCGTAACGGGTTCTTCTTGTTACGACTTCTTTCTGGTGATCCAGGTAATAGTTCAACATCTGGAGGATGTTAAGTACTTTTGGTTCCAGACTTCCGGATTTATTCTTTACCAGAGCAATCATAATGACACCGAAGGTATCCTGAAGCTGAGTGTGCTTAATCAACTGGTTTAACACCACGTTTGCGTTGGCATCACGTCTTAGCTCAATGCAGATTCTCATACCGGTACGGTCAGACTCATCTCTTAAGTCTGTAATTCCGTCAACCTTTTTATCCTTTACAAGCTCTGCAATCTTTTCAATCAAGCGGGCTTTGTTCACCATGTATGGAAGCTCTGTAACAATGATACGACTCTTTCCGTTAGGCATAGCCTCAATATCACTGACCGCTCTAACACGAATCTTACCTCTTCCGGTTCGATAGGCTTCTTCAATTCCCCTTTTTCCCAGGATGGTTGCTCCTGTTGGGAAATCAGGTCCCTTTATGATTTCAAGTACTTCTTCCATGGTGGTTTCACGATTCTCTTCCACCTGGTTGTCTATAATTTTTACAACCGTATTAATGACTTCTCTTAAGTTATGCGGTGGGATATTTGTTGCCATACCTACCGCAATACCAGAGGTTCCGTTCACTAAAAGGTTTGGATATCTGGAAGGAAGTACATCTGGTTCCCGCTCCGTCTCATCAAAGTTTGGACTATAATCAACGGTATCTTTGTTGATATCCGCAAGCATCTCCATGGAAATCTTGCTTAAACGGGCTTCCGTATATCGCATGGCCGCAGCTCCGTCACCATCCACAGAACCGAAGTTTCCGTGGCCATCCACCAGGGGATATCTGGTAGACCATTCCTGAGCCAGGTTAACAAGGGCGCCATAAATAGAGCTGTCACCATGAGGATGGTACTTACCCATGGTATCACCGACGATACGGGCACATTTACGGTGCGGCTTGTCAGGACCGTTATTAAGCTCGATCATGGAATACAGGACTCTTCGCTGAACTGGCTTTAAACCGTCTCTTACATCAGGCAGAGCTCTGGAAGCAATGACACTCATGGCATAATCGATATAAGACTTTTCCATGGTCTTTTTTAAGTCCACATCATGAACTTTATCAAAGATATTTGGTTCCATTTTATTACCTCCAATTAAATATCAAGATTCTGTACGTATTTGGCATTCGCTTCGATAAATTCACGTCTTGGTTCTACCTGGTCTCCCATAAGGGTGGTAAAGGTTAAATCCACTTCGGTTTTAGCCTCTTCATCCATGTTGACTCTTAAAAGAACTCTTCGTTCTGGATCCATGGTTGTTTCCCAAAGCTGTTCGGCATCCATCTCACCCAATCCTTTATAACGCTGGATTTTATTGTTGTTGTCTCTTCCGATCTCTTTTAAGATAGAATTCAATTCTTCATCGCTATATGCGTACCATACTCTCTTACTCTTTTCAACCTTGTAAAGAGGTGGCTGTGCCATATATACATGTCCTTCCTTGATAAGGTCCGGCATAAACCGGTATAGGAAGGTTAATAAAAGGGTACTGATATGAGCCCCATCAACGTCGGCATCGGTCATAATGATGATTTTATGATATCTTAACTTGCTTAAATCAAAGTCATCATGGATTCCAGTACCAAAAGCAGTAATCATTGCTTTGATTTCTGCATTTGCATATATTTTATCCAGTCTTGCCTTTTCAACGTTTAAGATCTTACCACGAAGGGGAAGGATAGCCTGAGTATTTCTTGACCGGGCAGTTTTTGCGGAACCACCCGCACTATCTCCCTCGACGATGTAGATCTCACAGTTTTCAGGATTTTTGTCGGAACAGTCTGCAAGCTTACCAGGAAGTGCCATACCTTCTAATGCGGTTTTTCTTCTTGTTAAGTCTCTGGCCTTTCTGGCTGCCGCTCTAGCTCTTTGAGCCAGAATGGATTTGTCGCAGATGGTTCTTGAAAGACTTGGGTTCTGCTCTAAATAATAGGTGAACTGTTCACGGAGCATACTGTCTACGGCTCCTCTGGCTTCGCTGTTACCTAATTTCTGCTTTGTCTGGCCTTCAAACTGAGGTTCTTCAATCTTGATGCTTATAATAGCAGTCAAGCCTTCTCTTATGTCTTCTCCTGAAAGGTTGGTTTCACTTTCTCTTAGAAGTCTGTTCTTTCTCGCATAATCATTTAACGTAGTGGTCAGGGCATTTTTAAATCCTGCTAAATGAGTTCCGCCCTCCGGAGTGTTAATGTTGTTTACAAAGCTGTAGATATTTTCTGTATAGGAATCGTTATGCTGCATGGCAATCTCTACATAAACGCCATCTTTGATTCCTTCGCAGTAAAATACCTGATCGTAAAGAGAGGTCTTTCCCTTGTTTAGGTATGTGACAAACTCCTTGATTCCGCCTTCATAGTGGAATGTATGTTCACGGCCTTCTTCTCTCTCATCTTTTAGGACGATCTTTAAGTTCTTTGTTAAGAATGCGGTTTCACGCAGACGTATTTTTAATGTATCATATTCGTAAACGGTCTCTTCAAAGATTTCATCGTCTGGAAGGAAGGTAACCTTTGTTCCATGCTCTTCCATACTGCAATCGCCAATGACCTTTAAAGGATACATGGTCTTACCCTTTTCGTAGCGCTGCTTGTATATCTTTCCTTCCTGTCGGATTTCTACTTCAAGCCACTGGGAAAGAGCATTTACTACGGAAGCACCTACTCCATGAAGTCCACCAGAAACTTTATATCCTCCACCGCCAAACTTTCCGCCGGCATGTAGGATGGTAAATGCCACTTCTACCGCAGGTATTCCTGCTTTTTTCTGGATTCCAACCGGAATTCCACGTCCGTCATCTATAACAGTTATGGAGTTGTCTGGATGGATTATTACTTCTATGCTGTCACAGTACCCGGCCAAAGCCTCGTCTACTGCGTTGTCCACGATTTCATATACCAGATGATGAAGTCCCCGGATGGACGTACTGCCGATATACATACCGGGCCTTTTTCTAACTGCTTCAAGCCCTTCTAATATCTGGATTTGATCTGCACCATATTCTTGACTCATTTTACCACACTACCTCCTGAATGGTTAATTTTCATTACCTACGGTACCGTTGATTACACGGAATATCTTATCGATATGAAACCGGTTTTTTATAAAGTCTTCCAGTCCCGTACAGGTAATGATGGTTTGTATGTGATTAATCCCTGCAAGCAATTGATTCTGTCTGTTGTTATCAAGCTCAGACAGTACATCATCAAGCAAAAGAATCGGATAATCATGTACAATGTTTTCTACCAGTTCTATTTCTGCAAGCTTTAGGGATAACGCAGCGGTCCTTTGCTGTCCCTGAGAACCAAACCGACGTATGTCGATTCCATTCACCATAAAACTAAGATCATCCCTGTGTGGACCTGATAAGGTTGTCTTCTGCCTTAGATCCTGCTGCCTGCTTCGCCTTAATGTATCTTCAAACGCATCCGCCTCTACATTGGGTTCGTAGAGAATGCGTAGAGATTCCTTGTTCCCGGAAAGTTTCTGGTGGATGGGTCCTATGATTCCATCCATACGCTCAATAAACTCTTTCCTGTAATAAATTATTTCTTTACCATATTGGATTAACTGCATGTCCCAAACATCCAGAGTTTCTTCATAATCAGGCCGAAAGGCCAGATCTTTTAATAATTTGTTTCTCTGGGTTACAATCCGGTTATATTGAACCAAGGAATGGACATAGAGTTTATTTAGTTGACATAACTCCAAATCAACGAACCGACGTCTTTCAGCCGGCCCATTTTTTATAAGATTTAAGTCTTCCGGAGAAAAAAATACTACATTGACAATTCCAAATAACTCACTGGCCCTTTTTATGGGGACACCATTCACGGCGACTCCTTTGGCCTTATTTTTCTTTAAGTGCATATCAATCCGATATGGAATGTCATTTTTTCTGACATTTAGTTTGATATGTGACTCATCTCTGTCAAATTGTATGATTTCTTTATCTTTGCTGCCTCTGTGAGATTTTGTTGTTGCACAGACATAGATGGCTTCTAAGACATTTGTCTTCCCCTGGGCATTGTCTCCATAGAGTATGTTGGTGCCCTGGCTAAAATCCATATGTAGTTCATCATAGTTGCGATAACTCTTAAGCTCTATCGACTCAATCCTCATGGATGGTTTGTATTCCTCTCTATTGTCCATGCTGTTGGGACATAAAGGTATGCCCGCAGGACGTTACTCGATGTTTATGGAATTACCATCATAGGTAACGACATCCCCGACCCTTAGTTTTTTCCCTCTCTGCATTTCAATCTGTCCGTTGACAGATACCAGACCATCCTCAATGATGTATTTGGCATCAACACCGGATCCCACCAAACCTGCGGCTTTTAGCGCCTGTCCCAGCTTGATGTATTCGCCTTTCAGCTTGATTGTTTCCATGATTTCTCCATTCTGTGCCACCTAAGGGGCACTTAAACAATTCTTATACAGATGCCGCATTAAAGTTAACTGGCAGAATCAGATAGATATATTTCCCTTCGTCATCCCTCATAAAACAAGGTGATTTTGGATTTAACATATAAAGAGTAACTTCTTCATCATCGATGATTCTTAGGGCATCCATTAAAAACTTGGGATTAAAGCCGATCATGATGTCGCTTCCGGTCTTATGTGTTGGAACCTGAGCATTCATGGAACCAAAGCTGGAATTCATCTTAAGCTGCATTTCCTGTTCTTCTATGTTGATGATAAGAGGCTTCTTATCATTTTCACGCACCAAGATGGTGGAACGGTCTATGGAATCGAGAAGTTCACGTCTGTTTACAGTGGCCTTTGTTTCGTAGTCACTGGAAAGCATCTGGTCAATACGGAAGTATTCTCCTTCAATCAGGCGTGATACAACCATGGTATGGTCAAACTCAAATAAAATATGGTTGGCTCCAAAGAAAATAAGAACTTCTTTTTCATTGTCTCCACCAAGAATTTTGCTGACTTCGCTTAGAGTCTTGCCAGGAACAATGACTTTTATATCATGGTAGCTGTCTTTTAATTCAATATTTCTTATGGAGATGCGGTGACCATCCAGAGAAACCACTTTTAATTGATTGCCTGTTACTTGAAAAAGTTCTCCGGTCATCATCTTATTGCTGTCATTTGGAGCAATGGAGAAAATGGTTTGACGAATTACTTCTTTTAAGGAGAATTGGGACAAACAAATGTAATGATCTCTTTCAATGTATGGGAGATAAGCAAATTCTTCTCCATCCCGTCCTTGAATATGAAAAACAGAATTCTCACAGGAGATGGTAGTCGTAAATTTATCATCGCTTTCAATGGTTACCATAGAATCTCCTGCGGATGATAGTTTTCTTACGATTTCAGAAAGAAGCTTTGCTTCAAGAGCGATCTTACCTCGCTCCAGGATGGTTCCTTCCACCTTTGTTTCGATACCAAGTTCCATGTCATTGGCTGTAAGCTTAATCTCAGATCCGCTGGCATCGATAAAGATGCATTCAAGGATAGACATGGTTGTCTTGCTGGGTACTGCTTTTAGTACAATATTAATACCGTTTAAAATAGCATCCTGATGAAATGTCAGTTTCATAATTGTTGATAACTCCTTTGCTCTCGAAATTACAATAAATAGATAAATAATATAGTTAAATTCCGTCGTAATAGTAGTAGGGGCTGTGGGTTTGTGTAAAAGCCCTTATAACCTTTATAAAGGCTTGGAATTCTGTGTATATAAAGATGTGAATAACGTCCACAGAATCTAAGGAAAACTTTCAAGTTATCCACAAGATGATGAGAATCGATTTAAGGGACCTTATTATCCACAGGATATTAACATGAAATACACACCCTATTGTGGACTAATCTTCTTTTTTAAGATCTCAATGGTATTACTTAAAGTTTCATTCTTACCTATCTCTGCAGTAATCTTATCGATTCCGTGTATAATCGTGGTATGATCTCTGCCTCCAAGGAATTTTCCTATCATTTGTAGAGGGGTTCCCACCATCTCGCGGCATAAAAACATGACGATCTGACGTGGATATACGATTTCCTTGTTACGCTTTTGGGAACAGATATCAAGTGGTGTTAAACCGTAATGGTCTGCAACGATCTGGATGACCAGCTCTGGCGTAACCTCTCTTTTATCATTGGGTGAAATAATGTCTTTTAATGCTTCCTCAGCAAGTTCCACCGTGATTTCTTTATTATCGAGGCGGGAGAGTGCAACAATCTTTGTTAGGGCACCTTCCAGCTCACGGATGTTGGATTTAATGTTAGTGGCTATATACTTAATTACTTCATTATCAATATTATAGCCTTCCATCTCTTCTTTTTTCCTTAAGATGGCCATTCTGGTCTCGTAATTGGGAGACTGTATGTCCACGGTAAGACCCCATTCAAAACGGGAACGAAGCCGTTCTTCTAAAGTCTCAATTTCTTTCGGAGGTTTATCGGAGGAGATAATGATCTGCTTTTTCAATTCATAAAGGGCATTAAAGGTATGGAAAAATTCTTCCTGGGTACTTTCCTTGCCAATGATAAACTGGATGTCATCGATTAAAAGAACGTCGTTGTTGCGGTATTTTTCCCGGAATTCCGTAGGAGAGAAGTTGTTTTTATTACGGATCGCATCAATTAACTCGTTGGTAAACTTTTCACTTGTTACATAAAGTACCTTTGCGTGGGGATTGTTCTTTAAAATAAAGTGCCCGATGGAATGCATCAGATGGGTTTTCCCAAGTCCAACGCCTCCGTAAATGAAAAGCGGGTTGTAAATTTCTCCAGGCGATTCTGCCACTGCCAGAGATGCGGCATGGGCTAAGTTATTATTAGCACCAACCACGAATGTATCAAATATGTATTTCGGATTTAAGTTGGCTGTGATGATTGCAGACTGACTGACCGAGTTCACCGTATTTGTAATCAGTGTATTTCCTGCAGGAGCAGGGGTGGCATCTTTTTGAATCTGATTTTCGACAACAAAATCAACGTTGCATTCAAAGCCAGTCACTTCTTCTATGGTGATCTTCAAAAGAAACCCGTATTTTTTGCGGATGTATCCTAAGAATTCTACATCCGGAACTGTAACGATGACTTTTTCGCCATCTACAGCATAAATTTTAAGCGGGAGAAGCCAGGTTTTGAAAGACACGTCTGTTATTTCGTGCTCTTCTTTTAAATTCAATAAGATTTCGTCCCATTTTTCCTTTAACTTTTCTAACATTGTAAGTCTCCTACATCTAAAAAATGCAAATATGCGCATTTGCCCAATCTAAACTTCATTTTATACCATTTTGAATTAATTTTCAATGAGAATAGTAAAAAATTGTGGATAAGTGTGTGTAGAGGGTGTGTATTGCTTGTGAATGATATGTTGATAATCATCCAGAGAGAAGATTTTCCACAAAAACACAGGTTTTTACAAGTCAGGTTATTCACATCCTGGAAAACTTGTATTTTTCTGGGATGAATGGACAGGCTTGTGAACAAACAGGGGGTTATCAAGATACTATCCATATAGTTTTCCACAAGTTATCCCCACTTTGTTGATAACTTTATGTAAATTAACAATTTTCGTGATTTTAATAACATGGATTGACGAATGCAATGGAATGTAGGTATAATGCTGGGGTAACTAGTTGCATTGTATCTTTATTAAGAACAGTAGCACAGGAGGTCGAAAGATGAACATTGAGAACAAAACGCGTAACTTGGTATTGGCAGCCGTTTTTGCTGCGATTATCGTGATTCTGGCATTTACACCTTTAGGGTATATCCCACTTGGATTTATGAATGCCACCATTATTCAAGTTCCAGTCATAATTGGAGCCATTATACTTGGACCAAAATATGGAGGATTTCTTGGAATGATGTTTGGACTCACCAGTTTGTGGAAAAACACTTACATGCCAAATCCAACGTCGTTTGTATTTTCACCATTTATAAAGGTGGGAGAGTACGGAGGCAATTTTGGAAGCCTCATTATTTGTATGGTTCCTAGAATTTTAGTGGGAATTGTATCTTATTATGTTTTCCGCGCAGTGTTAAAGGCACTGAGGAATAAGAGTGGGAAACGAACCATCGCACTTGCATGCGCAGGAGTAGCAGGATCATTAACCAATACACTTTTGGTAATGAATCTAATCTATTTTCTATTTGGGAAAGAGTATGGACAGGTTGCTAAGGGGCTTAGCGATGGAATTTATTCGGTTATTATAGGAATTATATGCATCAATGGAATTCCTGAGGCAATTGTTGCTGGAATTTTAACTGTGGCAGTTACTCAGGCATTGCTTAAGGTGATGAGTAGATAGGAATGATGAAAGTGGGCTTCTCTTTTAGAAATTTAAGAGGAGCCCACTTTTTTTATAGGGTATCGTTTGGTCTGACGCTGGATATGGCGTTGGAGATTTCTTCTTTGACACGATCCCAATCGCTTGGTTTTATGGTAAAGGTGGTTAGAACATAATAGTTGTCAAACTTTTCGCAGGTAAAGTAAAAATATAAAATATTTGTACCAATGGTGGTTGAATATAACGTTTGAGGGGCCTGATGGTCTAGGGTTAGCATCTCTTTGTTGTTAACTGCAGTCAGGGAATATTTTGAATCGAAATATTCTTTAATAAGATCCATAAAATACTGTTCGTTAACGGTATCTTCATAATCATCTTTATAATATACGTTAAATATTAATTCGGAGCTTTTAATATCGTCATATAAATATAAATCATTGGTATCGTCTGTTTCCTGCTCATATTGATTTGGTGCTGTGACTACAATGTCTTTATTTAATGATATTGCTTCATAGGTATTTTGGTTTGAAATGGAGGAGGTATCTGAATTATCTGCTAGTAATATTATTCCTATAAAGATCATGAATGTAACAACTAATATGGAGACTATTGTGAGGATTACTCCCAGGGTGTTTGTTCCGCCCTTCTTTTTTATGTATGTCATGGCGTTTTCGTTGCTATACTGCGAGGCTGTTTTTATGGTGGTGTTGCAGGTTTTAAAATATAAATAATTAGCATAAACGCCTACCAGGCAGTGGAAGATTAATCCGATTGGAAAGATAGTTCCAACGATACTTGCAATAAAAAATAAGAAAGCATATAAATACATTTTGCGATAAATCATCCAGTAAAAGGGTACGAAAAAGGCGGCCCAGTTCCAGCTTGTAAAAGATCTGTCTGGAGTTTGATGTTCCCATTTTGTTTTGTAATAGTAATGATTGCTTCCCACAAAGGTTTCGCTTGCCCAATCCTCCCAGGATCTTTGTTGATTTTCCATTATTGATCTCCTTGCTTTAACGTAGATGGATTATATTATATCAGCAAAAATCGACAAAATATTTTATTGAGTCAAAAATAGCGGGTTACATGCATTTATTAGCAGGTGAATGTGCATTTTTGCTATGTTTATAATCTTTGATATAATGGGATGTTATAAATTTCCTTCGGAGTTGTTGTGTTTTATCTGGTATTTTGCTATTACAAACTCGTGGGTTAGTATAAGCTAACTATTGAAATGGCAGTGAATATTTAAGGGATATGACTTTTTTTGTTGAGAGTATTAATACTATATATAGTATTGAAAAATTATAATTTGAATTTGTATGATTGAGTTTTTAAGAGTGAGAGTCATTTCTTAATAGATATGGTTTTAGATAATAGGGAAATTGTTTCCTTTATAAAACAAAAAGATTTTGGATAATTATGATGAGGAAATATAAGATTCAGATTTTTATGGGGATTTATTTCTGGTGTTATAATTATTGGGTTTTTTATATTTTGATTTCTGAGGATGGTTAGGGATTGAGGTATTGGGTGGATTTAGATAGAAAGGATGGTATGTTAGAATGAGAGACAGTTTGAGTATGGTATAAAAATCCAGTTTCTTCTATATATAGTGTTTTATATTGTTAGATAAAATTTAAAAGGAAGAAATGAACATTATGAGTTATGTGAATGAAATAGAAGAGCTTCAAAAATGATTTCAATTGAGGTTTCAAAAGGAATATATAAAAAAGTCTGATGGGGTATCCATCCAGGAGCTTTATAATACAAGGAAATGCAATGAATCTTTAGATCGGCTTTGATCTAAGTTAGGAACTTCTAAAAAGTCCGTGGCTGCCTCTAAGTTTGCAAAACGATATTTTGCTCTTTTTTTAATTCCAGCCCTATATTTATTAAGTGTATGATAGATCACTTGATATTGATGCGGACAAGGAAGTTCGAGTGAGAAAGACTTGTTGTTTTTATTATAAAGTTACTTCTCCTGCTGAGTATGGTGACGTATGTCCTTGTGTAAATAGAAGATAGGGGAGTTCGATGATGAGATGAATTTGTTTTATGTTAACCATGTAGATGGACGGAATTAATTTATATAGATGATTTTCTGGCTATATTATTAGTATGTTTTTATATGTAAATTCTCATTTGTTATTAATTCATTTATTTTAAATAGATTGGAATAAGGAGGATGGGAGAGGAATCATGAGGGTTTTTATAAAGTTAAATTTATGATTGATGTATTTTTCATTTTATAAATTAGAAGTTTGGTTATTAATTCTTATAAAATTAAAAACTATGGTATCGGTAGTTTTTATAATGGCTATAAAATATGGGAAGAATGGTTACTGTGTGGTTACCATTCTTCCCTATTTCTTTTTGGTGATATCGTAATATTGGTTGGTTTGTATAGATTATATTAGAGAAGCAGTGATGATTGACATTTTATATACTTCATCAGCATTGCATCCTCTTGACAGATCATTGATGGGAGCATTAAGTCCTTGCAAAATGGGGCCAAAGGCTTCAAAGCCACCTAAGCGCTGGGCAATTTTATATCCGATGTTTCCTGAGTTGATATCTGGGAAAATAAAGACATTGGCTTTTCCTGCTACATCTGATTGTGGTGCTTTGGTTTTAGCTACGGTTGGTGAGAATGCAGCGTCAAATTGAAGTTCTCCATCGATTGGGAAATCTAGATTCATGGATTTTAATTTATTGGCCGCATTTTGAACCTTATCTACGGATTCTCCTTTTCCAGAGCCAAGGGTACTATAGGAAAGTAAGGCGACCTTTGGGTCAATGGAGAAGGTTTTTGCGGTTCTAGCTGTCTCGTATGCAATCTCAACCAGTTCATCTTCCGTGGGGGTAAGATTAATGGCACAATCTGCCATAGCGTACATCTCTGTTTCTTTTTCAGTCTGGCGGTAAAGGATAAAGCAACTGGATACAATTTTGCTGCCTGGTTTTGTTTTGATAAGCTGTAAGGCAGGTCTTACGGTATCAGCAGTGGAATAAGTGGCTCCGCCTAACAGGCAGTCGGCGATGCCCATTTTAACCAACATGGTACCGAAGTAATTGGATTTTTGGAGGGATGTACGGCAGGTGGCCTCATCCATTTTTCCTTTTCTTAATTCTACCATCTTGGATATCATTTCATCCGTTTTTTCATAATGATTGGGGTCTATTATTTTAATGCCATCGATGGACCATCCAGATTTTTTGGCAGCTTCGTTGATTTCATTTGGGGTGCCTAAGAGGATTGGGGTTAGGATTCCTTCGGTTTGTAGGCGGCTGGCAGCTTCTAGTATTCTGGGATCTGTGCCTTCGGTGAATACGATTTTTCTGTTTTGGGTTTTTAAGGTGGTGATCATTTGATTGAACATGAATGGGGTCCTCCTTGGGATGGTGTTTTTAGTGGTCAGGGGTTATATTGGTTTGTTGGTTTTTATAAATCATTAAACTTCCTAATAGATAATTTGTAAGGGAGCCTTAATTCAGTTGGTCAAATTAATAAGGATAGATTTGATTTTCTATAAGACTATGATTTACCATTAGTTAATAGGGCGAAGAATATTCTCATCAAAGTCTTATTCTTCTTTGGAGTATACCAATAAATAATTAGGGTAGAGGATAAACACTTATATAAATATTTGGCTAATAGTCCTCTTATTATGTTGATTTAATCAGATGAAAGTTATTCAGAACTACTTTTATATTAAATAAATTTTTGATACCTATATTACATGATTTATTTATGTGAAAAATTTTAATAATTATGATATTACAACTTTAATCTAAGTTTATCAACATAAATGCTTATGGGATAGTCCTACTTAGAATCTTTCACATGTTTGATAATACTGAAAATTCAACAGAGTTTAAGCAGGTATTGTTATTAGTTATCATAAAAAGTATTGAAATGGTTATTATATATTTAAGTAATTATTTACTATTTCCATTACTCCTTTACTACAAGAAGAGCTGTTTATATAAAGTTCCATAAATAAACTTTCAATTTCCCTTGCTTTATAACGACTTAAATTTTTTATTATTATCTCAACTAAAAAATTATTGAGCATAGTAATTTCATCATACAACATCGTAGATAATGTAATAATTTCATCCTCATTTGCTTTAATAAAAAAGGCTTTTATTAATATCTCTGAATTTTCATCTTCATAGCTAATCATTTTAAAATAGTTTAATATTACATTCGAATCAAGTTCATTTGATAATATTGAAATTAAAGCATTTTCTAATTTTTCACTAGCAATTATAGATTTTTCGTTCTCTAAATAATAATCTACAAAGAAATCTTTATCAGTTAAATCTTTATATAAATATTTAGTAAATCTATTATCACAATCAACTTCAATATATCCTTCTTTACTGTAACTAACAATTTCAAATCTATCATTTTGGCGTTGAGATAAACTTCTGCTATCATCCATAATTTTATAAGAAACAGTATCATCATTTAAGTTAACATCATATGCAATAACAGGATAAAGTCTATTGGCAGTTAATGATTCACTGCAAATGTCTCTTTTGCATTTTAATATCATTGTCTAACTCCTTTCGGTATTAAATATTCATCTAAATTAATTAACCAGAAGCCATCCTTATCAGTTACAGTTTTGAATAGATTTCCTCTTAAGCTTTTTGGTGCTGAGACTTTCATTTTTGCGTCATAATAACTAATTTCTCCAGTTTTTGTATTTTTATAATAATGTATTTTACCACCCCCATATTCATTGGTATATGAATATTTAGATTCCATTTTGGCCCAATCATTAATTGAACTGCCATCTTTTGTTAATTCAGAGATTAACTTTTGATCACCAAACTTGTCACCAGTAATAATTATTTCTGAATTTTCAAGTACATCACCTTTTACCAAAGACTGTTTATATTTTTGATATGCTAAAACGTCATTGGTATTGTTACCAACCCCATCCCCAGCAACCTTAACCGCCTTTTCAGCTCCTTCTTCAACCCCCTTACCACTCACCTTAGGCCCTTTAATATTTACCCCTTTTGGAGCAGATATTTCGGAAGCCATTGCTTTAACCTTGGATAATCCTTTTTGAAGCATCTCACTGGTACTTACAAAGTCATCTAAGTGTCCAATTCCGGCGTAGGAAGGAACCAGGTTAGGTGAACTGTTTCTAAAAAGAAGGCGCATGGAGTCTATGGAATCAATTGCCTTGTAACCAGCACTCTTGGCGGTGGTGCTAAGGGTTTGTTTAATACCCTTAAAGACGGTGGAGTTTAATAGTTTTTCGGTTTTAATAAATTTAGTGGCTTTCGTGGTAAGATTTATAGCTTTTGATGTTTTGGCAGCATCTGTGGCGATTTCGGCAGCTTTGGTTGTAGCTTTCACTTCTCCGGTTCCAATGAAAAACTGAGCAATTTCAAAGACTGCCTGTCCGGCTACTTCAGATCGATCTTCTGCGCTGCCGTGAATGATTTTATTGTCCACGAAATCCATTGCTAAGTTTGCTATTCCTGGTAATACAACTTCTGGCTCTAGAGCAATGGAGTTAAGGCCTTTTATTGCTTCAAATGGGTCTGCGGCTATATTGGCTAATGCATCAATGGTACCACCTACCCCTTTTACATAAAGACCGCGGTAAAATGCACCGGTCATGGAGGCAATATTGCTTTCTGCATTAGGATCTCTCTGTCCAGTAAAAGCACCTACAGCATCTGAAACTATGGGGATGTTAGCATTGTAGACGCTAGATCCAATGGAGTCATTTAAATCTTTAGCTTGATTTTCCATATAGGAGATAAACTTTTTTTTATATTCAGTTCCTATGTTTAAAATAGGGTATTCTTCTATAATGGTTTCACGGGCTGTTAATAAAAAATCAATACCAACATAAAGCGGTTTATTTGGAAACAAAACATCAAAAGCGCCCAGGGTGCCTGTACCTTTGTGGATACGGTCTATTGAATTTTGAGCTTCCTGACCTAATTTATCTAGAATTCGTAGATTTCTTGCATTTAGTTCAACGGCTTTAGTTAATATAGTAGTTTTTATCACATTGTTTACTTCAGCAATTTTGTTTAGTTGTTTTTCTCCCGCAGCCGTGACGGCATTAACCGCCTTAGGGACTGCGGCAGCCACTTTTTGGGTAATTGCCTGTGCCTTATTTGTCATTGCTTTTGCTTTTACTGGAATGGAAGCAATTGCTTTTTTAGCTGCACTTGTGGTTTTTTCAAAGCGATTGATTATATTAGTTGCGTTGTTAACGGCTTTTTTTACAACTGTTTTTGCGGCTGCAGTGACTGCTTTTGGAATCATTGCTTTCGCCTTTTTTATAAGTCCTCCCACTGGAAACACGGGCATCCTCCTTTATTTTAAGGTATGAGTTCCATTTGTTCAAGCTGTTGGGAACTAAAATTACATTGATTTAGTTGATATTTTTCAAAGCGGGTACGAAAGAGTGCTGCTTCATCAAAGATGGCTCCAGTTAGGTCTGCTCCTGAAAAATCTCCGCCCATGATGGTGGCCCCGGTAAAATCAGCTTGGTGTAAGATACTATTACGGAAGCTGACACCGGTAAAACCCGTATCTTTCCACGCATTTGCCTTGTTTTTTCCGGTAAAAGCTACGGAGTACTGTAGGTTGGCATTTGTTAAGTCTGCATAATCAAAGCAGGCACCATGAATCATGGTTCCCATGAGATTTGCCTGTTTCATAAAACTGTTTTTAAATTTAGTTCCAATTAGAAGGCTGCAGTTAAAATTGATTTCATTTAAACGGCTGCTTCGAAAATCGGCATACCTAAGATCTTTTCCATTTGAAATAATTCCTGATAGATCAAGGTCCTTAAAATCCTGGAAACAGCAGGCCTGATTGTTTGAATGTTGGATCATATTTATAATCTGAGGCCTTTTTTTCTCTTTTAGTTCCATGTGAATGATATCGCAGGGTTCAAAATATTCTCCTGACTGGATTTCAAACCGGTCCTCCTTAGAAAGAAATAGATATTCTTCTGTTTCCAAGGAATCCAAAAGACTAAAACGCATTAGCTCAACCACGTATTTGTGAAAGGGGGTAAGGATTCTAAGCATGATGGATTCAATATCAGGTTCACTAAATTGTTGGATGTATTTTCTGGATTCTCTTAAAAGTTCCTGCCACAGAGCTTCATAATGTTTATATAGAAAAGAAACATCCATCTCACCGGCAGAAATTCCTTTGCTGGCATACCACTCCCTGTCGTAAGAGATAAGAGGGTAGGAATAATGATGGTTAAGAATTCTGGTTCGTAAAAGATGAGAGGTAAGAAAGCCGGTTTTTGACTCGGTCTCACTTCTTATCTTATTTATAATCCTTAATGCATCTTGAAAGCTGTTTATGTATTCTTGCTTTAATGCCTCTTTTTGTGTTTGAAAGTCTGTTTCTAAGTTATCTAGAGCAACTTTAAGTGCAGGCATCACGTCTTGTTCTAAGAACTTTTCATAGATTTCCTGGTTCATAATATCACTCGTTTTCCTTCACTTCTTTCAAAGTCTCTAACATCTGTAGAATCAGTGGTTTCCACTGCTTTTTCTGGTAAATGCCACAGTTAAAGGCGCCCATAATAAGCTGTTTTCTGTGTTCCATAAAAAACATAAGCTGAAAAATGTTTCCGTCTATTACGGGAATTTCAAAGAAAAAGTAGCTTATATTTTTTTCATCGGCTTTGATAGGGTTACTGTCTTCAAATTTAGATCCTGGATAAAGGCGCTTTATTTGGTTTTTTAAGATATCTTTTACTTGTTCGACCTCTTCATCATCAATTTCTCCACTGTTATCAAAAGAAAAAGTAAGATTAACAGTTGTATCGTCGTTGGTGTAGATATAGTCAGGCCGATCATCGTCTGGATATTTGGCTTTGGCCAAGGATTCCTCCATTAAATGAAATTCCAAAGGAAGCATCATGGAGAGAGAACCATCCAAAATTTCTTTTTCTTCAATTTCCATCTTTTTATATTTCACAATGACGTAGCCGTTATGGATATCATTTTCGATTGCATAAGCGTTTGTGTTTTCTGGCTGACCAGATGCCTTTAGTTTTTTTACAATTTCTTCAGCATATGTTTGTTGTTGTTCCATAAATGATTCCTTTCCTGTTTTATCCTTTTATATGAACAATGTCATCTACGACAATGGAACTTGTAAGAGTAGATAATATAATTTTATCCTGAGATTCCATTTCAAGGGTGTGACAGCGGGAGAGTAGGTTTTTTGGAGTTTTTAAATGGATGTCCTTGCGGCTCTTTAATAAAATTCCATTCTTTTGGTCCAGGGATAGAAGCAGCTTATTTTTGGAAGCAGAAAAAGATAATTGATTGGGTGACATCTTTAATTCTTTTCCATCTTCTGTACCAAAGCGTTTGATAGAAGGACGACTTACGTTTGGATTGTCATTGGAATCCAAACGGTTTGCATACCAGACAATGGCGTCTTTTTCCTCAAAGGATGGAAAATATAGATTTATACTTTCTCCAACCTGAGGGATGGCATAAAATCCAGCAGAGCCTTCCGCCGCGTAGGGGGTAGCCAAAGGAAACCAGCAAGCTTCGGATTTTGATTGGTGTGAATCAATGGCTAACTTAACCTTTAACAGATCTTCCTTTATGGCAATTACTTTTCCTTCAATGGAACTTCCTTTTAGTCTGGAATTCTTTTTTGGCTTTTGAGTCATTGCTTCTGAATTTTGTCCCACATAGGAATAACTTAACAGTCCTTTTCTTAACCGGATTACCTTTTCTGTTATGGTTAAAGAGAAAGAGCCGTCTGTAATGGTGTCACCTATCTGATAGTCCTCATAGCTTTCAAATCGACATGAAATTCGATTATGATCATCTTTATAGGACTGTTTGGCTATCTTTGGTTCCTGATAAGAGTTTCCTTTTGGAACTCCAAGGCAGATTTCTGGTTTATTAGAAAGAGGGTTTGAGTAAATAGCAGCACCAAGAATAGATGCAGTCCGTATTAAAAATTCCCAGTCCGTTTCTTCATACTGGATGAGCGGCTGATTTAAAGGTTTATTATTTGATACGGTGTCAACACAACTGCCATGATAGGAGGAGAGGAGAGTATCAAATATATTTTTGTAGGTATTGTTCTTGTCCTGAAAACTTTTGAAATTTTTCTGTAAATCCAGAAAAATGGAACTATCTTTTAAAAGGAGAAAATATTCAATGACTCCATTGCGATGCTTTGTTTTTATGGAGCAGGGAGTTCCGTAAAAAACAGTATGTTTGTTTCCCTCAGGATTACTAATTTTAATATCCACGGGTGTTTTTTCCGTAAGATCATTGATTGCTTCCATGGAATCATTGCTTAGCATTCCTGATAAATAGGCAATTCCGTGGGTATTTAGGCGTTGTACAATTTTTAAATCCCGGACAGCTTCCGTAGCAAATGGCAGTTTAGCAGTAATTTGCATAGGACCTCCTCTATGTTAGATTTACCGGATAAAAACGAATTCCGGATTGTATTTTTCTTAAAATATTTTCTGCTAATACGAGAGAGACAATGACATACTCCTGTTTTTCAAAAGCAATTCGGAAAATATATTTGTTCCTTATTTGATCTGAAAGAAGAGTTATGTTGTCATATCTCATAAATGGCTTTTTCTCCAGGCAGTCTATGGATTCTAAATTTAGAATCCAGTAAACCATCTGCCCTTTCTGATGGTTGTCTGTGACAAAGAAAGGAATGGATGAGAAGTCATCTGCATAGATCTCAATCATCTCTTTTAAGGAATCAGAGGCACAGAAAAGGTGGCTGAACTGTTTTCTTAAGGTGAAAAAATCTACAAAATCAGTGGAAGACGAAAAGTCACAAAAAGCAGCAAATGGTTCAGTTGTATCAAAGGCGATGGATTCAGCGTTGATTTTAAATGCATTTTTTACCCGGTCATCCGGCATCATAACAAAATAGTTCACAAGGACCTCCCAATCATGGACTAATTAATTTTTACATCTTCCCCGCAGATATCAATTTTATCGTCAATTAATATTTCACTGGTTTTACAGGTTAAACGAATTTCATTGGAGGCAAATAGTTCAATGGCATCCTCCGCTTCCATACGAATTTTTTTGCTTGATTTGAATTTGATAGGTCCTGAGCTAATGATTTCAATTCCCTTATCCTGGTGAAGCTTTATGTATATATTTTGGTCTTGTCCCGTAATTTCATCAATTCCGTTTGAACAGGTAATTAATATCTCTTCCGGGCTAAATCGGATCTCTTTTCCGTTTTTTGTACGGAATATCTTTACGTCTGGATCATCAAAGTCATCAGAATCCTTATTTGTTTTTCTTATGGAATTCATTCCGAAAGCATCGGATTCTTTGTGGGTAGGAAAGTAAATAAGCACGGTATCTCCCCGCTCCGGCATACAATAAAATCCACTGTGCCCTTCTGCAGCATAAGGTGTAGCGTAGGAAAATTTCCACGCCTTGGATCTGTTTTGGGAACTGTCAATTTCTAGTTGAACCTTTAACTTATCCTTAATAATGTCAAGGACCTTCCCTTTTAAAGAGACTCCTGTAATGGCGTGATTATAGATGGTATCTTCATAAAATCCGGCTTTTGATGAAAGAAAGTAACGGAATTTCAAGATACCGCCGGAAAGAAAGGCTTCTTTTTGGTTTACATAAAGGACTGTGTTTTGGCAGTTGATCTGTTCTCCAATTTCGTAATCGGCATCTGTTTCTAGCCGGTATTTCATGGAATCAGCTTCATTTAATCCGCTGGCACCATTTTTAACTAGCTTTAGATGTTGTTCTAAATGTTTTACAATCTCATAGGAAACGCATGCTTCCTTTCCACCCTCAGTCCCTTTTGGGATTCCAATAGTTATCTTTGGACCGTCTTGGGTGTTTGAGGGAAGTATACCTGTATGAAAATGTGAAGCAAGCCGTTTTAAAAATTCCCAGTCTGTTTCTTCATATTGAACAATTAATTGTGAAAGAGCCTTTCCCTTTGATGCAAGATCCATGAGATCGCCGCCTGGATATTTCTTTATGATTTCCTTCATCAAGGATTCATAAGTCATCTTTTTATCCTGAAAAGAGCGTGATGACTTTTTTTGATCCATCAGGCAGGAGTTAGATAAGGCAGTTATCCTTATAAAATAGAAGCCGCCTTTTGCCTCTGTGGTGACTTCTTTTACCATACCCTGAAACAGCGTTTTAGACGGATCTTTAGAGGAAGATAAGATAATTTGTTCTTTGGCAAGATTCTTTTTGATATAATCGTCTTTCATGCCTTCCTTTAATATGCCAGTGAGAGTGAGGCGGCCATGTTCGTTCATTCGCTGAACAATACGGACACTGCGTATCTGCTGGATGCAGTCAAGGTTTGTTTTTAGGTTTGCATAGGTGATAGATGACATCTTTGGCCTCCTTTTATTCCTTTTGTCCGGAATGTATGATTTTAATAATGCCGCCCTGCATACAGCAGGAGAGACTGGTATTGATCAGTGCCATTTCTCCTCCAAGCTTATAATCTTTTTTTCCGTTGATCCATTTTAGGGAAACCGATGGGTTGCAGGGGCAGGGAGGATCCTTTTTGGTACATTGACCAAAGGGCATAATATTAACGTTTCCTACGTGGTCCGCTATGGTTGCCTGGTTTTTTCCTTGTAGCCTGGGTCCATGGCTGACAGGTACTTTTAATTCACTTTCCGAGGTCCCAAATGAGCATGATAAAACAGCACCTTCCATGACGTGATAAGTTTGCGACATGATGCAGTTCTCCTTTTTATTCTTCTTACCTATAAGAATAATACAAAATTCGACAAAATTTTATTGATGTACAAAATAACCCTTTGTAAGTAAGAATTTGCAACCCATTCAAAGGAAAAAATGGATGCCAGTGGAAACCAACAGGTAGGGACTGAGGTGTTTGTCGAAAAAATCCGCATGAATACAAGGAAAATTGCATATTTCCCTTGACGAACCTTGCTTTGTTCTATATAATTGAAACGATGTTTAACTAAAATAGTCTCAATATGTTTCATCATATTGCCTATGATAAGCTATTGTAACAAGAGGAGGTGTCCGTACATTATGAAAATGACGTTTCAGCCAAAAAAGAGACAGAGATCCAAGGTTCATGGCTTCAGAGCCAGAATGAGCACTCCGGGCGGAAGAAAAGTTTTAGCTGCCAGAAGAGCAAAAGGAAGAGCAAAATTATCAGCTTAATGGACCAGGCCGCAAGTAATTGTGGCCTTTTCTTTTCTCAAATTCCAGACTGACGGAAAAGGAAAGATATTTATGAAGCATTTTAATTCGATCAAGAAAAACAAGGATTTTCAGGCTGTTTATCAGAATGGGAAATCCTATGCCAACAGACTTCTTGTTATGTATGTGAAGAAATCGGACATGCCCAGATCAAGGATTGGGATATCCGTAAGCAAGAAGGTTGGAAACAGCGTTGTAAGGCATCATTTAACCAGATTAATCAGAGAAAGCTTCAGGCTTCATGAAGACGTGGTAGAGGCCGGGTTAGACATCGTGGTAGTTGCCAGAGTATCGGCAAAAGAAGAAAATTACAAAACAATCGAAAGTGCATATTTGCACCTGTGCGGACTTCATAACATTTTAAAAAAAGAATCGAAGTGATCTTATGGTGAAAAAAGTCATGATTTTATTGATCAGAGGATATCAGAAATTTCTCTCTCCCCTAAAAATAAGAACTCACTGCATATACACACCAACGTGCTCTCAATACGCCATTGAAGCATTGAATAAACATGGTGTGTTTAAAGGTACGTTTTTGGCTTGCTATCGGATTATTCGCTGTAATCCGTTTGCAAAAGGCGGTTATGATCCAGTTCCGTAACAGATGAGGAGGTAGTTCATTGGAATTCTTAGTACTGACTAAGGTAGGGGGTATTTTGGGCCCGTTTGCAACCGTTCTGGGTGTTATCATGGATTGGCTGTTTCAGCTGACCAGTATATTTGGAATTCAGAATATCGGTTTATGTATTATCTTATTTACTCTTGTAACAAAGCTTCTTATGTTTCCTTTGACATTAAAACAGCAAAAATCTTCCAAGCTGATGAGTGTTATGCAGCCGGAAATTCAGGCCGTTCAGGCAAAGTATAAAGGAAAGACTGACCAGGAATCTATGCGGAAGCAAAACGTAGAGGTTCAGGCTGTCTATGAAAAATATGGAACTTCCATGACAGGCGGATGCGTTCAGTTAGTAATCCAAATGCCAATTTTATTTGCTCTTTATCAGGTGATTTATCAAATTCCTGCATACGTACCAAGCGTAAAGCGGTTATTTGAAAATGTGGTAAATGCCATTGGTTCTTTAAATGTAAATCATGTAGAACAGTTAAAGCAGTTTGCGACTGATAATAAAGTAAACATTACCAGAGTTCACGACATGTCTACGAACAATGGAATGGTAGACTTTTTGTATCAGTTAAATCCAACCCAGTGGGGACAATTACAGGATTTATTCCCTAGTGTGAAAGATGTGATTGCAACCAATGCAGCACAGATTGCTCACATGAATTCCTTTTTAGGTATCAATCTTGCTTCTACTCCATCTAGCGTTATTTTCCCAGCTGGTGGTGGTTTTCATTTCAGCTTAGCTCTCTTAATTCCTGTTATGGCTGGTGTCAGCCAGTGGTTCAGTGCCAGACTTATGACAGTGAATCAGGCTCAGACCCAGAAACCAGGGGATGACGGGAACGCCATGGCTCAGTCCATGAAGATGATGAATACGGTTATGCCGCTGATGTCTGTATTTTTCTGTTTTACATTTGCTTCCGGTATCGGTATCTACTGGATTGCATCCAGTGTATTCCAGATCATACAGCAGCTTGCAGTAAACCGTTATTTAAATCGCATCGATATGGATGAGATGATTAAGAGAAATGTAGATAAGGCGAATAAAAAACGTGCGAAAAAAGGCTTACCGCCACAGCGTGTTTCCCAAAATGCGACCGCAAACTTAAAGAATCTTCAGGCCGCGAATGAAGTTGAGGAAGCTGACATGGATGCAAAGAAGGAGAAAATCAAGGAGCAGGTTAAGGCCTCCAACGATTATTACAATAAAGATTCTTCTAATCCAAACAGTATTTCATCAAAGGCAAGGATGGTTTCGAAGTTTAACGATAAGCAAAAATAGCGGGAGGGTGACCTATGGATATGATTACAGTTTCAGCAAAAAGCGTTGATGAAGCGATTACAAAGGCATTAATCGAGTTAGAGACAACCAGTGATAAGCTGGAGTATGAAATTGTTGAGAAAGGCAGTAATGGTATTCTGGGATTTATCGGCCAAAAACCTGCTGTCATCCGTGCAAAGAAAAAAGAGACTTTAGAGGACAAAGCAGAAGCATTTCTTTCTGACGTGTTTGGGGCGATGAACCTTTTAGTCAAACTTGAGATTTCTTTCCATGCAGATGATAGAGAACTTTCCATCGTTATGTCTGGGGATGATATGGGCATATTGATCGGTAAGAGAGGACAGACCTTAGATTCCTTACAGTATCTGGTTAGCCTTGTAGTCAATAAAGAAAGCGATGATTATATCCGGGTAAAACTGGATACAGAAAATTATAGAGAGCGCAGAAAAGAAACCTTGGAAACACTCTCAAAGAACATTGCTTATAAGGTAAAACGCACCAAACGTTCCGTTTCTTTGGAGCCTATGAATCCTTATGAGAGAAGAATCATTCACTCTGCACTTCAAAACGATAAATTCGTTGTTACTAGAAGTGAAGGAGAGGAACCATTTAGACATGTGGTAATATCTCTGAAAAGAGAATTTCCCAAAAAAGATCGGTATCAGGAAAAAGATAAATAGTCAATTAACAATGAGGGGTTGGGGCTGTCGGAAGGCACCTCGCCCCTTTTCCTTATTAATAGGTGAGAAAATATGAAGATGAATACAATTGCGGCGATTGCTACTGCGATGTCAAATTCCGGGATTGGAATTGTGAGAATCAGTGGCGAGGAGTCATTTCAAATTATAGATAGAATTTTTAAGGCAAAGGGAAGCGGGGATAAGAAGCTTTCTTTAGAGCCATCCCACACCATACATTACGGTCACATCTTTGATGGAGATGAGATGGTTGATGAGGTCCTGGTCATGATCATGAGAGGTCCAAAGAGCTTTACGGCAGAGGATACCATTGAGATTGACTGTCATGGTGGGGTTTTAGTAACAAAACGAATTTTAGAAACTGTATTAAAGTATGGTGCGAGACCTGCGGAGCCAGGAGAATTTACAAAGCGGGCATTTTTAAATGGCCGAGTGGATTTGGCTCAGGCAGAGGCTGTTATCGATGTAATTAATGCAAAAAATCAATATGCATTAAAATCCTCTGTGAGCCAGTTAGAAGGCTCTGTATCCAGAAGGATTAAGGATATGAGGGAGAAAATCTTATACCATATAGCATTTATTGAATCAGCCCTTGACGATCCGGAACACATCTCTTTGGATGGTTACAGTGATACTCTTATGGAAACTTTGCAGCCTTTAAAGGGAGAACTTGAAGATTTAATCAGTTCATCCGATAACGGAAGAGTTCTTTCAGAAGGGATTGAAACGGTTATTTTAGGAAAGCCAAATGCAGGGAAATCTTCTCTGTTAAATGTTCTCTTGGGGGAAGATCGAGCCATTGTAACAGACATTGCAGGAACCACCAGAGACACCTTAAGAGAGCAGATTCGTCTGGATGAGCTAAGCCTCAATATCATTGATACGGCTGGCATTCGGGATACGGAAGATGTAGTGGAAAAGATAGGAGTGGAAAAGGCCAGATCTGCGGCAGAAGGTGCGGATCTGATTATCTATGTGGTGGATGGTTCCTGTCCACTTGATGAGAACGATGAAGAGATCTTAAGCTTTATCAAAGATAAGAAGGCCCTTACCATCTTAAATAAAACAGATCTTGAGCCAGTGGTTACTGACCAGCAGTTACGCGTTTTAACAAACCATCCAGTGATTTCAATCTCAACAAAAGAAAGAACTGGTATCAAGGAACTGGAAGAAGAAATAACGTCTATGTTCTATGAAGGAAAACTGGATTTTAATGATCAAGTATACATTACCAATGTAAGACATAAAAATGCCCTTGCAAAGGCCTTGAAAAGCCTTACTATGGTGGAACAAAGTGTCCAAAATGAGATGCCAGAGGACTTTTATTCCATAGACTTAATGGATGCTTATGAACTGCTTGGAACCATCCTGGGAGAGTCTGTTGAGGATGATCTGGTCAATGAAATATTTAAAAAGTTCTGTACGGGAAAATAATGTAGAATACCTTTCGCCCCAGTCAGGGCACGAAGAAAGAGGGAAAATCAAATGCAGCATTTAGAAGAATCATATGACGTTGTGGTTGTTGGTGCCGGCCATGCCGGTTGTGAAGCAGCGCTGGCTTGTGCCCGTCTTGGACTTGAGACCATCGTGTTTACTGTTAGTGTGGACAGCATTGCCTTAATGCCCTGTAATCCAAACATCGGCGGAAGCTCTAAGGGACATTTAGTCCGTGAGCTTGACGCCCTTGGCGGTGAGATGGGAAAGAATACAGACAAGACCTTTATTCAGTCAAAGATGTTAAATCAGTCTAAGGGACCGGCCGTCCATTCACTGAGAGCTCAGGCGGATAAGCATGAATACTCCAGAGAGATGAGAAGGACACTAGAGAGTACGGAGCATCTTACCATACGACAGGCTGAGGTTACTGAAATCATCACAGAGGATGGAGCCATTACAGGAGTAAAGACCTTCTCCGGTGCTACTTACCGGTGTAAAGCAGTTGTACTGGCTACTGGAACCTATTTAAAGGCTAGATGCATCTACGGCGACGTAAGCGAGTATACAGGCCCTAATGGGCTTAAGTCTGCCAATTACTTATCCGAATCTTTAAAAGCTCATGGAATTGAAATGGTGCGCTTTAAAACAGGGACACCAGCCAGAGTGGATAAAAAGAGTGTAGACTTTTCACAGATGGAAGAGCAGTTTGGTGATAAGAGAATTGTTCCATTTTCATTTTCTACAGACCCGGAAACCATCCAGAAGGAGCAGATTTCCTGCTGGCTTACTTATACCAACGAGAAAACACATAGTATTATTAGAGATAATTTAGATCGATCTCCTCTTTATTCAGGGGCTATTGAAGGAACTGGGCCAAGATACTGCCCATCTATCGAAGATAAAGTAGTGAAATTCCCTGATAAGGACCGCCATCAGGTGTTTGTAGAGCCAGAGGGCATTTATACCAATGAAATGTATTTGGGAGGCATGTCAAGCTCCCTGCCAGAGGATGTTCAGTACGCCATGTATCGTTCCGTGCCTGGCCTTGAAAATGTGAAAATTGTTCGTAACGCTTATGCCATTGAATACGATTGCATTAATTCCAGACAGCTAAAACCAACGCTTGAGTTTAAGGGCGTGGAGGGACTATTCAGCGGTGGACAGTTTAACGGAAGTTCTGGTTATGAAGAAGCGGCTGTTCAGGGCTTTATGGCGGGAGTAAACGCTGCTATGAAGGTGCTTGGAAGAGAACCAAAGATTCTTGATCGTTCCCAGGCGTACATCGGAGTCCTCATTGATGATCTTGTCACCAAGGAAAATCATGAACCATACCGTATGATGACTTCAAGAGCAGAATACCGCTTGCTTCTCCGTCAGGATAATGCAGATCAGCGTCTGATGAAGATTGGCCATGAGATCGGCCTTATTTCAGAGGAGCAGTATGAAAGCCTACTTCAAAAAGAGCAATCCATTGAAGCTGAGATGAAACGTTTGGAGTCCACCAATATTGGAGCATCCAAAGAGGTTCAGGAATTTTTAGAGGAGAACGGAAGTACTCCTTTGAAGACAGGAACCACCTTGGCTGAGTTGGTAAGAAGACCAGAATTAAATTATCTTATGTTAACAAAGATTGATAAAAACAGAACAGAACTTCCCTGGGATGTGGCACAGCAGGTGGATATCAATATTAAGTATGATGGTTATATCCGCAGACAAAAACAGCAAGTATCCCAGTATAAGAAGCTGGAAAATAAGAAGCTGGATGTAACATTCGAATATGAGACCGTGAAAGGACTCAGACGGGAAGCCATCCAGAAACTTAATCTTTATAAACCAATGTCAATTGGGCAAGCATCCAGAATTTCGGGTGTATCACCGGCAGATATATCGGTATTGCTGGTGTATTTAGAACAGCTCCGGTATCAGAGGAGCCTGGATAAGAAAGGGCAGGAAGACAGCCATGAGGGAGATATTTAAGAAACAGTTTCAGGAAGAATTGGATTTATTGGATATAAAATTAGAAGAAAATCAACTAGATCAATTTTTCGATTATTTTGAAATTTTAGTTGAATGGAATAAAGTCATGAACCTTACAACTATTGTTGAAATGGGAGAAGTAATTACAAAGCATTTTGCAGATAGTCTTTCTCTGGTAAAAGGCATAAAGGATTTAAGTGAGAAAGAGTACAAAATCATTGATGTTGGTACAGGAGCTGGATTTCCAGGAATTCCTCTTAAAATAGCATTTCCTCAATTAAATATTACACTTATGGATACACTTAATAAAAAAGTGAAATTTTTAAATGAGGTAATCGGTAAGTTAGGATTAGATGGCATTCAAGCTCTGCACGGAAGAGCAGAGGATATGGGAAGAGATGTGAAGCAT
>CAURSM010000030.1:0-27202 GCA_963528005.1 uncultured Eubacteriales bacterium
GTTCTGGCATGAATTCCACCAGCTTGAAGTCTGAGACCACAAAAGGATGATAATATGATAAATGTCTCAAAGCCTTTGCCAATTAGAATTCCAATTAATTGAATCAGCGCAAACTTTAGTATATTATCCAGCAATAATTCCATTCCATATTGAATCACTTTGTTTTCGTCCTGACTTTTTGGATTTATTTTATTCATCCAATTACAAAATCCGACAGCAATTCCTGTAATACTCATAATGATCACCACCACTAGATGATATAATATCATATTTTTGTTTGAATGAATGTTTTTGAAGTTTTCGTTGATTTTTTCTTCTTAAGCGTTAGATGTATGCTATATACAAACAATTTCCTTTACTTTCCAATTGCAACAGAGTAAAATGTATATACTTACTAACAAGGGGAAACATTATGACTTATTTTATTTACACTCTTACCGGCGGCTTATGTATTTATTTTTCCAGTGTACATTTGCTTCCTAACAAATTGACGAATGCCAGAAAACTTTGTATATTTATGTACGCTTTTGGCAGCCTATTTTTATTCAACAGAATCTACGGACAAGCCAGTACGTACATTACCTTTGTGGGGATCTTATTGCTGATCTATATCTTTGCAAAAGAGCCTTATTTAAATATGGCATTTTATTTGTTTGGTTATCTTTATACCATAGCATTCAATTATTTGTTTATGTGGGCGGCCGGCTTTATCCTTCAGATGGATATGCAGGATCTTTTGACTCATGATATGCTAAATGTTATTTTTTCTATCACCTACAGCATATACTGCGGAATCTCCACAAAATTTATTGGCTGGTACATACACAAAAAGTTGAATATAACTCAATACTTAACAAACCCGCATTTGTTAAAAGCCATTTTCATTGACCTTTTTATTTTAGTGTTCTTTTATATTTTCAATTTTTCCTATGGAGAATACTTAGGTTATAACTTTGGTGTCATAGCTTTAAACGGAATCATCTTTCTTTTACTCTTTGCTATTACGGTTTATCTTATGTATTCTATCTACAGGGCAACCATGGGAGAACAAGCCAACAAACATCGAATGGCCCAATTTGAAAGCCTCCGTCTTTATACGGAACGCCTGGAGAATTCTTATGGAATCATGCGAAAATTTAAGCATGATTATATGAATATATTAAGCACCATGTCAGGTTACATGGAAGAAGATAATATGGATGGGCTGATAAAATATTATGGAGAACGGGTTCTCCCCATCAGTCATAAATTTGCGGAATCAGATACAAAACTAGGTGCTTTGTCAAATATTAAAAACACAGCTTTAAAAAGCCTGCTTTCTTCGAAATTCATATATTCCATGGAAATTGGAATAAAAGCAGAAATTGAATTAACAGAACCAATTGATACAATTCCTATGGATTCTTTGGATCTTTCCAGAATCATCGGGATCTTTATGGATAATGCCATAGAAGCGGCAACGGAAACAGAAGAAAAGGAGCTGATATTTTGTATGTTTTATAAGGAAGAGGATCTTTACATCATCATAAGAAACTCTTCTCCTCCACTGGATCACCCCCTTTCTGCACTGCCTGGACAGGGAATCTCTTCTAAGGGCATGAACCGTGGAATCGGCCTTTACAATGCATCAATGATTTTAGATAACTACGATGATGCAGACTGGAATACATCATACCAAGAACCTTATTTTACACAGGAGATAATCCTGAAGTCAAATGCTATATAGGGAGTAAAAAATGATACATATATACCTTTGCGAAGATGATAACAGACAATTAACACGTTGGAAGAATACAGTGGAAAAGTATTTGTTGATGAACTCTACGGATTCTCAGCTTTATTGTGCTGCCTCAAGTCCCGAGGAACTTCTTTCTGTCCGCAAGAAATCCTCGGTTATTGGACTTTATTTTTTAGATATTGACTTGCAATCCGATAAAAACGGGCTTGAACTTGCTCAGGAAATACGCAAATACGATCCCAGAGGATATATAGTCTTTGTCACGACCCACAGTGAAATGGCGGTTCTTACCTTTCGTTATAAAGTAGAAGCCATGGATTTTATAGTAAAAGATGAAATAAAGACATTGCCTGATCAGATATGCGCCTGTATTAAAAATGCAGAAGACAATTACAAGACCCAATTAAACACTTCCAACCGATTGCTCTCGGTGAAAGTAGATAAGTCATCCTTGATACTTAATCAGGATGATATCGTTGCCATAACAACCAGTGAAGATAGCCATAAAATAGTAATTCATACAAAGAACGGAATCCGTCAGATGGCTGGATCATTAAAAGAGCTAAATGCTATTTTAAACCCAACCTTTTTCCAATGCAGCCGTTCTGTCATTGTAAATATGAAGCATGTACTAAAATATACAAAGGAAGAAGCCCTTTTAACCATGGACAACAAGGAGACCTATAACGTTTCCATACGTATGATGGGCAAATTACAAAAGGCGTTAAAGCAGATTTAAACGGAAAAACGTACTTTCGTAAAAAAACCTTGATTTGAGTTGCTAAGCTCATATCAAGGTTTTTTACGTTAATTTATATTATTATTTGGATAAATGACTGTCTTTTCTTTAAGTAATGTATTATATTCAAGCTAAAATATTAGCAGCCATCACCATATGTGCCTTTAGATTTCACCAGTTTAGGACGATATCCCTGAGCCGTCAAAGCGGCCATAATTGCATTTTTATGATCCGTTCCAAAGGCCTCTAATGTAATTCGTAGTTCCACAGCCGAATTTCTGTTAATAGTGATAAACTGGTTATGCTCCAAGCGGATTACATTGCCTTGTTCTTTTGCAAGAAGAGCAGAAACCTTTGCAAGTTCTCCTGGCTTGTCCGGAAGTAGAATGGATACGGTAAAGATTCGATCTCTTTGAATTAATCCTAACTGAACGATGGAAGCCATTGTGATCACATCCATATTTCCGCCACTTAAAATTGAGACAATTTTCTTGTTATTTACGTTTAAATGCTTTAAAGCTGCAACAGTCAAAAGTCCTGAGTTTTCCACTACCATTTTATGATTTTCAACCATATCAAGGAATGATACGATGAGCTCGGAATCCTCTATGCTGATGATTTCATCTACATTATCCTGTATATAGGGAAAAAGCTTATCTCCTGGACACTTTACAGCAGTGCCGTCAGCAATTGTATTGACATTGGGAAGGGAAACCACCTTACCCTGGCGTATGGATTCCTGCATGCAATTTGCACCTGCAGGCTCTACTCCTATAATCTTGATTTTCGGATTTAACATTTTAGCCAAAGTGGATACACCAGCGCAGAGCCCGCCTCCTCCAATGGGAACTAAAATATAATCTACGGTAGGAAGCTCTTTGACAATTTCCATGGCAATGCTTCCCTGACCGGCAGCAACATCAAGATCATTAAATGGATGGACAAATGTCAGTCCACGCTCATCCGCCAGCTTGTAAGCGTGATCACAGGCTTCATCGAAAACATCACCCTGTAAGATTACTTCTGCACCATACCCCTTGGTTCTGTTCACCTTCATTAGGGGAGTGGTCGTGGGCATAACAATAGTAGCAGGAATTCCAGCCAATTTTGCCGCATAGGCAACTCCCTGGGCATGATTGCCGGCAGAGGCTGTAATGAGTCCTTTGGCTTTTTCTTCCTCGGATAAGGTGCTAATCTTATAATAAGCTCCACGCACCTTATATGCGCCTGTATACTGCATATTTTCCGGCTTAAAATACACTTTATTGCCGGTCTGGGCAGAAAAATATTCACTGTGTACCAGCTTTGTTTCCAAGGTTACCTTACTTACGACTTCTGATGCTTCTTCGAACTTTTCCAATGTCAACATATTTAAGCCTCTACTTTCTCATCTGCGTGAAACAATGCATTTACGAATTCGTTTGCATTAAATTTCTGTAAGTCATCGATTTTCTCCCCAACTCCAATGTATTTCACAGGAATGCCAAGTTCCGACTGAATGGCAACGGCAATTCCTCCCTTAGCAGTACCGTCAAGCTTCGTAAGAATAATTCCGGTAATATCTGCAACTTCCATAAACTGTTTCGCCTGGACAAGAGCATTCTGTCCCGTAGTTCCATCTAAGACCACCAAAGTTTCCCGGTAAGCATCTGGATATTCCTTGTCAATAATCCGGTTGATTTTCTTAAGCTCTTCCATCAGGTTCTTCTTGTTATGGAGACGTCCTGCGGTATCGCAGATAAGCACATCTGCCTGCCTTGATTTTGCTGCAGCTACCGCATCGAAAACCACGGCTGCCGGGTCTGAACCCTCCTGCTGGGCAATGATATCCACACCGGCTCTTCTAGCCCATTCCGTCAACTGCTCAATGGCAGCCGCACGGAAGGTATCTGCCGCCGCTACAATCACTTTTTTCCCATCGTCTTTCATCTGTCCTGCAAGCTTTCCAACAGAAGTAGTTTTTCCTACTCCATTGACCCCAATCACAAGCAAAACGGATTTACGGTTTTCAAATTCATAGGCGTTTTCACCAAGATCCATCTGTTCTCTGATGCTGTCCATAAGGAGCTGTTTGCATTCGGAGGGATCCTTGATTCCCTGCTCTTTCACCTTCTTCTTTAGATCCTCTACAATGGACATGGTCGTCTGGATTCCCAGATCTCCCATGATGAGAATCTCTTCTATTTCTTCATAAAACTCTTCATCAATAGCCGAGAAGCCGCTGAAAATGGAATCCACGCCGGCGATAATGTTATCCCTTGTCTTTTGAAGTCCTGCAACCAGCTTCCCAAAAAATCCCTTTTTCTCACTCATAGTCGGTCTCCTTAACTTTCTAAATCTTCTTCAATCAGATTTACTGATACAAGCGTTGAAACGCCTTTCTCCTGCATGGTAATACCAAATAAGCGGTCCGCAGATACCATCGTACCACGTCTGTGTGTAATTACAATGAACTGCGTATATTTCGTAAGCTTATGGAGATATTTTGCAAAACGGTCTACGTTGGAATCATCCAGGGCCGCCTCAATCTCATCCAAAAGACAAAATGGGGATGGCTTTAAGTTCTGAATGGAAAATAATAAAGCAATGGCAGTAAGTGCCTTCTCTCCACCCGATAACTGCATCATATTCTGAAGTTTTTTCCCTGGTGGCTGGGATATGATCTGAATGCCTGCCTCTAAAATGTCTTCATCTTCAACCAGTTCCAGTGTTCCACGACCGCCGCCAAATAGTTCTTTGAATACCTTATCAAATTCTGCCCGGATTTCACGGAATTTTTCTTCAAACTGCTTTCTCATTCCTGAATCCAACTCATCAATGATCTTTAACAAGGTTCCTTCCGCTGCCACAAGATCATCATGCTGGGTCTTCATAAACTCATATCGTTCCGAGACTTCCTTGTAATCTTCAATGGCATTGACGTTGACATTGCCAAGCTTTCGAATCTCATCCTTTAAAGATGCAATCACCCGCCTGATGTCCGGAAGAGACGTCCATTCGGGATTTCGTAATTCTTCTGCGGAAGAAAACGTCAACTCATATTCATTCCACATATAGTTTACGTGGCCTTCCATACGTTCATTCAACTTTTCTTTCTGGCTTTGAAGGCGGAATAATTCCTTATCCAAAAGACCAATATTGTTAGACATTTCTTCTCGTTTTTGGAATAATTCCTTTTGCTCTTTTGTTTTGGCTTCTTTTTTCGCAGTGTTTTGAAGTATGGATTGCTCCAGTTCTTCCCCACTTGCTTTCACTTCATTAATCTGACCTTTTAACAGCTCTATTTCCTTTTCTTTCTCTACAACAATAAGCTGGGAATTGTCGGATCCGTCAGAAAGCCCGGAAAGTTCTTCCTCCAAACGATGTGTTTCTTCCTTGATACGTCTAAGATTTTCCTTTTCAAAGTCATCCTTTTGTTTTAAGCCTGAGGTTTCAAGCTGAATGGCAGATAAATCTTTATTAAATTGTTCTCTGTCTAGCCTTGCTTTTTCAAGCCCAGAATTGAGTATTTCCAGGTTGTCACCAGTATCCCGGTTTTGTCTTTCTACCGTCTCGACTGCATGAAGTAGTTCCTGCTGATTCACTCCAATCTCACGGATCTGTGTCTCAAGCTGAACATTCTCTCGTTCCAGATCTCCGTAGGATTCCCTGATTTCTGTTTTTTTATCTTCGATTCTTTTTAAATTTATCCGAACTGTGTTCTGCTTTAAATAAAGATTCTGCTTTTCTGTGCGGATCTGATTCAATTCTTCCCTGCTTTCAGTAAGCAGGCCTTCATTCATAACCAGTTCCTTCTCCAGGTGCTCTACATTAGTAAGAGCCTTGCTGCAGCGTTCCTCCAGTTCTTCAATTTCTCTTTTTCGCCCCAGAAGATTGCTGGTGTTTTTAAATGCACCACCAGTCATGGAGCCGCCTGCACTTAACAGCTCGCCTTCTAAGGTAACGATACGAAGGGAATACTGAAATTTCTTAGCAAGAGCAATGGCATGATCAATGGTGTCCACAACGACTACACGGCCAAGAAGATAATTCATGAGACCTTCATACTGCTTGTCTGCTTCCACCAAGGTACTAGCCAGTCCCAACACACCTGGCTCCGAAAGAGCTTTTTCTTGTTGAACGGAATTTTTATTTGATATGTTCGTAAGAGGTAAAAAGGTAGCTCGTCCGAATCGGTTCTTTTTTAAATATTCGATTAATTGCTTTGCGGTCTGGTCAGAATCGGTAACGATGTTTTGGATGGTTCCACCCAGAGCGGTTTCTATGGCAATCTCATATTCCTTGGGAACTGTGATTAAATCTGCCACAACTCCATGAATTCCTTTGATTCGGTCTTTGACCTCCATCACCTTTCGGATGCTTCCGCCATATCCCTCATACCGTTCTGCAAGATTTCTTAAAGATTCTAGTTTTGTGTAACTGGTATGATACTCTTGCTGTGTATCATTTAAGTTTTTATTCAGCCTTTTAACCTGGATTTCTAATTCCTCGGTCTTGTTCTCGCAAAGAGACTGGGCTTCCTCCCGCTTACTGATTCCTTCGTCAATCTCATCCGCTTCTTTTTGCAGATTAATAAGCAATTCATCCTGCTCTGATTCATCGCTTTTAAACTTTAAAAGTTTCTGACACACTTCGGAACGACGGACATTCACCTGCTCAAGCATTGCCTCATATCGCTGCTGTCTGGCAGTGAGGGATCCTTTGTCATTTAAAAGATCCATCATTCGGCTTTTGCCTTCATCCATCTGATGTTCTAGCGAACGAATCTTCTCATCCTCAGCAGCAAGAACCTGTTCTGCTTCTTTTAGTTTCTCCATGGCAGAAAGAACCTGACTGGCAATTTCTGTACGTGTCTGTTGATAGACCGCTTCCTGCTCTTGTCTTTGGGTTATCTCTCCGTGAATGGATTTGATTCTGCTTGCGATATGCTCCGTATTCATATGTTCGGTATTAATCTGTTCCTTTAATACGTTAATTCGTCCTTCCAGACCACTAATTTCAATATCGGAACTATTTTTATCGTTTCGCAGTGCAGTAATGGATTGGTCCAGTTCTAATAAGTATGTATCCAGGGCATCGTATTGTTCCCTTATTCCCTGGGAAATCTGTTTCACATCTTCTAAATCTCTGGCAACAATGGTTTCTTTGTCTTCATTTTCTTTCATCTGCAGACGAAGTCCTTCTGTTTCCATTAAAAACTGATTCACATCGTATTTCTTTAATTCTTCTTTCAGACGCAGATATTCCCTGGCGGACTCGGATTGTTTTGCCAGAGGACCAACCTGTTTCTCAAGCTCAACAAGGATATCATTTAAGCGGATCAGGTTTTGTTTTTCATCTTCAAGCTTTTTTTGAGCGATTGCCTTCCTACGCTTAAATTTAACAATTCCCGCAGCCTCGTCAAACAATTCCCTGCGTTCTTCCGGTTTTCCACTTAAAATCTTATCAATCTGGCCCTGTCCAATGATGGAATATCCTTCTTTACCGATTCCGGTATCATAAAATAATTCATAGATATCCTTTAGACGACAGGCACTGCCGTTAATCATATATTCGCTTTCACCAGAACGATACACTCTTCTAGATACGGTCACCTGATCGTAATCAATAGAAAGCTGCTTGTCCGAATTATCCAGGGTAATTGCCACATAAGCAAATCCCTGTGGCTTTCGAGTCTCGGTTCCAGAAAAGATTACGTCCTGCATACTGGAGCTTCGAAGCTGCTTTACCTTCTGCTCTCCAAAAACCCAGCGTACGGCATCGGCAACATTGCTTTTTCCACTCCCGTTTGGCCCAACGATACCCGTAATTCCATTATGAAAATCAAACACGATTTTATTGGCAAATGATTTAAAACCCTGTATCTCAATACTTTTTAAATACATAGTTCACGCCGACAAACTTAAAAAGCCTGCCCTTTCTTTGTTTTTTGGACCTAAAATAGTCCTTAACGCGCCTTATCCTTTTTCAGTGCGAGAATACCATGGTAAGCAGCCACCTGCTCCGCCGCCTTTTTGGTTCTGCCGGTTCCTTGACCAATCGCCTGATTTCCAACAAGAACCTGAGCCTCAAATAATTTATTATGATCTGGTCCTTCTTCCCGTAACAGTCTGTAAGTCAGCGCATCTTCTGTCTGACTTTGTACGATTTCCTGCAAGATAGTTTTGCTATCATAAAAGAGCTGCTTGTGTTCCAGGTCATTCATAATAAAACGCAAAATGAACTCTTTTGCATTAGCAAAACCACCGTCCAGATAAATAGCTCCTATGAGAGCTTCCATTGCATCAGATACGATTGAGGCACGTCCTCTTCCTCCTGTCGCCTCTTCTCCTTTTCCAAGCAGAAGATATTCTCCCAGCTTTAATTCTTCTGCACAGTACGCCAAAGTTGGTTCGCAGACAATACTTGCACGTATCTTGGTTAAATCTCCCTCTGGTTTGTTTGGATACTTGCTGTATAGACAGTCACTGGAGAATAATTCCAGAACCGAATCTCCCAAAAATTCTAATCGCTCGTTGCATTCCAGCTTATTTAGCCGGTGCTCATTGGCATAGGAACTGTGGGTCATTGCCTGTGTCATCAGATGCTTGTCTGAAAAACGATAGCCGATCCGTTCCTCCAGTTCTTTTAAATTTCTACTCATATTTATCCCTCTTTCCCAATTATGAAAGAAGGTGCTGCGGACAGACCCTACGGTCCCAGCAGCACCCACATCTATTAATTTAAAGCATTCTTGATCTGATCTACTGCATCGCTGACACTAACAATGTTTTCTGCTACTTCAGTTGGAATCTCAATATCAAATTCCTCCTCAATGCCCATAATGATCTGGAACACATCAAGGGAATCAGCTCCAAGATCATCCACGAATGTGGAATTAATGGAAACCTCTTCCGGCTCAATATTTAATACCTCTGCAATAATTTTCTGTAACTTCTCAAATTCCATTTCTTTTCCTTCCTCTCTCCTATTCTTTACTTCCTTCATTCACCGATTTAAGACTTTCTCTTATCTTATCATTAATTCCCTGTTCTTTGAAGGCTACACACTGAAGTATGGAGTTTTTTACTTCTACCGCTTTAGAATTTCCGTGGGTCTTTACAACCAGACCATTAAGCCCCAATAGCGGTGCTCCGCCATATTGGGAGGCATCAAATGATTTTAATGTTTCCTTTAAAGCGGGCTTTACCAGCAAAGCTCCAATTTTGCTTCTTAAGCTTCCCATCATACCGCTCTTTACCTTGTTAATCAAGGTTGCGCCCACTCCTTCATAAAGCTTAAGGATTACATTTCCTACAAATGCTTCACAGACAATAACGTCTGCTCCGCCATGCGGAATTTCCCTGGCTTCTATGCTTCCGGTAAAATGGATGTCTTCACATTCTTTTAACAGTGGAAAGGTTTCTTTCACAAGCGAATTTCCCTTTTCTTCCTCTGCGCCGATATTAACGATAGCAACTCTTGGATTCTTAACCCCCATAACGTGTTCCATATAAATGGAACCCATTCTTGCAAACTGCACCAAATGGGAGGCCCTGGCATCTACATTTGCTCCGCAGTCAATCAGCAGGGAAACACCTTTTTCTGTAGGAATTAACGGGGCTAACGGCGGTCTTTCCACACCTTTAATCCGGCCAACAATCACCTGGCCACCAACCAGTATGGCGCCTGAACTGCCCGCCGATACAAATGCGTCCGCTTCCTTTTGTTTTACCAGATTCATTCCCACAACTATGGAAGAATCCTTCTTCTTTCGTATGGCATTAACCGGAGATTCTTCCGTCTCGATTACCTCTGTGGCATTTACTATCTGTATCTGATCTTTTTGATACATATGCTTTGAAAGTTCTTCCGATACAATATGCTCTATCCCTACTAAGAGAACCTGGATCCCTTTATTCGCATTCACAGCTGCCACGGCACCTGCTACCATTTCTGCTGGCGCATGATCTCCGCCCATGGCATCTACAGCTACTTTAATCATCATGATTCCCCTTTCAAGTCTTCCTAAGATAATCTATTACATAATATACTAAATATTATTCTATAAATCAATAATAAATTGAGAAATTTAAAAGCTGTTATTAAAACTTAGAAAATATAGAATTAAAATATAGGTTTCCAGGCCTTAACAAATGATTTTAAACTTTTAAGAAGACATCTTTTTTTCTACTTTTTTCATTACAAACATATATGCAATTCCGGTAAATAAAGCAGCACTAACCCAGGCGGCTGGATCACCGGCACAGGATAACGGAAAGCTTAAAAAACGGATTGCAAATACTGCCATTATCAGGCGGGCAATCAGCTCTACCACACCACCCATCATAGGAAGAAATCCATAACCGCAGCCCTGCATGGTATTTCTAAATATAAAAATGGTACTAAGAGGGATATAAAACACTGCACATAAATAAATGTAGGTTTTTGCCCAAGGAAGCATAGCTGAGATGTCAACATCTCCGGAAAAGAATAGCAAAAGAGCGTGAGGCAGAGCCAGGCATACCACAAGGGAGCATAAAATAGCGTAGATAAATTCTGTACCAAGAGCCAGGCGTACCCCTTTCTTAATTCTTTTGATATCTCCTTTTCCATAATTCTGTCCAGTATAGGTAGCCATGGTCTGACCCATTGCCATCATTCCCTGCATGGCAATATTTTGGAACTTGCTGGCAGCCGTAAAAGAAGCAACAGCCGTAGAACCAAATAAATTAATGGCTGACTGCATAATCATCGTACCGGAAGCTGTAATTCCAAACTGTAAAGCCATAGGGATTCCCACCGAAAGCTGATGCCTTGTGTCGGTCCAGTTAAGTCTCCAGTGATGCTTTGAGGGAGCTAGCCCAGGAGCCTTCTTAAAGATGTAATAAAGGCATAATATCGCAGATATTGCCTGTGACACGTTTGTTGCCCAGGCAGACCCTGCTACTCCCCATTGAAAGATAATGACAAAGAGCAAATTAAGCAAAAGATTCAGTGCCGAGGAAAAAGCCAGGAAATAAAGGGGAACTCTGCTGTTTCCCACAGCCCGGAGAAAGGAGGAGAACAGATTATAGAATACGTTTGCAACAATACCTATGCAGATGATTGAAATATATGTCAACGCGTCTGAAAAAATATCATCCGGAGTGTTCATAAGCCTTAAAAGAGGCTTCATAAAAAGCAAACTAATGCATGTCATAAACACAACTACAAACAAGGACAAGATAGTACCATTCGCCACTGAATGCCTAGTTCCATCTCCATCTCCTGCCCCGAAACGTTGGCTGGTAAGAACCGTAAAACCAGTACTCATTCCCTGAGAAAACCCAATCACTAAAAACATAATAGTACCTGTTGATCCAACTGCTGCAAGTGCACCTGGTCCAACAAAACGGCCAACAATAATGGTATCCACCATATTATAAAGCTGTTGAAAGATGTTGCCTAAAAAAAGTGGCAGCGTGAATTTTAGAATAATCGGGAGCGGGCTGCCTTTTGTCATATCTGTTTCCATTTTTTCATCCTCTTTACGAAAAAGTACTCTGTCTTTAGCAGTGCAAACGTATTTTACCACGTTCCTAACAGCTTGTCACCGTTATTTTAGAATTAGCGAAAAAACAGTCACACCGCTTACTGATTAAGCCATGTAACTGTCTTTTTCTTGATCTATTTTAACTCTTTAACCCTTGTGACTCTTTATCATATACAGAGCGAAACCATGCTCCAAACCGCTTGTTTATAAAATGAATGATATTTCCTATGGTAAAGAAAGCTACCACAGTACCAATTCCAATACCAATGATCTTTCCTGTGGTCATCAGGCTGATTACAACTGTAATTGCAAGCATAATGCCATCATAAAGCCATTTCGCCCGTCCAAAGGGAAGATTTGTAATGGCAGACAGGGCTTGTACACCACCATCTGGAGGGTTTGGAACGAAATCCATATTAACTACCATGCTGATTCCAACTGCAATACAGAGAATGGCTAATACAAGAAGCATGATTTTCATTGTAATATTTGGATTTGTTATAATAATAAATTTGTTGTAAAAATCCACGATCCAGCCAAATACAAAAGAAAAAGGGAACTGAAGAATAACTTTAATCTTTATTTTACGATAAATAATGCACTGAAACAATACATCTGCCAGATAAACAACTGTACAAGCAGTTCCAAGTGTCATGGTACTGATTTTACTAATAACAAACGGAACTGAATTCGTTGTAGAAACTCCCAAAAAACATTTTGTATTTAATACAACACCCAGTGCCAGTAAAAGAACTCCAATTACATAGATAGCAATACGCTGCACCAACTTATTATAATTCATAGGAATACTCCTTCATCTTTAATGGTTTGAGATTCATTTAATATGAGACAGATTTATTACTGTTGTGCTTAGACTGGCGCAGTTTACGGTGATCTGCCCATATTGTTTCAAACCAGTCGCTTTTTTGTGGAACAGGAGAAACTTCTTGTGTAAAGCTGACGAAGCGGTTTTCTTGCTTCCTTGTAATAAGGCGATAATTTTGTTCTAAGGATTTAGTCGGTAGATATGAATTTCCATCTTCTTTTACCAAACAGCTACCCCTGCTGCCAAAAATCGCTGCCGACTGTTCCATTGCCTCTAAAACAGCACACTGGGTCACAATCATATCATAGGTTTTTAATAAGATAGGTAGAGTTCGGACACTAGGGACCTTCACCTTTTCTTTAAAATGAATCCGGTAAGTTTCCACCTTTTTTCGAAGTTCTATCATCCCTTTCAAATCGCGAACCTGAGCTGCCACTCGTGACATATTATCTTGAAGATCTTCTCTCACCGCCAGGGCATTGTTATCTTCCCCTATCATGCTTAAGAGACCATTGCCTATCCCATCTGCAAGCTCACCTGGTGATACCTTCCATAAGGATGGATCTGGAATACATTCCTCACTGGTGTAGGCAATGTGCTGCGCTGCCCTCATAGACCCCACCTGAGTGGAATTTAACGCAGAGCCACCTGGTCTGTGTACCCCAAATGTTCCTGCTGCCTCACCTGCCGCAAACAGCCCTTTAATAGAAGTCTCCCAATTGGCATCTACCTGTATGCCACCATTATGATGCTGGGCGCAAACACTGATTTCCAGCATCTCTTTTTCTATATCAATATGATGATTTTTATAAAGCTCAATGGCGAGAGGATTCATATGATTTAACCTCTCAATTGGAGTTCCAAAGAGCGCATTTGATTTCTCCAGGTAAGAATACGCCTCTTCTGATAAAATACCAAAGCCACCTTCTAATCCAGAAGGATTGTGCATAAAATCCAGGTACACTTTGCGGCGTTTGATAGCAGTTTCTTCATAGACACATAAATCAATTCGTGACGATGCATCCTTTTTGCTGGCATCAAATGGCCATTGGTATCCTTTTAAAAACACCAAATTTAACGCCTCTTCACGACTCATGTAATCGGTCAGAAACTCTCGTTCCACGCCCTCCTTATCGATGGACACGTATCGAGGCAGCACCTGCTGATACGTTCCTGATACATTCCAGCGAAATTTAATGGAAGCAAGTCCATACTGCCATTCCTGAAGATTTGCGCCGAAGGCTCCGGCGTCAAGGAGTGCTCCTGACATGCCAGTATGACCTGCTGGGTACACCACATTTTTATAACAGGCACTTGGTCCTCCCGTACACCAGATCACATGATTGGCGGCAACGACCACCAACTCCAGTTGGTTATCCGAAAGCGTTTCTTTATTTAAGCAGACAATCCCGCGTATCTTATTGTCTTCTTCATATATCTGAAAGGCCAACAATTCATTTAAAATAGGAATTTTCTTTTTATTTACCGATTCCTCCAGTGCCTCTGTCATATAGCGGGAAGTAAGGGGACCTGCGGAGGTAGCACGCTGCCTTGGATCATGATCCGTCTTGTAGCCAGTAAATACCCCGTATTCATCTGTGGGGAAATCTACTCCCAAATTAGCCAGCTTATAAAAGCAGCGTAAGGAATTGGCAGCTTCTGCTAACGCAATCTCTCCATCTACCCCTTCCCCATCATATAAGGTCTGTGCCATCTCATGGACAGAATCGTTTTCATGAAAGCCAACAGAAAGCTTATAATAGGTCTGCTTGTCACTTCCCGTATTTCGGGAGGTCCCCATGCGGATGCCTTCTGTTAACAGGGCAATACTCCCCCGTCCCAGATCATATAACCAGTCAACTGCATTGTAAGCTGCTGCACCGCTTCCCACTACGACCGTATCGTATTGTAAGAATTTATAACTTACTTTCTCCATTGTGCACCTCTAATTAAAGTCGTTTGATGTGAAAGCCACCATCCACATCAATATAGTTTCCTGTGGTGTAAGGGAATTTCCCGCCTGCAAAGGCGCTTACTGCCAGTGCCACATCCTCCGGTACTCCCCAGCGGCGAATTGGAAATACGCCATCCTCAATCATTTTTTCGTATTTCGATTGTACCGTATTTGTCATATCGGTTAAAATAACACCTGGTCTCACTTCATAGACAAGGATTCCTTCACTGGAAAGACGGTCTGCATACAGCTTAGTAAGCATACTGACACCTGCCTTGGAAACACAGTATTCCCCACGGTTAACAGAGCTTACTTCTGCAGAACAGGAGGAAACATTAATTATGATTCCTTTTTCCTCCTGCTGAATCATCTGATTTGCAACAAGCTGAGTCAAAAACATATTTCCCCGAAGATTAATACCCAACACATAATCAAAGCTTTCCTCGCTCATGGTCAGTAAATCCGCTCTTACTTTAGGTGCAACTCCCGCATTATTGACCAGTACATGAATTGCTCCATAATGGGAGACACTTTCATTTACAATATGAATTCTGTCATCCTTATTTGAGATATCTCCAGTTACATAAAGATAATCCTTTTCATTTTCATCAAACCATTTTAATTGTTCTGTATACGCTTCCTTTTCACGGGTTCCAACAATTACTACGGAAAAGCCATCTTCTGAAAGCTGCTTCGCAATGGCTAGTCCGATTCCACGGGTACCTCCTGTTACGATTGCTGTCTTTGTCATCTGACTCCTCCTGTTACTTTTTTGCTGCTGCCAAAGCTTCTGCCGCTGCTCTTGCTTCTTTGTACTTAGGAACGTAAACGCTTGAATCTCGAACAACACATCCGGTGCTGCCATGATCTCTCATGATCTGGGTACATTTGCTACAGCTTACGCAAACTTTTTTAGAATCCATCTCCCCTGTTGTAAAAATATCATGAGCTGCATCTGGATATGCGAAACTGGAACGACCAAGACCAACCATACTACAGGAATGAGATTTAATGTTGGCTGCTGCTACATTTGGGATATACTTACGAAGCCAGCTATATCCATTTCCAATAATTGGCACATCACCTGCTGCCGCCTGAGCGATTCTGGTGTATTCAAATATCTTTTCAAGGATAGAAAGCTGTGATTCCTCCGGTTCAGGAATGCCTAAACTTGGAATATCAAATGGTCGTCCAAACTGTGGATAAACGAAGTAAGGATTGCTAGATGAAAGCGCAAACACATTAACTCCAGCTTTTACCAGCATTTTAATTAACGCTACTGGCTCTGTACTGTCAAACTTATAAATATCTTCTTTATCACAGCCAAATCCATATGGATATGGATGAACATCAAACACATTGAGTCGGCAGCCAATGATAAAGTCATCGCCAACCGCTTTTCGCACTGCTTCCACAGTCTGAACTAGAAAACGACTGCGGTTTTCCAGACTTTCACCGCCGTATTTCCCTTCTCGGGTAAATCCACCAAGCAATTCACTTAACAGGTATTTATGACATGCCTTTATATCAACACCGTCAAATCCTGCTTCCTTTGCAAGCAAGGCAGATGTAACGTACTTTTCAGTCAGAGCATCCAGGTACTCATCCGTAACGACCTGATCATTGCTATATACCCCGCTTCTTTCATCTAAGAGAGGATCACGGAACGCCACCATTGGCGCTCTCGCCTCCCCTGGACGACTATATCGACCAGAATGAGTTAACTGAAGAATATGAATCAGAGATATATCATTTGCTTCTTTAGCCGCTTTTCTGCTTTCTTTTAAAAATTCCTGAAAAGAGGCCAAATTTTCATTTGTAAGCATTAGGGATTGTGGATTTGCTTTTCCCTCTTCTACGACTGCATTTGCTTCCCACCAGATTAAACTGGATCCACCTGTTGAAAATCTCATATAACGGCGTTTGGTAAGTTCAGACATAGAACCATCTTCATTGCTGTCACAGCCTTCCATTGGCAAAATTGCCATGGCATTTGCTGTTACTAGATGACCTACTTTCACGTTGTTCTTAAGAGGGGATAGATCCTCCGTTAAATCAATGTTTACATTTTGACTTTCAATATCCTGTTTGAATTCTTCCAATGACATGTACCGAAACATTTTGTGCTTTGCCATGCTTGCAACCTCCAAAGTTTAACTATTTATGTGGCTTAATTATAAAAAAATTTATTCACATTAGCTAGACAATAAATTGTTCCAAAATACACTTTTCTTGTTTACCTGTTGCATTAATACAGTTTCTTAGTTGACTTTCATAAAAAAATGGTTATAATTTACAAAACAGCTCCTATGGTTTTTAACCATATCTGTTGTTGATGGTATCATTTACTAATGTTGTCTGCTACAATCATTGCACAAAAGGAGGATGTCGGTATGGGAGATCATACACTCACACTACAAAACGGGACCATTCATTCTAAGGATTTCGCTCATGCCTATTATGATGAAAGCCATCGTAATGCAGCACTCACAAGACACCACCACACCCAAAATGAAGTCATATTCGTAAAAGAAGGACAATGTACCTTTGACATAGCAGGTGAATCATACACCATCAAAAAGAATCAAATCCTACTGATCAGCGCACTGGAAAACCACTCGACCCATTCCATGTGCAGGCCTTACCACCGATACGTATTTGTATCATCTATGGACCTGTGTTCTGACTATATACACGACCCGGTTATGGCTTCTGCTTTTATCCGCAGCAATCACAATCGGGGGGTCATTGATCTTACCCCAGAAACCGCCAATGAAATTGAAGGTTATTTTAAAATCCTGGTATCGGAAACAGCCAATCACAAAATAAAGTGGAAAGAACGATGTGCTACCACTCTTTTTAATATATTAATTCTACTATACCGCGACAATCCGGAATTGTTTACAATCGAGAAGAATCCAGAGGATCTAAATGTTATATTTTCCATCAAGGATTACATTGATCATAACTACAGCCAGCCATTAAGCCTGGAATCTGTTGCACAACATTTTTATATCAATAAATATTATCTTTCTCATCAGTTTAAGGAGATTGTTGGATACGGATTTAAGAAATACATTCAACTTATTCGGATTAATAAAGCGAAAATACTTTTGCAGAATACAAACCTTACAGTCAATGAGATCTGTACTAAAATCGGATATGATAATATCAATTATTTTATACGTCTATTTAAAGAAAAAGAAGAATTGACGCCATACCAGTACCACAAGATGTATTATAAAAATCTTCCTTTGTAAAAAATCATTCTGATATTGCAGCCAAACTCTAATCGTGATAAAATATAGTTAACCCACTCACATATTAACCATATCACATAAATTAGAAAGGCAAAATGATGTCAGATGATTATATACGGGTATCTGGCGCTAGAGAGCGGAATCTAAAAAAAATTGATGTCATGATACCAAAAAAGAAAATTACTGTTTTTACAGGCGTATCTGGTTCTGGTAAGTCATCACTAGTGTTTGATACAATAGCGGCAGAATCACAAAGGCAATTAAACCAAACTTATTCCAGTTTTATTCGCCATCGAATGCCTCATTACGGAAATCCTGATGTGGATATGATTGAAAATTTATCCGTAGCTTTTGTTATTAATCAAAAACGTTTAGGTGGCAATTCCAGGTCAACGGTAGGAACTACTACTGATATTTATTCCTTATTGCGACTTTTGTTTTCACGAATTGGAGAACCCTTTGTTGGTTATTCCGATGTTTTTTCATTTAATAATCCTGCAGGCATGTGCAATAACTGCCAAGGGCTAGGCAGCATTGAAACAATTGATATAAAACGGCTGTTAGACAAGAATAAATCATTAAATGAAGGTGCTATCCGCTTTCCCACGTTTGAGCCTGGTGGCTGGAGGCTAACTCGCTATATTCATTCCGGTTTTTTTAATAATGATAAAAAAATAACGGACTATTCTGGGGAAGAAATGGATCTGCTACTCTATGCTGATGGCATTAAGGTGAAAAATCCCGATCCACAATGGCATAAGACCGCATTATATGAGGGATTAATACCTCGTATTGAACGAAGCTTTCTAAAAAAAGAAGATGGGGAAAAAGTCAAATATAACAAAGAAATTGAATGGTATGTAATAAAACAGGAATGTCCCCATTGCCACGGAACACGTCTGAATGAAAACGTCTTGTCCTGTAAAGTAAATGGTAAAAACATTGCGGAATGCGCAGATATGCAGATAAACGAACTTTTAGATTTTATACAATCCGTCCATGCTCTTGTGGCCTTACCAATTGTATCTGAATTGGAAAACCGACTTAAGCACATGGTATCAATCGGACTAGATTATCTCAGTTTAAGCAGAGAAACCTCTACTCTTTCAGGCGGAGAATCCCAAAGAATTAAAATGGTCTGTCAATTGGGGAGTAGTCTGACAGATCTTACTTATATTTTTGATGAACCCAGTATAGGACTTCACCCTCACGATATTAGTAAAATTAATGACCTTATGAAACTGCTTCGCAACAAGGGCAATACAGTTCTTATTGTAGAGCATGATCCTGATATGATTAAAATTGCTGACCATATTATCGATATGGGGCCAGGAGCAGGAGCACATGGAGGGGAAATCGTATACCAGGGAGATTTAGAGGGACTAAAAACTTCGGGCACTCTGACGGGACAATATTTATCATATCAATCTGAGTTAAAGCACGATAAACGAATTCCAAAAGGCTGGCTCTCCATATATGGTGCAGAGCTTCACAATCTAAAAAATGTTTCCGTTGATATCCCTAAAGGAGTATTGACAGTAGTAACTGGTGTTGCCGGATCAGGAAAAAGTACACTTATCAATGAAATACTCCCCCGGTTTTATCCTGAAACCATTTTTATAGACCAAAAAGGAATTCAAGGCTCAAAACGTTCCAACTTAGCAACCTATACTGGTATTTTTGATCCCATTCGTAAGTTATTTGCAAAAAATAACGGTGTCAGTGCATCTCTATTCAGCTTCAATTCACAAGGCGCCTGTCCTGGCTGTAAAGGTCTTGGTGTTGTTTATACTGATCTGGCATTTATGGATACAATGGCTTCGGAATGTGAGGTATGCCACGGAAACCGCTATACGGAAAAAGTGCTATCTCATCAGCTAAGAGGCAAAAGCATTGGTGATGTACTTGGTATGACAGTACTAGAAGCCATAGATTTTTTTCAAGAAAAGGATATTGTTACGGTACTGAAACGGCTTTTGGATGTTGGTATCCCCTATATCACTTTAGGACAGCCACTGAGCACTCTTTCCGGTGGTGAACTGCAGCGTATTAAGCTTGCTTCTGAGCTTGAAAGCGAGGGGCAAATTTATGTTCTGGACGAACCATCGACAGGTCTGCATATGGCTGATATAAAACAGTTGACCAAAACAATGAATCGTCTCGTAGAGCGAAATGCGACCCTTATTGTCATCGAACATAATTTAGATATTATCTGTCAGGCCGACTGGATTATTGATATGGGTCCATATGCAGGACAACATGGCGGTAATATAATGTTTTCAGGTTTGCCCGAGGATTTAATACATTGTAACGATTCCTTGACAGGGAAATATCTAAAAGACTATATCAAAAATGAAAGGAGGTAAGCTTCATGTTAATAAAAGAATTAGAGGAAGGTTATATTCCCTTTCAATGTATGATTGTATCAGATTCAAATCGATTTAACGTGGAAGGCGTTTCAACTGCACAATACAATATACTTGACCTTTTAAATAAGCAAGGCCCTAAAACCGCAAAAGAGCTTGCCGAGATAAGGGGTATTTCACAATCCGGCATATCAAAATTAACAAAACGACTGTTAGAAAAAGATTATATTATCCAGGAAAGGCAGTCCGCGGACCGACGTTCCTATAATATTATACTTACCAGCCAGGGAAGAGCCTTTTTAAGCCGAGTGGAAGATTTTGGAAAAGAAATTATGAATTTAATTGAAGAAGCTCTGACACCGGAAGAGGTTCAATCCTTTTCCAAAATGTGCAAAAGGATTACTAGTTTGTATGCGAAAAAACAATAAATATTATAGTAAACACATAAATAGGCATAAGAATGACATGGCTTTACACTGTGTAATTCTTATGCCTGTTTAATTAATTTGATTTTCTAATACGCGCGGAGTATTCCTGCCTTAGCATAAGATCCACTCTCCTATTCCACGCTCCTTCATAAAGGCATCCACCTCTTCCCGTTCAGGCATAGACAGTGTAGTCCCAAGCCTCTGTACCGAAAGAGCGGCAAGTGCATTGGCAAATTGGGATGCTTCCCATAAATCCTTTCCTTCTGACAGTGCTGCTATCAACCCACCATTAAAAGCATCCCCAGCTCCAGTGGTATCCAGTGCCGTTACCTTATAGGCTGGAAGAAAACCTCTCTTATGAGGGGTAGCAAGAAATACACCGCTGCTTCCCATGGTAATCAGTACATTTTTAACACCCTTTTTAAAGAAATAGTCTGCTGCTGTACTGGCGCTCTCCACATCATGGACTTTTGTCCCAGTTAAGATTTCAGCTTCTACTTCATTAGGTGTAATTAAATCAACCCGACTTAAAACGAAATCACTTACTGGCTGAACAGGAGCCGTATTTAAAATGATGCTTACCCCTCTGTCATATGCCATATCTACAATTTTTTCAACGGCTGAAACATTTGTCTCAAGCTGGGTTAATAAGTATTCCGATTCATCCAACAAATCAGCAAGAGAATCTACTTCACAATCAGTAATCTTTCCGCAGGCTCCAAGCACTACTACGATTTGATTCTGCCCCGTATTTTCATCTACCAGAATTAATGCGCTGCCGGTTTCTGTTTCTTCGGTACGAAAAATCCGCTCTTCCTTCATTCCCAGATGTTTCATGGTGCTTAAGGCTACCTCTGCAAACGCATCACTGCCTAGCTTTGTTACCATGGTAACGTCTGCACCTGCTTTATGAGCTGCTACTCCCTGGTTAAATCCTTTTCCCCCTGGCCCCATCTGAAAGGCGCTTCCCTTTACGGTCTCTCCTGGTGCTGGAAGATGGGGACACCTTCCCATAAGATCCACTACGAAACTACCAAAAACTGTAACTTTCTTCCCCATACCTTTTCTCCTTTTTAGAGCAGTAAGATTCCATTCCCAGCTCCGATTCTATCTGCTCCTGCTTCTATCATTGCCAGTGCTTCTTCCCTTGTACGGATTCCTCCGCTGGCCTTTACCTTTGCTCTTGTGCCTACGGTTTGCTTCATCAAGGCCACATCTTCAACCACTGCTCCATTTGTGCTAAAGCCTGTAGAGGTTTTTACAAAGTCTGCACCAGCCTCAACGGAAAGTTCACAGACCTTTACAATTTCTTCTTTCGTTAAGAGACAAGTTTCTAAAATAACTTTTACAACTTTTCCCTGGGAAGCCTCTACTACCCCTTTGATATCATCTCTTACCAAATCATAATTCTGATCTTTTAATGCACCGATGTCAATTACCATATCCACTTCAGTTGCACCAGCGTTTACCGCCTCCATAGCCTCATAAGCTTTTGCCTTGGAAAGCATAGCGCCTAGAGGAAATCCTACTACACAACAAACGCCCACTTCACTGCCCTTTAATTCCTCTGATACAAGAGGTACCTGACAGGTGTTAACGCAAACTGAGGCAAAGCCGTATTCCCTGGCTTCTTTGCAAAATTTTTTAATGGTGTCTGTGGTCGCATCCGCCTTTAACATGGTGTGGTCTATCATACTTGCTAAATTCATCATCTTTCTCCTAACGTTTCAGTCATTTGTTTATGGTGTCCTCTAATTATGTAACCGGTTACATAGGTGAGGAAAAATAAACTGCCTCATGCAGTTTATTTTATAGTTTCAGATCCGCGCAATACCACCTGATATGGAACGTACTTCTTTTTCCCGGTACTTTTGCTTTCTTTGCTGGACAGCTTGTCAATGAGCATACTCATAGCCTCATAACCTTGCCTTTTTGCATCTCGATCTATGGTGGAAAGTTTGTAATCAATGATTTTAAGGGATTCTATTTGATCAAACCCAACCATGGAAATATCCCTGCCAAGCCTCAGTTTGTGTTCTGTTAAATATTTAAGAACGCCAAGGCTTGTCTGGTTATTGGAAGCAAAGATTGCAGTAGGTGGATCAGGCAGCTCTAACAAAACTCTGGTCTGTTCGTAGGCTTTCATAATCTTAAAATCTCCGGTAACTACATACTCCTTATTCAGTTCAATGCCGTGATCTTGTAAGGCAGCTTTATAACCTTTAAAGCGGTCCTTTCCTGGCATGGAAGAGCTTGGGCCTTTGATAATAGCGATTTTTTCATGTCCTGCGCCAATGAGTGCAGCCACTCCCTTATATGCTGCTTCCACATTTTCAACAAATACTCCATCAAAGTTGGAATTTTTAATGTTTCGGTCAACTAAGACAACAGGAATCCCTTTTTCTTCAAATTGAACCAGCTTATCTCTGGTCTCCATATCAAGCTCAGATACAGGAGTTATAATAAGACCGGAAAGTCTCTGCCGTTCTGCCAACTGCAGGCATTGATGCTCTCTTTCTAGCATCTCACCAGTATCATACAACACTATGTTATACTGAGAACCGGAGGCCATCTCTCCCATTCCACTGATAATGCTTGAAAAAAACTCATTGGCAATATCCGGGACAATCACTCCTATACTGGAAGAATCATTGATGCTTAAACTTCTGGCAATTGCGTTAGGGACAAAGTTGGTTTCTTCAATGGCAGCCAATACTTTCTGCTTTGTTTCCTCTTTTACGTATCCAGACTCGTTAATCACCCTAGATACTGTTGCGGAGGAAACTCCTGCCTTCTTTGCGATATCCCGTATGTTCATATATGACTCTCCTTTGTGTAACCGGTTACACATACAACATTACCATATATTAATTCTAAGGTAAAGTGATTTATTCAGAAGATATATGCTTCTTTATTTATTTGCTAGGAAAAGGCTTCCAATAGCTCCTCATAGCTTCTGGCTGTCTGAAGCTTCTTCATTGTGGTGGTATTTCCAAGCTTTCCCGCTAGCTCTGAAATCAGGCGAAGGTGAACTGCTGCCCCTGTATGATCAGCCGGTACTGCAAATAGAAAAAACAAATCTGAGGGTTCCCCATCGTAAGACTCCCATTCTATCATCTGATTGGTTCTTCCAACGGCGATTCCAACCTTGCTGACAGAACTTGATTTTCCATGAGGGATTGCTACGTGGCTGCCAATCCCGGTCACCCCTTCTGCTTCCCTTATATAAACATCCTTTAGATACTCTTCCTGATCCTCAATATAGCCGGCATTTTTTAATAAACCGGCTAAATGCCTTAGAACCTCATCCTTACTTGCAGCTTTCATATTAAAATCTATGACTCTCTGGTCTAATATTTCTATTACAGCCATATCATCACTCCTTATCGAATAAAATACTGGTACACCTCTAACGGGGAATTTAACTTTTTTAAACTTTCCATGTTTGTTTCATTCTCCGTAAGCAGTAAAAAATCTTTATAAAATTGTTTCGTCCGTCTGATTTCGTATTGGGAAGTCATCTTAACGGCCAGCAAAAACACTACATCTACCATATCTCCGGCCCACTCAATGGGCTGATCTAAGATTGCTACCGCAATCCTTGATTCATTTACCTCCATCATATTTCCGTGAGGAATGGCTATGCCATGTCCAATGCTGGTGGTAGTCGCCTTTTCACGGTCAAATACACTTTCCAGGTATTTGGAGTTTACATCTCCTTTTTCTACCAGCTTGCTTACCATAAGACGAAGTAATTCATCTTTACCCTTTACCGAAACCTTGAAGAATATCAAATCCACCTCAAACAACTGGTGGCAAAGGTTATGAAACTGAAAGTCAGAGGACGGAATGTTTCTACGAATCTCCTTCACTTTTTTTCTAATAATCTCTGTGTTCTCCTCTGATATTCTGTCACTGATTCTCACAATCCTGGGATCCATATCAGGAATGGGAACGGAACTAATGATGAGGTCCAACTCTCTATACTGAGAAAGTTTAAAGTCATGATAGCTGACAGCACGAATCTCTGATATCTCTGGTATGCTGTATTTAATCATCTCTATCATCAACTGGCTGGAAGCAAGCCCTTGCCTGCTAATCATAAGAGCTTTAAAAGGAAGCTCCCGTTTGGAACGGATGAGGGAAGCCTGAATGTACAGAGCAATCCCGGCTAACTCATCCTCAGTGACCTGAACCCCATAATACTCTTCAAATAAATTACTGGTAGACCAGGTTGCTAAAAAGGTCTGTTTGTACTCGTGCTTTACATGTTTACTAATACTATCGGAATTGGTGGTGGAATATTTCATCCGGAAAATAGCGGAACGCATATGGCTTAAGAGACTTTCAAAAAGTGTCTCATCCAAAGACAAATCCACACCAAGTACTGAATCTATGGTCTCAATTACTAACTTTACAAAATATCTTAAATCCTCGTCGTACTTTTTGGTACTCTCCCCATCTTCTATCCCAATAAACCCCTCAATTTTTCTTGCGGACAGTAAAAGTATGGATAACAAACTTACATCATCCGGGTGAATGGATATGCCATATTCCAATTCAATTCTCTGATAAATGGACTGGGCAAAGGAGTACTCATTATAGTGCTGCACCTCCTCCTCATCCCCTGGGCGAAAATGACCCAGTGCTCCTGAGTTGCCTCTTGATAAGGATAAACATATCATAATCCACACCATGTTAAATGAAACATCTGCCAGCTCAATTCTCCAGGCGTTTTCTGCGTCTACAATGATCTTTCGAATCCTCAAAACATCAATGCCAGGGGCATACGTTCCAAGAAGCGCTTCCAGAATGTCCGGCATCATATAGAGAATGTAATCTTTGATAGCTACCCGGTAGTTGTACTCATCCCCAGCGATTAAGATTCCCTTGTTTCGTATGGAAGTGATCTGAAGATGGCGAGTTTCAAACCAGGGCGAGATTTTCTTTAACATGGAAGCGACCGTTGGCGGACTTAAGTATAAGCTGTCCGCCAGTCGCTGTAAGGTAATAATTTCTCCAGGTTTTAACTTTAAAAGCTTTCCTGTAAGCTGTTTGTTACGATTTTCCAGATCTGCCGATAGATCCGTTATCGACTGACCTGAAAATTTTTCTTTTATGGCAGCAAGCTGATCTTTGGTACAGTCAAGCCAGACCCCTTGCCCCTGTTTTTTCGTTATGTTCCCAAGACCATTTGACTTCATCCAGTCACTGAGCTGTTCGGTCTTTGTTCGTATTGTTTTTTCAGATAAGCCCGTATAATCACCAAGTTGCTTCATGGTATACGTCTCTCCTGAAAAAAGATATGATAATATCTGGTTGTAGTATAATGTGTTTTTGTCTTGCTTCAAGTGACCACCTCAATCATTCATATCCGATGTGTTTGATCTCCCCGTAAATATATCGTCCACTGGAACCAATCACGTTCATATAGTCCTTTACAAATGTTTTGATTCCCGCCTCTGCTGCCATGCATAAGTGCATATAATCCATATCAGGCTTTTGTTCCAATGCCTCGAGCATTGACTTTTTTCCTGCCTCAAATGCATCGGTGCATACATTTATCTTATTGATGCCACAAGATACCGCCTTTTTTAGGTTCTCTTCTCCTGAACCGGAGCCACCATGAAGGACTAAAGGCATGTTTAATGTTTCTTTCAGCTTCCTAAGCCGTTCAAAGTCAAGTTTTGGTATTTTCCCCTTAGGATATGCACCATGGGCTGTTCCTATGGCAACTGCCAGGGCATCCACTCCAGTTCTCTGTACAAAATCCAGGGCCTGAGAAGGATCTGTATACAAATCTACATCACTATCATCAGAATTGATTGCCTGACCTACGTGTCCTAACTCTCCCTCCACAGAACAGCCCATTCCATGAGCCAGAGCTGCGATGATTGCCGTTCGGCTTACGTTCTCCTCATAGGGTAGGGAAGAACCATCAAACATAACATTGGTAAATCCACGGTTAATGCAGTCAGCAATTACATAAAAGTCAGTTCCATGATCTAAGTTTAAGGCTACAGGAACACTAACCCGCTTCGCCAGTTCCTTAATGACTGGAAGCATTTCTTCTGCATGTGCATGATTTTTCATCTGCCCAGGACCAAATTGAATGATAATAGGAGAACGCTCTTCCTCTGCGGCCATAATACCAGCCCTTGCCATTTCCATGTTGATACTGTTCATGGCCATAACACCATAATAATTTTTATTTGCATCATCAAGAATTGCTTTCATAGACACCAGCATAATCGTATCCTCCCTCTCGTAAACGTTTTAAATTACTGGATCTGAATATCCAAATCAAAGTCCTGGTCTTCCTCTTTCTCATTGGTACCTTCCTGATTTGGTCTTTTTATGGCTGCATAAATAAATCC
>CAURSM010000031.1:0-23775 GCA_963528005.1 uncultured Eubacteriales bacterium
CCTACCTGCTGCATCTCCAGTGTTTTTTACGTAAAAAAGGATCTTTTTCTCCATTCTGTTTACGCTCAGACTGCGATATTCAAAGCTGGTATAGGAAAGCCCGTGACCAAAGCAGTATTGGGGGTCTATGGGATATTTATTATAATAACGGTACCCTATATAGTTTCCTTCATGATAGATGACCTTTTTATCTCCAATCGTTTCACCAAGAATATGAGCCGAACAGTCCCTGTGAGTTTTATAAAATGTTTCCGGCAGTTTACCAGAGGGGTTCACTTCTCCAAGCAGCACTTCCGCCAGTGCATTCCCTCCTTCCATTCCTGCATACCAGCCCCATACCACTGTGTTAGCCTGACAAATCCAAGTGTCCATTTCTACGGGACTTCCACCAACGATTACGACAATCATATCCGGTTTTACATCCAGCAGCTCATGAATTAAAATATCCTGCTCATAAGGCAGCTTCATATCCTCACGATCATTTCCTTCGCAATCAAGATCATGATTAAGTCCACCGATATAGATTACTGTCTCATACTCTTTTGCAAGCTGAACCGCCTGCATACGAAGCTGTTTTCTTTTCTTTTTCATTTCATCGGTTTGATGAACAGGTAGACTTGTATGACCGCCATCATGTTCCAAGCTGGTCTCCTGCCAATTTCCATGACCATCTTCTCTGGTTTGTTCCCTACAGTATCCTTGGGTATAACCTACTTTAACATTCCCACCCAGATGAGTTTTAAGTCCCATGAATGGAGAGATTTCATACAATGCCTTGATTTCCGCGCTACCACCTCCAGCAGAATGGATACAGTCCGCATTCTCGCCTACCAGCAGCACACTTTTTAGTTCTTCTTTTTTAAGAGGAAGACGATTCTTCTCATTTTTCAACAGAACAACCGATTCTCTTGCCACTTCCAAGGCTTTCTGTTGATGTTCTTTTGTATTATAGGCACCTGCTTTTCGTTTTCCGTCCAACATATGCAAGCGCATCATCAGTAGCAGAATACGAACCACTTTTTCATCAATAACGGCTTCACTTATTTCTCCTGCTTGAATCTTTTTTTTAAGTGGATCAGCCATAAAGTAATCATCAAAATCGTAGGTAACTGACATCTCAATATCCAATTGAGACAATGCTGCCTTTTTGGTATCATGAACTGCGCCCCAATCAGAGATTACCACACCGTCATATCCCCACTCTTCACGTAAAATCTTATGTAACAAAAAATCACTTTGGCAACAATGCTCCCCATATAATTTGTTATAAGCACCCATGATCGTATATGCCCCACCTTTTGTTACCGCTTCATAAAAGGCTGGCAAATAAATGTCTCTTAACGCCTGCTCGTCAATTTCTACATCCACCCAGAGGCGTCCGGTTTCTTGATTGTTCACTACAAAATGTTTTACACACGCCGCCACATCCCACTTTTGCACCCCCTGAATATAAGGCACTGCCATTTCTTTTGTAAGATAAGGATCCTCACTAAAATATTCAAAGTTTCTTCCACATAGAGGACTTCTTTTTATATTAATTCCAGGAGCCAGGATCACATCTTTTCCCCGTCCTCTGGCTTCCTCTCCAAGCACACTTCCCATTTCGTAGGCCAGTTTTCTGTTCCAGGTTGCCGCCAATGCGCTGTTGCAGGGAAGATAAGTCACATAATCATCCGAATGACCTATGGGGTTCCAACGGTCAGGTTCAAACTCCTGTCGTACTCCCATGGGTCCGTCTGACATCTTAAGAGGCGGTATACCTAGCCGCGCTACCCCTGCCGTCTGAAAAAGTTCAGCCCCATGAATCATGCCAATTTTTTCATCCAGCGTCAGCTTCTGCAATAATTCTTCTGCCCTTTTTTTGATCTGTATTTCCATTATGCCCTACTCCTTTTATATTTCTAAACAGATAAATCATTTGGTTTATGAAGATATCTTAATAATAGCAAACGATGGAAGCAGATGGATCTGTAACGATAATCAGACTGTCAGAACCCTTATTTACAAGTTCTGCACCCTCAACCTTTGTTATGATGCGATTTACGAATTGGATTTTATAGCTGTGATTTGCAACTCCATGACAAAAAATTTTTTGATCTTTTACTTCCACTTTGATATTCAATACCTCTGACTGGCCTTCATACACAATGGTTTTTGCACCATCCTGTAAATGAAACACCTTCAGTAGTATGTCTTCCCCATAAGAATCCTCTGCCCGTTTTTCCCCATTACTTACTGGTAATATTGTGTTTTCTCTTACCCATAATGGAACGGACAAATATCCATGCGTTTCATTTCTCCAGGTGCCGCCCTCTACCGCTTCTCCAGTCAGATAATTGGTCCAGATTCCTTTCGGAAGGTAGTAAGATGACTCTCCGTTTTCATTAAAGATTGGTGCAACCAACAACCTCTCTCCTAACATATACTGTCGGTCCAGATAATGGCAGCCGGGTTCATTTTCAAATTCTAAGACCATGCTTCTCATGACTGGCACTCCTGTGCGTGATGTCTCTACTGCACTGCTATAGATATATGGAAGCAGCTCCATCTTTAGCTTGGTAAAAAAGCGAAGTACATCAACCGCCTCATCATCATAGGCCCAAGGTACCCGGTAGGATGTGCTTCCATGCAAACGACTGTGAGAGGACAATAAGCCAAAGGCTGCCCAACGCTTATATACATCTGGAGTTGATGTGCTTTCAAATCCACCAATATCATGGCTCCAATATCCAAATCCAGACATGGTAAGGGACAAGCCCCCTCTTAAGCTTTCTGCCATTGCTTCATAGGTGGACCAACAGTCTCCGCCCCAATGTACCGGGAACTTCTGCCCACCTGCTGTGGCTGATCTTGCAAACAGTACCGCATGATTCTCTCCTTTTTTGCGCTGCAGCAATTCATATACCGTTTTATTGTATAAGTAAGAATAGTAATTATGCATTTTCACTGGGTCTGAACCATCATAATATTCAATATCCTCTGTGGGAATTCTTTCCCCAAAATCTGTTTTAAAACAGTCTACTCCCATATCCAGTAAGGTCTCTAGCTTCTCCTGAAACCACTTACTAGCCTCAGGGTTTGTAAAGTCAACCAGTGCCATGCCCGGCTGCCACATATCCCACTGCCACACATCTTTATTCTTGCGTTGTACAAAGAACCCTTTCTCCATTCCCTCTTCAAACAAATGGGATTCCTGAGCGATATAAGGGTTAATCCATACGCAGATCTTTAATCCCTTATCTTTCATTCTACGAAGCATCTTTTCCGGCTCTGGAAAGACTCTGCTATCCCATAAAAAATCACACCAATGAAATTCTTTCATCCAGAAGCAGTCAAAATGAAATACCTCCAGGGGAATGCCCCTCTCCTCCATTCCATCTATAAAACTCATAACTGTCTTTTCGTCGTAATTGGTTGTAAAGGAGGTGGACAACCATAATCCAAAGGTCCACTGGGCTGGTAAAGAAGGTTTTCCGGTTAAACTTGTATAACGGTTTAGCACCTCTTTCATGGTCGGTCCATTGATAAAAAAGTAATCCAAGCTTTCACCAGGAACACTAAATTCCACTTTTGATACCTGCTCTGTTCCCACTTCAAAGGAAACTTTCTCCGGATGATTTACAAACACACCATATCCCTTGTTGGTGAGATAAAATGGAATATTCTTATATGACTGCTCCGTACTTGTACCGCCATCCTCATTCCAGATATCCACACTCTGCCCATTTTTAATAAATGGAGTGAAACGTTCCCCCATGCCATAAACCAGCTCGCCTACCGACAGGCCAAGCTGTTGGCGCATATAGGCATCCTGGCTGCCCTTATCATAGGCATAGCCTTTCCAATCCGTTTTCACATAAGCCAGATCTTGCCCACTACTCTTTGAGATGACCTGACCATCTCTTTCATAGGCCATGCTCCAATTTGCTTTTGTAATTACCAGAGACAAACTTCCACTGGATATCCTGATTTTTTCTTCATCCTCTAGTACCTTTAGATTTATATTCTCTTCCACATTTAATTCAAATTCCGGTCCTTTTTGTTTCACGCCCAAATGATGGCTGGTCTTTACCCGCAGCACCTCCGGCATAGGCGATGTAATCTCCAGTGTTAGATTAATTCCACCCAGAGTGTCTCCCCTGTGTCCTATGCTTGTTGTAGGAGCACAAATAATTACTTTACCTGGCTGTGTTTTTACAAAGTAAGCTTGCCGAGGCGCAAAACAGCCACAACCCTCTTTCTGTAACCAGCACCCATTTCCAAATTTCATAACTTGCTTCCTCCTTAAACCTCTCTTTATAATCGATTATAAGCGAGTGACTTCACAAAGCATACAGGGATAATTCCAGATAAAACACGGAAGGAATTAGTGAGTTTTTCCATCTATTACTTTTATTTCCAGGGAAAGGCCGATATAATTAGAGTAGTAAAAGAAATAGGGGGGATTTAACATGGGTATTAAAAAAATATTCGCAGCAATAACAAAAATCAATGTACAAAAACAGCTTTCCATTATTTTTTTTATCGCTATTTTTATCCCTGTTATTTCTATCGGTAATTACCTTGTATACAATACACGTTCTTTATTGTTTCGCCATTATGAAGATCAGTCCCGTTCAGATAATCTCCGGGTCAAGTCTCTTCTTTTAGATCTAACCTCAAATATATATATAAAGGCAGAGTCATTATATTCCGATAACGAGTTAATTCAGTTATTAAGCACGGGTTATACCTCTCCCACGGAAGGCGCCAGGGCAACGGAAAATTATAAGGGATTCGAGACACTGTTATCACAGGACATGGCAATACAAAGCATATCAATCTATACTCAAAACACTTCTCTGCCGGAAAGCAAATATATTCATCAAATAACTCCTGAATTACAAAAAGAAGACTGGTTTGAACAGGCTTATACTACCGTTACTCCTTTTTGGACGGTAGAAAACGTATCCGATCACTTAGGCAATCATTCCCTGATGTTGTGTCTGCACACCAGAATATTTCTCCCTCAGATTAATAGTTTCGCGATCCTGAATTTAACCGCAAGCAACAATCATATCAAAAATCGAATTGAAAACAGCTCTCTAAACACTGTTTTATGGCTAAATGAAGGGGAAATATATTATTGCAGCAAGAAACAGACAATCGACCAATCACTAAAAACATATGCCACTGGACCCAACGGGTACTATCTTGGCAAAATCAATCTGCCGGAACAAAAAGTGATCGGCTGTGTATCTTCCCTCTCTACTACATACTCCAATGACTTATTCTATCTGGCATCACTAAATGAGAATGGATACCCTTACATGAACAGGATTACGGGTCTTTATCTTGGAATTCTCATGTTGATTCTTTTTGTCACAAGTGCATTTATCTACACCTACTCCCGCTATTTCAGCCGCCGTATCATTACACTACGCGAGACCATGCATAATGCTAGCCAGGGCAATTATAACATCATTGACACCTTTCATGGAGAAGATGAAATTTCTGAGGCATTTGCAGACTTAAATGCTATGATACAGGATATTCTGCGGAAAGAAGCCTCTGTATACGAAGCCCAGATACGGACACAGCAACTGACCAACCAGCAGCAGCAAATGGAGTTTAAGATGCTCTCCAGTCAGATCAATCCCCATTTTCTCTATAACACCTTAGAGACCATTCGTATGCGGTCACTAAAAGCCGGTAATTTAGATGTAGCAAATGCGGTAAAACTTCTTGGAAAATCCATGCGCTATGTGCTGGAAAATACCACAAGCTCTTTTATCACTCTGGCAAAAGAGCTAGATCACATTGACACTTATTTATCAATCCAGAAACTTCGTTTTCATGACAGCATCAACTATTCCTTAAAGATATCATCACAGATGGATTTAAATGATTATCAGATTATGCCTCTTCTTTTACAGCCCATTGTGGAAAATGGAGTTCTTCATGGACTGAAGGAAATGGAACAAGGAGGAAGGATTATTATTCACATCATGAAAAGAGAAAGGAATCTATATGTTGATATCTTTGACAATGGGTGTGGTATGACGCAGGAAGAGATTGCAGGGATATATCAAACTATTGATAAGCAGCACCGGGAATCTTCAAAAAGAATTGGGCTTTATAATATATATCAACGAATTCAATTATATTATGGTAAAAACTATGGTTTTCAGGTAAAAAGCAAGAAGCATTGGGGGACATTAGTCCGTATGGTTTTGCCAGCACAGGAATGTAAAAGGGGGATGGAGGAATGAAACTGTTTATATCCGATGACGAAATTGATGTAAGGGAAGGAATCCGGTATTTGCTTAACTGGTCGGAACTGGGGTTCTATATCTGCGGTGAAGGCAAGAACGGGCAGGATACCTTAGAGCAAATCACCAGGCTGATGCCGGACGTTGTCCTATTGGACATCCGCATGCCTAAGCTTTCCGGCCTGGAGGTGATAAAAAGGGCAAGAGAACAAGGATTTAGCGGTAGATTTATTCTGTTAAGCGGATATTCTGATTTTTCCTACGCCCAGGAGGCCATTCGTTATGGAGTAACCTGCTATCTCACAAAGCCGATTGAGGAAAAAGAACTTGAAAAAGCGGTTCTGGAAGCAAAAGAATCCATACGAAATGAACTGGATATGCAAAAGAAGCTGTTGCAATACCGCGACAAGGCCAGAGATTCTATTTTACATGACATTCTTTTCAACAAAAACAAAGATTCGTTTCTGGACTATCACGATATGATGCTGGAGTCTTACGTGTATCAGGTTGTCTTATATGCAAATTACAATCAAGACTCGTTTCAGACCACATGGGATTTTGCAGAGATCCTACGCCTTGCAAACAAAAATCATAACTCACTGGAATACTTAAAACAGGACCATCTCAATGTGATTATATTAAAGGGTGATTTTGCACTGAACCGGTTTCAGGAGCTGGTGGAACATTATATTAGCCAGCCGCAAAAAGGTTCTCCTTTGGATTCTCTGTTTCTTACCTATGGAAAACCAGTTTATTTAGCAGACCACATTCATATTTCCTTTGAGGACGCACAATTTCTAATGAAGCGCAGATTCTTCTGCCATTTCAATCAACATGTCCTTGGCTATATGGATTTACCAAAGGATTTCCCCACCATGAATGCCAATACTTTTATGGAAAATACCTACCCTCAGCAGATTGGAAACTACATTCAATCCGCTAACCATCAAATGCTCCAACAAGTGTTAGACCAATTAAAAAAGGATCTCTACGTTTCGGACCTTGAAGTTTCCATCGTAAAGCATACCCTGGCAGATATCATGATCCAGGTGAAATCCATCCTCACTCATACCTATGGCGGCATAGAAATACCATTTCCAAACAATGCTGCTATCATCAGTACCATAGAAGAAAAATATTACCTATATGAAATACTGGATTTTTTTACACTCCAGTTTGAGATGTGTATGAACGCCATTGGCTCACCTACCCGGGAAAGCGTTATGGATGGCATTCTCCATTACATCCAGTTCAACTATCAGGAGAATTTAAAGCTGGGAACCATTGCAGAACTTTTCGGATACAACAGCTCGTATCTTGGAAAGGTATTTCATAAAGCTACTGGGAAGAGCTTTAATTCTTACATTGATGAAGTCCGCATTGAAAACTCTAAGAAGCTACTTTTAAAAGAGGAAAATAAGGTATATGAAATTGCTCTCCTTGCAGGTTATACAGACGTTAATTATTTTCATAAGAAATTTAAGAAATACGTTGGCATGAGTCCTGCCGAATACCGCAGGGTTTTATCAATACAGGAGTGAACAATGGACACCGAGAATTCGACCTTCCCGGTGTCCATTTTATAATAACGATTACTTGTCGATGACTGAAATTCTACTTTACTTTATTGTTATAGTCTTCCACCGCCTTAATTCTGGAATCCGACAGATCTTTTGCATTTTTCATATCCACCTTTAGTACCTGTTCATATCCAAGACCTTTCACGGTATCCTGCATGTGTTTTAATATGCTGTTAAATTCTGTCTCATCCTTGGCAAAGATCATCTTCCAGGAATCATCTACAATGACTGCCTTACACTGTCCACGTAGAGTTGTAATGTCAGAACCTTCTTCTGGCTGTAAATAGGAAGTGCCTGGAGCCACGGACAGTGCATGGTTGTTTTCCAGAAATTCAATGGTTGTCTTTGCTCCCCCAGATTTCTCCTGCCAGTCAAGATCCAGGGGTGTTGTTCTCTTAGCCAACTCCGAAGACCACATGCTGGTCAGATAAGGTTCGTTGATTCTCGGATCAATATCAACAATGGACAAGGTTTTGAAATTTAACGCAGATACGCCATCCTTCCAGGAGCCACCGCCATACTCTTCTGGGACAGGTACATCATTGTTAGGAAGTGCCTTCTCCCCATATTCTGTATATACTGCTTTCCCATCTTTTATCTCCCAGGTTAAACCTTCAATTCCTGCTGCACCATTGGCCTGCCCGGCCAGCTCCATTCCTTCTGGAGAATACAACCAATCAATGAATTCTGCAATTCTTTCCGGATGCTTTGTCTGGCTGCCAATGGCTATAATGGTCTTTCCATTGCCACTTGGATAACAGCCAAACGAGAACGGAGACATTCCTTTGATATAGGCCGGCATAAACCCTTTTCCACTGTTCTTTCGTTCCACAGTATTATAATAGGAGGACCCCTGAAAGGACCAGAGAGAGGTCAGTATCTGACCGTCACGGTATTTATCCGATAAAATATCATAATTTTGTGTGGTGGATTCCGGGTCAATCAATCCAGCCTGATTTGCCTGGAACAAAAATTTCAATGCTTTCACATAATAACCATCACTGGAGGTAATATCCTGTTTATCGCTTCCATCTGCTTTGACTAAGACAAATCCAATTTCATTATATCCATACAAAGAGGCGTAATTTTTCGTACATACCATCATGTTATCATCCCAGTCTTTGAATAATGAGATGGCATAAGTCTTTTTGCCGGAATCACTTTTCGGTGTGTTTTCCTGCATGGATTTCATGACTGGAATAAAGTCCTCTAAGGATTCCATGGCCGGATAACCGATTGCCTTATAAGAATCCCATCTCACGTATGGAGCTACCATTGGGTCGATTCCCTCGGAAGATACTAGGGGGGACTGATTGGATATTTCTCCTGGGATACCATAGATTCCTTTTGATTCCAGATCTCCATTCATCAGCTCAATGACATCTTTATAATTGGTTAAAACTGCTTTATCTTTTAAAAGATCGGTCATATCCATGAGAAGCCCGGCCTTCACCATATTTTCAAAACGCCCGTTCTCTGTTTTGGATATAATAAGGTCTCCCAAATTCCCTGCTGCAGAGCGGGTCTGGAATAAGGTATCCCCACCTCCAGCCACATTGGGAGCGATGATGTTCAGCTCCATATTAAATTTATCTTTTACCACCTTTGCAAACCAGCCAGACTGAATTCCCTGATAATTAGCCAACGTATCAAATACATCCACGGTAATGAATTCATCCTTTTTTCCATTGCCGGTGCCAGATGAACTGGTCGATTCCTTGCTGCATCCTGTCAATATGGTTGTCGCCATCATAATCGTACAGAGCAGTAAACTTAAAATCCTCTTTTTCATTCTTCTCTCTCCTTTTTAACCTTTTACCGATCCAATCATAATTCCCTTTACAAAAAATTGTTGGAAAATTGGATAAACAAACAAAATTGGAAGCACTACGATGACAGACACCGTCATACGGATGGAAGTTGGCGTCTGCTGGGAAGCAAGGGCAACCGCACTCATGGCAGATGTTCCATTATTACGAACCATTGCCGCCAGAGAACTGGCCTGATTGATATAAGTATATAATAAATACTGTAAGGAATATAATTTCTGATCCGTCACATAAATTAAGGTATCCTGAAATGAATTCCATTGCCCAACCGCTGAAAAAATCGCCACAGTCGCGAGAATTGGTTTTGCAGTGGGAAGAATAATCTTTCGAAATACGGTGAAAATCCCGGCTCCATCCATCTCTGCCGCTTCCTGTAAGGACCTTGGTATGGATTCTATATAAGTCTTCACGAGAATGATATTAAATGGCTGGATAATAACTGGAATGATATACACCCAAAAAGTATTGGTCAGATGCAACGTCTTCATGGTAATAAACATTGGAATGAGTCCTGCATTAAAATACATTGTGATAATGAAAAACCGATACCAAAACCTTCTCTTCCACATCTTCTCCTGAGTGAATATAAATCCCAAAAAGCCAGAGGCCAATACCGTACAAGCCGTACCAATCACAGTTCTCCCAATGGATACGAAAGCTGATGTCATTAAACCATTAATTAATAATACCTGTTTATAATTATCAAAATGAATGGATTTGGGTAAAAAACGAACGAAACCATTGGCACTTAAATCATTGGCACTGATGGTATTGATTATCATGTAGTAAAACGGATAAAAACAGATGAGAGTAATGATGAAAAATATGGAGTAATTAATTATGTGAAACGTTAGATCATCGCATTTTATTTTTTTACGCTTTTTATTCCCGGTTTTCACGAAACATCTCACCCCCTAGATAATGGATTCCCCACGTGTTTTCTTGGATACATAGTTTACGATAGCAAGCAAAATCAAACTGATTATACTCTTTAACATGCTGATGGCAGTGGCAAGGGACAAACTGCTTCCTGTCATTCCAATATTATACACATACAGATCCAACACTTGTATGTGCTCTTTGTTAAAGGAATTCTGGAATACATAATACTGGTCCATTCCATTGTTTAAAAAATTGGCAACCGACATCATTAGTAAAACGAAGAAGGTAGGCATCAAAGATGGTAGGGTGATTTCCTTCATCAAACGAAACCTGTTCGCACCATCAACCCGAGCTGCCTCATAAAGCTCTGAATCGATTCCAGCAATTGCTGCCAGATAAAGGATTGCCCCCCACCCCAGTCCTTTCCACACATTCCAAAAGGTCATCCATGAATATATATGAGTGCCACTGTCGAGAAATTTAATGGGCTGTGTAATTACACCCAGATTCAGAAGCAAAGAATTCACCATACCGCCGTCTGTAAATAGGCTAAACGCCACGGAATAAACCAGTACCCAGCTTATAAAATTAGGAAGTGCAGTTAATGTCTGTACCAGATTTTTAAACCATTTGCATTTTATCTCATTGAGAAACAGAGCAAATCCAATGGGAAATACTGAAGTAAGAATGCCTAATAAGCTCATAGCAAGTGTATTCTTCATGACCTGTACAATCTGTGCTACCTGAGTTTTATTTGCAAAAAGCGTTTTAAACCATTTCCAGCCTACAAAATCACACTGAGATAATTTAAGTGGCGGTTTGTAGTCGTAAAATGCATAAATCCATCCATGCAGCGGAAAATAGGAAAATAGAAAGCTTAGTATGATAAAAGGCACAATACAATAAAACAACCTGCGGCTTTGCAACGTGGTCTTTGATGCTTTTGTTGTTACAGACTTTTTCATTCCTTTATCTCCTTCACGATTTGCGGAACCTTGCCTTGTTTTATTTATTGTACCATTGCATATTTTCGAGAGCATACCACCTAAATCTGACTGTTAAGATAGAAAAAAACGATATTTTTCCTCTTGTCTAAGAAAAACTCTATTTATTCCATCTTTTGTATTGATTATTACCTGTAATAATTTATACATGATTAACATATCAATAAGCCAATTTCATGCTCCAGTATTGCTTCAGACCGCAAGGGAGAAGACAAGTTCTTTCTTGACATAATATTGAAACTATAATATAATCTATCTTACAAATTAAATAAACGCTTTCACTCATCACCGGATGAGTGACTATAAGGCATCCAAGACTTAATCGTAGGTACGGTGTTTCGACACTATAAGATTTAGTCTTGGATGCCTATTTTGTTGGAAAGGAAAAAGTATGGATATTAAGGTGTACGAACAATTACCAGAGGATGCAAAATACATCCGCAGAAGCGTGTTTATTGAGGAGCAAGGATTTGAAAATGAATTTGATGATATTGATGATATGTCTACACATATTCTGATATATGAATCAGCTGTTCCCGTTGCTACTTGCAGGCTTTATTATAATGATGAAAGGCAAAGCTATATCATAGGACGTATTGCAGTTTTAAAGAAATTTAGAGGGAAGAATTATGGAGCTGAATTGATTAAAATAGCAGAACAAGAAATTGTAAAAATGCATGGGAAAACGGTCCATTTATCAGCACAAGTCAGAGTATCTGCGTTTTATAAGAAAAATGGTTATGTTGCATTGGACGAAGTTCATGTTGATGAAGGATGCCCACATGTTTGGATGAAGAAGGAGTTGAGATAATTTGAATATGGGATATATTGCTCCACTATTACTTGTGATTTTTTGTAATCTTTGTTATCACTTGCTAAGCAAAAGTTTGCCAAGCAATACCAATCCGTTTATTGGACTGGTCGCAACCTATGGAGTGGCATTTATTGGTAGCATGATTCTCTTCTGGGTTACTAAAAACACTATATTTGCTAATGAAAAGAACAGTATCAACATTTTTAATCTTATCATTGGAATGGTTATTATAGGCATAGAAGGAGGTTATCTGCTGATGTATCGAGCAGGGTGGGAAGTAAGTAAAGCTTCGGTATTTGCAAATATTGTTCTGGCAGGTCTACTTTTGATTTTAGGGGCTATTATGTTTAAAGAATCAATGGATGCTAAAAAGATTATTGGTGTGATATTATGTGCGTTAGGAATTACACTATTGAAATAATAAATTTCAGGTTGTAGTGATATAAAATAATGCAGGAGCTAAGAATTACAATTCTTAGCTCCTGCATTATTTTATCCCAAACGCCTTGAAACATAATTGATCATTCACCAAATACAACGCCATTAATCTCGCTTTATTTAAGGTATTTTGGAATGCTTACGGTAAAGCAACTTCCCTCTTCTACGGTGCTTTCGGCTACTACCTTACCGCCATGAGCTGTAACAATGGATTTTACTATGGCAAGTCCAATTCCTGCCCCTCCTGTCTTTCTGTCTCTGGACTTATCCGAACGGTAAAACCGTTCAAAGATGAGGGGAAGCTCTCGTTCCGGAATTCCAATTCCATTGTCAATCACCTTTATGACACCGTCTTTGGGTGTTTCCGTAACGATCACTTTTATACTGCCACCTTCTGGGGTATATTTCATGGCATTGGAAAGAAGGTTTGCAATCACCTGGCTGATCCGGTCCTTATCTACTTCAACCGATATTGGCGTACCTTCCAGGGAAAAGGATAGGTTTCTCTTTAACAATTCCCCAGTCATTGTTTCAGAAACGATCTTAACCAGGTTTAATAGATCTTCCTTTGATTTTCTTAACACCAGGTTTTCACTTTCCATTCTGGCAAGCTGTTCCAGATCTGCCACCAACGTCCCCAACCGCTTCACTTCTTCAAAGCAACTACCAAGGCGTTCCTGGGTCGGCTCCCATAATCCTTCCATCATTGCCTCCAGATGAGAGCTTAGGGACGTAAGGGGAGTCCGTAACTCATGAGCTACATCGGCAGTCAGTCGCTTTCTAAGGTTCTCTTGTTTCCCCAGGCCGTCGGATAGCTGATTGATGGCTTCTGCCAGATCGTCAAGCTCCTTAATCCTGGTTCCTGGCTCGAACCGAATGTTATAATTCCCCTCTGAAATCTGCTTTGCAATGTAAGCCGTTTTCGTGACTGGACGTGAGATTCTACGAGCAAGAAGGCAGCCTGCAATCACAGAGCAAACTCCGGATAAGACTCCAATAAATATAAGCACCTTATTCATGACATTGATAAAATCAAAATCTGCCTCATTCATGAAAAAAGGACCATAATATTTAATAGAAAGACTTCCGGTCTTTTTTCCATTCTGGTTCAATTCATAAACATTCTCTACAAAACCGCCTTTGGAACCTCGTTCCTCCATGCGTAGAGATATCTCATCCATAATCTGACCACAAAGACTCATATCGTGATTTTCTGCATCCCACACCACATGATTTCCTGCATCATACAGTTTGATAATATAGCCATCATAAAGCGCATTCATGCCAATGGCATGGACATAATCCTTCTTCCAGTCACGTTTTAATCCATCATACTGTCTGCTTAATTCATCAACAATATTCTCTCGTCTTTCTTCCCCAAGCTGGATAATATACTTTTGAAATTCTCGGTTTATGAGCCAGTTGGATAAAACTCCAGTAAGAAAGACGGTGAGAAATAAAATGAGAAATATGGATAGGGAAAGCTGCTTTCTTAAGCTTTTCAATGGTTTCACCCTCCAAACTTATATCCAAGCCCTGGAATGGTTAGGACATAAACAGGGCATCTGGGATCGTCTTCAATTTTCTTTCTAATGTTTTTAATATGGCTGTCAATGGCTCTGTCATATCCGGCAAATCCCTTGTCCATGGCTGTCTCAATCAGCTCTTCTCTTGTAAATACCTTTCCAGGATATTTAATCAGGACAGATAAGATATTACGTTCACTTGGAGTGAGGGTCACAGGTGTTCCCTTTTTCTTAACCTCATTTTTTTCAAAATCCACAACCAGATCTCCATCTCGCCAGGAGTTATGCCTGGTTAAGGGAATCAAATCATGCTCCGTCCGGCGAAGTACGGCTTCGACTCTGGCATATAGTTCTTTTAATCCAAAGGGCTTTGTTATGTAATCATCAGCCCCTAAAGAGAACCCTTCTACTAAATCATTTTCCTCCACCTTTGCCGTAAGCATAATAATAGGAACCCGGGACTTTTTGCGTATGGCACTGCATACCTCTTCCCCGGAAAGATCTGGAAGCATAAGATCAAGAAGTATCAAAGAGATATTTTCCGCATCAAATATCTCAAGCGCCTTCTTTCCATTTTCCGCAGGAATCGGACAGAATCCTTTGCTTTTTAGGAGAAGACAGACAACTTCTAGTATCTTTAGCTCATCATCCACAACCAGTATGTTTTTTATGTTCTTACTCATTCAAACACCTCTTCACATCCAAAATAAATTGGAAAAGCGGGAATCGCCCTAAAGCGATTCCCGACCTTTTTATTCCACTACATCGTAGCCCTGATCATCTATTTCAAATTTGATTTTTTCAATTGGAGCTTTCTCTGGATCGTGATCCACAGTCACTGTTTTCGCTTCCAAATCTACGGTTACGCCAGAAACACCTTCTAATTCTCCTACTGCACCAGTCACAGCTTTCACACAGTGCTGACAAGACATACCTTCTACTTTTAAAATTGTTGTAGCCATTTGTATTACCTCCATCTTTTTTCTATTATTTTATATTAAAGGGCTTTAGGAATTTGTAAACCTCAACATTTTTACCGTGATCCATAACTGGAACGGTTGCATATGCCCAGCCTTCAACCTTTTGGGGATCAACGCCTGCTGCTATTAGCGGCTCTGGATTTAAGACAAATACAATGTCTTTATCCTGATCTTTCATTGTTACTGTATTGGTTTCCATATTCTTTGCCCATTCAAACATATTTCCATCTCCAAGCTTTAAGCCGTAATGGTCCATCGCTGAATGATAATTAATTGTGTCAGGGTTATATGTTTCAATCAGATCATAGGCAGTCAAGGCATTTGCCCCTTCTTTTACAGACGGTGCTTCTTTACGAAGCTTGCTGCCTATGATAATTGATCCATCATTGCTTTTATATTGATCGGAAAGCTTACTTTCATCAAGCCCGGCTTCTAGAAAGGGTTTTGCATCAAATTCCAACATGACATCGTACACTGGGCTTTTGCTGTAATCTCCACTCAATATTAAGCGAACTTCGCCATCTGGAGACTCTAAGGACCAGCCTGCATTTTTTTCATCGGGCTTAACCGCATCCGGAAGAACATTCAGTACAGCTTCAAACGTTTTTTGGGAGCCTTTTCCGATTACATCAAGATTCCCTTCTGCCGTCCTTACAACACCCACTGTGATGGCTGCAACTATGATCAATGCGGCTATGGCAGATGCAATCAGTTTATTATTCTTATTCATAGCTGGTTCACCTCTTTCCTGTTACCGGCTTAAATCTCTTAAGCCTTAATGCGTTTGTCAGTACGGAAACAGAGCTTAAACTCATGGCTGCTGCTGCAAAAATCGGATTTAACAGCGGGCCATTAAAGAGCAGATGAAGAAGTCCTGCTGCAATTGGGATTCCGATTACATTGTAACCAAAGGCCCAGAATAGATTCTGTTTGATGTTACGAATGGTCTGCTTACTTAAATGAATGGCAGTTGGTACATCCATTAAATCCGAACGCATGAGTACAATATCAGCGGATTCCATTGCCACGTCAGTACCAGAACCAATGGCAATTCCTATATCAGCCTGAGCAAGAGCTGGTGCATCATTAATTCCATCTCCTACCATGGCAACCTTTTTGCCTTCATTTTGAAGCTTCTTCACTTCATTTGATTTATCTTTTGGAAGAACCTCCGAAAGCACTCGGTCAATTCCTACCTGTTTTGCAATGGCGGCGGCAGTTTTCGCATTATCTCCTGTAATCATTGCCACTTCCATGCCCATCTTATGAAGGCTTTCTATGGCAGCGCGGCTGGATTCCTTCACTACATCGGCTACTGCTACGATACCAGCTAAGGTTCCATTCATTGCTACATACATAGGAGTCTTGCCTTCCTCTGCCAGACGATCCGATATCTCTTCCATTCCAGTCAGAGAAATTCCGCTTTCATCCATCAGCTTCCTGTTTCCAGCAAGAATATCTTCTCCTTTGATATTAGCCTGGATTCCACGGCCTGTCAAAGCCTCAAACTGCTCTGTGGCAACTAGCTCAAGTCCTGCTTCCTTCGCTCCCAGCACAATTGCCTGACCAAGAGGGTGTTCTGAATTCTTTTCTGCAGAAGCTGTAAGCTGTAACAACGTATCTTTTGAGATTCCCTCTGTGGGAAGAACATCTGTTACGGTTGGTTTTCCTTCTGTGATCGTACCTGTTTTATCAAATACAATGGTGGTTATCTTATGAGCGGTTTCAAGTGCTTCTCCACCCTTAATCAAAATCCCATTCTCGGCGCCTTTTCCAGTACCCACCATAATGGCGGTTGGTGTAGCAAGGCCAAGTGCACAAGGACAAGCAATAACTAAAACAGAGATAAAGATGGTAAGGGCAAATTTTAAATCGCCTCCTGTACCGAAATACCAGGCAATCCCGGACACCAATGCAATGATACAAACCACTGGAACAAAATATCCAGATACAATATCAGCCATCTGTGCAATAGGAGCCTTTGAGCCCTGAGCGTCTTCAACAAGCTTTATAATCTGAGCCAGCGCTGTTTCGCTGCCTATCTTTTCTGCTTTAAAACGGAATGCACCTGTCGTATTAATAGAAGCCGCATAAACAGGGTCTCCTTCTTTTTTATCCACCGGCATACTTTCTCCGGTAAGCATGGATTCGTCAATGGAAGTATGACCACTGATAACGGTTCCATCTACGGGAATTTTTTCTCCCGGCTTTACTATAATAATATCACCCAGCTCCACTTCGTCAATGGGAATTTCTTTTTCTACTCCATCCATAAAGATGGTCGCAGTCTTAGGGGTCAGACCCATTAACTTTTTAATGGCTTCACTGGTACGTCCCTTTGAAACGGCTTCCAGGGATTTTCCCAGAAGGATCAGGGTAATAATAACACCAGCAGATTCATAATAGAGAGCATCCACAGCCATAAAATGACCGGAAGCAATCTGGAACGTGTTATAAACACTATAGATTACGGCTGCTGAAGTTCCAATGGCAATGAGTGAATCCATGTTAGGACTTCTTTGAATCAAAGCCTTAAAACCAACAGTATAGAATCGATAACCCACTGCCAATACGGGAACCACTAAAAGTAGTTCTAATAGGGCATAAATCAGCGGATACCGCATGGGCTCAATCCCTGCCGGGAATGGCAGACGAACAAAGGTTATCATAGGAGCCATAGCAATGTAGAACAGGGGAATGGAGAATATGGCAGATACAATGAACTTGGTCCAGAGTGTCTTAATCTCCTTCTGTTTTCTTACGCGGTCTTCATCTGCCGCATCTGCTTTATCCACTTCCAATGCCTCATAACCAGCCTTTTCAATGGCCCCACGAATCACAGATAGTCTTACGGTCTGAGGATCGTATGTTACGGTTGCCTTTTCTGTGGCAAAGTTTACAGAAGTCTCTTCGATGCCTTCCAGCTTCCCAATGGCTTTTTCCACTCTTCTTGCACAAGCGGCACAAGTCATGCCACCAATTGGAATTGTAACCTTAGCATTTTCGGATTTCTCTGCAACTTCGTATCCGATTTTAGTAACTGCTGCTTTCACAGCAGAAAGCTCCACATGATCACTGTCGTATTCCACAAACAGCTTTTCACTAGCCAGATTCACATTGGCCTGATTCACTCCGGAAAGTTTTCGCACAGTCTTTTCAATTCTCTGTGCGCAGGCAGCACATGTCATGCCTCGTATATTTAACATTTCACTAGCCATTATCATTCACCTCACCTTTATATTTTAAGAACTGCCTTGAAGTTTTTTATAGCTTATGATATTATTATGACAGTTATTATGATTATTGCAAGTATGTACTTTATTGTAATATAGTACCCAAAAGGATACTAAGAAGGAGGTTTTCGCTTATGGACTGCAACTGTAACGCTTACCATTGCCCGGTAGATACTACGCTTAATATGATTGGTGGAAAATATAAAGCACTTATATTATGGCATTTAACAGATAAAACTTTGCGTTTTGGTGAACTTAGAAAACTCATTCCCCAGGCAACTCCAAAGATGCTTACCCAGCAGTTAAGAGAACTGGAGGAAAATCATCTAATTAATCGTACTGTATTTCCAGTGGTACCACCCAGGGTGGATTATTCCCTATCAGATTTAGGAATCAGCATTCGTCCAATTCTAGAGGCAATTTATAACTGGGGCACCGATTACTTGAAGGAGAACGGATTGGAAGCTAGCTGTTCCATGACATTTTCTTCCTAACAATTTCAAATGGACTATAAGGATAAAATACCAGCACTCCGCTCTTTTAGAAGGCTGGTATTTTTATGGTTACCAAAATCCCTTATAACTATGAATCAATTTTCTTGACTCGATAAGAAGCCTAGAGTTATACTAGAAAATATAAAAATAAAATCAAAACCAAAGGAAGAAAATTATGAAATTATGCATTGGCATCGCTCCGTGTAAGGTCTGAACAGGACGATACTACACGGAGTAAGATCATTCGTCCTACAGGCTTTGCACTCTTTGAACTAATATAAAAGTAAAAGGAGCAAAGTCATGTATAGAAATTTTAGAGAGAATATAAAAGAACTTAAGACATTTCTTATTTTATGGGGGACACAGTGCTTCTCATCACTGGGCAGTTCAATGACAAGCCTTGCTTTGGTGATCTGGGCATACGAACAAAAGGGGTCAGCTCTTACTACGGCACTACTGACCATCTGCTCTTATGGTCCCTACGTATTATTTAGCATATTTGCAGGTTCTTTCATTGATCGTTATAACAAAAAGATTATAATGCTGGCAAGTGACAGTTTTGCCGCCCTATGTACGATTTTTGTGCTTATCCTTTTATCCGTGGGAAAGCTTGAAATCTGGCATTTGTATATCATCAACACCTTAAATGGACTCATGAATACCTTACAGCAGCCCGCTGCCGATGTTGCCGTCAGTCTTTTGACGCCGAAAAAGCATTACCAGAGAGTCAGCGGTCTTCGTTCTTTATCAAACTCCCTGGTTACTGTGGTGGCACCGGTTCTATCTGCTGCTCTCCTTTCTTTTGCAGGCTTACGATGGGTGATTGTATTTGACTTGATGACTTTTTTTAGTGCGTTTACCGTTTTACTGTTCTTTGTAAAGATCCCACAGGTAAAATCAGACCATGATAACCGCAAGGAGACCATGTTGCAATCCGTAAATGCCGGGTTAAATTATCTTAAAAAAGAACGTGGAATTCTTGACCTTATTTTGTTTCTGGCAGTCATAAATTTTACTGCCTCTATGTTTAACGCCGCTCTGGCTCCAATGTTACTTTCCAGAGTTGGAGGCGGAAAACTGGAGCTTGGCATGGTTAATATGGCTGCTGGTCTTGCTACTTTGGCAGGGAGCGTTCTGGTTACCCTTCTTCCTGCACCCAAAAGTCGGGTCAGGGTAATCTTAAACTGTCTGCTCTTTTCCATGAGCACAGAAAATTTCATTCTTGCTTTTGGAAGGACCACTCCCGTTTGGTGCCTTGGTTCTGTTCTTGGCTGGATCTTCATTCCTGTTATGGGAGCCAATATGGATGTCCTACTGCGTTCTAAAATACCAGTAACCATGCAGGGGCGGGTTTATTCTGCTCGAAATACACTACAGTTTTTTACCATTCCGTTGGGCTATTTGATGGGAGGTATATTAATTGATAAGGTGTTTGAGCCTTTTATGGCCAATCAAGCGGCCGAAAGTTTTCTTTTCAGTCTGTTTGGTTCAGGGAAAGGCTCAGGTGCTGCCCTTTTCTTTTTTGTCATTGGTATAACAGGTGCCTTATCCTGCCTTCCGTTTCGTTTTGACCGACACTTGTGGAAAATTGAGGAAACTAGTTCCTAGTATCAAAAATATAAAAATGTGCAGAATGGCCTTATCGGCTGCCTGTGCATTTTTATTCGGTTAAAATGAAATTTTTGGTGAATTTTATCTAATCTTATGATAAAATAATTACAGTTTCGTCAGAAATAATTGGGGTCCAAATCTTACATTTTTAGATTTCGGGTAAATTATTTATGTATGGTGAAAAAATAAAGACAAAGGAATTCTATTGAAGAATAGGAATGGTCAAACGATGGAACCAAAATTAGAAAAAAAGTTCGGTCTTATTACCGCCATTGCCATGGTTGTTGGCATCGTTATCGGAAGCGGTGTTTTTTTTAAGGCAGAAAAGATCCTTACAGCGACTGGAGGAGATTTAAAGAAGGGAATTCTAGCCTGGGTAATCGGCGGTATCATTATGATTTCCTGTGCTTATACCTTCTCTGTTATGGCTACCAGATACCAGTACGTCAATGGCGTGGTGGATTACGCTGAAGCTACCATGGGGAAAAAATACGCTTTTTACGTAGGCTGGTTTATGGCAATCATATATTACCCAACCATTACCTCAGTGCTCGCATGGGTCTCTGCCCGTTATACCTGCGTCATCTTAGGTTTTTCTATCACTGGCGGAGAATGTATGACAATTGCATGCCTATATCTGGTAGCAAGCTTTACACTCAATGCCTTATCTCCTGTCCTAGCTGGTAAATTCCAGGTAAGCACAACAGTCATTAAACTGGTACCTCTTTTTTTAATGGCAGTCGTAGGAACCTTTATGGGAGTGCGAAGTGGTATGACTGCATATAATTTCACTCATTATGTATCTCAAGGTACATCTGGCGGATTGTTCACTGCTATTGTTGCCGCCAGCTTTGCCTATGAAGGCTGGATTATCGCTACTTGTATCAATGCGGAGTTAAAAGATGCAAAAAAGAATCTTCCTTTGGCATTGATTGCTGGAACTTTTATTACCATGTCCGTTTATATACTTTATTATATCGGTTTGGCCGGAACCATCAAAAATGAGGTGATGATGGCAGGTGGTGAAACAGGTGCTAAGCTTGCATTCCAGACTATTTTCTCCTCTGCAGGTGGTACTTTGCTCTTTGTATTTGTTATTATCTCATGCCTTGGTACCTTAAATGGTCTGATGTTAGGCTGTACCAGAGGAATTTATTCCATCGCGGCCAGAGGGATTGGCCCAAATCCAAAAGTATTCAGCCAGGTTGATCCTACTACAAATATGCCTGTAAACTCTGCAATCCTTGGATTGTTTTTATGCGCTGTCTGGCTCCTTTACTTTTATGGGGCAAACTTAACAACCAGTTGGTTTGGATTCTTTAGCTTTGATTCCTCAGAGCTTCCAATTGTTACAATTTACGCCCTTTACATTCCCATTTTCCTCATGTTTATGAAGAAGGAAAAAGAACTTACATTTTTCAATCGGTTTCTAATGCCAAGCATTTCCCTCTTGGGCAGTATCTTTATGATTATTGCAGCATGGTTTGCCCATGGAATGGCTGTGGTTGCTTTTTTGATTGTATACCTGGTTGTTATGGCGCTTGGTGCATTGATTCTGAGATTAAAGAAAACAACTCTATAATTGCTATAGAAAAAAAGGAAATCCTGATGTTTCGGGATTTCCTTTTTTTATGAACAATACATATTCTATTTTTTTACTGGGCTTTAGATTCCTTATTGTCTAAATAAAATTTAACAAAACCATCAATGGTGAAATCGTCTGCCTTGGAAGTATCATCATTCACTAAGTGAAAGAAACAACCTGGCATCTCACCTTTGTTTAAATTCTTGCGGATACATGGATCACAGCCCATGTCGTGGTTTACGGGATGTAACTTACAACTGGTCTCATTACAGGTACAGAAGTGGTTTTGGTTTGCCATGGTTTCATATCCTCCTAAGTTCTACTCTTATGTATCCGATATTATAACAGGCATTCTTAAATATGTAAATATAGTTATTTATTTCTTTACATTATGCTTTTTCTGTTATGTATTAACATCTTGTAAAGAAGACGGTCTGCCATTTCTACATAGAGAACAAAGAAATAAGGCAATGACACCTTAAAACATGTCATTGCCCTATTATTATATTTATTATATTGAGAGTAAAATCTCCTCCAGTAACTGGCAGCACCCCTCATATAAAATCTGAATATGCTCAGAGGACAATCCATCCACATGAATGCCACAGACACAGACAGTAACATGATTGGTTTTTGCTGCAATCTTTTCCGCAAACAGTTTAGCCAGCACATCATCTTTATGACCGATACAGTTTAATATTGATGTCGTCGCACTGATCCCCTGCCCCGTCAAACTTGGTCGGGGAACGGAAAGCGCAGTGCTGCCTATATGAGGAAGATCTCCTCCGTATAAAAGGACACAGAAATCATCTCCCATGGTATTTACATCACAACGAATAGGAATGTTGCCAATTACCGTTTTAAATGTTTTCATCGTAATCCTTTCTAATTAAATCGTCTACTCCCACCGCTTAAAGCCTTCGATTTTTATTCCTGCTGCATCAAGTATTTTTCCGGCGATATGGTGATTGATATCCTCCAGGGACATTGGTTTACTGTAATATGAAATAACTGGAGGCAGAATCACCACGTTCTGCAGCCTGGATAAATACTCCATATTTCGTAAGTGAATGGGGCTTAAGGGTGTTTCCCTTGCTACCAAAATAAGCTTACGTCTTTCCTTTATGGTCACATCTGCTGCCCGAAGAAGCAGATTATCGGAGTATCCGCCGTAGATTCCTGCAACGGTCTTCATACTGCAAGGGACGACAATCATTCCTTCTGTCTCATAAGTTCCGCTTGCTATACTGGCACCAATATTTTTGTTGTCATAAGATACATGAGCCAAGCTCTTAAATTCTTCCAAAGTCAAATCGGTTTCTTGACGGATGGTTTCCTCACCGCCGCTACTGATTACCAGGTGGACCTCATAGTCCGTATGCTTTTGAAGCAGCTTCATACAGGCTACTGCCAGAGGGGCACCGCTTGCCCCGCTGACTGCAACTACAATTCTTTTCTTCCTCATACGCTTATAAAAGGTTCATGATAACATGAGACCAAAAGTAAGAAAATGGCATAACAAGTACCATGGCAGGAAGCATATTTGCA
>CAURSM010000032.1:0-21049 GCA_963528005.1 uncultured Eubacteriales bacterium
CAAAAAGGTACACCTTCTTATCAAGATAAAATAAAAAAATGGACGGGCGGGAAATACATACCTTCACACAAATCCAGAAGGATTATGAATATATTAATCGTATATCACATATGTATTGAGTTTTTTACGCAGGTTTCCTTTTATGTTCCAGACAAAAGGGTTTGCAGACAGATTAGAAAGTCTCGGAAGGGGGCAATGCCTATGTTTGGTATCTTTCATTCAGGGGAGGAGATCGTATTCTCCTTGGATACGATAGGAAATGTAGCAGAGAGACGGATACATCTTTTAGAGGAAATGCCTGTAATGGTATATCGGCTGTATGAGTATATCATAAAAGCAAAATTAACACACTGGTATGAAAAGAAAGCAAGTATGTATCTTTTCTACGGAGCTGGCGAATTGGCAGGAATGGCATATACTTTTGGCAGATTTGCTGCGAATCGGCAGAATTCATTAAGAATACATAAGATCGATGTTTTTAACATAGGAAAAGAACCTATGGTCACTGAAATTAACAGTTGGGCCAGTATTTCCTGTAGATGTGGGTTTCAAGTAAAGGTCAAACTTTGAACGAAGGTGTAATAATGACTGAAAAAGATGCAAAAAATCTTTTGGAGCGGCTTCTGAATTTTATGGGGGACTTATCAGAAGTATTCAACGAAATGATAGTTCAACAAGAACAAAGAGAAAAAAAGTTAAGGGAACAGGCGGAGAAGGAAAGAAAGTTCAACACCCTTTTGGTATCCATTATGGACTGCCTAAAGGAATGGGTGGTGGTTACCGATGAAACAACCGGAGAGATTCTCTATATCAACGATCTGGCTAAAAAACGGTTCTATGATCCGTCAAATAATACTACGGTCTGCGGAAAGGATTGTCCGCTTCTAATGAAGCTTCAATCCTGCCAGGGAAATAATCAGGAACAAAGATATGAATTTACATGTTCCCATGACCAAATATTTCAGGTAAAAGCATATTCTTTGCTTTGGGAGGATAGAAAAGCAATGGTTCATCTCATCACAGATATCACCTATCAAAAAGAAAATGAGGCATTTTTGGAAGTCATGGCCTATAAAGACGAGCTCACCGGGTTGAACAACCGGAGAAATTGTCTTCATACCATTGACTCTTATATTGAAAAAGGAGATCCATTCTCCATCTGTATGATTGATTTAGATGATTTAAAACAGATCAATGACCAGTTTGGCCATCTCCATGGAGATGCTTATATTAAGCTTGTGTCTGAAGAACTTAAAAAGTCCGCCAGTGAGGGAGATTATACCTGTCGGTTTGGCGGCGATGAGTTTGTGGTCATATACAAGGAATGCAGCGAAATGGAAGCGCTGTTAAAGCTTATGGCAATTGATAAGAGACTCTCAAAAGAAACAGGAGATTATCCCATGTCCATCAGCTATGGCGTCGTGAATGTTTCGGGTGGTCCTGAAATCCTTTCAGAAACTGTTTTAAAGATGGCGGACGAAAAAATGTACTGCTTCAAAAGGAACCGCAAGCAAAAAAAGTGCAGTAAAAAGGGAGACATTTAGCTCCTTATCTTTCCTTGTGTTTTTTCTGATTTTCCTATATAATAATAGGCAGGTTAAAAGGAATGGGAGCAAGAAAAGAATGAGATTTATTGGAAGCAAGACACTGCTATTGGACCAGATCAAACAGGTGATTGACGATCAGGCTCCAGAAGCAAAGAGCTTTTGTGATATATTTTCCGGGACCGCTGCGGTTGCCAGATATTTTAAACAGTGGTATCAGGTGAGTTCCAATGACTTGCTGTATTTTTCTTATGTATTACAGCGAGCTACCGTTGAGAATGATACCATGCCTTTGTTTACCCTTCTAAATGAACGGTTGGGCATCGAGGATCCGGTGGAATACTTAAATGGAAGAGAAAAGAAGGACCTGGAAGAACTTCCACAGGAACGGAGATTTTTTCAAAATACTTATGCTCCTACGGGAGAGCGTATGTATCTAAACGATGAGAACGCCCTGCGAATCGATTTTGCCAGATGCAGTGTGGAGGACTGGAAGGCTGCCGGATTGTTAAATGATCATGAATATTACTATCTGGTGGCCTGCATCGTGGAGGGAATCCCTTTTGTGTCCAATACTTCTGGGACATATGGTGCTTTTCATAAGACCTGGGAGAGGCGCAGCTATAAGCGGTACGAGCTCTATCGTCTCTCTGTGACCAGTAACGGGAAAGACAATCGAAGTTATAACATGAATGGAGTAGAGCTGTTAAAGGAGACAAAGGGGGACATCCTCTACATCGACCCACCTTATAACGCGAGACAGTATAATTCCAATTATCATGTGTTAGAGACTGCTGCCAGATACGATTACCCGGAGGTAAAGGGTGTGACTGGACAAAGGGCATTGGAAGGGCAGAAATCGGAATTTTGCATGAAGAATAAGGTACTTCCTGCCTTTAAAGATCTTCTTGCTCATGCCAATTTTTGCCATATTATCCTCAGCTATAGTACGGACGGGCTTATGACGGTGGAAGAGATTGAAGAGGCCATGAAGGCTTACGGAAAGCCTGAGACCTTTAAGATTTATGAGATTCCCTACCGAAGATACAAAAGCCGGAAGGTGAAAGAGACAGAACGACTTAAGGAGCTGTTATTCTACATTGAAAAGCAGGTGCCACCATGTACATAAAAAGTCCTCTTAATTATACGGGAGGAAAATACAAGATTTTAGAATCTGTCGTAGAGGCATTTCCTAAAGACATTAAAACGTTTGTAGATGTATTTGCAGGTGGCTTTAATGTTGGAATCAATGTATCTGCAGAGCGAATCATCTGCAACGACCAGATTACGTATCTCATCGGATTGTTTCAATTATTTCAAAAGACAGAAATTAATGAAATTTTAAAACAAATAAGGGGTATCATCGAGAAGTACCAGTTGACCCAGCAAAATAAAGAGGGTTATTATGCCTTGCGGGAAGATTATAATAAGTCCAGGGATATTATAAAACTGTTTGTACTGACTTGTTATGCTTTTAATCATCAGATTCGTTTTAATAACAGTCATGAGTTTAATTCCCCCTTTGGCAGGAATAGAAGTTCCTTTAACTCGAACATAGAAAAAAATCTTACCCAATTTTGTCAGGCTCTGCAGGAAAAGAACATTGAGTTTTCCAATGTGGATTTTATGGAGCTTGACTATTCTTTTCTAGGAGAGAACGATCTTGTTTACTGCGATCCGCCTTATCTGATTTCCACTGGCAATTACAACGATGGAAACAGAGGGTTTAAAGACTGGAAAGAAAAGGAAGAACAGGAGCTGTTAGGGCTTTTAGATAGGCTGAATTCTAAAGGAATTCGGTTCGCTTTATCCAATGTGCTTTATCATAAGGGAATGTCCAATGAGCTATTAATTGAATGGAGTAAAAAGTATAAGATCCATTATATAGACAAGACCTATTCTAACTGCAATTATCAATTTAAAGAGCGGAATGCGGTTACGGTGGAGGTATTGGTCACGAATTATTAATAGGAAGTCTCATAAAGATTTCAGTAAGAATAGTTTCAAATTAAAAAGCGGAAGTTCAGGTTTACACCGAGAACTTCCGATTTTTCACATCCACCTATTTAGTTTGATTTAATTTCTTTCCAAGCCTCATTATAAAGGGAATCAACCTCATCCCCAAGGTATTTATAAACTTCACTGTTCTTTAGCGCATCGGTCTCAGGGAACAGGGTCTTGTTATCTTTTAGCTCGGTATCAAGAAGGTCAAAGGCACCTTTGTTTGGAGTTGGGTACGTAATATATTCAAAGTTCTTCTTAGCGATGTCAGGACGGCATAAGAAGTCAATCCATTTTTCTGCATTCTCCTTATTGGGAGCGTTAGCAGGAATGACCCAGGAATCCAGCCACAGGTTGGTTCCTTCTTCTGGAATTACATATTCCAGGGAGTAGTCCAGGTTTAAATTCTTAACTTCATTCTGGATATAAAGCATTTCACCAGAGTAGATCACGCCGATGGCAGCTTCCCCGCCAATCATCTTATCTCTTACCTGATCAATGACATAAGCCTGTACCAAAGGTTTCTGTTTGATTAATAGTTCCTTAGCTTCTTTGATCTCAGCTTCATTGGTTGTGTTCATGGAGTAGCCAAGTGATTTTAAAGCTACCATAAAGGAATCACGAACGCTGTCCTGCATTAAGATGTTATCTTTAAATTTCTCATTCCAAAGATCAGACCATTTTGTAGGGACATCTTTTGGATCAACCATCTTGGTGTTATAAAGAATTCCAACGGTTCCCCAGCTATAAGGAACGGAGTATTTATTCTCCGGGTCAAAGCTTTTGGACATTTCCATATATTTAGAATCGATTTCTTTTAGGTTTGGTATGTTGTCTGGATTGATCTCTGCAAGAAGGTTGTTTTCTCTCATCTTCTGGATCATATAGTCGGAAGGACAAACTACATCGTATTTTACTGCACCGGCTTGAATGACTGGATACATCTCTTCGTTGGTCTCAAATAAATCATAGACTACCTTAATTCCGGTCTCTTCTTCAAACTGCTTGATGACAGATTCATCAATATATTCGCCCCAGTTGTATACATAAACTTCACCGGCACCACCAGTCTTTGCTTCTTTTTTTCCGCAGCCACTGATTAGTGTAATGGATAAGAGGGAAAGGGCGCCAAAGGTAAGCACCTTAACTAAACTTTTTTTCATGAGCATATTCTCCTATTTTTTTCTTTTGGGTGCAAAATTGGTGATGAGTAGAAGCACCAGCACCGTGATAAAGATAATGGTCGAAAGGGCGTACATGGAAGGCTTAATGCCTCGGCGCACCTCGCTGTAAATCAGAGTGGATAGAGTATTGATTCCGGCTCCTCTTGTAAAATGAGTGATGATGAAATCATCCAGTGACATGGTAAATGCAAGGAGAAAACCGGAAAGCACCCCCGGAAGGATGTCCGGAAACACTACCTTAAAGAACGCCCTAATAGACGTTGCGCCTAAATCCATGGCGGCTTCATAGGTACTTTTATCGGTCTGCTTTAACTTCGGCATGACACTTAATATGACATACGGAATGTTAAAGGTAATATGTGCGATCAAAATGGTGTTAAAGCCAAGGGAAATTCCAAAGGCGATAAAGGCTAGCATCAGAGAAATTCCTGTAACAATATCCGCATTCAGCATGGGAATGTTGGTGATTCCCATAAGAAGAGATCTTGGCACCCGGTCCATGCTGTTGATGGCAATGGCTGCCGCAGTACCGATAATAACCGCAATGAGAGAAGATAAAAAAGCGATTAAAAGCGTGTTGTAAAGAGCATTCATGATGGTGGCACTAGAGAAGAGCTCCGTATACCAGTTCATGGTAAATCCGCCCCACTGAGTACGGGATTTGGAACTGTTAAAGGACAAAACTCCCATAGTAGCAATGGGTGCGTAAAGAAACACCAGAATGATCACCAGGTAAAAATCTTGAATGATCCGTTTGATAATACCAAGTTTTCTGTTCGTCAAAATGCCGTTCCCTCCCCGTTCTTATCATATTTGGCAATGAGCGCCATGCTGATTAGGATGAAAACCATGAGGACTAAGGAAAGGCCGGAGCCTAAATTCCAGTTGCTCCCCTTTGTAAATTCCTGTTCAATTACATTACCGATTAAGAGAATCTTACTGCCTCCTAACAGGTTGGAGATAACAAAGGTGGTGAGTGCCGGAACAAAGACCATAGTGATTCCGCTGACAATTCCAGGAATGCTTAAGGGAAGAAGAATGCGAATCAGCACCTGAAAGGAATTGGCGCCTAAATCCCTGGCTGCATTGACCACATTGTCGTCAATTTTCATCAGTACATTATAAATAGGAAGAACCATAAAAGGCAGGAAGTTATACACCATACCAAGGATAATGGCTCCTGGAGTGTTGATAAGAGTTAAAGGCGGCAGCCTAAGTGTGGATAAGACTCCGTTTATGACTCCATTTCGTTCAAGAAGAGTCTGCCATGCCAGAGTTCTCAGAAGAAAGTTCATCCACATGGGCAGAATAAAAATGAAAACAACAAAGCTGCCCTGTCCAATTCCCCGAGAGCGAAGGATCATGGCAAGAGGATATGCCAGGATCAAGCACAGGACAGTACTGATAAATGATAAGAGCAGGGAGAGCCATAAGGCCTTTGCGTGTTCCTCTGTGGCAATGGAAATAATATTTGCCAGGGTAAAGGAACCGGAGCGGTCCGTAACTCCATAAAGTACAATCAGGACCAGAGGAATGATAATAAAGCCAATCATCCACATGAGGTAGGGGCCGGATAATAATTTTTTATTCATTGATTCCTACTGCCTCCTCGTCTTCCGAAGCAGGCTTATTCATGATCTGGATGTCAAATGGGTCCACATGAATGCCCACGTTTTGACCAACAGGGAACATATCTGTACTGTGTACCAGCCATTCAAAGCCGTCTGGAGTCATTACTTCCATTTCATAATGAACGCCCTTAAAGATCAGATGAGTTACAACGCCAGCGATACTTCCTTGGTCTGGTGAAACCAGGTCAATGTCTTCCGGACGAATGACTACGTCAACTGGCTTGTTCATTCCAAAGCCCTTATCCACACAGGCGAATTTTGCACCGAAGATTTCTACCAGTTCATCTCGAAGCATGATACCAGGAACGATGTTACTTTCTCCGATAAAGTCAGCTACAAATGCATTTTCCGGTTCGTTGTAGATATTTTCCGGGGAACCCATCTGCTGAATGTAGCCCTGGTTCATGACAACGATGGTATCTGACATGGTAAGCGCTTCTTCCTGGTCATGAGTTACATAAATGAAGGTGATGCCAAGTTCGTTCTTCAAACGAATCAGCTCATACTGCATGTCCTGTCTCAGTTTTAAATCCAGTGCTCCCAGAGGTTCGTCAAGAAGCAATACTCTGGGTTCGTTTACAATGGCTCTTGCAATGGCGATTCGTTGCTGCTGACCGCCGCTTAAGGAGCTGACACTGCGATTTTCAAATCCATCTAAATTAACAAGCTTTAAGGCATACTTAATTTTATCTTGAATGTATGGTTTTGGTTTATTTTTGATTTTAAGACCAAATGCAATGTTTTCAGATATGGTCATATGGTTAAATAACGCATATTTTTGAAACACTGTATTTAACTGTCTTTTATTTGGGGGAAGACTTGTAATATCCTGACCGTCAAAGATCACTTGTCCTTTTCCCGGACGTTCAAAGCCTCCGATGATTCTCAGGGTTGTAGTTTTGCCGCAGCCACTGGGTCCTAATAAGGTAACAAACGTGTTTTCCTTTACGGAAAGATTCAAATCGTCCAGTACCATGGTACCGTCAAAACTTTTTGTAATATTGCGTAAATCAATTAATGGCTGACCCATGACCTTTTATCCTCCTGTTAAAAGCTTGGCGGTGAACTCACCCAGATGAGGGTTGCTCCGGCTTTGCTGCTTAAATAATGTTTTTTATCTGATATAAAGTAAAAGGATTCCCCTTTTTTTGCTTTATATGTCTTATTTCCTATATGAATGGATACACTGCCCTGCATCACGTAGCCAAATTCTTCCCCTTCATGAGGGTTGTCCGGGTAGGTCTGACCTCCCGCCTCCAGCGTAAGAAGAATGGGTTCCATCATGTTTTTCTGGGCATTAGGTATGATCCAGCGGACTTCATTTTTTAGCTCGCCGTCGTATTTTTCAAAATAATCCCCTTTGCCAAAGACAATTTGTTCCTCCGGGCTTTCGTAAAAGAACTCCCCGATGGAAGTACCAAGACATTGCAAAATATCCATAAGAGTCGCAATGGAGGGTGAAGTTAAATCCCTTTCCAACTGAGATATGAACCCCTTTGACAGCTCTGCGCGATCAGCCAGCTCTTCTTGAGTCAGCCCCTTTAACACACGCAGTTCTTTTAGTTTTGTACCGATATCCATGTGCTCCTCCTTCTTATTATGTTAAGCTAAAAGTTTACTTATACTAACTGACGATAAATATAACCTAAAAGTTTAGTAATAATAAACAGGCAGCAAGATTTATTATACTTATTTTTCCTGTGATGTCAATACTTTTTAAGGAAGTTTTTCCTTAACAAATGGGGAATCTTATGATATGATATTTTTAGTTTATAAAGGCTTAAAACAGGAGGAAATTTTATGATGAAAGGCAAATACATGGCGTATGTAGGCTCCTATTCCTACAATGGACAGGCAAAGGGGATTACGGTGTATGATGTAGATGTGGAAAAGGGTCGTTTTGTTCCCAGATGTGAGGTGGAGGTGGACAATTCTTCTTATCTGGTTGCATCAAATAACGGTAAAACACTTTACTCCATCGCAGATGAAGGAGTCGTTTCCTTTCGCATTCATGAAAACGGCGCGATTACAAGATTGAATTCGGCTAACATCAAGGGAATGCGCGGTTGCCATCTGTCTACAGATGCAGAAGATAAATATATATTCGTTTCCGGGTATCACGATGGGAAGTGTACTGTGCTCAGGCTCAATGAAGACGGCTCTGTGGGAGAGATCGTAACAGGAGTCTTTCACAAGGGCTTTGGCAGCGTGGCAGAGAGAAACTTTCGCCCTCACGTAAGTTGTTCCAGAAGAACTCCAGATGGAAAATTTATTATGGTGGCTGATCTTGGAATCGATCAGGTAAAGATATACCGGTTTGATGAAAAAGAGGAAGAGATGATTTTAATCGATGCCATTCGCTGCGATTTGGAATCCGCTCCCAAATGCTTCCGGTTTAGCGAAGACGGAAAGTTCTTTTACCTTCTTTATGAATTAAAGAATGTAATTGATGTCTTTACTTATGAGACAGGCGACCGCCTTCCTAAGATTGAAAAGATTCAGACCATTGAGACAACAGGAAAAGCGCCTTTAACTCAGCTTACTGCAGCTTGCTCCATGCGCTTGTCAAATGATGAAACTCATTTGTTCTGCGGCAATGCAGGTGATAATACCATAGCAGTTTATGACCGTGATAAGAAGACAGGCCTTCTTACCTTCTCCTGCTGCTTACCAGTGAGTGGAAGTTATCCAAAAGATGTTTGTGTTTTTCCAGATGACAAGCACATCGCCTCTATCAACCATGAAACTGGAAGTATTACCTTCTTTACCGTGGATTACGAAAAAGGCCTTCTTATTATGAACGGCAAGGAATTGAGAGTCAATGAACCAAACAGTTGTATGATTGTTAAAGTCAGCAAGTAAAAGGAGAGACATTCATGGCAGGATCAACACTTGGGACAATATGGAAAGTGACCACCTGGGGAGAATCCCATGGAAGGGGTGTCGGCGTAGTAGTAGACGGATGTCCAGCAGGACTTCCTCTTTCAGAAAGTGACATTCAGGTTTATTTAAATAGAAGAAAGCCAGGACAAAGTAAGTTCACCACAAAACGCCAGGAGTCAGATGAAGCGGAAATTCTTTCTGGTGTTTTTGAAGGAAAGACAACTGGGGCTCCTATTTCCATGGTGGTATGGAATACCGATCAGCAATCAAAGGATTATGGCAATATCGAGAACGTATACCGACCTGGTCATGCAGACTTTACCTTTGATTCCAAATACGGATTTCGTGATTACCGGGGTGGCGGACGGTCCTCAGGAAGAGAGACGACTGCCAGGGTAGCAGCCGGTGCCATAGCGGCGGCATTTTTAAAACAACTTGGAATTACTGTTACAGCTTATGCTAAGTCAATCGGGCCATATGAAGTAGACCCGGAACGTTTTAATATAGAAGAAAGGGACAACAACCGTCTTTATATGCCAGATCATGAGATGGCCCGAAAAGCAGAAGCATATTTAGAAGAGATGATGGCAAAAACCGATTCCGTAGGTGGAGTGGTGGAATGCATCATTGATGGCGTCCCCGCTGGCATTGGCGATCCTGTATTTGAAAAATACGACGCAGCCCTTGCGAAGGCAATCATGTCCATGGGTGCAGTAAAAGGATTTGAGATTGGAGATGGCTTTGCCGCTTCCCGTTCCACCGGTTCTGTGAATAACGATCGTTTCATACCTGGTAAGGAGGGCAAAGTGGAGAAGGCAACCAACCATGCAGGAGGAATCCTTGGAGGAATCAGCGATGGTTCCCAGGTGGTTTTCCGCGCCGCTTTTAAACCCACTCCTTCCATTGCCTTACCCCAGAAAACCATAAATAGACAGGGCGAGGAAACGGAGATTGAAATCAAGGGCCGACACGATCCGATTATTGTTCCAAGAGCAGTTGTCGTTGTGGAAGCCATGGCAGCTCTTACTACCGCGGACCTGCTTTTAACTAATATGTCATCAAAGATGGACGGAATCCTTTCTTTCTATAAAAAGGAAAAATAAGGAAGAGTCTTGCAAGACCCCATAGGGTTGATAAAAACCTTCATTTATGGTATGGTAAATGCCGCATATAATATATACAGAGGACTAGAAACGGGAGATCAATTATGAAAATCGCAATGGGAAATGACCATACGGCCATAGAAATGAAAGAAGCTATTAAAAAATTCGTGGAAAGCAAGGGATACGTAGTCATTGATTTTGGTACCAATTCTACAGAAAGTTGTGACTATCCTGCATATGGTGAGATGGTAGGACGTGCAGTTGCCGATGGAAAAGCTGATCTTGGAATCGCTATCTGCGGAACCGGAGTAGGAATCTCTCTTGCCTGCAATAAGGTTAAGGGAATTCGTGCCTGTGTTTGCAGCGAGCCATATACAGCAAAGCTTTCTAAAATGCACAACAACTCCAACGTACTTTGCTTCGGCGCAAGAGTCATTGGTGATGAGATGGCTAAGATGATTACAGAAGAGTGGCTGGATGCTCAGTACGAAGGCGGAAGACACCAGAGACGTGTAGATATGGTTATGGAAATTGAAAATAAGCAGTAAAACCTTATAAGGATATGAAGAAGGGGCTGTGCACTAATTTTTAGTGCGCAGCCTCTTTTTCCATCTATACAACCCATTCCCAGAATGCTACAATCAAAGAAGAAAACAACAGATGAGGAGAGGAGAATCCAGTATGAAAAAAATTGGATTTATCGGTGTTGGAATCATGGGCAAGTCCATGGTGAGAAACTTAATGAAGGCAGGCTTTGAGGTAGGAATCTATACGAGAACGAAGGAAAAGGCAGAGGACATCATAAACGAAGGTGCCATCTGGTATCCAGATGCGGCTTCCTGTGCTTCCGGGAAAGACTTTGTAATTACCATTGTCGGGTATCCTTCTGATGTGGAAGAGGTTTATTTTGGCGAAAAGGGCATCCTTTTAGGAGCGGATCCAGGAACCTGTCTCATTGATATGACCACCACAAGTCCAGAGCTTGCAAAGCGGATTTATGCGGAGGCAGGAAAAAAAGGATTAAAGGTTTTGGATGCACCAGTCACTGGAGGGGATACGGGCGCTAAGGAAGGCACACTTACCATTTTGGCCGGAGGAGATAAGGAAGATTTTGATCGTTGCCTTCCAGTCTTCGAGGCCATGGGAAAGGCCATCCGGTATACAGGCGGGCCTGGTAATGGACAACATACCAAGATGTGCAACCAGATTGCAATCGCTGGCTCTATCGCAGGTGTCTGTGAGGCCATAAACTATGCCAGGGCCAATGGGCTTGATGACAGGAACATGGTGGAATCCATAGCCACCGGAGCGGCAGGAAGTGCTCAGTTAAATCTACAGGCACCAAAGATTTTATCAGGTGATTATGAACCAGGATTTTTTATCAAGCATTTTATCAAGGATATGAAGATTGCAGAAGAAGAGGCGAACCGGGCAGGCATCAGCCTTGGGGTCCTGACCTATGTCCGTTCCATGTATGAGAATATGGAGGAGAATGGACAAGGAGATGAGGGAACCCAGGCCTTAATTAAATATTATCAGTGGTAAAAAACATAAAAAACGCAGGCCAGTAATTCTGGTCTGCGTCTTCTTATTGAATTTTTTTAATGGACGGATAGTATCGGAATAAGACCTTTGCAATGATCTTGTTCTTTTTCACATATTTATGATTCCATCTTCTGGCATCTGCGGAGTAATTACGGTTATCTCCCAGCATGAAATAAGAATCTTCAGGAACCTCAAAGTGTGCGTCTGCTTCTGGTTCCATAGTCTCCGGCAGATATGGCTCCTCTAGAGGAGTCTCAGATCCATTTAAGTAAACCTTACCGTTACGTATGTCAACGGTATCTCCTGGAAGTCCAATGATTCGCTTGACGTAGTAAGTCTTGCCGGTTGGGTCATCGGGAAAGTGAAAGATGACCACATCGTCACGCTGTGGTTCGGAAAAGTAATAGGAAAGCCTGGATCCAATGACCCGGTCTCCTGTCATAATGGTGTTTTCCATGGACCCGCTTGGCACTCTGCTGTTAGCAATGATAAAGTTGTTAAGCACAAACGCAATGGCAGCTGCAATGACGATGATCTTAATCCAGCTTATGATCTCTTCCTTCCAGTTAAACGGTTTCTGCTCTTCTGGCATGTTTTCGTTTCTCTTCATATTGTTCTCTTCTTTTCTCTGCTATTTGGTTCTTCATTGAGTTTATATGAGTTTTGGACATAACGCAAGGGGGTTCACAAAATGGTAAGAAAATATTCACAAACATTCCATGAAATAGCCACATTATTGCGGTAATCTTAATGTATCGTATTTTGCACATAAGGAGGAGGTCCTTTGGAAGATAAAAAGAGGGAGAACATCCGGTTTCTCATCGCTTCTGCGGTGATGTTTTTTATTTCTATGCTTTTGCAGATTATGGCAAGGAATATTCCGGGATTTGGAGAGTGGTATTCCAGATCTATATATCCTTTTTTTGTCGGGATCCTGGGAGGGGTCACCGGTTTGCTTCCCTTTGCTCTTTTAGAGGTACTCGCGTTTCTACTCATTCTGTTTTTCCTGTATTATTCCATCCGTTTTATTCGAAGCCCTAAGAGGCTTTTGATTGGCAGTATTTTTTCCCTTACCCTTTTCTTCTTTTTATTTACCGTTAATTGTGGCATCAATTACTACCGGAGACCATTTTCTGCGTATTCCGGTCTCACTATAAAAGATTCTTCCATAGAGGATTTGGTGGAGCTTTGTGAAACGCTCACAAGTTCATTAAACCAGATGGCTGAGGAGGGATTCACAGAAGATTTTGATCGTAAGCAGGTTAGAATTGAAAGCGTTGTTTCCATGAAACGGTTGGGAGAGACCTATCCGGAGCTGAATGGTTTTTATCCTCAGCCAAAGCCGCTAATTTGGTCTTATATATTCTCCATTCAGCAGCTTTGCGGACAATATTCTCCATTTACAGCGGAAGCAGTCTATAACCGCTCCATGCCAGATTACAACATACCGCACACGCTATGTCATGAACTGTCTCACTTAAGGGGATTTATGAGAGAGGATGAGGCAAACTTCATCGGCTATCTGGCTTGTATCAGCTCAGATGATCTTAGGTTTCAGTATAGTGGTTATCTCACGGGCTGGATCTATGCCACCAATGCCCTGGCAGATGTGAACCCACAGGCATATGCTGAGATTGCAGATATGCTTTCCGATCCGGTCTGGACGGATTTAAGGTATAATTCGGAATTTTGGGGCAAATATGAAGGAAAGACAGCTCAAGTGTCCAACCAGCTTAATGATGCCTATTTAAAGCTGAACAGCCAATCCGATGGGGTCAAAAGTTATGGAAGAATGGTGGACTTGATGCTGGCATACAACAGGTCTGTAGGCGGATCTGATTCACAATCTATTGAAATAATCCGCAGGGAATGATAAAATAAGCATATTTCCAGACGGAAAAAGAATGAATTAGGAGATACGTAAATGATATTATATATGCTTGCTGATGCTGCAGCAGATGAATCCCTGGCGGCTTTGACGGAGGAGATTCAGGAGAATCTGGAGCAGCTAAAGCCCAATGTCCTTCTTGAGACCATTAAGGGATGGGGGCCACATCTTATCGCTTTTGGACTTAAGATATTGTTTGCCCTGATTATCTTTTTTATAGGATCCAGAGTCATTAAGATCATTCGCAGCATTATGGAACGATCTTTTAAGAAAATGGATATGGAAGTCAGTGTAAGAAAGTTCCTTTTATCCGTGTTTAATGCCTTGCTTTATTGCGTTCTTGTCTTTAGCATTGCAGTACAAATCGGGGTAAACTCAGCTTCCATTGTAGCTCTCTTTGGTTCCGCCAGTATCGCCATCGGTCTTGCGGTTCAGGGAAGCCTGGCGAACTTCGCCGGGGGAGTCTTAATTCTTTTAATGAAGCCGTTTCGGGTAGGAGATTATATTATTTCGAAAGACGGAGAAGGTACGGTACGCACCATTGGTCTTGTGTATACGGTGCTAAATACAGCGGATAATAAGCAAGTAGTCATTCCAAATGGAACTCTGTCTAATTCTGCATTAACCAATGTTACTGCCATGGACAAGCGCAGACTTGACGTACTGGTACGGATTAGCTATGGCTCTGATTTAGTAAAGGCCAAAAAGATAATTGAAGAAGTAATAAAAGACCACATAGGGATTATAAAAGAAGATCCTATGGAGGTGTTTGTCAGCGATCTTACGGATCAATCGGTGATTATCGGTGGAAGAGGCTGGACTCTCAGGGAGAATTATTGGACCGTGAGGGGCGACATTTTAGAACAGATTAAGCTTCGTCTGGAGGAAGAGGGAATTGAATTATCCTTTCATCCCTTGTCTGGTTATGGAAGAGAATCCCTGTAAATAAGCCGTTTTGAGATTTTGAGTCAAGAAGTCCAATCATAAAGACTTTTTGGCTCTTTTTAAAAAAGGTCATTATTTCTTATAGGAAAATAGAGATGTATGATATATAATCATGGAAATATGATAGTAAGAGGGAATTGAACATCAGTGGAATGTAAGAAAGGAAATGGACACGTAATATGAAGATGAAAAAGAAGCTTTTATGTGCTGCTGGAATAATCCTTACAGGTCTTGGGGCCGTGGGCGCAGTCGTACCGCTGCTCCCTGCATTCCCCTTTTTAATGGGAGCGATGTTCTGCTTTGCAAGGAGCAGCGATAAGATGAATGCCTGGTTTTTAAATACCAGTCTATATAAGAATCACCTGGAAAGCTATGTGAAGAAGCGGGCAATGACCTTAAAGACAAAACTCACACTCTCCACAAGCTTAACCATGGCAATGGCAATTGGATTCTTCGCCATGCACCGGATTCCGGTGGGCCAGGTCATTCTATTCCTTGTATGGCTGTTTCATATCCTGTTTTTCTTCTTTGGAATTAAAACTTTAAAAGTGGAAACCACAGCGGATGTACCGCCTCAGGTTGATTAAAGGTTATGGAGATTACTGAATGCTATAAGATACAGTAACCTCAGCCTCAACATCAAGCTGGCCTGGTTCTACAGCTATGGATTTTGCATCTGCCTGAACTCCAAATGCTGCGCTTTCATTGCCTTCATAGCGGATATTGTTATAAGAACTTAATTCTTCTACCTTTGTAATCGCTCCAAGGGAAACGCCGCTTGCTGCTGCAATGGCATCTGCCTTTGCTTTTGAGGAAGTAACGGCCTTCTTTAAGGCTTCCTGATAGCTTTCTTCGTATTTGCTGGACTTATAAGCGATGTGATCAAGGTTATTGATACCTGCCTCAATGCTGGAAGCCACCAAAGTACCTAACTTATCCATGGCAATATCAGAAACAGTAATTCCTGTACGCATTTCATATCCTGTAATCTTTTGTCCTGCGGTATAATCATAAATAGGATTTAATCCGTAGTTTGAAGTCTGAATGGACTTCTCATCTATTCCTGCTTTTTTTAAGAAATCAATGACTCTGTTCACATCTTCGGTATTTTTATCTTGAGCACCCATAGCATCTTCTGCCTGTGTAGAAACGGAATAGCTTACTTCTGCCATGTCAGGAACAACCTTTACTTTTTCAGTACTCTGTACCTGAATGGTATGACTTGATTTAATATCAGTTGATACATTGGCTGCAGGAGCTGCAGTTGGCTGTGTTGCACATGCGGTAAGACCCATAGTTGCAGCGGCTATGACGATAGCTGCCAGTGGTTTATTTAATTTTCTCATAATAGATACCTCCTTTTCTTACCTTTATTTTACAGGAAAAATGGAAATCGTGTATTTCTTTTCTCTTAACATTCCAGGTCAAAATTCCTAGGTTTTGATTACAGAATTATGACATGGTTCATAATTCATCTTAATGGACAAAAAATGGAAGAAATTAACCAGATGGGAGCAAAAAACATTGTATTTCTACTGCCTCCGTGTTACTGTGTAAACAGGTATCATAGGGTGATATATATAGGAATAAATGGGGACAAAAGGAGAAGATAGATGAGGGAATGCGGTATGTTGCTTCCGGTGGCAAGCCTTCCATCAAGGTATGGGATCGGAGCATTTTCAAAAGAGGCATATGAGTTTGTAGATCAGTTAAAAAGAGCAGGGCAAACGTACTGGCAGATCCTGCCTCTTGGCCCTACGGGCTACGGGGATTCCCCTTACCAGTCTTTTTCTGCATTTGCTGGAAATCCATATTTCATTGATTTGACAGAGCTGATAAAGGAAGAGCTGTTGACTGAGGAAGAATGTGAAGCAACCGATTTTGGTGGTGATTTAAGGTATATCGATTATGAAAAGCTGTACTATAACCGCTATCCTTTATTAAAAAACGCTTACGCTCGCTGGAAGATTCAGGGTCATACCTCAAAGGAGGCAGTGGAAGCTTTGGGAGGGGAAACTTCCCTTTACTGCTTTTACATGGCTCTGAAAGATCACTTTGAGGGAAAGAGCTGGATTTACTGGGATGAGGACATTCGTTTAAAAACTCCTGAGGCAATTTCAAGGTATGAGGAGGAACTAAAGGAAGAAATCGGCCTTTACGCTTTTCTTCAAATGAAATTTACAGAGCAATGGGAGAAATTAAAGTCCTATGCCAGGGAAAACGGCATCCGCATAATTGGAGATATGCCTATTTACGTAGCATTTGACAGTGCAGATACCTGGTCCCATCCAGAGCTGTTTCAGTTTGATGAAGAAAACAATCCCTTGGCCGTGGCTGGGTGCCCCCCAGATGGTTTCTCCCCAACGGGCCAACTATGGGGAAACCCATTATATCGTTGGGGATATCATAAGGAAACTGGCTATGCATGGTGGAAAAAGCGGATGGAATACAGTTTTCACCTTTATGATGTGGTGCGTGTGGACCATTTCAGGGGATTTGACGAATATTATTCTATACCCGCAGGGAGTGAAAATGCCATAAATGGAACCTGGGAAAAGGGACCTGGTATCGATTTCTTTCAAGAGATGAAAAAGACCTTTGGGGAGTTAAATATTATAGCAGAGGATTTGGGCTTTCTTACTCCTTCCGTTCGAGAACTATTAAAGGAAACTGGCTATCCTGGTATGAAGGTGCTGGAGTTTGCATTTAATTCCTGGGAAGAGAGTGACTATCTGCCCCATAACCACACCCAGAACAGTGTGGTATACACAGGGACTCACGATAACGATACATTAAAAAGCTGGTATCATAGCTTATCGGAAGAGGATCGTAGGTTTGCGGATCATTATTTAAATACCAAAGATTCCTCGGATGAGCAGATATCCTGGAATTATATCCGTGTTGCACTTCAGAGTGTAGCTAGTCTTGCCATTATACCTGTTCAGGATTATTTGGGTCTTGGCTGCGAAGCTCGGATTAACGAGCCTTCTACCCTGGGGAAAAACTGGCGGTTTCGATTGCTTCCTGGAGAGCTGACCGAAGAGGTCCTAAACAGATGCAGAGATTTAACCTTTCTTTACGGCAGGGGAAGAGATTAAAAAAAGAGATTCCAAGAAGTGGAGGTCATTGACCGTTCCCATACTTTTTGGAATCTCTTTTCTATTTGATTTCATTCTGATTTTAATTTATCATTACTCTTTTCAGTTTGATCCAGAGAGTCATCGTCAGCATCCTCATCTTGAGCTTGCTCGCTGTCTAACTCTTCCTCTTCTACATTCTCCCCTTTGGGATTATAGGTGATGTGCATCTCGTTTCCGATCTTATCTTTCGCTGAGATGGTTATGTTATCTTTCTTAATCTCAAACATAACAAGTCCAGTGCTTCGATCAATGGAAAGAGGGAGAATATCAGGATTATCATCATTATAAGCAGTTACTGATGAGTAATCCACTCCAGACTGGCTGTCTTCCAGGCGGAAGGAGAGAAGCCCTTCTTTAAACATCTTGTCCTTAATCACAGGAGGGGTATCGTCTAATACGTTGACCTGTTCATTTAAGGCTGTTTTCATTTTATTAAATCCAGTAAGCTTTACTTCCAGGGCTCCATTGTTAGTAAGAGCAGCAGTAAAGGTCTTGGAACCTGTCTTTGTCATCTCTATAGGAGTTCCATCTAAGGTTACTTCCATACTCTTTAATGGAAGCAAAGAGCTTATTTTAAGTTCCATAGTAGTATTAATATAATCGCTGCTTTCGCCGATGGTAATATCGCCCTTTGGCTTTTCCGTAACCACAAGAAAGATTAAGCCATTCACAAGGATAAAAGGCAGCACATAAAACAGAAGGATCGAAAGAAAACCACGTTTCCCCGCATCTTGTCTATATTGGGAGCCTGATTGCCTGCGGTTCGCCCTTGGCTGATTGTTATATTGATTCATACTGATTTACTTTCCTCCTGATTGTATTTACGTTACCTAGCATAGCAGAAAATGATGGATCTTACAAGATTAACTATTAAATCGTAATAATTTAATTTATTCTTACGAAATGTCCTGTTTATATGTGTTCACCCGTTTACCACAGCAGTAACAATCAGGATAAAAGAGGTTACTATATTAAAAAAATCACCATATATTTTAATAGAAAAATATGAACGGAGATTTAAGGTGAATTTTGATAAAATCAATTATCTACAAAAATTTTATATGCAGCAAATTCCGTATAAGCAGAGAGAACTTGATCCTAATCGAATAAGTGTACCTGAAGGTTACCAAATAGAAGTCTTTGCTCAAGGATTAAATGCACCAATTGGTATGGTCTTTACTGAGACAGGTGATATGTTAATTGCTGATTCAGGTTTAGCAACAATGAAACCTCAAGTATTACGTATGAGTAATAGTGGTACTGAGGTTGTGGCAGAGGGCTTTAATGTTCCACTAACTGGGATCAATTATAAAAATGGACACATCTATGTGTCACATAAAGGAGTAATAACTGTTATTAATCGGGATGGCACAAGACAGGACATTATAAGTGGATTGCCAAGTTATGGGGACTTTAGCAATAATCGGGTTGAGATTAGTAATGATGAGAAAATTTATTTTGGACAGGGAACAGCAACTAATTCTGGTGTAGTAGGACTGGATAATAGATGGCTTTATGAATATCCTTATTTTCACGATATTCCAGGTTCCTATATAATTCTTAATGAAGTTAATTTTGAAACAAACAATGTGCTGATACCTGCAATGTCGCCAGCAATTACAGGAGCTTTTTCACCATTTGGAGTTCCTAACGTTCAACAACATGAAGTAAAAGCAGGTAGACTTTTGGCTTCCGGAAGTGTATTAAGAGCAAATTTAGATGGTTCTAACTTAGAATTGGTTGCATGGGGGTTTCGTAATCCGTTTTATATGAAATTTGATCATTTAAATCGTTTAATTATATCAAATCAAGGAATGGATGCCAGAGGAAGCAGACCGATTGCGAATGCATTGGATGAGTTGTTTTTATATGTACAAGGTGCGTGGTATGGCTGGCCAGATTACTCAGGAGGAGAACCAGTAACAATGCATAGATTTACACCAATTAGAGGCAGAAAGCCAGAATTATTGTTAGAAACAATTCCATCTATCCCGCCGCCACCAACTGCAGTTTTTCCGACAGGTTCTACTATAATGGGTTTTGATTTTAATGAAACCCTAGATTTTGGTCCTATAGGAGATATTTATATTGCATGTTTTGGCAGAGTCCGATATGAAGAATCCGGCGAAGATATACATTCAGGTGTAGGTCATAGAATAATGAGAGTTAATGTTCTTAATGGAGAAATTTTAACATTTGCTATAAATAAATCAGGATTTCCTGAAGAAGCTGGGTTAAGTAGACCAACTGATGTGGTTTTTGGACCAGATGGTGCAATGTATATAACAGATATGGCAATAGCTAATATAGAGGTACCAAATGTTTATCAACCGAATTCAGGAGTTATTTGGAAAATCAGAAAAATAGTTCCTTAATACATTTTAGGTAATCATATTAATTGAGATTTAAATCATATATTCCATCTTCATATTACGTTCTTTAAATTTTCCTGCTCTTTTCATACAAGGGTTGTTTAATATTGAGTGCGCAATCTAATCAAAGCAGTTGGACGAAATTTGTTCAACTGCTTTGATTGATTCCCCTCTGATGAAACGTATGATGTTAGGACGTTAGCTTTTGAATTAATACGGAAGCATTAGCATTTATTTGTGTACCTCCCGCCAGAGTTTGTAGCGTAACTGCAGCAGCACTTGTATGATTTCGTATTGTTATGACATCGGCTGCAGCCGCGGTAATAATTACCATACCAGGATTCGGTTGTGTTCCAGCTCCTGATCCATATATTGCTCCAGCAACTGCAGCTCCATTTTGAAAAACAGCAAATTGATTCGGTTCAACTCCTGCTACATTAAACCAAATGGCGTAGTTTCCAGCGCTTCCAAATTGGATGGTAGATGTTCCGGGTGCATGTGTTATGGTACCAACGATAACTCCGTTGGTACTAAATAGTATATCCGCCTCTAAAGCAACCACCTGAGCAGCTAAATTGTATATATAAGCAAATTCTGATAACCCAGCGGTACCAGCAGGGCCAGTAGGACCGGTGCCTCCAGTAGGGCCGGTACTTCCAGTAGGTCCAGTAGGACCGGTATCTCCGGTAGGTCCAATAGGGCCGGTTCTACCAGTGGGTCCAGTCGGACCGGTGTCTCCAGTAGGTCCAATAGGACCGGTGCTTCCAGTAGGTCCAGTAGGACCGGTGCTTCCAGTAGGTCCAATAGGGCCGG
>CAURSM010000033.1:0-14730 GCA_963528005.1 uncultured Eubacteriales bacterium
ACGTGTAATTCAGGGTGTTCAGCAGGTACCCTTTAGCAATACCTTCCGTATTGCCTCTGTACCAGTGTTAGGAAAGATTCCATTTATTGGACCTCTTCTGTTCCAGAATGCTTATGTTACAACCTATATAGGAATCGCTATCTTTGTTTTATCCTATGTGGTACTTTATAAAACCAGGTTTGGTCTTAGACTTCGTTCTTGCGGAGAGCACCCTCAGGCGGCTGATGCGGCTGGTATCAACGTTTATCGCATGCAATATGCAGGTGTACTCATTTCCGGAGCTCTAGGCGGTCTTGGCGGTCTTGTATTCGTAGTTCCAACCTCAACCAACTTTAATGCCGATGTAGCTGGTTACGGTTTCCTAGCCTTAGCGGTTTTGATCTTCGGACAATGGAAGCCGGTGAACATCATGTTTGCTTCCCTGTTCTTTGGACTGATGAAGGCAGTGGCATCTGCTTATTCCGGAATCCCATTCTTACATGACCTGGGAATTCCAAGCTACTTCTACAAGATGGTGCCTTATATCATCACACTGATTGTATTAATCTTTACCTCAAGAAACTCTCAGGCTCCTAAGGCAGAGGGTATTCCTTATGATAAAGGACAAAGATAGAAAATCTTCATAAGAAAAGAACCTTGATTAAGTCTTTTCAGACTACCAAGGTTCTTTTTTTGTGCACTTTTTTAATTTTATATGAAGAGGCTTTGTGTCCATTTAACGAACAGAAAACTTCTTACCTCGTCTGATGGAGCCGTCGCTGTTCCATTCTGTGTACACGTATGGGCCACCATCTGTGGTTCCATTTTCCGTAAAGTAATGGGTGGTATCATTGTAATTAATTGGGCCAGTCAACATTTTCAGGGTACTAGTGTTAAAGTAATAGACGTTGCCATTAATCTTCATAATTCCCCCCTGAAGCTCACCGGTATCAGTCGCGAAATACCAAGTATTATCTCTTTGAATCCACCCGGTTCGCAAAAGCTGGTCATTGCCAAAGAAATACCAATGGCTTTTATAGTTGACCCAGTTATTGGTGCAATATTCCCCTGATCCCCACTGGTACTTTACTCCCTGTGGCGTGGTTACAAATCCTGCCGCAAATGAAGACATCGCGCTTCCTATCGATAAAGCCATAGATAGTGCTGTAACTACTAAATACTTTTTTTTCATAGGTCTGACCTCCTTATCAATGCATTAGCATTTGGATTTGCCTAGAGTATATAACTGGATCGGCTGGAAGTCAACAAAGTTTAGGTATCCGTAAAGATACGTAAATGAAATGTAAATAATTGGTAATAAAGTCCAAATTCTTAAGAAAACTGTAAATTTTTTCTGAATTCCTGATAAAATCATTAAATTTAGATAGAATCGTTAACGTTTTTTTGGTTGATTCACCGGCCAGCTAGGTGCTTTACCAGAAAGCACGAGATCAATTTGAGATGCCGCCTGGACTGCCATCTTAATCATGCACTCTTTGGTATTGGAAGCCATATGTGGCGTTACCACTGCATTATCCATGGTCAGTAAAGGATTTTCCCTGGAGGGAGGCTCTTGTTCCAGCACATCAGTAAATACCCCGGCTATTCTATCTGCTTTTAGTGCCTCAATCAAATCCGCTTCACGAACCACTTCACCACGGGCACAGTTGATTAAATAGGAGGTATCTTTCATCATGTTAAATTCTCTGGCTCCAACCATTCCAACCGTTTCTTTATTGAGGGGAACGTGAAGAGAGATAAAATCCGATTCTTTAAATACTTTCTCCCAGTCAGCTAAAGAAACGTAGTCAGGTACATTTTTCTTTTCAGCCCGTGGTGCATATGCAAGCACTTTCATATCAAATGCCAGACTGGCCTTCTTTGCAACCTCTCTTCCAATGCGTCCAAGGCCTATGATTCCCAGAGTTTTTTGATATAAATCCACGCCTTTATGGCTGTTCTTATAATAAAAATCTCCTTCCTTTATCGCATGGTTCAGTAAAAAGGTCCTTTTTGCTGCCGTAAGAATTGCACCTATAGTAAATTCTGCAACGGTTATTGTGGTGGAATCCGGGGCATTGGTTACCCATATTGATAGTTCACTGGCTGCATCTATATCCACATTGTTATATCCAGCCCCATGGCGGGCCACTACCTGTAAGTTCTTCCCCGCTTCCAAAACGGATCTGGTGACTGCTGCCGTGCGAAGAAGTATGGCATCACAATCTGTAACATCGTGAATCAATTCTGCTTCTGTGGTCCCACTTCCCATCTTAATTTTATATCCCCGTTCCAACAGAAAATTCTTTCCTTCTTCTGCAATGTCCTGTGGAATTAACACTTGATAGCTCATGGTATTCACTCCTTTTTCAGTTAGGCCCTGCTGTTGTTTGTTCATAGCCCTTTTTCTGCCATTTTACTACATCAGGGAGTGTCTGTCCATGGCGTATAGGATCCACTTTCGTTTCCAGATTGTATTTTAAAGACTTTTAATTTGCTCCTGTTTCATATAGGCATACCTGTTTTTAGCACAATCAGCCACCCAAGAGCACTGGAGGCTTGCTACAAGAATCACTGACAATTACCTTGACAGAACCTTCAACGACAAGCTGATGACAACTTTTAGAAACACACTCCCTTTGTTATTATCTAACCCTTAATTAAAGCACTTACCGCCGCTGTAAGCCCGGCAAGCTTTTCCTCTGCCTCACAATTATTAAGCCCCTTTACACCAATATAATATTTTACCTTTGGCTCTGTTCCTGACGGGCGAATACAGCACCATGCTTCATTTTCTAATTCAAAATACAGAACATTGGAAAGCGGAAGGGAGGTAGGATATTCTGATCTGCTTTCCAAGTCTTTTATTACACCAGTTTCATAGTCCCGGAACCGTTTTACGAAAAAGTCACCGATACATGACGAAGGATTCTTTCTGATTCTTTCCAAAATCTCTTTTATTTTTTCCGCCCCATCCATTCCTTTTAAAGTGATTGTACAAAGATTTTCTCTATAGTAACCATACTTCTCATACAGATGCTCCATCTGCTGGCAAAGACTCCTTCCCTTTGTCTGATAGTAAGCTGCTGCCTCGCACAATGCCATGGCTGCAACTACAGCATCTTTATCCCTTGCATGAGTTCCTATAAGACAGCCGTAACTCTCTTCATAGCCAAATAAGAAATTATGGCTGCGGCTTTGCTCAAAGAGTTTCATCTGCTCACCAATATATTTAAAACCGGTCAAAGTCTCCTTAAGCGTCACACCATAAGCGTCTGTGATAACCTTTGCCATCTTACCAGATACAATGGTTGTCACTACTGCTTCATTCTTAAGAAGCTCCTGTCTTTCCTTCTTCTGTGATAAAATATACTCCAAAATTATCATTCCTGACATGTTCCCGGTAAACGGTTCATATTCTCCGCTTTTTTCATTCTTTCCATAGATTCCCAGACGGTCTGCATCCGGATCCGTGGCAAGCACCACGTCTGCGTCTACCTTTTTTGCAAGCTTAAGTGCCAGGGAAAAAGATCTGGTATCTTCAGGATTTGGATAACTCACGGTGGGAAAATTTCCATCTGGATTCTCCTGTTCTGCCACCACATAGACTTCTTCAAACCCTATTTCTTTTAAAATACGGCGCACGAAATGGTTACCGGTTCCATGGAGGGGGGTATACACGATTTTCAACTGCTTTTGCTGTTTTCGAATCATTTCTGGGTGAATCACCAGTTTTTTTAATTCCTCTATATAGCAGTCATCCAATTCCTTGCCGACCACCCGGTAAAGCCCCATTTTTTCTGCTTCTTTCAGCTCCATGGTTCTGGCCTGCGTGTAATCTCTGACTTTTTTTACTTCTCCGATTATTTCCCTGTCTTTGGGAGCCGTAATCTGTGCCCCATCCTCCCAATACACCTTATAACCATTGTATTCCGACGGATTATGGCTGGCTGTGATCACAATACCTGCTATACACCCCAGCTTACGCACTGCAAAGGAAAGCACAGGCGTGGGCCTTAATGAGTCAAATATGTAAGCACATATGCCGTTTGCAGCCAGACAAAGAGCGGCTTCCCTGGCAAACTCCGGAGAATAATTTCTGGAATCATAGGCAATTGCCACGCCTCTTTTTTCCCCATTTTCACGAATGATATCATTACAAAGTCCCTGAGTCGCCCTTCGAACTGTATAAATGTTCATCCGGTTTGTTCCTGCACCAATTACTCCTCTAAGTCCCCCTGTTCCAAATTCCAGCTCTTTACAAAAACGGTCCTGAATCTCCATCTCATTATCCTTAATGGCGATAAGTTCCCTTCTGGTCATCTCATTAAAGAGCGGATTCTCACACCATGATTCATATTCTTTTCTGACATCCATCTTATTTCCTCACTTTCTCTCAGGCGATTACTGCTGTCTTTTCTGATTTTTTCCATGAAAAAAGCAGGCGGTCATAATCAGCCGCCTGCCATCTTAATAACGGCTTACTGAAAGTCTCCTACCGTAACTTTCAGCTTCTTATCTGAGTTTGAAACAGTAAAGCCCAGGATGGTAAACCGATTTCCTTTGCTGTTCTCATTTTTCGTAATGCGCACCGTATGAGGGCCTTTTGTTCCGCTTGTTAAAAGCAGTTTATAATCCGCATGACTACCCCAGCTTCCGTAAAAATAGGTATCAATAGTATTGATATACTGGTCATCCACATACACATCAAAGATCCCATAGTTTTCTTCCATGCCACCATAATAGATCAGCCCCATATTAGTGGCATCCTCCATGGTAAATGTAAGATCTGATCCGCTGTCAGTCTGCCACCCATATGGAAACTGGGCGTTCTTTACGGTAACCTCAGTTACATCACTTCCCGATACCCGGATGCCGTCCGCGCTTCCTGAACGATGATCCAGAATGGTGCCATTTTCGAATTTTGATTCCGTCATGGTTTCTTCCGGCAGCTCATAGGTGCTGTAGTCACCGTAACTGTGATGTTTCATATCTTCCAAAACCTGACTATAGAAATAGGACATGCACCGTGATATGATCTTGTGCCCTGCATTATTGGGGTGTGTTAAGTCATCGGATGGTCCTAACTGGTTCCACTGAATGGTTCCGTTCTCAAGCCTTGGCCCTACTACATCTCCATAGCTCACCACAGAAACCTGATAATAATCGGCAATCTTTTTGTGGTACTGACTGTAATCAATGCATTGACCTGCCCCCGAAAACTGGGTCAGGCACAGGGACACGACTGCCGGGTCTGTCTTGTACTCTAATATCCTCCGAATTAAGCTTTCATAACTCTCCTCATTATGATCACGGTAGTCATTGACGCTGAATTCTACAACCACAAGATCCGGGTTCTTTGAAAGCACATCCTGTGCCACACGGTGAACGCCAAGATAAGAATCTGTTGCTCCGATTCCCGCATTGACATAGTTGATGTTTGCATCAGGAAACGTTTTCTTCCACCACTGAGTCGTAAGATATGCATAGCAATTGGTATCCTTAGGGATTGCAACTGAACCATTGGTAATGGAACCACCAAGATAGACTATGGTCACAATCTCCCCTCTCCTTGCTTTCTCCATTACTTTCGTCAGACGAGAGAGGTTTCCAGTACTGTAGACACTACTGTCAGCGATCTCCTGATCTGTCACTGCATCACTTTTTTCATCTGCAAATTGCACCTCTACACTCCCCTCTAGAATCCTGGTATGGGTACCACCTATATCCGCTCCAATGTATCCACTCACCTTCCGGCCACCTCCTGTTTTCCCTCTTTACTCTGACTGGCTTCTGCATAGGACGGTTCCGTTCTTCCTCTCTTTCCGAGAAAAAATTTATTCTCCCCAAATATTCTCCGATAAACCTTCTATAAACGCACACAACTCATCCGCCATCTGCTCCGCCTCCATAATACGTATGTGCCCCGGAGTTCCCACTCCGTTTTTTGAATATAAAAAATGGACAATTCTGCTATCCTTAAGCTCACGGCACACCCGTTCGATGGATGCATCCCAGTTCTCATGGTGCTCCAAAATGGTTGTTGATAAAATAATGAAAGTCTTTGGATACTTCTTTCGTATGCTCCGTATCCATGCTTGATAAGCGTCACGCCAGCGCTGTGCTTTTTCCCCTTCCATATGTGTCTTCATGTAATCCTCTGGATTATTGTCATTTTGCCCAATGGCTACAATCACCACCTGGGGGATATACTGCTGAAAGTCCCACTCCGTGACAGCTCCAAACTCAGGATTATAATGTACCTTATCCCAGACACTCTCCATCCCTATTAGCGAAGGCGCTAAGAACCACCCGGTTCCATTTTGCAGGGCAATTCCACCCTGAGCGATATCATGGATTTCAGCCTTTAATCTTCTGGCGGCTATCCAGCCGAAAGAATACCAACTGTTGGAATATTCTCCGTTGTGCTCCGGATCTGTCTTTCCGGCATATTCCGTGGCCTCTGATACCTCTCCCGCAGAAACAGAATCCCCATAGACTTCTATTCTGCGCACAGGCCTTTCTAAATTCTCTGTCAGTCTTCCTGCTCCGGTTAGCAAAAGCTCTTCCAGTGTCATTATGTGGCAGGAATCCTGACGTTTGAACAAAATAATGGTATGTTCCTTCTCTTCCAGGTTTTCAGCCAGAAGAATGGTTGTGCATCCTGTATCCGCAAGCTGTTCTTTTCTTTGCACCCCATCCACTATGATTCCTATATAGTTTCCCCAATAAGCTCTCTGATTTTTTATAACAACCGATGCCCCTGTTCCCACAAAGGAAAAGGACAGTGAACTGGCTGGAAAGATAAATATAGGGCGTTTTGGATCAGTACGGTCAATTCGCCCGCTGTATTGGAGCCTTTTATCACCCAAATCTATTTTCATAAACAACTCCTTTTACGCTTTCCCCTTTAACAATTCCAGATTCTCATGTATCAGGCTGCACCGCTGCACCACACAGTCAGAAGAACGAAGGGGGTCTTTCGGGGTATGGAACACATAGTCCTCCAGTTTTTCCACCGTAGTGGTTGCAACATGCATACGGGTATCGCAGGAGGCGTAATAAAGGTAAACATCCCCGTTCTCTCTGGCAATGGCTCCATTGGTAAATACCACATTTGACACATCTCCCACCCGTTCTTTTCCCAGAGGTGCCAGGAACAGGCCCGATGGCTCGGCAATCACTTTAGAAGGATCCTTTAAATCCGTTGCGAATACATAAAGCACATAGCGAAGACCTGCTGCCGTGTTCCGCACTCCATGAGCAATATGAATCCAGCCTTTCTTTCCCTTGATTGGTACTGCGCCAGCGCCGTTTTTTACCTCTGTCAGCGTGTGGTAAACCCGGTGGCTGATAATCTTTTCTTCTGCAATCACAGCATGTGCGATATCATCACAAAGCCCGAACCCGATTCCGCCCCCGCTGCCAGTCTCAATAAAGCCATCCATTGGCCTGGTATAAAATGCGTATTTTCCCTCTACAAATTCCGGATGCAGTGCTACGTTTCTTTGCTGGGGGGAATGGAGTGTGGTCAGATTATCAAGACGCTCCCAGGTTTTTAAGTCTTTCGTCCTCACAATCCCTGCACTGGCTACTGCCGCAGAAAGATCACTGTTTCCCTGATCTTTCCCTTCTGAACAGAACACGCCGTAAATAAAGCCGTCCTCGTGCTTTGTCAGCCTCATATCATACACATTGGTCTCTTCCGGACAAGTATCCGGGAGTGAAACCGGGTAATCCCAGAATCGGAACCCGTCAGTACCGTTACTGCTTTCTGCCACAGCAAAAAAGGATTTTCTGTCATTCCCCTCCACACGGACTACCAGGTAATACTTTCCTTCGATTTCAATCGCACCTGAATTCATGACCGCATTAATCCCCAGACGTTCCATAAAAAATGGATTTCTTTCTGCATCAAGATCATATTTCCAGATGAGGGGCGCATGATTTCTCGTCAGAACCGGGTTCTCGTAGCGGTCAAAGATTCCATTGTAAAATTCACTCTTCTTATTTTCTTTCTTTATTAATTGCTCATATTTGTTAAGCTCAATATAATACCTGCTATGAATCATGCTTCATCCTCCTTATTACCTCAAAACACATTCTTCCATTATGGTACGGACACTTCCATGGCTCAACAATGGGCTTTTTTATGGGTGCCCTATTCTGGTCAACCGCCCAGTACCATTCAGAGCCGGAACGAGGGTCAATCATGCAGGTTTTGATAAAATCCCAGACTGCATTTGCAGCTTCCAGATAACGAGACTCTCCCGGACATTTTTCATACCCATTTAAAAAGCCTACGACTGCCTCAGCCTGAACCCACCAAATTCTTGTTGTGTCATTGATTCCGTCCAAAGACTCATTGAAAAGCGAGGAATCCACATAGGCCCTGTCATAAATATTGGCCGTTATCTCTTTTGTGATGAGTCCCATCTTGCTGATGCAGTCCTCATCGCCCAAAATCTCACAGCCCCGGTCAATGAGCCATGCCGTCTCAATATCATGGCCGTAGGAATAAAGGTCAAGCAAAGAATTCCACTTCCGGTCAAAGAACACCTCCTGGCGTCCCTGCTTCTGATTATAGACATGCTCTGCAAATGTATTGAGAATAAACCGCATCCGCTCCCTCACCTCACTCTCCCGGCTCACCCGGAAAAGCTCTGTATAAGCTTCCAATACATGAAGCAGAGTGTTCATGGTTTTTTCTGCAACAATTCCATTTTCTGAGAGCTTTTCATTGTCAATGGTGTGAAATGCTTCATCGAATGCTTCCTTATATCCCCATTCATCTGTACATTTTGTCTCAATCAGCTTAAAAAGCTCCTTTGAAAGTTCCAGGGCTTCCTCATCCTTTGAAGCATTATAATATGAGGATAAGGCATAGATGGCAAACGCCTGATTATAGGTATGCTTTATTGTTTCCTCCGGCTGTCCGTCAAATGTCACAGACCAGTATACTCCGCCGTTTGCCTTATCCAGGCAATAATTTTTTAGAAATTCATAGGCATGGCTGGCATAAAAAAGAAGGCTGTCTTTTTGCAAAAGAAGGTACGCATTTGAAAAAAACCACAAAATACGACTGTTTAAAATGCAACCCTTTACCGCCTTCTCATCCACCTTAAGATCATATCCCATATATCCGTAAAAACCGCCATACTCCTCATCTGCAAGCTTTTCCCAAAAGGGAATCAAATCCCTTGTCAGATGCTGTATCATTTCTTCCCCCAACATATGCTTATCCCTTCTAGCGTAACCCTATTTCTGTGTCACTTTCCGTCACCAGGCTGTGCTCCTTAATATAATCCGTTACTTCTCCTACGGTTGTAAATGCCAGCCCCACGTAGCTGTCAGCCGCTCCATAATAGATTGCAATCCTTCCGCTTTCAGAATCGTGAATCGTTGCACAGGGAAATGTCACATTTGGTACAAATCCCCGTTCCTCATACCACTCTTCTGGTGTGAGAAGGAAGTCTTTGCAGCGGTATTTCACGATGGAAGGATTGTTAATATCAAGAATTGCTCCGCCTATACTATATACAAACCCGTTGCAGGTTCCTGTAACTCCATGATAAAACAATAGCCAGCCCTCTGAAGTCTCAATGGGAGCCGCTCCTCCTCCGATTTTCACATTCTGCCACCAGAAGTCTCCTGTTTTTCCCATTACATGTCTGTGCCTTCCCCAATAAATCATATCCGGACTTTCCGAAACGTAGATATCTCCAAAGGGAGTATGACCACTGTCACTGGGTCTGGAAAGCATGAGGAATTTTCCTTCGATTTTTCTTGGAAAAAGCACTGCATTCCGGTTAAAGGGCAGAAATGGATTTTCAATTCTTGTAAAGGTCTTAAAGTCCTTCGTCCATGCCATTCCGATAGCGGCACCGTAGCAGTCCTGGCACCACATGATATAATAAGTGTCTTCTACCTTTACGAGCCGGGGGTCATATGCGTATATAGGCATAAACGGCTCTCCATCTTCAGACACAAACTGTATTTTCTCACGTTCAAATTCCCAATGAATCCCATTCCCGCTGTGGCCTAAGTAGATAAATGGAACTCCATCTGTCTGCTCCCCTCTGAACACGCCGATGAATGCCCCCTCATAAGGAATTACGGCACTGTTGAATATTCGTGCGACTCCCTCTAAAGGATTCCGGTCAATGATGGGATTTGCATCGTATCTCCAAACAGGCATCCATGGTTTTGCCTTCTCCGGCCTATCCTGCCACGGCATATTCGGGACCTGTGATCCAATTATTTTAACTTCGCTCATAGTTACTTTCCTCCACTCATGTATTTATATTCGTAAGCGTCTGTTTACCCTTTGACGGCCCCTTGCGTTAAACCGCTGTAAATCTGTTTCTGGCATAGAACAAAGATCATCAGAGCAGGGATCATGGTGATTATGACTCCTGCACAGATATAGTTGTACTGGTTTCCAAGCGGCCCCGTAAATTTAAACAAGGACGTAGCTACTGTAACAAGCCTGTTTTTGTCCTGCAGATAAAGGTTTGCAGCATAGTATTCATTATAAGTTCCCACTCCCTTTAATATCATAACCGTAATGATCGCTGGCTTTAAAAGAGGAAGAAGCACCCGGAAAAACACTCCGAAATAGGTGCAGCCATCCATAATAGCCGATTCATCCAAAGAGGTGGGTATATTTTCAAAGTACTGAATGAAAATATAAATGGACATAACATCAGTACCGCACATCAAAACAATGTATCCTGGCAGACTGTTGATCCAGCCCAGGCTATACATGATCTGATACACGGACACCTGCATAGCAATTCCCGGAAGCAGGGAAGCAAACAGGAAAAGACTGCGGATCAGGCCATTGCCCGGAAACTTAAACCGGTTTAGGATATAAGCCAGCATAGAACCAGTCAGCACAGAGCCAAACAGAACACACACCAGAATAATTCCAGAATTACGAAATGCCACTCCCATATTCGCTTTCTGCCATGCTTCTATAAAATTATTTACATAAAACCAACTGGCTGGTAAAGTCATGACATTGGTCGTCGCATACTCTTCTGGTGTCTTGAATGCTGTGATTACGCAGACAATGACAGGGAGCACGGAAATAACAGAGCCCAGAATCAGTGTTGTATATTTTATAAATGTCCAAAGAATTTTTTTTACTCTCATCTGTTCTCTGCCTCCCTCTTCCTGTTCCGCTTCTTCTGACGTCTTACCGTTCGTATTGCCTCCTGGTCACCGATTCCAAGAAAGTACCATTCTCCTGCTTTCTGAAGCAGTGTAGCAAATAAAATCAGCACAAACAGTACAATCGCCATGGCCGAAGCCAGACCTACCTTCTGGCTTACGTGGGCCAGCTTATTCATAATAACAAAATAGGTACCTGTTCCAAACTCGCCGTTTGTGATGACATAGGGCGGTTCAAAAACACTGAGTGAACCGGTAATTGCCAGAATCATATTGAGAACAATAATGGTCTTTATGCTGGGGAATATAATATACCGGAACTTGTTGAAGCCGGAAGCCCCATCAATTGCCGCCGCTTCATAAAGCGTACTGTCCACTGACATGATCGCACCGATAAACAGTACCATATTCTGTCCCATATACCGCCACACAGAGGTGGCGGCTATTGAGACATTATTGATACTCTTATCCTTCAGCCAATAGGGAAGAGAATCCAGATTAAACCCAATCCACTGAAGGACCGTATCCAGTACAAAACCTCTTGTATAGAAAAACTTGAAAATAAAACCTACTGCAATTCCGCATACCAGGTATGGGAAAAACATAAACCCCTTATACAAACCTCCGCCTTTTACCTTAAAGCTTAAAACGGAGGCAAACCAAAGCGCAATTGCCAACTGTATAAAAGCTGCCACTATATAGTAACCGCTCAGCTTTAATGCCTGAAAGCAATCTTTTCTGGAAAATACTTCTGAATAATTCTTAAGGCCCACAAATTTTCGCGCTCCAATGTACTTCATGTCATAAAAGCTGAACTGAAACATCTTCAGAAAAGGAATATATGTAAAAACCAGAAGTAATAAGAGCGGAGCGAGCATAAATGTGACCATACACAGCCGCCGGTTCACTTTTCCCGACTGAATCCACTTAATAAAGTTAAATGGTGCTCTTTTTGTGTTCATATCATTTCCCCTTTTTCTGATTGTCAATGAGTGATTCCGATCTTCTCTTGCGCCGCTGTCCACTTTTCATTCCACTGGTCCGCTAATTCCTTCATAGAAGGCTGACCCTCAATTGCCGCCTCTACTACTGACTTTGCCATTCCACCAGATACATTAATTCCCAGCTCAGATTCATTATTAACATCATTTCCCAAGGTTTCCTCACCTTTTGGTACCGGCACATCATATAAAAGCTCAACTTTGTCAAATGCTTTTAAAAATTCCGGCATCTGGGCATTCACTTTAATAGGAACACCGCCCTGGTTCACTTCGAATCCGGATTTATCTATCAGCCATTTGATATACAGCATGGCTGCCAGTTGATTGTCTGCAGAGCTATTACAGTTGATTCCATAATTATAATCTGCAGATACTGAGGTAGACTGCTTTCCATTCACTGTAATCGGAAATGGCATATAAGCCACATCATCACCGTTCTCCGCCGCATCCTTCATCTGGACAATGGACCATGAGCCTAATGCCATGCTGGCAATCTCTCCCTTATTTAACCGTGCCTTGCTTCCTTCCCAGTCTGTGGTGGTGGGGTCTTCTTCTGTAAGACCTCTTGAAACTGCCTCATATAGTAAGTCATAGACTGCATAAGGGCCAGTCTGATCTCCTCGGTCAGCAAATGGATTCGTTCCCTTAACACGGCCTTCGTGTGCAAAATCTGCCTGCCCTGTGGCACAGGCATCTATGTAAGCATCCCATGCTGTCATAGTCCAGCCGGCTGCAAAATTCGTATAAAGCGGTATTGCCTCTGTATTGTCTTTGATTTTTTGAAGAGCATTTAAAAACTCCTCCGGAGTTTTTGGTATTTCCTTTACTCCTGCCTTTTCAAATACTGCCTTGTTATAAACAATTCCCTGTGTATTTCCCATAGATGGAATTCCATAGACATTGTCCTCATAGCTGTAATTTGACAGCATGGTGTATTCCTTTGACAGCTCATCCATACTTCCAAAGCTGATAAAATAGTTTTTAAGTTCATTCTTATCAACCGTTGTGGGAATCATGCAGATATCGCCCCAATCACCAGTGGTTAACCTTGTTGTAATATCATTTGCATAATTTGTAATTCCCTCATATTCAATGGTAATGTTCGGATACATCTTCTGAAACTCTGAAACATAATCCTTAAACGTCGTATCAACGATATCTGTCTTATGGGTCAGGAATTTTAAATTCGCTTTTAAGTCCGTATGCTCTCCCAGCTTAATCTGATTAAATGTAACACCAATGTCTGTTTTTTCTGCTTTAGCTTCCTCCTTTTTGTTGCAGGCAGCCAATGATGATGCTAAGGTTCCTGCAAGAATAACTGCCAGAAGTCGCTTTCCATATCTTAATTCCATGATAAAAACCCCCTACTTTTTTAATCTTTTTTAACTTAAATTAATCCTAGCACATTCGCATTTTAATCACAAGTTTATTTTACTTTTTTTATTAATTTTGTATGTTTTTCATACATTTAATTATTTTTTATATGCATAATGCATATTTATTATTATTTATTTTTGGTTCTATTTCGTAAAAACCCTTTTAATATTTATTTTTTTAATTAAATTTAAGTAATTATATGTTAAGCGCACAAAAAAAGAGCAGCACACTGCCACTCATTTTAATTGACTCCTTATATATTTTTTACACTGCTGCGTTCCACAATATAACTGTCCAGATATTTTATATGATTATAGTCCGGACCTCCGGCTATTTTTTTTAAAAGCATATTTACTGCGGCATGAGCCATCTCTTTCATATCCACATTATAAGTTGTAAGCTTCTTCGCCAAAGGATGTCCATATAAGTAATTATCATACCCTACAAGTGATATGTCTTCCGGTACCCGGTGTCCCATCTGGAAAAGCTTATCGTATAGAAAACCTGCTGCAAAATCACTGGCGCATACAAACGCAGTAGGAAGCTCTTTTGGCAATGATATGGCTGCCTTTCCGCTGACAACCTCCGGGTCCGCAATCACCCATTCCTGATTTACTGGAACTCCCCATTCTTCCATTACTTTACGATATCCAAAATACCGGTCACAAAGATTTTCGTTTGTTTCTATTTCCCCAACATATCCAATATTTCTGTGTCCCCGCTTTAAGAGATAGCGTGCCATTTTATACATACCCATATAATTATTGGACATAATTGAAGAACATCCAATTTCCTCACATCTAAAATCCAGCAAAACCGCTGGGATCTGCAAAGTATGAATGAGATTTTTCAGATATTTCTTTTCCATCTTCCCAATGACGATAAGACCGTCAATCCCTCCCTCATCAGTAAGACGTGGCAGCTCAAGCTGTTTCTCTTTGTCAATACTGATAATTTCCAGTGTTGTAAGCGCTTTATACATGGAAGCTGCCCAAACTGTCTGCTGATACATGGTCCAATAAAAGGATGTTCCAATACCGATATACTGCTCTGACACGATTACACCGATGGTGAGTTTTTCTCGGGGATCTTTACTGTGTCTGGTATTCTCATATCCCATCTCTCTCGCCTTTTCAATTACCTGGGATCTTACGGTTTCACTGACTCCTTTCTTCCCGGAGAGGGCATTTGACACGGT
>CAURSM010000034.1:0-11976 GCA_963528005.1 uncultured Eubacteriales bacterium
CCGGTTGGGCCGGTGGCTCCTGTTGGGCCTGTATCTCCCGTCGGGCCGGTTGGGCCGGTGGCTCCTGTTGGGCCTGTATCTCCCGTTGGACCAGTAAGACCAGTTGGACCTGTATCTCCCGTTGGACCAGTTGGGCCAGTTAGACCAGTGTCTCCCGTTGGGCCGGTTGGGCCGGTAGCTCCTGTTGGGCCGGTATCTCCTGTTGGGCCGGTAGCTCCTGTCGGACCGGTTAAGCCCGTTGGGCCAGTATCTCCTGTTGGGCCGGTTGGGCCGGTGGCTCCCGTCGGGCCAGTAGCTCCCGTTGCTCCGGAAGTACTAGGATCGTCTTCTACAATCACCAAAGTTCCTTTTAAAGGAACAATCAGGGAGAAGAATATTGTTGCATTACTAATGTTAACTAGTGACAGGGTAACTGGAGCTGTCGTAACTTCTACAATTCCAATACCGTAAACTTCACCAGTTTTTATCGGAGAATTCCCTTCCAGAAAGTCTCCCTGGGAAGAGGACAAAGCAAAAGATGCTCCATTTGTAGCTTGAGACGATTGTGTGGCAAGCCACCAATCGATCACAAACCTTCCAGCCTCTGTAAACGTAATTACGCCAGTGACTGGGTTATAGAGTATTCCTCCTGCTGAATAGACTACGGTATCAAAAGGTACATTGGCACCAGAGGCAACAGTCGTAGCTGTATTTAGCTCTATTTGAAGTGCACTATTCGCCATTTTTAACCCTCCATTCTATAATTTTAATAGCAAGCTCTAATAAAAGAACTATGCCTATAGATATTTTATGAATGGATTTAATTTTTGGGAACTATGTTAACATTAAGATTATATCGACATATAAATGATAGCATTTCAATTCTTACGCTTGCCTCATAAAAAACAAATATTTTAAAGAAAAATAATACTCCTTAGATTTCATTTATTAAAACATAAAAGGAATGTATAGCAGAAAGAAAAATAGAGAGAAAAGTAGAAAGTTACTTTTTAATTATTCTAAACATACAAAGTTTTTGATAAATCTTATAAGAGTTAATCACCATACATTTTAATACTTATAATCTTTAATGGATTTAAACATTATCAAAATCCTTTTTTTATAAATAAAACAGTCATTTAAACTGGGTGGAAACTCAAATTTTTCTATTTCAAACAAAAGATAAGCCACCTGTAGTAAATATGACAGGCAGCTTATCTTTTATAGAATTAACAATAATGCTTTTAATTAATTAAATGGATTCTCTGAGTCGTAAAGCATTCCCTTTGGCTGGTTAAATCCAATCTCTTCTACACCGAGATATTTAAACACTTCAAAAATGGCTTTGCCATAGTGACCAAAAGCAACAGCCCCATGATGTGGGAAGTTCTTTTCAATCAGCACATGACGGTAAAATCTACCCATCTCAGGAATGGCAAATACACCGATGGAGCCAAAGGAGCGGGTTGCAACCGGAAGAACTTCTCCCTGAGCAACATAAGCACGAAGTATATTATCTGAGGTACTCTGTAAACGGAAGAATGTGATATCACCAGGAGCAATATCCCCTTCTAAAGTTCCCTGAGTAACCTCTTCTGGAAGGGTTCTTGCCATAATCATCTGATACTTCATGGAGCAAGCAGACAGCTTCCTTGAGCAAGTATTTCCGCAGTGGAATCCCATAAAGGTATCTTGATGAGTATAATTATGTTTTCCTTTGATATCATCAACATACATATCTGCCGGAACTGTATTGTTAATGTCAAGAAGAGTAACCGCATCCAGGCTGACACAGGTTCCGATGAATTCACTAAGTGCACCGTAGATATCTACTTCACAAGATACTGGGATTCCCATACCTGTGAGGCGGCTGTTAACATAGCATGGAACGAAACCAAACTGAGTTTGGAATGCAGGCCAGCATTTTCCTGCAATTGCAACGTATTTACGATAGCCCTTGTGTGCCTCTACCCAATCAAGAAGAGTCAACTCATACTGAGCAAGTTTTGGAAGAATATCTGGTTTCTGGTTTCCTGCTCCCAGTTCTTTCTCCATATCTTTTACTACATCTGGAATTCTAGGATCGTTTGCATGTTTATTATATGCTTCAAATAAATCTAACTCAGAGTTTTCTTCAATCTCAGCTCCCAGGTTATAAAGCTGCTTAATGGGTGCGTTGCATGCCAAGAAGTTTAATGGGCGAGGACCAAAGCTTATGATTTTCAAACTGGAAAGTCCTATTACTGATCTTGCGATTGGAAGAAATTCCTCGATCATGTCAGCACATTCTTTTGCTGTTCCTACTGGGTATTCTGGTATGTAAGCTTTCACGTTTCTAAGTTTTAAATTATAGCTTGCATTTAACATTCCGCAGTAAGCATCACCACGACCCTGAATTAAATTATCTCCACTCTCTTCTGCTGCTGCAATAAACATAACTGGTCCGTCAAAATGTTTTGCTAAAAGGGTTTCAGAAATCTCAGGTCCAAAGTTACCAAGGTATACAACCAAGGCATTACATCCGGCATTTTTAACATCCTCAAGAGCCTGCACCATGTGAATTTCACTTTCAACAATACATACTGGGCACTCATAAATATTTTCCGCATTATACTTTGCTTCATAAGCCTCTACTAGAGCTTTTCTTCTGTTTACTGATAAAGTTTCCGGGAAACAATCTCTGCTGACCGCTACAATACCTACTTTTAATTCCGGGATATTATTCATCACATGACTCCTCCTATTATCATAAAAATATTAGTTAGTAAATTTCATTTTTTCTTCTTTTGCTTTTTATTTCAATGAATTAAACAGCAAGATTCTCTCCGGTGATACCAATATAAGCCTCTTCTGGGAGTCCGCCTTCCTCATGACCGATGAGCCATTTGTTCTTTGCAAACAGCAGACGGTCTTCTTCGTATACCATCTCTCCTAGAGGTTCTAACTCCTGATTCGTTCCCTTTGGAAGAATAACCACACAGCGGAATCCGCTATCCTCTACGTGGCATGGAGCGTAATGCAATGTCGTTGCGAAAACTTCAATCACAGTACCTGCTGGCACAAGAAATGCTTCCATTAAACTAGAATCATAAGTAAATTCCGGAGTAATATCCTGCTGCTTACCAAGGATTAGAATGAGATCCGTTACCGCAATATTAATCTCAGAATCCCTGTGATATTCCACCGCATTTAACTTACGGTTGTGACCATTACAAAAGCCAACCTGAATGGGCATCTGACCGTATAACTTTTTTTCAAATTCCTTAACTACCGTTAATTCCTCCAATTCCTTCACCGACGGAACATAGGTAACATCATCAGGAAGTGGCGTACTGCCCATCTTTTCTAACAAATCCCCTGTCTCATATCCAGTAATGACTTTTCCGTAAGCGCGAAAGGCTACGTCTGTCACTGGTTTGACTGCTAACTCCATAAGATAATTCCTTTCCCCTTTTATTTTCCGAATACAGCCAGATAATCCTGTTTGAATTTCTCAATTCCCTGATCTGTAAGTGGGTGCTTTGTCATCTGTTCCAGCACTTTGTATGGAACGGTAGCGATGTCGGCTCCTGCCTTAGCACAGTCAATTACGTGAATGGGGTTTCTCACGCTTGCTGCGATGATCTCTGTCTCAATTCCATGAATTTCGAAGATTTCCATAATATCTGCAATTAAATCAATACCGGGCATTGAGATATCATCAAGCCGTCCAAGGAATGGAGATACATAAGTAGCTCCTGCTCTTGCTGCAAGAAGTGCCTGTGCTGCGGAGAATACAAGAGTCACATTGGTCTTAATGTTTTCTGCTGTCAGCACTTTTACTGCCTTTAAGCCCTCAAGAGTCATTGGTATCTTCACTACCATATTTGGATGAATGGCGGCGATTTCCCGTCCTTCTGCTATCATTCCCTGTGCATCTACTGTAGTGGCCTTTACTTCACCACTGATGGGACCGTCCACGATAGAAGCGATCTCAGCGATTACCTGACCAAAATCACGTCCCTCTTTTGCTATAAGGGAGGGGTTTGTGGTCACTCCGCAGATGATTCCCATTTCCTCAGCCATTCTAATTTCTTCCACATTTGCTGTATCAACAAAAAAACGCATATCCTTTGCCTCCTGTTTGTTTTATTATTTCTTTATAAAGATGCCAGCTTTTTATAGCTATCTTTTAAATCTTCATAAAGCTTTTTGTACAATGAGTGATAATTTTTGTAAAGCTCTGCCTGAACTGACTCAGGTTCTGCGGACTTATCTTCAGAAATCATGGCATCACAGGCTGATTCCACACTTTCATAAATTCCGCAACCTACCCCTGCAAGTATTGCAACACCAAGGGCTGGCCCTTCCGTCTGCTCTACCGTTTTCACGCCACATTCATACATATCAGAAAGCATCTGACGCCAAATGGGGCTTTTACCGCCACCACCACAGGCCATCATCTGATCCACCTCAATTCCCATTTCCTTTAATATGTCATTGCAATCACTAAGAGAATAAGAAACTCCCTCCATGACGGCTCTGAGCATATGGGCCTTGGTATGAATGGCTGACAGACCGAAGAATACACCTCTGCAATCCGGATCTAAATGGGGCGTTCTCTCTCCCATTAAGTAAGGCAAGTAAAGGAGCTTATCGCTGCCTGCTTTTACTTGTGCAACATCACGGTTGATTAGATCGTATACATCAACACCCTGTTTGTCAGCTTCTTCTATGTAATCCTGGCAGAAATTATCTTTAAACCACTTTAAGGAGAGTCCAGCTCCCTGGGTAACCCCCATAACATGCCATGCATTTGGAACGGCACAGCAACAGGTATGTACTCTTCCTTTTGGATCTATGGTGACCTGACTGCTATGAGCAAATACAACTCCTGAGGTTCCTATGGTGGTAAAAGCAGTTCCATCTTTTACTACACCGGTTCCCACTGCTGCTGCGGCATTGTCTCCTGCACCACCAACTACCTTTGTTTCCTCAGAAAGCCCAGTTAAAGCTGCAATCTCTGGAAGAAGTGTTCCTGTAACTTCACAGGATTCATAAACTTTCCCTAAAAGTTCTTGGTCGATATCAAGTTTATGCAGGACATCCTCTGACCAGCACCTTTTTGCAACATTTAATAACTGCATACCGCTGGCATCGGAAACCTCTGTGGCAAATACACCAGTAAGAACAAGGCGGATATAGTCCTTTGGCAAAAGAATGTGTTTGCATCTTTTATAAAGATCAGGTTCATTCTTTCTTACCCATAAAATCTTAGCTGCCGTCCAGCCGGTAAGAGGAGGATTGGCAGTGATTTCTATCCACTGTTCCCTTGTCATGATCTTTAACATGTCTTCCACTTCAGCACCGGTTCTTTGATCGCACCAGATAATAGATGGGCGTAACACTTCATTGTTTTCATCAAGCATAACAAGCCCATGCATCTGGCCAGATATACCGATTCCTTTGATATCGTCCTTAGAAACCCCTGACTTTAAAACCACCTGGGAGAGAGTTTCTAAAACTGCATCCCGCCAGTCCTCCGGTTTTTGCTCTGCCCAACCGTTTTGTGGCTGGTAAAGAGGATATTCCTTTGATGCAGAAGCTACCACTTTTCCGCTTTCTTCAAATAGAACTGTCTTTGTGGCAGATGTTCCTACATCAATCCCAATCAGATAATTCATCCACATACCTCCTCGTAAAGTATCATACCCTGATTATAATATAATTGAAGAAAAAAAGCGTGCTCTTATTTGTCCAAGTAATAGCACTTTCTTGCACTTAAAAAAACAAATCAAATCCACGAACTATGTACCGTGAAATTTTTCCGACATAGAATAGACTATATCTTTTTTACAGGAGTGGTTTCTATGTTTGATCCTTATCTGGTGCTTACACCAATGCACTATCTCTATCTTTTGGGCGTCGTTGTAATTTTAGCGGTTATGATGTTTCGAAAGGATACCCTTCTTGTCTGCATCGCATTTCTTTTTATTCTGGGGGTTGCAGGATTTGGCTCTGTCACTGGCGGTATCATGACCGTTTTCAATGCGATTGTTTATGCTGCCAAGGAATTTATGGATATTATTGCCACCATAGCCTTGATTATCGCCCTCTCCAAATGCTTAAAGGAACTAGGAAGTGACTATCTAATGATGTCACCCATGTCAAAAATCATGAAATCACCTTCCATCACCTGGTGGGTCCTGGGGTTTACCATGCTGGTATTCTCCCTTTTTCTATGGCCCTCTCCTGCGGTTGCCCTGGTTGGAGCCATCGCCTTTCCTTTCGCAATAAGGGCAGGGCTTGATCCTCTCTTTGCCGCCATGGCCATGAATCTTTTTGGCCACGGAATTGCCTTAAGCTATGATTTTATTATTCAGGGTGCACCTGCCATTTCAGCAGGCGCCGCCTCCATTGAAACCTCAGATATTTTGATAGAAGGAGGTCCTCTTTTTCTGGTAATGGGTATTGTTACTGTCTGCTCTGCATACTTCTTAAACAGAAAAGAAATTGGAGCCTGTTGCCAAAATGTATTCATTCAGGAAGTTGATGAGCCAGAACCGGAACCATGGGATTTTACCTCTATTTTAATGGCGATTTTAACACCTCTTGCCTTTTTGGCCGATATCATTTTCATGCTTGTTTTTAAATTGAAAGGTTCCGATGCTACCAGCATGGTATCAGGCACTGCTATCTTACTCACATGCATTGGTACTGTATTAGGCTTTGGGGTTCATTCCTTGGAACGGATTACGTTTTATATTACAGATGGCTTCCTTTTTGCCATACGTATCTTTGCTCCTGTCATTATTATTGGAGCATTTTTCTTTTTAGGAGGAAATGGCATTACTGCTATTATGGGAGATTCCTTTCAAAGAGGTATCATGAATGACTGGGCTCTCTGGCTTGCCCACAATGCCCCTTTGAACAAATATATGGCAGCAATCTTAGAAATGGCGGCAGGTTGTCTTACCGGCTTAGACGGGTCCGGCTTTTCTGGTCTGCCTCTAACCGGCTCTCTTGCAAATACCTTTGGTACCGCAGTAGGGGCATCCGTTCCTATCCTGGCCTCCCTTGGGCAGATCACTGCCATCTTTGTAGGGGGAGGCACCATCGTTCCATGGGGACTAATTCCTGTCGCCGCCATCTGTAATGTAAACCCTCTGGAACTTGCCAGAAAAAACTTTCTCCCTGTCATCATAGGCTTCCTGGCAACATTTTTGGCCGCCTGTGTTCTTTTATAACCCATCCAGTTCGAAGGAGGAATTGCTATGTGTGGAATTGCTGGTTTTTACAATTCAAACCGAAATTATTTCAAAGACAGAACTTATTATGAAACTGTGCTGGAAAAAATGTCAGCAGCCCAAAGGCATCGAGGGCCTGATGATTCTGGAATCTGGCTATTTGAGCACGGTGGTCTATCCCATGCCCGCTTATCCATCATTGATTTAGCAAACGGCAGTCAGCCGATGAAGAAAACAGATGCCGGAAAGACCTTTGCCATTGTATATAACGGTGAAATATACAACACGGAGGAGCTTCGAAATGACCTGATAAAACGGGGCCATACCTTTACCACCACCTGTGATACTGAAGTCATCCTCACCGGATATATGGAATACGGTCCTGACTTCGTCAAACAACTTAACGGGATTTTTGCTTTTGCCATACAAGATCCTTATCGAAATGGGTTGTGCCTTTTTCGAGACCGCTCAGGAGTTAAACCACTCTTTTATACCATTCAGGACGATGAAATTCTTTTCTCTTCGGAATTAAAGGGAATCCTCGCTTATCCAGGGGTAAAACGAGTCCTGGACAGAGATGGATTAAATCAGGTATTTTCCATTGGTCCAGCCCGCACTCCTGGCTCTGGGATCTTAAAAGGAATGAAAGAACTGCTTCCAGGGCACTACCTCTTTTGCTCTGGTGACGGTTTCCGTTTAAAAAGTTATTGGAAGCTTGAAAGCCACCCACATGAAGACAGTTATGAAGAAACCATAGAAAAGACTTCTTTTCTGGTTCGGGACTCCATACGCCGCCAGATGGTCTCTGATGTGCCTATATGTACCTTTTTATCCGGAGGTCTGGATTCCAGCCTTGTTTCAGCCGTTTGCGCTCAGGAACTTAAAAAGCAGGGCAAAAGACTTGCTACCTTTTCCTTTGACTTTGTAAATAACGATCAATATTTTAAGGCCAGCCAATTTCAGCCTTCTCAGGACCGTCCATATGTAGATCAAATGGTAAAGTTCTTAGATTCTGACCATCATTATCTGGAATGTGATAACGTAACTCAGGCGGACCGTCTCTACGATTCTGTCAGAGCTCACGATTTGCCTTCCATGGGAGATATTGATTCTTCTCTTTTGCACTTTTGCTCCTTGGTAAAGCCTTTTAATAAGGTAACACTGACTGGTGAATGTGCCGATGAGATTTTTGGAGGTTATCCCTGGTTTCATAAAGAAGAGTGTTTTAATGCACACGCGTTTCCCTGGACCATGGATTTAAAGCCCCGTAAAGCTATTTTAAATGACGAATTTCTTAATTTTCTAAACATGGATGACTACGTAAAGGAAACTTACGAAAAATCCATTGCAGAAACACCCACTCTTGCACAAGATAATCCAATGGAAGCAAGGAGAAGGGAAATCTCCTACTTAAATCTCCGCTGGTTTATGCAGACCTTATTAAACCGTATGGATCGAACCAGCATGTATTCTGGTTTGGAAGCAAGGGTTCCCTTTGCAGACCATCGCATTATTGAATACGTCTGGAATGTCCCATGGGATATGAAAACCAGAAATGGAGTCGTAAAAAACCTTCTTCGAGAATCCGGTAAAGGTCTTCTCCCTGATGAAGTCCTGTTTCGAAGGAAATCACCTTATCCCAAAACCTACGATACCAATTACGAGGCTTTACTCGTTAGCCGGGTAAAGGAAATGGTTTCTGATTCCTCCCCTGTTATGCAGTTCCTTGATAGGAAACTTCTGGAAAAGTTCTTAACAAGTCCTTCCGATTACGGAAAACCATGGTATGGTCAGTTAATGGCTGGCCCTCAGATGCTCGCCTATCTCCTTCAGATCAACAATTGGCTGGAAACTTACCAGATTTCAGTCGAATAAAAAGAAAGGTGCGGTCTCCTAAACTTAAGGAACCGCACCTTTCTTTTTACTCTTTTTTTATAGAGTTCCTACGAACTTTGTCATATTTTCGTAAACATAGAAAGAAAACTGTAAGACCCCAAATTCCTGTTTTATGTTAATATATGTTTGAAGAACATAAGACTGAAACTAAGGAGTTATATATGAGACATTACAGCATTGGCGAAGTTTCAGACCGTTTGGGCATAAGTCGGGATGCGCTTCGATTTTATGAAAAAAAGGGAATTATTAAACCCAAAAAAGAAAAAAACGGATACCGGGCCTATACTTATGATGACATCCACAAGCTTTCAAGCATCTTGTTTTACCGGAGGCTTAATTTCAGCTTAGAAGACATTGACCGGATTCTATACCATAGTTCTCTTCCCTCCTATCATTCCATCATTCAGGAAAAAATAGCAAAAGAAAAACAGGAGGTGGAAAAACATCAACAATCTTTGGTCCATTTGGCCCATTTAAAACAGTTATCAAAAAATATAGAGCAGTGTCTAAACCAGTATGATATCCGTCCGCTCCGGCGACATTATATCATTCCACATAATGATTTTATCCTTGAAAAAGGGATTTCTGATTTATGTTATCGTTTTCAGGAATACCACATAACAGATGATTCTATGGAAAAAGGCAAAGAATATTCTGTTATGGCTAGCCATACGGCTGCAGTCATGGATTTTTATGAGGAAGTAGAGAATTTCCCCATGCTTCAGCATAATCGCTGTGTTTATACCATGATAGCCTCCAGTCAGCCCACTCCAGATCCTTCCGCTATCAACGAGGCGGTCAATTGGGCAAAAAAGCAGGGGCATCCGCTAACTGGAACTGCCTATAGCTTTCACCTTCCAGGATATACATTTTTACATAAAGCAAATGAAAAAACAGAAGAACCAGTTTATTATATAGAATTATTCTTACCATTACATAGCTCATAGAGAAGATACTACTATTAGAAGATCAGAACGTGTAATAAGTCGATGATTACATTGAAGAGCCTTGCTTTCGCATATACCAAAGTCAACAAGAGAATAAGCAATTATTTATCTTATAATAATTGAAAATAATATACATAGAAACAGCAAGGCGACTTCGTGTAAGTTCTGAAATTGATAAATTCAAGACTTATAAGTATTTTACTAAATCAATCTATCTATGAGCGTTCCAATTTTCAATTTTATTAAAAATTTGCCTATATAAACTAAATCTAAACTATATTTTTTTCGATAATATTTTACCATGTTTTTGTTTTCCGCTCATCAGATAGAGAAATTCTCACACTATACAAACATAATAAAAAGTGAAGTCTAGTTTAATGGAATAAATTGAACTCAAATAACTTTACATGAATCATGAAACACATCTTCCGGTAAGCAAATGATGTCTCCTATGGATCTCCGAACAGTGCTCCCTTTTCTATATTCTTTTAATTTCTTATTCTCTTTTTACTCACTAAAAAATCATAACATAATTCAATTAGTTAATTATTTATTATAGCACAACTTTGCCTGTGCTTTTTGATTCGACATAAAAATTGTTATTGTAACCCCTTTTTTCTCTTTAAGAAACGGATCTGATTTCCTGCATACTTTAATATATAGATCTAAAATATCAGATTTATATACTTTCAGTAAAATAAAGAAAAAGGAGATATTTCTTAATTATGAGTAATATAGCACTACAAATAGAACGCATTGCAGATGGTTCCGTTGTGGATGGTGCCAATGTTCTTTTTGATTCAACGGTATATTCCGCTGGTAATATTAGCTACGATCCCTTAACCGGTGTTATTACCATCAACGAAACAGGTAGATTCTATATTGATTGGTGGGTTGCCAGTCAGTCTTCTTCTTCCCCAATCGGCTTAGTTTTCGCCATTTCCACCTCACAAGGTGATTTTCTAGAAGGAAATTCACCAATTAAAACGACTGAAGTTGTAGGTGTTGGTATTATAGAGGTTTTGACAGCCCCAGTAACGCTGTCATTGGTAAATGCTAGTACAGGTACCGTTTTCTATGCACCTAACTTACCTGTAAAAGCGACCCTTGTAATTATCGAGGATGACTTTGCAAGTGAAGGATCTACTGGTGCAACTGGACCTACCGGTGCAACGGGTCCTACGGGCGCGACCGGTCCTACTGGCAATACAGGACCTATCGGGGATACCGGATCCACTGGCGCAACTGGTCCTACGGGCCAAACCGGACCGACGGGGGCTACTGGGCCTTCTGGCGATACTGGGCCTTCTGGGGATACCGGACCGACTGGTCAAACTGGACCGACTGGTCAAACCGGACCGACGGGGGCTACTGGACCTTCTGGTGATACCGGACCTACTGGATTAACTGGATCTACTGGGCCTACTGGACCTACCGGTGACACGGGGCCTACTGGTGATACTGGTCCTACTGGTGGTACTGGACCGACTGGGGATACTGGAGCCACCGGACCGACTGGGGATACTGGTCCTACCGGCGATACCGGATCTACTGGGCCTACCGGCGACACCGGACCTACGGGGGATACCGGATCTACTGGACCTTCTGGGGATACCGGACCTACTGGCGATACCGGACCTACCGGCGATACCGGACCTACGGGGGATACCGGATCTACCGGACCTTCTGGGGATACCGGACCTACCGGCGATACCGGACCTACCGGCGACACTGGACCTACCGGCGATACCGGATCTACTGGACCTTCTGGGGACACCGGGCCTACCGGCGATACCGGACCTGCCGGCGACACCGGACCTACGGGGGATACCGGATCTACCGGACCTTCTGGGGACACCGGACCTACCGGCGATACCGGCGACACTGGACCTACCGGCGATACCGGATCTACTGGACCTTCTGGGGAC
>CAURSM010000035.1:0-8808 GCA_963528005.1 uncultured Eubacteriales bacterium
GCACGACCTTGCCAAGGTCGGGGTCGCGGGTTCGAATCCCGTCTCGCGCTCTTATTAATAGGTAGCCGGAATCCTTTTTATGAGGGTTCCGGTATTTTTTTATCTTAAAAGTAATGATTTAGCAATTACTTACTTTTAACATGGGCATTTGTATTTTTGAGAATTAAGATTGTAGGTTAAGATCCCCGTCTGATTATTATAAAGTATGGGTGATGAAAGAGAACTTAGCAGAATGATAAAAGGGCTTTCTAGATTATAGAAAAATGTATTTTAATAAAAAACATCAATAAAAGGATTACTTTCGTTGCCATTGCAATGGAAATAATCCTTTTTTTCATATAAACTTACATATGAGTTAGTTATAACTAACACGATAAGGAGGACATAATGAAATTAAGATTTAAAACGACTTCACTTTTACTAGTATCAATGTTTTTATTAACTGCATGTGCTTCAAATAATAACAAAAATACAGCGGCTTCGTCAGAGGTAGAAATCACATCGGAAGAAGCGACAACTGCTGGGGAAAAGAATGAAATAGATTACAAAGCAAATAGTGAGAAATCAGGTACTCATATAGTAGTAGATCATGCCGGAAATCGTGTTGAAGTTCCAAATAAGATAGAACGTATTGTAATAGATCAAATCCCAATTTTATCTACATACATGGCATATTTTGAAGGTTCAGCACCGCACATTGTTGGGTATAGCGGCTCTTTTAAGGAAACCATATCAGAGACTGCATTAAAAAATATTGCGCCAGAGCTGCTTGAATCATCAAATACAGTATACGCACAATCGGATTTAAATATAGAGGAAATCATAAAGCTCAAACCAGATGTTATTTTTTATAATGCAAATAATAAAGAACATGCACAAATATTAGCTTCTAGTGGAATTCCATCCGTAGGATTTGCTACAGTAGGAGCAGATTCTCCTGCAGATCCAATCGAAAGATATAAGGAGTGGCTGATCCTTCTTGAGGAGGTCTTTGGAGAAAAGGGCAAGATGGATGGCTTTATTAAAGCAGGTGATAAAATTATTGAAGATGTGGAGACCAGAATAAAAAATATTCCAGAGGACAAGCGTCCTAGTACTATGATTTTATTTAAACTGATTGATGGTGTTCCTCAAGTAGCCGGTAAAGGTATCTTTGGTGACTATTGGCTGCAGCATCTGGGAGTGAAAAATGTTGCAGAGGAGGCAAAGGGATTCGCACAGGTTAGCTTTGAGCAGATATATAAATGGAATCCCCAGGTATTGTTTTTAAATGGACCTGGTCTGCTAAAGTTAAATAGGCAGGATGTGATAGATAATAAAGTTGAGGGTGTAGATTTTTCAACAATACAGGCAGTAAAAGATGAGCGTGTATATAATACAACACTAGGAATGTGGAACTGGTTTACCCCAAATCCTGATGCACCTCTTGTATTAGCATGGCTTGCATATAATACTTATCCAGAAGAATTTTCAGACTATCCTTTGGAAACAGTAATACATGATTACTACAAGAACTTTTACGGGTACGAAATTACTGATGAAGAAATGAAGGGAATGCTTCAATTGCGATGAAAAATACAGTTTGGATCAGACATAACAAATTCACCATAACTGCAAAACTGGTATTGATTCTATTACCAATTGTTACGGCAATCGTATGCTTGTGTATAGGAAGAATGAATCTTTCTATTATAGAGGTAATGAACACTTTATTGGATGCAGCAAAGGGGAATCGACAAAGCCAGAATTATTCCATTGTTATAAATTTAAGAGCACCAAGAATCCTAATGGCAATTGTTGTTGGTGCTGGTCTCACCTGTGCAGGAAATGCTTTCCAGTCACTTTTTTCTAATCCGCTTGCAACACCAGATGTACTAGGTGTTACAAGTGGAACCTGTGTGGGCGCAATCATTGCCATTATTATGTCCATGGGCATTATAGAGACTCAGTTGCTTGCATTGGCTTTTGGACTTTTTTCAGTGTGGATTACTATGGTTCTGGCAAAAGATAGAAATGGGCAATCGGTAGTATTTCTTGTACTGGCTGGTGTAATCATATCAGCATTGTTTAATGCAGTAGGTTCCCTTTTAAAATATACGGCTGATCCTTTGGATAAACTTCCGGCGATCACATATTGGCTTATGGGAAGTTTTACAAGTGCATCCTATAAAAAGATTATGGTAGGCTCACCACTAATACTTGCAGGCATTGCAGCAATTTATTTGATGAGATGGAAATTAAACATATTATCACTAAGCAGTGATGAGGCAAGAGCAAGCGGAATGGATTTAAAGAAGACGCGTTTGATTTTTGTACTAGCAGCTACAGTTATAACAGCTTCTTCTGTTTCCATGTGTGGACAGGTCGGCTGGATTGGGCTCTTGATCCCCCATTGTTCAAGAATGCTTGTGGGAAGTAACAATCGTTATGTGGTTCCTGTAGGAATTAGCATTGGAGCTAGTTTTATGATTATTATTGATACATTTTCAAGAAGTATGAGTGTCATTGAACTACCACTGTCCATTCTTACCGCAATCATTGGAGCACCGGTATTTATATCGTTGCTAAAAAGAAATAGGGGGAGCTTACATTGATACTTGAAGTACGAAATGGAAGTTTCGGCTATCCAGGTCAGCAAAAGATTTTAAAGAATATAAATTTTAAATTAGATAAGAGCAGGATTTTATCTGTCCTTGGCCCTAATGGAGTAGGGAAAACAACATTGTTAAAGTGTATGGTTGGACTTTTGGACTGGGCAGACGGAAAAAGCTTTTTATATGGAGAAGATATAAAAAGTATAAATTCAAGAAAGTTGTGGTCAAAAGTTTCCTATATCCCGCAGTCTCATACATTTTCATTTTCATTTACAGGTCTTGAGATGGTTGTTCTTGGACGTAGTGCACATCTGGGAGTCTTTGAACAACCAGGTATCAAAGACATTGAGCTAGCAGAAGAAATAATGAAGCAGATAGGAATTGAAAGGCTGGCAAATAAAGACTGTAACCATATGAGCGGGGGAGAGCTGCAAATGGTACTAATCGCAAAAGCCCTTATAAACAGACCAGATTTAATAATTCTTGATGAACCAGAAACAGGTCTTGATTTCCGAAATCAGATATTAGTGTTGAGTCTGATTGAACGTATGGCTCATGAGAATGGAATATGTGCTGTTATGAATACACATTATCCAACAAATGCACTTTCTATATCGGATGAAACGCTCATGCTAAATAGTAGTGGTGAGTATGTATATGGGCAAACCCAGGATATCCTTAATGAAGAAAATATTTCAAATGCATTTCATGTAAATGTTGCAGTGAATGAATTTCAATATAACAATGGTATGGTGAAGAGCATTGTTCCAATTTCAATTACAGATAAATAAAGGAGGAAGATTATGAAAGACTTAAGTATAGCAATGGAAATGATACAGAAAAACTATAAGATATATAATGAACCAATGCCAATTATAAAAGAATTTGTATTGGGACACCGGTGGTTTATGGTATCTGATACCAATGATAGATTATCCATGTCACTAAGAGTGGGAAAAGAAAAAAATCTAATAGAATTTGAGAAGATATTGAAATCCTTAATTGGCAGGCCTGCAGACGTATGCGTTTATGAACTTATTAAGCAGTCAGATCCAGAACTTAGAATCATAGCCGCTAGTTTATGCAATCTCTTGAGCAAGCCATTTAACTCAGTAGACAGACTGAAAGATAGAGGAATTATTCGAACGGAAGGACGCATATTTGACTACGATGTAAAAGATAAAAAGGTTGGAATTATAGGGTACGGTCTATACAATGAGGTCTTTCTGGGAAAATGTAAGGAATTTCATGCGTTTGATTTTCGAGACCCCAAGGGGATATTAAATTATAGAATTGGAAATGAGACAAAGGTATATCCAGAAAACATCTATTGGCATCTTGGAGATAATGCGCTTGAACATAAAGATGTACTTGAAAATCTGGATATCGTAGTGATGACTGGCTGCACGATCGTAAATAATACCTACCAAGATATTCTCAAAATATGTAAAAATGCAAAAATCAGAGGGATTTATGGTCCTAGTGCTGAACTGTGTCCGGAATTCCTATTGGATCTGGGATATAATTATATATTTAGTGCTTCGGTAAGAGATAAGGAAGCATTTTATAAGTCTAATTTTGCTGCGATTCCCGAAGGAATGGATTTATCATACATGGATAACTATGAGCTTAGTTGTGTCTGAGTAATCATTGGATACTGTATTTTGGAAGCAGGGGAAGACCTTGTTCACGTATTTTTCTATTAATAAGAATTTTGATTGAATTCAAGCTGTCAAGTACTGTTATTATGGTATCCTTGACAGCTTTTCATTTTTAAATTATAAATGAGAATTAATTATGCTTTTGGATTGATGATACGTCTACCTTTTCCGTGAGGAATCAAAAGTGGAGTTCCAAAAATCGGGTCTATGGAAATCTCACACTCCATACCAAATACGTTACGGACGGTTTCTGCTGTCATGACCTCTTCTGGAGCGCCTTCTGCATACACACTTCGATTACTCAGTGCGATCATATAATGCCCATAGCGACAGGATAAATTCAGATCGTGAAGAACCATAACGATGGTTCGCTTTTCTTTTGCATTCAGCTCATACAACAGATCAAGTACTTCAATCTGATGTGCCAGATCAAGATAAGTGGTAGGTTCATCTAAAAGGAGCATATTGGTTCCCTGTGCAAGAGTCATAGCAATCCATGCTCTTTGTCTTTGACCACCAGATAAAGAATCTATGGTCCGATGGGCGATGTCATTCATTTTTGTATCCCGTAATGCCTTTTGAACCATTTCTTCGTCTTCGCTGGTCCATTGCTGCAGCCAATTCTGATGAGGATAGCGGCCCTGACGAACGAGCTGCATAACCGTTAGTCCCTCAGGAGCAGTCGGTCCCTGAGGAAGTACGGCAAGTTTACGTGCAACCTCACGGGTAGACATTTTAAAGATATCATTGCCATCTAAAACCACAGTTCCAAGTGCGGGTTTTAAGAGTCGGCAGAGAGAACGCAGCAGCGTAGATTTTCCGCAGCCATTGCTACCAACTAAAATAGTTATTTTCCCTTCTGGAATCTTTATATTCAAATCATCAATGACTGCATTTTCCCCATAGGAGATAGATAATTGATTGGTTAATAATTTGTTCATTGTTTGCCTCCTATCGTATTATTTATTGCGTTGATGGTATAACTGGTAGATGAAAAATGGTGCACCAATCAGTGCAGTAAAAACTCCGGCAGGGACATCAATTGGTAAAAATAGGGTTCGTGCCACAGTATCAGCAACCAATAAAATCATGGCTCCCAAAAGAGCAGAAGCTGGAATTAAAGCTCTATGATTGGCTCCTATCAGGCGTCTTCCCATGTGGGGGGCAACAAGACCAATAAAACCAATAGCCCCTACGACTGCAATTGCACCACCAGCCAATGCAACACTTAAAAGAGTAAGAATGGCGCGGTGGCGTTGTAAATGAGCCCCCAATCCCAAAGCAATATCATCCCCTAAGCCTTGTACATCAAGATGTCTTGCATGAATCATTGAAAGAAGGAAACAAATGCTTACCCATGGTAGAAGGAATTTAACGTCTTTCCATGTTACTCCATAAACACTCCCTACCATCCAAAGGTAAGCCTTGTCAGAAGCAACAAAAGTACTCATCGCAATTATGAGTGTAGTCATCGCACTGGTTGCGGAGGAAATTCCGATTCCCACTAATATAAGTCTTGTAGGAGAGACGCCACGTTTCCAGGATAGCGCATACACCAGAATAGTAACAAGCAGTGCACCAAAAAGTATTGCCAGAGGCATAATGCCTATTGGCGCATTAGGAAATAAATTTAAGAAAATGACTGCGGCAAGGCTACCGCCACTTGTAATACCAATTATGTTGGGAGCAGCCAGAGGATTTCGTATTGTACCTTGAAGTAAGGTTCCAGACATGCCTAAAGCTGCACCTGATAATATTGCAACATATGCCCTGGGCAATCGAAGGGAATCAAGAATTAATTTCACCTGAGGATCTGATTGTCCAAAGATTCCCTTAAAAACAGTCCAAGGTGTTAAAACCTGAGAGCCTGCACATACACAATAGATAAAAATTACAAGGAGAAGCAGGAGCATTAAAATAAGTTTGTAGCCTGGTTTGGTTGAAGTGGTTGTTATTTTAGTCATGGGTTTTTGTCTCATTTCTCACCTCTTAAGCTTCTTCGTGCAATGTAAATATAAAAGGGAGCTCCAATCAGTGCAGTCATTACTCCCACGGGTGCTTCAGAGGGCATAATGATAAAGCGTGCAGAAATATCTGAAAGTAATAATAAGGATGCTCCCATAACAGCACTGTAAGGAATAATCCAACGGTGATCCTGACCTACAAAAAAACGAGATATATGAGGAACCATTAAACCAACAAAGCCGATTGCTCCTGCTATAGCCACGGAACTACCAGCCAAGAGAATTACAGAAACGGAAATAAGTAGCTTAATTAAAAGTATATTCTGTCCCAATCCTTTTGCAACATCATCTCCGGAAGTTAAAATATTAATGTGTGATGCAAGTGCTATTGCTAGAATTATACCAATGATCATGTAAGGAAGTACCATTTTCTGGTGCTCCAAATTACGGCCAACAATTGCTCCAGCAAGCCAGGAAAGTGTATTTTTCATACCGGATTCGCTTAATACCAGTAATCCTTGTGTAAAAGAACTAAAAAGGGCTGTTATTGCAGATCCTGCCAGAATTATCTTTATAGGGGTGAGTCCATCTCTTCCAATGGAGCCCAGAAAATAAACTGCAGCAGATGAAAAAGCAGCTCCCGCAAATGCCGCCCATACGATACTAACAGGAGGAAGGACGTTTGGCATCGAGGCAGCTACGACTGCAAAGAATACTGCCCCTGAATTGATGCCAAGGATACTGGGGGCAGCCAGAGGATTCTTTGTCAGAGCTTGTGTGAGAACACCTGCTACTGCAAGACAAGCCCCCACGGTAGCTGCAACTACCGCCCGGGGAAGTCTTGTATTAATCACAAGAATATGTTCTGTGGAACTGGAATTAAAGTTTATAAAGGACTGCAAGACATCATACAGTGAAATGCTATAAGTACCAAGCGACACACTGGCTGCAAAACTGGCTGTCAATACTCCAAATAACAAAAGAAGAACTACCGTTTTATGCGCTGTATTGTGTAAGCGGGCCATGGATTGATCTCCTTTACTATTTATTTAACTCCAAAAAATTCATATACCTGTGAAAGCATGAGCATAGCAGACTGAGGACCGCCGCCTGAATTCCAATAAATGGAGTTCACAAGATGAACTTCGTTATTCTTTACTGCAGTTAAGTTTGTCCATAAAGGATTAGCCATCCATTTATCCCTGAAGTTAACATTCTCTTGTTCAGAAAGGTTGGACTGATCAAAAATAATATCTCCTTCCATCTGTGGAATGGCTTCTTCTGATTGTAGCATCACACCCCATTCTGTTCCTTTCTGGGCCTCAGGCCGTTCAATGCCCATATCATTAAGAACCAAAGCTGCGAATCCATTATAAACAATGCGAGCATGATCGGCTCTAAAGTCTACAATAGAAACCTTTTTATTCTTTATCTGATCCGCTGCCTTTTCCTTAAAGTAAGCAGTCTTTTCATCCCATGTTTTAAGAAAATCCTCAGCTTCTTTTTCTTTATTTAATGCCTTTCCACTAATTTCTAGAGTTTCTTTCCATTTATATACCTCTGGTACCATTACAGTAGGAGCTATTTCGGAAAGCTGAGTATATATTTTTTCATGGCGAACTTTAGAGGCAATAATAAGATCAGGTTTTAATGCAATGATTGCCTCTAAGTCAGGCTGAGTTTCAATCCCTAAATTTGTTACACCCTCCATTTGATCGCGTAGATATTCATAAACTGGTTTTTCAGCCCAGGATTCAACAGATCCAAGAGGTTTTACTCCAAGAGTTAGTGCAGAGTCTGTTGCTCCTTGAAAAAGAGTAACAACACGGGTAGGTGTTCCTGTAATCGAAGTGCTGCCCATTGCATGCTCGATCACACGAGAAGCGGTATTATTATCTACTTCTGATGATCCCTCAACATTCGTTTTTGATTCCGTACTTTCTTTAGAAGGGGTGGAGCTTTGATTGGCATTGGAACATCCAGCCAGCAAAGCAGTTACAACAAGCAATCCAGTTAATAATTTTGTTATCTTCAATATAGTTCACTCCTTAAGTAATGGTTTTATTTTGTATAACATACAGTTAGCTGTGGCTAACCAAAAATACTTGTTCAGTCTACCATTATGTTACATACCTGTCAATTATAAATTTACAGTATTTATTCTATATAGTGTGTACTCACCTTCTCCGCAGCTCTAATTGAAGGTGTAATCCCTTTTCTACTAAATTAAAAGATTAGACTTTCCTTTAATTTGGAGGCAGCAGTATAATATAGAAGAAGGTTTAAATTTTAAATACATCATTAGAATTGCAACCCCAAGCTTTTACATAATATTGATACTTCTTTTAGAGCTAACTTGAAGATAGATCAATACACACACGCAGAAATAAATTCACATTTAAAGTATAATGATTATTATAAGTCTTCTATTACATAGCGGACTTACAGGTTATCATTAGTAATTATCTTCGCTCTAAAAAGGAACATTAGAATGTTTTTGAAATATATGTAAAAAGGTGTTGACTTTTGTCATTTGCTTTGGTATGATATAACTCGCCGCTGAAAACGGCGGCAAAAAACTTCTTCCAA
>CAURSM010000036.1:0-6985 GCA_963528005.1 uncultured Eubacteriales bacterium
GTTATTGGATGCCCGATTATGCTGGACCTGTATCATCTTGTGCATTTCTTCTACACAAGTTTCTATCTTGTCGTTAATAAGGATATAGTCATAAGCTTCCATACCCTCCGCTTCTTCCAAAGCCCTGTGAAGTCTGGCGTTAATTACTTCCATACTCTCTGTGCCTCGACCAATCAGTCTGCGTTTGAGCTCTTCTGCACTAGGAGGCATAACAAAAATTAAAATAGTCTCAGGAAAGCGTTCTTTGATTTTAAGTGCTCCCTGTATTTCAATTTCCAGAATTACATCCTTGCCCTTTTTCATCTGATTTAAAACATATTCTTTGGGAGTTCCATAAAAATGTTTTACATACTGAGCATACTCAATCAGGGCATCTTTTTTTATCATATCCCGGAAGTTTTCTTCTGTCACAAAAAAATATTCACTTCCATCCGTCTCCCCTTCTCTTGGGTTTCTGGTGGTTGCAGATATAGACAGCGCATAATTATCGTACCGTTTCAGAAGCTCCTTCATAAGAGTTCCTTTTCCCGCTCCTGAAAAACCGGATACAACTGCCAACATTCCTTGCTCATTCATGAGTCTGTTACACTCCCTATTCAATATTCTGGATTTGTTCTCTGACCTTTTCAATCTCGGTCTTTAAGGTAATGGCTTTGTCAGAAATCTCCAAATCATTGGCCTTAGAAAGAATGGTATTGGCTTCCCTGTTCATCTCCTGAGCAATAAAATCCAATTTTCTTCCCACACTTCCGCCAACTCCCAGTTCAGACCTGGTATTCTCAATGTGGCTTCTCAACCGGACGGTTTCTTCATCCACACAAATTTTATCAGCAAATATAGTGACCTCTGTGGCGATTCTTCCTTCATCAATAGAAGCACCTGACAACAGTTCCTTTACCTTGTCCTCAAGCTTTCCACGATACTCTTGTAAAATCCTTGGAGAGCGTTCCTCGATAAAGTCCAGTATTTCCATCATATTGCCAAGCTTTTTCATAAGATCATTACGAAGAGTTTCCCCTTCTGTAATTCTGGTCTCTACGAAACGCTTTGCAGCTTCCTCAATGGTTTCAGATAAAAGCTTCCACATCTGATCCTCATCTTCTGTCATTTCTTCCATGGTAAGAACCTCAGGACATTTTGCCAGGGTAGATACCTTAATATCATTTTGAATTCCGAATTCTTTTTCCATCTTTGAAAAATAATCCATATATTCAGCAGCTAGAGCGCTGTTATACTTTAAACACAGCTTATTCTCTGTATAATCCTCATAGCTGATAAAAACATCAACTTTACCCCGCTGTATATAATTCTTTAACAGATTCCTGATTCCTGTTTCAAAGAAATTAAACTTTTTCGGCATCTTTACGCTTAAATCCAAATATCTGTGATTTACAGCTTTCATCTCGACGGAAATTTTATATTCATCCGTGACGGTTTCATACCTGCCGAAACCGGTCATGCTCTTAATCATTGCAAATGCCTCTCTTTCGCCATAGATATAATCCATTATAAGTCATATTAAAATACAAGTCAATTGGTTTTGAATTTTACACAACAGCGTTTTTGTGGTATACTATCTATATTTTAATCAGACTTTCACCGGAGGAATAATACAATGGCTTTAGACGGAATTGTAATGGCTAATCTTACGGCAGAAATGAATCACCGGCTGGAAGGCGGAAAAATTGCTAAAATCGCCCAGCCGGAAAAAGATGAACTGCTGTTTACTATTAAAAATCAGAAAAATACATGGAGGCTCTTAATTTCAGCCAGCGCCAGCCTGCCACTTGTTTATTTTACAGAGACCAATAAGCAAAGTCCCATGACTGCGCCTAATTTTTGTATGCTTTTACGTAAACACATTGGAAATGGTAGAATTCTTAAAGTAAGCCAACCTGGTCTGGAACGCATTCTATGTATGGAAATTGAGCATTTAGACGAGCTTGGGGACAAGCGGGTTAAAAAACTAATCATTGAAATCATGGGTAAGCATAGCAATATTATTTTCTGCAATGAGGATGGGATGATTTTGGACAGCATCAAGCACATATCTGCTCAGGTAAGTTCCGTAAGAGAAGTTCTACCGGGCAGAACTTATTTTATTCCTCAAACCACAGAAAAAAAAGACCCGCTATCCATTACCCAGGAAGAATTTTCAGAAGTCATCCGCGACACTCCTGCCCCTATACAAAAGGCACTATATCTAAAGCTCACTGGCTTTAGTCCAATTATGGGACATGAACTTTGTCACCTGGCCTCCATTGATGGCGACCATTCTGCCAACGAAATCACCGATGCGGAGATGCTGCATTTATATGGCACCTTTTCCCGTATGGTTGAGGATATTCGTCAAAATAATTTTATGCCCAATATCATTTACCGAAACGAAGAGCCGGTGGAATTTTCCGCACTTCCCATGTCTTGCTATGAAGGGGATGGGTATCAAGCAGTTTCCTTTGAATCCATCAGTTCACTCTTAGAAACGTATTACGCGGCCAAAAATACCATCACAAGAATTCGTCAGAAATCTGTAGACCTTCGTAAAATCGTCCAGACAGCACTGGAACGAAACTATAAAAAGTTTGACCTACAGGAAAAACAGCTTAAGGATACAGAAAAAAAAGACAAATACAAAGTCTATGGAGAACTCTTAAATACCTACGGATATGAACTGTCCGGCGGAGAGAAAAAACTGACCTGTCTCAATTACTATACCAACGAAGATATTACCATTCCCTTAGATGACCAGTTATCCGCAAAAGAAAATGCAAAGAAATATTTTGATAAATACAACAAGTTAAAACGTACCTTTGAGGCCGTTACCGAACAGATTAGGGAAACCAAACTGGAAATTGATCATTTGGAATCCGTAAGCGCTGCTCTTGACATTGCTTTAAAAGAGGAAGATCTGGTTCAGATCAAAGAGGAGCTCATGGAGTACGGCTATATCAAACACCGCCGTGCTGGTGACAAAAAACCAAAAGTAACGAGTAAGCCTTTTCACTATATTTCCTCTGATGGCTTCCATATCTATGTAGGAAAGAATAATTACCAGAACGAAGAGCTTACCTTTAAGGTGGCAAGCGGCAACGATTGGTGGTTTCACGCAAAAGGAATTCCAGGCTCTCATGTCATCGTGAAATCCGAAGGCAGGGAAGTACCAGATAGATTATACGAAGAAGCAGCAGCCCTTGCGGCGTATTATTCCAAAGGCAGGGAAGGCGATAAAGTTGAAGTTGATTATATTCAGAAGAAACAAATCAAAAAGGTTACCGGAGCAGCCCCTGGTTTCGTAATTTACCACACCAATTACTCTATGGTTGCAGAACCTAAATTAATATTAGAAGAAGTTTAAATTGCAAAGAGGCGCCCGAATGTCTTATATCTCATTCAGGCGCCTTTTGTTACATCATTTATTTTCTATTTAGTATTCCCAGTAACCAAAAAGGATGAATAGGAGGGAACACCGTCAACAATGGCTGACACTTTATAACGATATTCCACTGTGGGTGTCAATCCTGAATCCTGATAGGACCTTATGTCTTTCCCCACGGTTTTTATCTGTCTGAAGCTTTGGTCTGCTTCTGCCCGAAAGATTGCATAACCAGACACCTCATGGCCATATCTGCCATCGCTAGCTTCACTCCAATTAAGTTGAATGGTCTTAGTATCAACTCCTTTTACCGTCACTTCCGGTACCCTGATTCCACCGGATAATAAATAACTTAAATTGGCTGGCTGATTATAAGCGGTATTCTGCCATGCAACACCTTCCCGGTAGGCACGATCTGTTAATAGACAAGGAACCCGGTAAGTGGTCTCTATAGGTGTACTGTAGATCCTAATCTTATTCTTATCTTGTGCATCCCTTACAATGATCTCTTCTCTCCAGTCTCCGATTATATCAGCGACTAGACAGGCATTGGCTTTCGTTCCATTGTTTAACATAGTGCCATTCATCTGAACAAGTATATCTGATTTTTCATTTTCATAATCCCACTTTTGAACTTGCGGAATCAACTGTGTGGAGTTATTGGAATCAAATAGTTCCATAAGAAGATCGCCATCCCAAAAGATAGAGAAATTCTGACTTGGCTTTTTGCCTTCCTCATAAATCTGTTGTCCCTTGACATTGTAAGTGATTGCTTTTACAGAAGCCCACATCTCTGCACCAGGATATCTGGGGTCAATATCTGCAGCCACGCCTCGTCCGGTATCCTTACCATATTGATATCCCCACAAAATTTGTCCTGTTTCCGCATCATGAAGCTCCACATGGTACATGGCATTTTTCTCCTCATGCACCTGAAATACCTCCAGCTTACCATCATCATTCCAGTCGCTGACATGCATGGCATCTCCATGACCTAACCCTGTAGTATATTTGGGTTTTCCATTATGATCAACCGTTAGAGAACCGTATATGATCTCGTCTTTTCCATCTCCATCTACATCATTAATCGATAAATTGTGATTTCCCTGACCAGCATACTTATCTCCTGTGGGAACATCAAACAACCACTTCTTTGTAAGCTTTCCATTTTTTAAGTCCCATGCAGCAATGGCTGTTCTTCCGTAATAGCCCCGGCAAAATACTGCGCTTGGATTGGTCCCGTCAAGGTAAGCGGTTGCTGCCAGGAATCGATCCGGACGGTTTGCATAGCCTTGTGGCTCTGGATTTCCTTTGCTGTCAAGTCCCCACATTGATGTATCCCAAGTTCCTGTTGCTGCATTATAGGTACCTCTGGAAGGCAGATACGCAGTGGTATCAATGATTTTACCTGTTCTTCCGTCAAAAGCAGTTAAGAACTCTTCTCCTTTTACAATGCGTCCAATTCTTCCGCTAAAACTGCGAAAATCATACTTATCACTAATTTTATTGGTTGGAAGTGCTTTTGCATTGACAGCTCCTACATGTCCGTTTTCTTTCAGATTGCCATTCACATTTTGATATGTTGTTGAACCGTCGGCAGTCTTTACTAATACCTCTGCGCAACCATCTCCGTCATAATCCCAGACCTGGAACTGAGTATAATGAGCTCCAGAACGAATGTTGACCCCCAAATCAATTCTCCACATGAGGGATGCTGCTCCAGCACTCGTGTCAATGTCGTAGGCATCCAGAAAGGTAGTTCCTGTATACCCGTCAATGGAGTTATCCTGGGCATTATCCGGATACCATTTAACAATCAGCTCCAAACGTCCATCTCCGTCTAAATCTCCTACTGACATATCGTTGGCTGAGTAATCGGTAACAGAACCGTCTGGCATGGTTTGTGGATCCGGTGCTTTTAGATTTAATTCGATGTATTCATGATTCCAGGCTTTGGTTGTCTGTCCAATTCGGGATTTACCGCTGTTGTCTTGCAGTTCGTAATTGTCCCCTGCTCTTCCTTGCTGGTCAAAAAAATTCGTAATTGCGCCGCGATATATCTCAAAACCATTTCTTTTTAATGTATATTCCGCTCCGCCCCCATCTTCCTGGTAAAATCTCCAACTTACCAGAACTCCTTGATTGGTCGTTACTGCTGTTAGTGCTCTGTCGGAAGTGTTCTCCAATCCTCCGCGCTGCTGTCCTGGAAAAATACTTTCTGCATTTGCATTCATTCCAGGCAATACACTTACCATACATAAAATACCGGCAAATACAAGGAATCCTTTTTTAAGCTTTTTCTTTCGATACATGTTTCCCCTCCATAATCATTGTTTTCCCCTTGCTACGATTTGAATTAGGAATATCCCCCATATACCTCTCCTTCCTCCTTTCACTATTGTAACTATAACTCGGGAATCTCCTGGGATAATTCTAACATTATGGAGAAATATCTGTAAATAATCATTATCTAACGCAATAAATACGCCTGTGTATCAGGTTTTATAGAGTCAGTTATCATAATAAAAACCAATAAAATAAGCAGGCCACAAAAAAGAAATACCATTCTTTTTGTACCTGCTCTATATCGTCCCGCACTATGAAACCTTCTGCATTAAATATCAGAATGTTCTACAATAGCCTGTCTTTCGGGAGCGTTGGTTATCACCTCAATATAATATTTCTCTGGAATCAAAATTTTCCCTTTGCGTTTGGACAAGATCTTCTTCTCCGCAGAGGTAATATATTTTTTGTCTCCCAATTTGAGAATTTTTTGAAACAAAGACCTTCTCATTAATACGTTCTCCTAATTCCCTTTACCCTATGTACCCAAAGCATAAATCCTATTAATCTCTCGATCCAACGGATTCATACAGCCATCCTAAAACTGTACAAAACAATGGATACAATTACGATTGCACTAAATAACTTATAAAATATTGTTTACATTGACTCTGCGCCAACCCAACAATTATTTCCCCCTTAGTTATTCAGTGCAATCTAAAATTTCACATCAAACGGCTACTCACACCGTCTGAGATAATCAAGCTTTTTCATAATTCATGGTCTTTTCCACTTTACATACTCATACCGAACATTTGCTACTACATACTTTTACCGCTTTTGAAATTCGTTTAAATCCATTATTTTGCATCTTTTGCTTTTAATACTACTTCCGGGATTTTTCTTTCATAAATTCCAGCAGGAATACTTCTTCCTACAGAATTTAAGGACACCTTTACTAAAGCCTTCTGAACTCTTTCAATCAATGTTTTCTTCATCCCTGGTATTCTCCTTCTAATTTTTTTTATTTTGGGGAAGCAATGTCAATACTTCCAAAATAACTGGAATCATAATTAGTTCTCTCAATGATGGAAAAATGGAAGACAGAGCCATCAAAATGATTAATATTACAATAGATAAAACCTTTTTTTGTAATTTATCCTGAGAACTGAAATGTTCAATGTTGATGGTACGAGGAACACAAAGCCATATAATCAATACAGAAGCTGCAAAAATAAGAGGCAGCACGGAAATATGCATATTTATGTAAGTGTCCGCAAAAAGCGAAGTCGCCCATATCAGCATCATACTGAAACCGCAGCCTAGCCC
>CAURSM010000037.1:0-6974 GCA_963528005.1 uncultured Eubacteriales bacterium
TGGCAGAAGTCTGGGGAAAAGACTGGACAGAAGTACGGAGAAAAAGCTTGGCAGAGAGCTGATGAAAAGTCTGAACGGAAATCAGGAGAGAAGACTTGGTCTAAACCTGGCGAGCAGACTGGAAAGAAGTTTGGAGAGAGAACCTGGCAGAAGTCTGGGGAAAAGACTGGACAGAAGTACGGACAGAAAGATTGGCAGAGAACTGAAGAAAAGTCTGAGCGGAAATCATGGGAGAAGACGGGGGCTAAATCTGGTGAGCAGACTGAGAAGAAGTATGTCGAGAAAAGCTGGCAGAAGTCTGGGGAAAAGACTGGACAGAAGTACGGAGAAAAAGCTTGGCAGAAAGCTGATGAAAAGACAGAGCGGAAATCAGGTGAGAAGACCTGGTCTAAATCTGGCGAACAGGCTGGGAAGAAGTTTGGCGAGAAAACATGGAAGAAGTCTGATGAAAAACCTGGATTTCGTGCAGGAAAAAGAAATCAAACCCAATGTCCAGTTTTTCGAATATGCGGAGGTTGTCAGCTTTTAGATATTCCTTATAAACAACAGCTTGAACAGAAACAGAAACGACTGGAAGAACTATTAAAGCCTTTTTGTCGTTTGGAAGCCATGATCGGTATGGAAAACCCATATCATTATCGCAATAAAGTACATGCTGTTTTTGATCATGATAAAAAGGGAAATCCATTCTCTGGTGTCTACGAGGCAAATTCTCATCGTGTTGTTCCGGTGGAAACATGCTTGATTGAAGATCAAAAGGCAGATGAAATTATTGGTACCATCAGAGGCATGCTTAAATCCTTTAAAATTCGAACTTACGATGAAGATACGGGATACGGCTTACTTCGTCATGTTTTGATTCGAAGAGGGTTTGCAACAGGGGAAATAATGGTTGTTTTAATCACTGCTTCACCAATCTTTCCATCTAAGAATAATTTTGTGAAGGCATTACGAGATAAGCACCCGGAAATTACTACAATTATACAAAATATTAACGGACGCGGAACTAATATGGTTCTGGGAGATAAGGAACATGTGCTATATGGCAAAGGATTTATCGAGGATATTTTATGTGGCTATCGCTTCCGAATCTCCTCTAAATCTTTCTACCAGGTGAATCCAGTTCAGACTGAAATTCTATATAAAAAGGCCATTGAAGCAGCCGGATTAACAGGAAAAGAACGAGTTATTGATGCTTATTGTGGAATTGGAACCATTGGTGTTGTTGCCAGCCAATATGCGAAAGAGGTTATTGGTGTGGAACTTAACCGGGATGCTGTAAAAGATGCGATGGAAAATGCGAAAATCAATGGTTTAAATAATGTGAAATTCTTCTGTAACGATGCAGGAAAGTTCATGGAGAATATGGCAGAAAATGGGGAGCATGCGGATGTAGTATTCCTTGATCCTCCAAGAAGTGGAAGTACAGTGGAATTTATTGATTCGGTAGCTAAATTAAAACCTAAGAAGGTGGTATATGTTTCCTGTGGGCCGGAGACGCTTGCAAGGGATTTAGAGCTATTTAGGAGGAGAGGGTATGAGGCTAAGAAAGGTTGGGGAGTGGACTTGTTTCCGATTACGGGGCATACTGAAATAATTGTCGAATTATGTCGAAAATAGTAAACTTTTAGGTAGCAAGGTGCAGATTTATCTTATTGCACCTTGTTTTGTATGTGCTTTGGGTTACTTATTAGTTTTGATATGATAAGTTTGATGTTAAGTATTACACTAACACCAATTAAGTTGCACTTACTAATATGTATTTATAATAGTAAATTTGATTTTTTTGATAGGGTTGATCATAATGCCGCTAAAAATATTTTGGGGTAATGTCCTCTCTCAACGTTCGTTGTTCCCAAGCGTAAGTAGTAAAAGAAAGTACCAAATTACATTTGTATGGATGTTTCTAATTACAAATGTAAGTGCTTCAAAAATGGCATAAATTCAAATGACGCCTCAGCTACTCCACAAGCTTCCACTGATCCTAATGAGCTAACGGGTAACAAAGCCCTTCTTGTGATTACCATGGTTACTGGCGAACGCAAGGAATATGAAATGAATGCAGACAAAATTGATAACTTATTGCATGGTATAACAGCAAAGTAGCTTCTAGCCCAACTTATATAAGTGAAAAGGATTATAACAAAGCTTCATTCACAAGTCGAAAGGACTATATCGCTTACGAACAGATATCAAACCTTGAGGAGAACGAAAATAACGATTAATATAATTGTAAAAAATGCTATGTGGGTCCGGTATGCGAGCCCGCATAGCATTATCATTTTTTATAGTATTGTTCATACCAGCGTGGCTGCCTAAAATATTGAGGGATACTTGTTGCGCTGGGCATTCTGTAAAAACCACTATTTCTACTTAATTAATAGGCCGCAGACATAAAAGTTTGTGGCTAGGTATACAGATTTTAAAATGTTCTAGAAGCGTATAGGAAGATGTTACAAAATTAATGTAAATTAGTTTTGTGACATCTTTCTAATTTTATGTTCTGAAAATAACTTTCCAGATTATTGACAGAAAAAAGTAAATATGATATTATGAGAAAGTAAAAACGAAATAGTCGTTTTAACTTTATCAAATTTATGAGATATTCAAAGATTAAAACAAAAAAAATAAATTTTGACGAATTATCTCATATGTGGAGGGACTTATGTTGTTGACATTTTCTGTTGAAAATTTTGCCTCGATAGGCAAGAAACAAAGTATTAATCTTCTTACGGGTAAGGCTAGAGGCAAGACTAGCCACCTTCTTAAGGCATATAAGCAGACTGTGTTAAAATTCACTTCAATCTATGGTGGAAATGCTGCTGGTAAATCTACAATGATTAAAGCAATGCATTTTGGAAAAAAAATAATATTAAATGGTTGCTTAGATAAAAGGTTTATGACTGTAAATAGATCAGAAGAAATTTGGAGTACCAAGCCTAGTGAATTTATCTATACACTTTTTATTGGAAAAAAGATATATGAGTATGGATTTATATTATCTTGGCACAATGAAAAAATAATTAAAGAATGGCTGATTGAAAGAAATTCCAGGCTAGAGGATAAGCTGATTTTTCTTCGGGATTTTACGAAGCAACAGTTTGAGTTAGCTATTAAGGCGAAAAATGTTGAGATTGACAAACGGTTGTCAATTTACTTTTCTGATGCATCTAATGAGGATAATCTTCTGTTTTTAAATGAAATAAATTCAAAAAAAGGAAACTTATTTACATCTGATCCTTCATTACAATATTTTAGATTATTGTATCGTTGGTTTTTAACAAAAATGAAGTTTGTTTATCCGAATAGTTCTTCCGATTTGGGTGCTTATAGTTTTTTGAATTATGAAGAAAATAATGAAAAGCTATTTGAGTGCTTGGTAGAGCTTGATATTCCTATAGACAAAATGTCATATGTTGATATTTCCATAGAACAGATGTTTAAAGATGTGCCAGCATCAGTTGTAGAAGAAATTGAAGCCGATTTTAAGGAAATGTGCCAAGAAGAAGGCAATAAAAATGGTGAGATTGTTCCTGTAAGCATACGTTTGGGGGATAGTTATTATATAGTTGAAATAGATGCAAGTGGTATTAAAAATATTAAGACGGTTCAATTTAGCCACAGAAACTACGGAAAATATGAGTTTAAAGAGGAGTCTGATGGAACTAAAAGGATTTTGGAATTATTAGAGATGATAACAACGCCAGAGAAAGATGTGACATATATTGTTGATGAAATTGATAGAAGTTTACATCCATTACTTACTGAACAACTTATATCAATGTACTTAAATCCAGATAATCCAAACAGTAATCAGCTCATTATAACTACACATGAATCTCGCCTTCTAAATTTAAGAAAACTACGGAAGGACGAAATTTATTTTGTATCAAATCGTAATGGTGAATCTGAATTCGTTCGTTTGGATGAGTTTGAAAGTGGAGAATCCCGTTCTGACCTAAACATAGAATTGGCATATTTAAATGGGCGGTATAGTGGCATTCCGAACATTATTAAATATGAAGATTAAAGGGAGTGTGATTTGATGGCACATAACCGGATTTTCTCAATCTATTGTTCAAAAGAAGACTGTATCACGATATCAAAAGATAAAAAGAAAGTTTTTTCGGAAATATATTTAGAGACTTTGGCTGTAAAAAGCAAGCCTTCTCTAAAGAAAATATGTAAAAATCGGAATAAAAGGTATCCGTTAGAAAAAGGGGACTATGTTATTGCGATTGATCATTTACCTTCTTGCGTATTTGATATAGATTATGAAAGAATGGATCTGATACACTTTCAATCTTTACAACATTTTTACGATTGGCTAAATGAGAAAGAAGATACAAAACAAAGTAAGGGGGGTGGTTCCATTGATTGTAGAAAAAAGCATTGATACCTACGGGAATAGATACCAATGCTAGGCTAAGGAAATCTGGTACATAATTATTATTTAACCTTAGAAGTGTACCATTTTCCTTTCAAAATTGCAAGAGTAGATTTATAATTCTAAAAAATGGAGGAAAAGGATTGATTATTAAGAAAAAGAGAATAAACAGGCTTACATGTTTGGAATGGCTTGAGGATGGAGAAAAAATTGTAATGGCATTGCGAGATGCTATGAGATTTAAGGAAAAACTGGTAGATTTAGGTTTTACGGATAATCTTGAAGAGGGGGAGAGAATACTTCCTAGGATTGTGAATCCGACTACAGCGAGAAATGCGGAAAAATTTTATGTTTCTGATAAAACACAGCCAAAAGAGAAATATTATCAAACCCTATGGTGGACGAGGCTGGAATGGGCAGGTCGAGGAGAAACAAGAGAAATTTCAGAGTATGTTGATATTCCGCGTGAGCGTTTTCCGCAGATAGAATATGAACCATATAGCATAGAATTAGTTTTAAAATATGATGATTCGGGTAAACTTATGGTCATAACTGACATGGTAGCGTATAATTCTCGAAATTATAAACTTATTTTGAACACTATTAATATTTTTCTTACCAATTTTGAGGAGTGTGAAATTTTAACGGACCAACTGAACACACTGACTCCGATAAAAACCATTTATCTTAATTGGGAAATATTACCTCAAGGCGAATATCCATGGAATGAGATGGAAAAAGATTTAGATAATATTTCTGAAGGCAGGTCCAAGACACAGCGAAAAATGATGTTAGATAAATGCGAATTCATAAACGGATTTTTTCCTGATTTTAGGGCATATGGAAAATCGGGTTTTAGAGGTTATGTGATTTTTGGTTTCAAAGAGAAAAATTTATATGTTTTAGAAAGTGTATACTCCAATAATGCAACATATGTATTTACTGATAATTGGGAGGAACTATCCAAACTTACAAAAGCACAGATATTAAATGGTAATTTGCAAGATACTAGGTTAATCCACAAGGAAAATTGGAAAGAGGATGTAAGAAAATTATTGGAGGAAAAATAAAATGAATAAAAATCAGCATGTGACACCCCATAAAGATGGCGGTTGGCAAGTAAAAGGTGAGGGCTACAGCAAGAACAGAAACTCAGACAGAAACTATACAAAGAGCTAGGGAAATCTCAAGAAACCAACAGACAGAGTTACTAATACATGGAAGAGATGGCAGGATACGGGAAAGAGATTCATACGGTAATGATCCGTTTCCCCCAAAGGGCTGATAGACAAAAGGGGGACGGTTTGGTATCCCCTTTTTCTGATATAAAAATAAATGATAACAACTATTAGTAGCAGGAACCTTTTCGACTGATTAATTAGCTTTTAAGGTAAATGAGATATGCTAAACTTTAATTTTAGAGAGGCAGATTGTGCACGGGAGTCAATGAAATTAAACAATGTAGATGAAAAGCAAGATTGGATTGAGCAGATGAATGAAATACATAAACTTGCTGCGTATAAAAGTAAAGCAAATAAAAGTTATGAAGTTGATGGGTGTGGATATTATAAATCCAAAGAGATATGCGAATTATATAGTATGTTGTGGCCGAATTTGATCGTAAGAAAAAACAAGAAAAGATAATTTGGTAATAAGGAGATATTAAGGCATTCATTCATCGACACAAATATCAGCATGAGTGGCGAAATGTTAATTTCACTGCAAACGCCTCTCGAATCAATTGTTGGAAAAAGAATTGATTGGGAGAAGTTTCTTGATTATAGTGAGAATGAAATATACGGTATATATTTTACGAATTTAAACAAAAGAGAAAGTATCAATATGTTTTGCCGTGTGACTGGAACAATGGGGAATTTTATTCCAGTACCTACGAATAAAGTTGATTATAGGAAAGAGGATGGCACTTTAATAAAATCCCTATGTATGCAGACTATTCATAAGGGATTAAACGAACAATTTGACAGAGTACTAAAGGTAATTAAAGCTTATTATGATAATGAGGATTATAATGATCCTGTTGGTATGGAAAAAGAATATTATAAGTATTTAAAAGCAATAAAAACCCAGACACCGGATAATCCAATTACATATTGGTTAAACATTTCATTTGGAAGCTGGCCTAAATTTGCTGAAAATAATTATTTGATCAGGTCTTTTGTAAATGATAAAATGGAGTGTGTTTTATATTCACAAACCAATTTATCTGTATTAAATGGAATTCTTCAAACACGAGGAAAGGTAATGATGGATGCTATAATTGAGTGTAATAGCATGACGTGAAATTATCGATGTTGCCGAAGGCATGGATAAAGGGCTAGCATTGCTGTGGGGGCGTTTTCTTTTACCAAAAAGTCCGTAGTTGTTGGCGATGCTTATCATATAGAGCTGGTATGGAGTGTGAATAGAGTGCTAGCGGTGTCAAGTGGGGCAATACATTCTTTAACGCAAATGCTTATTCAAAAGAGTCAAAAGAATTGATTGAGATTTAATACCGTTTAAGGCGCAGGTTGAATGTATAAAGGCAAAATTGAAGACGCAGATGTCATTATAATGACATTGTGTAGTT
>CAURSM010000038.1:0-5720 GCA_963528005.1 uncultured Eubacteriales bacterium
CATCAGCCCCAGAAGAAGAGATGACTCCTTCGGAGCGTGTGGCTCTACCAAAAGGTCAGCTAGAGGACTTGAATTTAGTCCGAAGCGAATGGGGAAAGATTGCCAGGGAGCTAGGGGGTCCAATCAGAGCCAGTTTTCAGGATACTGTGGTGGAACCTGCCGGAGAAAGCTGCTTATGCATCGTTTTTGATGATCAGAGCAATTACATGATCGGAAGCCGGGAAGCTGTTATCACGAATTTAAAACGATACGTGGAAGATCATTACAAAAAGTCCATTGACTTTAAGACAAGAATTCGCGGCGGAGGCGAACGCCTGGATACCATTTACGTCAGCGAAGAAGATTTAAAAACAAACATTTTAATGGATATTACAATAGAAGAACCATAAAACAGAAGAACCATAAAACAGGAAAATCAGGAGGATAGATCCCATGGCAAAACGTGGCGGTTTTCCAGGCGCAATGCCTGGTAATATGAACAATTTAATGAAGCAGGCACAGAAGATGCAGCGTCAGATGGAAGAGACAACAAAGACCCTTGAAGATAAGCAGTACACAGCAACATCAGGCGGCGGAGCAGTGAGCGTCACAGTATCTGGTAAAAAAGAAGTGACATCTGTAAAGCTATCTCAGGAAGTTGTTGATCCAGAAGACATTGAGATGTTAGAGGACTTAATTATGGCAGCCACCAATGAAGCATTCCGCCAAATGGAGGAAGAGAGTAGTTCTGCTATGGCGAAGCTTACCGGAGGGCTTGGCGGTGGTTTAGGCGGAGGCTTTCCGTTCTAATTATGGATTACTATAGCAGTCAGATAACGAAATTAATCGAAGAGCTGTCAAAGCTTCCGGGCATTGGCAGTAAATCCGCACAACGTCTGGCGTTTCATATCATTAATATGCCGGAGGAACAAGTGTCAGGCCTTGCTTCATCCATAACAGAAGCAAAACGCAATGTACATTACTGCAAGGAATGCTTTACCCTGACAGATCGGGAACGATGTCCTATTTGTATGAGCGAAAAACGCAATCATAAGGTAATTATGGTGGTGGAAGATACAAGAGATTTAGCTGCCTATGAGAAAACCGGGAAGTTTGAAGGTGTTTACCATGTTCTCCACGGAGCCATTTCCCCTATGTTGGGAATCGGACCTGGAGACATTAAGCTGAAAGAATTAATGCAGAGGCTGCAAGGAGATGTGGAAGAAGTCATAATCGCCACCAACTCCAGTCTTGAAGGAGAGACAACAGCCATGTATATCAGCAAACTGATTAAACCTACCGGAATTAGAGTTACCCGTATAGCCAGCGGGGTACCCGTTGGAGGAGATTTAGAGTACATAGATGAGGTTACATTGTTACGGGCCCTGGAGGGCAGGATCGAACTGTAACTCATTTGCCTTGTTAGGAGATGCAAATAATGGATAAGTACGAGTTTAATATAAAGGTTGAACAGATTAAAAAACTGGTCGGCAAAGAAGACTATGAGACGGCTATGAAGATAGCCGATACCATTGACTGGAGAAGAGTACGCAACACCAATCTACTATCCATGGTAGCCATGGTATACGAGAAAAATAAAGAATATCAGGAAGCCAAAGGAATTCTCCTACAGGCTTATGAGCGTGCCCCCATTGGAAAGCGCCTGTTATATAAGCTGGCAGAGCTGGCGATCAAAGAAGGCAATATCGAAGAAGCGGAAGCTTATTATAAAGAATTTGGTGATTTGGCCTCTGACGATCCAAGACAGCAGCTGCTTCGCTACATGATTCTTAAATCAAAGGGAGCTCCAGCACAACAACTCATTCATTCCCTGGAGTCCTACACAAGTGTGGAACTTGACGAGAAATGGTTATACGAGCTTGCTGAATTATACAGCCTGGCTGGTATGCCTGATCGCTGCGTGGAGACTTGTGACCGGATCATGCTTATGTTCGGCCTTGGTAAATATGTAGATAAGGCAATGGATTTAAAGATTAAATATGCTCCCCTCACCCATTATCAGATGGACCTTGTAGAAAACAGGGACAAGTATGAAGCGAGACTTCGTGCAGTGGAGCAAAGATATAGAAGTGGGGATATGCCTTCAGAAGAAGCAGAACCTGAGGAAGAATATTACGATGAAGAGCCAGCTCCACAGGAGCCTGAGTTTTTGTATGAAGAAGACCCTATGACCTCTAACTTAGTAGCCTCCATGGAGGAAGCTGATGTCCAGGAAACACTGGCAAGAGAGTTATCAAAGATATCCTATGAGGAACCAGAATTTCAGCAGGAAGCAAAGCTGGAACACACAAGAGTCTTAGAAGACATCCGAAGAGTCGGTCGTCCTATGACTTCTGTGAAACGGCCAAAAGGATCTTATTTTTCACAGGAAGAGGAAATGGAATTTAATTCCCAGCCTATGATCGAAGAAGAAGACATAACAGGCCCAGGGCTGGATGAGTCTCAGCTGTCCCAGTATGACATAGGAGAATTCGATGATAACCAGTTCAACGCCCAGGATTTAAAAACACCAAATATTTCTCCATACAGTGAAATCGATTCGGAAGAGTCAGACTATGAAAGCAGCGATGAACACGCCGAAGAACAGTCCGCTGTAACGGCAGAACCTCTTTATGAATCATATGACTCAGAAAATAATTTTGCAGATGAAAGTTACTCTGAGCCTGCTAGAGAAGAGCCGGATTACGTTCAGGCAGACCATTTACAGTTTGAAGACCTCTATGAGGAAGACGAAGATGAGCTGGAAGAGGCCCCTGTACGAAATCATCTTATGATAGAAGCAAGAACCCCTGAAAAGGGTCTTTCTATGGCAGTAGAAGCCTTAAAGCAAATTCATAAGGAAAATGGAGTTAATAATCCAGTTGCCAAAATCACTGGTTCCAAGCTTTCAAAGCGTGGAGTGCTTGCTTGTGCAGATAAACTTGCAGGGAAAGACCTTGTTGTGGAAGAAGCTGGAGATCTTACCTCTGATGCTCTGAATGAATTAAATCAGATCATGAGCCAGGATACAAGTGGAATGATTGTTGTCCTAATAGATAATCCAAAGCAGATGGAGATCCTTCATAGGGAGCATCCTGCACTTGCCAGCAAGTTCGAGTGTATTGGAAGTGGAGAAGTAACACCGGTTTCAAAGTCTCAGACCTCAGTCTCTCAACCTCAGATTCTAAGAGAACAGCCTGAGAGTAGTTACGTAGCTCCTTCGTTCCAGCAAGAAGATACCTATCATTCGCAAGCCAGTTACCAAGCCGAAGATTCCTATAGCCCACAGGACGGTTATCAGGAAGATTATGGATATGAAGATGAAAGTAATTATCTCCCTGAGGAAGAATATGATTCCCAGGAACCCATAGAGGAAAAAACTACTCCCCGTAAAAAGTTCTTCTCCAGAAATAAAAAAGAATCTCAGAGCAGAGTCGTGGACCAGGAGGTTAGCCAATCTGTACGTGAAGAAGCAGCTTCTTATGCTCATAACGAAGAGATGGATATTGATGAGTTCGCTCAATATGCCTGCCGCTACGCCAATGAAATCGATTGCAGCATCACAGGCAAAAGCATGCTTGCTTTATATGAGAGAATTGAGATTATGGAAGAAGACGGAATCGCTTTAAGCAGATCGGCAGCAGAAGGTCTGATTGAAGAAGCGGCAGATCGGGCAGAAAAGCCTTCCTTTGGTAAGAGATTTAAGAATCTCTTCTCTTCAAAATACGATAAAGACGGACTTCTGGTTTTACAAGAAGAACATTTCATATATTAATGGAGTATAAAATTGAACATTAAGCTTATTGCACTTGATTTGGACGGAACTCTACTGAACAGTAAAAAACAGCTTTCAGACACGAATCGTAAGGCACTATCTGAATGTATTCAGAACGGAATTATCATTGTTCCCTGTACCGGACGCACAGCAGACGGCATACCATTGGAGTTGAAAGGGATAGAAGGCATTCGATATGCCATAGCCACCAATGGTGCTGTCATTCATGATCTGGAAAAAGAGACTATAATTGATACTCGTATGCTGACCTGGGAACTGGCCATGGAACTGCTGAATTTTGTGAATGACTATCCGGTAATGTATGATCCTTATATAGAAGGAAGAGGAATCACAGAACGAAGATTTCTTGAAAATCTATCCCACTATTGTCTATCCGATGCATTACAGGAGATGGTCAGAAACACCAGAGACATTCATCCTAATATCATAGACTATGTAAAGGAAGCCGGTAAGCCTGTAGAAAAAATCAATTTATTCTTCCCTGATATGGAAGGACGAGCTAGGTTAAGGGCAGATCTGGATCAGTGGGACAATATATTAGTTACCTCCTCCATTCCTAACAACCTGGAGATCAACGCTCTTGGTGCATCAAAAGGAGAAGCCATTTACCGCCTTGCAGATCACCTGGGCATTTCAAGAGATCAGACCATGGCAATTGGAGATGGCGAAAATGACTTCACCATGATTCGTATGGCAGGAGTTGGAGTTGCTATGAAAAATGCAAGTGAGGAACTAAAGGCAGAAGCAAATTATATCACAGAGACCAACGATGAGGACGGAGTAGCAGCCGCTATCAACCGCCTGGTATTTGGAAGGCAATTATGACGAAGCTCTATATGGAAAACTGGTTATCAATAATAGCTGGTATTTATCTATTGGGAATGGTTTTATATGGCCATCACAAAGGATTTATCCGGCTGGTTGTGTCAATGCTGGCAGTGATTCTATCACTTACCATAGTCCGTGTTGCATTACCAACCGTAACAGGATATATAAAAGAGAATACAAAACTCCAGCAGACCATATCTGAGAGTATGAAAAAGTCTGTTGGCCTTCAGGGAGAAGATAATACAGGTGAGACCACTTCTGAGGTCCCTTCCATTCAGCGGACCGTCATTGAAAAGCTTGATCTGCCTCAGAATATGAAAAGTGCCCTGATTGAAAACAACAACAGTGAGATGTATCAGCTCCTTGGCGTACAAAGGTTTACAGATTACATTGGAAACTACCTTGCAAATAAGATTTTAAACTCCGTAGGATTTGTCATTTTGTTTGCAGTGGTCTACTTAGCCATGAAGTTAATCGTAAGCTGGTTGGATCTCATAGCAAGACTTCCTATTATATCCGGAATGAATAAGATCGCAGGGGCTCTGCTGGGAGGAATCCAGGGACTTGTCTTCCTTTGGCTCGCCTGTATCTTAATCACAGCATTCTCAGGAACCACATGGGGATTTGCACTATCTCGGCAGATTGAAGCCAGTAAGTGGCTTTCCTACCTATATAATCATAATTTCCTGAATCTCATGGTTCTAGGGGTCCTGCAGGGGCTCAAATAACGGAAAAGTTGTATTTATCCAATATGCAATTAAAACAAATCTACAAACAAAGGGAGCAATCACCTGGTTTGTAGATTTTTTCTTTTCCCATTCTCAAGGGAAAACCATTGAAATATGCCCGTAATACAAGAGAAAAGCCAAGTTCTGAAAAATTGTTCAAACAAATGCGACAAATTCCCTTGACATTCACTTTGGGACATGATATATTATAGATCCGATGGCGAACACCTCGCATCGGCAGTCGAAAAAAGTCGATTGAAGAAAATAAAAAAAGTTGTTGACAAACGAAACGCTGCGTGATATACTACATGAGTTGCTGATCGAGAGACACAACAAAGCACTTTGAAAACAGAAGATTGAACAGTATGTAAAACCCTGAAAATTCTAAA
>CAURSM010000039.1:0-4915 GCA_963528005.1 uncultured Eubacteriales bacterium
ACTCTTTTGACAAGAACTTGCTAAAGCAGATATTAAAATATACGGAGAAAACGCCTTATAGTGTTGGAACTACCGTAGAAGAATGGGATTACTATGTAAATCCAGAAGGGGTAAAAGCCCATGACATCTCACTTTGGGGCCAATCCAGAAGGAACTTTAATGATCCCTATAAACTTTTAGAGCTTAACGTAAGAACCATGGCTTATATGGGAGATGAAATTGGTGCCAAAGCCATGGAGGAAGAATTTCCAGAGATTCATGTTCATATGTTTGCGGATAAAAAAGGTGCAGATGTGGTAGAGCGAAAAGCGTCAAAAGCAGTGGGATTACTTCGACTCTGCGAGTATTTTAAAATACCATTATCAGAGACTGTTGCATTTGGGGACAGTATGAATGATTACGATATTATAAAAGCAGCAGGAAAAGGGATTGCCATGGGAAATGCCATGGAAGAGTTGAAACGTGCAGCTGATTATGTGACAGATCCCATTGATCAGGACGGCATAAGAAATGCCTGTCTTCATTTTGGATTAATTCATTAAATGGCACATGCAATATAGAAAAAGGAGAGACTTAATGATGATTAAGGAAAGACTTGAAAAGCTTAGAAGCTTAATGGCTGAGCGAAATATGGATGCTTATATGATTCCTACCTCTGATTTTCATGAATCTGAATACGTAGGGAGTTATTTTAAATGCAGAGAATTCATGACTGGTTTTACAGGCTCTGCAGGTACGGCAGTAATTACAAAGAACGAAGCTGGACTTTGGACCGATGGCAGATACTTTGTTCAGGCAGCCAAACAGCTTGAGGGCAGTGGCATTACTCTGCGCAAGATGGGATATCCAGGAGTTCCAACAATCGAAGAGTATTTAGACCAGGTTCTTCCAGAGGGCGGATGTCTTGGATTTGATGGACGTGTAGTAAACGGTCAGAATGGACAGGAGCTAGAAGATTTGTTAGGGGAAAAGAACATCACCCTTTCCAATGAAGAAGATCTTGTGAACTTGATATGGGAAGAACGCCCAAGCCTTTCCGCTGAATCCGTTTGGATCTTAAAAGAATCCTATGCAGGATTAGCATCCTCAGAAAAAATCAAAGACCTTCGCAGCAAGATGAAAAAGGAAAAGGCAACTGCTCATGTTTTAACGACTCTTGATGATATTGCCTGGCTTCTTAATATCAGAGGAAATGATATTGAGTGCACTCCTGTGGTTCTAGCATATGCTTTAATTACCCTTGATGAGTTTTCTTTGTTTATCAATGATCAGGTATTAAATGAAGAAGTTAAGGCTTATTTAAAGGAGTTAGGAGTAAGCATTTTCCCATATGATAGCATCTATGAAGCAGTTGGTCAGTTAAAAGATCAAAAGATTCTTCTGGAAACAGGGAAAGTCAATTACTCCATCGTAAAGGGGATTGCGGATTCTAACAAAATCATTGATAAGATGAATCCAACGGTACTTTCTAAGGCTTTAAAAAATCCTGTTGAAGTAGAAAATATGAAAAAAGCTCACATTAAGGATGGCGTTGCTCTGGTAAAATTTATTTACTGGCTAAAACATAACGTTGGAAAAGAAAGAATCACTGAGGTGAGTGCTCAGAATTATTTGGACGAGCTTCGTTCCAAACAGGAAGGAAATTTGGGCTTAAGCTTTGATACAATTTCTGCTTATGGAGCAAATGCAGCCATGTGCCATTATAAAGCTGTTCCAGAAAACGATACGGTTATCGAGCCAAGAGGTTTATATTTGGTGGATTCTGGCGGACAGTATTATGAAGGTACCACAGATGTAACCAGAACCATTGCAGTGGGACCTCTTACTAATACAGAGCGGGAACATTTTACACTGACTGTTATGAGTATGCTGCGCCTGGGGGCTGTGAAGTTTTTATATGGCTGTCGTGGTCTGACTCTTGACTATGTGGCAAGAGAACCATTTTGGAGCCGTGGAATTAACTACGATCATGGAACCGGTCATGGAGTTGGTTATTTATTAAATGTCCATGAGCGTCCCAATGGAATTCGCTGGCGTATGGTTCCTGAAAGACAGGACAATGCGATTTTGGAGGAAGGCATGGTTACCTCTGATGAGCCTGGTGTTTATATAGAAGGAAGCCATGGCGTCAGAACAGAAAATCTGATCGTTTGCAAAAAGGCAGAGGAAAATGAATATGGTCAGTTTATGGAGTTTGAGTTTTTAACAATGGCACCCATTGATCTAGAGGCTCTTGATACTTCTATAATGACAGAGGAAGATGTGAAACTTTTAAATAATTACCATAAAGATGTTTATGAAAAGTTATCTCCATTTCTTTCAAATGAAGAAGCTTTATGGCTAAAAGAAAACACGAAGTCAGTTTAAAAATAAAAGAAAGCAGAACCATACGAGTTGTGGTCCTGCTTCCTTTTATTTTCCTGCCAATTTCTTTAGTCTTAGCAGGATTGGAAAAACTGCTTCCAAATCTTCTGTGGTCAAATGCTTCATTAAGGACACCACATCGTTGAATAGAGGTGGTTCCTTTTTTTCCGTATTAAAAAATTCTTTGGGAGATATCTCAAGATAATCGCAAATTTCAAAAAACTGATTCATAGAAGGCATTGACCGCCCGGAAGAGATTCCCTGAATATAGCTTTTGTTTTTTCCTAAATCAAGGCTCATCTGATACTCAGAGATATCTTTTTTCAGGCGGAGCTCTGTGATTCGATTCCTTACGAACTGCTCATTCAACATAATCACCTCTTGGTTAATCATATAGGATAATCTATCCAAACATTACGTATTATATGCGTAATAATACCTAAAAAACAAGTTGCATATACGTTTGAAAAGCGTTATCATATATGTTATACCAGTGGAAAAGATGCGGAATGATGGATTCCGGAAGGTACAGGGGGAAGTATCATGGTAGGAAAATCGAGAAAGGAATTGGTCAATGGGAGCACTCATAAAGAGTATAAATTCTTCCATTACAGTGAGGCGGATCATCTATATAGAAATATAATCCATTTTGCAGATACAGTTTTATTTGAATATATTTACCAGGACCAACAGTTGTATTTATCAGCCAATGCGAAAGGGCAGCTTAATTTGTCTGCATTCAAAGATTTCTTTGATACATACAAGGATAATGCTCCCGAATTTGGAGAGGTCTTATCCACAGAGATCTGTCTTGGAAAGACTGGAGAACCATACCATTGGTGCTCATGCAAATTGAGTACAAAATGGGAGGAGGGAACGAATAAGCCGGTAAGCCTGATTGGTAAATTACAAGACATCACGAGTCTGAAAAAAAGAGAGGAGCAGCTCTTATTACAGTGCTTAAAGGATGGATTGACTGGAGTATACAATAAGACTGCTTTTGAGCTTCGGGTAGAAGAAAAGCTAAAAGGTGGCCGCATTGGCTGGCTGTGCATGATTGATATTGACAATTTTAAGGAAATCAACGACAGCTTTGGTCATCCGGCAGGAGATCGTATGCTGGAGGAAGTAGGAAGAATGTTATGTCATATATTCCCAGAGCCTGATTTGGTTGGAAGAGTCGGGGGAGATGAATTTGTGGTTTTCACCTCAAGTGAAGATGTTGGTGAGAGAGCCAAATGCCTTTTAGATATGGTGGAAAGCATTGTACCTGAGGAAGAAGGACGTATCTCAGCTAGTATAGGAATCGTATCAAGTTCTGGAAAGAAGAAAGAGAATTATCAGGAACTTTTCTTTCAAGCTGATCGCGCAATGTATCGAGCGAAAGAATCTGGAAAAAACCAGATAGCATTTTACCAGAATAGTTGGGCTGCCATATTATGAAGAATACAGGATTTAGATAAAGTTACGGGACAGGGGTCAAGAAACCTGCCCCTTTTTTAATACTTAAAATCACTTGTTTTTTATGGCAAATGAACGAGAGTGTAGTCAATGCTGATAGCAGGTAATAGCTTGTCTAAGAGGTCTTTCGTTTTAAACTTCAAACTAGATGTATTAATACAGGGGTGGCAAGCGAAATATTCATGAGATAGAACATCCTCATCAATGAGTAGGTGAACCTGCTTGTTCTTATCATTCATGAGACCTAAAACAGAAACAGAGCCAGGGGTGATATCCAAATATTTCTCCATAAATTCAGGTTCCGCAAAGGATAATCGAGCAGACCCTATTTGCTTGGAAAGGATTGCGGTACGGAACTTCTTGTGTCCAGGCAACAGGAGAAGATAAAAGTTGGTTTTTTGAGCATTGCAAAGAAATAAATTTTTACACACTTGAGTTTCCAGGATAGAATCAATCTCCTGACAGGCCTCAATGGTAGGAAGGGGAGAGTGGTCCAGTCGAACAAACGGAATTTTTAGTTGATCTAAGAAATCATAGGCGCGCATTTCTTTTGGAAGGCGTCCAACTGGATTGAGAGGTCTTCCTTTATATAGAGTTTTATCCAAATAATAAGATTGGTTTTCATCGTCCATCATTATATTTCCTTTGTGTTTTTTTAATAATTATATCCTTGTGAAATGAAAATGCAAGCCTTTTTCAGCAGTAAGAAGGATTTTAATGGTTTTATGGGGAAGAATGTATTATAATAGAAGTAAATATCGAAAACACTGATAGCCCGGCGTAAAGTCAGAAGCAGATTCCTTAACTGATAAGCCGGGGTTTGTTATGTTTGATGTTAATAAAAAGGTGGATAAATGAATGGCAGATAATAGGTTTAATAAAGAAAAATTTCGTGGTGATGCAATGATAAAAGGTGAGAAAAAGGGAGAAAGAACCAGGGAAAAGACTGGTCAGAGGTCTGGAGAAAAGGCAGAGCGTAAATCAGGAGAAAAGACCTGGTCTAAAGCTGGAGAGCAGACTGGGAAGAAGTATGGTGAGAAAAGCTGGCAGAAGTCTGGGGAAAAGACTGGACAGAAGTACGGAGAAAAAG
>CAURSM010000040.1:0-3611 GCA_963528005.1 uncultured Eubacteriales bacterium
TGATAAGGTAGTGGCCATAGCCCATACCTCTTATCTGGATCATCTTGCCGACACCCTGGGGTCAGGGAAATAACCTTCTGCCAGAGGAAAGGAGGTATCTTACTAATATGAAATTCAAAGAATTTGGAGATATCAAATCTCCAACCATAATCCTGCTCCATGAAGGCGGCCTTTCCTGGTGGTCCTTAGCCGGCACCATTGAACTGTTAAAAAAAGACTATCACATTGTTGCTCCAACCATAGATGGGCATGGAGAAGATGCACTGACCACATTTGTCAGCATCAAAGACTCTGCTGATAAACTGATACACTACATTGATGAACACAATGGAGGCAATATTTTTGCTCTGGGCGGTTCAACTTTAGGTGCACAAATCGTAGTTGAAGCACTGTCACAAAGGGCGGATATTGCCAGGTACGCCATCATCGAAAGCCCTTGGGTGGTCCCATCAAAAGCCTTGACGTTCTTATCCGCACTAACCGGAAAGCTTTTATATAGCCTAAACCACCGGAAATGGTATGCAAAAATAAGAGCCAGAGAATTGTGTATTAACAAGAATCAGGTGATCCAATTTTATAAAGACATAAGCTCTATGACGAGAGAGACTCTAGTCAACATATCAACCAATCACGCAAGTTACGCTGTTTCTGACTCACTAAAAAACACTAATGCAACCCTACTTATTATTCTAGGTTCAAAAGAGATAAAGAAAATGGATGCTTCCATCCACAAACTAATTGATATGGTACCAAAAACCAAGGTTTTTATCGTCCCAGGCATGAAGCAGGGAGAATTCAGCTTGATTCACAGTACAGAATATTATTATCTGTTTAGACACATCACAGAATAAAGCTCCGGGCTTTACCAGAATACAAACCTTATAGGATGCAAAAAACGAGCTCTGAAACCCATAAAGGGATTCAAAGCTCGTTTTGCAATTATAAAGACTTACCAGTTGCAGATTTATCTAAATTATTTACAAGGATACTCCTCAAGAAACTTCCTGGACCACTCTGCATTATCAGGAGTGCTGTCCTCAATGGTCATCTGGATAAATGGCTTGTCTTTCTTTATAAAATTAAGAATGGTATCATACTTCATGGTACCACTTCCAGGCGCACCTGAAACAACCTTATCTCCTTCGATGACAAAGTCTTTCATATGAACCACATCTGTATACTCACCCAGATCTTTAATGGCTTCTGTAATCACCTCATCATAACGAACACTATTTTCTACAGAAAGAAGGTTTACTGGATCTAAGATGATTCTTAAATTCGGTGAATTGATCTCCTTTAATACCTTTAACGCCTGTTTGGAGTCATATACAATGTGGCTCCACACTGGTTCTATTGCCATAATAACACCAAATTTTTCCGCGCATTCTACCACAGGGCGAAAGTTCTTAATGAAAGTCTGTAAAGACTCCTCTGTGTGACTTTCCGGTACAAAGCGGTATTCTGCATTAGGTGCCCCGGTTTCGGTCCCCACTACGCTGCAGCCTAAAATGGATGCAAACCGAAGATGTGCAAAATATCGTTCCTGAATCTTTTTAAGCTCAACTGGATCAGGATGTGCCAGATTCAGATAACAGCCTAACACGGCAATATCCACATCATATTTTGCAAACAACTTGCGAAGATAGGTCGCGTAGCCTGGAGTCAATGCAGAGTCCTCTACAGAATGTTCCTTCACCGTTTTGGTTAATGCCAGATGAGCGCAGCTAAACCCCTGTTCCTGTGCAATCTTTAATCGTTCTTCTATTGTGCCTGGTGCTACATCATGTAACCGGATTCCAATCTGCATAATTAACTTCTCCTTTATTTTACATCATAATGTTCCACATTGGTCAAATCAAATGCTTCCCCTTCTTGTCCGGAAATTGAAACCTGCTCAAGAATCAATGTTTCAACGTTATTGATTAAGAATCCTTTCTTAGAGCATTCCTCGATTCCGCTTAACATGGCTGGTGCACCTTTGTTTGCTTCTTCTGCAAAAGAAACTTCAACATTCTTAAGCTCAATACGCTCAATCTTCTGCTCTGGAAGTCCATAAAAGAAGGAAGCTGCCACATGACAATTCTCTGCTTTTATGTTAGTGAAATACAGCCCTTTGATGCTTGGAGTCCGCTCATCAAGAGGCAAAGCTTCCCGGCACTGTACATAATCGGATTTTCCATCTGGATCGCAGAAATAAAAGCTATTTACCACAAAAGGTGTCATAACATGATCCATGTGGATATGGTCAAAATATATTTCGGAAAGCACAGAATCTTTACCACGTCCTCTTCTGGTCTTAATTCTCAGACCTCTGTCCGTATGGCGGAACAAACAATTTTCCACATGAATATTCTTTACTCCCGCTCCAACTTCACTTCCTACGGTAACAGCTCCGTGTCCGTTTTCCATGAGACACTGACGGATCATAATATTTTCAGAAGGTGTTTTAAACTTTCTTCCCATATAAATCTTACCTGACTTAATGGCAATGCAGTCATCTCCTAAAGAAAAATGAACCCCCAGGATTTCAACATCTTTACAGGATTCCGGATCTAATCCGTCTGTATTATGGGAATTGGCAGGATTATTGATGGTTAAATCAATGAATTTCAAATCTTGGCTAAAGTAGGGATGAAGCACCCACGCCGGACTGTCCTTTAATGAAAATCCCTGTAAGCTGACATTTTTACATCTCTCTAAAAATACCATACGGGGGCGGAAAGCAATCTTCATCTGTCGAACATCGTGCCACCAGTTATCAAAGTCAGCCTGTCCATTGATCAAACCTCTTCCGTAAATCACAACATCTTCTACATCGATACCAGTAATAATTCCGGCAAACATCGGTAAGGGGTTGCCCTCCCATGTTCCCAGATTATAATCTTCCTTCTCGTCATAGCTTTCAATGACACCAGGAAACCTTGGGAATTTGTTACGGTCTGTATCCGCCTGTAGTTCGGCACCTTCTGCAAGTTCTATCTTGATATGGCTCTTTAAAAACAGGCTGGTAATGTGGTAGGTACCCTTTGGAATAAGTACTCTCCCATCTTTCGGACAAGCCATAATCGCTGCCTGAATGAAGGGAGTATCATCTTGAATGCCATCTCCCTTTGCCCCAATTTCACGAACATTTAAGGTGACAAACTCATAATCGGTACGAAAAACTACTTCTGCCTTTTTTCCATCTCTTTCCAAGCAAATATTATAATCCATATCCGGTTTTAAGTCAAATAAAGTAAATACGGTCTTTTTTGTCTCTCCATGGCTTTCTCCATTTACATAGATTGTCCCAGGAGTATCATATTCATAGATCTGCTCTGTTATGGTTTCAATGGTTGCAGAACGTGCTGTCTTTAAAGCAACTCTAAGTTTCATACTGACTTAACCTCGCATTTTCTTTTCTTATATTCAAAAAGGGCGCAGCAACTTAATACTACGCCCATTCTAATTCAATTAACCTTTTACGCCTCCGGCTGCGATACCATCAATAAAGGCATCCTGCGCGCAGAAGAATACAATCAGGGAAGGAATGATAGAGATTAAAGACATCGCTAAAATTCGATTCCACTGGAATCCAACATCACCGTCCATTGACATACGTAAGTAAATGG